>JBBPII010000010.1:0-237191 GCA_038040385.1 Candidatus Gilichinskyi gelida
CCCGCGCTGTCGCCGCCGACGGCCACGCGCCGCGGGTCGGCGCCGAGCGACGCGGCGTTCGCGCGCGCCCAGCGGTACGCCGCGAGCGCGTCCTTCACCGCCGCCGGGTGCGGATGCTCCGGCGCCAGCCGATACGCGACGCTCAGCACGTGGCAGCCGGCGTAGCGGCAGAGCATGCGGCACGGCTCGTCGTGGGTGTCGAGATCGCCGATGACGAATCCGCCGCCGTGAAAGTAGACCGTCATCGGACCACCGTCCGTCCGATCGGGACGGTAGTGACGGACGCGCAAACCGCCGATCTCGAAATCAAGCACCGAACCGACGCGCGTCGGGCGCGGGTTGAAGATCCTCGTGTCGCGACGGTAGCGTGCGCGGCCCGCTTCCACCGTCGGCTCGACGAGGCCCGCCGGCCTGCGCCCCCGCCCCAGCGCGCGCAGGAGCTGCACCTGCGGATCGAGCTGCTGCCCGTCGACGACGATCGGCGGCTCGCCCGACAGCGCGATCTGCAGGCGGCGCGGCAGCAACGCCGTGAGGCGCGCCGTGGCGTACATGACGCGATGCCGGAGCTTCATTGCCCTTGAAAGTCCGGCTTCCGCTTCTCGAGGAAGGCGCGCATCCCCTCCTTCTGATCCGCGGTGGCGAAGAGAAGCTGGAATGCCTTCCGCTCGATGGTCATCCCCGCCTCGAGCGAGGCGTCCTGCCCGGCGAGCACCGCCTCCTTGATCTGCATGATCGCCAGCGGCGGGAGGGCGGCGATGGTCTTGGCCACGCGGAGCGCGGCCTCGAAGACTTCGCTGTCGGGCACCACGTCGCTGACCAGGCCCATGGCCAGCGCGTCGAGCGCGGCCACCGGCTCGCCGGTCAGCAGCATCCGCATCGCGTGGTACTTGCCGACCGCGCGGGTCAGGCGCTGCGTGCCGCCGGCGCCCGGCATGATTCCGACGCGCACCTCCGGCTGGCCGAAGCTCGCCCCTTCGCCGGCGATGATGATGTCGGCGTGCATGGCCAGCTCGCAGCCGCCGCCGAGGGCGTATCCGTTCACCGCGGCGATGACCGGCTTCGGGCAGGAAGCGATGGGCTGCCACAACTTCTCCGACCGCCGCAGCAACAGATCGACCGGCGAACGATCGACCATGTCGCGCAGATCGGCGCCGGCGGCGAAGACCTTCTCCCCGCCGGTGATGATGATGCAGCGCGTCGTCTCGTCCGCGCCGAGGGCAGCGAAGTGATCGGCGAGCTGCTGGCGGACCGCCATGTTCAGCGCGTTGCGGACTTCCGGACGATTCAAGCGGACGACGGCGATGTCGTCGGCCGGTCGCTCGAGCAGGACTTCACTCATCGCGTCACCTCGGAGACCTGCACGATCCGCTTGCCGATGTTCTCGCCCTTGAAGAGACCGATGAAGGCGCGCGGCGCGTTCTCCAGTCCCTGCACGATGTCTTCGCGATAGTGGATCTTCCCCTCGCGAAGCCACTGCGACATGTCGCGGAGAAAGTCGGGCAGGCGATCGGTGTGGTCGAAGATGATCATCCCCTGCAGCAGCGCGCGCTTGACCAGGATGGGCCCGAGGTTGGGGCCGGCCGACGGCTTGTCGACGTTGTATTGCGAGATGAGGCCGATGAGCGGGATGCGGGCGTGGACGTTGATGCGCTTCAACACCGTTTCGAGCACCGCGCCGCCGACATTGTCGAAGTAGATGTCGACGCCGTCCGGACACGCCTCCTTGAGCGCGGCGTTGAGGTCCTGGGTCTTGTAGTTGACGCAGGCGTCGAATCCGAGCTCCCGGACGACGACCGCGCACTTCTCGTCGCTTCCGGCGATGCCGACGGCTCGGCAGCCTTTGATCTTGGCGATCTGGCCCACGATCGAGCCGACCGCGCCGGCAGCCGCGGAGACGACGACGGTCTCCCCTTCTTTCGGTTTTCCGATGTCGAGCAGGCCGACGTACGCCGTCAGGCCGACCATCCCCAGGACCCCGAGGGACCAGGAGATCGGCGCCGCGGCCGGGTCAATTTTGCGCAGACCCTTGCCGTCGGAGAGTCCGTACGCCTGCCAGCCGTCGTTGGTGAGGACGATGTCGCCCGGCTCGAATCGCGGATTGTTCGACGCCATCACCTGGCTGACGGTCTGTCCGACCATCGTGTCGCCGAGCGTGGCGCCTTCGACGTACGACTTCTGCGTGCTCATGCGCCCGCGCATGTACGGGTCGACCGAGAGGTAGATGGTGCGGCGAAGGACTTCGCCGTCGCCCGGCTCGCGCAGCGGCGTGGTGACGATGTCGAAGTTGTCTTCGGCCGGCATCCCCTCGGGGCGGCGGGTGAACAGGACCTGCGTGTTGTTCATCATTTCTCCTCGGAGTGCGGGCGTCTCGCCCGCAACCGCCGGGCGTCCCGCCCGCACTCCATCAAAAAGCCATCGAGGCCGCCTTCCGCGCCAGCATGGTCACCCGCTCGCCGAGCGGGGCGAAGCGCGGGTCGTCGGTCTGCCCGCGCACGAAGCGGGCGTAAATCTGCTGAAGGACCACCGCGAGCTTGAAGACGGCGAATACCTCGTAAAGCGCGATGCCGTCGAGCGACGCGCCGCTGCGCGCGGCGTAGCGCTCGAGGATCTCGTCGCGGCCGAACCAGCCGGGGCGGGTGGTCACGGTGGACACCGCGTCGCCCTTTGATTCGCCGGCGATGTGCACCCAGTAGCAGAGGAGGATGCCGAGGTCGACGAGCGGATCGCCGACGGCGCTCATCTCCCAGTCGAAGACGCCGGCCAGGCGACGCAGGTCGTTCGCGTCGAGCATCACGTTGTCGAGCTTGTAGTCGCCGTGCACCAGCGTGGGGCGGGGCGGGTCGGGGGGGATGCGCGCCTCCAGCCACGCCGCGAGCTGCTCCATCTCCGGGACGTCGCTGGTCTTCGAGCCGTGCCACCGCTCGCTCCACCCGCGGATCTGCCGGGCGACGAAGCCGGCCGGCTTGCCGAGCGCTTCGAGACCCTCGACGGCGTGCAGGCTGGCCAGCGTGTCGACCATCGATTCGCTGATGCCGCGGCGGAGATCGGTGCGGTCGCGCAGCTCCGGCGGCTCCTCGGCACGGATGACCACTCCGTGCCGCCGCTCCATCGTGTAGAAGACCGCCCCGGCGACGTCGGGATCCTCGCAGAGGACATACGGCTGCGGCGCGAGCGGAAAGACGGGATGGACGGCGGCGAGCACGCGGAACTCGCGCGCCATGTCGTGCGCGCGCGGGGGCACCGGGCCGAAGGGTGGGCGGCGGAGGACGAGCTCGCGATCGCCGGAGCGGAGGAGGTACGTCAGATTCGAGTGTCCGCCTGGAAACTGCTGGACTTCCATGTCCGGCAGTTCCAGATACGCTGCAATCTTCGCCCAGTCGAGCTGCTCGGTGGTGCGAACCGGCCGGGTGTCGCTCATTTCATCCGCACCATGCGCGCAACCACGGCGGGGACGAGCCGCTGCAGCAGCACCGCCCACGTCTCCTTGCCGCCGACGAGGACCTCGCGCTTCCGTTTCGCCACGCCGTCGACGACGCGGCGCGCGCACTCTTCGGGCGTCGTCGCGTGCTCGTGCGTCGGGTCCATGCTGCCGAACGCGCTGCCGTCGCCGGTCAGCGCGTTGCGGCTGACGTTGGTCCGGATGTAGCCGGGGCAGACGATGGTGATGCGGATGCCGTCCTTCGCCACCTCCGCGCGCAGCGAGTCGAAATAGCCGTGCAGCGCGTGCTTGGAGGCGGCGTAGGCCGAACGCAGCGGCGTGCCGACATAGCCGACCACGCTGCTGACCGGTACGATGTGCCCCGACTTCCGCGCGATCATCGACGGCAGCACGGCCTTGGTCAGGGCGACGGTGCCGAAGAAGTTGAGATCCATGATCGAGCGCTCGACGGCGAGGTCGGTCTGCATCGCCAGCGACCGCTGACTCACGCCGCCGCTGTGAACGAGGACGTCGACGCGGCCGGCGCGCTCGGCCGCGCGCGCGACGGCGTCGGCGTCCGTCAAATCCAGCGGCAGGACGACGTGGCGGTCCGGCCGCTCGCACGACGCGCGCACCCGCTCCAGTTCCTCGGCTCTGCGCGCCGAGAGGACGAGTTGCGCGCCTTCGCGGCTGAAGGCCACCGCCAGCGCCTCGCCGATTCCCGACGACGCACCGGTGACCCAGACAACCTGATCGCGAAATCTCATCGGACGTATAGGACGATCCAGTCGGCGACGCAGCACAGTTTCTCGCTCGCGTCGCTCTCGATGGTCACATGCCAGACGGTTTTCGTTCCGTCGGCGCGCTCTTCGGACGACGCACGCTCGAAGCGGCCGCGAATGCGTGATCCGACCATCACCGGCGCGATGAAGCGGACGCGATCGAGCCCATAGTTCACCGCCATGCGAACGTCTTCGAGCCGCGCGGTTTGGCGGAGAAGCTTAGAGAACAGCGACAGCGTGAGAAACCCGTGCGCAATGGTCGCGCCCCTCTCGGGATCAGTGTGAATCCACTGCTGGTCGCCCGTCACCTCGGCGAATCGGTTGACCAGGTCCTGAGTGATGACCATCCAGTCGCTGACTCGCGGACCGCCGGCGTCCACGCCGGATGGACGGGCGCCGTCCTCGGCGCCCGGGGTGCGGCGGCGGGACGCCGCCGGGCCAGCCGGCGGGACGCCGGCGCTCCGCGTACTCATCGCAGTACGTTCCGCGCGATCACCATCCGGTGCACTTCCGATGGTCCGTCGTAAATGCGGAAGGCGCGCGCCTCGCGGTAGAAGTGCTCCAGCGGCGTATCGGCAGAGACGCCGAGCGCGCCGCAGATCTGCACCGCGCGGTCGATGACCCGATTGATGGCCTCGGCCACGAACACTTTGCAGATCGACGACTCGTGGCGGATGTCGTCGCCGCGCTCGTGCTTCCACGCGGCGTGCATGACCATCATGCGCGAGGCGTGCAGGTCGATCTCCGAGTCGGCGATCATCCACTGTACCGCTTGGTGCTCGGCCAGTTTCTTTCCGAATGACTCCCGCTCGCGCGCGTACGCGATGGCAATCTCCAGCGACCGCTGCGCGGCGCCCATCCAGCGCATGCAGTGCGTCAGGCGCGCCGGCGTCAGGCGCACCTGCGCCATCTTGAATCCGTCGCCGACTCTGCCGAGGACCGCGGAGTCGGGGACGCGCACCCCTTCGAAGTCGATCTCGCCGTGGCCCATGCCTTCGTGGATGCCCAGGACGTGGATCGAGCGAAGCAGCCGGAACCCCGGCGCGTCGGTCGGGACGAGAAACATGGTCACGCCTTTGTGCGCCGGCACGTCCGGATCGGTCACGGCCATGACGATGGCGAACGCCGCGCCGTCCGCGCCGCTGGCGAACCACTTCCGGCCGGTGATCTCCCAGCCGCCGTCGACGCGCGCGGCGCGCGTGCGCAGCATGGTTGGATCGGAGCCCGCGCCGGGCGCCGGCTCGGTCATGGCGAAGCAGGAGCGGATCTTCGCTTCCACCAGCGGACGCAGATACTGCTCCCGCTGCTCGGGCGTGGCGTAGAGCGACAGCAGATGCATGTTGCCTTCGTCGGGCGCCGAGCAATGCATCGCTAGCGGCCCGAGGAGGCTCCGGCCCGCCTGCTCGAAGACCACGCACATGCCGACGGTCTCCAGCCCCAAGCCGCCCCACTCGCGCGGCAACTGCGGCCCGTAGAGTCCGGCCTGCCGCGCCTTCTCGCGCAACGCGGCGATGTCGGCGTCGCCGTTCTCGGCGGGAATGACCTCGTCGCGCACGAAGGCGGCGACGCGGTCGCGCAAGTCGATGAGCTCCGGCGGCAGCTCGAAGTTCATTGCAGGTTCTCGAAGATCGTCGCTGCGCCCTGTCCGCCGCCCACGCACATCGTCACCATGCCGTAGCGCGAGCCGCGGCGCCGCATCTCGCCGAGGAGCTGCACGGTGAGCTTGGCGCCGCTGGCGCCAAGGGGATGGCCGAGGGCGATGGCGCCGCCGTTCACGTTGACGCGGTCGGGGTCCATTCCCAGTTCGCGCATGACGGCCAGCGCCTGCGCGGCGAAGGCTTCGTTCAATTCGATGAGGTCGATGTCCTCGAGCTTCAGCCCGGCCAGCTTCAGCGCCTTCGGAACGGCGACCACCGGTCCCATGCCCATGATCTCCGGCGGGACGCCGCCGACCGCGTACGACACGAAGCGCGCCAGCGGTTTCAGGTTCAGCTCTTCGGCGCGCTTGCGCGACATGACGATCACCGCACCGGCGCCGTCGGAGGTCTGGCTGGAGTTGCCGGCGGTGACCACCCCCTTGGCGTGGAAGACGGGGCGGAGTTTCGCCAGCGCCTCGACCGAGGTGTCGGCGCGCGGCCCCTCGTCCTTATCGAAAACGAACTTCTGGCGGTCGTTGGCCTCCACGATCTCCACGTTCAGCGGCACGATGCCGTCATCGGCGAACTTCCCCGCCTGCTGCGCGGCGATGGCCTTCTGGTGACTCGCATACGAAAACGCGTCCGCCTCTTCGCGCGACACGCCGTACTTGCGCGCGACGTTTTCCGCCGTCAGGCCCATGCTGAGGTAGACATTCGGGCGATGCTCGATCAGCTCCGGATTGGGGCGGAAGCGGCCGTTGCCGCGCACCAAGCTCATCGACTCCGTCCCGCCGGCGATGATCTGCTCCGCCATCCCGGCCATGATCCGCTCCGCGGCCATGGCGATGGTTTGCGAGCCGGACGAGCAGAAGCGGTTCACGGTCACCGCCGGCACAGCGTCGGGAAGTCCGGCGCGCAGCGCGGCGATCCGCGCCACGTTCGTCCCGGCCTCCGCCTCGGGTGCGGCGCAGCCGAGGATCACGTCGTCGATCGCTTCCGGCTCGAGGCCCGGCGTCTGCTTCAACAGCGCGCTGATGACTTCGGCCGCCATGTCGTCGGGGCGCGTGGTCCGCAGCGCACCGCGCGGCGACTTGCCGACCGCGGTTCGCAGGCCGGCGACGATCACAGCTTCATTCATGAGGCCTCCGTGGTGGTATCGCGAAAGAGGATGAAGGTCGCGGTTCCGTGCGCGTAGATGCTACCTGCGGCGTCGGTGATGCGCCCTTCCGCCGTCGCGGTGCGCGAGCCGGCGTGAACGATGTTCGCCGTGCAGGTGAGCGTCCCCGCCTGCCGGGTCACCGCGCGCGTGAAGTTGATCTTCATCTCCAGCGTGGTGAACACCTTGCCGGCGGGCTGAGCGGAGTTGACGGCGCAGCCGAGCGCCGTGTCCAGCAGTGCGGCGGCGAATCCGCCGTGGGCGATGCGCAGTCCGTTCTCGAACTCCGCCGCCGGCTCGCCGGTGACCGTCACCCGCCCCGCTTCGACGTTCGTGATCCGGATGTTGAGCAGCCGCGCCATCGGCGCGCCCTCGATCTCTCCGGCCACGATTTTCTGCATGTACTCCATGCCGCTCATGGTCCGGCGGTTGGTTGTGATCTCGGCCATAGTAGTTCGCCGTTGGCAGTTGACCGTTGGCCGTTGTTGATTGCTCGGTCAACTGCCAACAGCCAACTGTCAACGCCTTTCAGTTCCTCAAGGGCTTCCCCGTACTAAGCATGTGCGTGATTCGCTCGACCGTTTTCGGCTCGTGGCAGAGCGCGACGAACACTTTCCGCTCGCGGTCGAGGAAGAACTGCTCGTCGACCCACTGGCCAGCCGACAGCTCGCGGCCGGTGAGGATCGACGCCAGCCGCGCGGTGATGAGCGCGTCGTATTCGCTGATGTAGGCCCCCTGCTGCATAACGAAGATGCCGGCGCGCAGCGCGGCGAAGACGTCGCGGCCCGCGGCGTAGCACGACTTCTCGCGCGCCGGAGGCGCGTAGCCTTCCTCCGCCATCTCCAGCACTTCGCGCTTGGCCTCGGCCAGCAGGTGGTCGCGGTTCATGACCACGCGGTCGGCGGATCCGAGGAGGCCGAGGGACCGCGCCTCCTCGGCGCTGGTCGACACGCGCGCCGTGCCGATGGTCTGCAGCACGTTCTGCACGAACGGAAGCGGGTCGGCGTTCGGCGTCCGTTTCATGACCGGCGAGACGACGCGGCGGACGAGCTCCTTACATCCGCCGGCGCCCGGTACGAGCCCGACGCCGACCTCCACGAGGCCCATGTACGTCTCCGACGCGGCGACGATCCGCGCCGCGGCCATGGCCACCTCGGCGCCGCCGCCGAGGGTGCGGCCGAACGGCGCGGCGACGATCGGCTTCGAACAGAAGCGGACGGCCATGAGCGCGTCCTGCATCGCCTTCACTGCGGGCTCGATGCCATTCGAACCGAAGTTGCCCGACAGATTGGCGCCGACGCAAAAGTCCGCGCCGTCGTTGCCGATGACCATCCCCACCCACGCGCCGCGCTCCAATTCCTCGACCGAGGCCTCGATCATCGCCCGCACGTCCTCGGTGAGCGTGTTCATCTTGGTGTGGAATTCGAGTTGGAGGACGCCGTCGCCGATGTCGAGGAGGCTGGCGCCTTTGTTCTCCCGAACGTTCGACACCGCCGCTGCACTCCGAGAGGGGTGGAAGGTCTCTTTCTCCTCCACCCAATCCGGGACGGCGACGCCGTAACGCCGCATCGCCTCGGCCGTCTCGCGCACGCCGAGGGCGTCCCATA
The DNA here is from genome assembly GCA_038040385.1 of Candidatus Gilichinskyi gelida. GTDB lineage: Bacteria > Acidobacteriota > Thermoanaerobaculia > Gp7-AA8 > Gp7-AA8 > Gilichinskyi > Gilichinskyi gelida. The sequence continues at coordinate 8,601 of JBBPII010000010.1, forward strand.
GCTCGAACGGTCCCATCTCATGCGAGAAGCCCCAGCGCATGGCGCGGTCGACGTTCGTGAAGTCGTCCGTGATTTCGGGGATACGGCGCGCGGCGTAGGCCAGCGTGTTGTAGACGACGTGGCGAGCCAGCGCGCCCGCTTTGTCGTCCTGTTCGAGGACGAACTTCAGCCGCTTCGGCAGGCTCTTGATCTTCATCGCCTCAGCGATTGAGGGGATGTCCGGCTCGACGCGCTCGCGGTACTCGCCGCTCGCGATGTCGAGCGTCAGGATCGACTTGCCGCCCTTCTTGTAGAAGCCCTGGCCGGTTTTGTCACCGAGGCGGCCGAGCTCCATCTGCCGCTTGCGCAGTCCCTCGACGCGCGGCGAGCGGAGGGCCTCGCGCGACTCGTCGTGCGGGATGAGATCGTAGAGGTTCGCCGCGACGGACGATGCGACATCGAGGCCGACCAGATCCTGCAGGCGGAAAGCGGCCGTCTTGGGGCGTCCGATCAGCGGTCCGACGATGGCGTCGGTCTCTTCGATGGTGTAGCCGTGCTCGAGAACGAAATCGAGCAGCGTGGCACCGCCGATCGAAGCGATGCGGTTGGCGATGAAGTTCGGCGTGTCGTTGCAGATGACCACGCCCTTGCCGAGGCGCCGCTCGGCGAACTCGCGCACGAAGGCGAGGATGTCCGGGCGGGTGTCGGCGGTGGGGATGATCTCCAGCAGCTTCATGTAGCGCGGCGGATTGAAGAAGTGCGTGCCGAGGAAGTGGGCCTTGAAGTCGGCGGAGGCGTTCGCGGCGATGCTGGCGATCGGCAGGCCCGAGGTGTTGCTGGAGACGATGCTGTCTTTCTTGCGGAGACGGTCGATACGGGCGACCAGCTCCCGCTTCGGCTCCAGCTCCTCGATGATGGCCTCGATGATCCAGTCGCCCTCGGCGATCCGCGCTTCGTGCTCGTCGAGGCTGCCGACGGTCACCAGCTCCGCGGTTTCCGGCGTGAAGAACGCCGGCGGCTTCGACTTCTTCATCCGCTCGAAGCCGGCCTTGACCACCTGCTGCGAGACGTCGAGCAGGTGCACCGGGATGCCGGTGTTGGCAAAGTGCGCCGCGATACCGCCGCCCATGGTCCCCGATCCGATCACCACCACCCGTTGAATGCTTCGGCTCATGCGTTCTCCACCGCCGCGACCTCTTCGCGCAGCGCGCGGCGAAGAATCTTGCCGACGGCGGTCTTCGGAAGGCTGTCACGAATCTCGATCTCCGCGGGACGTTTGAATTCAGCGAGGTTCGCGGCGCAGAGGCTCTTCAACTCCTCGGCGTGCAGCATCGCTCCAGGCTTGGCGACGACGAACGCCTTGACCACCTCGCCGTAGTAGGCGTGCGGCACGCCGATGACCACCGCTTCCATCACCGCCGGATGAGTGAAGAGAATTGACTCCACCTCCGACGGATAGACGTTGAAGCCGCCGACGATGACCATGTCCTTCTTGCGCTGCATGATGGTGGTGTAGCCATCTTCGTCCATGCGCGCGATGTCGCCGGTGTAGAGCCACGTCCGGCCCGCGTCGTCCTTCCGCAGCGCGATGGCGGTTTCGTCCTCGCGGTTCCAGTAGCCCTTCATGATCTGTGGGCCGGCGATGCAGAGCTCTCCCTCCGATCCGAGGGGGACCTCGGTCGTGCCGTGCTCGATGTCGACGATCTTCATGTCGGTGTCGGGCAGCGGTACGCCGACGCTTCCCGGCTTGCGGCGGGCGAGCGACGGCGAGGTGTGCGTCACCGGCGAGGCCTCCGACAATCCGTAGCCCTCGCTCAGCATGCCGCCGGTCATCCGCTCGAATTGGTCGATGACCTCGAGCGGCAACGGCGCCGAGCCGCTGTTGAAGGCGCGGATCTTGTCGATGCCGTACTCCCGCGCCTTCGGATGGTTGAGGAGCGAGATGTAGATCGTCGGCACGGCGGGGAAGTAGGTCGGACGGTAATCGCGGATCGCCGCGAGCAGCGCCTCCACGTCGTACTTCGGGATGAGGATCTGCTGCGCCCCCTGCCACGCGCACGACATCAAGCCGACCGTGAATCCGTAGATGTGAAAGTACGGGATGACCAGCAGGACGCGATCCACGCCGCGGCTTTGCTCGGGATGGTGCAGGACGGTCGTCTGGATGACGTTCGAGAAGATGTTGTAGTGCGTGAGCATCGCCCCCTTCGGCGTGCCGGTAGTGCCGCCGGTGTACTGCAGAACGGCGACGTCGTTGTCCGGATCGATGCTGACGCTCGGCACGTTGGGCTCCGCGACGCCGGCGAGGACGTCGCTCAGCCGCTGCGTGCCGGCGACCGCCGGACATTCCGCTGCGGCGGCGCTGTATTCGGCGACGGAGGTGACGATGATGGTCTCGACCAGGCCGAGCGCAGCAGGGGCAAGGACGTCCAGCGCGATCAGCAGTCGCATCCCGGAGTCGCGGGCGACTACGCCGATCTCGCGCGGCGTGTAGAGCGGGTTGACGTTCACCACGATCGCGCCGAGGCGAAGGATGGCGAAGGCGGCCAAGCCGTACTGCGGGCAGTTCGGGAGCAGGATGCCCACGCGGTCGCCTTTCGCGATGCCCATCCGCGCCAGGGCGGTCGCCAGCCGGTCGCTGCGGTCCTTGACCTCCCCCCATGTGAGCTGCGCGCCGAGAAACGCGGTGGCCGGGCGGTCGGGGACGTCGGCGGCCGTCATCCGGAGGATGTCTCCGAGCGGCCGCCGCGGGTAATTCATGTGCGGGCGAACCCAGTAATCGTAATGGTCGATCCACGGTCGGGCTGCGTAGGGGGAGTCAGGCACTGCGATCCTCCAGCCGCCCGTCATCCTGAGCCGCGCAGACGGCGAAGGATCTCAGGATGCGCATACTGAGATCCTTCGCTGCGCTCAGGATGACGGGAGTCATACGATGGTCGCCCCCCCGTCGACGGCGAGGATTTGTCCGGTGATGTAGGCGGATGCGTCGGAGGCGAGGAAGACCGCCACGCCCTTCAGCTCGCCCGCGTCGCCGACGCGCGGAATCGGGTTGCGCGCCTTGATCGACGGCTCGACGTACTGGATGGCGGGATCGGCCAGACGCGAATGAAAAAAACCCGGCGCGATCGCGTTCACCCGGATGCCCTGCGGACCCCACGACGCCGCCAGCTCGCGCGTCAGTCCCATCAGCCCCGCCTTGCTGGCGGCGTAGCCGGCGTAATGCGGGCCGTGGGTCGATGAGCGGATTCCGGCCACCGAGGCGATGTTGATGATGGAGCCGCGCTGCGCCTTCAGCATCTCCCGCCCCGCCGCCTGCGCGAATAGGAACGCGCCGGTGAGGTTGGTGTCCAGCACGCGCTTCCACTGCTCGAGCGGCATGGTCTCCGGCCGCTCTCCCCACGACACGCCGGCGTTGTTGATCAGAATGTCGACTGCTCCGAAGGCCTCCACCGCGGCGGACACGACTTGCTCCACCTGCTGCGGGTTGGAGACGTCGCACAGCTTCCCCTCCACCCGCCACCCGCGCTTGCGCAGGGCGTCCACGGTCGGCGTGAGCCATTCCTCGCGCCGGGCGCAGAGCATCAGCGACGCGCCCGCCTCGGCGAGGCCTTCGGCGATCTCCAGGCCGAGGCCGCGCGAGCCACCGGTGACGATGGCCGCGCGCCCCGACAAATCAAACAGTTGCTGGACGGTCTTCAGAACGTGACCTTCGCCGCGAGCTGAATCTGCCGTCCGGGAAGCGCCTCGGTGTACACCCCGTAGGTCGGCACCGGATTGGTCGGGAACGCGCCCGGTCCAAAGATGTTGTTGATCTCCGTGAAGTTTGTCCGGTCCAAGAGATTGAAGACGTCGATGATGGCGTCGAACCCGCGGGTGCCTCCGAAGGTGAAGTGCTTGCTCAGGCGGGTGTCGACGATGAACTGCCCCTTCATGGTCTCGCTGTTGCGGCGGACTGCGGTCGCCTCATCGCTCGCGTTAGTGCGGGCGCGATCCGACGGGAACGCGCCGCCGTCGCCGTCGCCATTGCGATCGGCGCCCCACAGCGGCGTGTACGGACGCCCGGAAGCCGCGGTGACGATGGTCGAGAACTGCACCTGCCACGGGAACTGATAGAGGCCGCTGAGCACGAAGCGGTGGCGCTGGTCATGCGTGGCCGCCCCGCGCTCGGACAGCGGATCGAAGCCGACCGGCAGCCCGGTAAGGTTGTTCGGGTCGCGGCCGCGGCCGTTCTGCATGGCGATGAACGCGCTCTGGAAGTCGGTCGAGGTGTCCTCGGCCTTCGAGAACGTGTACGACACGAGGAACTGGTAGTTGTCGGCGAGATGCTTGTTCAGGGAGAGGGTCAATCCCTTGTACCAGGTCTCGCCGAAGCCGGTGTACTGCAGCACCGAGGCGGACGTGCCGGGGACGTTGTTGACGTCGTTCGGACGGCGGCCGGTGCCGAGCGCCGGCACGACCGGGTTGTAGTCGATGGTGCCGATCTGGTTCTTCCCGCGCACCCACAGGGCATTGATCGCGGCGGAGAAGTTCCGGCCGAACGCGCGGTCGTAGCCGACGGCGGCCTGGCGCGAGTACGGCGTTTCCAGGCCCGGATCGGGCGAGATCACCAGGCTGGGGTAGGGCGTGGTCGGCTCGGCCGCCTTGTGTCCCGGCGAGCGCCACGGGGTGATGGACGCCGGAAAACGCGCCACGAGGGTGCGGAGGTTGCGGCCGTCGATGCCGTTGCCGATCTGGGCGTTGGAGAGGAGCTGGTTGTCGAAGAACAGGCCCCACGCCGCATGCAGCGACGAGCGGCCGTCGCCGGCCGGATCGAAGGCCACGGAAACGCGCGGCCCGAAGTTGTTGGTGTCGTCCGGGAGCTTGTAGGTGAACGAGCCGCCGGGGATGCCCACGGTGAACGGGATGTCGTACTGCCATTGCCGCTGGTAGCGAAGGCCGGCCTTGACCGTCAGCTTGTCGTTGATGCTCCAGTCGTCCTGGATGAAGACGGCGATGTCGGGATCGTTGTAGTCATCGCCGCTGGTGCCGTAGCCCTGGACGTACGCCGCGGGTATCCCGCAGTTTGGCGGAGTAAGACCCGTTGGACAGAATTTGAAAGCGTCCAAGCCGGTAGGAAACGCCGGGAGCCCGAGGGCGGGAACCGCAGGCAGCGCTTGGAAAATGTAGCGGCCGCCGAAGTGCAGCGGCAGCGCGGTGAAGGTGGTTTTCACCACGTTGAAGTCGAAGCCGGTCTTCATGGAGTGCGTGCCGCTGAAGAAGCTGACGGTGTCCTTCAACTGGTAGCGCTTGTTGTGGCGCGGCTGCGGGGTAAAACGCTGGCGGCCGACGCTGGCGAAGCCGACGATCTCCACCGTCGGGCCGCCCGCGAAGTTGTTGGAGCCGCAGGGGCCTCCGCAGTTCGGATCGAGCGACTCGATCAACTGGTCCTCTTTGGCGAACTGGCCGCGCAGCTCATTGATCCAGCGGGACGAGAAGGCGTCGGTCTGCGACGCGGCGATCGCCCAGTCGGTGCGGTGCTGCACCGCGCCGCGGCTGCGCGCGATGATGCCGCCAAAGGGCTCGATGTTCTCGTTGAGCAACTTGGCGTAGTTGGCGCGCGTGGTGAGCGAGTGCGCCGGCGACCACTGGTGATCGATCTTGGCCAGGTAGTTATCCGATTCGACTTCGTACGGTACGTTGCCTAATTCCACCGGGAATCCCGCCGCGTTGAGCAGCGCCGCGGCGGCGGGATTGATGGTCACGAAGCTGCTGGCTTCGGTGCCCAGTTTCTCCGCGGATACGAAGTAGAAGGTCTGGTCGCGGCGTACCGGACCGCCGACGGTGAAGCCGTACTGGTTCTGGTGGAACGGTGCCTTCTCCTGATTGTTCAACTTCTCGAAGTGTCCCTTCGAGTTGAGCGAGTCGTCGCGGAAGAACTCGAAGACGTTGCCGCGCGTCTCGTTCGTTCCGGAGCGGGTGATGATGTTCACCACGCCGCCGGAGGCCTTGCCGAACTCCGCGGAGTAGGAGTTGGTGAGGACCTGGAACTCCTGGATGGCTTCCTGGCTGAACGTGGCGCGGACGGCGCCGACGATGGGATCGTTGTTGTCCACGCCGTCGACCATGATGTTGTTCGAGCGCGCGCGCTGCCCGCCGAACGAGAGCCCCGAGGTGGCCGAGGCGCCCTGCTGCGGCGTCCGGTCGGTGGTCACGCCGGGAGTGATGACGGTGAAGCTGAGGAAATTGCGGCCGTTGGTCGGCAGGGTGTCGATCTGTTCCTGCCCCACCACCGAGGAGACGGACGTCTGCGTGGTATCGACCAGCGGCGCCGCGGCGCTGACCACGATGGCCTCGCTGGCGCCGGGCCGCAGGGTGAAGTTCATTTCGACCAGCTGACCGATCAGCAGGCGGACGTCCTTCTGTTGCTGGGGCGCGAATCCCACGAGCTCCGCCGTGATGGTGTAGAGCCCCGGCGGCAGGGCGCCGATGTAGTACCGGCCATCCTTGCCGGTCACCGCGGTGCGCGACTGGTTGGTCGCCGCGGTAGTCGCTGTGATGGTCACGCCGGGCAAGACGCCGCCCGATTCGTCCAGCACGGTACCTTGCAGGTCAGCGGCCGTGAGTCGCGACTGCGCAAACAACCCGATGGGCATGAGGAGAAGTACGAGGATGAGGTTCCGGACCTTTGACGCCATCTGTGCCTCCTTCTTTCTGAAAGATTCTTCTAAGCCCGCACCGTTTGATGGTCCGGGCTGGTTTCGATACGCGAAGCGACGTGCGGCAATTCGTCGACGACGAGCGAGGCGATGCGCTCCCGATGGAACGAGGCATCGCCGAACAGGATCTCCGACGACTTGGCGCGTTTGTAATAGAGCTGGAGGTCGTGCTCCCAGGTGAAGCCGATGCCGCCGTGCACCTGCACGCCGCGGTTGCCCACCTCGCGGCAGGCGTCGGAACAGTACGCCTTGGCCATGGAAACAGCCAGCGGCGCTGCGGGATCGTTCTCCGTCAGCGCCCAGGCGGCGTAGTACGTGGCCGAGCGCGCGCTCTCGGTCAGCAGCAGCATGTCGGCGCACTGATGCTGCACCGCCTGGAACGAGCCGATCGGACGCCCGAACTGCTGCCGCGTCTTGGCGTATTCGACGGTGGTGTCGAGCACCCACTGCATCCCGCCGACCATCTCCGCGCAGAGCGCGACGGTGGCGACGTCGATCGCCGAGCGGACCGCGTCCCGCCCGCCCGGCAGAACATCGCCGCTTAGCCGGTCGAACGTCACCTCGTAGAGCTTGCGCGTCTCGTCCATGGAGGGCATCCGCTCGATAGAGAGGGCGGGCGCAGCCACGACTGCGAGTCCGTCGTTCGACCGCGTGACGCAGAGGATCAGATCGGCGACAGAGGCATCGCCGACGAAGAGCTTTCGGTTCGCCGTTGGCTGTTGGCCGTTGGCTGAGGATTCGGTCAACGGCCAACGGCCAACTGTCAACGGCGAACGAATGGCATCGAGATCCCAACTTGCGGTCGCCTCGAGAATGGCGACCGTCGCCTTCAACTCACCCGCGGCGATCCGCGGCAGCCATCGCGCCTGCTGCTCCACGCTCCCCGCGGCCCGGATCAATGCGGTGGCAAAGACATTGGACAAGTACGGGCCCGGCAGACAGGCGCGGCCCATCTCCTCCGCCACCACTGCCAACTCCACGATGCCGGTCCCGAGGCCGCCGTACTCCTCAGGAACGATCAGGCCGGTCCATCCCTGATCAGCGATGGCCGACCACAAGGGGTCGCCGTCAGTTTCGATCAGACGGCGCACGTTGCACTCGCGCGCCAGGAATTGCCGCGCGGTGTCCTTCAGGAGTTTCTGCGGTTTGCTGAGATCGAAATCCATATCAATAGCTCTTCGGTAATCCGAGCACCCGCTCGGCGACGATGTTCCGCTGGATCTCGCTGGTCCCCGCTTCGATGGTGTTGCCTCGGCTGCGCAGGTATCCGTACTGCCAGACGCCGTTGTCGAAGTCGATGAGCTGTCCGTATGGGCCAAGTATCTCCTGAGCGGTCTGCTGCGTCCTCTGATTCATTTCGCTCCAGTACAGCTTCTGGATCGATCCCTCCGCGCCCGGCACGCCGCTCTTGCTGAGCGACGTCAGGGCGCGATTGGTGTTGAGACGAAGGATCTCCAGCTCGAGATAGGCCTGCGCCAGCTTCTGCCGGACCATCGGATCGGCGCTGGCGGGGCGGCCGTTGCGGTCGATCAGACGCGATCGGGCGATGAGGGCGTTGAGATTGCGCTTGAAGATGACCTGGATCCCGGTGCCGAGGTTCGCCCGCTCGTTCATCAGCGCGGTCATCGCCGTCGTCCAGCCGCTGTTGATCTGTCCCAGGACCTGCGAGACCGCGACGCGCACGTCGGAGAAGAACACCTCGTTGAAGCCGGCGTCGCCCGACATCTGGCGCAGCGGGCGGACGGAGATGCCGGGCGTGCGCATGTCGACCAGCAGGCAGGTGATCCCTTTGTGCTTCGGCGCCTCGAAGTCGGTGCGCACCAGCAGCAGGCAGTAGTCGGCCATCTGCGCGAAGCTGGTCCAGATCTTCTGGCCGTTGATGATGAAGTCGTCGCCATCGCGGATCGCTTTCGTTCCGAGGGAGGCGAGGTCGCTGCCGGCGTTCGGCTCGGAAAAGCCCTGGCACCAGATCTCGTCGCCGGCGAGGATCGGCGCCAGATAGCGCCCCTTCTGCCCTTCGCTCCCCATGGCGATGATCGTCGGCCCGACCAGCGACAGACCGATGGTGCCGATGAGATGCGGCGCGTCGGCCAGCGCGAGATCCTCCTGGAAGAGAGCCTGTTGCATGAGCGTCGCGCCACGGCCGCCGAACTTCTTCGGCCAGGCGATTCCCGCCCATCCTCCCTCGAAGAGCGTGCGCTGCCAGCGGCGGAGGTAGTCGACGTATTCGTTCCGGCTCTCGGAGTTCAGACCCCCGCCGGTCCATGGCGCCGGCACGTTCGCCTTCAGCCAGCCGCGGAACTCGTCGCGGAACTCCTGTTCAGCCGGCGTGAGATTCAAGTCCATCGAGCAACACCTCCGCGATATCCATCACGCGCATCTCGCGCGCGCCTTTTCGAGCGTTGATGCCATCCTGCATCATGGTCATGCAGAATGGGCAACTGACCGCGAGCACGTCGGCGCCGGTCTCCAGCGCTTCCCGCGCCCGCTCCTGATTGACGCGCTTGTCCGGCGGCTCCTCGACGAAGCTCATCCCTCCCCCGCCGCCGCAGCAGAAACTCTGATTGCGGTTGCGCGGCAACTCCACCGGCGGCGCGCCGAGAATGCGGCGCGGCGCGTCGTAGACGCCGTTCTGGCGGCCGAGGTAGCAGGCGTCGTGGAAGGCAACGCTTTGCGTCGTCTCTTTGGGGACCTCGAGCTTTCCGCGGTCGACGAGGTCCGCGAGGAACTCGCTGTGGTGGTAGACCTCGAACCTGCCGCCGTACTGCGGATACTCGTTCTTGAAGGTGTTGAAGCAGTGCGGACACGGCGTGATGACTTTGCGCACCTGGTACTTGGTCAGGTTCGCCACATTCTCCTTCGCCAGCGTCTCGAACAGGAACTCGTTGCCGATGCGGCGGGCGGGATCGCCGGAGCACTTCTCTTCGCGTCCCATGATCGCGAACTTGACGCCGGCCCTGGTCAGCAACTGCGCGATGGCCCGGATCACCCGCTGATTCCGCTCGATCAGCGCGCCGCCGCACCCCACCCACAACAGCACCTCGGCGTCGCGGGCCTCGCTGACGTGCTTCACGTCGAGACCTTCCGCCCAGTCGAGCCGCGTGGCTGTGGTGCCGGCGAACGGATGCCCGCGCTTTTCCATTGACAGGATGGCGGCCTGCATCGACTCGGGGTACTTCGCCTCTTCCATGACCAGATGCCGCCGCATGTCGACGATCTTCGGCAGTTGCTCGATGAAGACCGGGCAGGCTTCGACGCACGCCGCGCAGGTGGTGCACTCCCACAGCGCCTCCGGGGCGGTGGCCGGGACGGCGCCGATGATCGGCGCGGCGCCGCCAGGGAGATCGCGCAACTGAAGGATGATGTCGCGCGGTGAGAGCGTCTTGCCGACGGCGTGCGCCGGACAGACCGCCGTGCAGCGGCCGCACTCGGTGCAGGCGTCGAGGTCGAGCAGGTCCTTCCAGGTGAAGGCGTTGAGCGCGTTCACCCCCAGCGGCTCCGCCGATTCGAAATCGATCGTCTTCAGCGATCCGCCGATCGGATCGAGGTTCGCCGTGTAGATGTTCAGCGGCGCGGTGAGGACGTGCATCATCTTCGTGTACGGGATCCACGCCAGGAAGGCGAAGCTGACCGCGAGGTGCAACCACCAGGTGGTGCGGTGCGCGGCCTCCAGCGCGGCGATGCTCATCAGCGGGCGCGAGAGCCGCGCGACGAAGTTTCCAAACGGCGACCACGAGGCCCACGCGTCGCCCGTCGCCGCGATCCGCCATCCTTCGACCAGGAATCCGGTCACAGCGATGGTGAAGATGGCGGCGAGGATCCATCCCGCCTCGTCGGTGTAGACCAGCTTCGCCGGCCGCGCGCCGTAGCGGCGGATGGCGGCCATGAGGATGCCGATGACCACCAGCGCGCCGAAGAGGTCGACGATGAACGACTGGAAGTAGAGATAGAACCAGCCGCGCAGAATGGTCGTGCCGAAGTCGGCGTCGAGGCCGACCAGAATGGTGGCGACGGTCAGCACGATGAAGCCGTAAGTCAGGAAGCGATGGAACCAGAACGCCGTTCGCCGCTGCGCGAGGGCTTGATCGAACACCAGCCGAAGGCGTCGCGCGGGCTGATCGAAGCGCGCCAGCGGCCTGCCGCGCCGCCAGCGCTGGAAGTGCCGGTAGACGCCGTAGCCGCCGATTCCGATGACCGGCACGAGCAGCGCGTACATGGCCCAGACGTGCGCGATGTTCCAGTAGATCGTCCGCGTTGCGGCGTGCGCGCTGCTCATCGCTGGAGCTCCGACAACTTCTGCCGCAGCAGCGGGACGACCTTGCGGTAGTCCTCGACGATGCCGAAGCGGCAGTGCTTGAAGATCGGCGCGTCGCGGTCGATGTTGATGGCAGCGATCTGCTTCGCCTCCGAGATCCCCGCCATGTGCTGGCTGGCGCCGGTGATGCCGATGGCCAGGTAGAGATCGGGCGCCACCTTCTTGCCCGTCTGCCCGACCTGCCAGGTGGGCGGCACCCAGCCGGCGTCGCACGCCGCGCGCGAGGCCGCCATCTGCGCGCCGAGGAGCTGCGCCAGCGGCTGGAGCTCCTGCGCGAATCCCTCGGGGCCGCCGATGCCACGTCCGCCGGAGACGATGACGCGCGCGTCCTCGAGCCGGGCCTCGCTCTGCGATGCCGTTCGCTCTACGATGCGGGTTTTGGGAGCGCCGGCGTCCTCGCCGGCTGGCTCGGCGGCGTCTCGCCGCCGGGACGGCGGCGGGCCAGCCGGCGGGACGCCGGCGTTCCCCGGCGCGAAGGAGCGCGCGCGCAGCCACGCCACTCCCGGCGTCCGTTTGAGCGCGATCACCGCCTCCGCCTTGCCGCCGTAGACCTGACGCGTCACGCGCAGCCGGCCGTCGACGAACTGCACGTCGATTCCGTCACCGACGCAGCTCCCGCCGAGCCGATGCGCGAGTCGCGGAGCCACTTCCTGGCTGTAGGTATCATTCGAGAAGAGAATTGCGCGCGCGCCTTTGCACTCCTCCGCAAGCGCTGTAAGACACTCCTCGGGCTGATACTCTTCGACACGGATCGCGCGAACGGTGCCGCCGAGGCGCTGCGCGGCGCCGGCAAGCCCCTCCGCGGCGCGGTCATTGCCGAACAGCACGATCACCACATCATTCATGCGCCCGCCGTGACCTCCAAAAGCCGCTGCGCCAGCTCTTCGACGGTCAGGAACTCGCACGCGGTCTCTTTTGTCGGAATCGACATCTCGATCACTTCGTACCAGCGGTTGCTGACGTCGACGCCGAGGTCCGCGAGGGTGAATGTCGTCAGCGGCTGGCGGTGCGCGGCCATCACATCGCGCACCTTAGGGATGCGCGGCACGTTGTGCTCGTCGTTGGTGATGGTCAGCACCACCGGCGTCGACGCTTCGATCACCTCGAAGCCCGACTCCGTCTGCCGCCGCAGGCGAACGCCACCCTCGCGTCCCTCGATCGAGTCGACGAACGACACGCACGGCAGGCCCAGCTCCTCGGCCAGGAGGCTGCCGGTCTGCCCGGCGCCCCAGTCGCCCGACTCGCGGCCGGTGAGGATCAAGTCGAAGCCGCCCAATTTCCGTACCGCCGCCGCCAGCACCTGCGCGACCGCGAGGGGATCGGGATTCGGATTCGTGTCGTTGATCACCAGCGCCGCGGCGTCCGCCTTCATCGCCAGCGCCTTGCGCAGCGTGTCCTCCGCACTGGGCGCGCCGAACGACAGCACGGTGATTTTTCCGCCGAACTGCAGCGCCGTCTCCAGCGCGTTCTCGCCGAAGATGTCGCTGACCAGATTGGCCGAGCCGATGTCGGCGATGCGGAAATCGCGCGCCGGGATCTCCGGATCGGGAATCTGTTTCAGGCAGACCAGGATGTTCATATCGCTCGCAGTCCGCGCCGGCCGGGCCGCGTCAGTCCGTTGAAAGCGATGTCGACGATCTGGTCGGCGATCTTTTTCTCGTCGAGCGTTCCGTCCGGCTGCACCCAGCGCGACAGCCAGTTGATGGTGCCGAGGATGCCGAAGGCGGCGACCGTGACGTTGACGTCGCGGAGCTTCCCGGCGGCTTTCAGTTCCTGCAGCGTGGCGCGCAGATAGTCGAAATAGGCGCGCTTGCGCTGCGTGATGTGGCGGTTCTGGGCCGGCGTGAGAGCGCGCGCTTCATCCACCAGGATGGTCACCGCGCCGTTGCCACGGGTAACGATCCGCGCGTGCGTGCCGATCATGAAGCGCAGCCGTTCCTCCGGGTCGGCCATCTTCTTCGCCGGCTGCGCCACCTCGCGCTCCAACTCATCGAGACCGTACTGCATGATGTCGAAGAGCAGTTGGGTCTTGCCGTGGATGTAGTGGTAGAGGCCCGCCTTGGTGATGCCGAGGGCGTTGGCGATGTCGCTGACGGAGGTGGCGTCGTAGCCCTTCTGCAGGATGATCGCCGCCGCGGTGCGATACACCTCGGACGCTCGTCCATCACTCGGCAGCGGAGTTCGCTCGCGTTTGATCGACATTGGACTATGCTACCTACCGGTCGGTAGGTGCAGCATATGGAAGGGACGATCGCAGAGTCAACCGATGTTTTCACGCCCGAGGATCTCTCGCCGGCGCAGAAGATGTTCGGGCGGATCGCCGAGGAGTTCATGCGCACCGAAGTGCTGCCGCGCGCCGATCGCATCTACCAAAAGGATTGGGCGCTCACCCGCGAGCTGCTCCTCAAAGCCGGCGAGCTTGATCTTCTGCGCATCGACATTCCCGAGGTGTACGGCGGGCTGGGGCTGGACAAAGTCAGCTCCGCGTACGTCGGAGAGAAGATCGGCATCATGCCCTCCTTCGCCGGCTCCCTCGGCGCGCACACCACCATCGGCACCTTGCCGCTGGTCTACTTCGGCACTCCCGAGCAGAAGGAGCGCTACCTACCGCGCCTCGCCTCCGGCGAATGGATCGCCGCGTTCGCCCTGACCGAGCCGGGCTCCGGCTCCGACGCCCTCGCCGCGCTGGCGCGCGCCACGCTCACCGACGACGGCCGCTTCTATGTCCTGAACGGACAGAAGATGTGGATCACCAACGGCGGCTTCGCCGATCTGTTCACCATCTTCGCCAAAGTCGACGGCGAGAAATTCACCGCCTTCCTCGTGGAGCGCGGCATGGGCGTGGTCAGCGGCCGCGAAGAGCCGAAGCTCGGCCTCGACGGCTCCTCGACCACGGCGCTGATTCTGGAGAACGTTCGCGTGCCGGTGGAGAACGTCCTCGGCAGGATCGGCGAAGGACACAAAGTCGCCTTCAACGTCCTGAACATCGGCCGCCTCAAGCTCGGCACCCGCAACATCGGCTGCGCCAAACAGGCTCTGAACCAGGCGACGCAGTACGCGCGCGAGCGGCATCAGTTCGGGCGTCCCATCGCCGACTTCGGGCTGATCCGGCAGAAGATCGCGGAGATGGCCATCCGCTGCTGGGTCGGCGACGCGATGGTCTACCGAACCTTGGGCGATACGGACCGCGCGCTGGCGAACGTGCCTGTGGACGACAGCGACGCCGTGTTGACGACCATCGCCGGCTTCGCCATCGAATGCTCGATCAACAAGGTGTGGACCAGCGAGGCGCTGGCGTACGTCGTTGACGAAGCGCTGCAGGTCTACGGCGGCTATGGCTATTCGAAGGAGTTCCCGGCCGAGCGCCCCTACCGCGACGCGCGCATCACCCGGCTGTACGAGGGGACGAACGAGATCAACCGGTTGATCATCGGGAAACGATTGCGAAAGGCTCCGCCGGCCAACCTGTGGCTGCGCGAGGCGGTCGCTGCCGCGCCGGACGAGCAGGAGATCCTCGGCCACCTCGCCGACATCGCCATCGAGATCTACGCGACCGAAAGCGCGACGCTCAGGGCGGCGAAGCAGGGCAAGTCCGGCGTCGTGCTCGATATCGTCAACGTCTACGCTGCCGACGCCGCCGATCGCATCGAGCACTCGGCGCGTCAGGTCGCTGGCGCGGTGGCCGGCGTGCCCGCCTTTCATGCCGATCGGCCGCCATTCGACGCCATCGCGGCGCGAAGGCGCGTCGCCGCCGCGGTGATCGACGCCGGGCGGTATACCTTCTGAGGAGAGTTAATGGCCGAAGTCAAAGGAGTCATCCTCAACGCGCAGTCGCTCTTCCTGAAAACCTGCTACAGCGATGCGGAGTTGCAGCAGGCCGCGGCAACGCTCGCGCCGGAAGACGCGGCGCTGCTCAAGCCACGCTACCTCGACGCGGGGTGGTATCCGTACCAGTCGCTGGTGGCGCTGCGCCGGCTCATGCGCGCGCTGCCGCAGCGGCCGGGGAGCGGGCCGGCGGATGTCGGCGCGTTCATCGCCGAGCATGCGTACACCGGCGTCTACCAAGGCCTGCTGGCGAAGGACCCGGCGAAGCTGGTCGGGAACATGGCGTGGCTGCACAACCTCGTCTACCGCGACATGAACGCGCTCGACGCGCGCATCACCGGCGACGGCTCGTGCGCGATGGTCTACCGGTACGAGAGCGGCGCGCGGCCGACGCGCGCGGTGTGTCAGAGCATGATCGGCTTCTGGGGGAAGGTGTTGGAGCTGGCAACCGGCGCGAAGGCGTCGGGCGCGCATCCGGCGTGCGTCTGCGAGGGCGCCGAGCGCTGCGAGTTCACCTTCGCCTGGTGACGCTCAGAAGACCACCAGCCCGCGCGCGTTGACGCCGGCGTCCATGTCGGCGAAGGCCTGGTTGACCTCCTCGAGCGGATAGGTGCGCGTCAACAGTTCGTCCAGCTTCAGCTTGCCCTGGCGATAGAGCGAAAGAAGCCGCGGCGCGTCGCGGTGGACATCCGCACCGCCGTACCAGCAGCCGACCAGCCGCTTCTCGGTGATGGGGATGAAGAAGACGTTGAGGCTCACCGATTCCTTGCGCGAGCCGATTCCGATGACCACGCAGGTCCCGCCCTTTCGCAGCGACGCATACGCCTGCTCGATCGACTCCTTCCGCCCGATGGCTTCGAACGCGTAATCGACGCCGCGCCCGCCGGTCAGCTCGCGAATCATCGCCACGGCGTCCTGCGAGGTGGCGTCGATGCCGTCGGTCGCGCCGAAGGTCGCCGCCAGCGCGAGCTTTCGCGCGTTCACGTCGATCGCGATGATGCGCTCCGCTCCGGCGATCACCGCGCCTTGAATGACGTTCAGCCCCACCCCGCCCGCCCCAAACACGGCGACGCTGCTCCCCGGCCGCACCGCGGCGGTGTTGAGCACCGCGCCGACGCCGGTCATCACCGAGCAGCCGATCAGCGCAGCCTTGTCCAGCGGCGTGTCATCGGGCAGCTTCACGCACGCATTCGCCGGCGCGACCACCTCCTCGGCCAGCGCGCCGAGGCCGCAGAAGGCCTGCAGGTCGGCGCCGTCGCGATGCACGCGCGTCGTGCCGTCGGGCTGCCGGTGCATGATGTTGATCTGCGAACCGACGTCGCACAATTGCGGGCTTCCGCCGCGGCAGTAGAAACAGCGGCCGCACGGCGTGACCCATGACAGCACGACGCGATCGCCCTCCCGGACGTGCGTCACGCCCGCGCCGACGCCGGCCACGATGCCCGCGCCTTCGTGGCCGAGGACGCAGGGCAGCTTCGCCGGCATGATGCCGCTGATGACGGAGCGGTCGGAGTGGCAGACGCCGCTGGCCGCCATGCGCACCAGCACCTCGCCGTCCTTCGGCGCATCGAGGACGACGTCCTCGACGCGAACCGGCTCGTTGTTCGCGTAGCAGATCGCGGCTTTCATTGCTGGCGGGCGTCGCGAACGATGGTGCGCGACGCGGCGAAGAGGACGAAGGTGAGGATCAGGCTCAGGACGGGAATCAGGTACATCGCGCTGTGCAGCCCCACGCCCTTGAACGGTTCGAGGGCGACGGCTCCTGCCGCCGCCGCTGCACGCTTGGTGAAGTGGTCGCTGGCCATGCCGGTGCCGAGCGGTCCGAGCGACGCGCCGAGGACGTACATCGCCAGGAAGTAGAGCGCCATCGCCGTGCCGCGCAGG
Source organism: Candidatus Gilichinskyi gelida (assembly GCA_038040385.1). GTDB lineage: Bacteria > Acidobacteriota > Thermoanaerobaculia > Gp7-AA8 > Gp7-AA8 > Gilichinskyi > Gilichinskyi gelida. The sequence continues at coordinate 25,299 of JBBPII010000010.1, forward strand.
CGCGGCTCGACCACGTCCTGAATCGCCGCGTAGACGGTCGAGTAGTAGACGTACATCACCATGCACGCCAGCGTGGCGAGCACGACGAACGCCGCGATCGCACGCGGCGGCTGCATCAGGGCCAACACCATCAGCGGCACCGAGATGAGGATGCAGAGCGCACCCAGGAGCAGACGGCCGTCTTTGCGTTTGCGGCCGATGGAGTCGGCAAGCATGCCGCCGGCGAGCAGCCCCGGGATCCCGGAGAGCCCGTACACGGTCATGGAGATCAGCCCCGCCTGTCGAAGATCGACGCCGTGATAGCGGATGACGAACGGCGCGATGAATGACCCGAGGGCGTACATGTTGAAGTTGTGCAGCGCGCCGGAAATGATGATCCACCACATGGTGGGGATGGAGAGCACCGATCGGTATGGATGTGCGACTGATTCTCCAACCGGCCCGCCTTCACGAGCCGGCTCCTTGATGAACATCGCGGCGACGGCGAAGAGCAGGCCGGGCGCTCCGGCGACAAAGAACGCGGCGCGCCATCCGTACGAGTGCGCGATCGAGCCGCCGAGGAAGAACGAGAGGGCGATGCCGACCGGCAGTCCCATCATGAACATCGACATCGCGCGCCCGCGGCGGGCGGGCGGGTATAGATCGCCGATCAGCGACGTGGCGGCGGGGGCGCAGACCGCCTCGCCGACGCCGACGCCGAGGCGCATGGCGAAGAGACTCCAGAACGTGCGCGCCACGCCGGAAAGCGCCGTCAGTCCGCTCCACACCGCGACGCCGCCGGCCAGGAGCGTCTTGCGCGAGTAGCGGTCGGCGAGGCGCCCGAGCGGAACGCCGGCGAAGGCGTAGAGCAGCGTGAACGCCGTGCCGAGTGCGCCGAGCGCGCTGTCGCTCAACTGCCACTCCTTGCGGATCGGCTCGGCGACCGCACCGCCGATCACGCGATCGAAAAAGTTCATGGCGTTGATGGCGAAGAGAACGAAGAGGGTGTATGTCGCGCGCCGGGGGGCCTCTGTCGCGTCCGTCATGGCGCGCAAGGCTATCATTCGAGTTGCCAGTTGCCTGTTGCCTGTTGCCGGTTGCACGTTGCTCGGGCCACCGGCAACTGGGAACTAACACCGGCAACCAAGGCGCGCACGAAGACGGCACCGGTTTTCACGGAGGAAGACCTCCGACCCATCGCACTCCCATCGCTATACCTCGTATGCGAGTGTAAGTTCCCGAAGAACACCTGCACCGCGGCGGGTAGAACGGTCGGGGAACGACCGGCGTTGGCGGCTCGACCTCCACCGCCCATCAGGATGCAGGATGACCGTGACACCATCCTCGCGCACCGCGCGCTGCTGCGCACTCGCGCTCGCGAGCACCAAGAACGCGATGATGAGGCTCATGAAACGAAGTCTGTAACCAAACGAGTTGCGGTCGCTCATGCGGTCTGATGAGCGGGTTCCCTATCCCCTCCACCGATCTCGGTCCTCGCATCGAGGAGACAAACGAGTGATCGCAATTTCACCGCGTGAAGGGGCGCGCGGATTCCGTGGTTCGCTCCGTCGTGTTGCCGGTCGTGACGAGGCTTCACAATAGCGGGATGGGGACTGTGCTCGTACTGGTGAACTTGCTCACGGCGGCCTCGGCACGGTTCCGGACAAACTCCTCGACCGTGATGCTCCGCGGCGCACTCTTACGAATCCAATAAAGCTTGAAGCTGTTCACCGGACTTTTGTGTTGGGTGGCGGTCCCGGCGCAACTCAGCCACGGCGCTGCGGTCGCAGGATCCGGGTAGAGGTAGGGGAAGTGCTGGTGGCCGCACACGACGAGGTGCGTGTGCAGTTGCTCGTGAAAGAGGGCGGTGACGTCTGGCGCATCCTGCAGCCGAAGGAGTCGCTGCTCGACACCACTGGGAAGATCATCGGGGATTGCCGGATGGTGATGGAGGACGCCGATGCGAATCGCCGCATCCAATTCGAATCCTGGTGGGACTGGGATGTTGCCCGCCATGAGTTGGTTATGCATCGCAAGCACGTTCCCGATCTGCGCCCTCCCTACCCGGCCGCGGCCGAGGGCATTGCGGATGTTCCAGGCGTTCAGTCCGCCGGCGACGAGTTCATTGGAGTCGAGCAGGTAGAAGACGAAGCTGACGCCATTCACGACCAGCGGCTTCACTTGTGGCTGCATGCCGAAGTAGTCGCGGAAGAGCTGGCGGCGGTCGAAATGCTGCCGCCAGCGCGTGAGGCGGCGCAGTATGCCGCTGAAGCGTAACCACGCATCGTGGTTGCCCGGCACCACGAAGACCCGGTCTTGGAGGTGGAATTCATCGTGAAGGCCCAAGCCGACTCTCTTGTTTTCGGAAATCCATACCTTGCCAAAAAGGTACGTGGTGAGGAGTTCATACGCGGGCGGTTCTGCCGCCGTCGTCAGGTCGCCGGTGATGACGACGATGACGCGATCGCGATACTCGCGCAGGAGCTGCACGATGATGCTCTCCATTTCCTGCAGGACGAGAAAGTCATGAGTTTTGGCGACTTGGCTCCATTCGCCGATGTTGTCGACGTTTTGCAGGTACCCCGAGAAGTGGAGGTCTGAGAGGTGGATGATCAGCGCGTCTGCATTCATCAGGGGACGAGCTTAGGACCGCGGTAAATTCTTAAACGCGATCGGCTCGTAGGTCAGCTGGCCGCCCTGTTGCGCGATGCGTCCAAAGCCCTCCAGCTCGACGGGCTCCTGTAAGTACTGCAGGCGCGGACGCAACGATGCGTCGAGGTAGTGCAGGTAGTCGCGCACCTGCTGTCGCGGCAGGCCGGTGCTCGCGTACACAGAATCGACGAGCGCGTTCTCGGGCACGATGCCGAGGGTGAACACATTTGCTTGTTCGGGAATAGAGATTTGCACGAGTTTCGGATGTTGCGCTCGTTGCACCAGCTCGTGATCGAGGCTGCCCGAGATTGCTGCGATGAAGCGGAGCGCCTCCTTTGGCTTGAGCTTCGTGAGCTTCGTGAGTTCCTTGGTCAGTTCATCAACGGTGATTTGCGTCATGCACGGTTCGCTTTGTCATCACGGTTATTAATACTTGTGCTTGCGGAAATGTCGCGAATCCTACCATGAGGGGGTAGGGAAATCCGTGACTCCGTCACTCCTCTAGAAGCAGGACGTCCTCCTCAATCAAGAAAACTGACTTTTGGGAGTGCGGGGTCGCGCGCGCGGCCACGAGTCGCTCTCGGAGAGGAGAACTGTATGTTCAGACGAACCCTCGGCGCGTTCCTGCTCCTGCTGTGCATCGGCACTAGCCTTCCGGCCGCAGCCCTGCCGCGCGATCCGCACGACTCACTGCTGACGCGTATCGCGCGCATCGTGAAGCGGTTGATGCCCGTCGTCCTCGATGGCTCTGAGATTTCATTTCCGAAACCATAGGCCGTTTTCCTTTGGGGGTGGGTGGTTGCCGCCATTCACCCCCCTTTTCATGCTGCAAAGACTGCCATTGGGTCGTCCGCTAACGCGTGGACGAACCTGCGAACGCGCTGTACCTCGTCGGATGTCACGGCCCGGGTACTCGCGCGCTCTTGCAAGTACGCGAATGCCCGCAGTGCGTTCTCCTTCATGCCAGCGTTCGCGAATGTCGTGACGAGGTCTGCGCAGACGCTGGGGAGTAGCGCGACCCGATCGACGGTCAGCAGGAGCTCGACAATCGCAAGGCTCACCAGCGCCGCGTCAAGCACGATGTCGCGATCGAGAAATTCTGCCTGGACGGCGTTGAGTTGCGCGATGGCTTCTGGTACCTGGCCGTTTTTTGCGAGAATCCGGGCGAATCCCCAGAGGGCGCGCTGTCGTTCTGCTTCCATGCGCAGTGCATCAAAGCCGATCATGGCGGCCGTAAAGTAGGCTCTTGCCGCAGCCTCATCGCCGCGCTGGATGGCGCAGTGCCCGAGATTGTTCGCGTTTCGTGCGCGCGTCTCCGCATCATGGGTGCGTTCTGCTTCCTCGTACATCGCGAGGAAAATCTGCTCGGCTTCTCCGTACCGTCGCAGCTCGTACAACAGGCCGGCCTCTGTCGTGCGCGCACGCAGGGCGCGTCGTATGTCACCGTGCGCCTGGAATTGCGCGACGCTCGCGCGGATGCGGGTGAGTGCGGTGTCCCTGTCACCTTGATCGTGATGCACGTGTGCTTCAAGCAACTCCAGATCAGCACGTTCGAGCGCGTACGCCGGGTTCGCGCCGAGAGCACCAATCCCCCGTTGCGTTGCAATCAGGGCCTCATCCAACTCTCCCGTAATGTGCAGGGCGTTCGCGCGTTCCGTCCATGCTTGGGCATGGAGTAGTTCTATGAAGGGCTCTGCCCCGGCAGGGACGCGTACTCGGTCGACGTGCGCGAGGACGAGTTCCGTGTACCACCGCGCGCGTCGTGGTTCTCGATCGAGTTCGCGGTGCGCGGCGTCGAGTAGGTACTCCAGCACGCTGAGGAGTTTCTCATCCGGCGTGTCCCTGATTGCTGCGCTCAGGTCATTGTCCGCGAGTGAAAGGAGAGCGGTTGCTCGCTCCGCGGCACGTTGGCGCGTCTCCGTGCGCCAGTCAAGCACGCTTTCGAGCTGAGCGAGTTCGTTCGGTAGCATGGCGTCCTACCGGATGATGAGTTGTTTGATTGGCTGGTCGGGCTCTTCCAGCAGGATTTTGCCGCCGTTGCGCAGCGCATCGTGGAGGAGCTTCTCCAGCACGACGGCACGGCGGACGACGTCTGACACGCTTGCATGTCGCGTGACCGCAAGCTGCTTGAGCGCAGCGAACTCGTCGGCGGGAAGGTTGAGCGTCGTCTTCACGAGCGTCGGTTTGCCGCTCGATGGCGTCTGGGTAGCATCAGTCGTATGGCGCATGGCTATCAATGTAACCTCATTTCATATGGTATGCAAGAGACGTATCAGCTACCATTGGTATGGTACTTGGATAGCGAAATCATATACGAGTGACGAGTATCGATGGTTTCATGGCGTGGCGCATCGTTCAGCTAACCACTGAGTGCTCAAGTACTTATGTTCGTATGGCCGAAGCTGTTGACACCCGGTGGTGGAGGGCGTATCGTCACCGCGCGGAGTGGCGCTGGATCAGGGGTGGTAATCCACGATTGGTGAGTCCGAGCTGGAGAGACACGTACCATGACCCAAGGGTGGCTGGTGTTTTCCACGGAATGGTTTCGCGAGTCGCTCGCGAAGCTACCGGCCACACCCGAGGTCCAGCGGATTCTGTTTGCGATCGTGAGGCGGTTGGAGCAAGCCGCGATGAACTTCCCGTGCCTCGGCGAGACGAAGATTCGCCTGCTCAAGACCCGGAGTTACCAGATTGGCGATCGCAGTTTTCCGGCCTTGCGGGTGTTCTACTTCATCGATACCGTGGGCGTCCTGCTGCTCTTTGCGGAAGAGTACGATGAGATGGACGCGGCCTCGGACGAGGAACGCCTCGCGAGGCTCAACCTGGGCCACTAGCTCGCGATGAGCGCATTCCAACCAAGCGTTCGCGCCAGTTCGCGTGCCCGTTCAACATCAGCGTTTGACACTGCTGTGCACAGCGGCACGTCATCGGGTTCGTTGGTGGTGCGAAATGCGGTGATGACGGGACGTGCCGCAGCGTGATCCTGACGGTGCACGATGCGCAGACGAGCGGGACGACGAGCGTTTCTCTTTCTTGCCATGACGATCCCTTCGTGCCGTTCTTCCGGCATTCAGCAGTCCGATCTCACCATAGGAGTGACGCGGCAAGACATTTCCCTACCCATCCTAGCGAACCAATGACCACGAAACCAAGAGTCATTCCTTGATCACCAGTTATTTTGGGCATGCCGACACCCATCGCTGTGATCACCCTTTTTCTTCTGCGCTGCGGTGCGCAAGCCTTGCGCGTCACACCCGCGGCGACGCCGGCTGTTGCCGAGGAACTGGGTTGCGTCAGCGCTGCAAATGACTCGGTGACGGCGTTGCGCGCGAAGCGAGCCGACCGCGTTACCTCGATAATGCGGCAGTCACTCGCACGTGCCATCGCACGTCATTGCATGCGGCAAGTCCAACGCTACGGCCGTCCTGCTGCCGGAGTCCGTGCAAGGATGTCGCGCGTACGCCCTTCCCTACCTCTTGGGGTGAACGAGGAAATTCATGGCGTTGATGGCGAAGTGAACGAAGAGGATGTACGTCGCGCGCCGTGGGGCCTCAGTCGCCGTCATGCCGAGTTGCACGTTGCCCGACGCCACTGGCAACTGGCAACTGCTCAGAACGGCCGCCGCCCCCCACCCCGCCGCCCACCCCCGCGCCCCCCTCCGAAACCGCCGCGTCGGCCGCCGGCGTCGAGGCGCTCGTCGCGCAGCGCGTCCTGCAGCGCCGTCCACTGCTCGCGGGTCAGCAACGCGCGCTCCTCGGCGAGCATGCGCAGCTCGTGGTCGAGGATCTGGTCGCGCAGCGTGCGGACGCGCTGGCCGGCGGCGACGATGTCGTCAGCGGTCGGTTTCTCCGCCGCGAGGAGCAGGCGAACGTCGCGCTCGGCGGCGGCCACGTCCATCCGCAACCTGGCGACCTCGGCGGCGTGTTCGCGGTCGATGGCGTCGAGCGAGGCGAACTGTGCGTCGCTCAGCTTGACGTTGACGGAGACCTGCGGGTCGCGCCACCAGTTGGGCGGCGGGACGTCGAAGCCGGACGGCGTTTCGACATTGCGCGGCATCCTCGCTGGGCGCGAGTCCGCGGGCGGGTCATCGCTGGTGGCGCAGCCGGACGCGAGCGTGAGGGCGAGCACGAAAAGTGCAGCGGTTTTCATGAAAGGAGTCCTCCGACTGATCCGTACGACCGGCGGCGCAAACTGTTGAGCCGTCTCGACAAAAAGGCCCTTGACAGAATAATGTCCCAGAACTATTGTTAGCACTCATCGTAGCCGAGTGCTAACGATTCCGCGGCGGTCCCGCCGCGGAAAGCCAACAAAGACACGAAAGGAGAAGCATCCATGCCAGCAGTAGCAACTGAACTGAAACTCCGGCCGCTCTACGACCGCATCGTCGTGCGCCGCAAAGACGCCAAGGAGCAGGTGCGCGGGGGAATCATCATCCCCGACAGCGCCAAAGAGAAGCCGCAGGAGGCGGAAGTCATCGCCGTCGGCGACGGGAAATACAACGAGGATGGGAAGCGCATCAAACTCGACGTCAAGAAGGGTGACACGGTGCTGATCGGGAAGTACTCCGGCACCGAGATCAAGATCGACGACATCGAGTACACCATTCTTCGCGAGGACGAAGTTCTCGCCATCGTGGAGGGATAAACAATGGCCAAGCGAATTACATACAGTGAAGAAGCCCGCCAGGCGATCCTGCGCGGCGTCAACAAACTCGCGGACGCGGTGAAGGTCACTCTCGGACCCCGCGGCCGCAATGTGGTCATCGAGAAGAAGTTCGGCTCGCCCACGATCACCAAGGACGGCGTCACCGTCGCCAAGGAGATCGAGCTCAAGGACGAGCTGGAGAACGCCGGCGCCCAGATGGTGCGCGAGGTCGCTTCCAAGACCTCCGACACCGCCGGCGACGGCACCACCACCGCCACCGTTCTGGCCCAGGCCATCTACCGCGAGGGCATCAAGAACGTCACCGCCGGCGCGAACCCGATGGACGTCAAGCGCGGCATCGAGATGGCCGTCAAGGCCGCCGTCGAGGCCATCGACAAGATGTCGAAGCCGGTCGAGGGGAAGGACATCGCCCACATCGGCTCCATCTCCGCCAACAACGACGAGGAGATCGGCTCGATCATCGCCCAGGCGATGGACAAGGTCGGCAAGGACGGCGTAATCACCGTCGAAGAGGCGCGTGGCCTCGACACGGTCCTCGAAGTGGTCGAGGGCATGCAGTTCGACCGCGGCTACCTCTCGCCCTACTTCGTCACCGACCCGGATCGGATGGAGTCGGTTCTGGAGAACGCCAAGATCCTCATCTATGAGAAGAAGATCTCCTCGATGAAGGACCTCCTCCCGCTGCTCGAGCAGGTCGCCCGCCAGGGCAAGCCGCTGCTCATCATCGCCGAGGACGTCGAAGGCGAAGCGCTGGCCACGCTGGTGGTCAACAAGCTCCGCGGCACTCTCAACGTCGGCGCGGTCAAGGCGCCGGGCTTCGGCGATCGCCGCAAGGCCATGCTCGAAGACATCGCCATCCTCACCGGCGGCAAGCTGATCTCCGAGGACATCGGCGTCAAGCTCGAGAACGTGAAGTGGGAAGACCTCGGCGATGCCAAGCGCGTCGTCATCGACAAGGACAACACCACCATCGTCACCGACACCGACGACAAGGCCCGCAAGGAGGCCATCGCCGGACGGGTGAAGCAGATTCGCCAGCAGATCGAGGACACCACCTCCGACTACGACCGCGAGAAGCTCCAGGAGCGCCTGGCCAAGCTCGTCGGCGGCGTGGCGGTCATCAAGGTCGGCGCCGCGACCGAGACCGAGATGAAGGAAAAGAAGGCGCGCGTGGAAGACGCCATGCACGCCACCAAGGCGGCCGTGGAAGAGGGCATCGTCGCCGGCGGCGGCGTCGCGCTGCTGCGCTGCGTCCCCGCGGTGGAAGCGGTCAAGGGCGACGGAGACATCCGCGTCGGCATCAACGTCGTGCGCCGCGCGCTGGAAGAGCCGTTCCGCCAGATCGTCTTCAACGCCGGCCGGGAGGCCTCCGTGCTGCTCAATGTCGTGAAGCAGAAGGGCGGCAACTGGGGCTTCGATATCCGTAGCGCAAGCGACGAGCCGGTCGACATGATCGCCGAAGGCATCATCGACCCGGCCAAGGTGACCAAGCAGGCGCTCGTGAACGCCTCCTCGATCGCCGGACTGATGCTCACCACCGAGGCCCTCGTCTCCGAGATCAAGGAAGACGACAAGGCCCCGGCGGCGGGCGGACCGGGCGGCATGGGCGGGATGTACTAACCGTTCGCCGTTGACAGTTGGCAGTTGACCGGGGGCGCGTCTTCGGACGCGCCCTTTTTCTTATCGGGCGAGCACGTCGTGCATGGCGTTGATGGTGACGCTCTTCGGCTTTTTCGGCAGCGCGACCTCCACGTTGATCGGCTTGGTCATGTTGCCGACGATGAGCGTCTCGCCGAGCTTGCCGATGCTGTTCTTATCGAACATCAAATAAATCGGCAACATCACGCCGAAATTCTCCGGCACCTCGGACTGCGTGATCGTGCCGGTGATGCGGTACTTCCCGCCGGGGGCCTCGACCACGTCGAGCTTGGACGCGTACCTCGGAATCGCCGTCCCCCGCACCCACTGGTCGAAGAACCAGTCGACCTTGCCGTCCTTGGAGATCTTCAGATTGCGCGTGGCGTGCTTCTCGACCATCTGCTGGAAGTCCGCCGTCGACGCGTTCTTGCCCGCATACGTGGTGGCGAAGTCTTTCATCATGGCCATGAAGGCCTCGTCGGGGACCGGCTTCGACGTGTCGCGCATGGTCATCCGGAGCATGTGCAGTACGTACGCGCCTTTCTCGTACACGATGACGTTGTACGCCCCCGGCGCCTGCCAGCTCGAGAGCCGGATGCCCTGCGTGATGGGGCCGGCCTGATCGCTGGTCATGCGCGCGCCGCGCTGCTTCTCCAGGATGCGCTTTCGCTTTTGCTCGTAGAAGTTGTTCATGGTGGCCGTGCCCTTGCGCATCTCGAGCACCAGGCCCGACGTGAACTCGGCGAATCCCTCCGACAACCAGGCGTCGTGGTAGCTGCGCCAGCCGACCTGATGGCCCCACCACTGGTGCGCCACTTCGTGCGCGCCCACCTGGTCGACGAACTGCGCCATGTCCATGCCGAAGCCGAGCATGTTGCGCACCGTGCTGCCGACGAAGGCGAGATACGGCAGATAGACGAGGTTCGGCCACGACTGCCCCGAGAACCACGCCGACTGCTGGGTGATGGCGATGCGTTTGTCGGGGAGCGGCCCGAAGAAGAGATTGCCGGTGCGGGCGGTGTTCGCGCCGTCGGCGTAGGCGGCCTGCGCCAACGCCGAGGTGTTCACGAAAACGCCGCCGCCAAAGGAGCCGAACTCGTCGCCGGCGCCGCCGGAGGAGAGGGCCTGATTGATCTCCCGGATGATGTCCGGCTCGCCGGGATTGGTGTAGACGTCCACGGTGATGCCGCTCTGGTCGTCGGTCTGCGTGGTCTTCTTGAAGTTGCCGTAGTTGAAGCCGGCGACACGCAGTGGGTGGGTGCTCTTCCACACCGCGACGCGCTGGTCGCCTTCGATCTTGTTGGAGGCTTCCATCCCCACCGCCACCACCTGGTTCTTGCTCTTCTGCGGCGTGCGGAAGGTGAGCTCGAAGTCGGCGATGTCGGTGAACGAGCCGACGTTCGGATACCAACTGTCGCGCGCACCGACGGTGAAGTTACCGTCGCCCGACTCGCGCAGCACTTTCTTCCCCACGCCGTGATAGGCGACCTTTAGCAGGTACTTCGTGCCGGCCTTGAGCGCCGCCGGGAAAACGATCGCCGCGTCGGCATCCTCTTCCGGATTTTCCTGAATGAACGACGCGGGCGTCCAGGCGGGATCGCCGGCCGCGGGGGTGAGCTGGACGTCGTCGATGCGCAGGCTGCGCGCCAGCGCGAGCGGCAGGACGCGCCCGGCGATGTTGGCGGTGAAGGTCATCACCGTCGTGCCGCTCAACTCGGCGTTCGGGGCGATGGTGGTGTCGATGACGTATCGCTCGGCGTCGGCGACGCGCGGCGTCCGTTTCGTGAACCCGGCATCGTATGCGGTCTTCTCGTGCGCCATGTACCAGAGGCCGCCCTTGGTCTGATCGCTGATATAGAGCAACGTCTTCTCCCCGTCGTCGCCGATGTCGAACAGCCGCAGCGAGTCGACGCCGCGGACGTCGAAGGCCAGGATGGCCGGCGGCAACTTGCGGCCGCGCACGTACGCCAGGAAGAGCGGCTGCGGCAGTGGATCGAGGATCTCCTGCAGAACGCGGATGTGGAAGTTGGTGGTGAAGTCCTTCCGCTCCCGTTTCATGAAGTCGTCGAATGCTTTCACCGCCTCGCCGTTCACCGCGCCCGCTTTGGCCGTCCCCCCGGCCGCTTCGGCCGCTTTGATCATCGCCGCGTCGAAGAAGACCGCCGACTCGAACGTCTCGCTGAGCGCGGTCAGCTTCTCGTCGCCGGCTTGGATGCGCAGAGCGCGCCGTTCGTCGTCGTTCGCCGGAGTGAGCGTGTACTGCCCATTTCCGTGGAAGACCGCGCCGACGGTTGCGCCCTCGACGGGCGCGAGGAGGTTGAGGGTGCCGTTGAGCGTGATGCGGTACGCGTCGCGGTCGAAGGCGAAGTCGTTGACGGCGATGGTGCGGCCGTCGGGTCGCGCGGCGCGCAGCGCGGTGTACGTCGGATCGGGCGCGGCCGCAGCGGTGAGGGCGGCGAACAGGCCGATCGCCCAGAGGGTGAGTTTCATATGGGATTCCTTTTGGACGGTTTGTGGCGAAGTTATATCAAGAAACCTGGAACTGGGCCAAGGTGATCACGTTCCCCGCCGCGTCGCGAAGAATCGTCTCCGTCGAGCCGTAGAACGTCTTGCGCTGGCGGACGATGACGTCGGTGCCGGCAGGGAAGCTCGCCTCCGCCGCGGCGAGATCGTCGACCTCGATGAACAGCGCGGCGGCGCCGATTGGGCGCGGCCCCTCGAGTGCGGCGGCGTTGTCGGCGCGGACGCTGTCGACGGTCTGGTACATGACCTCGAGACCGCCGGCGGCGAGGATGACGAAGCCGAGCCGGTCGCCGTGCGGCACCTCCGCCGTGCGCGCAAATCCGAGCGCGTCCCACAACGGTAGAACGGGCTCGATGGCGTCGACGACGAGAACGGGCGTGATCTTCTTCACCATCGCCCGAAGGATACGCTCACCAGAAGTACCGCGCGATGCGCAACCGCGTTACATGCCACCGGGAGGAGCGGGAGGAAGTAGCGCCCCTGAACCCCTTCCACCACCTCGCCGCACGCCACGCTCCAGATCACGAACTGCGAAAGCTTAGCGCAACGATGAGGAGCGCCGGCGTCCTCGCCGGCTGGCCCGAGAGCGTCCCGCTCTCGGCGGCGGGACGCCGCCGATCCAGCCGCCGGGACGGCGGCGCTCCCACCGGCAATCCGACCACAATCAGCAACCCGAACTCGATCGCCACGATGACGACCGGCAGCCCGACCTGTGCCACGCCGCCGAACCGCCCCACGAGCTGCTCGAGGTATATCCCCGCGTGCGCCGGGATGTCATGCGCCACGGCGCGGAGGAAGCGGGTCGGATGGCTGAAGAGGCAGCGGATCTGCGCCGCCGCGTCGATCGGATCGCCGATGCGCTGGTTGTATGCGCCGAGGCGCGCGTACAGCAGCGCCAGCGCGGTGCCGGCGGCGCTCGCGCCGACGATCGCCGCCTTCATCGGCTTCCGATAGCGCGTCGCCAGCGCGAGCGCGGTCAGGCTGCCGGCCGCATACCGCGCAAGGATCTGGCGGTTGTCCGACCAGATGTAGGCGCGGCCGTCCGGCGCGACGGTGATGCTCGGCGGGAAGAGGTCGGGCCCGTTGACACGTCCGACGATCTCCCAATTGCAGCCGGCGTCGCGCGAGACCGACACCACCTCGTCGTGCGCGGAAAGCAGAGTCTCGCCGCGGTCGAGCACCGCGATGCCGTACGTATAGCCGATGCCGCTGAGGCGCGTCTGGCGCGGCGCGACGGTCGCGCCGCCGTCGCGCGAGAAGGTGACCGCCGGCGTGCCGGCGACGGAATGGCACGGCGGGAATTGCGCGGGCGTGACCGCGCGGCGCCGCGGAGCGGCGTGGAGCGCGCCGGCGCTCAGTAGGAGGAGCAGTGCGAGGGTCAGTCGTGTCATGCGCGGAATGTCTACGCGGATTTGCGCGCGGCTCTTCCCGATCGGGCAACGGCCCCGTTACAATGCGGCAACTCGCCTATGATTGTTTAGCTCCTCCGCGCTCTCCCCTTCACCTCGCACAGCGAAGGAGTCTTCAAAATGATCATCGAGACCCCTCGTCTGCGGCTCGTGCCGCTGACGCTCCCGTTCGTCACCTCCACTCCTGACGACCGCGCCACGCTGGCGCGCGAGTGCGGCGCGGAAGTCCCCGCGAGCTGGCCGCCGGAGCTGTGGGACCAGGATGCGCAGGACTGGTGCCGCCGCATCCTGGAAGCCGATCCGTCGACCGACTGGATCCCGCGCTGCATGGTGCTGCGCGAGCTGCGGCCTGTCGCCTGCGGCGCGATCGGCTTTGGCGCACCCGACCCCGACGGCCGCGTCATCATCGGCTACGGCGTCCTCCCGGAGTTCCGGCGGCGCGGTTACGCGGCCGAGGCCCTCGGCGGCATCGTCAAGTGGGCGTTCGAAGAGCCGCGCGTCCACGTGATCGCCGGCGACACCTATCCAAATCTCATCGCCTCGATCCGGACCATGGAGCGGAACGGGTTTCAGTTCGCGGGGAAGGGGCAGGAGGAGGGGACGGTCCGGTACGAGTTGACGCGGACGGGTTGAGAACCCGTCCCACACAAAAAACGGGCAGCGGGGAACCGCTGCCCGTGCTACGCGCCAAAGCCGCGATGGGCGCGCGGCCGGCTACCTTCTCCTGGATTCAGTGCTGCTGCATCAGAAGCACGTCGGCCAGCTCCGAGGCGGGGCGGGGACGGCCGAAGAAGTACCCCTGCATGTCGGTGCATCGCCGCTGCAGCAGGTGCGACAACTGCTCTTTCGATTCGACGCCCTCGGCGACGACGCGCATGTTCAGGCCTTTGGCCATGGTGATCATGGCCTGCACGATGGCCGCGTCGTCGGCGCGGTGGGTGACGTTGTGCACGAACGTCGGGGCGATCTTCAGCGTGTTGACCGGCATCTGCTTGAGGTCCGAGAACGAGCAGCCGCCGCTGCCGAAGTCGTCGATGGCCAGCGAGACGCCGACGTCGCGGAGAGTCTCCATGATCGCCGAGGCGCGCGAGGTGCTGGAGAGCGTCGGCTCGGCGATCTCCAGCTCGAACGCGCCGGAGTCGAGGCCGCTGACGAGCACCGCCTGCTTCACTTTCCCCGGAAGCCCGCGATCGTAGAACTGCGTGCTGGAGATGTTGACCGCCACGCGCAAGTTGCGCATCCCCTCGGCGTGCCATTCCTTCGCCTGGCGCGCGGCCTCGAACAGCACCCACTCGGTGATGCCGGCGTGGAGCTGCCCCTGTTCCGCGGCGGAGAAAAAATCGGCGGCGGGGATGATGCCGACGTCGGGATGCCGCCATCGCAGCAGCGCCTCGATGCACTCGATGCGCCCGGTCTGCACGTTGACCTCGGGCTGGTAATGCAGCTCGAACTCCCCGCGGGCCAGCGCGCGGCGGAGACCGGCGATCAACGCCGTCCGCTCCAGCGCGCGCGAGTTCAATTCCGACTGGTGGAAGTGATAGCGATTGCGGCCGCGGTCCTTGGCCCCGAACGCCGCGGTCATCGACTTCTGCATCAGCGCGTCGGGCTCCTCGCCGTCCGTCGGCGACATGGCCACGCCGACGCTGGCGGTGAGGCGAACTTCCTGCCCGCCGATCGCCAGCGGGGCGGCGAGCGAATCGAGGATGCGCTGCGCCACCACGGCGACGTCGGCCTCGGAGACCGAGTCGCCGAGGACGATGATGAACTCGTCGCTGCCGAAGCGACCCAGCGCGTCCTCGATGCGGATGCACTCGGTGAGGCGGTCGGCCACCGCCACGAGCACGCGGTCGGCGATGCCGTGGCCGAACGCGCTGTTGATCACTTCGAAATGATCGAGGTCGATCAGCAGCACGGCCACCGATCCACCGTGGCGCTTGGTGCGCGCCAGCGAGACGTTCATCCGGTCGACGATCAGCGTCCGGTTCGGCAGATGCGTCAGGCTGTCGTGCTGGGCCTGATACTCGAGCTTCTGCACCCCGAGCCGCTGCTCCGTCACGTCGAACATCGCACCCTCGATCTCCTCTCCGGTAACCCGCAGGTTCTGCAGCACCCAAGCGATGCCGCCGCCCTTTCTGCGCAGCGCCAGCTCCACGTTCGACAGCGCGTGGACGTCGGGAAGCGCCGCGGTGATCGCGGCGAAGTCAGAGGCGTTGACGTATTCGAAACCGCCTGCGAGCAGCTCGTGCCGCGAGGCATAGCCGAGCATTTGTGCACAGGCATCGTTGCAGTCAACGAGCGCGCCGCCGAGACGTTGCCGGAACAGACCTACAAGGTCACTGGTCGAGACGGGGTCGGATAGAACCATCAGTGCTTCCACACGTTTCGCAGTAGTCCACGTTACGCGCGCGAGCCCGCCGCGGAAAGTACCGTTGGATGGAACGAGGGGTCTATCGTTCGATAGAGGGGGAGTCGGCCAGACCGCGCTCGTAGGCGTAGCGCGTCAGCTCCACCCGGCCGTGGACGCCGAGCTTTTCGTAGATGGCGTGCAGATGCGACTTGACCGTCCCCTCGCCGATGGCCAGCCGCGTGGCGATCTCCTTGTTGCGCATCCCGGTGGCCACCATCTTGACGATGTCGGTCTCGCGCGGCGACAAAAGCGCCGTCAGCTCCCGAGCGTCCGACTCGCGCTTCAGGACGTGATCGAGCGCGCGGCCGATCATCGAGTTGTCGAGCACCCGCTGCCCCGCCGCGACCTGGCGCGCGCATTCCACCAGCGAGATCGCCGCCGCCTCCTTCAGCACCAGCCCGCGCACGCCGGCCCGGACCGCTTCGACCACTTCCTCTTCCTCCAGCGACGCCGTCAGCAGCACCACCTGCGTCGGGAGCTGCAGCGGCTTGAGCTGCCGCAGCACCCACATGCCGTTGCCGCGCGGCATGTTGACGTCCAGCACCAGGATGTCCGGCCGGTGCCGCTTGACCGCGGCGAGCGCCTCCTCGCCGTTGGTCGCCGTCCCCATCACCTCGAAGTCGGGCTCGCGGCGAAAGAGCTGCTCGAGACCCTCGAGGATCATGCGATGGTCGTCGGCCAGGACCAGCCGGATCATGCGCCCTCCCCGGCGAAGCCGAGCGGCACGGCGATCTCCACGTGCGCCCCCGCCTCGCTCGAGTCGACGGTCAAATCGCCGTTGAGCGCGGCGACGCGCTCGGCGAGCATGAACGGCCCGCTGCCTGTCTCGCGGATGCGGTCGAGCGTGAGGCGTCCGCGGAAGCTGAATCCGACGCCGTCGTCGCTGACGTCGATGCGCATCTTCCCGTCGGCGGTGCGCACGCGGACGTCGACGTTCTTCGCCGCGCCGTGCTTCGCCGAGTTCATCACCGCCTCGTGCACCAGGCGAAAGGTCTCGTATCCGAGAAACTTGGAGACCGAGGGGTCGACGCGCGAGACGTCGGCGGAGAGGAGGATGCCCCACTGCTGTCCGAGGCGGGTGCGCAGATCGTCGACGCGCGCGGCAAAGTCGAACGGCACCTCGACGCGGGCGGCGCGCGGGCCGAGCTGCTGCACGTACGAGCGCAGCTCGCGCTGGTCGCTCATCAGCGCCGCCTCCGCCTCGGTGAGCATCCGCTTCGCCTCTTCCGGCTGCGAGGCGAGGATGTTGTGCGCCGTCTCGAGCTGCAGCACGATGCCGGTGAACGACTGCAGCAGGCCGTCGTGGAGGTCGCGCGCCACGCGCACCCGCTCGCGCTCCACCGCCTCGTGCGTGGAGACCGCGACGTGCAGGTGGCGATCGAGCTGTTCGCCGATCAACCGACCGGCCGCCTCGGCGGCGAGCAGCGCGGCGTCGTCAGGCGGCTCCGCCGCGACGTAGACCCGCCCCTCGCCGCTGGCAGCGATGATGTCGAAGACCAGCGGGACGTCCCACACGAACGACGCCAGCGCGTCCGGCTTCTCCTCGCGGCAGGTGAACTGCTCGCCGCGCCGCGTCCCCACGATCACCCACGGCTCCTCCGCCTCCTCCCACACCAGCAGCGCGTCGGTGGCGCCGAACAGCGCGCACACCTCGTCGAGCGCGCGCTTGATCACGCCGCTCATGTCGCTGGGTTGAAGCGACGGGCGCGAGCGGAATCGCAGGCCGAGCTCCCGCGCGGTGGACATGATGTCGGAGATTATGCCCTCTCCCCAGGCAGTTCCTTCTCCCGCTTGCGGGAGAAGGTGCCGCGAAGCGGCGGATGAGGGCGTCCTTACCGCAGCCCGCTGAACAACGCCGCGAAGACCTCGATGCCGTCCCACAGATTCTGGAGCCGCACGTTCTCGTTGGCGGCGTGCTGGTTGTTGTCGTGATTGACGATGGGGACGCCCACCACGGGCGTGCGGCCGCCGTCGGTGAAGAGATGCATCGGCACGCTGCCGCCGAGCGTCGGGAGGCGGTACGGCGCGACGCCCGTGGCCTCGGTGATGACCGCGGCCACGCGGCGCGACAGCGGCGCGTCGAGCGGCGTGCGCGCCGACGGGTAGCCGGCGCCCCAGTTGAGCCTCGCCACCGCCGGATGCGCGCGGCGCGTCGCCGCATCGGGCTCGTCGCGCACGATGAAGAATCCCTGCTTGGCGACGTGCGCCTCCACGAGCCGGCGCACGCGCTCCGGCGTCTGCGCCGGAACGAGACGGAAGTCGATCGACGCCCGCGCCTCGGTGGCGATGGCGTTCGACGCCTTCTCGCCGACGTGCCCCCCGAGGATGCCGCGCAGGTTGAGCGCGGGCTGATGGATGGCCTCGTTGAGCGGGAGCTTCCCCTCGGTGCGTCCGAGGGCCAGCTCGCGCTTCAGATCGTCGTCGAAGGGGGGGATGGCGGCGAGCGCCTCGCGCTCCGCGGGCGTGAGCGGCGTGACGTCGTCGTAGAAGTGCTCGATGAGGATGCGGGCGTCGGCGTCGCGCATGCTGTCGATGAGGTGCGTCAGCGTGACGATCGGATTCGGCGCCCAGTTGCCGTAATGGCCGCTGTGCAGCGGGCGCGCGGGGCCGTAGACGGTGATCTCCAGGTCGGTCACGCCGCGCGCGCCAAAGTAGAGCTGTGAGTGGCGGCTCTGATGTACCGGCCCGTCGCACAGCAGCCAGCCGTCGGTGGCCAGCTCGCTATGGTACTGAGCAATATAGCTGGCGAGGTGCGGCGAGCCCGCCTCCTCTTCTCCTTCCAATACGAACTTCAGATTCACCGACGGCTGGGCGCCGGCGGCGCGGAGGGCGTCGAGTGCGGCGAGCATGGCCACGATCGGCGCCTTGTCGTCGCTCGACGAGCGTCCGTACAGCCGCGCCTCGGGGCCCGTGCCGCGCAGCACCGGCTCCCACGGCGGCGACGTCCATTGCGCCGCGTCGACCGGCTGGCCGTCGTAGTGGGCATAGACGGTAATAGTACGTTTCGTACTATTTGTGCCAATCGAAGCCACGACCAGCGGCGGCGCCCCCTCCACCCGCAGCAATTTCACGTTCGCGCCGCGCCGCGTGAAGGCCTCGGCGATCGCCGCCGCGTTGCGCTCGATATTGACCTTGTCCGAGGCCAGGTTCGGGATCGCCACCAGCGCCGACAGCTCGGCCACGATCTCCGTCTCGTGCTTCGTCCGCCAGTCGCGCGCCGCCGCCGCGGCCTCCCGCGGCGAGAGGGCAAAGGCCGGAGCGGCGGCGAGAAGGAGGGCGATCAACGCGCGCATGGGGATGATGTTACATTCTGCCGCGCATGAGAAAAGCACTGCTGATCCTCCTCGCCGGTGCCACCCCCCTCTTCGCCCAGACCCCCGAAGCCCAGCCCGCGCCGCGCGAGCGCGAGCGCACGCCGGAAGTGCGCGAGACCAAACCGCCCGCCGAGGTACGCGATCAGATCTCCACCACCCAGCACACCGTCAGCGTCGGCGGCACGGCCATCAACTACACCGCGCGCTCCGGAACGCTGGTCATGAAAGACGAGGAAGGGAAGCCTCGCGCTAGTTTCTTCTTCACCTCGTACACCAGGGACGGCGCCGATCCGGCGAAGCGCCCCATCACCTTCACCTTCAACGGCGGGCCCGGCTCGTCGTCGGTCTGGCTGCACATAGGCGCCTTTGGCCCGAAGCGCGTCAATTATCTCGATGACGCCGGGCACGCGGCGAAGCCGCCCTACCGCCTGGTCGACAACGAGTACTCGATTCTCGACGTCACCGACATGGTGTTCATCGACCCGGTGACCACCGGCTTCAGCCGCGCCATTCCGTTCAGCGACGCCAGCAAGTTCCACGGCGTCGACGCCGACGTGCAGTCGGTCGGCGAGTTCATTCGCCTCTGGACCACGCGCTATTCGCGCTGGGCGTCGCCGAAGTTCCTGGCCGGCGAGAGCTACGGCACCACACGCGCCGCCGGCCTCTCCGGCTGGCTGGGGCGGCAGGGCTTCTACGTCAACGGCATCCTGCTCATCTCGTCGATCCTCAACTTCGAGACGACCTCGTTCGACTCGGCCAACGATCTCGCCTACGTCCTCTTCCTCCCGACGTACACCGCCACGGCGTGGTACCACAAACGCCTCTCTCCCGACCTGCAGAACGGCACGGTCGAAAACGCCATCGCCATGTCGGAGAAGTACGCGCTCGGCCCGTACGCCCTGGCGCTGATGCAGGGCGACCGCCTCGGCGATGACGAGCGAGGCAAGGTCGCGGCGCATCTGACCAATCTCACCGGCCTCTCCCGCGACTTCATCGAGCGCGCAAACCTCCGCGTCAACCTCGGCCGCTTCGACAAGGAGTTGCTGCGCGCGCAGCGCCGCACCGTCGGCCGCCTCGACTCGCGCTTCACCGGCATCGACAAGGACGCCGCCGGCGAGACGCCGGAGTTCGACTCCTCGTACGCCGCGATCTTCGGCGAGTACACCGCGGCCTTCAACGACTACGTCCGCCGCGAGCTGAAATTCGAGACCGACCTCCCCTACGAGATCCTCACCGACAAAGTGCGCCCCTGGAACTACGACCGCGCGCAGAACCGCTACGTCGACGTCGCCGAGACCCTGCGGAACGCCATGAGCCAGAACCCCTACATGAAGGTGTACGTGGCCAACGGCTACTACGACTGCGCGACGCCGTTCGCCGCGACGCGCTACACCTTCGCCCGCATGGGGCTCGACCCCGAGGTGCGCGGGAACGTGTCGATGAGCTACTTCGAGGCGGGGCACATGATGTACATCGACCGCGCCTCGCACGCGCGGCTGAAGAAGGACGTGGCGGAGTTCATCAAGAGCGCTTCGAACCTGCCGTAACAACCGCCGTCATCCTGAGCGAAGCGAAGGATCTCAGTTTGCGCATTCTGAGATCCTTCGCTTCGCTCAGGATGACGGTAGACTCCGAACCATGAAGCGCATCCTCGTCACCAACGACGACGGCATCTACAGTGAAGGCATTCGCAAGCTGGCGAAGGCGCTCGCGCCGCTCGGCGAGGTCGCCATCGTCGCCCCCGACCGCGAGCAGAGCGCGGCCTCCCACGCCCTGACCCTCAACCGCCCGCTCCGCCTCCTGCAGCTCCAGCCCAACGAGTGGATCGTCGACGGCACGCCCACCGACTGCGTGAACCTCGGCGTGCTGAAGCTGTTCAACGACCAGCGCCCCGACATCGTCGTCTCCGGAGTCAACTTCGGCCCCAACCTCGGCGACGACGTCACCTACTCCGGCACGATCTCCGCGGCCTTCGAAGGCGCGCTGCTCAACATCCCCTCCATCGCCTTCTCCTCCCTGGTCGGCGAGAACTTCTCGTTCGATCCCTGCGTCGAGTTCGCAGTGGAGCTGGTGCGCTGGTTCCTGGAAGAGCCGCGCGACCCGCAGATCATCCTCAACGTCAACTTTCCCGCCGGCGGCTTCAACGGCGTGCGGGTGACGCGGCTCGGCAAGCGGATCTACTCCGAGGCGTTGATCGAGCGGCTCGACCCGCGCGGGCGGAAGTACTACTGGATCGGAGCGGGGCGGCCGACGTGGCACGCAGGCGAGGGGACCGACTTCGAGGCGGTGCAGGCCGGCTTCGTCTCCATCACCCCGCTGCATCTCGACCTGACGCACCATGACTCCATCCCGCGCCTCAAGCAGCTCGAGGAGATTCTTGGCCACGTCGCAAAGAAAGGATGATCGCGAGCTCTCCCATCAGCGCGAGCTGATGGTCGACCGCCACGTCAAGGCGCGCGGCATCAAAGACGAACGGGTGTTGCAGGCCATGCGCGAGGTGCCGCGCCACCTCTTCGTGCCCGTGCTGGTGGCCACCAAGGCGTACGGGCCGGGCGCGCTCCCCATCGGCGCCAAGCAGACCATCTCCCAGCCGTACATCGTGGCCCGGATGATCGAGCTGCTGGAGCTGCGCGGCAACGAGAAGGTGCTGGAGATCGGCACCGGCACCGGCTACCAGGCGGTCGTCCTGTCGAAGCTCTGCGCCAAAGTCTTTTCCATCGAGCGGATCAACGAGCTTGCGCTGCGCGCGGCGGAGCTGATCCGCGAGCTGAAGATCTACAACGCGACGGTGAAGGTCTTCGACGGCACGTACGGCTGGTCGGATCAGGCGCCGTTCGACCGGATCATCGTCGCCGCCGCCGCGCCGGAGGTGCCGGAGCCGCTGGTGCAGCAACTCTCGAGAGGCGGGCGGATGGTCATCCCCATCGGCCCGGAAGGCGCGCAGCGACTGGCCCGCGTGACCCGCGCCGGGACGCGCATCCAGATCGAGGACTGCGGCGGGGCGGAGTTCGTGCCCCTGGTCGGACGCTTTGCGTGGAAGGACGGGTGATCGCGGGGTTGCGCGGTAGCGAGGTCTCGCGGTCTCGCGGTGAACAGACGTCATTCCGAGCGTAGCGAGGAACCTGGTGGCGTGGGCGGCGCGCTGAAGACCAATCGGTACGCCGCCCACACCCCAGGTCCCTCGCTCACGCTCGGGATGACATCGTGGCTCGCGGTCAACGCGGCCTCACGCACCCCGAGACCGCGAGACCGCGAGACCCCGCAACCTCGCCCATGGCCCGGTTCCTGAACCCGCCACCTGCGTGCGCGTCAAGACCCTCCTCATCGCCACCGCCATCGTCTCCGCCATCCTCGGGGCGATCGTGGCCTATCTGGTCCTCACCGTCCCCAACGACATCCAGTCGGGCGCGATGCTGAAAAATGCGCGGAAGGAGATCGCCGCGGGACATAACGACCGCGCGCGGGCGGAGCTGACGCGCATCGTGCAGCAGTACCCGCGCACCGACGCCGCGGCGGCCGCCATCGCCGCGCTGACGTCCATCGCCAATCACGAGCGGCAAGCGATCGAGGCGTCGATCCAGCAAGTCCGCCGCGACGCCGCCGCGCAGAAGGCGCAGCTCGCGGACTTGCAGAAGAAGGTCGCCGTGCTCGCCGCCGCCCCTCCACCCACCCCTCCGCCCCCGCCGGCACCGGTGGTGAAGAAGGCGCCGCCGCCGGCGAAAAAGAAGGCGCCGGTGAAGCGTCCGCGCCGTTGATACAATCCGCCGCGCATGCCGAAGGAACAGCGCGTGATCCGGATCCACGGCAAGGTCCAGGGCGTCGGCTACCGCTTCTTCGCCACCCGCGTGGCGCGCCGCCTCGGCCTCAAAGGCTCCATCCAGAACAACCGCGACGGCACCGTCGACGCCGTGGTCGAGGGGGAGAAGAGCGTCATCGACGAGTGGCTCGAGCAGTTGAGGGAAGGGCCGCGCTACGCCGAGATCACCAAGATCGATCAGGAGACGAAGGACTTCACCGGCCGCCTCGGCGACTTCGACGTCAAGTTCTGATGGATCTCAAGGACTTCATCCGCGACGTCCCTGACTTCCCGAAACCGGGCATCGTCTTCAAGGACATCACACCACTGCTCCGCTCGCCGAAGGCGCTCGAATACGTCTCCGAGGCGCTGGCCGCGCCGTTCCGCGACGCCGGCGTCACCAGCGTGGTGGCCATCGAGTCGCGCGGCTTCATCTTCGGCACCGGCGTGGCGCGCGTGCTCAATGCGGGACTGGTCCCGGTGCGCAAACCGGGCAAGCTGCCGTGGAAGACGCGCACCTTCGAGTACACCCTCGAGTACGGGAGCGGCGCGCTGGAGATCCACGACGACGCCCTGACCGCCGACGACCGCGCGCTGATCGTCGACGACGTCCTGGCCACCGGCGGCACCGCCGCCGCCGCCGCATGCCTGGTCCGCGACCTCGGCGCGACGATCGTCGGGATCGGGATGGTCATCGAGCTTTTGTTTCTCAAGGGGAGGGAGAAGTTGGATGGAACGGTTGTGCACTCGCTATTGAAGTACTGATGTAGGACGGGCTTCAGCCCGTCGGGTCTGATCGACGGGCTGAAGCCCGTCCTACATATGTACGATCTAGTCGTAATCGGCTCCGGCCCCGCCGGCGAGAAGGGCGCTGCGCAAGCTGCGTACTTTGGGAAGCGCGTGGCGCTGATCGAGCGCGAGGCCGTGCTGGGCGGGGCGAGCGTCAACACCGGCACCATCCCGTCGAAGACCCTGCGCGAGTCGGCGCTGCACCTGACGGGCTTCCGGCAGCGCGGATTCGCCGAGGCCTTCGACGTGCGGATGAAGTCGATCACCGTGCACGACTTCATGTACCGCAAGGAGCTGGTCGTGGCGCACGAGTGGAAGCGCATCGACGAGAACCTCCGCCGCCACAACATCGAACGCTACCAGGGCAATGCGCGCTTTCTGTCGCCGAGCCGCATCGCCGTGACCAACGGCCTCGGCGAGGAGATCGTCGAAGGCGGCGTCGTGCTGATCGCCACCGGGTCATCCCCGGTGCGGCCGGCCAACGTCCCCTTCGACGGCGAGACGATTCTCGACAGCGACAACATGCTCACCATCGACCGCATCCCGGAGAGCCTGGCGGTGGTCGGCGCGGGGGTCATCGGGAGCGAGTACGCCTCGATCTTCGCCGCCCTCGGCGTGGAGGTGCACCTCGTCGACGGGCGGACCTCGCTCCTCCCGCACATCGACCGGGAGATCGTCCGCATCCTCCTCGGCGAGCTGCAGAACCGCCTGGAGGTGACGCTGCACCTCGGCTGCGACGTCGACACCATCGAGAAAGTGGACGGCCGCGTCTCGCTGATGCTCAAGAACGGGCACTGCTTCCTGGTCGACAAGCTCCTCTACGCCGCGGGGCGGAGCAGCAACGTCGAGGGGCTCAACCTCGAGGGCGTCGGCGTCAAGACCGGCAACCGCGGGCTGGTGGTGGTCGACGAGAACTACCGAACGACGGTGCCGAACATCTACGCCGCGGGCGACGTCATCGGCTTCCCCGCGCTGGCGTCGACGTCGATGGAGCAGGCGCGGGTGGCGATGGTCCACGCCTTCGATCTGAAGTACAAGACCAAGGTGGCGTCGATCCTCCCCTACGCGATCTACACCATCCCCGAGCTGGCGACGGTGGGGCTGTCGGAGGACGACTGCCGCAAGAACGGACGGGCGTTCGAGGTGGGGCGCGCGTACTATCGGCACAACGCGCGCGGGCAGATCATCGGCGACGCGAAGGGGCTGATCAAACTGGTGTTCGACCCCGAGTCGCTGGCGCTGCTCGGCGTGCACATCGTGGGGGAGAATGCCTCGGAGCTGCTGCACGTGGGGATGGTGGTCATGCAGTTCGGCGGAACGATCAATGCATTCATCGACAGCGTCTTCAACTTCCCGACGCTGAGCGAGGCGTATAAGTACGCGGCGTACGACGGTCTCGGAAATGTCGCACGGAGGGCCAATGAAAGAAGTCGCGGAGATCATCGAGGGACACCCGCTCATCCACGCTGATCCGACGGACAACGTGCGCACCGTGGCCCGGCTGATGGCCGACCGCAACGTCGGCGCCATCGCCGTGCTCGACTCCGGCCGCCTGGTCGGCGTCTTCTCCGAGCGCGACCTGATGGCCCGGGTGGTGGCCACCGGCCTCGATCCCGACACCACGCCGGTGTCGAAAGTGATGACCAAGGAATTGATCGTGGCCGAGGCGAGCGACGGCGTCGGCGACGCCCTGCATAAGATGCAGGACCGGAAATGCCGCCACCTCCCGGTGGTGCGCAGCGGGAAGCTGATCGGCATGCTCTCGATTCGCGATCTGTTGCAGGTGGACGACGAGAACAACCGGCAGCGCGCGAGCTTTCTCAACGAGCTGGTGACGTACAGCCCGGACTACGAATCGTAGGAACGCCGCCGTCCCGGCGGCTGGACCGGCGGCGTCCCGCCGCCGCAGGCGAGGACGCCTGCGAGCCAGCCGGCGAGGACGCCGGCGCTCCACTACTTCAGCTTCAGCCGCACCAGCGGCGACCCATCCGTCACGTGCCGGCCGGGAAGCAGCTCGAACGAGTCCTCCGGCGTGGCCTCGCCGCCCCCCATCAGGAGGCAGAGCCGCGCCAGCTCCTTGAAGCTCGCCGCTATACCTTTGATTACTATAGTGCCGTCGCCCTGCCGCTCCACCGTCAGCGGCGCGCGGGCCAGGCCGTCGAGGGACATCATCGCCAGGTCGTAGTTCATCCTTCGTCCTCACCCCGATACACCACCGAATTCTTCTCCGTCTCCTGCAGGGTGATCTCGTAGAGCGCGCCGCTGTCGATGGCCGGCGCGAGCTGCTGCCAGAAGGCGCGGGCGAGGTTCTCGGCGGTGGGGATCACGCCGCGCAGGAAGTCGACGTCCTCGTTCAGGTTGGTGTGGTCGACGCGGTCGATCACCCGCTCGCGCATGATGTCCTTGAGCCGCTTGAGGTCGATCACCATGCCCGTCTCCGGATCGATCGTTCCCTTCACGCTCACCGTCAGCGCGTAGTTGTGGCCATGGCCCTTCGGGTTGTCGCACTTGTCGTAAATGTTGCGGTTCCACGCCGCGTCGTACTTCGGGTTGTGCAGCCGGTGGGCGGCGGAGAATCCAAGTCGCGCCGTGACGATCATCGGCACATGCTACAGCGCGACGTTGGCCAGGGCGGCGCGGATCTCGTTCTGCTGCGCGGCGAACGTCTCGCGCACCTTCAGATAGCGCGGCTCGCTGGCGAGCAGACTGGCGAGCAGCCGGTTGGTGAGGACGTAACCCGCCGTGGGCTCCTTCCGCTGGGCGGCGCGCTCGAGGGCGGCAAGCGCAGCGCCGACGTTGCCGCCGATCGCCGCCACTTCCGCCGCGCTCGTCCAATAGTCGTCGCCCGGCTGCGACAGCGCCTCGGCCGCCTTCAGCTCCGCGTCCGCTTCCGCACGCGAGCCGGACTCCGCCGCCAGATACGCCTTCAGCAGGTGCGCACCATAGTCCGACTTCAACTGCTCGAGCTTCTTCACCTCGCGGTCCGCCATTTCTTTCGAATGCCGCAGCACCGCGAGGCGGCCGATCTTCAGCGCGAGCGCCGCGTTGTTCGGCGTGGCGCGCTCGGCGTCGTAGTAGCGCTCCACGGCGGCGTCGAGGCGGCCGGCCGACAGCAGGAGGTCGGGCGTGTGGACGGCGGCGGCATCCGGCGACGATGCCAGGCGCGCGATGACCGCATTCAACCTCGGCGCGTCGTTCGCCGCGACGGCGTAGCGCCCGATGGTGTTGAGCGCCTCGACGTTCGATTGCTCTCTCTTCAACACCGCGGCATAGCCGGCGATGGCACCGCCGGCGTCTCCGGATTTCAGCCCGGCGCGGGCGGTCATGCGAGCCGCGTCGAGATTGGACGGAGCGAGCGCCATGACCTGTTTCGCGGCGGCGACCGCGTCGGCATCCTTCCCCTTCGACGCGAAAAAGCGCATCGCCAGCAGCTGCGCCGGCAGCAAGCTCGGATCGGCCTTGATCGACGCGCGCAGCGACGCCTCGGCTTTCGCATCGTTCTTCGCCGCCATCGCCGTCACCGCGTCGGCGAACGCGTTGTACGCCTCCGGCGGACCGGTCGTCGGATGCGACAGCTTCAGCTCGCGGTCGACCCACTGCACGATCGACAGGATGCCGCTCGACGCGTCGGCCAGTACCACCGGCGGGCCGCCCGCGGGGACGAGCTGCGGCGCGGCGGCGTCGCCGCGGACCGTGGCCGTGAACGCGCTCGCGTCGGGCGCCAGCGCGTCGACCACTCGGATCTCCGGGAACGCGCGCAGCATCTCGATGGCCCCGAGGCGGACCGTCTCGGCGCGCTGCTGCAGCGCCGGATCGGTGGTCTCCATCGTAAACGGCTGCAGCAGCACGCTGCGCGGATGCTCCGCCGATGCCGGCGGCGGCCCGGACGGCGCGGTCGACACCGCCGCGGCAACCGGACCGGTGCGCTTCGGCTTGCGGACGATGACCATGCCGGTGACGACGGCGGCGGCCACCGATGCGGCGACGACGGCGATGAGCATCCGCTTGCGCTTCGCCGCGGCGGCCGCGGCAGCAGCGATGGCGGCCGCCTCGGCCTCGTCCGCCGCGCGCTCCTCCGCCTCGAGGGCCGCGGTGTCGATCTCCGGCTTCGGCTTCTCGGCCGGCGTGATCGTGTAGAGCTTGACGCCCCCGCGCGCGCCGGCATCGCGCAGCCGCACGCTGCCGCGCCCCTTCTTGACGAACTCCTCGGACAGGAAAAGCTGGAGCGGCTCGACGTGGTGCAGCACGTTCAACGCCTTGTCGACCGCCGGTCCGACGACCTTGCCGTCGCGCGTCTCCACGTCGCCGGCGTGCAGCAGCAGGCGGACGGGGATGAAGCCGCTCCCCTGCTGCTCGAGCGAGAAGTCGAATTCGCCTTTGCGCCCCGCCTCCAGCGCGCTCTCCACGCTCGGCAGCTCTGCGACGAGCTGCGCGCCGAAGGGATCGACGATCTGCCCATCGAACAAGTACACCGACTCGCCGAGGACTTGCTGCATGCGCGCGGCGGCGCGTTGCGCCGACGCGGGATCGGCGGCCGCCATCTCGTCGTACTTCGCGATGTCGGCCACCATCAGCAGCGCGCTGCGCGCGTCGGCCGGCTTCGGCGCCGCGATGCCGGTGATCGCCGCCTTGGCCAGCGCGCTCGCGAAGCTCGCCGCCTCGGCGTCGACCTTGTTGATGTCCTCGAGCAGCGAGCGGGCGTCCTTCTGCCGCTTGAACGGATCCTTGAACAGGCAGCGGCCCATCACGCCGAGCACCGCTCCGTCGACATCCGGATTGATCGCCTTCGGCGACGCCGGCTGCTCGTCGACGATCTTGCGGGCGATCTCCGGTGCGCTGGCGGCGATGTACGGCAGCCGGCCGATGGCGATCTCGTACAGCACGATGCCGAGGGAGAAGATGTCGCTCTGCGGCGTCAGCGCGTCGCCCTTGATCTGCTCGGGCGCCATGTACGACACCGCGCGCGGGTCGCTGCCTTTCTGCTGGTAGAACGACGGCGACTCGCGCTTGGTCATGAGATTCGTGGCGTTGAGTCCGGCGAGCCTGACCTGGCCGTTCTCCGCGACCAACACCGAGTCGCCGGCGATGTTGCCGTGGATGAGATTCTTCATCTGCAACAGCTTGAGGACGTCGGCGAGCTGGTACGCCAGGCGGAAAAACGTCGCGCGATCGGCCGGCTTGTTGCGGAACAGGGTCGATGACGGCTGGCCGTCGAACCAGTCCATCACCATCACCAGCGCGTCGCCGGCCGCGGAGATCTCGATGATGTTGACGAGCGAGGTGTGAAACAGCGCGCCGCCGAGGCGGACATCGCGGATCAGCGCATCGCGTTTGGCGCCGTCGCGCGGAAGCTGCTTGGCCAGGACCTTGATCGCGACGGGCTTGACCGTTCGCGTGTCCTCGGCGCGCCACACCGATGACGTCCCCACCCGCTCGAGCAGACGGTACGTGAGCAGAGTACTGCCCGGAACGAACGGGTCGACTGTGGACATGAAGGGATTATAGGAGCGACGACCCTCACCCGGCCTTCGGCCACCCTCTCCCGCTTCCGCGGGAGAGGGGCCAAGTTGTTCCTTCTCCCGCTTGCGGGAGAAGGTGCCGCGAAGCGGCGGATGAGGGTCAAGTGGGCGGCGTCACGTGCACCAAATCCGCGCCCCCCTCGACGGTGTCCCCCGGCTTGACGAAGATCTCGTCGACGACGCCGTCGGCGGGCGACTGGATCTCGTTCTCCATCTTCATCGCTTCCAGCACCAGGAGCCCGGCGCCTTTGCGCACCGCGGCACCCGGCTCGACCAGCAGCCGCACGATGCGGCCCGGCATGAGCGCCTTGACCACGCCGGCGCCGCCGGTCTCGTCCTCGCGCCGCTTCCGCTTGAGCGCCAGCGGATCGATGACCTCGACGTGCACCTCCGACGCGCGCAACGAGATCTCGTGCATCGTCCCGCTGCGATGGTGGGCGAACGAGAATTGCGTCCCGTCCTCGAGCCGCAGCGAGCGGAGATACGGGCCGGCGTCGACGAGGTCGGCCGTCAGCCAACGGTCGCCGATCTTCACCCGGTACCCGCCGCCGCTGCGCTCGACTTCCACCGGGATATCGACGCCCTCGCGGCGGGCGATGAACCTCACAGCCGCCCTCGCAGCGCGTCGTCGCGCCCTGCCCATTTCCACGGCGAATCGGCGTCGTTCGGCAGCCGCACCTGCTGCGTCTCCTCGAACGCGGCGATGGCGGCGGCGATCAACGCGGCTTCGACGCCGACGTCGCCGCGATGCTCGACGCTGAACTCGCCGAGGAGGCGGTCGATGAAGCCGGTGTCGAAGTTCGCGGTGGCGAAGTCGTGCTGCTGCATGAGCAACGCGAAGAACGGGATGGTGGTCTGGATGCCCTCCACGCGGTACTCCATAAGCGCGCGGCGCGTCCGGGCGATGGCGTCCGGCCGCGTCGCGGCGTGGCAGATCAGCTTTGAGAGCATCGGGTCGTAGAACAACGGCACGGTGTAGCCGCTGTAGACGCCGTTGTCGTTGCGCACCCCCGGTCCCTCGGGGAGGTTGAGATAGCGAATCAACCCCGGCGACGGCGCGAAATTATTCGCCGGATCCTCGGCGTAGATGCGGCACTCGATGGCGTGGCCTCCCGGCTTGAGCTGCTTCTGCCGCACCGAGAGCTTCTCGCCGCGCGCCACGCGCAACTGCTCCTTCACCAGATCGACGCCCCACACCATCTCAGTGACCGGATGCTCGACCTGCAGGCGGGTGTTCATCTCCAGGAAATAGAACTGCTTGTCCGGGCCCATGAGGCACTCGATGGTGCCTGCCGAGTAGTAGTTGACCGCGGCGGCGGCGCGGACGGCCATGGCGCCGAGCTTCTCGCGCAGGTCGTCGTCGACCACCGGCGAGGGGCACTCTTCGATCACCTTCTGATGCCGGCGCTGCAGCGTGCATTCCCGCTCGCCGACGTGCACCAGGTTGCCGTGCTGGTCGCCGAGGACCTGGACCTCGATGTGGCGCGGCGAGGCGATGAACTTCTCGGCGTAGACGGCGGCGTCGCCGAAGAACGACTCCGCCTCGCTGGTCACGCGGTCGAACGACGGGCGGAGGTCCTCCTCCCGCTCGACGTAGCGCAGCCCCTTGCCGCCGCCGCCGGCGCTGGCTTTGATCATGATCGGAAAGCCGGTTTCGCGGGCGAAGGCGGCGATCTCGTCGAACGACTTCACCGGCTCGGTGAGGCCCGGCACGACCGGCACGCCGGCGGCCTGCATCCGCTGGCGCGACTCGGTCTTGGAGCCCATGGCGTCGATCGACTCGGGCGACGGGCCGATGAACGTGATCCCCTCGGCCGCGCAGGCGCGGGCGAAGCCGGCGTTCTCGGCGAGGAAGCCGTAGCCGGGATGGATGGCATCGGCGCCGGTTTTTTTCGCCGCGTCGAGGATGCGGTCGATGCGCAGGTAGCTCTCGCGCGACGGCGCGGGGCCGATGGGCATGGCCTGGTCGGCGTAGAGGACGTGCAGGGCGGCACGGTCGGGCTCGGAGTAGACGGCGACGGTGGGATATCCGAGCTCGCGGCAGGCGCGGATGACGCGCACCGCGATCTCGCCGCGGTTCGCAATGAGCACTTTCATCGCGGCGCATTGTAGTCGCCGGTGTACCATTCCGCGCCATGTCAGAAATGCCAGCCGGAGACAAGCGTCAGGACGTCCTTCGCGGTGTCGTTGACTCGCTCATCGCCGATCTGAAGAGCGGCAGCGGCGACAAGGACCGTCGCCGGCAGGTGGAAGAGTGGCTGCGCGGGCTGGCGGAGAAGTATCCGGAGTTCGGGATCGAGACCGGGTTGCGCGATTACTACCTCGCCGAGGCGCAGCGGCTGCGCGCCGATTTCGAGAAAACGGCGGATATCGCGGAGAAGTTGGGGTTGGGACGGTCGATCGAGGCGTTTCTGGATCGCGCTGCGGATTACGATCGGCGCATCGCAGAAAAGTGAGTGTATTGGCGACTGCGCGTTCAGCGACAGCACGCGATACGGCGACTGGAGGTTTCAGGCTCGGCCAATCGGCTCGTCACGATCCACCTAACGGCGCTCGATTCGACGTACACGACACCGCTGATTGAGTAGTTGCCGCCGCAGGGCGACTCTTCGAAGACGCCATCGAGTTCTGGTGCGAGCCCGCACACGCTGAAGTACCGGCTTTCGTCGACCGGCCCGTGGACAATCGGAGTCGAGACCTGCGGTGCTGGAATTGCTGGGCTAGTCCCCGAGAAGCTCTCTCCGCATTCCGTCAGCCTCTTCTTGACTGCTACACATGGCCGCAAGCTGAGCGAAGCGCAGTCTGTTTTCAATCAGGTCGTCACGATCCTTGAGTTTCATTTCGGCGATCATGAAGCCCAACACCAGCACGTAGGATTTGATGGCCACCTCGTACGCCATACCACAGAGAAGCGGGAACATCTTTGCATCAAGGTTGAGTACACCTGCCGAGCCAGGATGGGAGTTCCAACTGAGTTGCTGATAATGGACTTCGTGCAACTCGTCGAATGGCGCCTTCAGCCGCAGAGCCCTGTCGCGGAGCCGTAACCCTGACCAGTGCAACGGGGTCTTTCCTGGCCACAGCCGTTTCGCGAGTGCCTCTATCTTATCGGCGTTCTCTGCGAGGAATCGCTCGTAGACTTGGACGTGCGGGACCGGCTTTGCGGAACCCCTTGAGTAGAACTCGACAATCCTCCGCGCCGAGCGGACCTTCTCGAGCCGTTCGTAGGCGTTGAAGGCTTCTGCTGCGTCGGGGATAACATCGATGAGGTGCAACTCCACGGCGAGTTCCAGAATTGAACGGGAGAGCATAGCGATCGCCTGAAAATGATCGGCGCTGCTTAGAAGAATGAGCGTTCGGACGTTGCCCAACGTTCTCAAGTATGTCGACCCGATAGCAACTTCTCGCGGCGACAAGGCGTGAGAGGAATCGAGGTGCGGCCTCACGTATGCCCTGTCAAAACCCTCGAGATTTATGAGCGTTCCGTGCAGCCGACCTGGAATCTCAGCGGGATCCATGTTAGGAACCCTTAGCATAACGCCTCCCTCTCCATGTGTTACGGAAGCGATGGTCAGTAAGCCACGCAGCCAGCCACGCGCGCCGTTGCCCCTGATCGATCCGATCATTCCCGTGCTCACGAACGAACTGCCGCGCGGTGACGCCCGGTGCCACGAAGTGAGGCTCGACGGCTTCCGCGGCACGTTCTACGAGGAACGTGGAGTCCGCGAGCTTCAGGTCGCGGGCCAGCGACCGATGACCAGGATGGCAGACCTGGGCCGCGCGTGTCGCCGACGAGCTCGCGGTTGGCACCGAGACTCCGACCGACTCCCTCCTGCCAAGCTTCTCCGCGCCGTCGGCGCCGATCACTTCGGCCGTGTCCTGGCATTCAGGAAGTCGCCGTGTGCGGCGAAGAGTGCGCGAAAGCGGCCTGCCTCGTGCTGGTCGACGAGTTGACGACGTCATCGCTACGTCTCCAGATGTTGCTGGTGGTTTTCTGTTGGAGACCGTGACCGAGCCTGCTTGAGGCGTTTGTCGAAGTGACTGCCTTGATGGGGGAGGCGGTAACGGACGTGAAGTTCAATCGGCCCCTCGGTTGCGTCACTACGGCAAGACGAGATTCATCCGATCCTCCAGATCGACGTTGAACACGAAAGCGCGATTGCGCGCCGATCGACCATCGAGTAGCGCGCCGCAGACCTCAGGATTGATCTATACTCTGTCTTTCCTCAAAAAATCAGAAAACCCCCGACAAAGAGCCAGGGAGGATTAACTATGTCAACTCGTGCCGCCAAGTGGCGACTTGCCGAGCGAGGGAAAGCCCTTTGGTGGCGAGTTGCGCTCTGGCTTGGGTTAGAGGCCCTATTGATGCACGTTACACCGCCGGCGTCGTTAGAGTCGATCGTCCCGCACGTCCTGCATCTCGCACAGTTTGCTTGGAAGGCCGGCGTTGCTTCGATTTTTATCGAGGAAGTTTTTCACGTAGCCGTGGCACCGTCGCTCAAGGACATCTTTCGCGAGGCCTTCCTGCCGGCTCTCGAGGAGTGCATGGGACAGTTCACGCGCTCGATGGCCGATGCGATCGCCAAAAAGGACTTCACTTTCAGAGCGATCAGCGATGAAACTCACACGGTTCCTGCGTCAGCAGCAAAGGCGATGGGTGATGACCCAGCGCTTTCTGAGGTTAAGTCACTTCTGGAAGCGAGTCGTGTAACTGAAGCGATCACGCAAGCGAGAACACTAGCTGATGCCGACCCGAAGTACAGGAGCGCGCTCCTGGATGCGCTTGTCTTTTCCTCGCGGGAGGAGGATTGGATAGCGGCCGAAGAGTTGCTCAGCGAATGCGGGGAATCTCGCCATTACCGACGACTAGCGTTCCGCTACTGGGGTATCGGAAAAGTAGGGGAGGCAATCGCGCTGGCAAAAGATGGACTGGTGATGGCAGAGAAGAACCCGGACGATTGGCTTGGGCTTGCGAAGTTCCGAAACAGCCTTGCCTACTACTATGCCGAGGAAGACATTCATGAGAAGTCACGAGAAGCAACCAAACTGATCGACCTGGCGATGAAGGCGATCAAGGGGAAAGGCGATGCTCGTCTTGAGGCGTCGTTCTTGGCGACTCGGGGATTCGTCAGAATCGTATTTGGGAAGGATGAGGCCGAGGTGATGAAAGGCCTGCGGGAGTGCGAAAAGGGGAGGGATGGTGGAGCGCGCCGCGACTTGTACTTCCATCATGCGCAGCGCGCTCACCAGCGGCTTCAGGAGTTGAGCGCAGACACTACCAATCGTCCGGATCCGAAACGTGGCGGAAAACGTGGGAAGTGACATTCATGGATTCGTTTCTCCTTTGCGAGTTAGACGACTGGGTTTCCTTTTCATGATGCTACAAATAACAAACATAGGGCGCGAGCCCGCGCCTTCCCTCGCACGAGGTTGTCGAACATGACTCAAGAGGTCGGTACGCCGACGTTGATGCCGCATCTGAAATGTGGGACAGAGCGCGGAATTTGATACCCGTTCGAACGGAAAGTCAACTGCGCTTGCGGGTCCGTCTGCAGGACTAATCAAGAAGCGCTCCACGACAAGTAAGTTACTCGGCATGAACATGTTACAGCGTGATGCGGGCCACAAACTGTCGTAAAAAGACTGCATCTGTCTCCCTCGAAGAGGGCAGCAAAGATGTCGTTGCTGACGGGGATGTCGCATCAAAAGTGTACCACTCGAGCGTACGAACGAAGATCCACTCGTGTTGCGGCGCCCGGCGCTGCTGATCATCTTTGTCACGACATGTGCACCCAACTAGGAGTGTCGCCGCTCCATATTTCCCTACCTCACATTTGACGGACGCCATCGCCGTACTCTCGATCACGGCCCTTCGCATCGTCAGCGAACCCGTAACATCCAGAGTGTCCACCGCGCGGCATGGGCACGCTCGATCAAATCTTCGAGGATGCGCACCAGGCGCAGCGTGAGGGCAAGAGCACGAAGTTGTGAACCACGCGCCGCCCGGCAGCGCCGCGGAAAGGAACATGGAGGTTGGCGTTACGCCCGTGCCGCTATGTGGGCGATCTCCAGCGGGGCGGCCCGGCGACGATGAACAGATGACACGAGCGCCGGATCGTCGTTGATGTACGCCTCACGGATGGCTGCGGACGTGGTGATGGTGCCCAAGGCCGGACTCGAACCGGCACGGATTTCTCCACACGCCCCTCAAACGTGCGCGTCTACCAATTCCGCCACTTGGGCTGGCGATGCAAAGACCTTATTTCTTGACGGGAGCGGGTGCCGCCGGCGCGGCCTTCGCTCCGCTCATGACCGATCCGCGAGGCCGGGCCTGCAGAATGGCGAGCGTCAGCGAGGTGGCGACGAAGGCCACGAAGAAATACTGGGTCAGCCTATGCAGAAGCGTCGTCGCGCCACGCGCGCCGAATGCAGTCTGCGATCCGCCACCGCCGAATGCGCCCGCCAGATCGGCGCCCTTCCCCTGCTGCACGAGGACGACGAGGATCAGGAACAGGCTGACGAGGACGTGTATGACGACAAGAATAACGGTGAGCATCAGTTCTCCGAAGCAGTGCCCGTAACGGGCGGAAGTTGCGAATTCTTCCCGGAACCGGCGGCGATGTCAACCGCGCCGAAGTCCTTCATAAATCGCGAGAAAGCGGCCTGAATCGAGGCTCGCGCCGCCCACCAGATAACCGTCGATGTTGCCCCGCGTCGCCAGGTCGCCGATGTTCTCCGGCGTCACGCTGCCGCCATACAGCACCGGCGCGAAACCGGCGTACCGCTCCGGCCAGAAGCGCCCCAACGCGTCACGGATGGCGCTGACCATGTCGGCCACCATCTCGCCGGTGGCGTTGCGCCCCGTGCCGATGGCCCACACCGGCTCGTAGGCGATGATGATCTCCCCCGCCGTCTCGAGCTGATCGATCGCCGCGGCCTTGATCTGATCGGACACATAGACCGTGGCCCGCCCGGCGTCGCGGACGCGCTGGTCTTCGCCGATGCAGAGCACCGGCGTCAGTCCGGCCTCGATGGCCAGGGCGAGCTTGCGGGCGACGAGCGCGTCGGTCTCACCATAGATATTGCGGCGCTCCGAGTGGCCGACGATGACGTACGACGCCCCCACGCCGCGGATCATCGCCGCGGAGACTTCCCCGGTGAACGCGCCCGACTTCTGATCGCCGCAGTTCTGCGCGCCGACCCCGACATTGCGCGGCGCGCCGGCCACGACATCCTTGATGTACACGTACGGCGGCGCCACCACCAACGCCGCGCCGCCAGGCGCTCCACTGATCGCGGCGAGGTACGCCTCGATCCCCTCGGGCGGCACGTTCATCTTCCAGTTGGCGATCAGGTAGCGGTTGATGGTCACTCTCCTACGGTACAGCGGTTTTTTCCGGATCGTTTCGCCTCGTAAAGCCGCTCGTCGGCGCGGCGGAGGAGATCGGCGGCGCTGTCGCCAAGCCGGTAATCGGCGCCGCCGATGGATACCGAGCAGCGGATGGTCTCCTCGTCGTCGCCGGCGATGGCGACCTCGCGCACGCGGTCGAGGATCCGGCCGGCGACGGCGCGCGCCCCTTCGATGTCGGTGTGAGGGAGGATGACCGCGAACTCGTCGCCGCCGAATCGGGCGAAGACGTCGGGGGGGCGAAGGCTCTCGCGCACCGCGCCGCAGAGCTCCGACAGCACGACGTCGCCCACGGTATGGCCGTAGCGGTCGTTGATTTCCTTGAAATCGTCGACGTCGAACATCAGCAGCGACAGCGGCAGGTTGTAGACCCGCGCCCGCTCCACTTCCTGCGGCAGTTGCCGCCGTAGCCAGCGCTTGTTGCCGATGCCGGTCAGGTCGTCGGTGTCGGCGAGGTTGCGGATCTCCTCCCGCGCGGCGAGCTGGCCGAGGAGCATCGCCACCTGCGCGGCGAAGATCTCCACGATCTGCTGCTCGGGGACGCTGAACGCCTCGCCGCCGCGGAAGAGGATCACCACGCCGGCGGTGCGCTTGGCGATCCTGAGCACGGCGCTCGCGGAGCTCTCCAACCCCTCTCCCGCTTGCGGGAGAGGGTGGCCGAAGGCCGGGTGAGGGGTTTTGACTACGATCTCCGTACTGGCGAACGACGCCGGAATCGACTCGCTGAGCGTTTTGCGGATGCCGGCGATGAGCCGTTCGTTGACCAGCGCCTCGGCGCCGTCGCCGGTGACGACATACAGATCGAGGTGCTGTTCGAGCATCACCGCGGCCCCGACGTCGAACCGCACGCAGCAGTCGAGGGCCCGGAACGATGCGTTGAAAAGCTCGGCCACGCTCTCCGCGTGCGTCGCGGGCTCGGTCAAATCGCGGATCAGTGCGAGGAGATCAGCGATCTGCTGCGGGACATCATGCTTCACGAATGGCCCGATTATACGGAAGGCGGACACTATAATTCGGTGCGATGGGCATCCCGGAAGCCGAGGCGATTCCATTCGAGCCGCTGGACTTACGCGGCGAGCGGCTGCTCGTCCTCGCTCCCCATCCGGACGACGAGGTCATCGGCTGCGGCGGGCTCGTGGCTCTCCATCTCCGGGAGGGGCGCAAGGTGCAGGTGGTCGTGGCCACCGACGGCGGCGCGGCGGGCGATGCCCGGCAGCGGGAGGCGGAGTCGCGCGCGGCGCTCGCATCGCTGGGCGATGCGGAGATCGAGTTTCTGCATTTTCCCGATCGCGGCCTGGCTGAAAGCGGCGGCTTTTCCGCCGCACTCCGAGACATCCTCGTCCACTTCAGGCCGGATTTGATCGCCGTCCCAAGCGCGATCGAGATCCATCCCGACCATCTCGCGCTCTCGCGCATCTTCTGCGACGTCGTCGCGCGCGACGCGGCGCTTTTCGCCGACCTCGCGGTCGCGCGCGTCGCGTTCTACGAGGTCAGCCATCCGCTGCGGCCCAATGCGCTGGTCGACATCACCGCCGTCGCCGAAGCAAAGTACGCCGCGATCGCCATGCACGCCTCGCAGCTCGCCGTCCGCGACTACGTCGCCTACGCGCGCGGGCTGAACGCGTACCGGGCGATGTCGCTGCCGCCCGGAGTGACGTTCGCCGAGGCGTACTACGTCGTGCCGCTGCCGGAGCTGCGCACCACGCCGTTCAGCGCGCTGCGCGCGGCGATGGCCGCGCCGCCGAACGCCGAGGTGGTGCACGAGCCGCTGCCGATCAGTGTCGTGGTGCGGACCAAAGACCGCCCGGCGTTGCTGCAGGACACCATCGCCTCGGTGCGCGCCACCGGCTATCCCGCGGAGATCGTCGTGGTCAACGACGGCGGCGCGGTGCCCGAGATCGAGGGGGCGAAAGTCGTCAATCACGACTCCTCGCGCGGCCGCGCCGAGGCGGCAAACAGCGGCGTGCGCGCGGCGTCGTCGGCCTACATCGCCTTCCTCGACGACGACGATCTCTACTACCCCGAGCATCTGGCGACATTGTCCAATGCCGCGCGCGTCACTTCGAAGACGCCGTACACAGATGCCGTCTCCGCGTTCGTCTCGGCGGGCGAGACGCGGTCGCGCATGCGCATCTTCTCCAACGATTTCGACCGCGACCTGCTGTTGATCGACAACTACATCCCGCTGCCGACGCTGCTCATCCGGCGCGACGCCTTCCTCGACCTCGGCGGCTTCGATCCCGCCTTCGAGCTCTTCGAGGACTGGGACTTCGTGATCCGCCTCGCGCAGCGCGGCGATTTCCTCCATGTGTCACGGGTCACCTGCGAGATCCGACATGTCGAAGGGGCCGGCTCGATCACGCTGGAGAATCCCGAGGGGACGGAGCGCTTCCGCGCCGCGAAGCTGCAGGTGTGGAACAAGCACCGGGCACTGCTCGACGACCACGTCTTCGCCAACGCCTTCGAGCGGCTGAAGCGGCGGGCGGCGGCGCTCGCCGGCGACGCCGTCGAAGCGCGCGGCGCGCGATCGCTCGCGGAGCAGAACGCCGCCCGGGTCGACCGCCTGGCGGAGCATGACAAGTCGGTCCTGATGCGTGAGCTGCAGGCGATGAACGAGCGGCTCAACGCGGCGATGATGCGCATCGCCACCCTCGAAGGCGCTGGCGACGAGCTGCGCAGCGCGCTGGAGGCGGCGCGCGTCGAGCGCGACGCGCTGCAGTTCCGCGTCGGCGAGCTGGGCGACGCGCGCGCCGGCTACGAGGAGTCGCAGCGCACCATCAACGCGCTGTGGGGCGAGATCACCCGCCTGCAGAGCCTCCTCGACACCATCTACCGGTCGCGCACCTGGAAACTGCACGAGATCGTCGAGCGGATGAAAGGGCGCGGATGACCCGCGCGCTGCTCGTCTGCCCCGAGCCGCTCGGACACAAACAGCCGGCGGGCATCGGGATCCGTTTCCTGGAGATGGCGCGCGTGCTGCGCGCCGACGGGCACCAGGTGACGCTGCTCTCTCCCGACGACGGCGCCATCACGCCGGAAAAGCTGCGCGAGCTGACCGCGGTGAACGACGTCGCAGTCGTGCAGGGGCACATCGCGAACGAGCTGTTCGCGCATGGGCATCCGATTCCCACCGTCGTCGATCTCTACGACCCGTTCATCATCGAGAACCTGCACTACTACGCGTCGCGCGGCGCGGAGGTGTTCCATCACGATCACGCCACGCTCGAGCTGTCGCTGCTGCGCGGCGACTTCTTCCTCTGCGCCTCCGACGCCCAACGCCTCTTCTACCTCGGCGCGCTCCTCGCGGTCGGGCGGCTCAATCCGGTCGCCTTCGAGTCCGATCCGCACCTCGACTCGCTCATCGCCGTCGCGCCGTTCGGCGTGCCGCCGCCGCGCGCGCTCGCGCGGCGCGATCTCGATGCGCCGCGCGTGCTCTTCGGCGGGATCTACGACTGGTACGACCCGGTCCTGGCCATCGAGGCGGTCGCGCTCGCCCGCGAGCGGCTGTCCAAAATCACGCTGACGTTTAACGCCCACCCAAATCCGGCGCTGACGCCGCAGGGAAAATCGGCCGAGGCGCGGGAGCACGTGCGGCGTAAGTCCTACGATTTCGTGCGGTTTGAGCCTTGGGTGCAATACGACCACAGAGCGGAGTATTACGACCGCTTTTCGGTAGCATTGCTAACATTCCCGCAGTCGGTCGAGACGGACCTCTCGATGCGCACGCGCGTCTACGACTACCTCTGGGGCGGGCTGCCGATCGTGACCAGCTCCGCGCCGGGGACCGACGAGATCCTCGCGCGCTACGGCGCAGGCATCGTGGTGCACGGCGACTCGCCGCGCGACTTCGCCGACGCGCTGGTGCGCGCTCTCACCGCCGACCTTTCGGGAGGCGCGCAGCGCTTCGCCGAGGATCATCAGTGGTCGCGCACGCTCGCGCCGCTGGTGGAGTTCGTCCGCGCGCCGCGCGCCGACGAGCACCCGCGCGCGCCGGAGCGGCCGTCCATCCTCTCGCGCATCAAGCGCCGCATCGGAGGCTCGCTCTGAGCAGCGTCGCCGACGTCATCATCGTCAACTGGAACAGCCGCGACGACACCCTCGCCTGCGTCGGCGCGGTGTCGAAACAGCTCGCCGGCGTCGGCGGCGCGACGATCACCGTGGTCGACAACGGCTCGACCGACGGCAGCATCGGCGCGATCAAGAAGCAGTTCCCGGAGGTCCGCCTCCTACCCCTCGGCAGCAACCGCGGCTTCACCGGCGGCCTGGCCGCGGCGCTGGTCCGCTCCGCCGCGCGCAACGTGATCTTCCTCAACAACGACGCGCTGCCGGAGCCTGGCTGGCTCATCGCGCTGGTGGATTCGATGGAGCGCGCCTCCGACGACGTGGTTTCCGTCGGCGGAAAGATCATCGATCTCTCCGGCGAGATGATCGACTTCATCGGCGGCGTGCTGACCTTCGACGGCCACGCCTTTCAGAACGGCTTCCGCTATCCCGCCGGCTCGCGCGAGGAGCCGCCGGCCGGCGCGGAGATTCTCTTCGCCTGCGGCGGCAACATGATCTCGAGGCGCGAGCCGCTCCTGGCGCGCGGCGGTTTCGACGACGATTACTTCGCCTACCTCGAGGACGTCGACTTCGGCTGGCGGACCTGGATCTCCGGTGGGCGGGTGCTCTTCGAGCCGGCGGCGGTGGTGCGCCATGCGTCGAGCGCCACGAGCAACCGCCTCGGCGACTTCGAGCGCGGCGTCCTCTTCGAGCGCAACGCGCTGCAGACCATTCTGAAGAACGCCGAAGAGCTGCGGGACGTCGCCGGCGCGGCGCTGTTCGCGTATCTGCATCGGCTCCATCGCTACACCACCATGCGCAACGCCGGCGCCGGCGAGCTGTCGCGCGAGCCGTACACCGCAGCGAAGAAGCGGCGCGCCGGCATCTTCACCCGAGCCAAGCGGCGGCTCTTCGGCCGCGAGCCGCTGGCCTCGATCGACGATCCGCTGACCACTACGCAGTTTCGGGCCCTCGACTGGATCATGCGCCACGCCGATGCCATCGCCGGCAAGCGCGCGGTGGTCCAGGCGTCGCGCAAGCGATCCGACCGTGAGATCTTCGAGCGCTTCCCGCTGCACGTCGTGCCGACCTACCCCGGCGACGAGTCGCTCATGCGCAGCCCGCTCTTCCGCGAGCTCCTGCCGTCGCTGCCGTCGGTGGCCAAAACCCTGTCCGATATCATGCGGACGTGACCAGCAGCGGGTGGCGGCGTCGGTTCCACGCCAAGGGTATCTTCTGGCGACAACTCCTCCGTTGGGCCGTCCTGATGACCCCGATCTGGATCGAGCCGGTGGCGATGGCGTTCTGGTCGCTCTTCTTCCTGCTGTGGGGGCCGGGCCGCCGCGGCGTGATGCGCAATCTGAAGGCCATCAAGCCGGGATCGTGGAGCATCACCAACTTCTTTCGCTGCTATCGCGTCTTCTGGAACTACGCCTGGAGCATCGCCGACACGGTGCGTTTCAAGGAGACGCGCACCACGCCCGACTGGGAGTTCACCGGCTGGCGGCACATCGAGGAGATGCAGTCGCGCGGCGGCGCAATCCTGCTCACCGCGCACATGGGCAGCTACGACCTCGGCGCGCACATCTTCGCCGAGACATCCGCACATCACCTGGTGATGGTGCGCGCGCCGGAGACGGACGCGCAGACGCGGGAGTTCGAGGAGGCACACCGCGCCGCCGGCTTTCGCATCGAGTTCAGCGCGCAGAGCGGCGAACTGGCGCTCGACCTGCTGCAC
The DNA here is from genome assembly GCA_038040385.1 of Candidatus Gilichinskyi gelida. Classification (GTDB taxonomy): domain Bacteria; phylum Acidobacteriota; class Thermoanaerobaculia; order Gp7-AA8; family Gp7-AA8; genus Gilichinskyi; species Gilichinskyi gelida. The sequence goes on from JBBPII010000010.1 coordinate 67,177, forward strand.
GCCGTCACCAGCGGCGGTATCGTGGCCATCCAGGGCGATCGGGTGGTGGAGGGGATCAGCGCATTGCCGGCGACACTCTTCGGAAAGCCGGCGCAGATTCCCGCCGGGCCATTCGCCCTGGCCATGGCCGCGCGCGTCCCGATCTTTCCGGTCTTCGTCGTCCGCCGCGGGCGGCGTCGCTACCGGGTCGTGGCGCGCGAGCCGATCGAGATCGTCCGCAGCGCCAATCGCGAGGAGGACTTCGAACGGGCGGTGGCGCGGTGGACGGGGGAGCTGGAGTCGGTGATCGGCTCGAAGTGGTACCAGTGGTTCGCCTTCGAGCCCTTCTCGCCGGAGCCCGCGGCATGAAGTGGCTACCGTCGCGACATCATTTCGCTCTGGCGCGGCTCATCGCCCTGATGATGCTGAAGACGACACCACGGCCGGCCGCTGACGTCGACCGCGTCATGTTCGCCGTCGATCGTCACCAGAGCACCGCCGAGAACTACGCCGTCTCGATCCTGTTCACCGCGATCACGACCTGCTATATCGCGACGATGCTGCCGCTGGCGGCGCCCCTGGCCCTCGTTTCCGCCCTGCCGTTGGCGCTGATCGCCATCCAGATCCTGCTCGTCGCCGGCGGGCTGATCGTCCGCTCGATAGCGGCCAACTCGGCGTTCATGATGCTGTGCGCCGTCGCGGCGTCGCTGTACTTCGCCACGCGCACGACGTGGGTGCGCTTCGCTGCCTACACCTTTCTGGCCGTCGTGGCGCTGAACGCCATCGCCTTCGTCGTGATGTGGCTGCTGCGCGACCGCGTGCGCGAGCTGGAGCTGCGATGCGCCGCGTGATCATCGCCTTCGCCGTCGCCGCGCCGGTCGCGTTGATCGCACTCTGGCCTCACGCGCCGCTGGCGGCGATCGGAATCCTCGCCCTGTCGCACGCCCTGCTGCTCTACCCCACCCTTCGCCCGAACGTGCAGTGGCTCGGCCCCGTCGTCACCTGGTTCGAGCCGGAGGGAAACGAGGTATGGCTGACCATCGACGACGGCCCGACCGGCGACACCGCCGCGATCCTCGATATCCTCGACGCGCGGAGCGCGAAGGCGACGTTCTTCGTCAAAGGCGTGCTCGCGCGGCAGCGACCGGACCTCATCCGGGCCATCGTCGAGCGCGGCCACGGCGTTGGCAATCACTCCGACACCCATCCGTCCGCGACCTTCTGGTGCCTTACGCCGGCGGCGATCGCCGCGGAAATCGACGGCTGCACCGCCGCCATCCCGCCCACCCCCTGGTTTCGCGCGCCGGTGGGGATGAAGAACCCGGCGGTCCATCCGGCGCTCGCCCGGCGCGGTATGCGGCTGATCGGCTGGAGCGCGCGCGGGTTCGACGGCGTTTCGACTGACATCGATCAGATTGTCCGGCGCATCTTGCCGCGCGCCTTTCCCGGCGCGATCGTCGTCCTTCACCAGGGGCGAGAGGCGTCCGCCGCCTGCATCGCCCGCGTCGTCGATGAGCTGCGCGCGCGCGGCTACGCCTTCGTCATTCCCGCCGATGAGCGCCTGAAGACGAAGAGATAGTTGTTGAACGGCGTCCGCCCCCACAGCGGAACGATCTCCGCGTCGAAGCCGGCAAAGGCGTCAACGATCGTTTCGCGCTTCGGAAAATTCAGCCGCTCCGCCTTCAGCCAGCGTATGGCGCGCGCGAACATTTCCTGGGCGTACGTCGCGCGGTAGCGCCAGCTCCCGTCCCGGACCGCGTCGCGGATGATGACCAGATTCGACTCGATCGCCGCGCGGTGCAGCAGCGAAGCCTGCGCTTCATCGTCGAAGTAGTGGAGCAGATCGAGCATCACGATCGTCCCTCGGCCCGGCCAGGTTGAAGCCTGACCCACAATGAACTCGGCGTCCCGTAACCCAAGGCCCCGCGCGATTTCGATCTTCCGCGCATCGTGATCGACCCCGGTGACCGGCGCCTCGAATCCGCGCACGCGCAGATACGCGGCGAGCACACCGGCGCCGCAGCCTACGTCGACGATCGGATCATTCGTCCCCTGCAAGCGCTCGTAGACGGCGTCGTACACGGGATCGGTTTTGACCTTCCAGCGAACGTACGAGCGCAGCGAACGGCCTGGATACAACGCGGCCACATCGCCGCCGATCACGGCGAGAGATGCTCGATGAGATTGATCAGGTCGGGGAGATTGAACGGCTTGGGGAGGATCGCCGACACGCCCATCTGCAGCACGGCCTGCGGATCGTGGCGGAGGTGCGCGGAGACCACGATGATCGGCGTCCGGCCGAGGTGGCCGGTCTCGCGCAGGCGCTGCAGGAAATCCCAGCCGTTGACGTTCGGCATCGCCAGATCGAGCAGCACCACGTCCGGATGGTGGATGGTCAGCGCGCGCTGACCCTCCGCGCCGTCGCCCGCCAGCAGGACCTGAAAGCCGTGCTTGCGCAGGGCGGCCGCGAGCATCCCGCGCAATGGCAGGTCATCGTCGATGACCAGCACGCGCTTTTTTGTCACCTCGGCGGTGCGCTTCGAGCGCGCCGCGGGCTGCGGCTCAGGATTCATTGGCTTGACTCATTCTAAGACGGCTGAGATCGACATGCAGGGACAGCGCCAGCGATCAGAAGAGGTCCGAATCGCCCATCGTGTAGAAGAAGCTCTGCCGGATTCGCTCGACGGCGTCGGTCATGGCGAAGGGGACACACATCACGCCGAGATCCTGCGGCTCGGGACGCGACTCGAAGCCGAGCGCGCGCAGTTCGTCGCCGCCGTTCCAGCACTCGATTGGCCGTCCGTCCGCGGCCTGGCGAAGCAGAATGCCGGCCGACCCCGGCGAGTCGAAGAGGCCATCGACCCAAATCAGATGGTCCTCGCGTATCCGGAAGACCGACCAGCCGGCGAGCTTGCGCCATCGGCGTAGCGCCAGAAAGAGATACGACACCTCGGGATGCTGCAGGTATCGCCAGCGGAGGTACTGCGCGTCGCGGCGCACCATGAAGCCATGGCTCAAGTTGCCCAGTTCATCCGTCACTTCCCGCACGATCTCGATCTGATACCCGCGCGCCCACCGCTGCCATCGCGCCATCCGCGCGGGGTGCGCCCAGACGCGATACGACACCGGCTCCACCCGCACGGCGCGGAGGAAGCGGGTGGAGAACTTCTGGATATTCGCCACGTTGAATCCGAAATTGAACGCGACGCGCCCTTCGCAGAACGTGTCGTAGAAATGCTGCGCCACGCGGCCGAGGATGCTTGAGGGGCCGCGGCCGACGTGGCGAACGGCCGGATCGGTCATGGTGTCGCCAATGTGGTGCGCGATGTGGGACGGACTCTCCAGTCCGTCCGCCCGACGGGTTGGAGAACCCGTCCCACATAGACGGACCGGATATCCGGCGTAGTGCCCGACGAGGCGCCCATCCGGATCGAAGGCCAGGCTGATCCGTTCGTTGCCGAACGGATTGCTCTGGTACTTCCACCGGAAGTGCTCGAGCGATCGCGGCGCGTGCGGGAAGCAGCGCGCAAACAGGTCGAGAATCTGCGGCTCATCGCCGGCCCGAAAGGCGCGAATGGTGAACCGCTCGTCAACGAGCATGCGTCGGTTCGATCGAGGGGATGGCGCGGAGGTCCATCGGCGCGCCGGCGCGCCGTTTGGCCACGATGCGAATGGAGCCGGAGCTGACGATCAGCGGATCGGGCATCAGCTTCAACAGCGGCAGCGCGACGGACGCGAACGACGGCCATCGCGCGGAGGCCATGTGGCGCACGAAGCGGTGGTCGCGATACTCGAAGTCAGGACCGACGGTGAGGATCTCGAAGCCGGAGTGCTCGAGCAGCTCGATCATCGCCGATCGCGAGTAGAGGATGCGGTGGGTGCGGAAGGCTTGCGCCAACCACTTCCGCTCGGTCATCAGGAACAACAGCCCTTCGGTGTCGAACGTCGTCAGCATCAGCACGCCGCCCGGCTTGAGCAGATCCTTGATGCGCACCAGCGCGTCGTGCGGATCGGCCATGTTCTCCAGCACGTGATGCAGGGTGACGGCGTCGAACGACGGGCCGGTGTTCACGAACGAGGTGAGCGCCGAGCAGTAGACCTCCAGCCCTTTCGCTCGCGCCGCGCGCGCGGCGGCTGGTGCGCGGTCGATTCCGACGTACTCGAACTCGCGCGCCGCCGCGGCGCCAAAGCTGCCGTCGCGCACGCCGATCTCCAGCACACGCGCCCGAGCGCCGGTGTGGCGCCGGAGCGCGGCGATGCGGCGGGCGCTCGTCTTCTCACGCGCCGTCTTGGCGTGCATGGTCTCGTCGAGCGGATCGCTGGCGACGCTGTGCGCGCGCAGCTCGCGGCGCACCGGCAAGCCGTTCGCCTCCTCTTCGTCGAAACGATTGAGGTACTTGCACTTACAGCGCCCACAGGAACGGACGACGTTCCCCGGGATCTGCGCCCAGCTCCACACCTCGGAGGAGAAACAGACCGGGCATCGCCGCGCCGCGCGGTAGCTGCTGCGCCGGTCGTTGAGGCGGATGGCGAGTGCCGACAGGACTCCTGCGCGCTCGGCGCGGTTGCGCGACGTACTCCGGAGGTCGAGCCGCTCCACGCGAAAGCCGTACTTGTTCGCCAGATACGCGATCTCCAGATCGAAGCCGGCGCCGGCCAGCTTCGACTCGCCGGCCAAGAGCCGTGCCGCCGCGGCGGAGAACGCCTTCAGATGCAGCGCCGGATCGGGAAGGATCGAAACGAGGAGCGAGCGGAGCAGCGCGTTGCCGCCGCGGTCGCCCTGGCGATGGGCGAAGACGACATCCGCGGCGCCCGACTCGATCATGGCCACCGCGTCGCCGATGGCGCTGTCCGGGTACGGCAGATCCGCGTCGGCGACCACCACCACGCTTCCCTTCGCGTCGGACACACCGCGCCGCAGCATCGCGCCGTACTCGCCGTCGCGCTTGTCGAGCACGCGGATGTCGAACTCGAATCCGGTGGCCTGCAGATAGTGCTCGATCGTCTCGAGCGTGTCGGGCAGCTCGACCGACCGGCCGATCAGCGGAACGAGCACCGATACGCTGGTGGCGCTCATGGAGACATTCTAGCCCTCGACCACGCGCGGAGAATGCGCCCGCCGCGGGTCATCGTGCGCATGTGGAGGGTTTCACCCTGGTAGACGCGCCAGACGTCATCGGGCACATCGTCTTCATCGCCGAGGCAACCGGCGGCCGTCTCGAAGGTGGCGAGAGGCGACGCCTCCGTCACGACGTCATGTGGGGCGGGCTCTCTGGCCTGCCCGGACGGACTGAGAGTCCGTCCCACATCCGGCCGCTCGAACCGCTTGGCCAGCGCCCCACCCCACTTGCGTAGGTACTCCCCCTCCGACCGCGCGTACGACGCCGCGGCCTCGGGCGACCCGCCGGCGCTCTGGTTGTACAGATGACGGCAGCGCGCGGCCGGGACGTAGACGACATCGCCGCCCACACGGCGAAGGAAGTCGTTCTCCTCGAAGTACAGCGGGAACCGCTCGTCGAAGCCGCCGGCGTCGTCGAAGGCAGTCGCGCGGATGGCCATCACCGCGCCGGAGATGGCGCGAACGCGCGTCGTCCGCCGCAACGACCAGAATTCGAGGCGGGCGCGAAACCGCCTCCGGTCGCGCCACCGCGCCCAAACGCTCGAGCGACCGGCGAGGACGCGATCGATGACCTCCGCGCGCGTATGCAGGTTGGCTGGCGGAAGGAGCCACCGCTGCGCATCGTCCCAGAAGAGGGCCGGACCGGCGACGGCCGCCCCGGCGCCCTCGAGGGCATCGATGGCGCCGGCGGCGAAGCGGACGTCGGGATTCGACACCACGATCAGCTCCGCGTCGCAAGCTCGTCGGCCGGCGTTGATCGCCGCCGCATATCCCACGTTCGACGGCGACGCGATGACCACGTCGGCCGCCGCGCGCAACGTCTCCGCCTCGGCGGCATCGACGCTGTTGTCGACCGCCACGACCTGCAGCGGCCGCGCGGTCGCCGCGCGCGCGGTGCGGATGGCCTCGAGGGCGAGCGCGGACGAGCGGTAGTTGACCACCAGCAGCGCGATGGAGGTCATCGCGGAGCGACTGCCTCGACCGGCTCCTGCACCCAGCGATGGTCGATGGCGATCAGACCGATCTCGTAGCGGTCGCCGGTGATGGAGAAAGCTGGGCGGACGTCGCGGCGATCGAAGACGCTCAGCGCGTTCTCGTCGCCGACGTAGGCGATGATCGAGTAGTCGCCGCGCGTCAACGGGACGTCGCGGAGCTGCACGGCCAGCTCGTACTCGTTGCGGCCGACGAGTGGCGGGATGCCGTCGGCGTGCGTGCCGATGGCGAAGCACTGCAGGTCGTCCGCCGACCGGTGGACGCCGACGATGGCGTGCACCGGCTGCGCGGCGTCATCGGAGTGGATGCGGAGCGAAACGTGGATGTCCTCGCCGCGGGCGAAGGTGTCGCGCGGACGCCCGGCGCGGTCGCCGACCACGATGTCGCGGAAGCGGACCGGCGACGGCGGCCGCTCGTGCTCCGGCTCCCCTTCGCTGGCGGGGCGCTCGCGATCGCGCTGCAGCAGGAACGTCTCGTATTCGTGCGTCACGTCGAGCGTCGGCCCGTAGCGCATCACCCGGCCGTGATCGAGCCACAGCGCCCGGCGGCAGATGGTGTTGACGTGATAGAGCGCGTGCGAGCAGAAGAGGATGGTCTTGCCCGCCTCTTGAAACTCGCGAATCTTGTCGACGCACTTCTTCTGAAAATGTCCGTCACCGACGGCGAGCGCCTCGTCGATGATCAGGATGTCGGGATTGGCGTTGACGGCCACCGAGAACGCCAGCCGCATGTACATCCCGGAGGAGTAGGTCTTCACCGGCCGGTCGAGAAATGTCCCGAGCTCGGAAAACTCCAGGATTGCCGGCAGGCGCTGTTTCACCTCGGCCGGAGAGAGCCCCAGGATCGCAGCGTTGAGCGCGGCGTTGTCGCGGCCGGTGAACTCGGGATGAAAGCCCGTTCCCAATTCGAGGATGGAGGCGATGTTGCCATGGGCCTCGAGCGAGCCGCTGCTCGGCCTGGTCACACCGCACAAGAGCTTGAGCAAAGTGCTCTTGCCAGCACCGTTCTGCCCGACGATTCCGATGGTCTCGCCACGCTCGACTTCGAAACTGACGTCCTGGAGTGCCGGGAAGACGGTGTGGCGCGGGCGGCGGGTGATGGCCTCGACCAGGCGGTCGATGGGCCGCGGATAGAGGTCGTAGTGCTTGGTCAGCTCGACCGCGCGGACGGCGATGGTCATCGGCTCGATATTGTACGGTCCAAAAGCAGAGTGGCGGGCCGGAGCCCGCCACTCGAGGTACTCATTGCTTTTGAATGCTTAGTGCTTCGAGGGACGCTTGCGCGCTCCCGGAATCGGCGTGATGCCCGATTCATTCGCCACCTTCACCCTCTGCTTGAGGGTTCTCGATCCGCCCGCGGTGTTGGTAATGGTGACCGCGACATCGAAGAGGCCGGCTTGCCTGAACTTGTGCTGGATAGCCTGGCCGGTCTCCAGCGGGCTGCCGTCATCGAAGTCCCACGTGAATGTGTGCGTGGCACAGTTGAACGGATATCCGTAGGCGTAAACCTGGAAGCCCACCTTCTCGCTGTCCTTGCAATCGACGCCGTTCGGTGTGCAGAAGCTGGATTCGCCATACCAGCCGTAGTAGACGTTCTGCGCCGTCATCTCCGGGCACGCGCCGCTCTGCGCCGCGACCACTTTTACCGGGAACGAAAGCGGGACCGGGGTCGGCGTCGTCGCGTTGGAGAGCGAGACGGAAACCGTGTAATCGCCCGGCGAGGGAAAGGCAAACAAAGGCGTAGCACTGTTGGAACTCGCGTCGCTGTTGCCGAACGCCCAAGCGTAGTTCGTGATGGTACAGCCCGCGGGATAGCCCGACAGATCGATGCGGAACGAGATCGGCTCACCGGCGGTGCACGTGCCGCCCGGACGGCAATTCGGCGCGGTCTGGCTGGAGTACGCCGGCGAGACGTTCTGCGCTCCCAGCGGCGGGCACTGGGCAGGATTCCCAACACTTCCGACCTTGACGTTGATCAGATAGGTGGCGAGCTGCGGGCCATTGCTGACGGTCAGCGAGACCGTCTTGGTGCCGGCGCTGCTGAAGACGTGAACCGGCGCGACATCGGTCGAAGTGTTGTTCGCGGTACCGGCCTCTCCGAAGTTCCAGGAGTACGAGTGGGTCGTGCAGCCGAGGTTATAGCCGTTCTGGCCGTAGACCGCGAAAGCGACCGCCTCGCCCGGATCGCAGTTGCCGAAGCTCGCCGTACAGCCCGATCCGGCGCCGCTGTAGCCAATATAGGCGCTGGTTGACGTCAACGAGCCGCACGACGGATTGGGATTCGGGTTCGGGTTCGGGTTCGGGTTCGGATTGGGATTCGGATTCGGATTGGGATTCGGATTCGGATTGGCGCTTCCGACGTTGATCGTCCGGTTCATCGTCAGCTCAGGCCCGTCTCCGCCTTTCAGCTTCATGGTGACTGTGTAGGTGTTGGCGCTGTTGTAGGCGTGGGTCGGCTGCGGGTCGGTCGAATGCGGCGAGCCGTCGCCGAAGTTCCAATCGTACACATGGCACGGCTGTTTCACCCACCCGTACTGCTGCGCGAAGAAGGTGATGGTCTCACCAACGCCGCACACGTCCACCGTGCTCTGGCAGGCGGTGCCGCTGGCGGGTCCGTAGTAGGCGATCGTCGTGTTGGAAGCATTCGGACTCGAGCAGAGGGGCTGCGAGAGGCTGATGTTGACGGAAGTCGGAGCGAGCGATCCGATCGCGTTTTCCACCGCTACGCTGATCGTGTAGGCGCCGGGGACAGGGAATTGCGGCGTGTAGGTCGCGAAGCTCGCGCCTTCGCCGGTCGAGCCGGTCACCGCTCCCGCGCCGGTGGCGCTCCAGGTGTACTTCCAGGCCGCGTTGGGCGTGCCGAAGGTGAACGAGCACGGCGAGCCGAGACTGGTGCAGCCGTTCACGGTGATGCTGCCGGACGGCCCACTGAGGTTCAACTTCGTTTGGCTCTGTGATGCAAATGCGGTACAGGTGGTCGCCGCGGACGCAACCTGAACGATCAGGCGCACCTGCATCGGCGAAGCGCCGAAGTTCGTCTTGGGCACCGAGAAGGTGGTCGGGCCGGCGAGCGTTCCGGGCCCCGTCTGTTGGAGGCCCGCCGGTGTGCCGTTCTGATTGAGGAGCGTCCAGGTGTAGGTGGCCGGCGTCAACCCGAGCAACGGAAGATCCGCCGAGCTCGCGGTCGTCCGGATGGCTGCGGAGAACAGAATGTTCAACGCGTTCCCGGGATCTTTCTTCGGCTCGTCGAGGCTGAGGGTGTACGGTTGGACGTTGTACTTGAACGGATTGATGTCGTACTTCGCCTCGGTGGACTTCATGGTGAAGCTCGGCGAGGGGTTCTGCGCGTTGTTCGGTCCATAGTGCGCGGTGAAAATCAGCGTGCGGGTTCCGCATACGCCGACGCCCTGCGGATCGTCGGGCTTCTTCGTGTTCACCGTGCCGTCGATGTTCCAGTCGTTGTAATGGCTTTCCAACGCTCCGTCGGACGCATCGATCCACTGATCGCTGCTGACGATCGCCGCAGTCGAGCTGAGATCGGGCTGGGTGAAGAGGAGCTCAGGACGTCCGCTGATTCCGATGCGGATCTGCGGCTTCTGAATCTGCACCTGCACGCTCTCGGACGTACTGTCCACCTTGACGGTCGCCGTCTTCGTCACCGGACCATTGGCGAACGACGCATTGGTCAGACCGCCGAATTGATAGGCGATGTCGGGAGAGACGGGCGAACGAGGGTACTGACTCGGATCGTCGGTGAAGCTCCACGTGACGTTCGGCGGATTCGGTGAGGAGCTGGTACTGGTGAAGGTGATTTCGTCGCCGTAATAGGGTCCGGGACCGGCATTGCCGACTGCTTTGCCGTTCGGGGTGTTCCCCACCTTCTTCACCTTCGGCACCGTGCTGTCGGAGGAGTTCAACTCGTAGACATCGCCGAGGCCGTATGCCGCCACGATCAGATAGTACTTGCCGCCGTGCTTGACGACCCTCGCGTCGCCCATCGACGCTTTCGATCCGTCCGCGGCGGAGGCGGAATTGGCTGCAGCATAGCCGGGGGCCCCGTTGCGCAGGTAGTAGTTGACGAAGTACTGCCGCGACGCGCCTCCCGCCGGCTGCGCCGAGCCCACCAACAGAGGAATTGCCGTGATCGAGTTACCGGCGAGCTTGTACAAGCGTATGTTGGCCCCGCCGACCGAATCCTTGGCCGGCGCGAACGCCTCTTGACCGAATATGGTGAGGTAGCCTGCGCCATAGCGCACGGTCGGCACATTGCTGTAGGCACGTCCCAGGTCGATCTCCGGCTGTTTGGTATAGCCGTTCCCGTCCGACGTGAGAATCGTCAGCCTTGCGTTGTTGGTGCCCTGGACGAGGTTGGCCTCCGAAATGGCGTAAAAGTTGGTGCCGTCCGTCTCGACGGAATGATAGATACCTTCCGAGGGGGCAATGTTGAGGATGTTTTGCCCGCTCAGAATGCCGTCATTCGTATACACGCGCAGGCGCTTGTCCTGCTCGATCGTCGCGATACGGCCGTTCGTCGCCTTGGCGAAGGCGTTAATGACGTTGGGGATGTTCTGCCGTTTCTCTTTCGCGGTCGTCGTCGCTTCGCCGACGTAGTAAACGCTGGAATAGCTGCCGCTTTCCGGCGAGACGATCAGGTAATACTTTCCCTGGCTCTTGACGCTGACCACTTTGTCCGGCGTGACATCGCCCGTCGCGTCGTTCGGAAGCTGCTGCCAGATGCTGTCGAGCCTCCCGATGGTGTTCGGGGGTGCGATGTAGCCGGTATCCTTGAGCATCCCCAGGCCGTAAGGGTTGTACGCCACGTATATGTACCCGCGGTCATCCCAATCGAAGCCGAACAAACGATCCTGCCCGTCGGTGTTGTAGATCGTCCACGACGACTCTAACTCCGCATAAAAGAAAACATCCCATTTCAGGATCGTCTCGAGAAACGTGCGATTTCCCCAACCCGTACAGCAGACCAAATTGATCGGAACTTGAGGCTCGCCGCCGGCAAGGCGGCTGAAGAAGGTCGGCAGGTCATACGCGACCAGCGCGCTGCCGACGATCATGTAGACGCGGTTCCGCTCGGGCGCGATGCCCAGCGTCCGGGCGTACGCCGTTCGGAAGGGGCCCTGCCATGGTCGCTGGCCGTTCGCATCGAGATACCGGCCGACGAACGTCTTGATCGGATCGCTGTAGGGAGCGGTCAACGGCACGGCGCCGTCAGGAAGTGACGGGCAAGCGAGGGTCGTACAGGGCACCGGCGTGTTCGGCGTCTTGGCCGGCAACGGCCAGGGCTGGCTCCACGCCGTGTGTGCGACGGCGAGAACCGCGAAGACGAACCACGAAAATCTGATCGACAATCGATTCACTTTCCTTCCCCCAGACACCGTGAGATTGATCCGAATTGGAGACTCCCGCTCACCGGGAAACGAAGGTTATTTTACTTTGTTGGACCTGAAGCTGTCGAGAGAAAACTTGGGACCAAACACAAAGGGCGGGCCGGATAACCGGCCCGCCCTTCGGCTTGCTGCGAGATCAGGAGATTACGGGTTCGAATACGGCGGCAGTGTGCCCGTGCCGCAGTTGTTGCCCGCGGTGAACGGAACCGGGCAAACCAGCGGACCGGTACGCTGACTCTGCGGAGCGATGACCGCGCCCGAGAGTTCGGCGTTGGTGCAGCCGTTGCCAAGCCACGCTGCGTCGAAGTCAACCGCCAGGCGGTTGGCGCCGATGGAGCCGTACATGGAGACGATCACCCAGTTCTGGCTGGTGGTACGCGAGCCGCGCGCCGGCGGAACCGCAGTACCGACCGTGCCGAAGCCCGCGCGCTGCGCCGTGTAGGCCGCAACCTGGCCGCTGGCACCAGTGGAGGCGTTGCTGAGATTCAGGTACATCCAGCCGCCGAGATCAAGACCGGTGAGGACCGGGAACGTGCTCGCGGTGGTGGCGTTACGGGAAGTCTCAGGCAGCGTGATGCTGGCCGTCGGGCAAGGCGACACGCAGTTCAACACGCCGAAGCCGTAGGAGTTCTCGTGCTCGTCGAACCGGACGATGCTGGTGATGAGCAGAGCGCTGTTGGCGGCGTACGTGCTGCAGGTGAGGCTGTTGTTGGTCACGCCTTCACGCCAGATCTTGTAGTCAGTCGCGAAGTTCGCCGTGCCACCCTGGATGTAGCGGGCAGCGAAGAGGCTCGGCAGCGGCTGACGGCGGTCCCACGTCGGGGTGAGGCCGGTGTAGCGATCGTAGAAGGTAAACGGCAGGTTCGTCGGGACGATGACGGAACCGCCCGGATGGGCGCCGGAGACGCCACCCTCAGGAACGGCGCGGATGTGCACCATCGGGTTGCCCTGCGCGTCGAACGCGCCGGCCACACCGCCGCCCGCGGGCGTCGGTCCGATCTGCTGGTAGTCGCCGATCAGGGTGTTGTCGAACAGCATGGCGCCTGCCGTACCGGAGTAGTAGCCGGCGTCGGTCGGGAGCTGCTGCGAGCAGTAGGACACGACGTCGACGGTCACATATCCGATCGCGCGCGTTCCATGGTCGTTACCGATCCGGGTCGTTCCGCACGTCGCCGCGCTGGAGACGTAGCCGACGCCGGTGGTCAGAGCATTCCTGATCGCCAAGGCCAGATCGGGGAAGATCGTGCCCGGGAGACCGGTGCACGAGCTGCGCACGTCGAAGCCGCCGGTGAGGATGAAGTTCGGGTTCGAGGTGTTGCTCAGCGGCGTGGCACCGGTGGTGGAGCCCGCCGGCTGCGGCGAGCCCGGAACCGTGGTGATGCTGGTGCCGGCCGGAGTACCCTGAACGATGATTCCACGAGCGATGACGTCGAACAGGTTGATGCCCTGAACGTCGTAACCGGTCAGGAAGACGTTGAAGTCGAGGACCGGGAACGACCAGTCGGTCCACACCGTCACGTGAGCGATCTGCGGATACCGGCTCGTGTTCGTGATGGTGAACAGAGTGTTCGCGCCGGCGCCTGCGGCACCGGCCGTCTCGACTTCAAAAAACGGAAGCAACAACGTCGCGGCCGGCGTCACGCCGATGTCGCACGTATCGTTGTTGTTGGTGGAGGTCGGCAGAAGCCCGTTCGAGAAGGTCAGTTCGGGGCTCGGGACCAGCGCGGTGGTGCTGATGTTGCGCTGGACCGCGAACGCCGATCCCGCCATCAGGAGGGTCGCCGCCATCGCCAAGACCAAAAATTTTTTCATGTTGTTCTCCTACACATCGAATGTTCAGAAATTTATGAACGATCCACGGTCACCCTCGCTCGACGATACGATCACCTCCCGCGTCAGATTTTGATCTCTTCAATCGTGTCAATTGCGCTAACAGTATGGTCAACTCTTCGAGAAGTCAAGACCTCGGCCATGATTTTATGTGGTTACGTCATAGCCGATGGCGACGATTTGCGGGGGATCATATCAAAACGCCCTGCTGAAACAACCACCAATCGTGCGCATGACCAAAAGCCCGGCCGTTGTGGGGCGTGCATGATCGATACCGGCGCAGCGCAAGCGGGAGGGAACGAAGAAGCGGGTGAGCGGCGCCCACCCGCCAGAGGTTCGTTTCGGCTACTTCGAGGCTTTCATCTCCGCCGCGCTCTTCACGCCGCGGTTGAGGAACACCTTGATGGAGCCGGCCTGGTTCTTCTCGGTGATGCGAAGGAAGTCTTGGCGGCGGATCTCCATGCTCTCGTACATCACGATGACGTCGGGTCTGCCGTCTCGATTCAGGTCTGCGACTTTGATGTCGTAGAGGTTGTTCTCCGCGATGGTCAGCCCCTCGACGCGCAGGCGCGTGAAGTTGCCCTTGCCGTCGCCGAGAAGGATGACCGCCTCGCGCTGCTCCGGCTCTTCGCGCGTGAAGATCACGTCGAGTTTGCCGTCGCCATTGAAATCGGCGCTGGCCACTCCGTGGACGCCTGCGTGACCGCTCCACCGCATGATTGGAATGCGCTTGAGGCCGCTCTTGGTGAAGACCAGCCGATCGATATTCGTCAGTTCGGTGATCGGCGGTGTGGCGACGGTGCGGGTTTCGAGCTCGGTGGGCCAAAAGCGCGCGTACGAGATGATCGCCTCGTCGCTGGCGCGCGCGAACTTCCCGACCGTGCTGGCGAGAAAGTACGAATGTGCCGGGATGGTGTCGCCGTCGGTGACCAGGACGTTCCACTTCTTCGGGCCGTCGCTCAGATGGACGACCTGGGTCGCGCTGAAGAAGACGCTGGAGGCAATGAAGTCGGGATAACGATCCCCGTTGAAGTTGCCGACCGACAGCCAGTCGCCGCCGATCTTCGTCTCCGGATCGACCACGTCGACTCCCTCCCACGCCATCCCCTTCTTGCGGTTCAGATATACCCGGACCTTTCCGTAGGGATGCTCGGTGTCCAGGGCGGTGGGACCCTCGTGGCTGGCGATGATGTCCGGCAACCGGTCTCCGTCGACATCCGCCATCACCACGCGGCGCGTCGGGAAGTCGCGCGGCAGTCCCTCGGTCGATTCGGTGAAGGTTCCCTTGCCGTCGCCGAGGAAGACGTAGATGCCGTTGAGGTGGACGGCGAAGGCGAGATCCATGTGGCCGTCTTTGTTGACGTCGGCCGCGGCGACGCCGCCGTAATCGAGGGTGTGCGGCCACCGGACGCTGGTCCATGTGCGCCAGCGACCCTTGCCGTCGCCGAGAAAGATCTGCGGCGAGCCGTTGCCCTTGCGCTCGGGCGGCGTGATGAGATCGGGGAATCCGTCGCCGTTCATGTCGGCGACGGTGAGCGAATTGCGCCACGATCCGCCCTGGGGCAAACCGTCGGACGATTCGACGAAGCTGATGGTCTTGCCGCTGTCGGGTGGCGTGAGCGCGGTGAACTGCGGCCGCACTTGGACGAAATACGCGATGTCCTCTTTGCTGAAGCGCGGCGCCGACGGCGCCTTCGCGGCCACTTCTTCCTTCATCTGCGTCGGGTCGATGTCGGGCATCCAGCACCAGACGTACCTGTCGTTCTGCTGATAGATCTCGTACGGGAAATTCACCATGCCCAAGGGACGGACGTAGTTTCCGTCCTGCGCGTCGTACACCGCCAGCCGCCGCTCGAACTTCAAGATGCGGAACGACTTGCCGAATCGCCAGAAATGCTTGCTCGGATCGGGATCGAGACCGGGATCCTCGGCGGTGCCCAAACGTGCCAAGCGCTGCTCCGGTGTCTCAGGGCGAACGAACTGCGGCATCCCGCCGTCCGGAATCGCCGCCGAGACCTGCGCGGCTGCATTTGTCGCCGGCGCCGGCTTGGGCGCCGAACCCTTCTGCGCGAGCGCAGCCGAGGCGGTCATCGCCGCCACGGTGAGAACAACAATCGAAAACTTCCTAACGAGCATGAAAATCTCCTAACGATGAGTTGAGGTGTCGGACTCAGATGAGGTCCGCCAGCGTGGGCTGAGCGCGTCGAAAGAACAGCAGCCCGCCCGAAAACACCGCGGCGGCAACTGCCACAAGGAATACGAGCGAGCCCGCGCCAGGTAACGCAGACGAGAGCAGGGCGCTGCGAAACAAACCCACCAGGGGCGTCATCGGATTCCAGATGAAAAACTTTTCGAAGCGTCCGGCCACCGGATAGAGGATGGGGCTGAGGTAGAAAATCACCGAGAGCAGAAAGCTGATGATCGGCATCAGATCGCGGAAGAAAACGTAGATCGCCGCCAGGAACCAGCCGATCCCCACCTGCACCACGAACTGCAGCGCGAGCGCCAGCGGCAGCAGCCACGCCAGACGCGGCGGCGCGCCTCGCACGATGAGAAATCCGGTGAACAGCACCAGGGCGATGATCTCGAAGATCAGCGCCGAGGCGTTCGGCACCACCACCAGGAGCTCGCTTCGGAAGGCCAGCCGCCTCACCATCGGGGCGTTCTCCACGATGCTGGTCGTCGAGCGGATCAGCCCTTCGTTGATGCCGAGCCACGGGAGGAGGCCGGCGATCAGGAAGTGGATGTAGTTGCCCTGTCCGGTGGCCGGTCCCCGGATGAACATGTAGGTGAAGACGAACCAATAGAGGATGACCAGGCTCAGCGGCTGGAGGACGGCCCAGAAGACGCCGAGGGCGGAGCCGGTGAATCGGGCGCGGAAGTCGCGCTTGACGAGCTCCCGCAGGAGGTGGACATTTTTAACCGTTTTCCGGACTCCTCCGTACTTGACATAGTCGAGTACTGCCCGTAGATTGGGCCGTGCAGCTTCTTGTCGGTATAGCATAAAACACGTACCAAGTCCGCGAATGGCAAAACCCGCCCAACTCGAGCTCGTCGGCCGAAAGATCCGGCAACTCCGCCGCCAGCGCAAGCTGACGCAGGTGGAGCTCGCCGAGCGCATCGGGATCCATCAGTCCGATCTGTCGCGGATGGAGCAGGGAGAGTACAAAGTCGGTCTCGACACCCTGCTGAAGATCCTCGGCACGTTCGACCTCAGCATCGGTGACTTCTTCGAAGAAGGGAACCGCACCGAATCGGTTATCCAGAAGTACAGCATCCTGAGCCCGTCGGCGCAGCGCGAAGTGGACAGCTTCATCGAGTTCAAGCGGCGCCAGGAAGAGGGAAGCTGGGATTCAGACGAGGGGGATGGCGAGGGTGGCGATGTCTGAAAACCAAATCCAGGATCTCCGGCAGGAAGCGATGGTGCTGGTGCGCCGTCAGCAGTTCGATGAGGCGCTGGCGCTGTACGACGAGGCGCTGGCGATCGCCTCGGACGAAGAAACGCGCGAGCTTCTCACCATCAACAAGGCCGACACACTGATCGGTCTCGAGCGCGGCGGGGCGGAAGTGCAGGCCCTCCCGATGATCCTGATGCGGCGCCGCAACGCGCATCACGCGTTCCTCGCGGCGTACGCGCTGATGTACAAGTTCCGCCTCTCGAACGACACCAAGCGCAGCATCTTCTACGGCCAGATCGCCCTCGACGCGGCGAAGGAAGCCGACAAGGCGTTCTGGAAGATCGCCGCGCTCAACGATCTCGGCATCGTCTACGGGATCGACTCGCAGTTCACCAACGCCATCGAGTGCTTCGAACAGGCCCTGACCTCCATGGACGCCGTTTCCGACTCCAGCGAGCAGGCGTTCAGCCGCGTGGCCGTCATCGGCAACCTCGGATACAACAAGCTCCTCATCCACGACACGGTGGAAGGACTGCGCCTGATGCACAGCGTGGTCGACGCCATCGAGTCGCAGAACCTCCGCGGCGAGTCGTACATCGACCTCTGCTACGGCTACCTCGATCTCGAGGACTACGAGAAAGCGCTGCACTACGGCGAGATCGGGTTGGAGCTGGCCACCGAAGAGCGCCAGATCCGCAACGCGCACTACCTGCTCGGCGAAGCCGCGTACAAGCTGGGCAACATGGACAAAGCCGAGTTCCACTTCGATGAGCTGGCCCGTTACTACCCGCAGTTCCGAAACCTGAAGAGCCTTTTGTTCGCCATCGACATCCGTTCAATGCTGAATCTCAAGCTATGAAACGACTCCTTCTCACGCTCGCGGTCATGCTGTTCGCCGGCGCGGCGTTCGCCGCGGTGGCCGACCGCGATGTGCTCATCACCAAGGCGGGAACGGTCTTCAGCATCGTCAGCGCGCCGTCCGCGGACGGCGTCAACGCGTCGCTGGCCCTGACCATCGAGTCGGGCAACACGATCACTCATTCGGTGCTTCCGGAGTCGATCGACAACGGCATCAACACCAGCCCGACGCTGGCGTACGACGTGGAGTCGGACACGCTCTTGGTCGTCTGGATGCGGATGCCCAACGCAGCCACGAGCGAGTTGCTGGTGGCCGCGTATCACGACGACAAGTGGCAGCCTGCCCTCGTCGTCGATGGGAAGCGGCCCTCGCTCCTGTACAACGTCAACGTCGGCATCACCCACCACGTGCAGCAGGTCCAGCGCGATGACTCGATCATCGACGCTGCGGCGCTGGTGCTTCACGCCGTATGGTGGGAAAGCGGCGCGGGACGGGAAGGCGCGCGCTACGCGGTGATGGGCGTCCAGAACGGCGCCATCTCCGAGCCCGACGTGCACGACATGTCCGAGTTCCTCGCGCGCACGAACACTGTCGAGGCGGACGTGAAATACGACCGCAACTTCCTGCGCCACGTGGCCCTACTCGAGGGGCCCTCGCCGGATGCCGTCGATGTTCTCTTCGGCGACCATGGAACGCATTCCTTCTACCGCACCACCCTGCGGCCGATCGCCAACGTCCGCATCCGCATTCCGGTCGGCGCGCGGCCCGGACCGCCGATCGCCGGACCGAAGAAGGCGCTGGGCGTCGACTGGACCGGCCGCACCGGCACACTGGTCTCGGATGACGGCAAGACGATCATCTTCGTCAACGCCACCGACGAGAAACTGAGCTACCTGAAGTACGCCGACGGCAACTGGTCCTCGATGCAGCAGGTGACGCTGACCAAGCGGGTCACGGCCGAAGCGGCCATCGCCGCGCTGGCGAAGATGCTGGCCGCCGCCGAATAAACACTCCGTTCGCCATCGGATGAAGAGCCGGCCGCGCGCCGGCTCTTTTCGTTTGCGCCTCAGATGCGCGGTTTCGACTTCGTCACGGCGCTGATGATGCCGATGCCGAGCAGCGCCAGAGCCCCGAGGGCGATCCATACGGGCGGCGCACCCATCATCTTCGCCGCGATGGCCACGGCGGCAATCAGGATGATCCAGCCGACGAGAGCGAGGTTGAACCAGTTCACAGCGATACCTCCTTGGACGTGCTCAGCAACGGCGATGCCCGCGAAGGTTCGAGCGCATACGAAAAGGCCCGGCGTCGCCGCCGGGCCGTGGATTCGATTCGCTGCGTCGCGGCCTATCTGAAGAGCGCGAGCAAGGCGAGAACCAGGGCGTAGATGACCAGCGACTCGATCAGTGCGAGGCCGATGATCATCGAGCCGCGGATCGCCGGCGCGGCGCTCGGGTTGCGGGCGATGCCTTCGAGCGCGGCGGCGATGGCACGCGCCTGACGGCATCAAGGTGAACGACGCCTCGACGAACGACCATTGGAATCCGTCGATCGACTGCGATAGATTGACTTGAGAACTTCGATACCGACATTCAGGCTGGGTATGCCGGCTCCGACCCCACGCGGTTGCGCCCAAGAGCGACGGCCGACGAATGCTAGGCGATACTTTGGGAACTGGAGCTGGATCGACGGTATGGTTCACGGCGTACCCGAGGATCTACTAGGCGACGAACACCGGTGATATATGGGAAAGCTCTATCGTGCCGTAACCACCTCATTCGTTCAGCGGCTGGCGATCGTTTGCTTCGTATTGCTGCTCAATCCGTCGCTTCGGGCAGGGGACGCGTACATTGTCCGCTTCCACGCGGGGGGCGCAGCAGTAGACGGTTGCTTTCAGCTCGTATGGCGCGATGACGTTCTGATGTACAACCCGACATCGTCGACCGCTACGATTCGGCTGCTCGGTATGAGCAATGGGACGCCCGCTCCGGGCGTCCCAACGTCCTTCGATGTTCCCGCGGGCGATCTCGTCTCGTTCAAGTACGGGCGGACAGACGTCCCGAGTCAGTGGCGTCCTGTCGAAGGCCCCCCGCTCTGGGTCGTGCATTTGGATGTTCCCGCCGGTGTCGTGGCCGAAAGTCGCGACGAAATGTACATCGAGTGTTCGCAGATACTGAGCGGCCGTTCCGTCGGCAAAGTCTCGATGCCGATTTTTACCCGGCTCAGCCTGCCGGTGTGCCCCAGGTCACGTTGGGCACGGACCTCGGCGAGCGAAGCACCCGGATCAATGTCGGCGTCTACAACGGCGGCTCGGTGACCGCGACCGCGGTGATCGCCGTGCGGCGGGCGTGCAATGGAACGGTCGTCAGCTCGCGCACGGTGACGATCGCGCCGAACACAATCGAGCAGTTTGGCGGCTTCGAGTCGGGAACGTCCGATGGGTGCAACACGCCCGCGCCGCGAGCGGCGGGGTGGATGCGCTATGTCACGGTCACCGTCGATCAGCCGAGCTTTTCTTACGTTGCCAACGTGAGTGAAGCCAGCCCTGTCACGACGCCCATCAACATCATCCCAGCGGTCGGACTCGCTGTTGCGACCAACACCCGCTTTTGACGATGACACTCATCGCGCCGCGATCTCGATGAATCGTGGCTCGAGTCGGGGTTGGACGCGGCGCGTCCGGGCAAGCTCATCTTCGATTTCAAGTATACCGGCGAGAGGCATACGGTCTTCGATCAACGGCCGAACACAAAACGGCCCGGCGTCGCCGCCGGGCCGTGGATCGATTCGCGCTCGAAGAGCTCTTAGCCCTTGATGACCATGGTGAACGCGATGACCAGGGCGTAGATGACCAGCGACTCGATGAGAGCGAGGCCGATGATCATGGCGCCTCGAATGGCGGCGCCGGCGCTCGGGTTGCGGGCGATGCCTTCGACCGAAGCGGCGATGGCGCGTCCCTGCCCGAGGGCTCCGAACGCGGCGGAGATGCCGAGAACGAACGCTGCCGCGACGTAACCCCATTTGACGCCCGTCGTCGCGGCGGTGGTCGTGCCCGCTGCCGGCTCCTGCGCGAAGGCCGACACGGCCACGAGCGCGATGATGGCCATCATCAGTATTCTCTTATTCACTCCGAACTCCTCCTTTCTGAAAATTGCGAAATCAATGTTCTTCCGCGGCGACGGCGCCAGCGATATACACCGTCGTCAGCATGATGAAGACATAGGTTTGCAGAAGCGCACCGAAGATGCCCAGCGCCATCATCGGCATCGGGGCGATCACCGGCACCAGGCCGGTGAAGATGCCGGTCGCGGTGTGCTCGCCGAAGATGTTCCCGAAGAGACGCACTCCCAACGAGAGGATGCGTGCGAAGTTGCCGATGATTTCGATGATGAACATCAGCGGCGCGAGCCAGAGGACCGGCCCCATGAAGTGCTTGAGGTATTTCACCACTCCCTGCCGCCGGATGCCTTCGATGTTGTAGTAGAGGAACGCGCTAATGGACAGCGCGAAGGTCGTGTTCGTGTTGCTCGTCGGCGGCTGCAGGAAGAAGAACAATCCGAAGATGTTCGAGATGAAGATGAAGACGGTGAACGAGCCGATGATGGTGAGATACCGTTCGCTGCCGTGGCCGATGATGTCGTGCAGCAGCCCTTTGAGGCCGCCCACCAGCATCTCCAGCATGTGCTGCAGCGGGCCGGGGTTGTCGCGGCTGATGCGGCGCGAGGCGGTGACGAACAGCACCGTGCTGATGAGCAGCACCAGTAGCGCCATGATGACGTGATCCGGAATATCCCAGGGGAAACGGTGCTGCACGCTGTGCCACAGCGCGTTCACCGGTTTGTAGAGAATCGAGCTTTCGTGTCCCATCGATTAGTTTGTCGGCGATCGGCGGAGCAGAGAATACACAGCTTCAGCCATGATCCCCACCACGATGATCGAGAATCCCAACAGCACACTGACCACGTTGAACCGGGCGATAACGATTGTGACCGAGACAGCCGCGCCGAGGAGAATGAAACGGGCCAGAGCGCGCACGGACAGCCTCCAGGGACGTTGTCGCGGTGACGGCTGAAGTATCGCTCCAGCGATCTCCTCCAGCCAAAGAAAGTTGATCATAGTGACCACTGCACTGCAAGTCAATCCGAGCAAGCCGCGCCATCCGGTGGTGATCAGAATGGGCAATGCGAACACGAAATAGGCGCCCGCGCTGAAGGACCGCACGCGGCGAAGGACGGCTGTCGACTCATCATGAACTGCCGTCATCGCGCATCCCCACGCGGAAGAGATGGATGAATGCAGCCGCCGCGCCGAAGACGCTGAAGACGCACGTCAGCCACGGCCAACTGCCGAACAGTTTGTCCAGCCCATACCCGCACAGAAATCCGACACCGATGGCGATGGGAAACATCCAGCCGATCGACGACGCCTCGAGGAGCCATTGCATCTGACGCCGCTTGCGGTCGTCGTCGTTACCGGGAGGCATGCGTGATCGCCGCCCGCGCGGCAACCGCCTTGGTCGCCTCGTAGACCTGATGGATCATCGGCGGCGGGTAGATGCCGAGGAAGAGCGTGACCACCAGGCAGACCGCGGCCACGAAGCGCAGCGCCGGCGTGATGGCCACGTCCGCCTGGCGCCCTTCTTTGAGGTACATCGCCACCACCAGGCGGAGGTAGTAAAACATCGACACCGCCGACATCAGGACGGCGATGATCGCCAGCCAGCCGAACCCCGACTGCACCGCGGCGGCGAAGAGGTAGTACTTGCCGATGAATCCCGCTGTCGGAGGGATGCCGCCGAGCGAGAGGAGGAAGATGACCATGGCGAAGGACCACAGCGGCGCGCGCCGGCTCAGCCCTTCGAAGTCGTCCACGCGCTCGCCCGCGTACTCGTGTCGGCGCAGCATCAGGATGATCGACCAGATGCCGATGTTGGCGAACATGTAGACGATCGAGTACACCAGCACGCCGCTGAGGCCGAACGAGTTCAGGGCGATGATGCCCAGCAGCAGGTACCCGGCGTGCGCGATCGACGAGTACGCCAGCATGCGCTTGACGTTGTCCTGCGTGATCGCCGCGAGGTTGCCGAGAATCATGGAGAGCGCGGCGATGGTCGCCAGCACGTTGCTCCAGCCGAGCTGGAAGTCGTGCAGGCCGACGTAGAAGACCCGCGCGAAGACGGCGAAGGCCGCCGCCTTGGAGCCGGTGGAAAGGAACGCGGTGATCGGCGTCGGCGCCCCTTCGTAGACGTCGGGAGTCCAGACGTGGAACGGCACCGCGGCGATCTTGAAGCAGAGTCCCGCGCCGAGCAGCATGATCCCGAACATCAGCGCGTCGTTGGTGATGATGGTCGACATCGCTGCCGAGATCTTCAGCAGGTTCAGCGAGCCGCAGACGCCGTAGATCAGGGAGAGGCCGTACAGCAGGATCGCCGAGCTCACCGCGCCCAGCACGAAGTACTTCATCGCCGCCTCGGTCGACTTCCCCTCGTTCTTGAAGTAGCCGGCCAGGATGTAGCTGGAGATCGACATCAGCTCCAGCCCGATCCAGATGGTGATCAGGCTCATCCCCGAAGCCATGAACATCATCCCGATGAGGGCGAAGGCGAGCAGCGAGTAGTACTCCCAACGTGAGTAGCGCGCCTCCGCCAGGAAGTCGTCGGAGAGCAGCACGATCATGGCCATCACCACGATGAAGAGCAGCTTGAAGAAGATGGAGAAGGGGTCGAGGGTGAACATCGCCTGCAACTGCTGCGACTGCGCGATGTTCACCACCGCGTGCGAGCTGACGACGATGGAGATGGCCGTGATGCCGAGGACAACGAGAGTGAAGCTCTTCGCCGACCGATCGCTTCCCTGCCAGATCACCGGCATCAGCAGGAGGATCGACGCGCCGATGGAGAGGATGATCTCCGGCGCGAGGTAAACGAGGTCGCTCGAGCTCATTTCGTTTTCTCGGCGAGCTCAATGTGGGACGGGCTCTCAGCCCGTCCGGCCGGGTTGAGAACCCGGCCCACATTGGTCTGCCCGTTGAAGTACGACGGATCCACTTTCTGCACGATGTAGTTGACCGGCTCCTCGATCTTGTCGAAGAACGTGCTCGGATAGATGCCGATCCAGAACATGATGGCGACGAGCGCGACGAGCATGGCCAGCTCGCGGCGATTGAGATCGCGCACGTTCTGGTTTGCCGGGTTGTCGAGCGGACCCCAGAAGACCCGCTGGTAGAGCCAGAGCAAGTACGCCGCGCCGAGGACGATGCCCACCGCGCCGAATGCCGCCCACACCATCGAGCGATTCGCGACGCCGAGGAGAATCGTGAACTCGCCGATGAAGCCGTTCAGCGCGGGGAGCCCCATCGACGACAGCGCGGCGATGAGGAACATCGTCGCGTACATCGGCATCTGCTTCGCCAACCCGCCGTAGTCGGCGATCATCCGCGTGTGCCGCCGCTCGTAAATGATCCCGACGAGCAGGAAGAGCGCGCCGGTGGAGATGCCGTGATTGATCATCTGCAGCACGGAGCCCTTGAGCCCCATGGGGTTGAGCGCAAACATCCCGAGCATGACGAAGCCGAGGTGCGAGACCGACGAATAGGCCACCAGCTTCTTCATGTCCTTCTGCACCAGCGACACCAGCGCGCCGTAGATGATGCCGATGATCGACAGGATGACGATCGGCATCAGCCACTGCCTGGTGCCGTCGGGAAGGATGGGCAGCGCGAACCGCACGAAGCCGTACGTGCCCATCTTCAGCAGAACCGCGGCGAGGATGATCGAGCCGGCAGTCGGCGCCTCGACGTGCGCGTCGGGCAGCCAGGTGTGGAACGGGAACATCGGCACCTTGATGGCGAAGCCGAAGAAGAAGCCGGCGAAGATCCAGAACTGCAGCGTCGGCGGGATCAGGTACCCGATCTTGTGGTACTGCAGCACGGCGAACGTCGCCGGGTTGCCGAGGCCCTTGATGTTGAGGAACGGGATGCCGCCCTCGTTGAAGAAGTAGAGCGCCAGGATCGCCAGCAGCATCAGCACCGATCCCGACAGGGTGTAGAGGAAGAATTTGATCGCGGCGTAGAGCTTCCGCGGCCCGCCCCAGATGCCGATGATGAAGTACATCGGCACCAGCATCACTTCCCAGAAGACGTAGAAGAGGAAGAAGTCGAGCGCGCAGAAGGTGCCGATCATGCCGGTCTGCAGGAGCAGCAGCAGGACGTAGTACTCCTTCTGCCCGTGCTCGATGGCCGAGAACGACGAGGCGATGGCGATCACGCCCATGAAGGTGGTGAGGAGAATCAGGAGCACTGCGATGCCGTCGACGCCGAAGTCGTACTTCACGCCGAGCGAGGGAATCCAGTCGGTCGTCCAGCGGAACTGAAACATCGCTTCGCCGGTCAGTTTCGGGTCGAACTTGAACCAGAGCACCAGCGAGACGAAGAAATCGAGGATGGCGACCGCCGTCGCTGTGTAGCGGATCGTGCGGCTGTCACGCTCGAAAAACAGAATGACCAGCGCGCCGATCAGCGGGATGTAGGTGATCCAGTTGAGAATGCTGTCCATCCGCGTTGGTGCTCCTCGGCCGCTAAGGTTTGGTGAAGAGATAAACGACGGTGATGAGGACGATGCCCGCCCCCATCACCAGCGCATAGTTCTGAACGAAGCCGCTCTGCATGCGGCGGAAGAATCGCGAGCCGCCCTGCGCCGTGCTCGCCAGCCCGTTGACCAGGCCGTCGACGACGTACTTGTCGAAGAGATTCGATCCGTGCCCGAGGGGGAAGACAGTGATGTGCCGGACCAGGTTCACCATGCCGTCGATGATCCAGGTGTCGAACCACGCCAGCGCCTTGCTCAGCGCGATGGTGCCGGCGACGAATGTGGCGTTGTACAGCTCGTCGACGTAGTACTTGTTCGCCAGCAACCCGTGCAGGAATCCGAGGTTCTCCACCGGATCGGGCACCGCCGGGCGTCGCTTGTAGAGCCGCCACGCGACGAAGATGCCCGCCAGGGCGACGGCGATCGATGAGCCGATGAGGAAGATCTCCTCACCCAGCGGCGCCGCATGGAAGTGGAACGAATGCCCGCCCAGCGGCAGCAACAGCGGCTCGAGCCAGCGCTGGAACCACGTCTCGTGCGCGCCGCCGAACAGTCCGGTCGGGAAACCCACCCAGCCGGCGACGATGGAGCCGATGGCCAGCACGATGAGCACCGCGGTCATCGACCACGGCGATTCGTGCGGCGCGTGGGCGTCGGCGTGATTGTCGTGCGCCTTGTCACTGTGCTGGTCGCGCGCGGCGCGGTACTCGCCGTGAAACGTCATGAAGTACAGCCGGAACATGTAGAACGCGGTGATGCCGGCGGTGAGGAAGCCGATGATCCAGAGGACCTTGTTGTAGCCCCACGCGCTGGCCAGGATCTCGTCCTTGGAGAAGAAGCCGGCCAGCGGCGGGATGCCGGCGATGGCGACGGTGGCGATGGCCATCGTCCAGTGCGTCTTCGGCATGTACTTTCGCAGGCCGCCCATCTTTCGCATGTCCTGCTCACCGCCGCAGCCGTGAATGACCGAGCCGGCGCCGAGGAAGAGGCAGGCCTTGAAGAAGGCGTGGGTCATGACGTGAAAGATCGCCGCGGTGAAGGCGCCGACGCCGGCGGCGAGGAACATGTAGCCGAGCTGCGAGACCGTCGAATACGCGAGGACTTTCTTAATGTCGGTCTGCGCGATACCGATGGTCGCGGCGAAGATCGCCGTCAGCGCCCCGATCGTCGCCACCACCGCCATCGCCGTCGGGGAGAGGCGGAAGAGCACGTTCGAGCGAACGACCATGTACACGCCGGCAGTGACCATCGTCGCGGCGTGGATCAGCGCGGACACCGGCGTCGGACCGGCCATCGCATCCGGCAGCCAGACGTACAGCGGAATCTGCGCGGACTTACCGCACGCGCCGACGAAAAGCAGCAGGCAGATGGCCGTCGCCGCGCCGCCGTACGCTCCCGGATTCGCGCTCGCCGCGGCGAAGACCTTCGAGTAGTCCGCCGAGCCGAATGTGTTGAAGATCAGGAAGATGCCGAGGATGAAGCCGAAGTCGCCGATCCGGTTGACGATGAACGCCTTCTTCCCGGCATCGGCGGCGAAGTTCTTGTCGTAGAAGAAGCCGATGAGCAGGTACGAGCAGAGCCCCACGCCCTCCCACCCCACGAACATGACGATGTAGTTCGCCCCCAGGACGAGCAGCAGCATCATGAACATGAAGAGGTTGAGGTAGGTGAAGAAGCGCGTGTATCCTGTCTCGTGCGACATGTAGCCGGTGGCATAGACGTGGATCAGGAACCCGATCCAGGTGACGACCAGCAGCATCGTCGAGGAAAGCGGGTCGATGCGCAGCGCGAAGTCGGTGCCGAAGTCGGCCAACGTCTTGCCGACCTGTCCCATCCCCGACGGAATCCACTTGTAGTACGAGTGCTCGAAGGCGTGCTCGGTCCCGTGCGCGGCGTACTTGATCACCGTCCACGCCGCGAGCACCGCGGAGAAGCCGGTCGAGCCCAGCGCGACGAGGTTGGTCCAGAAGCGGTTCTTCGGCGTCAGCGGCTTGGCGAATGCGCGCGAGCCGTTTACCAGCGCGCCGATTGCCGGGAGCAAGACGATCCAGAGGAGGATCGTGGAGTTAACCATTCAACTCCCTCGACTCGTCGATGTTGATCGTGCTCCGCAGGCGGTACAACTGAATGATGATCGCCAATCCCACCGCCGCCTCCCCCGCCGCGACGGTGATGATGAAGATGGTGAAGATCTGCCCTTCCAGCGAGGCGAGGTGATGGGAGAAGGCGACGAGGTTGATGTTCACGGCGTTGAGCATCAGCTCGATGGCCATGAGCACGGTGATCATGTTGCGGCGGATGATCACGCCGACCAGCCCGATGGCGAACAGCGTTCCGGAGAGCATCAGGTAGGCTTCGGTGCTCGGTGCTGCGTCAGGCACTCATCGCCTCCTTCACTTCCTTCTCCGTCTCCACCTTCTCCAGCATGTAATTCGGCGCGGTCTCTTCCTCCACCGCGCTCAGTTCGCGCTTGCCGATGACGATCGCGCCGATCATGGCCACGAGCAGGAACAGCGACGCCACCTCGAACGGCACGAGATAGTCGCGATACAGCGCTTCCGCCACGGCCTCGGAATTCACGTTGCGCCGCCGCACGGTGCGGTAGGCGAGCTTCCCGGGATTCTTGCGCGAAGGGCCGAGCACCCGGTCCTTGACCGTGGTCAGCGGCGCCTTGTTGGCGCGCACGTCGCGATAGACACCCGGGCGGACGATGGCGAACAACAGGATGAACACGCCGAGGCCGACGGCGAAGCCGCCCTTCCAGAAGTTCGACAGCACCCGCTCCTCGGGCAGATGCCGTACGTTGATCAGCATCACCACGAAGAGGAAGAGCACCATGATGCCGCCGGCGTAAACGAGCACCTGCACCGCGCCGACGAACTCCGCCCCCTTCATCACGAACAGCACCGCGACGCAGAGGAAGGTGAGAAGAAGGAAGAGCGCGGAATGAACGGGATTGCGCATGGTGATCACCAGCGCCGACGCCGCGACGGCGATGGTGCCGATCACGAAGAAGACCAGGAGCGCAATGCTCATCGGCGCGTCACCCCATGTGTCATCCCGAGCGAAGCGAGGGATCCCCCGCGCCCGGGCGCTGATCGCACATGCGCGGGGGATTCCTCGCCGTCTACGCGGCTCGGAATGACACGCGGCCCCTTCACTGCGTCCCTCCCGCGATCTGCTTCCGTCCGCCCTCGATTTGCGCCTCGGACTCCGGCTCCGGCAGCCCCGCGAAGCGCGGCCGGTCGTCCCAGTACTCGAGCTGCTGCATGTTGAAGTAGAGATCGTTGCGGTCGTAGGTCGCCAGCTCGTAGGTCTTCGTCGTCAGCCAGATCGACTTCGGCTTGGTCGGACAGGCCTCTTCGCAGAGCGAGCAGAACATGCAGCGCTTGACGTCGATGTCGTAGCGGTCGAGGACCTTCAGCTTCTTCATCTTCCCGTCCACCTCGCGCTGCTCGTCGTGGACGTCGATGTAGATGATGTCGATCGGACAGGCCACCGCGCAGAGCTTGCAGGCGATGCAGCGGTCGAACGAGAAGCGGAACATGCCGCGGAATCGGTTCGCCGGCTCCAGCCGCTCCTCGGGGTAGCGGATGGTCACCTTCGGCTTGAACAGTTCGCGCAACGTGGTCTTCAGCCCCTCGAACATGTCGAGGAGGAGGAACTTGTCGGTCCACTTCGCCTTCGGATACTCAACCTGCATGGGCAACCACCTTCGGCTTCGGCCGGAACAGGAGGAAGAGCGTGAATGCGATGATGATCACGCCGGCGATGGATAAGACGATCTCGCCGCCGCCCTCGGGCGCGGCGAGGATGACGATGCCGGTGACGGCGATGTTCGCCAGCGCCAGCGGAATCATCCACTTCCATCCCAGCTCCATGAGCTGGTCGAAGCGGAAGCGCGGGAACGTCGCTCGGAACCAGACGTAGACCAGCATGAAGAACATCACCTTGACGAAGAAGATCACCGCGCCGAGGATGCCGCCCCAGATTCCAATCTTCTGCAGCGTCGCCGTGGTCAGGCCGTAGCCGCTGATCGAAAGCGTCCAGCCGCCGAGGAAGAGGCTGACCATCAGACAGCAGTTGACGAGCATCGCCGAGTACTCGGCGAGCATGAAGAAGGCGAACTTCATCGCCGAGTATTCGGTGTGGTAGCCGGCCACCAGCTCCGATTCGGCCTCCGGGAGATCGAACGGCGTGCGGTTGTTCTCCGCGTTCATCGACACGAAGAAGATGAACGCGGCGATGAGCTGCGGGAAGAGATTCCAGATGTGGTGCGCCTGGTAGTTGACGATGTGCACCAGGTCGAAGCTGCCGCACAGCATCAGCACGCCGACGATCGACAGCCCGAACGGCACCTCGTACGACACCATCTGCGCCGCCGAGCGGAGGCCGCCCATCAGCGAGTATTTGTTGTTCGACGCCCAGCCGCCCAGGATGATCCCGTAGACCCCGGTCGAGGTCAGCGCCAGGATCAGCAGCAGCCCGACGTTCACGTGCGTGACCACGAATGTCGGCGGCGGGCCGTACGGAATCAGGCAGAAGACGAGGAAGGCCGGAATCAGCGGCAGGATCGGCCCGAGGAAGTACGCGACCTTCTCCGCGCTCGAAGGAACGATGTCTTCCTTCAGGATGAACTTGATGGGGTCGGCGATGATTTGCAGCAACCCCTTGTACCCAACGCGATTCGGCCCCAGACGCGCCTGCATCAATCCAAGGAGACGGCGCTCGATCCAGTTCATGGCGGCGACGATGACCTGCACGATGATGAAGGCCACCAGGAACTTCACCACAGGCCAGATGAGGTATTTCATGAGGGCGGGGCTCATCGGTCCACCTCGCCCAAAACAATATCGATCGTCCCAATCAGCGCCACCAGATCCGACACCAGGTGCCCCCGAGCCATCGCCGGCAGCGCCTGCAAATTCACAAAGCTCGGCGGCCGCACGTGGCAGCGGTACGCGGTCTGCGACTTCCCGTCGCTGACGATGTAGTACCCCAGCTCCCCTTTCGGCGATTCGATGGAGTGGTACACCTCTCCTTCGGGGGGGCGGATGACGCGGGAGATCTTGGCCTTGATGTCGCCGGCCGGCGTGGCTTTGACCAGCGGGATGCACTGCTTGAGGATGCGGTTGGACTGCCGCATCTCGGCCATGCGTACCAGGTAGCGGTCGTAGGTGTCGCCGTTCTTGCCGATGGGGATCTCGAACTGCAGTTCGGGATAGCACTCGTAGGGCTGCTTGCGGCGCAGGTCCCACTCCACGCCCGAGCCTCTGAGAGGTGGTCCGGTGATGCCCCAGTCGATGGCCTCCTCGGGCGAGATCACGCCGATGCCCACGGTCCGGCGCTTCCAGATGCGGTTGTTCGTCAGCAGCGACTCGTACTCGTCGACCGCGGCGTCGAACTTCCCGCAGAAGCGCTCCACGTCGTCGAGCCAGCCGGGCGGCAGATCGTCGGGCATCCCGCCGATGCGCATGCAATTGAGCGTCAGCCGCGCGCCGCAGTACTGCTCGAAGAGATCCAGGACCTGCTCGCGCTCGCGGAAGCAGTAGAAGAACGGCGTCATGGCGCCGATGTCGATGGCGTGCGTGGCCAGCCACAGCAGGTGCGACGAGATCCGCTGCAGCTCCGAGAGCATGACGCGCATGAGCTGCACGCGCCGCGGGATCATCTTGGTGACCCCCATCAGCTTCTCGACCGTTTCGACGAATCCGAGGTTGTTGGTGGCGGAGGCGACGTAGTCCATGCGGTCCGTGTGCGGGATGCATTGCGGGTACGCCATGTTCTCGAATAGCTTCTCCGTTCCGCGATGGAGGTAGCCGATGACCGGCTTGGCTTCGACGATGCGCTCGCCGTCGATCTTCAGGATGACCCGGAGCACCCCGTGAGTGGACGGGTGCTGCGGCCCGAAGTTCACTTCCATCTCGTGGACGTCAAACATAGTTCTCAGTTCTCGGTTATCGGTTGTCAGACAACCGACAACTGACAACCGACAACTATCTGCCCGCCTCGGCCATCAGCTTCTTCAGCATGCTCTCCGTTTCCTCCTCGCCGGGCACGCACAACGTGAGGTCCGATGTCTCGCCCTTGGCGATGGCCTCGGCGTAGCCCTCGCAGTCCCAGCCGCAGGCGGTGCAATCGGTCTGGGCCATCGCCGCGAACAACTTGTCCTTGAGACTGCCGGCCGTGGCCAGAGCCATCCGATCCGGAAGCGGTTTCTCCGGATCGTGCCACGGCCAGTCAGCGGTGGGTTGCGCGGTTTCGGCGACGACGTCGGCCAGCTCCGGCGCCGGCGGCTGTCCGCCAGCCGCGGCGCGGGCGGCGATCTCCGCCGCCGGCCAGGTGCCGTAGCGCGTCCACTTCCCTTTGTAGACGTTGACGTCCTTGACGTCCTTGCCGGTCGAGCCGGCCATGGGGCCGCCGCCGTCGGGAAAGACCTCGGGATAGATGCGCGCGCCGGTGTCGATGCCCCGCACGGGGAAGTCCTTGCGCAGCGGGTGGCCGTTGAAGCCTTCCCACATCAGGATGCGCTCGAGATTCGGGTGCCCTTCGAACTCGATGCCGAGCATGTCGAAGGCCTCACGCTCGTGCCAGTTGGCGGTCTTCCACACTGTAGTAACCGTTGGTATAGCCGTGTTCTCGTCGGTGGTTACCTTCAGCCGGACGCGCGCGTTCTTGTCGAACGAGTACAGCATGTACGACACCCCGAAACGCAAGCCGGTGTAGTTCGGGTAGTTCGAATAGTCGACGCCGGAGAGATCGACGAGGTACTTGAAGCACTCGTCCTTGAAGGCGCGGCAGACGTCGGCGATCTTTTCGCGCTGCACGACCAGGGTGATCTCGCCGGCGAACTCCTTGGCGTCGACGATGGCGTCGCCGGAACGCGCCACTGCCGCGGCCACCAGCGGATCGCGCTTGATCTCCTCGACTGTCCTCGCGGCGGGGGCGGCCGGGGGGGCGGGGGGCGGCGGTGTCTGCGGCGCTTCGGTCAATTCGATTCCTCGAGCTCCGCCTCCGCCTCGGCCAGCGCGGTGGCGGCGGCCGCGGACGCCTTCGGCTTCTCCACCACCGGCGCGCGCTTCACGCCCGCCATCGGCGCCGCCTTGAGCTGCGCCGCGGCCTGCTCGGCGCGCAGCGCCGGACCTTCATGCACCGGACGCAGCGAGTCGCGCACCGCGGCGCGCGCGAAGTCGTAGCTCTCGCCGCCCTTGCGGATGACATGCATCTTCTCGATCTTCTTCTGCAGCTCCATCAATCCCCAGATCAGCGCCTCGGGGCGCGGGGGGCAGCCGGGGATGTAGACATCGACGGGGACGAGGCGGTCGACGCCCTGGGTCACCGCGTAGGTGTCGTACGGCCCGCCGCAGGTCGCGCAGGAGCCCATGGCGATCACCCACTTCGGCTCCGGCATCTGGTCCCACAGCCGGCGGACGATGGGGGCCATCTTCTCGGTGACCGTGCCGGAGACGATCATCAGATCCGCCTGGCGCGGCGTGGCGCGGAAGACCTCGGCGCCGAAGCGGGCCATGTCGTGCCGCGGGTCGAGCACCGCCATCATCTCGATGGCGCAGCAGGCCAGCCCGAACTGCATCGGCCAGAGCGACGACTTGCGTGCCCAATTGAAAAATTTGTCGACGGTCGTGGTGAGGACGTTCGGATCGAAGCGATTCTCGATCAGACCCATGTAAGGACCTTCCTCTTCCAGGCGTAAAAGTACCCAACCAGGAGGATCGCCAGGAAGACGGCCATCTCGATGGCTCCGAACCAGCCGAGCTGCTTGAACCGGATCGCCCAGGGAAAGAGGAAAACCGTCTCGACGTCGAAGATGATGAAGAGCACGGCGATGAGGAAGTAGCGGACCGAGAAGCGATGGTCGAACGCCTGCGAGGTGGCGGGCATGCCGCATTCGTAGGGCTCGAGCTTCACCTTGTTCGCGCGCGAGGCCCGAACAAGCGGCGCCAGGATGAACAGGGTCACCACGGGCAGTGAGATCACGATGAGCGCGGCGACCAGCAGCACTGAATAATTAGCCATAGTGTGGAGAGCGGGCAGGTCCGTCCGAAAGACCGACGTATTGTAAACGGCGGTCGACGACTGTCAACGTCGAAAGCTAGAACAATTTGCGCTGAAACATCCACCCCTCCGCCGGCACGCCTTTGCCCTGCACCAGCACGCGGATGTCCTCGCCG
Organism: Candidatus Gilichinskyi gelida; assembly: GCA_038040385.1. Lineage (GTDB taxonomy): Bacteria > Acidobacteriota > Thermoanaerobaculia > Gp7-AA8 > Gp7-AA8 > Gilichinskyi > Gilichinskyi gelida. The sequence continues at coordinate 100,530 of JBBPII010000010.1, forward strand.
ATGCCGTCGGGAAGGACGAGACGCCGCGCCTCGTCGCGGCGGTCGAGAAGATCGACGCCGGCGGCGAGCGACTCCGCTCGTACTTCGTCGATCGGTTTGAAGAGCTCGTGCTCGGTGATGCCGAGGCTGAGGAGGAACTTGGCCTGGCGGTCGAAGAAGAGCGTCGAGAAGCCGGCGCGCTCCCCCGCTCGGATGAGGTCCGTGAAGTTGATGTGCGCGGTGAGGTCCTGCCGGCCGGGGTTGGCGAGCAGGTCGCGCGACACCCGCTGCCCCGCGTACGCCGCCGCCGTGCCGTAGCGCCGCAGGCGGGAGCGGAAGAGCGTCTCCTGCGGGAAGCCGTAGTCGAAGGTGACGATGAGCCCGCGCGGCACCATGCCGCAGATGTCGGCGTACAGCGACGCCCAGTCGAGCGAGACGTCGGCGAACTGGCCGTCGTCGAGCTCGATCCCCCGTTCGGCGAAGTAGTTGACGTACTCCTCGCCCGCCGGCCGCTCGCCCCAGTCGAGCCCGCCGTCGCGCTCGACGACCGTCAGCTCGTGGAGCTCGGAGCCGCGCTGTACCAGCCGGGCAAAAGGTTGGGCGTCGAGCAGTTCGTTGCTGATGACGAGGCGGGCGTCGGCCGAGGGAAGATCGGCCAGTGAGTCCGATCGCTCGATCCCGAAAAAATGTGGGACAGGCTTCAGCCCGTCGCCATCCTGACGGGCTGAAGCCCGTCCTACATCTGTTCTCAAATTACTGATGAGCGTGCCGTCTCCACAGCCGATGTCCACGATTTGCGACACCACGTCGCCGGTGCGGCTCAAGAATTCGCGGATGAGCATGCCCAAAGCGAACGAAAACACCGGGCTCAGCGATGGTGAGGTGACGAAGTCAGCCGCCTTTCCGACGGGCGATGCGGGGCCGCTGTAATAGCCGAGCTCGGGATCGTAAAGTGCGATTTGCACGAAGTCCCGAAACGCCAAGTCCCCTGCTGTCAATCGGTTGTGGATCGCCTCTTGCAGTGAGCGCTCCCCGGGCATGCTCACGCATGGTACCACCGCCGTCGCCATTTCTTCCTTACTTATTGTGACCGTGGCACCCCCGTTGCGAAGAAGAGGGCAGGCAACTCAAGGAAGGGGAAAAACATGAGAAAGACCACTGCAATGCTGTTGACCGTTCTCCTCGTCGCGACCACCGGCACCGGGTTCGCGCAGACGACGGACGATCATGCGAAAGCGAAGAAGGGCGCCGTCATCGGCGGTGTGGCCGGCGCGGTCGCCGGCGCGATCATCGGAAACAACCGCGGACAGCACAGCTCAAAGCGCGGCGCCGTCGTGGGCGCCGTGGCAGGCACCGCGGCCGGCGCGATCGTCGGCGCCATGATGGACAAGCAGGAGCGGGCGCTCCGTCAGATCGAAGGCGTCAACGTGACCCGTACCTCGGAAGATGAGCTCAAAGTGACGGTTCGCAACGAAGTGCTGTTCGACGTCAACTCGGCGAATCTCCGCACCGCGTCGCGCGAGTCGCTGCGCGAGATGGCCGACGTGTTCGAGAAGTACGCGAACACCACCATCGAAGTGGCGGGCCACACCGACTCGACCGGCACCGCGGCGTACAACCAGCGGCTCTCCGACCGCCGCGCGAACAGCGTCGCCAACTATCTCGACCAGCTCGGCGTCAGCGGCTCGCGCCTCGACACCGTCGGCTACGGCGAGTCGACGCCCCGCGCCACCAACGGCACGGCCAGCGGCCGCCAGAGCAACCGGCGCGTGGAGATTCACATCCGCGCCAATGCGGCGTAAGTCATCGATGAGGGGCGTGGCGGTGATCCGCCACGCCCTTTTCTTTTTGTGAAGGAGGCAGTTCAGATGCTACGCAAAGGTTCGATCCTCATCCTCATCGCCGCGTTCGCCGCGGCTTGCGCGACTGGCGGCAACGCGCCGAACGACAACCAGAAAACGAAGCGCGGCGCCACCATCGGCGCGGTGGCAGGCGCCATCGCCGGTGCGGTGATCGGCAATCAGTCCGGAAACAACCGCACCGGCGCGGTGGTCGGCGCAGCCGCCGGCGCCGCGGTCGGAGCGGCCATCGGGCGTCGCATGGACAAGCAGGAAGAAGAGCTGAAGCAGATCCCCGGTGTCGAGGTGACTCGCCCCTCGGAAGGCGAAATCGACGTCCGGATGACCAGCGACATCCTCTTCGACTACAACTCCAGCGCGCTGCGGCCGGGATCGCGCTCCACGCTCGACCAGCTCGGCGCGAACTTCCGCCAGTATCCGGACAACCGCATCGTGGTCGAAGGGCACACCGACTCGGTCGGCTCGGACTCCTACAACCAGCGGCTGTCCGAACAGCGCGCGGCGAACGTGGCCGACTACCTGATCGACCGCGGCGTACCCGCCTCGAACGTGATCGTGTACGGGTTCGGCGAGGCGCGGCCGAAAGCTTCGAACGACACCGCCGAGGGGCGGCAGCTCAATCGACGCGTCGAGATCCACATCCAGGCGCCGTCTCAAGCGAGCAAGTAGGACGGGCTTCAGCCCGTCTTCGTATTCCGTGGGACGGGCTAAAAGCCCGTCCTACATCTCTGCTACAATCCGCCCTCCATTTGCGCCCTGCCCTGGTTGATTCCGGCGGGAGCTCACCACCATTGGAGGACTTATGAAGTCATGGACTGTGCGCGCGCTGGTCCTGGCGACGCTGCTGCTCTGCGTCGCCGGAGCTGTCTTCGCGCAGGCTGACGTCGCCCAACCGGCGGCTGATCCGAGCGTTGCAGCGAAGCCGGCGGAGGCGCGATCCGAAGCGAACCTCATCCTGCCCGACCTGCGGCAGATCACCTTTCTGAACGGCATCACCGGCCACGACCTGCTCGTCGGCGGCCTGTTCGTCTGCATCCTCGGCGGCGTCTTCGGCCTGGTGATGTACGGCCGCCTGAAGAACCTGCCCGTTCACCGCTCGATGCTGGAGATCTCGGAGCTGATCTACGAGACCTGCAAGACCTACCTGATCACGCAGGGCAAATTCATCATGTATCTGTGGCTCTTCATCGGCACGATCATGGTGGTGTACTTCGGCTTCCTGCGGCACTTCGACGCGCCGCGGGTGGCGATCATCCTCGTCGCCAGCCTGGTCGGCATCGCCGGCAGCTACGGCGTGGCGTGGTTCGGCATCCGCATCAACACGTTCGCGAATTCGCGCACGGCCTTCGCCTCGCTGAAGGGCAAGCCGTTCCCGACCTACTCCATCCCGCTGAAGGCCGGTATGTCGATCGGCATGCTCCTGATCTCGACCGAGCTGGTGATCATGCTGGCCATCCTGCTGTTCGTGCCGGGCGACTACGCCGGCCCGGTCTTCATCGGCTTCGCCATCGGGGAGTCGCTCGGTGCCGCGGCGCTGCGCATCGCCGGCGGCATCTTCACCAAGATCGCCGACATCGGCTCGGATCTGATGAAGATCGTCTTCAACATCAAGGAAGACGACGCGCGCAACCCCGGCGTCATCGCCGACTGCGTGGGCGACAACGCCGGCGACTCGGTCGGACCGACCGCTGATGGCTTCGAAACCTACGGCGTCACCGGCGTCGCGCTGATCACATTCATTCTTCTGGCGGTCACCGATCCCACCGTGCAGGTCCAGCTCCTGGTCTGGATCTTCGCCATGCGCGTGCTGATGATCATCACCTCGGCCGTCTCGTACTTCATCAACGAGGCCGTCGCCAAGGCCCGCTACGGCAACGCCGACAAGATGAACTTCGAGGCCCCGCTGACGTCGCTGGTGTGGCTGACCTCGATCCTCTCCGTGGCCGTGACCTACGTCGTTTCGTACCTGCTCATCCCCAACCTCGGCAACCAGCCGTCGATGTGGTGGAAGCTCTCGACGATCATCACCTGCGGAACCCTGGCTGGAGCCATCATCCCGGAGCTCGTCAAGGTCTTCACCTCCACCGAGTCGCGCCATGTGCGCGAGGTGGTCACCGCGTCGCGTGAAGGCGGCGCGTCGCTCAACATCCTTTCGGGCCTCGTGGCCGGCAACTTCTCGGCATACTGGATGGGTCTCGCCATCGCCGGCCTGATGGGCATCGCCGCCTGGATCGCCGGCACGTTCGCGACCGGCGCGAGCGCGCTGATGATCGCCCCGGCGATCTTTGCCTTCGGCCTGGTGGCGTTCGGCTTCCTTGGCATGGGCCCGGTGACCATCGCCGTCGACTCCTACGGCCCGGTCACCGACAACGCCCAGTCAGTCTACGAGCTCTCGATGATCGATACCCTCCCCGGGATCGACGACGAGGTCAAGCGCGACTTCGGCTTCACTCCCGCGTGGGAGAAGGGCAAGGAGTACCTCGAGGAGAACGACGGCGCGGGCAACACGTTCAAGGCTACGGCGAAGCCGGTGCTCATCGGCACGGCCGTCGTCGGCGCGACGACCATGATCTTCGCCATCATCGTGATGCTCACCAACGGGCTCACCAAGGACATCAACAAGCTCTCGATCCTCCACCCGCAGTTCCTGCTCGGACTCGTCGCCGGCGGCGCGGTGATCTACTGGTTTACCGGCGCGGCAACGCAGGCCGTGTCGACCGGCGCCTACCGCGCAGTCGAGTTCATCAAGAAGAACATCAAGCTCGACACCGGCGCGACCAAGGCCTCGGTCGAAGACTCGAAGAGCGTCGTCGCCATCTGTACCCAGTACGCGCAGAAGGGGATGCTGAACATCTTCCTGGTGGTCTTCTTCTCCACCCTCGCCTTCGCCTGCTTCGAGCCGTTCTTCTTCATCGGATATCTGATCTCCATCGCCATCTTCGGCCTCTATCAAGCCATCTTCATGGCCAACGCCGGCGGCGCCTGGGACAACGCCAAAAAGATCGTGGAAGTGGAGCTGAAGGAAAAGGGAACGCCGCTGCACGCAGCGACGGTCGTCGGCGACACGGTCGGCGATCCGTTCAAGGACACCTCCTCGGTGGCCATGAATCCGGTCATCAAGTTCACCACCCTCTTCGGCCTCCTGGCCGTCGAGCTGGCGGTGGAGATGACCCGCTCCGGCCACCAGGGATTGACGCGCATCCTCTCGCTCGTCTTCTTCCTCATTTCGGTGGTCTTCGTTTACCGTTCGTTCTACGGAATGCGCATTCAGACCCAGGAGGTCCACTGATGAAACGTTTTGCCATCGCAGCTCTGGTCATCGCCATCGCCTTCTCCGCCTTCGCCGCTGAAACTGAGGTGGTGAAGCGCGGTGTCGCCATCCCGCCCGACGCGAAGAGCGTCACCGTCGCTGATGTCCTGGCCAAGCCGGAGGCGTACGCGAAGCAGCCGGTAGTGGTCGAAGGAGTGGTCTCCACCGTCTGCACGAACATGGGCTGCTGGATGCAGCTCGACACCGTGCGCGTGACGTTCAAGGACTACGGCTTCTTCGTGCCGACCGACTCGAAAGGCTTCCAGGCTCGCGCCCTCGGCGTGGCCAAGGTCAGAACGATCGGCAAGGACGAGGCGGACCACCTGGAAGGCGAAGGCGCGAAGCTGAACCACGGCGCGGACGGCACGGCAAAGGAAGTGTCGTTCGTGGCCTCGGGCGTCGAGCTGCGGAAGTGACGCGAAGCGTCATCCTGAGCGGAGCGAAGGATCTCGTCCACCGCGGCTGAGATCCTTCGCCGTCTTCGCGGCTCAGGATGACGACCGCCGCACCTGATCGAAGTACGCCACCAGCTTGGGCGAGAACGCCGCCCGGTCGAGCCGCAGCGCGCGATTGAGCTTCAGCGCGCTGCGAAAGTCCGCCGCGGCGGCGGCGAGCAGCGCGTCGCGGTTGCGCGAGAGCATCGCCTGCGTGTAGCGCGCGCAGCCGCGCAGCAGGTACGCCTCGGCGCCCGCGTCGGAGCCGAGCAGGCGTGAGAGCAGTTGATCCGAGGACGTGAGCTCGCCGGCGGCAAAGGCGCGGTAGGCCGCCTCGAGATCCGCGCGCGGATTGGCGGCAGGTCGGGCGGCGGTGACCTCCACCAGCTTCGGCTTCGTCAGCTCCTTTTCCTTCAGCGCGACCTGTTCGGCCACGCGGGCGATGGTCTTTTCATCGGGCTTCCCGGCGAGCTGGCGATCGAGCTTCTGCGCCTCGGCCGTCGGAAGATGCGCGTCGAGGAGACGCCGGCGGTAGTTCTGCACCGCGAGGCGCGCGGAAACGAGCGCCTCGCTCTCGACGACGGGCGCAGGCTGCGGTGCTGGCTGCGGTTGCGGTTGCGGCGGGGGCGCGATTGCTGCCACAGGAACCGGCGCCGGCGGCGGCTCGAACGGCACGGCGATCTCCACTGGCTTGGGCTGCGGTTGCGGCTGCACCTGGCGCGCGACGGCGGGCGGGCGGGCCGCCTTCTGCTTCTTCGCTTCATCCGCGGCGCCGACGAACATCTCGCGCGCCTGGACGGCGAGATCGGCGGCGCGCTTGTATGAGCGGATGTCGACGCCGGCCTTGCCGTTGGTGTCGAGCGCCTCCTGCAGCTTGCGCTGCGCGGCGCGGTAGGCATCGGTGCGATCCGCGCCGGCGGCGACGGCGTCCATCTGCGCGGAGACCGCCTTCCCCACCGCGGCATTCGCCTCGCGCTTGCTGTCCCCGGCCGCGTTTTCCGTACGCCGCTGCTTCTCGACGTTGGCGCGCGCCACCCAGTCGCGCAGCTGCGCGTAGTACGGCGTGTTCTGCACCACGCCCTGCTCCTCGGAGGTCCGCCACTCGCGCAGCGCCCCGTCGACGTCGCCGAGGTTGAACTTGGCGATGCCGAGCCAGAAGTGCGGCGTGTAGGTGAAGATCTCGTTGCGCGCGCGCGCCGCGGCGCTCTCCGCCGGCATCTCCGCCACCGCCCGCCCCAGCGCCTCGGCCGCCGCCTCGTAGTTCTTCGAGCGGACGGCGTTGACGCCGCGGTTGTACGCCTCGTACCACCTCTCGGGCGCCGCGAACGCGGGCAGTGCAACGAGCAGGAGGAGGGCGAGCGCGGGTTTCATCGCAGTGATGGGAGCTTCGCCGTCGCCGGATCGGTGAAGTGCACGTTGATCAGTTGATCTTCACCGGCGCGGACATCGACGACTTTGGTGACCGGCGCGCGGAAGGCGGGATTCGACAGCGTGATCTCGTACGTGCCGGGCGGGAGGTCGATGGGCGGCGCCGGAGTGATGGTCGGCTGGATGCTCTCGATCTTGCCGCTCGTAACGTTCTTGATCGCCGTCACTTCGCCCCACGGGAAGGCGTTGATGGCCACGCGTCCGGGCGGAGTGACGATCGACGCGCTGACGGGCGCGGTGGGCGGGAGGGCGGGCGCCGGCTTGCGCAGCATCATCACCGCGCCCGCGATCAGCGCAATCGCGACCACAATTCCCACGAACAGCGGCCCGCGCGATTTCTGCTTCGGCGGCACGAGAACCGGCACCGGCGCCGGCTGCGGCGTCTCCATCTCGATGGTCTTCTGCGTGATGGCCACCGGATTGACGGCCAGCGTTTGGATCGTGGGCGCGGCATCCTCGCGCGCAGCAATGCGCGTCGGCTCCTCGGTCACCTCGGCGGCTGCCGGCGGCGGCGGCGCCGCACCCGGCGTGTCGTCGAGTGTCGGCAGAAGCGCCTGCAGCGCCTTGGCGAAGTCGCGCGCCGTGGCGAAGCGCTTGCCGCGCTCCTTCTCCAGCGCGCGGAACAGCAGCGCCTCCAGCTCCGGCGACGCCGTCACCGCGGGGTTGACTTCGCGCAGCGCGCGCGGCCGCTCGGAGGAGTGCAGAACCAGGTAGCGGTGCGGCGTGTCGGCCTGGAACGGCGGCACGCCGGTCAGCATCTCGTAGAGCACGATGCCGAACGAATAGAGATCGGCGCGGCCGTCGATGCGCTCGCTGGCGTCGAGGATGCCGAGGTGCTCGGGCGAGCAGTACTTCCACTTCCCGACGAACATCCCCGTCTGGGTCTTGGCCGAGCTCTCATCGCCCCACTGCTTGGCGATGCCGAGGTCGATGATCTTGACGTGCTCTTCGCCGTCCTCGTCGCGGGAGATCATGATGTTCTCAGGGCTGATGTCGCGGTGGACGATGCCGGCGCGATGCACGGCGTCGAGTCCGAGGAGCGCGTCGGTCGCCAGCTTCGCGGCGTAACGCGGCGAGAGCGGCCCGCGCTGCTCGATCAGCTCGTGCAGGTTGATGCCCTCGATGTACTCCCAAACCATGTACCGGGAGCCGTCGTCGAGGGTGGAGAAGTCGTGCAGCGCGGCGACGTTCGGGTGGTGGATCTTCGTCGCCATCCGCGCCTCGCGGAGGAAGCGCTCGTGCGCGCCGGGATCGGTCGCGATGTTCGAGCGCATCAGCTTGATGACCCGGATGTGGTTCAGATGGACGTGGAGGACCTTGTAGACCTCCCCCATCCCACCCACCCCGAGCCGCGACAGGATCTGGTACTTGCCGTCGATCGGCGTCTCGAGGTAGCGCCGCAAGAAATCGGTGATCAACTCACCGCAATAAGGGCAGGCTTTGAACTTCGGGTCGATCTCCGACCTGCAATGGATGCAGTAGAAGGGCATAGGCTTGCGGACTTGACCGACAATTATATGGGATGAAAGAGAAAACGTTCGCCGTCCGTACTTCCGCGCGTGAGCAGATCGTGATCATTACGGATGAGGTCGATCGCGCGCTTGGCGGGCTAATCAGCGCCGACGGCATCTGCACCATCATCGTCCCCCACACCACCTGCGCCATTTCGGTCAACGAGAACGCCGACCCCGACGTCCCCGCCGATCTGATCAAGGCCCTCCGCGCGATGGTCCCGGACGTCCGCTTCGAGCATGGCGAAGGGAACTCCGACGCGCACCTTCTCTCCATGCTGATCGGCACGTCGCTGTCGTGGCCGTGCCGCAACGGGAAACTGGTTCTCGGCCCGTGGCAGGGGGTGTACTTCATCGAGCTGGATGGGCCACGGCAGCGTAAGGTGACGGTCTATGCCTGAACAATTCGACGTGGTGGTCATCGGCGGCGGGACCGCCGGTCTGGTCACCGCCTCCGGCTGCGCGCGGCTGGGCCGGAAAGTGGCGCTCATCGAGCGCGAGAAGCTCGGCGGCGACTGCCTCTGGACCGGCTGCGTGCCCACCAAGGCGCTCGTCGCCAGCGCGAAGCTCGTCCACCAGATGCACCACGCCGACGCCTTCGGAATCGAGCCGCATGAACCGCGCGTCACGCCGAAGTCGATCATGGACTCCATGCGCACGGCGCGGCGCGCCATCGAGCCTCACGACGATCCGGAGAAGTTCCGCAAGCTGGGCATCGACGTCATCGAAGGCGACGCGCGGCTGGTGTCGCGCAGCGAGGTCAACGTCGCCGGTCGCCGCCTCGCGGCGAAGGACATCGTCATCGCCACCGGCTCGCGCACCGCCGTGCCGCCCATCGACGGCCTCGCCGACGCCGGCTTTCTCGATCACGTCAGCTTCCTCGCTCAGGACGCCTTCCCGCGCTCGCTGGTGATCCTCGGCGGTGGAGCGATCGGAATCGAGTTCGCGCAGATCTTCCGCCGCTTCGGCTGCGAGGTCGTGGTCGTCGAGATGGGCGACCAGATCCTCAACAAGGAGGACGCCGACGTCATCGAGGCGGTGCGACAAATCCTGGCGGAAGAAAGAATCGAGATTCGCACGGGGTGGGCGGCGAAGGGCGTGCGGGTGGCGGGGGGGAAGAAGCACGTGCGGATCGAGAGCGCCGGCGGCGAGACGCGCGAGATCGCCGTCGACGAGATCTTCGTCGCTTCCGGCCGCCGCGGCAACACCGAGAACCTCGGCCTGGATGTCGCTGGCGTCAAGCTGAATGGCTCGTACGTCGCCGTCGACAAGTACCTGGCCACCTCGGTGCCGCGGATCTGGGCCTGCGGCGACGTGCACGGCGGCATGCAGTTCACGCACGTGGCCGAGCGGGAAGCGTGGGCCCTCGTCCGCAACATGCTGTTCCCCGGCAGGAAAGCCGTCGACTACGCGCACATGCCGTGGGCCATCTACACCGACCCGGAGATCGCACACATCGGCATGACTGAGGCGGAGGCGAACGGGAGGACGGTGCGGACGTACAAACTACCGATGGCGGACGTCGACCGCGCGGTGGTGGAGCGAACCACGCGCGGTTTCCTGAAGATCGTCTGCGACGCGAAAGGGCGCATCCTCGGCGCGCACGCCCTCTGCGCCAACGCGTCGACGCTCATCACGCCCATCGTCCTGGCTCGAAGGAAAGGAATGAAGATCGGTCAACTGCTTCAGCTCGTCACACCGTACCCATCGCTGGCGGACGCTCTGCATACGCTGGCCGGCCTTTCGTACCAGGGAGTGATGAAGGGGGCGATCGGAGCGTTCGCGCGGCGGATTGCGGCGTGGAGCCAGTGATATAAAACAACTGCTCGGAGGAAACATGAAAAAACTCGCACTCATCGCGATCTCTTCTCTCGTACTTGTCTCGTACGCCTGCCGCTCCGGCCGCGGCGCGATGGCCATGGCCAGCCTGAACCCCAGCGAAGGGAACGCGGCGAAGGGAATGGTGCACTTTCAGGATCAGGGCGACGGCTCGGTCGAGGTGGTCGTCGACCTCACCGGCGTGCCGCCCGGCGTGCACGGCTTCCACGTCCACGAGAAAGGCGACTGCGGCAACAACGGGCAGAATGCCGGCGCGCACTTCAATCCGATGAACCTGGCCCACGGCGCGCCGGACGCGCAGTCGCATCACGCCGGCGACTTCGGCAACGTCACCGCCGACGCCAACGGCGAGATCCACACCCGCTTCATGACCCACTCCATTACCGTCAAAGACGGGGCGAGCTCGGTCGTCGGGCGCTCGGTCGTGCTGCATGGCAATCCGGACGATCTCGTCTCGCAACCCGCCGGCAACGCCGGGCCGCGCATCGGCTGCGGGATCGTGGTGGTGATGAGCGGCGATCATATGGCAGGGTCGATGCACCACTGAGGCGCATGAAGCGCCTCGCCATACTCGCCATTTCTCTCACGATGATCGCCTGCGCGACGCCCCAGGCCGGGACGTCGCGCAACGCCTCTCTCCCCGGCCACGGCGCGATCTCCATCGCCATCGAGCCGAATCCCATCGTGGCGCGCCCCATCAGCGGCAACACGTACGAGTTCCCCCTGGACGTCGTGGTGCGCGAGACGGGCGGGCGGGGGGTGACCATCAACCGCGTGAGCCTCGAGGTCTACGCCGTGGGCGGGATGCGGGTGGGCGGCGAGAGCTACGACGGCGCGCGCATCAAGTCCCTCGGCTACTCGACCAACGTCCCCGGCAACGGCGAGCTGCGCTACCACTTCGCGCCACGCCAGAGCGTCGCCGACGAGCGCCTCTTCGGCGGCGTCCACGGCGAGGTGCGGGTGGACGGGAGCGACGAGACGGGGACGCCGACCAGCGCGACGACCACGGTCACCGTGACGCGCTGACGTTCACCGTTGACCGTACGGCGCTTCGCGCCTGTCGTTGACCGTGCACTCGGCCAACGGTCAACAGCCAACGGCCAACGTCATTTCACCCACCGCGCCACGAACAGATTCGTCGCGTGCCCCTGCAGGTCGGCGCGGTTGCTCGCCCACACCACGTACTCCCCGTCCGGGCTGAAGACTGGGAAGCCGTCGAAGCCGGGAGCGGTGGTCACCCGCTCGAGGTTCTTGCCGTCCTTGTCGATCAGGAAGAGATCGAACTCGTAGCCCTTCCCCTGCACGTTCGAGGCGAAGATGATCCGCTTACCGTCGGGGGTGAAGTAGGGGCAGAAGTTCGCCGCGCCGTTGGTGGTGATCTGCCGCTGATCGGAGCCGTCGGCGTTCATCACGAACAGCTCCATCTTGCTCGGCTTGACCAGGTCCTTGACCAGCAGCGCCTTGTAGTCGGCGAGCTCCTTGGAGTCGCCGGCGTAGTGGTAGGCGCGCCAGACGATCTCCGTGCAGTCGGCGTTGTAGAACGCGCCGCCGTCGTAGCCCGGCGAGTTGGTGAGACGCTTCACGTTGCCCGCCTCGTCCATCTCGTACAGATCGAGATCGCCGTCGCGCATCGACGTGAACACCGCCTTGCCGCCGCGATGGCACCACGTCATCTCCGCGTCGTAGCCCGGCGTGCTGGTCAGCTTGCGGCCGTGGTCGTCGACGATGTCGTACGTCGGATAGATCGGCCAGACGTAACCCTGCGAACGGTCCGGCACCGGCGGGCACGCCGCGCCGCCGCCTTCGGTCGTCGCATAGACCATGCGATCGCCCTCCGGATAGTCGAAGTAGCCGCAGGTCGTGCGTCCCTTGCCGCTGGAAACCAGCTTCTTCTCTCCGGTCGCCAGGTCCATGACGTACTGCTGATCGCATCCGCCGCCCGGCGGCGTCCACTGATAGATCAGCTTCGTTCCGTCCGGACTCCAATACGCCTCGGCGTTCTCGCCGCCGAAGGTGAGCTGGCGGACGTCCTTGAGTCGCGTCTCGGTGTCGACTTGCGCGTAGGGCTTGCCGGCGCCGATCACGAACGATTTGCCGGGGCGGTTTTGATAGAAGTTGCTGATTTGTGGGGTCGGCGGCGGCGCGGACGCCGCCGGGCCAGCCGGCGAGGACGCCGGCGTTCCGCCGCGAGTGCTCAGCGTGGCGCGCAGGGTCATCCGCTCGCCTTTGCGGTCGACGATGATGTCGACGGTGTCGCCGGGCTTGTGGTCCTGCAGCGCGTAGGTCATGTCGTAGAGGTTCTCGATCCGCGTGCCGCCGATGTCGACGATGCGGTCGCCGCCCTTGATGCCGGCCTTCTCCGCGGGCGCGCCGGCGCGGACGTCGGAGAGGAGGACACCGCCCTTCGTGGCGTCCATCGCGCTGAAGTCGGGAACGGTGCCGAGGTAGGCACCGTAGCCGCGGCTGTCGCCCTGCATCGCCGGGGCGGAGGTGGCGCGCGCATAGCGCGGGGTGCCGTCGCCGCGCGCAACGCCGGCGACGATCTTCGACACCACCGCCACGATGCGCTCCGCGCCGGCGAAGTTGATAGCGTCCGCGACGTCCTCGGGAGCGTGGTAGCGATCATGCGCGCCGGTGAAGAAATGCAGCACCGGCACTTTCGCGGCGTAGAAGCTGGTCTGGTCGGAAGGACCGTAGCCGTCGCCGGTCTCGGTGAGCTTGAGATTCGAGCCGGCCGCGGAGCTGGCGATCAGCCCCGTCCACTCCGGCGCGGAGTCGGTGCCGAACGCGGTGACCTTGTCGTCGCGCAACGCGCCGATCATGTCGAGGTTGACCATGCCGACCACGCGGTCCATGGCGAAGGGGGGATGGCCGACCATGAACGCCGAGCCGGCCAGGCCGCGCTCTTCGCCGGAGAAGAGCGCGAAGACCACGGTGCGATGGCTGGCGACGTTCTTCAGCGCGTCGCGGACGAGCGCCGCGGCGTTGAGGACGCCCGCCGTGCCGGAGGCGTTGTCGTCGGCGCCGGGATGGATGGCCTTCGCGTTCGGCTTCATCGATCCCTCGCCGCCGTAGCCGAGGTGGTCGTAGTGCGCGCCGAGGACGACGATCTCGTTCGCGAGGGCGCCCTTCCCCGACAGCACGCCGACGACGTTCTCCCCCTGCGCGTTGGTCGGCTTGACGTCCGTAACCCCCGAAAGCCGCATCGGCAGCACGCGCGAGCGCGGCATCAGATCGCGATCGACGTCCTTCTGAAACGTGGCGAGGTCGCCCGCCCACTTCTGCGCCAGCGAAGTTTTCACCTGCAGCACCGGAATGCCCGCCGGGCTCTCCGGGCCGTCGTTGGCCAGCGGCGGGACCTTGTCCTTCCCCTCGTCCTGCACCGGGCCGGTGACGAAGACCACCGCCACCGCGCCGCGCTCGCGCGCCTGCAGGGTCTTGTAGCGCATCGCCGACCAGCGGCTCGGCCTGCGGCCGTCGAACGGCGAGGCGTCGTCCTTCTCCTGCGGCTCGTAGCGCAGGATGAGCGCGACTTTGCCTTTGAGGTCGATGCCGGCGAAGTCGTCGTAGCCGATGGGCGGCGCGCTGATGCCGTATCCGACAAACGCCACTTCGCCGGAGAAGGCGCCGGAACTGGAGAAGCCGAGCGGCGCCCAGTCGCCGTCCGCCACGCCGTCGAGGCGGTTGCCCTTGCCGAGCGCGACGCCGATCTTCACCGGGAACGGCTGGCGGTACGACTTGCCGAATGCCGGCTTCAGCCCGAGCGCGCGCAGACGCGACTCGATGTAATCGGCGGCGAGCTTGATGCCCTTGGTGTCGAGCCCGCGGCCCTCCATCTTCGGAGCGGCGAGGGTGCGGATGTCTTTCTCGATCTGTGTTGCCGTCTGCGCGAGCGCGGCGGTCGCGCACATGGTGATGAGGAAAAGGCGCTTCATGCGTGGGAGCCTCCGGGACGATCTTGCGTGAATGGTATCAGTCGGTATGATTCGCGCGCATGCCTGGCCCGATCACTGAGTTCATCAAGGTTCACTACCGTCACTTCAACGCCGCGGCGCTCGTCGCGGCGTCAGACGACTACATCAAGCACCTCGATGGCGGCGGGAAGATGCTGGTCACCATCGCCGGAGCGATGTCGACGGCGGAGATCGGCCTCTCGCTGGCGGAGATGATCCGCCAGGACAAAGTGCACGCCATCAGTTGCACCGGCGCGAACCTCGAGGAGGACATCTTCAACCTCGTGGCCCACGACTCCTACGAGCGAGTCCCGCATTACCGGCAGCTCAGCGCGCAGGACGAGCAGACGCTGCTCGAGCGGCACATGAACCGCGTCACCGACACCTGTATCCCGGAAGGCGAAGCGATGCGGCGCATCGAGAGCGCCGTGCTGCGGCATTGGGTGGAGAAGGACAAAGCGGGCAAGCGGCTCTTCCCGCACCAGTTCATGTACGAGATCCTGCGCGACGGCTCGATCGCCGAGTTCTATCAGATCGATCCGAAGAACTCCTGGATGATCGCCGCCGCGGAGAAGAATCTCCCCATGTTCGTCCCCGGCTGGGAGGACTCCACCCTCGGCAACATGTACTCCGGCCACTGCATCTCCGGCGACGTGAAGAACGTGCACACCGTGCGCACCGGCATCGAATACATGATCGAGCTGGCCGACTACTACTCGAAGACCGCGCCGGTGTCGTCGATCGGCTTCTTCCAGATCGGCGGCGGCATCGCCGGCGACTTCCCCATCTGCGTGGTGCCGATGCTCCACCAGGACCTGCAGCGCACCGACGTCCCGCTGTGGGGCTACTTCTGCCAGATCAGCGATTCCACCACGTCGTACGGCTCCTACTCCGGCGCCGTGCCGAACGAGAAGATCACCTGGGGGAAGCTGGGCATCGATACGCCGAAGCACATCATCGAGTCGGACGCGTCGATCGTCGCGCCGCTGGTGTTCGCGTACGTGCTGGGGTGGTAGGGCGTTAGCCGCCCGGCTTCTTTTCGCGCGTTGGCGCGGTAACCACCGGTCGTCGAGGCGATAGCGATACAAGACGCTCCGGATGCTCGAGCTCACGCTCTTTCAGGTACTTGACGAGTGCATCCAGGTCGTTCCCGACTTCGTCCATCAGTTGCTGCCGGAGCGCACGCGTTTCAGCGACGATAGGATCTTCCCAAACCATTTTGTTAGCCTTCCATTAGTTCTTCAGGCGTGCAGACGATTGGCGGCTCGAACCCCGCATCTCGGCACAGCGTGTTCACCGATTCGAGTATGAATCCATTTGCGATATGCGTGCAGTTCCACGTCACAAGAAAGTTCATCCCGTTTACTGCTGCGAGCGCGATGTGCAGCGCATCGGCTGCCGCTTTTGACGGAAGCACGCCACGCCGCAGGATGGTCTCTGCTAGCGCCTGTGCTACCGGGTTGATAAGGAGGACCGGGTACCCAGAGATCGCCTCCAATCGAACACGCGCGGCGAGCGTGTCGCCCCGACTTGACTCCTGCACAACCAATTCCGATACGTAGATGTCGAACCGAACTCGCCGCCGATCCCACCAATCCCGCGTAAGTCGTTGATGCGCCGAAGCTATCTCGTCACGACTGGTTCGCGCCGTGAGGTAGCTGATGACGCTGGTCTCAACGTACGTCTTCGGAAGCACTCGTCCACCCTACCGCAATCCGTGCGACTGAGGCGACTGGCCACGATGGCACTGCCCTCTCACGAAGCCGGTTTCGCCACCGCCACGCTCGTCTTCTGCGGCTCGGCCAGCCCCTTCTTCCGCACAGTGATGTCGAGAGTGGAGGCGGCGCCGGCGTCGTCGAGCTGCAGCACGTACTTGGCCGGAGCGCCTGAGCCGGCCTGGCCGAGGGTCTTCGTCTTCGGCGTCGTCTCCCACGTCAGCTCGTCGGGTTTGGCGCCGTAGACGATGAGCGCCACTTTGCCGCCGTGCCCCTGCGCCTGCGCGCTGGGGATGAAGTCCTGTCCGCTCAGCTCGAAGGGGTACGGCGCGTTGAAGCGCGCGGTGCCGCGCACCAGCACCCACTTCGGCGCCTCGTCGATGGGGATGAGCGGCAGCACAGCCATGTCGTTCGCCTTCGGCACCGTGATGTCGACGCGGGCGAAACCGCGCTTCTCCCCCTCCCCCGCCCGCACCAGCGACTTCACGGCGTACGTGCCGGGCGGGAGGTTGAGCGTCCCGTAGTAGCGGACGCCCGTGGCGCGCAGCTTCTCGCCGACCTTGTTCATATCGAGCGAGAGGCGCTGGTAGAGGCGGTCGCGGACGACGCCGTCGGTGTCGAAGGCGTAGACGAAGATCTCCGCCGCGGCGACGCCGTTCTTCGCCTCCTTCGCCAGGTCGTTCCCGTTGAGGTCGAGGATCACCGGCACCTGCGAGTTGCCGCCGGCGATGGGAAACGCCGCGGCCAGCGCGGCCACGCGCACGCCGTCCTGCGCGATGTCGTTGATGATGATCTCCGCGTTGCGGAGCGACCGCTCCCCGGGCGTTTCGCCGCCGGCTTCGTAGTAGCCGGCGCGATGGCTGATGCGGCCGCCCGGCACGTTGACCAGCTTCACTCTCAGTTCGTGGAAGGCGCCCGGCTTGGAGGTCGGAGCCTGAAAGCCGAGCACGTAGACCACTTCCTGCTGGTGCAGCAGGCGGGTGAAGTTGTTCTTCAGATCGTTCGAGTTCTGGAAGACCTCTCCGCCTGTCGGCCGCGACAGGGCGAACAGGCCTGCGTTGGAGTTGATACGCGCCCCTTCGTTGACGTCGTTCTGCACGCGGACACCCTGGATATCGACGGCGTGGAGCACGGCGTCGGAGGAGCGGAAGAGCTGCGCCATGCGATCGACCATGGACATGCTGGATGTGCTTCCGTAGCGCTTGTCGCTGTCGACTTCCCAGATCGCGCCGCTGAGAACGGCCGCGTTCTCCTTCGCCTGCTCCGCGGAGGCGCGCGCCTCGCGGCCCTGCACGTACTTCGCGTCGAAGCCCTCGGAGAGCATGATGATCTGTTTGCGTCCGGGGACGGCGCGCAGCATCTTCGCCAGTTCGCCGAGCGCGTCGACCTGCTTCTCGATCCGCGACCGGGCGTACTGCTCGTTGTTGCTCTTCATCCGCTGTGCGGTCTCTTTCATGTACTCCTCGCCCATCGCGGCCCGCCCCTCGGCGGGGGCGGGAGAAGCGGGAGCGGCCGGGTCGCTGCCGATCTTGAAGGCCACGGTCTGGTTGGCGATCTGCAGTGGGTCGGCTCCGCGGTACTTGATGGGATCGGCGATGGTGGATGCGATCAGCTCGCGATCGGTGGTGAACGCGGAGAGGAGGCGAAAACCGCGGTCCACTTCGATGGTGCCGACGCCCACCAGGTCGCGCGGCTTCACGTTCTCCTTCACGAAGTTGCGCGCCGATTCCTGCGCCCGGGTGAGCGAGTTTGGACTGGAGAAGCCGAGGTCGAACAGGAGGAGGAAGGTGCGCCGCGCGGCGGGGTTGAGAGGCGAGATGGCGGTAACGGTCTCGATGGTACCGAAGTCGATCTTGTCGAACGAGGAAATCGCACGCTTCCTGCCCTGATCGAACAGCTCGAAGTTCGCCGCGGTCAGGCCGCGGATGGGATTGCCGCTCGAATCGACGACGGTCACCGGCACTTCGATGACGTTGACGTTGACGGTCTCGCGCACCTGGGCGAAGAGCGCGGCGGCGGCGACGAGCGCCAGCGCGACCGCAAAGCTTCGGACCTTCATTTGGCCTCCCGATTCATTTCTGCTGTACGACGAGCGGCACGCTCGACTTCCGCGCGTCGGTCGATCCCTTCTTGTGGACCTTGAGATCGAAGGTGGCCGCGCCGCTGCGAAGATCGTCCGGCGCGTAATCGAGCAGCAGCTTCGCCATCTCCGCACCCTGGAGCTCCTGCACCAGCGACGCCTCGCCCGTGCTTTCCCGCCCCAGCGGATCGGTCACCGTCGCTTCCCACGCCAGCTCGCCCGCCGTGGCGTTGGCCACGAAGACGGCGAAGCGCCGCGACTGGCCGTTCTGTACGGTGACGCTGGCGCTGGGAAAGAACGGCTCGCCGTTGATGTGAAAGGGAAACGGCACGTCGCCGGCGTGCGAGCCTCCGCGAACTACAACCCAACGCCCGGGATCGTCCATGAAGAGCGGCGGCAGCAGCGCGACGTCGTCGAATCCCGGCACTTCGACGTCCGTCCGGGCGAAGCCCTTGCGGTCGTCGCCGGTGCGCACCAACGTCTTCAGCGCGTACCGGCCGGGGGGAAGGCTGAGCGTGGCCACGTACTTCAGCCCGGTGTCGCGCAGCCGATCGGCGACCTTGGTCGTCTCCAGTCCGATGCGCTGGAACATCCGATCGCGCACGATGCCCTCGTCGTCGAAGGCGTAGATGTAAACCTCGGCGCTCATGTCGTGCTTCGCGCCCTTCAGCAGATCGGCGCCGTTGACGTCGATCACGATCGGGACGGTGGCGTTGCGCCGCGTGGCGAACGGCGCGGCGAGCGCCGCGATGCGGATCTCGCTCTGCGGGATGTCGTTGAGGATGATCTCCGCGGCCGTCAGCGTACGCTCCAGCGCCGTCTGTCCGCCGGTGTCGTAGTAGCCCGCGCGGTGGAAGACCTGCGCGCCGGCCACGCCGCTGAGACGCACCTTGATGTCGTGGAACTTGCCGGACTTGTTCGCCGGCGCGTGGAAGCCGAGAACGTAGACCACCTCTTGCCGCCGCAGCATCTGCGCCAGGTCGGCGTTCACGTCGTTGGAGTTCTTGAAGACCTCGCCGCCGGTCGGCTTCGACAGCAGGTGCAGCGCTTCATTGGAATTGATCATCGTGCCGTCGGAGACGGTGTTCTGCACGCGCACGCCCTGAATGTCCACGCCGTGCAAGACGACGTCCGATCCTCGGAACATGCGGGCCATGTCGGCGAGGATGCGCATGGAGGTCGAGCTGCCGTAGCGGGCGTCGGTGTCGACGCGAAAGAGGTTGCCGGACATGGTCTGGGCCATCTCGTCGGCGGTGCCAGCCGTGTCGCGTGCGTCGCGGCCCTGCACCAGACGGGGATCGAATCCCTCGCTGAAGAAGATGACCTGCTTCCGGCCGGGGACAGCGCGCAGGGTTTTCGCCAGCTCGCTCAGTAGGACCAACTGGCGCTCGACGCGGTCGCGCTTGTAGCTGTCGTTCAACCGTTTCTCGAGACGGGCGATGTCCTGTGCGGTGGCGTCCAACTGCGCCGCGCGTCCGGTCGGCTCGGCGGCGGACACTCTGTCCTGCGGCACTTCGAAGACCGTCCCGCTGGCGATCTGCAGCGGGTCGCTGGCCACGAAGGTCTGCGGATTGGCGATGGCCGAGGCGAGCAGGGTGCGGTCGGTGGTGAACGCGGTGACCATGCGGAAGCCGCGGTTGATATCGACGGTACCGACGGCGGCGAGGTCGCGCCGCTGCATGCCGCGGGCGATGAAGTTCCGCGCCGCCTCCTCCGCCTTGGTGCGCCCGAACGGCGAGGCGAAGGTCAGATCGAACAGCAGAAGGAAGCTGCGGCGCGCGTTCGGATTGAGCGCCGAGGTGGCCTTCATCGAGTCGGGGGAGGCGAAGTCGATCTTGTCGAAGCTCGCGATCTCACGCTTCTTCCCCTGATCGATGATCTCGAAATTCGCCGCCGTAAGGCCGCGCACGGGATTGCCGGCACGATCGACGACCGTGACCGGCACTTCGACCAGATGAACCTCGATGGTCTCTTTGACTTGTGCGGCGGCTGCGGTGGCGATGAGCAGCAGCGAGCACGCGGTGCGGCCGAGGCAGCGCATGGACGGTCTCCGGTTGTTTGAACAGGAAGAATGCATGATGGGGGACGGGGACTCCTGTTACTGAATGGTGCCGTTCCGCAGCATACCGCGCGGGGGGATGAGTGAGGTGCCTGCGCGAGAGAGCGCGGCTGTACCTCAGAGCCCGAACCGCCGAACTTCCTCATGGAAATCGACTTCGACGGCGTTCCGCCGCTCCGATTTGCTATGATCGCCAGCCGCTCGCGCCATGGCTGACAAGAAGAAATGGGGCTCGACTGTGATGGGGTGGTTCGTAGTCCAGGACGACCCGCAGCAGCAGACCGAGGGATCGGACTACGTCCCCTTCTCGGACGACGACGCCATCAAACGCGCCGCCGCCCAACCGCCCCTCGACGTCTTCTCCTCGCCGCCTCCCGCCGCGACCGGCGGAAAGGTGGACTACGAGCAGGTCTTCGAGGCCGCCGGCATCGACGCGGCGGAGCGCGAGCGCGTCAAGCGCACCCAGGACCTCCTCGGCTCGCTCCCGCCCGGCACGGACGAAACGGTCAAGAAGCAGATCGTCATGGCCTCGCTGCGCGCGTTCGGGGTCCCGATCGAGCAGATCATCGAAGCCACCGCCCAGCAGCTCCAGGCGCTCGAGGCGTATATCCGTGCAGGCGCTGCGGATACAGCCAAAACGACCGAGGAAGCCGATCTCCGGATCAAACAATACGAAGAGGAAATCGTAAAACTGAGATCGGTGATGCAGCAGCGAGTGCAGGAGCAGCAGGCCGTCGTCAAGAGCTGCAACGACAAGAAGCTGGAGATTCAGAAAGTGCTCGAGTTCTTCGGGCAGGAAACCGTCGCGCGCGTGGTGCGTGAGTCGCCAAAGCTGAAGGAACCGGGGTAAGAGAACGCGTCCGTCATCCTGAGCGGAGCGAAGGATCTCAGATTGCGCATTTCGAGATCCTTCGCCGTCTTCGCGGCTCAGGATGACGGAAACGAGGAGAAAAAATGGGACTCTTTTCGCGTCTAAGCAATCTCTGGAGAGGCTTCCTCTCCATCTGGATCTCCGACATCGAGAAAGAGCATCCGGAGATCGCGTACGAGAACGCCATCAACTCGATGATCGGGAAGTACGCGAAGCTGAAGAGCGCCACGGCGGCGATCATCCGGCGGCGCGAAGAGCTCGACGACCGCTTCAAGCGCGCCACCGCGGAGATGATGCAGACCGAGGCGGAGCTGAACACGGCGGTGGAGACCAACCAGGACGATCTCGCGGTGGTGCTGATCCAGAAGAAGAATCAGCTCGCGGCGGAGATCACCGAGCTCAAGACGGACATGGAATCGGCGCGCAGCGATGCCGACTCGGCCAAGTCGTCCTTGATCGGCGTGCAGTCGGAGATCAAGAAACTCAAGGCCGAGCGCGACTCGATGCTGGCCAAGATGCAGTCGGCGCAGGCGCGGATGAAGATCCACGAGCAGCTCGACGGCCTCTCGGTCGACGACGAGGTGCGCGCGCTCGACAACGTCCGCACCCACATCAAGAACACCATCGCCGAGGCCAACCTGACGCAAGAGATCTCCGACTCCTCGCTCGACAAGCGCCTCTCCAACCTGCGCAATCAGGTCGGCGACGTCCAGGCCAAGCAGGAGCTCGCACAGCTCAAGGCGCGCAAGGCGGCACAACAGGCGGGACAGCAGAAAACAATGTAGATCACCGTTGTCGGTTGTCAGTTGTCGGTTGTCGGCTGGCCGCCGCGACTGACAACCGACAACCGACAACCATCAACGAGGTGCATCATGCGACTCACTGCGTTTGCAAAATTCTTCGTCACAGTCGTAATTCTGGCCGTGGTCGGCTACGCCGTCTACCACTACAAAGGCGCCGACGTGCGCAAGTGGGCGGTCGGCGACAAGTCGAAGAAAACGGCCTCGGACGGCGTCTCGTCGAATGACTTCGACGCGCTGAAGAACGCGCCGGCCGACCCCTCCCGCGACGCCGGCTCCTCCGGCGTCTCCCCCGCCAGCCTGGCCTCGGGCGGCAAGCTCGGGCGGCCGCTGGTGGTGGCCATCAATACCTGGGCCGGCCACGCCCCCGGCATCGTCTACAACTGGGGCATGGACCCCAACGCCAACTCCTTCTACAAGAAGAAATACGGCATGGACGTGAAGTTCGTGCTCATCGAGGACCCGGCGGCGAAGCTCGCCGCGTTCCGCAAGGGCGACGTCGACATCATGTGGAACACGGTCGACAACTGGGCCCGCGAGGCGTCCATCCTGGCCGAGAACAACCAGCGCGCGAAGTCGTTCATCATGCAGGACTGGTCGCGCGGCGGCGACGGCATCGTTTCGCTGTCTTCCATCAAGTCCATCGAGCAGCTCAAGGGCCACAAGGTGGCCTGCACGCAGTTCACGCCGTCGCACTTCCTGCTGCTGTATCTGCTGGCGCAGTCGGGACTCTCGCCGGCGGACCGCGCCGAAGTGGAGAAGAACATCATCTTCACCCAGGATGCGCCGGCCGCCGCGGCGATGTTCAAGGCCAAGCAGGTCGACGCAGCGGTGACGTGGGAGCCCGATCTTTCGTCCGCGGTCACGGCGCGCGGCGACGAGGCGCACGTTCTCGTCTCCACCACCGCCGCCACCAACATCATCGCCGACACGCTCTGCGCGCGGCAGGACGTCATCGATCAGGCCCCCGACACCGTGCGCGACTTCGTGCACGGCTGGTTCGACGGCATCGAGATGATCAAGACCGATCCCACCGGCTCGTACAACATCGTCGGCAAGGCGCTGAAGCTCGACACCGACACGGTCTCCGGCATGCTCTCCGGCCTCAAGCTGACGCCGTACCCCGACAACGCACAGTTCTACGGCCTCACCGGCGGCAAGGCGCACTACGAGACGCTGTTCGACACCGCGTTCGTGATCTGGCGCAAGAAGGGGCTGGTAAACCGCACCGTCGAGGCGAAGGACTGGGCCGACGCGCGCTTCATCCAGGCCATCGCCGCCGCCTATCCCGGCGCGAAGGTCGAGGAGCCGAAGATGGCGGCGAAGGCGCCGTCGAAGATGGACCGCGCCATCATCAACAAGCAGATCCAGATCCACTTCACGCCCGGCTCCGACGAGATCATGCCCGGCTCGTTCTTCGTCCTCGACTCCCTCGGCGACACGATGACGTCCTTCGGCAATACCTACCTGCGCATCGAAGGGAACACCGACGCCACCGGCAGCCCGACGTCGAACATGTCGCTCTCCGAACGCCGCGCGCTGGCGGTGAAGAACTACATCGTGCAGACCTTCCCGCACATCGAAGTCGTTCGCTTCCAGACCATCGGTCGCGGGCAGGCGAACCCGGTCGCCGACAACGCGACCGAGGCGGGGCGGCAGTTGAATCGGAGGACGGACATCAAGGTCGTTCTGGCAACGGAATGACGACGAACCGGAGCGCCGCCGTCCCGGCGGCTGGCCCGGCGGCGTCCCGCCGCCGAACTCGCGCTACGCAGGCGAGGACGCCTGCGAGCCAGCCGGCGGGACGCCGGCGCTCCATCTCATGAAGCGCCGCTCCACCTTCTGGTCCATCCGCCAGCCCGTCCCCCGCACCACGGCGGTGGCGCTGGCGTTCATCATGCCCATCGTGGTGATCGGGGCGTGGTGCATCATCAGCTACGGTCACCTGGCGCCGCCGGACTTCGTGCCGTCGCCGACCGAAGTCGTTCGCGGGACGCTGCAGCTCTTCATCGAGTACGACCTCTGGGAGGCGATCCTCACCTCCACGCGCCGCATCGTGCTGGCGTTCCTCCTCGCCGCCGCCGTGGCGCTTCCGCTCGGCGTGATGATGGGGGCCTTCGCGCCGATTCACCACATCTTCGAGTCGATCGTGGCGCCGCTGCGCTACATGCCGATCTCCGCGTTCATCCCGCTGCTCATCCTCTGGTTCGGCATCTACGAGAAGCAGAAGATTGCCTTCCTCTTTCTCGGCGTCTTCGTCTATCTGCTGCCGGTGGTGGTGTCGGCGATCCGCGCGGTACCCGAGGAACTGGTGCAGACCGCGCTGACCCTCGGCGCCTCGAAGATGCAGGTGATCCGCACAGTGCTCCTTCCCGCGGCGCTGCCGGAGATCTTCGACTCGTTCCGCGTGATGAACGCCATCGCCTGGACCTACGTGATCCTCGCCGAGGCCGTCAATCCGGGCCGCAGCCTCGGCTACATGGTTCAACTGGCGTACTCGCATCAACGGGCCTCGTGGTCGTTCGCCGAGCTGATCGTCATCGGCGGCATCGGCCTCCTCACCGACTTTCTGATCCGCTCCCTCTCGAAAGTGCTCTTCCGGTGGCGCGAGGCCGCGCTGTGAGCAAGACGGAGAAGCCGGGCGAGCCGGGCACCGTCGCCGTCGACGTCGGCACGAAGCCGGCCAAGGGAACCTACAAGGCGGAGCAGGGCGAGAAGGTTCCGCGCCTGCGCATGACCGACGTCGGCGTGACCTACATCGACCGCACCGGCAAGAAGACCGAGGCGGTGAAAGAGATCACCCTCGACATCGACGACAAGCCGGGCGTCGGCGAGATCGTCGTCCTCCTCGGCCCTTCGGGCTGCGGGAAGTCAACGATCTTCAAGGCCGTCGCCGGCATCCTCCCCCCCACGCGCGGCGAGATCCTCATGAACGGCGTGCCGGTCACCGACGTCGGCCGCGACCGCGGCATGGTCTTCCAGACCTACACCTCGTTCGGCTGGCTGACGGTGAAGGACAACGTGGAGTACGGCCTGAAGCTGCGCGGCGTGCCGAAGAAGGAGCGGGAGAAGGATTCCGCGAAGTATCTCGATCGCGTCGGCCTCGCCGAGTTCGCCGATCGCTATCCGAAGGACCTCTCCGGCGGCATGAAGCAGCGCGTGGCCATCGCCCGGACGCTGATCAACAAGCCGCAACTGGTGCTGATGGACGAGCCGTTCGGCGCGCTCGACCCGCAGACGCGGTGGGGAATGCAGAGCCTGCTGCTCGACGTCTCGCGCACCGAGGACAACACCATCCTGTTCGTCACGCACGACGTCTCCGAGGCGGTGTACCTGGCCGATTCGATCTACGTCCTGGCGCCGCGGCCGACGAAGATCCTCCACCGCGTCGACGTCCCCTTCTTCAGCGACCGCGACATCGCGCTGAAGTCGTCCACGGAGTTCCGGAACGTGGAGAAGAAGTTGCTGGATCTGCTGTACGCACCGGCGTGACCCCTCACCCGGCGCTTCGCGCCACCCTCTCCCGCACGCGGGAGAGGGCCGGGGTGAGGGTCGCACCTTAGAATGGCAACCGTGCCACAGAAGACTGAGCCCAAGCCGGCGCAGAAGCAGCCGACGGTGCGCGCTGCGCTGAAGGAGTCGATCAAGGACGCCATCTTCGAGAAGCGCCCCTACCTGAAGATGGCCTTCAACAACCCGTACAACCTCTCGCTGCTGCTGGGCGGGATCGCCGCGTCGGTGCTCACCGCGAATCCGATTCCGGCATTGCTGGCCATGGGCGCCGAAGGGCTATGGCTGCTGCACGCGCCGGAGAACAAGACCCTGCGCCGCCTGCTTTGGGACCCGCGCTTCGAGAAAGTGCGGCTGGCGATCGAGGCGCAGGAGCGCGCGCAGCGGATGAAGACCTTGCCGGACGAGGAGGTGGCGCGCGTGAACCGCCTGGTGGAGCGCGAGCAGGAGATCAACCGCCTCGCCGCGGCGAACCCGTCGTTCACCGGCGACCTCCTGCGCACCGAGCTGGTGAAGACGCACAAGCTGGTCGACGCCTTCCTGGAGATGGCGCTCACCGTGTCGCGCTACGAGCGTTACCTCGACAGTATCGACGTCAACGCGCTGGAGCGCGACAAGTCGCGCTGGCATGGGAAGTCGACTTCCGATCGGATCCCCGAGGCGGAGCGCGAGATCGCGAAGAAGAACTATGACGTGATCAACAAGCGGACCGAGAAGATCCGCGAGATCCGCGACTACCTCGGCGTGGCGCGCGCGCAACTCGATCTGATCGAGAACTCCTTCCAGCTCATCGCCGATCAGATCGTCACCATGCAGTCGCCGGCCGAGCTCTCCGGCCAGCTCGACGACCTCCTCGACGGCGTCGATTCCATCCAGCAGACGGCGATCGACACGGAGAAGATTTTGGGAGCGCTCGAGGCTTGATGCAGCAACCCGAATGGGCCACAGACCTGCGGCGCCGCTACCTGCGCGGCGAGGCGTCGATCTTCGTGCTGCACGGCAACGTCTTCGACGCGGTGCTGAGCGGCAACCGCTTCCTGACCCTGACCGATTTTCTCGGCAACGTGCTGCTGAAGGAATCGAAGGACACCGTCGCCGTCTACAACGTCGCTACCGGCGTGCGGTTCCTCAAGCGCGGGAAGGACGTGGAGAACGTCGACGACTTCGTGGCCCAGACCGAGAAGCCGCGCGTCCTCGGCGCGCTCGAGCGGATGCTCATCGGATCGGCGAAGGCGGCGGCGATCCTGGAGTACGCCGAAGTGATCGCGCCGGCCGGCGACCCGAATTTCCAGAGCGAGGCCGACCGCGCCGCGATCGTCACGCTGCACCGCTGGTCGTTCCTCCCGGAGATCGAGCGCAGCGACAACGTGGTCATCCTCGTCGCCGAGAACCTCACCGAGCTGGCGCCGAAGATCGTCTCCAATCCGAAGGTAGCGGTGGTCGAGATCCCCATGCCCGATCACGACACGCGCAAGGCCGCCGCGCGTCACGCCGACGCGCGCCTCGACGACAAGGAAACCGAGCGCTACGCCGAAGTCACCGCCGGGCTGAAGTCGATCCAGATCGTGTCGATCCTCACTCCGCCGCCGGCCAGCGAGGCGGAGAATCGGGAGCGGGAGGAGTTCATCGGGTCGATTCTCACCGGCCCCGACGCGGCGGAGCGCGCGGCGAAGCTGGCGCAACTGACCACCGGCATGAGCCGGGAGGAAATCGCGAAGTTGCTCGGCCCCCACCCGGCCTCCGACCACCCTCTCCCGCTTGCGGGAGAGGGGGATGCGGCGCGGAAAGAGGTCGATCTGCTCATCGCCCGCCGCAAGCGCGAGATCATCGAGCGCGAGTGCTTTGGCCTGATCGAGTTCGTCCAGCCGGAGCACGGATTCGAAGTGGTCGGCGGCATGGACGAGGTCAAGAAAGACCTGATGATGATCGCTAACGCCATCCGCGACGGGCAACGCACGCGCGTGCCGATGGGCATCCTCTTCACCGGCCCGATGGGGACCGGCAAGACCTTCGTGGCCGAGGCGTTCGCCAAAGAGTGCGGCCTGACCACCATCAAACTGAAGAACTTCCGGTCGAAGTGGGTGGGCGCCACGGAGGGAAATCTCGAGAAGATCCTCAACGTGCTCCGCGCCATCGGACAGGTGGTGGTGATCATCGACGAAGGCGACCGGGCGTTCGGCAACACCGACGGCGAAGGCGACGGCGGCACCTCGTCGCGCGTCATCGCCAGGATCAAGGAGTTCATGTCCGACACCTCGAACCGCGGGCGGATCCTCTTCCTGGTGATGACCAACCGCCCCGACAAGCTCGACGTCGACCTCAAGCGCGCCGGGCGCCTGGATCGCAAGATCCCCTTCCTCTACTCGCAGACTCCGGAGGAGGTGGAGAACATCGTCCGGGCCTCGGTGCGCAAGAACAAGGTGCAGACCGACGTCGACTTCTCGGCCATCCGCGACGAGTTCTCGCGCAAGCTGGTCGGCTACAGCAACGCCGACGTGGAGGCGGTGATCCTGATGGCCAACGATGACGCCGCGCGCGACAGCATGTCGACCGTCGGCGCCGAGCGCTTCGTCCGCGCCGCCGCCGACTACTTCCCCAGTCGCGACGTCGAGCTCCTCGAATACATGGAGCTGCTCGCCGTGTTCGAAGCCTCCAGCCGGCGGCTGCTGCCGGCGAAGTACGCGAATATCACGCCGGAGGAGCTGGATTTGCGGATGAGACAGTTGCGTATGATTGTGGGATCGCGCAGATAGGGTTCGCAGTTGACCGTTGGCTGTTGACCGAGGTTTTTCGGCCAACGGTCAACAGCCAACGGCGAACGAAATGCACTTCCACCAGTTTTACCTTTCCTGCCTGGCCCACGCCTCCTACCTGATTGGCGACGGCGACGAGTGCGCGATCGTCGATCCGCAGCGCGACGTCGGGCAGTACCTCGACGCGGCGCGCGATCACGGCCTCACCATCAAATACGTGGTCGAGACGCACCTGCACGCCGACTTCGTCAGCGGGCACCGCGAGCTCGCCGCGCGCAGCGGGGCGGAGATCGTCTTCGGCGCGGCGGCGCGCGCGGAGTTCCCGCATCGCGCGGTGCGCGACGGCGAGACGCTGCGCGTCGGCGGCGTCGAGTTGCAGGCGATCGAGACGCCGGGCCACACGCCGGAGTCGGTCTGCTGGCTGGTCATCGAGAACGGCCGCGCGACGAAGGTGCTCACCGGCGACACGCTCTTCATCGGCGACGTCGGCCGCCCCGACCTCGCCGGCAGCCGCGGCTACACGCCCGAGATGATGGCGTCGATGATGTACGACTCGCTGCACGACAAACTGCTGGCGCTCGACGACGACGTCGAGGTCTGGCCCGCCCACGGCGCCGGCTCCGCCTGCGGCCGCAACATCTCCAGCGAGACGCGCTCGACCATCGGCATCCAGCGCCGCACGAACTACGCGTTGCGGCCGATGCCGCGCGAGGACTTCGTCCGCCTGATGACCACCGATCTCTCCGACGCCCCCTCCTACTTCTCCCGCGCCGCGGAGATCAACCGCATCGGCGCACGCTCTCTCGACGACGTCGCCGCGCCGCCGCTGTCGCCCGGCGCGGTGCGCGATCTGCTGGAGGAGGGGGCGGTGGTCCTCGACGTCCGCGACTCCGACGCCTTCGCCGCCGGCCACGTGCCCGGCGCCGTGAACATCGGCCTCGACGGAAGCTACGCGTCGTGGTGCGGGACGCTGCTCTCGCCGAAAGACCGCATCGTCATTGTCGCCGGCAGCGTCGAGCACTCCCGCGAGGCGGTGGTGCGCCTGGCGCGCGTGGGGATGGAGAACGTCGCCGGCTATCTCGACGGCGGACTCCTGGCATGGGTGGAGGCGGGATACGAATCGGCGTCTCTGTCCCAAATCACCACGGACGAACTGAGCGAGATGGCGGTCGACGTCCTCGACGTCCGCCGCCCCATGGAGTTCGCCGCGGGCCACGTCCCCGGCGCGCGCAACGTTCCGCTGGGCGAGCTGCCGCGCCGCATCGAGGAGATCGAGAATCGGCCGCTCGCCGTCATCTGCGCGGGCGGCTATCGCTCGTCGGCGGCGGCGTCGCTGCTGGCGCGCCACGGCCTCACCGACCTGCGCAACGTCGCCGGCGGCACCGAGGCGTGGATTCGCGACGGCCTGGCGGTTGAGCGGTAGAATTCCGTCTCGCCGTGTCGCTCCTCAGCCAGCGCCAGACACCGGGACCGATCCCCCGCCTCGACGGAAAGGAAGTCCTCACCGGACCGAATCCCGACGCGGCCAAAGTCAAGGGCGTCATCTTCGCCGGGCGGAGGCAGTTCATCACCGAGACGGGCGGCGAGGAAGCCTTCAACGCGATCGCCGCGAAGCTCTCTCCGCGCACGGCCGGCTATCTCAAGACGCCGATGGCGTCGGCGTGGTGCGAGTTCGCGTCGCTCATCGAGCTCGATCGCGCCGTCTACGAGTACTTCCGCGTCAGGCAGCCCAACATCCTGGCCCTGGCCGGCGCCGCGTCGGCGGAGTACGGCATCGGCAAGGTCTACAAGGCGCTCGACAGCGCGGAGCTGCTGAAGTTCCTCGAGAACGAGGCGATGTTCCACAGCCAGTTCCAGAAGTTCGGCGAAGTGAAATTCGAGCCGACGGCGCGCGGCGGCCGGATGATCTACAGCAACTATCCCGTCTACAGCCCCGTCTACTGCGCCAGCGCGGTCGGCTTCTTCATGGAGGCCATCCTTCGCCACGGGGGACAAGAGCCGGCGGTTCTCGAAACGCGCTGCCAGTGCCACGGCCAGCAGAGCTGTACGTTCGAGCTGACCTGGAAGTGAGGCCCGCCCGAGGGGTCAGAGCTTCACTTTTCACTTTTGATACGTGGTGTAGAAAAAGTGAAAAGTGAAGCTCCGACCCCGAGGCGGATCCACAGCTCCGCGGCGCTGAGGGTGATGATCCATCCCGCCCAGAACGAGATCACGATCGTCTGCGCCGGCGGCATCGGCATGAACAGTTGCATGATTCCGCCGACGACTCGGACGGTGGAGACGGCGATGCCGGCGGCGAACGCGCGGATCATCCACTCCCGATGCCGCGCCGTGTCGCCGCGCCGGATGGCCAGGAAGCCGCGCACGACGGCGACGATGATGAAGGCGCCGACCAGCGCGATCACCGAGGCTTCGCCGAAGCCGGCGAAAGGAATCACTACGCCGAAGTAGAGGCCGGCGCCGCCGCTGACGATCGCGGCGACCATGAGCACTCGTCCCGACCACCGGTGGAAGCGGATGTACCGGCTGCGGATGCGCGACGAGAACTGCAGCAGGCCGAACGAGAGGAACAGCGCCCCGGGGACGACGTGCAGCAGCGTCATCGCCGGACGCTTGGCGAAGCGCGTTTCGAACTCCCGGAGCAGCGCCTCATCGCCGTTCATGGCGCGGAGCGCATCGCGCTGCACCTCGGCCATCGCGGCGCTCGGGTGAATCGTGGCGAACGTGCGTAACACGGCGGAGGCGACGGCGAGCGCCGCGAACAGAACGACCCCGGTCCACAGAACGAAGGCGGCTCCGCGCGGAAGCCTCATTGCGCGCCTTCGCCCGACTCCTTGGCGCGGGCCCGCCGCGGGCGCGGCCGCTCCTCCTCCTCGAACAACATCGGCGCAGGGCCCGGCTCCGCGCCGAGCGCGTCGACGAGCTCCGTCAGGGAGTCGGCGAGTTGTTTGCGGCCGGACGGCGCGAGGCGGTCGATCTCGGCGATGATCTGCTCCTGCGCCACCGCCGGCGCGCGCTGCAGCATGGCGCGGCCGCTTCGGGTGAGGTTGAGCATCAGGCGGCGCGCGTCGCGCGCATCGCGGTCGCGCGTCACCAAGCCCGCGTCGACCAGACGGCTGACCACCACCGACACCGAACTCTGGTCGGTACGCGTTCGGGCGGCGAGCTCGTTGAGCGAGAGCGACGGCGTTTTTCCCAGCTCGGTCAGCACGAAGAGCTGCGCGCCGGAGATCCCCAGATCGCTCTGCGCCGCGCGGTCGGCGAGCCGGAGATGGCGCACCAGACGACGGATGGCGTCGAGGATACGGCCGCTGTCACTCATGTTTTGCGGTGCTATCCTGCCAGAACTTCAGCATTACTCGAGAGCCTCATGAAAGATTCGCATTCCGAGGAGCGCGCGCTGGCCCGCAAGTACGGCCTTCGCGAACTGGTCTTTCCGGAGTCCGAGCAGCTCGAGACCCTCTGCCGCTACCTCACCACGACCGTCGAGAGCGGCCGCAGCTGGCCCGTGCCGAAGACCGCGGCGATGGTCATGCTGGAGTTTCTGCAAGGGACGCTCACTCGGCAGTACATCACCAAGTCGCCGACCATGTCGCAGGAGGACTTCGACCTTCTGTCCACGCCGTACTATCTGTCGGCGCGCATCATCAGCAAGATCGCACGCGACAAGCGCGACGCCGCCGTGGAGAAGGGAACGCTCTACCAGACCACCTTCCTCACCATCCAGCAGCTCATCGAGCTTCTCACCAGCATGCTCGATCCCGACTGCCCCTGGCTGCGCGCCAAGCAGGTCCCACAGCCGGTCATCGAGGCGATGGAAACGCTGTGCGCGTACGGGCAGCTCTACCCAGAGATGTCCAAACGCGGCCGGGCCGTATGAGACTTACGAGCCGCCACACTCCAGAGCGATCCGCTTGACGTCGGCGCGCAGCTCGCGCGACGGCGAGGTCGGCATCGTGCCGCCGGCCGAGGAGGCCATGCGGTTCCGGGTGGAGGCGAACCGCTCCCCGCCGCTCATGACCACCGTCTCGCCGCGCACGCGGAGCTCGTCGGCGATGACCGCCACGGTGACACGGTCGTAGTCGGCGCGCAGGAGGGGATCGTCATCGACGATCCGATAGCCCATCGACCCCAGGAGGACGGTCGCGCAGGCGTTGACCTCGTCGGGCGTCGTTTGGATCGGCGCGCGGCTGGTCACCGGCCCGCACGCGGCGACCAGAAGAAGGAGCGCCGGCAGGAGAGTGATTTTTTTGCCCATGACACGCCGATCATAGTGCCGCTGCTGCTAGAATCCAGCCCTTCCGGTGGGGGTCCATGGCTCGGTATCTCCAAAAGATTTCTTTACGGCCGTACAGTGAAACGGAGATCTGGACTGGATGGGAGCTGGAGGGGCGTGACGGTCAGATCGACGGTTTGATCCTCGCCGAGGCGATGAGCGAGGACGATCTGGCCAAACTCGGCGTCAGCGAGTTTCAAAAGATCCCGAAGGAATACCTCGATACCGGCGAGTTCCTCCCGCGAAAGCTCTGACGACAATCAAAAGGAGATCTCGCCGTGCGGACCACCCTCGCCGTGCTCGCCTCTCTCGCCGTCTTCCCACTCGCCGCCCAGCCCCTGACCGTCGGCACCATGCCACCGGACCCGCTGGTCTCCTCGAGCCTCACCTCGGGCGCGCCGGCCACCTTCGTCAATCTGGCCAGCTATGCGACCGCGAATGGCACGGTGAACCGCGCCGCAGTGCAGTGGAGCACCGCCTGCACAGGCGCATTCAAGATCGTCTTTCTCCGAAACAACCTCTCCAGCACCTCGGCGTTCACCGTCGTGGCCACCCGCGGGCCGTTCAATGCCGTGCGAGGACGCAATGATGTGACTCTCACGCCGCCGGTGACCGTCGCTCAGTACGACCTGATCGGCGTCGTTCAAATGCAACCGATCGCCGCCTGCGGCTCGGTCCAGGCGCAAGACGATTTCTCCGGCGGCACCGGATACCGTCTCATCACTACCAGCGATATGAGCATCTCGGGCGCGCTGGGCCCCAACGTGAATCTCTTCTCCGGCGATGTCATGGGCCTCATCGCGTACAACAGCAATCCCCTCCTGGTTCGCGTGCTGCCGGCGGCCGGAGCGGTGCAGGGTGTAACGGCGTTCTTCCGCACCGCGGTCCAGCTCTACAATCCCACTCCAACCGTAATCACCGGAAAGCTGATCTTTCACAAGGCGGGGCAGCCGGCCGCCGCCGGCGATCCCTCGCTGGCCTTCACGCTCAATCCCGATCAGGTGGTGTCGTATCCCGACCTGGTCGCTTCCATGGGGACCAGCGGCCTCGGCTCGCTCGACATCGTCACCGACGGCGGCGCCGTGCCGATCATCAACGCCCGCGTGTTCAGCGACGGCGGCAGCGCCGGGACGTCGGGCTTCACCGAGGAAGCGGTGGCGCCGAACGACACGCTCTACCTTTTCAACCGAGGCTTCCTGGTGACGCCCACGGACCCGGTGAATTTCCGGATGAACATCGGCGTGCGAACCCTCGACGCGGGAGCGACCCTGAGCATCAGGATGTACAACGCCGACGGGCTCCAGCTCTCCACGCGCACCGGCGTGGCCTTCGCGCCGAATTACTTCGAACAGTTCACCGCACAGCAGTTCACCGGCGCAGCGGTCATTCCGTCCGGCGGGTTTATCCGCATCAATGTGACCGCCGGCAACGCCATCGTCTACGGCACCATCACCGACAACCGCACCTCGGACAGCTCGATGCAGTACGCCGCGCACTGACCATTGAAACGCTACGACCGCGCCTATTTCGACAAGTGGTACCGCGGCCGTGATCCGATCACAACCGCCGCGGAGCTGCGCCGGAAAGTGGCGCTCGCGGTGGCCGAGGCGGAGTACTTCCTGCGCCGCCCGCTTCGCTCGGTGCTCGACATCGCCTGCGGCGAAGGCGCGTGGTTCCCGCACTTGAAGGCGCTGCGGCCGCGCGCGTCGTACCGCGGCATCGACCCCAGCCCCTACACGGTGAAGACGTTCGGGAAGAAGCGGCACATCGAGCAAGGCACCTTTCGCGACGTGGCGCGGATCGACAGGACGTTCGACCTCGTCGTCTGCGCCGACGCCCTCCACTACATCGGCGACGACGAGATCCTCGGCGGACTGCCGGACATCGTCCGTGTCGCCGGCGGCATCGTCTTCCTCGAAGTCCTCACCCGCGAGGACGAGATCGTCGGCGACCTGGAAGGCTTCATCCGCCGTCCCGCGAAGTGGTACCGCGCGCGCTTCGACGCCGCCGGCCTGACGCAGGTCGGGCCATACACGTGGCTCTCGCCACGGCTGCGGGAAGACGCGGCCGAGCTGGAGACGTAGGCGGGTTGTAGGCCACAAGCGGGAGAAGGACAACTTGGCCCCTCTCCCGCTTGCGGAGAGGGTGGCCGAAGGCCGGGTGAGGGCGTTAATCGGCTAGGCTGCCGTCTCAACCAAACAAACGGAGAAGTGAATGATCGTCAGGCGAGTCGGTCCCATGTCGGTCGCCAAGGTCGCCGGAGTGCTCTACGCACTCATGGGCTTGATCCTCGGCGCATGCATCAGCCTCTTCTCGGTAGTCGGCAGCGCGTTCATGCCGAAAGACGCCGGGATGGGCGGCATGGAGTTGACCCGGTTTCGTGGACACCTGAGGATGTTGGGAGGAGTCCACGATGGGAAAGCGAAAAAGGTATTCAGCAGAGTTGCAGCAGGAAATGGTACGGCTGGTTCGGGCCGGTCGAACGCCGGAGGAAGTGGCACGAGAGTTCGAGCCTTCGGCGCCGGCGATTCGGAACTGGGTCAAACAGGCCGAGCTGGATGAGGGAACGCGCACGGACGGTCTGAAGACCGAAGAGCGCGAGGAGCTGACGCGCCTGCGCCGGGAAAATGCGCGGCTGAAGGAAGAGCGGGAGATCCTGTCAAAAGCCGCGGCCTGGTTCGCTCAGGAGACCGAGAAGAAGTCGAAAGGATCTTCACGTTCGTGAGCGCGAACCAGGCCTTATTCTCGATCCGCGCGATGTGCCGTGTGCTGGAAGTCTCCACCAGCGGGTACTACGCGTGGCGCCGCCGGATGATCTCCGTACGAAAAAGAGAGGATGAAAAGCTTCAGCAAAGGATCAGGACGATTCATGACCATTCTCGCCAGACCTATGGATCTCCGCGCATTCACGCGGAGCTGCTGGAGGAAGGAACGCGAGTGGGGCGGAAGAGGGTCGCTCGCTTGATGAAGGAATCCGGATTGGCAGGAGTCAGCCGGCGGAAATCGACCGTGACGACGCGGCGTGACCGGTCGGCTCGACCGGCTCCCGATCTGGTCGATCGGCAGTTCGTCGCCGAAGGACCCAACGCGCTGTGGGTCGCTGACATCACCTACGTTCCGACCTGGGTGGGGTTCCTCTACCTGGCCGTCGTCCTCGACGTGTGGAGTCGCAAGATCGTCGGCTGGGCGATGGCGTCGCACCTGAGGACGTCTCTTGTCACTGCCGCCCTGGATATGGCACTCATCCAGCGATCACCAGCGGGCGTGATTCATCACTCTGATCAGGGATGCCAGTACACGTCGATCGAGTTCGGCAAGCGATGTCGCGAGGCCGGCGTTCGTCCGTCGATGGGATCGGTCGGCGACTGCTATGACAACGCCATGTGCGAGAGCTTCTTCGCCACGCTCGAGTGCGAGCTGATCGACAGGTCTACATTCAGGAATCACGTCGAGGCTCGCTACGCGATCCTCGACTTCATTGAAGGCTTCTACAACACGCATCGCCGGCACTCAGCGCTCGGCTACCATTCACCCGTGCAGTTCGAGAAGCGTCAGGCTCTCGCCTGACCCAAGTACTAACCTGTCCACGAAATCGGGGTAAGCCCAGCATGCTGTTCGGCGCGGCGGCCGTCGTTGCGCTGCCGATCTTCTACGGCATCCTCGGCTTCATCATGACGCTCATCATGGCCGCGCTGTACAACCTCGTCGCGGGGTGGGTGGGCGGGGTGGAGCTGGACGTGCAGTAGGGCCCCCGGAGCCGATCCGAACTCGCCCCGCCGCCCGCGCGGTTCTGCGATCCCACCGTCTTGCAGAACGCATCGAAGCAGCATAAGTTACGGCAATGCGCCTGAAACTACCGACGCAGGCAGCGAGTATTCTTCCACTCGTGTTACTTCTAGTCGCCGTCGCAACGGGCGGTTTTTTAAGTGGCATGCTGGCTTCGAGTAAAACCGCCTCTCCACAGATCATCCGGACTGCTGCTGACGCGAACGCGGTGCGCGCATCATCACTTTGGATGATTGGCTACATCGTCTTGATCGTCACGCTGGCATGGACGGCCTTCGTGTCAATCGCGATAATTGCCGCTCACTTGAAGGCTGTAGGACTGTGGATCACAGGAGTCGCGACGGGTCTGGCGATGCTCGTCGGCCACGCCTCTAGCATTGAGAGCGCCGCGAGGCCGGGATCGGTAATGACTACAATTGATCGCGCGACTCAACTCCCGATCCATTCCACGGCCGTGGTTTCAAGCACATTGGCTCTGGGCGTTGTGACGCTCGTGGTCGCGGCGGCAGTCGCATTGGGTAGGCGCCCAAACGGCATATTGTCTGAGTCGCAGCTGCGGTCGCGTCTCGGCGAAGCGCGCTTGTTTCTGTTTTCGGCGGCCGCCACGCTGGCGTCTGCTCTCGTTTCTATCTATTTCACCATGGTGTGGCCAATCGACCTTCCCACCGTCTCGAGTTCCCCCATCCCGAACGGCGTGCTCAAAGAACTCGCCATCACCGTCACACTAGCTTCCGGCATCTTCTATAGCGCAATGTTGGTAGTTCTTTTTGTCCCAAGCGCGATCATTCATGAACGCTGGATCGAAGAGTCATGGAACGCAGCGAGAGACCACGTCCCAAATCAGAGCCGGGCAAATTGGTTGTCCGAGAACGGACTCGACCGCTCGCTTGCAGATACCGGAGTTCAAATCGTCGCAATCGCGGCTCCTTGGTTGGCCGCAATCGGGCTACCGCAGCTGTAGCGTTCCAAGACGATCGCTCGCGATGAATGCATCATATGATGTGTCGAAGAGGCGCTTCGCCCAGACATTGACGCGGACGACTCTACCGCCCGAAGTCGATCCGAAACTCCGCCCCGCCGCCCGCCCGGTTCTGCAGCGTGAACGGCAGGTGGTGGTTGGTCAGGATCTCTTGCACGATCGTCAGGCCCAGGCCGCGGCCTTCGCGCTTGGTGGTGAAGAACGGCGTGAAGAGCTCATCCCGCGACGCCTCGTCGATGCCGGCGCCGCTGTCGGCGATGGTCAGCACGCGGTCGCGCCACGTGACCTCGATCGTCCCGTCGCGGCCGATCGACTCGATGGCGTTGCGGAGAACGTTGAGCACCACCTGCTCGATCTGGCTGCGGTCGACCCGCACCGCGCCGCCGGCGGCCACGTCCAGGCGCAGGGCGATGTTGCGCTGCTCGAGCTCGGGGCGCATCAGCGTCGCCAGGTCCTCGAGCATGCCGGGCAGATCCGCCTCGCGCAGGGCGGGCGGGGGGAGGCGGACCACGTCGGCGAAGCCGCTCATGAAGCGGTTCAGCGCTTCCATGCGCGATGACGAGACGCTCACCGCGGTGGTGAAGTCGTCGCGATCCTCGGGCCCAATCTGGTCGCTGTAGCGCAGCAGCGACTCGAGCAGCGAGCGCACCGTGCCGACGGAGTTGTTCACCTCGTGCGACATCATGCGGATCAGTTTCTCGTACGCCGATTTCTCCGTCAGCCGCAGCTCCTCGGTCAGCTCCTCGAGCAGCACGAACGACTTCAGGAAGCCGCGGTCGCGGAACTCGGCGCGCCGCACCTTGAGGCGCCGCGCCCCGCCGAGGATCAGCAGGCGCGATTCTCCCGGAGCGATCGACGGCAGCGCCGCGGCGACGCGCTCGT
Organism: Candidatus Gilichinskyi gelida; assembly: GCA_038040385.1. Lineage (GTDB taxonomy): Bacteria > Acidobacteriota > Thermoanaerobaculia > Gp7-AA8 > Gp7-AA8 > Gilichinskyi > Gilichinskyi gelida. Next base: position 138,554 of record JBBPII010000010.1, read on the forward strand.
CGCGCAGCAGCCGCTCGGCCGCGGGATTCATCTGCTGCACGCTGCCGTCGAAGTCACAGATGACGATGCCCGACGGCGACGCCTGCACGATGTGCTGCAGCAGGTGATACTGCTCCTCGGCCGTCAGCCGCTCCTCGCGCAGGCGGTCGATCATCAGGTTGTAGATGGCGATGAGGCGGTCCATCTCCGGCTGCCCCACCGGCACGAAGCGCGAGGTGAAATCGCGCTCGCCGATCAGCTCCGCGCCGGTGCGGATCAGATCGAGCGGCACGAACAGCGCGTTCACCAGCCGGTAGCTGATGAGGATGGAGGCCGCGAAGCACACCTCGACCGCGAACAGCAGCCACTCGTTCTCCATCAGCACGAACACCGCCGCCGCGGCGAAGACGATGTGCAGCGCGATGAACCAGAGGATGATTTTGGTGCGAAGGGTCATGGCGAGGTTGCGAGGTATCGGGGTCTCGTGGTCTCGGCGGGGTGGGGCCCCGAGACCCCGAGACCCCGAGACTCCGCAACCCTATGAGGCCGAGATGCCATATTTTTCAAGTCTCCGATACAGCGCCGCCCTGCTCAACCCCAGCGCCTCGGCCACCCGCGAGACGTTCCCCTCGTAGTGCTTCATGCACTTGGCGATCATTCGCTTCTCCATCTCATCGAGGGTCATGGCCCCGGCGTCGGGGAGCGAGACGTCGCGCGGGTCGCGCGACTCGATGTCGCGCACGGCGAGGAAATCGTCGAGGCCAAGCTCCGGGCCCTCGCGGACGAGCACCGCGCGCTCGATGAGCTGCTTGAGCTGGCGGATGTTGCCCGGCCAGTTCTGCGTCTTGAGCCAATCCATGGCCCGCGCCCCCACCCCCACCTCCCGCCCGTACTGCCGGGAGCAGACGCGCAGGAAGTGCTCGGCCAGGCGGGGGATGTCGCCGCGCCGCTCGCGCAGCGGCGGCAGGGCGGCGGTGATCAGGTTGAGGCGGTACAGCAGGTCCTCGCGGAACTCGCCGCGCTCCACCAGCTCGTGCAGTGGGCGGTTGGTGGCGGAGATCACCCGGACGTCGACGGTGCGGGTGCGGCTGGAGCCGAGGACCTCGTACGTCCGATCCTGCAGGACGCGCAGCAGCTTCACCTGTGAGGGGGGATCGATCTCGCCGATCTCGTCGAGGAAGATCGAGCCGCCGTCGGCGACTTCGAATCGCCCCTTGCGGTCCTGCCGCGCGTCGGTGAACGCGCCGCGCACATGGCCGAACATCTCGCTCTCGAAGAGCGTGGAGGAGATCCCGCCGAGGTTGACCTTGACGAAGGCCTTGCCGCGCCTCCGGCTGTTGGCGTGGATCGCTTCTGCGATCAGTTCCTTCCCCGTGCCGCTCTCGCCGGTGATCAGCACCGAGGCCTCGGTGGGCGCGACGCGGCCGACGAGATCGAGGACGCGCACCATCTTCGGATCGCTGCCCAGGATCTTCTCGAAGTCGAACCGATCGTCGAGCTCGGCGCGCGTCGGCGCCGGCGCGTCGGTGGCGCGCGTCTCGGCCAGGCCGAGCGCGGTCTCCACCGACTGCACCACGTGCGCGTTCGACCACGGCTTGGTGATGAAGTCGGCGGCACCGCGCTTCATCCCTTCAACAGCGAGTCCGATGGAGCCCCACGCCGTCATCAAGATGACCGGGACGCGCGGCTGCGCGGCGCGGATGGCGTCGAGCAGCGCGAGCCCCTCCTCGCCGGTGGTGCGGCGCGAGAAGTTCATGTCCTGGATGACCAGCGACGGGCGCTCCGCGGCGAAAACGCGGAGCGCCTCGTCAGGCGAATGGGCGGTGACGGCGCGCTGCCCGTGCTGTTTGAGCAGCAACGCGAGCGACGCGGTGATGGCCGCGTCGTCGTCGACGATGAGGATGGGACCGTTCACTCGTAGTGCAATGCTTCCGCCGGTTGGATCCGCCCCGCCAGCCAGCTCGGGTACAGCCCGCACACTAGCGTGAGGGCGTAAATGGTCGCAAGCGCGGCGGCGAGGCCGATCGCGTACGACACCGGCGTCACCAGCTTGAAGATGCCGAGGATCGGCAGCTGCGCGACGATGATCACGCCGATGGCCACGGCGAGCGTCGCCAGCAGCGCCACCTCGATCAGGATCTGGCGGTGCACGGAACTGCCGGTGGCGCCGAGGGCGCGGCGAAGGCCGATCTCGCGGCGGCGCCGCGTCACGTTCTGCCACAACACGCCGGAGAGTCCGAGCGCCACCATGCCGATCAGGAAGGCGCTGACGATCACGCCGACGACCACCGGCGCCACGAATTCCTGGTTCATGGCGACCCGCATGGCGTCCATGTGCCGGATGCGGATGCGGTAGTCAGGCGCCAGCGCGTGCAGTTGCGCGGTCAGCGCTTCCTCGAACTCCGCCGGCGTGCCGGGCTTGACACGGATGACGATGGCGCGCGGAAACTCGCCGCGCCAGCCGTTGAGCGAGACGCGGTCGAAGGCCATCTGCACCTTCTCCTCGGAGAATTCGCCGCGCTTGCGGAAGGGCTCGACGACGCCGACGATGCGGAAGTCGTTGCCTTCGTCGAAGCTGAACTTCTGGCCGAGGGCCTCGCGGCCGGGGAACATCTCCTTGGCCAGGTCAGTGTCGATGATCATCGGCGGCAGGTTGGCCGCGTCGTCTTCGGAACCGAACCAGCGGCCGCGCACCAGCTTCATGCGCATGACTTTTTCGTAGCCGTCGGTGACGCTGTCGCGCGTCATCCGGACCCGGCGCCCTTCGAACGTGGTGGTGGAGTCCCAATGCGAGCCCGAGTAGGCCGGCGCACCGGTCGCGGCGACCGACTCGATCTGCGGCATGGCGCGCAGTTCGCGCATGATGCGGTCGAGGTCGGCGCGGAACGGAGCCTCCGGCGCGCGGCGCTCGCGCATCCGCGCCTCCCATCCCGAGCTGTTCGTTTCCGACGTGCTGGTCGGATTCTCCAGCTGCGGGATGGAGATGCTCGCCACCCAGACGTGGTTGTAGTCGAAGCCGAGCGGCTTGCGGTAGCGGAGGATGCCGGTGGCCGCCAGCATGCCGACGCCGAAGAGCACCAGGAACGAGATCAGGATCTCGAGGGTGAGCAGCGCGCTGGCGCGCTTGCGCTTCCAGACCAGTTTGAGCAGATGACGGATCACAGCGAACCTCCTCGAAGTGCGTCGACCGGATGAAGCCGCGACATCTTCCAGGCGGGGTACGCGCCGGAGAAGACGCCGAAGACGACGGCGATGACGATGCCGTAGAGAAAGATGCGCAGGTTGATGCTGAGGTGCGCGTCGGGGACGACCCCGCTCGCTTCCAGCGCGCGCAGCATGACGATGGACAGGATGAAGCCGATGGCGCCGCCGATCAGGGTCAGCACGATGTTCTCGGCGATGAACTGCATGACCAGCGCGCGGCGCGGCGCGCCGAAAGCCTTGCGCACACCGATCTCCGGCGCGCGCTCCATGATGCGGCTGAGGTTGAGCGTGATCAGGTTCAGCGCCGGCAGCGACATGAAGAGCAGCGTCAGCCCAGCGAAGATCGAGCCGACGATAAGCGCCGGATGCTGCTCCCGATTGCCGGTGATCTGCCGCGCGAAGGCCTCGAACGGCGTGTCGAGGCTGGCGCGGATCTCCTTGTACTCCTTCGGATCCTTGATCGGCTCGCGCGCCACGCGCGAGGCGAACTCGCGCTGCAGGCGCGCGATGTCGCCGCGGCTGCGCGCCAGCACCAGGCCGTTGAAGTGCCCCATGAACGCCGCGCGCTCCTCCGCGGTGAGCGCGCCGATGGGCGCGTACATCTCCGACCAGGCGGCGATGCGCGTGGCGGCCACCGGCGCCACCACACCGACCACCCGGTAGTTCGAGCCAACGATGTTGAGCGAGCGTCCGATGACGCCCTTGCCGCCGAAGACCTTGTCGCGCAGCGTCTCGCTGAGCACCACCACGCGGCGGTCGCTCTCGTCGTCGGCAGCGCTGTACGGGCCGCCTTCGACGAAGCGGAAGTCGAGGATCTGCCAGTAGGCACCGTCGGCGCGCGTCATCTGCGCCTCGATGCGGCGGCCTTTGTCGTAGATGACCGCCGTCGACGCTTCGCCGTAGATCGAGACGTTCTCGGCGCCAGGGAGATTACGGATGGTGCGCTGCAGGAAGCCGTACCCGGGATTGCTGGTGTTGCTCGAATTCGGGCCGTACTGGCCGACGGTGCGGACGAAGAGCATCCGCCTGATGCGCGACTCCGGCGCCGCTGCGCCGAAGGTGTTATCGAAGATCGCCGCCACCACCATCAGGATGACCAGGGTGAGGGTGATGCCGACCAGGGAGATGGCGGTGAAGACCTTGCGCCGGGCGAGGACTTTGAAGGCCAGCTTGAGCGAGGTGTTCCTCATGATGGTGTGTGTCCTTTCAATTCAGGAGATCCTTCGCCGTCTCCGCGGCTCAGGATCGCGTGCCGCGCCGAGCGCGTCACGCGACCTGTCTTCCGTCGAACAGCCGCACGGTGCGCGAGGTGCGCTCGGCGAAGCGGTCGTCGTGCGTGACCATCACGATCGTCGTGTGGTCCTTGCTGTTCAGCTCCTCGAGGATGGACATGATCTCGTCGCCCATGGCGCTGTCGAGATTCCCCGTCGGCTCGTCGGCCAGCACGATCGACGGCTTCCCGACGATGGCCCGGGCGATGGCCACGCGCTGCTGCTGCCCGCCGGAGAGCTGCGTCGGGAAGTGGTGCACGCGCGATCCGAGGCCCACGCGGTCGAGCGCGGCGAGGGCGTTCTTCCGCCGGTCGGCCGCGGTCATGCGGCGATAGAGCAGCGGGATCTCGACGTTGTCGAGCACCGTCAGGTCGGGCACCAGATGGAAGCTCTGGAAGACGAAGCCGAGCTTCTCGTTGCGCATGCGGGCCAGCACCTTGTCGCCCGCGCCGTTGATCTTCTGCCCGTCGAGCGTCAGCGTCCCGGTGGTCGGCTTGTCGAGAAGTCCCACCAGGTTGAGCAGCGTGCTCTTGCCGCAGCCCGACGGCCCCATGATGGAGACGAACTCCCCCTGGGCGATGTCGAGGTTGATGTTGTGGAGAGCGAGGGTTTCGACGCGCTCGGTTCGGTAGACCTTGTCGATGTCTTTCAGTGTGATCATTTTTTCTCCTCGTTGGCCGTTGGCTGTTGGCCGTTGACCGTGAATTCCCGTCGGTCAACGGCCAACAGTCAACGGCGAACTACTTCAATCGCAGTTCCTTGACTCCCGCGTAATCCGTCATATTCGAAACGACAACCTCATCCCCCTCCCGCAGCCCCTCCACGATCTCCACGTTGTCCTCGCCGCTGATGCCGAAACGGACGGGGACGCGGACGGCGGTGTCGCCGCGCACGACGAAGACGCCGTCGCGCTCCGCGTCGCCGATCGAGCCGCGGCGCACCTGCAGGACGTTGTTGCGCACGCCGGTCACGGCGTAGACGTCGACGCGCAGGTTGTTGCGCAGCCGGGGATTCGACGCCGCCTCGAGGTCGATCCAGAAGCGCACCGCGCCGTTCTCGATGCGCGGATCGATGGTGGCGATGATGCCGTCGACGGTCGTGGCGTCGTCGATCTTCACGTGCGCCGGCATGCCGGCGGCGAGCTTCGAGGCGTGCACGTCGGAGATGGAGGCCACCACGCGGAACGACGAGAGGTCGGCGACGCGGGCCAGGATGTCGCCGCGCCGCAGCGTGGCGCCGATCTCCGGCACCACCCAGGTCAGCACGCCGTCGCGGTCCGAGAGGGCCATGGCCAGGTCGAGCTGCCGCCGCGACTCCTCGCGCTCCTGGCGCGCGGCGCGCAGCTCCGTCGCCGCCGCCGCGATCTGCGCGTCGCCGCTGCGCCGGGCCCGCGTCAGCGCGTCGGCGAGCTGCTGCAGTTGGATGTCCGCCTTCTTGACCGCCGTGTCCGCGGCGAGCTTGTCCTGCCCCGATGCCAGCCCCGACTTGTGCAGCCGGTCGTTCTGCTCGGCCTTGAAGCGGAGGATGTCGGCGTCGAGCTTCTGCTGCGCCAGCGCCGCGGCAGCGTTGGCCATCGATTCCTCCACCCGCAGCCGCACCTCGGCCAGATGGCTCTCCTTCTGCGCCACGGCGTCGTCGAGGCGGCGGACGTCGAGGCGCGAGGCGGAGGTGTCGAGGGTGAGGATGCTGTCGCCGGCGCGCAGGCGGTCGCCGGCGCGGTGGTCGATGCGCAGCACGCGCGCCTCTACCGGGCTGGAGATCACGGTCTCGATGGCCGGGACGACGCTGCCCGCCGCCTGCAGGGTGGCGTGCACCGTCCCGCGGGCGACGCGCGCGGTGACGATCTCGCGCCGCCGCACCGAAGGCTTGAGCCAGTTCACCGTCGTGGCCAGAAAAAAGATCGCCGCCGCCACGGCCACCACGATCGTGGCGACGCGTCGGACGCGCCGGCGCTGGCGAACTTCGGGGGCGATTTCGCGATCCATCACGGTCGCTACTAAGGCGAGCGGAGTGCCATGTCGCCCGCGCGTGGAATCAATGATTTAACGGATTTGTGCTGTCCGCCCGCGTTCGGGGCTGTCCGGAATCGGACACCGATGTGTCATCCCGAGCGTGAGCGAGGGATCGGTGTGGGTGGGTGGCGCGCCACACGCCCACACCGATCCTTCCCCTTCCCCTTCGCTGCGCTCAGGGTCAGGGTCAGGATGACACTGCTCGCACCCGCTACCGCCTACTCGCTCATTCGTAACTGCTTCGTGCGAAAACCCGCGTACCATAGTGATTCAGCAGTCGGTCCCAAAAAAAATGAATAAATCCCGGTTTGGCGTGCGGTGGGATGTTGTGGGCGGCGTCTTTGGCGCGACGGCAGGAGTCCTCCTCGCCGCCGCCGCGTTGCACAGCGACACACCCGCCGCCCCGCCCCTCACCGCCACCGTTGCCCCCGTCGCCGTCGCACCGCCCCCACCACCCGTCGACCCGCCCCCCGCCGAGCCGTCGCAGAGCACGCCGACGCTGCTCGAGGCGGGCAACGCCTCGATCGAGCTGCGCACCAACGCGCTGGCGCGCGAGCTGTCGACGATGTGGACGCGCAATCCGAATGAGCTGGTGCGCGTCATCGACGACGCTTCCCGCGCCGCCCCCGCCTCCCCCTCGGTCACGCTGTTGCTGGCCATCGCGCACGCCGAGACCAACGGCAAGATCCTCGATGTGTCCGAGGCCGGCGCGGTGGGGCTGGCGCAGGCCACGCCGATCGCCTGCCGGCAGGAGCAGGTCGACGGGAAGCTCTACGTCACCGCCGACTACACCACCGGCGCCCGCGCCTACATCATGAAGAAGCCCCTCGGCGACGCCGACCGCATCGCCACGATGGTGCTCGACAAGTTCGGCAATCAGAAGACGCTGCGCCGCGCCAAGCGCCTGCTCACCGCCGCGAAGTCACTGCGCCGCGAAGGCGTCGACGAACTGGAGCTGCTCGACGTCTGGGCCGGTGACAGCTTCTTCCAGTCCATCAAGAAGATGGATAAACACAATCAGCGCGTCCTCAAGGAACTCGAGACGCTCCTGGCCAAAGGCAGCAAGAAGGATCTCCGCAACTTCCGCAACCGCGCGCGCTCCGAGTACCGCGCGCTGCGCGACAAGCAGCACCGGGCGTGGATGGAGTACGAGTACGACCTCGCCGACCGCCGCGACGCGCTGCTCGTCGCGCACTTTCATGAACGAGCCGACGTGGTGAAGAAGACCCGCCCATACGAGGCGGGCGAGTTCCTGGCGCAGGAGCTGGACGTCCGCTTCTCGCCCACGAAGCAGGCCGCATTCCTGGTGCGCCACCTCGAGCGGAAGTCGGAAGAAGCGCAGAAACTGGCGAAGTCGAAGCGCGAAGTCGAGGGCATGACCGCCGCCCTCTACAACGGCGGCGCGCACAACGTGAAGCGCATGCTGGCCGGCCTGATCGCCTCCCTCCCGGAGACCGAGCGCTACATGCGCAAGGTGCCCGCCACCAGGCGGCGGTTGGACGGGGTGGTGGCGGCGAACGAGGCGATGGCCACGCCGCTACGGTGACGCCCATGGATGAGCATTCCGGCGAGACTCCACCGTGAATCGAAGCGACTGAGTCTTCTGGTCGACGTCCTCGGTATACTTTTCAGTTCGTGGAATTCGAATGGGATCCCGAGAAAGACAGAATCAACCAGCAGAAGCACGGCGTCTCATTTGCAGAAGGTTCAACTGCTTTTGGCGATCCGCTGGCGCGAACCGCTTGGGATCCACGGTACTCGGAAAGCGAAGACCGCTTTCTAACCACGGGTTACACGTCAGCGAATCGCCTCGTCATCGTGGCGCACACAGATCGCGGCGGGCGAACTCGTATCATCTCGGTCCGAGAAGTCTTACCGAAAGAGCGACGATTTTATGAATCAGAAGAATAGTAAGACTGATGAAGATGAAATCCCCGAAATGGAACTGCGTGGTGGGGTGCGCGGCAAGTACTACGAAAAGTACATGCAGGGAACGAATGTGGTTCTGCTGGAACCTGATGTCGCTAAGGTCTTCCGTGACTCTGCCGTGGTAAACCAAGCTCTTCGCGAATATCTCTCCGAGCATGGCAATCCGCCAACGCTGTCCAAGCGAGCGGGCTAAACCGCTGGCGGGAGATCGTGCGCAAAGTGCCCGCTACCCGCACCTTTGCGGCGACGTCGAGGACATTCGCCCGCGGTACGAGGAGTTTCCAGCCCTTCTTCGTCCTCTCGAGCGGTTCGCGCACGAGCTGCCAGAAAGCCGTTCTTGATTTCTCATCGACGAGGATGACAAGCACCGGCAGGGAGTGATCGAGCCAGTATTTGAGATGCCGGAGTTCGCCATAGAAAGTGAACGCATCGCCGCTCGCTGGACGTAGGTACTTCTTCCCGGTCTTGATCTGCGCAGCGAGAAGGTGCCCGGTCACGGCGCCGTTGCCGTCTACGACCTCGATCTGTGCATCGACACCGTGGTCCGTACCCGCCGCGTCCTGTCGTCGGAAGATCCAATCGAAGACGGAATTGATGATCTCGTCGACGATTGCTACACCGGCGTTGCCAATGCGGTCGGCATTCCGAGCGCTCATGGAGGGATTCTGCCACGCGGAATCGATTCGCCTGATTGACGATTCGGCGCAGGATCGGCCGGGCGTCGGCTCCGCTTAGATGTCTACTGACGCGGAAGATCGTCGTCCACGTCGCTCTCCGGCAACTGCGACTCCGGATTGAAATCGCGCAGCGGCACGGCGGCCGGGGCGCGGCGCAGGCGGCTGTGGCGGTAGCCGTAGAGGCCGTAGATCACGATGCCGGCCAGGAACCACTTCACGAACCGCCACCACGAAGACGGCGGGAGGTAGTACGCCAGGCCGATGCAGGAGATCGCGCCGAGGATGGGCAGCACGAACGGCCCGAACGGCACGCGGAATCCACGCTCGCGATTCGGGTCCTTGATGCGCAGGATCATGATGCCGAGGCAGACCAGCATGAAGGCGAAGAGCGTTCCGATGTTCGTCAGGTCCACCATCTCGTCGAGCGACGCGACCATCGCGGCCCCTCCGACGAAGATGCCGGTGATGATCGTGCCGACGTGCGGCGTCTTGAACTTGGGGTGCACCCTGGAGAAGAACGGCGGCAGCAGACCATCGCGTGACATGGCGAAGAAGATGCGCGGCTGGCCGAGTTGGAAGACCAGCAGCACCGCGGTGTGCGCCACCACCGACCCGAAGGCCACCACTCCCACCATCCAGTCCGCCTGCCCGACGTACTTCATGGCCATGGTGAGCGGCTCGGCCTGCTCGGTGGCCAGGGTCTTCACCAACGCGCTGTACGGGATCATCCCGGTGAACACGGCGGCGATCGCCGCGTAGATCAACGTGCAGACCACCAGCGATCCGATGATGCCGATCGGCATGTCGCGCTTCGGATTGCGCGCCTCCTCGGCGGTGGTGGAAACGGCGTCGAATCCGATGTAGGCGAAAAAGACGATCGCCGCGCCGGTGGCGATGCCGTGAAAGCCGTTCGGGGCGAACGGATGCCAATTGGCCGGCTTGACGAACTTCACGCTGGCGAGAACGAAAAAGCCGAGGACCACGAGCTTGATGGCCACCATGTAGAAGTTGAAGCTGGCCGACTCGCGAATCCCCCACACCAACACCACGGTGATGACGGCGACGATCGCCCCCGCCAGGATGTTGAAGACGATGGGAATCCCGAAAACGTGCGGCGCCGCGGCCACCAGCTCTGGCACCTTCGCCGCCGCGGTGCGGTAGTCGATGGTCAGCCACGGCGGCAGGTGCACGCCGAAGCCGCTCAGCAGCGTGTTGAAGTAGTTCGCCCACGAAATGGCGACGGCCACATTGCCGATGGCGTACTCGATGATCAGGTCCCAGCCGATGATCCACGCCACCAGTTCGCCGAGGGTGGCGTACGAGTAGGTGTACGCGGAGCCGGCCACCGGCACCATCGACGCGAACTCCGCGTAACAGAGCGCGCTGAAGCCGCAGACCACCGCCGTGAGGACGAATGACAGCATCAGCGCCGGGCCGGCGCCGGGACGGTTCGCGTCGCCCGCCGCCGCGGTGCCGATGGTGGCGAAGATGCCCGCGCCGATAATGGCGCCGATGCCGAGCGCGACGAGGTTCCACGGCCCCAGAGTCTTCTTGAGCTGGTGTCCTTCCTCCTGGGTTCCGGCAATCAGGTCATCGAGCGATTTGGTGCGAAACAGACGGCCGAAGCTCATGCGTGGGCGAATGATAAGGGAAGTTCGCCGTTGACCGTTGGCCGTTGGCCGTATGCGGACTCGGTCAACGGCCATCGGCCAACGGCGAACCCGTTCCGCGCTAAACTCCGCCCGCACAACGGAGAACCGCCATGACAGCCCTCGAAACGCCCACCGCGTCGAAATACCCTGACGTCCGCAACTACATCGCCGGCACCTTCGTCGACGGAAACGGTGCGCCCACCATCGACGTCACCAACCCCGCCGACGGCAGCGTGATCTCGCGCGTGCCGCTCTCGGGATCCGCCGAGGTCGACCGCGCCGCGGCGGCGGCCAAGGCCGCCTTCCCCTCCTGGTCGGCGACGCCGATCAAGGAGCGCGTGCAGGTCTTCTTCCGCTACAAGACGCTGCTGGAGCAGAACATCGACGAGCTGGCCAAGCTGGTCACCGAGGAGAACGGGAAGATCGACAGCGAGGCGCGGGCGGAGGTGCTGAAGTCGGCGGAGCTGACGGAGTTCGCCTGCTCGCTGCCGCAGATCACCGCCGGCGAAGTGCTGGAAGTCAGCCGCGGCGTGGAATGCCGCGTGGAGCGCTTCCCGGTCGGCGTGGTCGCCTCCATCACGCCGTTCAACTTCCCCAACATGGTCCCCAACTGGACGCTGCCGAACGCCATCGCGCTCGGCAACTGCTTCATCCTCAAGCCGAGCGAGATGGTGCCGCTGTCGGCGGGGCGCATCGCCGAGCTGCTGCGCGAGGCCGGTCTGCCCGACGGCGCCTTCAACATCGTGCACGGCGGGCAGGAGACGGTCGAGGCGATCTGCGACCACCCCGCCATCGAAGGGATCAGCTTCGTCGGCTCGACCAAGGTGGCGAAGATCGTCTACCGCCGCGGCACCGCCAACCTCAAGCGCGTCCTGGCCCTCGGCGGCGCCAAGAACCACCTGATCGTCATGCCCGATGCCGAGCCGGAGATGACGTCGAACAACGTGGTGGCGTCCATGTCCGGCTGCGCGGGGCAGCGCTGCATGGCGGCGTCGGTGATGATGGCGGTGGGCTCGAGCGATCACATCATCGAGCGGATGGTGAAGATCGTGCGGGCCATGGTGCCGGGCGTCCACGTCGGCCCGGTGATCTCGCGCGCGGCGAAGGAGCGCATCGAGGGCTACATCAGCGAGGCGGAGAAGGGCGGCGCCAAGGTGCTCGTCGACGGACGCGGTGCCAAGGTGCGGGGCCGCGAGAACGGCTTCTACATCGGCCCCACGCTCATCGACCACGTCACCCCCGACATGCGCATCGCGCAGGAAGAGGTCTTCGGGCCGGTGATGGTGATCATCCGGGCGAACGACGTCGAGGAGGCGGTGGCCGTGCAGCACCGCTCGCCGTACGGCAACGCCGCGAGCGTGTTCACCGAGAGCGGCGGCGTGGCGCGGTACGTCATGGAGAACGCCAGCGCCGGCATGGTGGGGGTGAACGTCGGCGTCCCGGTGCCGCGCGAGCCGTTCGGCTTCGGCGGCTGGAACGACTCGAAGTTCGGCGTCGGCGACATCACCGGCCGCGGCTCGATCGAGTTCTGGACCAAGTCGAAGAAGATGACCACGAAATGGAACAAAGAGGCGGGTGTGAATTGGATGTCATGAGCGCGGAAAACCTCAATCCCTACGACATCGCCCAACAGCAGTTCGACCACGCCGCGAAATACGTCACCGAGCTCCCCGAGGGGCTGCGGGTGTGGCTGCGCGGCTCCACGCGGCTGATCAAAGTGGAGTTTCCGGTGGAGATGGACGACAAGAGCGTCCGCACCTTCGCCGGCTACCGCGCGCTGCACTCGAAAGTGCGCGGTCCGGGCAAGGGGGGAATCCGCTATCACCCCGACGTCAACGGCGACGAAGTGCGCGCCCTGGCGTCGTGGATGACGTGGAAGTGCGCCGTCGCCGACATCCCCTTCGGCGGCGCGAAGGGGGGCATCGTCTGCGATCCGAAGCAGCTCTCCAAAGAGGAGCGGCGCAAGATCACCCGGCGCTTCATCGTCGAGCTGGGCGACGCCATCGGGCCGCACACCGACATCCCGGCTCCCGACGTAAACACCGACGCGGAGACCATGGCCTGGATCTACGACACCTACGACATGATGCATTCCGGCAAGAACAACCTGCCGGTGGTCACCGGCAAGCCGGTGGGCATGGGCGGCTCGCTGGGTCGCAACGAGGCCACGGCGCGCGGATGTCTTTTCGTCACCCAGCGCGCCATCGGCGCGGGCGCGGTGCCCGGCCTCCATTCACTCCAGGGGGCGCGCGTGGTCATCCAGGGCTTCGGCAACGCCGGCTCCATCGCCGCGCAGCTGTTCACCGAGGCCGGGGCGAAGGTCATCGCGGTGAGCGATTCGACCGGCGGGGTGATGTCGGCCGACGGCGTCTCCTGCGACGCGGCGCTCGCCCATAAGAAACAGAGCGGGTCGGTCGTCGGCCTGGCCGGCACGACGAACATCTCCAACGAGGAGCTGCTGCACATCGAGTGCGACGTGCTCATCCCGGCGGCGTTCGAGAATCAGATCCGCGCCGACAACGTCGCCGGTGTGAAGACCAAAGTGATCGCCGAGGCGGCGAACGGCCCCACCACCCCCGCCGCGGACAAGGTGCTCTTCGAGCGCGGCATCCCCGTGCTGCCCGACATCCTCACAAACTCCGGCGGGGTGACGGTGAGCTACTTCGAGTGGGTGCAGAACATCGAGAACGAGCACTGGAGCGAGGAGCACGTCAACGAGCAGCTCCACGCCAAGATGGAAGCGGCCACCGACGCGGTGCTCCAGATGCAGAGCGAGATCAAGGACCGCCACGGTGTGGCCGTCGACCTGCGCACGGCGGCGTTCGCGCTGGCGATCAAGCGGGTGGCGGTGCCGGCGCTGGTGCGCGGCATCTGGCCATAGGGTCAGAGCTTCACTTTTCACTTACTCCGCGCCCCGTAGAATCGCCACGCACCGATCCGCCCCCGCCCGGAGGTCCGGCTCCCGTCGCAGCCGCTCCTCACAAGTGCGGATCAACCTGGAGATTCCTCCCGTACTGCGGACTCGCAACGCCGCCGCGATCGATCGAAGATCGTGCCGTCCTTCGTGACATCCGAGCCAAGCGGCGAGCATGCGGGCCCGGCCGCCGCGCCCGAAGCGGATGAGGTTCTCGCTGACCGCCAGGCTCGACGCGACGGCGCCGATCACGTCCGCCATCGCCGGCGCGACCGGCTCCCTCTGCGCGAACGGGTAGTCGTCGCTCCGCGGCTTCGATTGGATCGTGTCGCGAAGGCCCTCGACCCACGCCTCGCTCCCGAGGTAGATCTGGCCCACGAGGTCATCCCAGGGGCAGCGGTCGAGACCGATCCCATCATCCACGAAACGCGTGTAGAGGGCACCCGCAATCTCCCGCTCCGGGGCGAAACAGCGGAGCGTCTGCTCGACCGCCAGCCATTCCGGCGCGGTGCAAAGACCGGCCGTGGCGCGATGGCCGCTCCACGCGTAGTCTTCCGGACGCGACACCATGCCCGCGCGGACGGGATTGAGCACCACGTAGCGGAGCACGTCCAGCAGGTAGGACTCCTTCTCGACCAGGCGCGCGTGGAACCGGCCCTGGAAGAGATGTCCCACGCGGTGATGCCGGCAATTGAACGCTTGGGCATAGCGGCTGTTGAGCCACATCATGCCGCTCGAAAGCGTCTCCTCCGTCAACTCAATGACGAAGTGATAGTGGTTCGTCATCAGAACGTACTGGTAGAGACTCCATCGGAAGCGATCGACGGCCCGGCCGATCAGATCGAGGAGAAACCGGCGATCGATGTCGTCGCGGACGATGTCTCTCCGCTCATTCCCGCGCGCCGTGACGTGCCAGATGGAACCGGGAAACGCGAGGCGCAACGGTCTTGCCACGAACCGAGGCTACCTCGGCGTCGGGCGTTTCCATCATTCGGCTACAGGCTGTAGAGAAAGTGAAAAGTGAAGCTGCGACCCCGATGTAAACGTCGCCCGCGACTCCCCGTCCAACTCTGCATGAAATGGATACTTCTGGGGGCGTCGCTTCTCCTCATGGCCGCGAGCGCCAGAGAGACTTGCCCCCTCGGACCGATCGAGAGCGCTGCCTCCCGCCAGGCGGCCACGTACCGCGCAGCGTCCGCCGCGGCTGAGGCTGTTGGTCGCCGTCGGGCCGTGAATCCGGGTCAGACACCGGCGGCGGCGAACTTCATCGACACCTGGACGTTCGCCAAGATGGCGAAGGACGGAGTGGCCCGGACGACGATCTCTTCGGATCAAGAGTTCTTCCGCCGCATCTCGCTCGATCTGACCGGCGTGATTCCCGACAGCGCCGCCGTAACCGCCTTCGTCAACGACAAGACCCCCGACAAACGCGCGCGCAAGATCGACGAGCTGCTCGCCTCCGACGCCTTCGTCGACCGCTGGACGATGTGGTTCGGCGACCTTGTGCAGATCGTCCTCCGATCGAACAACTCGGTCCTCTACTACCAGGGCCGCAACGTCTACTACAACTCGATCAAGGACTCGATCCGCGCCAACAAGCCGTACGACCAACTGGTGCGCGAGGTGATCGCCGGCAAGGGCGACAGTTGGGCGGCCGGGCCTCCGAACTACGTCGTGCGCCAGCTCCAGCCGAACGGTCCGCCGCAGGACACTTACGACAACCTGGCCTCGCACTCCGGCGAGAAGTTCCTCGGCATGCCGATGCTCTGTCTCTCCTGTCACAACGGTCTCGGCCATCTGGAGCAGGTGAACACATATCTGAAGTCGAAGTCGCGCTTCGAATTCTGGGAAATGGCTGCGTTTTTCTCACGCACCACGTCGCGCGTGATCCGCAACGCCGATCCGAACAACCCAAACTCCCGCAAGTACGACGTACAGGACAACGCCACCGGCTCCTACCGGCTGAACACCACCGACGGCAACAAGAGCCCGCGCGCTCCGGTGAATGGGCAAGACACCGTCCCTCCCGCGTATCTCTTCACCGGCGAGAAACCCGCCGCCAACGAGTCGTACCGCGACGCCTACGGGCGCATGCTGACCGCCGATCGGCAGTTCGCCCGCGCCGCCGTGAACTATCTCTGGAAGGAGATGTTCGGCGTGGCGATGGTGGAGCCGGTGAATGCCTTCGACCTGAATCGCCTCACCGGAACCGACGCGCAGCCGACCCACCCCGAGCTCCTCGAGGAGCTGACGACGTCGTTCATCGCCGGCGGCTACAACCTGCGCTCCATGCTGAAAACCATGGCGCTCTCCAACACCTACCAGCTCTCCGCGATCTATGCGCCGGGACCGTGGAGCGAGGCCTGGGTGCCGTACTTCGCGCGCCGCTATCCGCGCAGACTGATGGCCGAGGCGCTGCTCGACAGCGTGGTGAAAGCGACGGGCGTTCCCGTCTCATTCAACGTCCAGGGAATGGGAACCTTGAACAAGGCCATGGCCCTCCCCGATCCGCTCGAGGCGCGGCGCCGGCCGGAAGGTCTGTTCCTCGATGATTTCGGCCGCGGGAATCGCGACGACGTCGCTCGCACCGGCGACGTTTCCATCGCCCAGGCGCTCTCGGTGATGAACGACACCATCGTCACCACGCGCGTGCGGCAGGCCACCGCCGGATCGACGGTGGCCAAAGTTCTCGCTTCCACCACGGATCGCGGATCGATGGCCGACCAGCTCTACCTGGCCACGCTCTCGCGCAGCCCGTCTGCAGCGGAGCGGCAGCAGGCCATCGATTTTCTGAACGGCGGGACCCTCTCCCAGCGCACCGAAGATCTGCAGTGGACGCTGATCAACTCGCTCGAGTTCCTCTTCAACTGAGGTCAATGGCACATGGCGAAACGAAAAGACGAATGCTCCTTCTGCGCGAACGGCGGCGGGCTGCCGCTGCGCAACCAGGGGTTCTCGCGACGGAACTTCATTCAGCTCGCCGGCACGGGGCTGGTGGCGTCATTCTTCTCCGATGTCCTCAGCCCGCGCGTGCTGTACGGCCAGACGGTCGCGCCGAGCGTCGCGCTGCACAACACGGCGAAGAACTGCATCTTCGTCTTCCTGTCGGGCGCGCCGAGCGGCGTCGACACCTGGGACCTGAAGGAAGGCTCATGGACACCGGCTGATTTCGCGCCGACGAGCTACCTCAACGGCGCGGTCCGCTTCCCGCAGGGACTGATGCCGAAGACCGCGGAGCAGATCGGCAAGTTGTCGTTCATCCGCAGCGGCATGGCGTGGGCGGCGGTGCATCAGCTCGCACAGGTATGGACGCAGATCTCGCGCAGCCCGACCGGTGCAACGGGAGCCATCGCGCCGCACATCGGAGCAGTGGTGTCACTGGAATCGCAGCTGGCGCGCACACCGGCCGACGTTCTCCCGGCATTCATCGCCCTCAATTCCGGCGGCATTCCCGCGGCCGGATACTTCGCGGCGAAGTACGGGCCGTTCATCGTGCAGACGGCACCGACCGGCCTGTCGACGCTGAAGCATCCCGAAGGAGCGGCGCGCTTCTCCACGCGCTGGAACTTCCTCCACGCGCTCGACACCAACCGCGTCACCGGCGCGCTGGCAAAGAAGTCGCTCGACATGGACGACCTCTACAACCAGAGCAAGACGATCATGGACGACCCGAGCGTCGACGCCCTCTTCAGCTTCAGCGACGCCGACCATATCCGCTACGGCAGCTCGGATTTCGGCGACGGACTCCTCGTCGCCAAGCAGCTCATCGCCGGCCGCAAAGGGGCCCGTTTCATCCAGGTCACGTACGGCGGATGGGATCACCACTCCGACATCTACGACAAACAGGCCGCGCAATCGCTCTACGCCCAGTGTGGCGAGTTCGATCCCGCCTTCGGCGCGCTGATGACGGATCTGGCGACCACCGCCGGTGTGACGGCGGGCAAGACGCTGCTCGATGAGACGCTCGTGGTCGTGATCGGCGAGTTCGGCCGCACCACCGGAGCGCTGACCGGTCAGGGCGGTCGCGATCACTACCTCCGCTTCCCCTCGGTCATGGCCGGCGGCGGCGTCAAAGGCGGCCGGGTGATCGGGAAGACTAACGAGAAGGGCGATGCGATCGTCGAATACGGGTGGGCGCCGAATCGCGACATCCGCCCCGAGGACATCACGGCGACGCTCTACTCGGCCCTCGGCATCGATTACACGACCATGCGCACCGACGATCCGCTCAACCGCGGCTTCGAGTACGTCCCCGGCGCGAAGTACGGCCAGTACGTCCCCATCGAAGAGCTGTTCTGAGTGGGGGTCGGAGCTTCACTTTTCACTTTTTCTACTTCACGTAGCGAAAGTGAAAAGTGAAGCTCCGACCCCACCGTTACCACACCTTGCACGCCTTCTCCCGCACCATCGGCGCGTTCGGCGCGCAATTGAACGCCCGCGCGAACTCCGGCAGGTCCGACACGATGCCGTTGATGCGGTACTTGCCGGGGGAGTGGGGGTTGGTGATGGCGTTGACGCGCTGGTTCTCGGGGCGCTGGTTCTCGCAGGCCCACTGCGCGAAGCCGATGAAGAAACGCTGATCGGGAGTGAAGCCGTCGACCGGTTGCAGGTTTGCATTGGCCGTCGCGTCCTTCCAGGCGATGTACGCGAGCAGCGTTCCGCCGAGGTCGGCGACGTCCTCGCCGGAGGTGAGCTTGGAGTTGATCTTGATGTCGTCGACGATCGTGTACTGCGCGTACTGGTCGCGCACGCACTGCACGCGCTCCTCGAAGGCCTTCGCGTCGTCGGGGGTCCACCAGTCCTTGAGATTCCCGTTGGCGTCGAACTGGCGCCCTTCATCGTCGAAGGCGTGGGTCAGCTCGTGGCCGATGGTCGAGCCGGTGTTGCCGTAGTTCGGCGCGTCGTCCAGCTTCGGGTCGTACAGCGGGGGCTGCAGCACGCCGGCGGGGAAGTTGATGTCGTTCATCTGCGGGTTGTAGTAGGCGTTGACCGTGGGCGGCGTCATCCCCCACTCGCCGCGGTCGACCGGCTTGCCGATCTTGGCCAGCTCGCGCTGCGACTCGAACACCGTGGCGCGGGTGGCGTTGCCGGCGAAGTCGCCGCGCCTCACCTCCAGCGCCGCGTAGTCGCGCCACCGCTCGGGATAGCCGACCTTGTTGGCCACCGCGTGCAGCTTTTCCATCGCGCGAGTCTTGGTCGCCGGCGTCATCCAATCGAGGGTCTTGATCTCGTTCTCCATCGCCTGCTCGATGAGCTGCGTCATCTCGACCGTCTTCTGCTTGGTCTCCGCGGAGAACGTGCGGCGGACGAATTCCTGCCCCAGCGCCTCGCCGAGGTCGCGGTCGACGTAGCGCACGCAGCGCTTCCAGCGGGGGGCGATCTCCTTCACCCCGCGCAGCGTCTTCGAGTAGAAGTCGAAGTTCTCCATCACGAACGGCTTCGACAGATACGCGGCGCGGCTGTGCACGGCGTTCCAGCGGAGGTACGCCTTCCAGTCCGCCAGCGGAAGCGCGGCGATCTGCGCATTCACCGCTTTGAAGAATTTCGGCTCGGTGACGTTGATGGTCTTCACGCCGGCGATGCCGTTGTCGGCGAGGTAGCGCTTCCAGTCGAATGACGGCGTCAGCTTCTGCAGCGCCGCGGGCGACATCTTGTGGTAGAGGTTGTACGGATCGCGGCGCTCGACGCGGGTCAGCGACGCCTTGGCCAGCGCGGTCTCCATGCGCATCACCGTCGCCGCATCCTTCTTCGCCGCCGCCTTCGACTCCCCGATCAGCTCGAACATCTTCCCGACGTGCGCCAGGTACTTGGCGCGGATGTCCTTCGATTTGTCGTCGGTCTTGGTGTAGTAGTCGCGGTCGGGCAGCCCGAGGCCACCGGCCTGGGCGAAGGCGATGACCTGCGTGGCGTCGCCGAAGTCCTGGTCGGCGCCGAAGCCGAAGAGCCATCCGCTGCTGTAGTTGCGCGGATGCTCCTTCGCCAGGAACGCCGCCAGCGCGCGCCTGCTCTTGAGCGCGGCGATGTCGTCGAGCAGCGGTTTCAGCGGCGCGGCGCCGAGCTCCTCGACGCGCGTCTCGTCCATGCAGGCGGCGAAGTAGTCGCCGATCTTCTGCTGCACGGCGGTGCGATCGGCGGTCTGCCTTCCGGCTTCTTCGAGGATGCCCCAGAGGAAGCGCGCGTTCTCGTCGCCGACCTTTCCGTAGACGCTCCACGACGCCTGGTCGGGCGGGATGGGGTTGTTCCGCATCCAGCCGCCGCAGGTGTACTGGTAGAAGTCGACGCAGGGGTCGGCGGTGCGGTCCATCGACGGAATGTCGAGGCTGGGGGTGTACGGCAGCGCGCTGAGCGGGCGGTCTGCGTTGGTCTGCGCGAACGCGGCGGAGGCGGCGAAGAGGAGCGCGACGGTCAAGTGCTTCATGGCGCGAGAGTCTAATGAGGGGACGGTCCACGTTGTTGTTACAAGTCGGAGGCCGAGGTAGGATCGTTTTCGTGGCCGACGATCTGCTGAAGGTCCTGACGCGCTTTCATCGGGAAGTGGTGGTGCCGGACATCGAACGCATCGTTGATTCACGTTTTGATTCCCGCCTTGCGCCTTTTCGCGACGAGGTCCTAACGAACTTCGACGCGGTCTGGAAACGATTCGATCGCCTCGAAGATGAGTACCAGGCTCTCAGGACGGCCGTCCACCGGGTCGAGGAGCGCCTCGAGGCCATGGAGTAGCGGCTCATCGCCGTCGATGCGAAGCTCGACAAGGTGGCGATGCGCGCAGAGCTCGACGAGCTGAAGAGATACGTCGCGGTGCTGGAGCACCGCATCGCGGAGCTCGAAGCGGCGCACTGAGTCCAACCGTCCCCTCCCCGCCAACACGCGTATAATCAGCGGCTTCCCGACAAGGAGGGTCCATGGCCGATCTGTCGACGACGTTCACCGGCATCCATTTCGAGAACCCGTTCATGCTCGCCTCGGCGCCGCCGACGGAGTCGGACGCCAACATCGTCCGGGCCTTCGAAGCCGGCTGGGGCGGGGTGGTCACCAAGACCATCGGCATGCATCCAGTGGTCAACGTGAAGGGGCCGAAGACGAAGTTTCTGCGGACCGACGCCGAGGCGCGGCTCTCCATGGCCAAGCGTCCGAACTCAACGCTGATGGCGTCGTGGAACTGGGAGCTGATCTCCGACAAACCGATCGACTGGTGGATCGGCCGCCTGAAGAAGATCAAGCAGGCCTTCCCGAAGAACGTGATCATCGCCTCGATCATGGCCGGTTCCGGCAACGACAAGGAGCTTCACAACTGGCAGACCCTCGCCAAGATGTGCCAGGACGAGGGCGTCGACGGCCTCGAGCTGAATTTCTCCTGCCCGCACATGGACCGGGTGGACATGGGATCGAACGTCGGCAAGGACAAGGTCCTCTGCTCGGTGGTCACCCAGGCGGTCAAAGAGGTGGCGAAGATTCCGGTGTGGGTGAAGCTGACGCCCGCGACGTCCAACATCGTCGAAGAGGCCGAGGCGTGCTTCCGCGGGGGCGCGGACGCGGTGGTGTCGTCGAATACCTGGCCGTCGCTGTCGCCGATCGATCCGCTCACGCTCGAGTTCGAGGCGAGCGTGGAAGGCTACACCTCCCCCGGCGGTCTTGGAGGACCGGCGATCCTCCCGCTGTCGATGGCCAAGATGGCGCAGATGACGAAGGCCTTCCCCGACCAGTCGTTCTCCGGCATCGGCGGCGTCTCCACCTTCGACCACGCCCTCAACTACTTCCTCCTCGGATGCGGCACGGTGCAGGTGTGCACCGCGGCGATGCTCGACCACGCCATCGGCCCCAACATCATCAAAGGATTGCTGGCCGGGATGGCGTCGTTCCTCGACCGCAACGCGGAGCGCGGATGGAAGTCGCTGGCCGACTTCCGCGGCCTGCGCCGCGACTTCATCGTCCCCCACTCGCAGATCAAGAGGCCGGAGCAGTTCGAATATCGCGGGGGATACGAGGAAGAGGTCGAGGGGTACGCGACACCGGCGGCCGTGGCGCCGCTGTCATCCTGAGCGAAGCGAAGGATCCCCCGCGAACGTGCGAAGGCCGACCGTACACGAATACTTCGTCTACCTCCTGACGAACGAGTGGCGGAACGTGTTGTACATCGGAGTGACTAACTCCCTCGAGCGCAGAATCTGGCAACACAAGCAAAAGGCGATCGACGGCTTCACGAAACGGTACAACTGCACGCTGCTGGTCCACATCGAGACGTACGATCGCGTGGAACAGGCGATCGCGCGAGAGAAACAATTGAAAGGCTGGACTCGCGCCCGAAAGAACGCTCTCGTTGAGTCGGCCAATCCGAAGTGGAAGGATCTCGCAGCGGACTGGTATCAGGACGTTTCGCGCACGGGCGCGGGGGATCCTTCGCTCCGCTCAGGATGACAGAAAGTGCCCTCCCCCTACCGCGACATCGTCGGCAGCGCGGCGTGGGATGCGCTGCCGCGCGTGCTGCACGACCTGCACGAGCGCGGCGGCGACGGCACGCTCGTCGTCACCGCCCGCGGCATCGCGCGGCTGTTCACGTTCCTCGGCTACGCGCCGTCGGCGGGAAATGCGGCGGCGACGCTGCGCATCGAGCGGACGGATGACGGCGAGCGCTGGATCCGCAAGTTCCGCGACGAGGTCTTCACCACCGATCAGCGCGTCGTCCGCGGCTTGATCTGCGAGCGTTTCGGGCCGTTCGAGCTGCAATTCAAGGTCACGGCGCGCGGCATCACCCTTCATTACGAAGTGATGGCGTTGCGGATGTTCGGAGTGAGGATTCCGAGGCCGCGCATGGAGGCTTCGGAGCGCGCGGACGGGCCGCGCGTGCACGTCAGCGTCGGCATCGGAAAGTCGTTTCGCTACACTGGCTTCATCGTTCCGCGATGATCGCCGTGCTCTGGCTCCTCGCCGCGCAAGGCGTGCTCTGGGGCGTTCGACACCGTCTGGTACCACGAGTGGCGCGCGCGCCTTCCGAGCCGCGGGCCCGCCGCCGAGACCGGGCGCTGGCGACGGTGATGACGCTGATGGCCGTGGGCGTCTTTCTATCCGGAATCCGCGACCGATCGCCGCGTCTCGGCCGCACTTTCGGGGCGAGCTGACTTAGAATCACACCACACGCCAACCGGAAGGTAATAGGCCATGCGAATCATGCTCGGGTTCGCGCTGCTGCTCGTCATCGCCGGAGGTTTGTTCGCGCAACCGGTCGCGTCGCGGATCACCACCGGCGTGCCGGACGTGAACTACCAGACCGCGGTAACCGGAGCGGCCAGCGCGGTGGAGCCCAACGCGGACGTCGCGCTGGTCACCATCGAGACCGGGCACTACGCGACCGCGCGCGCGGCGGCCGACGGCACCTTCAGCGCGTCGATCTTCGCGCCGCGCGGCGCGGCGATCCTCGTCAAGTCCGACCCGCAGCATGCCTTCGTCCCGCAGATCGCCGCGGGGCCGGCGCTCGTACAAGGGCACCTGAGCCAACTCCTCTCGCTTCAAGGCACCATCGCGCGCGTCGACGTCCCCGCGCCGCAGAACGGCGTCGCCTTCGCCGGCGCGGGCGTCGACCCGGCGCTCAACCAGGCGAGCTGGATCGTGGAGGGAACGGTCGCCAAGCGGCAGTTCTCTCCCGGCGACACGATCGAGGTCACCGGCACGTACACCCTTCTCGCCAGCACTCTCGGCAGCGCCGTCAATCCGCGGTTTGGCCCCGGACTGACGTTGGAGCTGCTCAGCGACAGCGGCGGACGTCCGGCGACCGCGTGGTCGCTGTTCGACTCGGCGACGATGACGCCGACCGGACTGCCGATCGAGCGGACGCCGTCGTTCGGCCCATCGGTCGCCGTCTCGAGGCCGCTCACCGTCAACGGAACGAAGGCCAGCGGCACGTTCACAGCGACGTACAACATCCCGGTCGATTTTCGCCCCGGCCATTACCTGCTGCGACTGGGCGTCGGCGTGCAGGGCGTTCCGATGCCGCCGCTCGATGAGACCGTTCGGCGGACGACGTTCGTCACGCAGTTTCGCGGCAGGGAGAACATGGCGTCCGTGGCGGTCATTCGGATCGGCGCACCGGCCGCCCCCCGTTTCGCGCCTATCCTCCTGATGAACGACTCGAGCGAGGGCCACCGCGGGGCGATCGCCGTCGAAGACCGTGGCCGCTACGCTCCGGCGAACCACATCGCCACGGCGACGGAGACGACGATCGTCCCGCGCGTCGACCCGCGAACAGGCGCGGCGCGCCGCTACAGCCTCGAGCCGTTCACCCTCAGCCTCGGCGTCGGCGATCGGGGCGGCAAGCTGGCCGGACCGCTGATCCCGTTGCGCTTTCCATCCGGCAGCCTCACCGTCTCCGTGCGTGCGCCAAGCGGCACGACTCGCACGCTCGGCCCGGCACCGTTTCGACAGTGGCATCTCGTCGGGCCCGCCACGCGGGACGGGCAGACCATGGAAGGCGGACCGCACATCACCGATGCCTTCCAACTTCGCACTCTCGACCCGTCGTTCGAGATCTCGTTCAATGAAGACGGCCGCCACACCGTTACCGTCGATGGAACGGTCGACGATCTGTGGGGAACGGCGTGGCGCGCCGGCGGGACATACGAAATCGACGTCGCGCGCCCGCTGGTCATCGACTCGGCCGTGATTCCGATGACGCCGTTCGAGGTGTCGAATCAGATCCTTCCCGCGGTGCACCTCGCCCCGCCCGTCCCCGCCGACGTCGACGTTCGCGTCCGGCACGGCTCGCGATCGGCCCGCTTCACCGGGAAGGCCAATCGGTTCGGCCACTTCGCCTCCCCCGATTGGTTCGCGTTTGCGAGCGCCGGCGAATACAGAATCGACGTCACCGCCAGCTATCGCGATGCCGCCGGGACGTTATGGATGGGAACGCGCACGTGGGGCGGCGTGGTCGCGCCGCGCGACACGCCGATCATCGCGCATGGACGGCGCGGCATCGATGAGCAGCCCGACGGCGAGAAACAGCAGTGGTACTTCCGATCGCAGACCGGCGATCCGATGGGACGCGATCACCTTCAGTTCGCCTTTCACAGCGGCGACGTGATGTGGCTTCAGGAGGGCGACTCCGCCATTCCCATCATCACCTTTCAGGATCCCACCGGCAGCGTCACGGCGGCGGTGACGAAGCTCTACAACGCCGCGCGCCCGACAGTCGGCCCATTCAGCGACCGGGTGACCAAGGGGGAGATACCGCTCTTCTCGGCGAGCTCCAATGGGTTTGACGTGAGTCTCGCGCCCGACCGCGCCGAGGCGTGGGGCTACTCGTACGCCGCCGTCGAGCGGCCGCTGGTGCGGGTGCGGGAAGTGATCGCCGAGGATGGGCCAATGGCGTACTGGCGATTCAATGATCGATACGGAGGGCAGACCGGCAGCGGCGTGAACGGCGATCTGCCGAACGACTTCAAGTTCCAGTTCGGCGGCGTGGTGCTCCGCGGGCCGCTCTTCGATCCCCCGCGCTACGCGATCTACGGCTCGCTGTTCGTCCTCGTTCCGACCGACGATCCCGGCGGCGGAAGCCGCGTCTTCCCGCCGTTCCAGGGCAACGGCAGCGGACCCTCCGGCGGCCCGCTCTTCAAGCTGAAGGGGAAGGACATCGAACTCTTCTTCCACCCGACCGGTGTGCGGCCGGGAACAGTCCTCGTGCAAGGCGACACCGCATCGTTCGCCGGCTACTCCGCGCCGATGCTGCCGTCGAAGATCGCCGTCGACATTACCGCCCCCAGTGGCCGTGTGCGGACCGTCAAGGGACAGGCGAACAGGATCGGCTGGTTCTACGACCCCGGATCGGACTTCGCTGTGGACGAGCCGGGCGTGTGGAAGGCGAAGGTGAAGATCACCTTCGACGGCGTGCTTCCCTCGACCTCGGGGCAACTGAGCGCTCCCTTCCCCACCGGCGGCGTCCTCGGATCGCGCGACGGGGAGTTCTACTTCTACGTCGTTCGCGGCGATTCCACGGCGCTTGCCGTAAACCCCGCTACACAATTCCTCCGTCCCGCCGACGGCCCGATTACTTTCACCATCACCCCGCCGCCCGCCCTGCATGACGTGCAGCTCACCTACACCACGACCATGCCCGGCTTCATCCTGGAAGAGGGAACGACCGCCGCGCTGGCCTACACCTACGATGCGCAGCGCTTGGCGGGCGATTTTCCGAATCTCGATCTGACCGACCACGAACACTCCGCCGGCGCGGACGTCATCACCATCTCGCTGCTGGTCAGCGGCACCGACGCCGCCGGCAAACGCCAGTTCGCCGCGCGGATGATCGTCATCGCCGGCGAGGAGCTGCAGGCGCCGGCGCAGCCGCCGACCGCGTCGCCCGCGCGGCGAAGGGCGGCGCGGTGAGCCTTGCCGTGTTCCTCGCGACGGCGCTCGCCACAGCGTCGATCTCCGGGAAAGTGGTCGACGACGCGAACAAGCCGCTCGCCGGGGTCAGCGTCGCGGCCTACCCGATCTCCCTGACCAATTGCTGCGCGATGTACGGCTTCACGCGCACCGACGCCCTCGGCAACTTCAAGATCGACGTGCAGAACGGCGTCCACGCGGTGGTCACCTCCGGTTACTCGAGGTGGAATCCCGCGGCCAGCCGCGTCGACATCGGAGCGGGCAACGTCACCGGCCTCGTGCTGCAAATGAGGCCGGGATCGCCGCGGTTCATCGACAGCGATCCGCCGCGCGCTGCGCTCCTGTCCTTCACGTCATCCGCATCGGGGACGACGCTCGTGACCGGCGCGGCGGGCGCGGTCGCTCCGTCGAGCTACGTGATTCTGGTGACCCTGGAGACCGGCCATCTCGCCGTGGTGCAGGCGGCGGCGGACGGCGCCTTCACCGCCGAGCTGTTCGCCCCGCCGGGAACGTCGATTCTGATGAAAGCCGACCCCATCGGATTCGTCGCCAGGCGCGCGCTGCTCGAAGCGAAGAGCGGCGGCGAGGGGGCGCTCTCCGGATTGAGCGGGACGATCGTCCACGTGCCCGAACCACCGCCGGCCGGCGGCGCGGTCCCCTTCGCCGGAGCGGCATCAATCGGGTGCTGCAACTACGGCAGCAACCCGCTCCTGATTCTCACCGGCACGATCAACGGCGCGGCGTTCGCCGCGAGCGACGAGATCCGCGTGCGCGGCAAGATCGAGGTGCACGGCACGTCGCTCACCATCCTGACGGTCAACCTCGGCGTCTCGCTGGAACCCATCGCCGACGACCTCGGCTCACGCGGTCCGGCCAACGCGTTCTTCTCCTCCGCGCTGACCACACCCACCGGCTTTCCCATCGAGCGCGGCGAGCGCACGAGCTTCGGCACCGGGGGGACGTCGGCCAACGTCACGCTGACCCGAGGCGCTGACGGTGTGCTGAGCGGCACCGTCGACCTCGCGTTGTTCCGCCCACCGGCGACTGTCCGGCCGGCGTGGTTCCGGCCACGCCTTCAGTTCTTCTCGCAGTTGGCGCAGGACCCGAAAGGCGCCGACGCACTCTTCGTCGACAAGCCGACGCGCCATAAACGCAACTGGCTCTATCTTCCGGTCGTCCGCATCGGCTCGCCGCCTCCCCCCTCCCTCCACTGGGCACTGCTCCTCGACAAGGTCGTCGAGGGAACGACCGGCGTGACCTCCGTCGAGGACCGCGGCGCGTTCGGCGTGACCAACCGCATCGCCATGCAGGGCGAGACTCTGGTCGTTCCGCGGATCGATCCGCTGTCCGGCGAACCGGTGCGCTATCGGCTGGAGCCGTTCCTTCCGCAGATCAGCGTGGGCGATCGCGGCATCCCGCCGTCGGTGCCGTTCATCCCCTTCCGGTTTCCCTCCGGCGCGCTGACGGTGCGCATCCGCAAGCCGGACGGCGCAGTGGTGACCATCGGCCCGGCGCCCTTCGTCCAGTCGCGGATGTCGACGACAGTCGACCGCGATGGCAACGCGATCGATCAGGGCGGCGGACACCTCACCGATCCGTACCAGCTCACCACGCGCGATCCCGCGTTCGAGGTCGCCTTCGACTCCGATGGCCTGCACCTGGTCGAGTTGGAGGGGGAGATCGAAGACCTCTGGGGAAATCACTGGAGCGGAAAGGGGACCTACCGCATCCATGTGGCGCGCCCCATCCCGGTCGACACGGCGACCATCCCCGGCACGCCGTTCGAGGTGGGCGACGCGTTCCACGCCGGGGCCACGATTCCCGGCTGGAGCTCGTGCGACGTGGCGCTCGATCTCTCCCTGGCGCCGAAGTCGCGAAGCGACCTGCGGCGGTGGACGATCCGCGGACGCGCGAACCGCTTCGGCGTCTTCGAGCCGAGCGAGTCGGTGCGCTTCGTCGAGCCGGGCGAGTATCGCGCCGAGGTGACGGCGACGTGTGTGGACGCCGCGGGGCGCGCGGGGGTGGGGGTGCGGGTGTGGGGCGGGGTGGTGGCCGAACCGCAGCAGCGGATGACGGCGCACGGCCGGCGCGGCATCGACGGGGGAGGGCCGCAGTGGTTCTTCCGATCGCAAACCAGCGCGCCGCCCATTCCGCACACCCACGTGAACTATCCCTTCCACACCGGCGACGTGTTGTGGATGCAGAAGGCGGACGCGACGCAGACGGCCGTGACCATTCAGGATCTCGACGGCTCGGTCGCGCCGCTGCTTCGCAGCCGCTGGGTGGGCGACAAAAGCGGCTTCGATGCGCTGGCGGCGATCGGCGAGATCCCGCTCTTCTCCAGCCGCGCCGACATGAACGATCCGATGAGCGACCCGTCGAAGGTCGACCTCTGGGCGTACAGCTATCGTTCGGTCCAGCGCCCGGCGGTGCGGGTCCGCGAACAGGTGACCGAGGACAACACGCCATCGATGTACTGGCGCTTCCACGCGCAGTACGGCCGGCAGTCGGGCGTCGGGCGAAACGGCGACCTTCCCAACGACTTCAAACTGCAATTCGCCGGCGCCGTGCTGCGCGGCAGCGCCGTCGGCGAGCCGCTGTATTCGATCTACGGCTCGCTGTTCGTCCTGGTGCGCGACGACGACGCCGGTGGCACGAGGGCCTTCCCCCCGTTTCAGGGCAATGGCGGTGGCCCCAACGGCGGTCCGCTCATGACGCTCCTCGGCAAGCCGGTCGACATCTTCTTTCATCCCACCGCCGTCCGCCCCGGCACGGTCCTCGATCAGGGCGACATTGCGTCGTTCGCGGGCTACTCCGCGCCGACGCTGCCGTCGAAGATCGCCATCGCCGTGACCTCGCCGAGCGGTCGGGTGCGCACCATCGCCGGCCGGGCGAACAAGATCGGCTGGTTCTACGACCCCGGTTCCGACTTCGCCGTCGACGAGCCGGGCGTGTGGAAGGCGAAGGTGACGATCATCTTCGACGGCGTGACTTCCGCGGGTCAGACCACCGCTCCTTTTCCCACCGGCGACGTTCTCGGATCGCGCGAGGGGGAGTTCCTCTTCTTCGTGGTGCACGCCGGCGCCGCGCCGCTCAGTGTCATCCCGAGCGTGAGCGAGGGACCTGGGGGCGCGGGCGGCGCGCTGAACATGGGTATGGCGCCGCCCGTTCCACCAGGCCCCTCGCTCACGCTCGGGGTGACGGGAGGATTCGTCCGGCCTGCCGAGGGCCCTATCAACTTCACGATCACCCCGCCACCTGGTCTGACCGGTCTCCAGCTCACCTACGTCACCACGATGCCGGGCTTCATCCTCGAACAGGGAACTGCGAGCGGGTTGACCTATACCTACGAAGCCCGCCGTCTGGTGGCCGACTTCCCCAACCTCGACCTCACTGACGGCGACGGTTTCGCGGGCGCCGACACCATCACCATCTCCTTCCTCCTCAGCGGCACCGACGCCGCCGGCAACCGCAAACACTTCGCGCGTCAGGTGGTGCTGCAAGGCGAGGAGCTGCAGATGCCGGAGCAGAAGGCGGCGCCGTCGACGCCGCGGCGGAGGGCGGTGAAATGAGACGGCGCGCATTCGTCTGCGCGTTCTTCGTCGCCGCGGCGGCATTCGCGCAGTCGCCGCCCATCGCGCGGCTGATCACCACCTCCGGCGAGGGCGACGCGACGATCACCGGCGCCGCGGGAGCGGTGGCGCCGAATGCAGACGTTCTCTGCGAGACGATGGAGACCGGCCACTACACCATCGTTCGCGCATTTCCCGACGGCAGTTTTCGCGCCACGCTCTTCGCGCCGCCCGGGACGTCGATTCTGGTCAAGAGCGACGCGGCGCAAACGCTGCTGCAGCAGATCGTGGCCCTTCCCCCGCTCATCGACTTTCATCTCAATCAGTTGATCTCGCTGCCCGGGACGATCGTCCGCCGCGACGACCCGCCGGGCGAGGCCGGCGAGATCGGCTTCGGCTCGGCGATGGTGGTGGTCGACGGCGATAAGTTCGCGCCGGTGACCGTTCGCGGCTCGCTGAACCGCATGGCCTTCAAGAACGGCGACGACTTGACGGTGAGGGTCAACGTCACCGCCCACGGCGTCGCGCTGAAGGGAAGCAGTCCCAACTTCCGGATCAACCTGGCGCTGACGCCGCTGGCCGGCCCGGACGGCTCGACGCGCCACGCGCAGAACAGCTTCTGCTCGACGTTCATGACCCCGACCGGACTTCCGGTGGAGCGCCAGCAGTGGCTTTACACCTACTATCAGAGCTTCACCACCGCCGCGCCCATCCTCACCGCCGCCGACGCCACCGCCGAGTTGCGCGCCACCCTTCCCATCCGTGCCGACCTTCCACCAGGCTACTACCGGCCGGCAATCGGCCTTCTCTTCGACGTCACCCCGCAGCGCACGCTGCAGGGCGAGCGCATCACCACCTTCATCGATACGACGACACGCGGGTTGTCGATCTACCTCCCGGTGATCCGGGTCGGCGAGCCGGCGGCGCCGCGCCTTCCCCTGGCCCTTCTGATGAACGACGTGGTCGAGGCCGCGCGCGGCGCCACGGCCATCGAGGACCGCGGCCGCTTCGCGCTCGCGCCGCACATCATCACCGCGGCGCAGCGGATGATCGTCCCGCGCGTCGACGCGACGACCGGCGCGCTGCTTCGCTACTCGCTCGAGCCGTTCGCCCCCACGCTGGCCATCGGCGATCGCGGCGCGCCGCCCGCCCCACCGCTCATCCCGCTCCGCTACCCATCGGGAAGCCTGCGCGTCACCATCCGCGCGCCCGGCGGCGCCGCCACCACCCTCGGCCCCCTCCCATTCCAGCAGCCGATGCTCATCGGCCCGTCGCATGACGGAAACTCGATGGAGGGTGGCGGTTACATCACCGATCCGCTTCAGCTCTCGACGCTCGATCCGCAGTTCCGGATCGCCTTCGCCGCCGACGGCGTTCATCGGGTCGAGGTCGACGCCTCCGTCGACGACATCTGGGGCAACCGTTGGCGCGGCGGCGGCACGTACGAGATCGACGTGGCCCGGCCGCTGGTGGTCGATCCGTCGCCGATCCCCGGCACGCCGTTCGAAGTGGGCGACGCCTTCGCCTTCCGCGCCGCGCTCCAGCCGCCGGTGGCGGGCGACGTCGACGTCACGCTGCGCTTCGCGCCGCGCTCGCGCGCCAACGAGATGGTGGAGTGGCGCGCGTCGGGGCGCGCGAACCGCTTCGGGCAGATCGCCCTGCCGTCGTCGTTCCGCTTCCAGCAGCCGGGCGAGTACCGCGTCGACGTCGTCGCGTCGTACACGGATGCCGGCGGCGTCCGGCACAGCGCGGCGATGACTTGGGGAGGCGTCGTGGCACCGCGCAATTCGAGCATCGTCGCCCACGGCCGCCGCGGCACCGACAGCCAGCGCGAGAACCGGCAGGCGTGGTTCTTCCGCACCCAGACCGGCGAGACCTTCGGCCGCGGCCACGTGCAGGTCCCGTTTCACTCCGGCGACGTGATGTGGATGGAAGACGGCGACGCCGCGGTGCCGAACATCTCGTTCCAGGATCTGCAAGGCACGGTCGTGCCGATCCTCAACCGCTACTGCTGCGGACCGAAGGGCGACGACGCGGCGGGCGAGACGCCGCCCTTCTCCGCGAACCTTGCGCCCCGGCTCGACGTCCATCTTTCGCCGGGCGATCCGGACATCGTCGGCTACAGCTACGCCGCCGTCGAGCGGCCGATGGTGCGCATCCGCGAGATCGTCGGCGAGCAAGGCGTCACCGCGCCGTATTGGCGCTTCAACGATCTCTACGGCCTGCAACGCGGGACCGGCAACAAAGGCGATCTGCCGAACGACTTCAAGTTTCAGTTCGGCGGCGTGGTGTTGCGCGGCAGCGCCATCGGCGAGCCGCTGTACGCCATCTACGCATCGCTCTTCGTGCTCGTGCCTACGCCCGACCCCGGCGGCGGCACGCGGATCTTCCCGCCGTTCCGAAGTGACGGCGGCCCTCTGTTCACGCTGAAGGGGAAACCGGTCGACCTCTTCTTCCACCCGACCGCGGTGCGCCCCGGAACGATCCTCGTGCAGGGCGACACCGCCTCGTTCGCCGGCTACTCCGCGCCCACGCTGCCGTCGAAGATCGCGATCGACGTCACCTCGCCCAGCGGCCGGGTGCGGACGATCAAGGGGCAAGCGAACAAGATCGGATACTTCCACGATCCCGGCTACGACTT
The DNA here is from genome assembly GCA_038040385.1 of Candidatus Gilichinskyi gelida. GTDB lineage: Bacteria > Acidobacteriota > Thermoanaerobaculia > Gp7-AA8 > Gp7-AA8 > Gilichinskyi > Gilichinskyi gelida. Next base: position 170,777 of record JBBPII010000010.1, read on the forward strand.
CGCCGCCGATGAGCCGGGCGTGTGGCGGGCGAAGGTGGCCATCGCCTTCGACGGCGCGACGTCGGCCGGCCAGCTCACCGCGCCCTTCCCCAGCGCAGAGACGACGTTCAACTTCTACGTCGTTCGCGGCGACGCCGCGCAACTCAGTGTAGCGGCGCCCGCTCCGGGCGCCGGGCAGCCGGGAGCGGCTGCCCCTACACAGTTCATCGTCATCCCGCCACCGGGGTTAAACGACCTGCAGCTCGCCTACACCGCCACCATGCCCGGCTTCGTCCTGGAGGAAGGGACCACCGCCACGCCGGCGTACATCTACGACGGCCAGCGCCTAGCCGCCGATTTCCCGAACCTCGAGCCGGGCGTGGACGCCATCACCATCTCGCTACTACTCAGCGGCACCGACACCGCGGGCAAGCGCCAACACCTCGCGCGGCAGGTGGTGCTGCAAGGGGATGAGCTTCAGATGCCGGAACAGAAGGCGTTGCCGGCAACGTCGCGAAGGAGGTCGGTGCGATGAGATTCGTGTGGCTTCTGCTGGCCGCGCTTCCCCTTCCGGCTCCGATGATGATACCGGCGTCCGCGCCGCGCGCCGCGCTGATCTCGGTCTCCGCGGCCGACGACGCCGGCATGGCCACCGTCTCCGGCGCGGCGGGGGCGGCCGATCCACGCGCCACCGTGCTGGTGGCGAATTCGTACACCGGGCAGTTGAACTTCGCCAGCGCCGCGCCTGACGGCAGCTTCACCGCGCGGATGTTCGCCCCGCCCGGATCGGCGATCCTGGTCAAGCACGACAACCCCGGTCAGTATCTCGACGGCATCCACGCCGGCACCTCGGGAGGTATCGAGGCGCTGCCGGGGACGCTGATCGACGTGCCGTACGCGCCGGGGACCTTCGCCGCGATCGGCATGATCGATTTCTTCGGCCGCCTCTCGGTCAACCAAACGGCATTCGCCAAGGTCGCCACCGAGGGCGCGGGGGACTCGGGACAGTGGTTCTTCACCGGAGCCTTCGATCCGGCGGCGTGGAAGCCCGGGCAATCCGTCGACCTTCGCGGCACGCTGAACATTTTCTGCAAGGACATCGTCGACGCGACGGACGCCTCGAAGATCACCTTCCTGTGGAATGTGACTCTGGAGAAGGTCTTCGACGCCGACGGCAACCAGCGGGGCAACTACAACATCTACCGCTCTACGATCATGACGCCCACGGGATTCCCGATCGAGCGCCGCATCCTGCAGATCAGCCTCGGCGGACAGATCGAGCTGAGCTCCGTCACCGTCACCGCGGGGAGGATTCACGCCGAGGCGCTGTTGCGCGTGCGCATCCCCGGCGGCATCCTGCCGGGCATCTATCGGCCGGTCATCATCGTCAACGCCAACAACTTCCCGCCGTCGGCGCTGCACCACGACGTCTTCCCCGCCATGGGCAACACGTTCGGGCAGCCGTCGTTGCCGCTGGTGCGGATCGGCACCGTCAAGCCGCCGAAGATGTTCTGGATGCTCGCCGCCAACGACTTCAGCAACGGCTCGCGCGGCGTGGTGGCGCTGGAAGACCGCGGCAAGTTCCAGATCGCGTCGCACGTCATCACCAGCACCGACTTCTTTCTCCTCCCGCCGTCCACGTACCGCCTGGAACCGTTCGCGCCGCTGCTGTCGTACTCGCACGACAACGGCACGCTGGCCGAGGCGACGCCGTTTCCGCTGCGGTTTCCATCGGGAACGCTGTCCGTCTCCGTTCGGAAGCCCGACGGCACCGTCGACGACCTCGGCAGCGCGCCGTTCCGGCAGTCGGTCAGCCGCTCCCCCGTCAGCCGCAACGGACAGCTCATCAGCGGCTCGACGAATCACCTCACCGACATCATTCGCCTCACCACGCTCGACCCGAAGTTCGACTACGCCTTCACTCAGAACGGCCGCTACGTCGTCACCATGACCGGCACCATCGAGGACGTCTGGGGCAACGCGTATTCCGGCGGCGGCGCGTACGAGATGTTCATCGGGAAGACACTCGATCTGGAGACCGGCGTCATCGCCGGCACGCCGTTCACCATCGGCGACGCCGTCACCCCCTCGCTCGTCATTCAACCGCCGGTGCCCGCGGACGTCGAGGTGCGCTTCCGCCTCCTCGGCAACTCGTCGCCGGCGAACGCGCTGGAGCGCACCATCCGCGGCCGCGCGAACCGCTTCGGCATCTTCTACGCCGGGCCGATCGTGGTCGACCGTGCCGGCGAGTACCGCGTCGACGTCGTCGCGCAGTACACCGACGCCGCCGGGCAATTCTGGGGCGGCGCGGTGTCGTGGGGATCCATCGTGGAGACGCCCGGCACGAACGTCGTCACGCACGGTCGCCGCGGCTTCGACGCCGTCGATCACATCCAGGACCAGTGGCTCTTCGTGCGCCAGAAGCGCGCCGGCGGCGATCACCTGATGTTCCCCTTCCATCACGGCGACGTGATGTGGATGGAGAAAGACGATCCGGCCGCCGACATCCCGAAGATCACCATCCAGGACAACGGCGCGATCGCCGATCGCATCCGCCAGCGCGGCGGCTGCTTCTGCGAGCGCCCCCTGCTCGCCGATCGCTTCACGGCGGGCGAGATCCCGCTCTACTCGTTCGTCGCCGGACGCAACGATCCGGAGAACATCGAGCAGTGGGGCTACTTCTATGCCTTCGCCGAGCGGCCGGGCGTGCACGTACGCGAATTCATCGCCGAGGACCAGAGCGGCACGGGATACTGGCGCTTCCACGACCGCTATCAGTTCCAGCTCAGCACCGGCATGAACGGCGACCTGCCGAACGATTTCAAGTTCCAGTTCGGCGGCGCGGTCTATCGCGACCCGAATGTGAGCCTCTTCTACTACGGCGCGTACGCGTCGTTCTTCGTCCTGCTGCCGCAGAAAGACACCCTCGGCGGGCGGGCCTTCCCGCCGTTCCAGGGCAACGGCGGCGGACCGAGCGGCGGGCCGCTGTTCACGCTAAAGGGTCGCGAGATCGATCTGTTCTTTCATCCGACCGCGGTGCGCCCCGGAACGATTCTCGTGCAGGGCGACACCGCATCGTTCGCCGGCTACTCGGCACCGACGCTGCCGTCGAAAATCTCGATCGACGTCACTGCACCCAGCGGCCGGGTGCGGACGATCAAGGGGCAGGCGAACAAGGTCGGATACTTCTACGACTCCGGCTACGACTTCGCGGTCGATGAGCCGGGGGTGTGGAAGGCGAAGGTGAAGATCGTCTTCGACGGCGTGACTTCCGCGGGCCAGACCACCGCGCCGTTCCCTTCTGGCGACGTCCTCGGCTCGCGCGAGGGGGAGTTCTACTTCTACGTGGTACGCGGCGACGCCGCGCCGCTCGCGCTCGCACCGATGCCGGCAGCCGTCCGACCCGCCGAGGGACCGATCACCTTCACCATCTCCCCGCCCGCCGGACTGGCCAACGTGCAGCTCACCTACACCACCACCATGCCGGGCTTCATCCTCGAAGAGGGCACGTCGACGGCGCTGCTCTACACCTACGACGCCCCGCGCCTGGCGCGCGACTTCCCCAACCTCGATCTCTTCGACTCCGACGGCTTCGCCGGCGCCGACACCATCACCATCTCGCTGCTGCTCAGCGGCACCGACGCCGCGGGCAAGCGTCAACACTTCGCGCGTCAGGTCGTGATTCAGGGCGAGGAGCTGCAGATGCCGGAGCAGACGGCAGCGCCGGCGCAAAAGCGGCGGAAGGCGGCGCGATGACTCATCAATCCTTCAGCCGGAAGCCCCACAGCGTCCGCTTGCGGGTGTACAGCCGCACCGAACGGTCGTGCTCACCGGAAACGAGCCGCCGGCCGTCGGGCGAGAAGGCCACCGAGTACACCGGCGAGGCGTGCGTGCCGATGCGCGTCCGCAGGCTTCGCCGTTTGACATCCCACAGCAGGATCATCTTATCGTCGCCGGCCGAGGCGACGGTCGCGCCGTCGGGAGCGAAGGCCACCGACTTCACCCGCGCCGCGTGCCGCCCGAGGATGGCGATCTCGCGCAACGGGCTGACCGACCAGAGCCGCACCGCGCCCTGATCCTCACCGGTGACCAGCCACCGGCCGTCGGGAGAGAGGGCGACGCTGATCTGATTCGTATTGGCCACTTCCCGGATTTCGACCCGACGCGCATTCTCGACGTCCCATAGCCCGACCCAGCCGTACGACATTGCGGCAGCCACCCGCCGTCCATCCGCGGAAAACGCCACGCCGTAAACATTGCCGTACGTCCAGTTTTTGCCTCCGGGATAAAACTCGATGACTGCGCGGCCGTCGGCGGTGTCAAAGACTCCGTGCGAATTGGCCACCAGGCGGCCGTTCGGCGACAACGCCACAGAGTAGGACGGAAGGAGGGCCGGAGGCTTCATGACGAGCCGCGGCTCGCGCCGGGCGAGGTCCCACAGGATTGTGATTCCATCCTGATCGCTCGAGGCAAGCTGGCGGTCGCCGGAGAACGAGAGCGACGTTACCCGCGTTTGATGGTCCGTCAGCACGGCCTGCTTTCGTCCAAGCTCCGCGTCCCAGACGGTGACGGTTCGATCCTCGCCCGCCGACGCCACCCGCTTCCCATCCGGGGCAAAGGTGACGGCGCGAACCGACCCGCTATGCTCGTTGAAGTTTCCCGCGCGCTCGCGCTCTGCCACGTTCCAGATCAGCACCGCGCCGTCGCCGTGCGCGGAGACCAGCCATCGTCCATCAGGGGAAAAGGCGACGCTCCACACGATGGCGGAATGCTCGAAGCGGGCGATCTTCTGCTGCGTCGCCGCGTCCCACAACAGGATGTCGTCGGCCGCGGTGGCGACCAGACGCCCGTCGGGCGAAAACGCCACCGACCGGCCGTGATCCTGGTGCGCGCGGTGACGACGGGCAATCAATTCATGCCTGGTCAGGTTCCCGGGCTGGGGGAAGCGATAGAAGAAGACGTTCCCCAAGGGGTCAATCGCTGCCAGCCGGTCCGCACCCGGCGACAACGCGATCCAGTTCATACCGTTTTGAACGTCGTTGGACAGCTCACCCCCGCCCAGTTCGTAAGCCGTCAATGAAGCGGAGGTGAGGACCTGACGGCCGTCCGGAGAGAAGACGAACGTTCCGTGCGGCGTACCGCGGGGCCATTCCTGAAGCGGCTCCCACCGGTCCGTCCTCCAGACCACGATCCGCACGTCGGGCTCCGCGCTGCCGGATACGAGCACCGTCGCCTTCGGCGAAAACGCCAGCGCGCCCACCTCGCCGTGAAGGTCGGTGAGCACACGGATCCTTTCCCACCGCTTGACGTCCCAGATGACGATCGTCCCGTCGGCACCTCCCGTCGCCAGCCACCGCCCGTCGGGTGAGAACGCGATTTTGTGCGCCGGATGGTCCAGCGTCGCCACTCTCTCGCGCCGGGCGAAGTCCCACACGATCACCTTGCCGTCCTCCGCGCAGGAGACCACCACCCGCCCATCGGGGGAAAAGATCGCCTGACGCGCCGCCGCCGAATGCCCGTCGCGCAATACCCGCTCGTCCCAGCCCTCGTTGACCGACAGCATCGCGGCGAACCCTGTGATGGTCAGCGCGGCGACGACGGCCAGGACGCTGAGCCCCACCATCCGGCGCGCCGTGCGGTTTTCCAGACGGCGCTTCAGCGCCTCCAGATCGTCCAGCAGCTCGGCGGCCGACGGGTAGCGTTGCTCGCGATCGGGTTGCAGCGCCTTGCGGACGATCCGCTGCAAGGCTCGCGGGATCTGCTCCAACCGGCTGGCGCCGGCCGCGAAGCGCGATCCGGTGAGCATCTCGAAGAACACCAGGCCGAGCGAGTAGAGGTCGGTGCGTCCGTCGAGCGGCTCGCCGCGCGCCTGTTCGGGCGACATATAGCTCGCCGTCCCGAGGATTGCTCCCGGCACGGTGAGGTTGGCGCGGCTGTCGGCCTTCCCGGCGGGGAGAAGAGGGGCCAGCGTGGAGGGGTCGTCGTTCAGCTTGGCGATGCCGAAGTCGACGACCTTCACCAGGCCGTCGGAGCGGACCATGATGTTCTCCGGCTTGATGTCGCGGTGAATGATCCACGCGGTGTGCGCCGCCTTCAGCGCCGCCGCAACCTGCATGGTGATGTCGAGCGCTTTCTCCACCGTCAACTTGCGCGGTCTCTCATCGTCGTCCGTCATCAGGTCGCGCAGGCTCATTCCCTCCACGCGCTCGGTGACGATGAAATGCGTCTCCTCGGCGTGCACGATCTCGAAGATGGTGATGATGTTCGGATGATTGAGCCGCGACGCGGCGAAGGCTTCCTGTTCCAACCGTCGCACGCGCTCCGGGTCGGCGGTGAACTCGGCCGGCAGGACCTTCAGGGCCACGGTGCGCTGCAGGCTTTCGTCGCGCGCCTCATGGACCTCACCCATTCCGCCCGCGCCGATTTTTCCCTCGATCCGGTAACGGCCGATCCGACGCCCGCTGAGCGGGAGCTCCAGCGCATGAGGGGCAAACGCGGCGATGGCCGGAGACTCCAGCAGCGGGGCGTCGGCTTCCTGTCCGAGGAGCGCTTCGAGCTCGCGCAACAACTCTTCGTCGCCGCCGCAGGCGCGGCTCAGGAATGACGCGCGCTGGTCAGGTTCAAGGTCCAGCGCGGCCTGAAGCAGGCCCTCAATCTGATCCCACCGCGCCTGTTTCATCGCCGGCCTCGCTCAGGGCGCGCATCAGCCAGAGCTTCGCTGTGCGCCATTCGCGCTTCACGATGTCGTTCGAGACGCCGAGGACGGCGCCGGTCTCTTCGATGGTGAGCCCGCCGAAGAACCGCATCTCCACCACCCGCCCTTTGCGCGGCGCGAATTGCGTCAGGCGGTCCAGCGCCTCGTCGAGGACGAGCAGGTCGACGTGCCGCTCGGGCGAGGCGACGTTGGCCTCCTCCAGTGTGACGCGCACGGCGTCACCGCCGCGTTTCTGAAAGTGGCGCTTGCGCGCTTCGTCGACCAGCACGCGCCGCATCAGTTGCGTGGCCACGGCGAAGAAGTGCGCGCGGTCGCGCCACTGCACCCGGTTCGATCGCACCAGCCGCAAATAGGCTTCGTGCACCAGGCCGGTGGTCTGCAGAGTGTTCCCGGCGCGCTCGCCTCGCAGGCAGCGCCGCGCCAGCGTCCGCATCTCGCGATAGACGAGAGGGATCAGCCGGTCCAACGCCGACTCGTCGCCACCCCGCCACTCGATCAGTAGCTGCGTGACGCCTTCTGGAACCAGAGCGGCCATCGACATTCTTCGCGCCCCACCCACCGATCCAGCCTCGATTCGCGCCTAATGGCATGAGCGGCCGGGGCGGCGGAAGCAGGGTATCGCTTCGTCTGTGTGATGAACGGCCGAAGTGTACGCCCCGCCTCGACCGCGATCAACGAATGCGAACAGGAGGTCGCGAGTGAAACGCTTCATCGGTTCTCTGGTTTCTCTGCTCCTCGTGCTGCTCATCGGCTGCGCCTCGGGCGGCGGCATCGCCCCCAATCGCGGCGAAATCTCCAAGTTGAAGGATTCCGGCTCCGCGGTTCGCGCCATCACGTACACCCCCGCGCCATTCGTGTTGATGTCGGCCGGCAAGGTGGCCGCCGGGAGTCTCTTCGGCATCGTCGGCGGCGCGGTGGCGGGGAACTCGATGCAGAAGGCAGGTCAGGAGATGATCGCCGCATATGCGGTGGAAGATCCGGCGGTCGCCGTGCGGGATCGGGTGGCCGGCACGCTGGCCTCCGAGTTCGGCCTTGAGCCGGCGGCCGACACCGCGCCGGCATCCGATGCCCTCCCGGATTTGAAGGGACGATTCGGCGATGGAACCGTGCTCGATACCCGCACCTTGGGGTGGCAGCTCATCTACTACCCCAGCGATTGGAGCCACCACTACCTGATCTATGCGGGCCGCGCTCGGTTGCTCCGGCTCAGCGACGGAAAGGTGCTGTGGGAGAACAGGTGCTTCCGCAAGCTGCCAGACCCGAAGGGAAGCCGGCGGACGGTGGACGAGTATCGGGCGAACAACGGTGAGCTGCTGAAGCAGAAAGTGCAGGAGGCCGGCGCCGGCTGCGCGGAGGAGCTGATCGCACACCTCACGGGGCGGCCCGCCGTGGCGCGGTGACGAGGACCGCGCGCTGACTTCAGGCCTGGCGCGAGCGGGTATCATTCGGCGCGTGGCGTTGACCGGCCGCCTCTGCGCACTCGCGCTATCCCTCGCTGCGCCACTGGCGGCGCAAACGGTCCACGTCACCGGCACGGTGACGGCGAGCGGCACGCCGGTGGCCAACGCGCAGGTGCGCATCGGATCGACGACGCTCGTCAGCGACGCCGCCGGCCGTTTCGCCGCAGACCTCGGGCAATCGAACGTGGAGATCATCGTCGATCCGCCGGCGGGCAGCGGCCTGCTGCAGACGCGCCTGCAGAACGTGCCGATCGACCGCGACATGCAACTGCGCGTCCTCATGCGGCGGCCGGTGCGGATCAGCGGCCGCGTGGCGGTGACGGAGGGCGTCGGCCTCCCTTCCCTCGAGCTCTGGAGTCTCACCAGCGAGCGGCACTTCAGCTTCGGCGCTCCCGGCAACGGCGAATTCATGGTCGAGGTGCCGTCGGACGTCTACGCCGTCTATGGCATCGCGAGATTTCCGCTCTATCGGATCAAGCGGGTGAACGTCGACGCGCGCAACGGCGACGTCTTCGGCCTCAACATCGAGGCGCCGGTCGTCGACGAGACCCTCCTCCCGCCCGCCCCGCCCGTCGCGGCGAAGATCAGCGTCTCCGCCTCCGACGCCGAGGGGATGGCCACCGTGTCGGGCGCGGCGGGGGCGGCGGAGCCGCTCAGCGCCGTCGCCGTCGGGAACCTCCAGACCAATCAGCTCAACTTCACCGTCGCCGCCGCCGACGGCAGCTTCGCGCTGCCGCTCTTCGCCCCGCCCGGATCGGTGCTGGAGATCAAGCACGACGCCACCGGCCGCTTCGTGCCGCAGACCTCCGGCGCGAACAACATCTTCGAAGGGGCGACCGGCACCCTGGTCTACGTCCCCATCCCGGCCGGAACGTTCTCCGTCATGCAACTCCTCGGCGTCGGGCAGGTGCAGACCTCACTCGGCGTCTCCGAAGTCATCGGCAACGAGTCGCTGTTCGTCGTCCGCTTCACCGGCGCGGCGCCGAAGCGCGACTACAAGGCCGGCGACAGCATCTCGCTCAGCGGCACCATGTCGCTGTTCGGCAAGACGCCGATCGCCGATCCGGCGGCGCTGAAGATGATCGGTTTCCTCTCGCTGTTCCGCTATTTCGACGCGGACGGCCACGAGCGGCGCGTCGACAACGACTTCGTCTCCGGCATCCTCACGCCGACCGGCCTGCCGATCGGAGAGCTGACCAGCCCCCTGAATCTCTTCCCGAACATGGTCGTCGGCCCGCTGACCCGCGCCGGCGGCCACTACGAGGCGGCGTTTACGCTCAGCGTGCCGACCCCTTCCGATCTTCCAGCGGGCCTGTACCGCCCCGCGCTCTCCTTCCGCATCGAGAATCTCCCGCGTCTCATCCGCACCTTCGACGAACCGTCGGCACTCTTCACCATCAACGAGCTCCGCCCGCCCGGCCTGTCGATGATCCGCATCGGACAACCGCGCGCACCGAAGCTGGACTGGGTCGTCGGCCTCGACGATTTCTCCAACGGCGTGCGCGGCACCATCGCCGTCGAAGACCGCGGCGCGTTCGGCATCGCCTCGCACGTCATCACCAATACCGATACCTTCATCCTGCCGATGGTGGAGCCGCGCTCGGGCAAGCGGTATCGCTACAAGCTCGAGCCGTTCGCGCCGATGCTGTCGCGCAGCGCGACCAACGGCTCGATGGCCGAGGTGCCGCACGTACCGCTGAAGTTCCCCTCGGGAACGCTGCGCGTGATCGTGACGAAGCCCGACGGCGTCGTCGACGATCTCGGCAGCGCTCCGTTCGCCCAGGCGTCGCTGAAGACGCCGGTGACCCGCGCGCTGAACACCATCGCCGGCGCGTCGAACCACGTCACCGATTTTCTGCAGCTGACGACGATGGACCCGAAGTTCGATTACCAGTTCTCGCAGTACGGACTGCATCGGATCTCGATGACCGGCTCGATCGAGGATCTCGACGGCAACGTCTACACCGGCGGCGGCACGTACGAGGTGTGGGTGGCGCGCACGCTCGACCTCGACACCGGCGTGATCGCCGGCGCGCCGTTCGAAGTGGGCGACGCCTTCTCGCCGGCCGTCGTGTTGCAGCCGGGCGTCGCCGCGGACGTCGAGGTCACCGTAAAGATCATCGGCGCACCAACGACGGTCACGAGGCGGCTCAACGGACGGGCGAACCGCTTCGGCCTCTTCGCGCCGGCGGAGGCGATGGCCATCACGGCCGCGGGAGAGTATCGCGTCGACGTCATCGCCCGCTACCTCGACGAGCAGGGCGTGCTCTGGATGGGCGCCATGACCGCGGGCGGCGTCGTGGAGACGCCGAATTCGCCGCTGATCGCGCACGGGCGGCGCGGTTTCGATCTCGCCGACGGCCCGCAGAACCAGTGGTTCCGCGTGCCCGACGCGCGCACCGGCGGCGACCATGTGATGTTCCCCTTCCACCGCGGCGACATCATGTGGATGTCGAAAGGCGATCCCGCCGCCGACATCCCGAAGATCAGCGTGCAGGATCCGCTCGGAGCGTTCGCGGCGCGCGTGCGCGCGCGGTCGCAGAGCAACAAGTTCGAACAACCGCGCGACATCGAGGCGCGCATCACCGCAGGGGAGATCCCGCTCTTCTCGAGCACGCCGCCGTCGAAATCGGCGATCGAGCCGGAGCATGTCGACCAGTGGGCGTACTTTTACGCCGCGGCGAGCAAGCCAGGGGTACACGTACGCGAGCTCATCTCCGGCGATTTCAGCGGCACCGGCTATTGGCGCTTCACCGGCGACAACTACAGCTTCCAGCTCGGCACCGGCAACGGTGGCGACCTGCCGAACGACATCAAGTTCCAGTTCGGCGGTGCGGTTTACCGCAACGAGAACGACGGCTTCCGCTGGTACGGCGGCTACGCATCGCTGTTCGTCATGCTGCCGGACAACGACCGGGTCGGCCGCGTCTTCCCGCCGTTCCAGGGCAACGGCGGCGGTCCGAGCGGCGGGCCGATCCTGCGCCTCAACGGCAAGGACGTCGACCTCTTCTTCCACCTCACCGCGCTGCGGCCGGGATCGATCCTGGTGCGCGGCGACAACGTCTCGTTCGCCGGCCATGTGGCGCCGACACTCGGCTCGAAGGTCGACATCCACGTCATCGCCCCCAGCGGCCGGGAGCGTGTCGTCGCCGGTGCGACGAACAAGTTCGGCTGGTTCTACCAGCCCGACCTCGACTTCGCCGCCGACGAGAGCGGTATCTGGCGCGTGCGGGTGAAGGTGACCAACGACGGCGCGACCTCCGCCGGCCCACTGCAGCCTCCCTTCCCCACCGGCGACGTCCTCGGCTCGCGCAACGGCGAGTTCAATTTCTACGTGGTCGACGGCGCCGCCCCGCCCCTCGACGTCACCGTCCCGCCGCGTTTCCCCCCGCTCAACCAACCGATCGATTTCACCGCCCCCGGCGTGGAGCTCACCACCACCGTCACCGCCGCCGGCTACATCCTCCACGAGTCGACGACGCCGTCGATGCGATACACCTACGACCTCTCCGCGCTGTCGAGCACCTTCCCCAACCTCGACCGCTTCGACCAGGACGGCAAGCTCGCCGTCGACACCGTAACGCTCACCTTCTTCGCCCGCGGCGCCGACGGCAAGTTCCGCGCGCGGCAGCTCACCCTGCAGGGCGAGGAGCTGCAGGTGCCGGAGCAGCGGGCGGTACCCGCGCAGCCGCGGCGGCGCGCCACGCACCGCTGATCGGAGCGCCGGCGTCCTCGCCGGCTGGCGCGGCGGCGTCCCGCCGCCGCAGGCGGGGACGCCTGCGGTCCAGCCGCCGGGACAGCGGCGCTCCTAGCGCCCCGCCGCCCGCCGCTTCGGCTGCGGGAACGGGATCGCCCGCAAGAACTCCGCGAGATCCCCGCGCTGCGCGTCGGTCAGCGCCGGCGCGTTGCCGTGGCGGCGGAGGAGGTCGGGGAGGGTGGCGGCGCTGCCGTCGTGAAAGTACGGCGCGGTCTCGGCGAGGCCGCGCAGCGATGGCGTGTCGAACGACGACCCCTTCCGCTCCCCCGCCCCCCCGCCCGTGCCGACGTCGTGCTTCGCGCGGTCGGTGAAGTGTGGGGATGAGTGGCACGAGGCGCAGTCGGCGGCGGCGAAGAGCGCCGCGCCGCGCGAGGCGGCGGGCCCGTCGACCGGCATGGGCGGCGGCGAGGGGAGCGCGCGCATGAAGGCGGCCAGGTCGTCGAGGTCCTGCGAGCGGCCGGCGTTGGGCGGATTGAGATCGCACGCCGGCTCGCAGAAGCTCGCGCCGCTGGCCAGCCCGCTGCCGGCCTGCACGACGCGGATGGTGTTCTCCACGTCCTGGATCTCGTCGAGATCGCCCGACCAGTGCATCGGCAGCGTGTCGCCGACGCCGAACAGCGCCGTCGTGTTGCGCGGACCGTCGCGGAAGAACCATGTGCGGCCATCCGCGCCGCCATCGAAGTGGCAGGTGGCGCAGGAGATCCAGCGGTCTTTTGCCAGCGCAGCGCGGTTCGAGGTGTGGAAGAGCCGCTTGCCGTTGAGGATGTTTGCCGCCAGCGGGATGGTGGTGACGTCGATGGTGGCGTCGACGCGATCGGCGGCCACGTCGATGACCGTCACGCTCCCCGACAGCGTGTTGTTGACGTAGGCGAAGCGCTCGTCGGGCGACAGCGCGATGCCGCGGGGGTTGCTACCGGCAGCGAGGTGGGCGATGGCCTTGTTCTGCGACAGGCGGATGACCGAGACGTCGTCGCTACCGGCGTTGACCACCAGCATCTTCCCCGTCGAGGTCAGCGCCAGGTCGAGCGGCATGTTGCTCGGGCGGTCGGCGATGTCGATGGCGATGCGGTCCTTCGCCACGTTCAAACCCGAGGGGAGATCGATGGCGGCGACGATGGGAAAGACGGTGGTGTCGAAGAGCAGCGCCTGATTGGCGCTGTTCGAGCGCGTCTGCGGCAGCCAGGCCCGCGCGCCGTCGATCCACACCGACTGCGATAGGTTGCTGTCGCTTCCGGTGGAGATCACCCGCTCCACCGCGAGGGTCGCCGTGTCGATGACCGACAGCTTCCCGCTGCGGAAGTGCGTGACGTACAGCTTCCCTCCCGCCACCGCCAACCCCCGCGGAAACTCCTCGGTGACCACGCTGCCAGTCTGTTGAAGCGTCGCGCGGTCGAAGACCAGGATGCGCGACGCGCCGCTGGCGCTGACGTAGAGCCGCGCGCCGTCGCACACCGCGCCGAACAGCTCCCCGCCGCCGATGCCGATCGATTGCACCAGCCGCGGCGGCGCGATGTCGATGACCGCCAGCGATCCCTCGCGCGTCGGCACGTACGCCCGCCCGCCGTCCGGCGCGACGCACACCGTCTGCGGCGTCCCGTTGACCTTCACCTCCGCGACCACCGCCCGCCGCTCGGCGTCGACGACGGACACCGAGCGAGAGTCGGGATTCGCGGTGAGGACGAACCGCCCGTCGCCGGTGACGGCGATGGTGCCGCTCTTCGGCTGCGCCGCAGACACCGGCAGCGCGAAGACGAGAAGGCAGACGATCGATCGGACAATGTCGCGCATGGGCACCTGGGGACTCGGAATGAGTGATCGTACGCCAAACGCCGCGCTGGTGATGGGATCTCGCGCCCGCGACGTGTTTGACCGGCTCCTTGCCCAACGGTATGCTGGCATATCGTGAAACGCACCACCGTGAAGCTGCCGGACGAAATTGATGCCAGACTGCGTCACGAGGCATCGCGCCGCGGGAGCACCATCTCGCAGGTGACGCGTGAAGCGATCGAGGCTCACCTCGGCGGCGGCGGGCGACGCCGCCTCATCGCGGCGAAGGCTGGACGAAGCGGACGGCGCGACACGGCGCGACGGATCGAGGAGATCATTCGGCGGGAGGCCCGCCGATAGCACTGATCGTCGATGCCGGGCCGCTCTATGCCTACATCGACGAGGATGACCGCGATCACGAAGTCAGCCTGGCACTGCTCGAATCTCACCAAGGTCCTCTCGTCGTGCCTCAACTCGTCGTGACAGAGGTTGTCTATCTTCTGGAGACGCGCCTGGGGTGGACTTCGGAGGTCCGGTTCCTCGGAGACCTCGCATGCGGAAACTTCCTGACGGAACCGGTTCTCCCGAGGGACTGGATCAGGATCGGAGAGCTGGTCGCCGCATACCACGACCTTCCCCTGGGGAGTGTCGATGCCTCAGTCGTGGCCACGGCTGAGCGCCTCGGCATAGCCGTCGTCGCCACGCTCGACCGGCGGCACTTCTCGGTCGTTCGTCCGAAACACGTGCGGGCATTCGAGATTCTTCCCTGAACAACGCCATGACGGCGGCACGGGCGTCAGGCGCTACCCGGTCAGGAATCGAATCGACAGGTGAAAGATGACGTCGACCGGGACTCCGTTCAGGCGCCCCGGCTCGAAGCGCCACTGCGATAGCGCCATCAGCGCGGCGCCGTTCAGCTCCGGATACGGCGACTGCTCCAGCAACTGCATGCTGCGGATGCACCCGCTCTTGGAGATCACCGCCGACAGGATCACCATCACGTAGCGGGAGCCTCCCATCTGCCGCCGCGCGCTGGCGGGGAACTGCGGCTCGACCTTTCTCTTGACCACCGGCGCCTTGACCTCCCCTCCGACCGGCCGGGCCAGCGACGACGTCGCGTCGAGCGGCCCTTCGTCGAGGCAGAGCGTTTCGCGCGCGGCGCGCACGAGAATGAGGTTCCCGGTCTCGCGCGGAGCGGCGATCGAATTCGGCGACGCCAGCGACAATCGCATCAGCGCCGACACGGCCCGCTCGCAGGCCTTGTCGATGGCGATGGGCTCGATGGCGACGTCGCGGATGCGTCCCGCCGCGTCGGCGCCGGCCCGCGCCGACGCCATCCATCCGCCGCGACACCGCGCCTCGGCCGTCACCATGTCGGCCAGTCCAGGCGGAAGGAGGTTCGGCAGTTGAAACGCCGGCGGCGCCACCTCAGCGGACGGGATTTGCGTGCCCCGCTTCGGCGGCACGCGGCAGTCGTTCGCCGTGAGGTCGCAGTGGTTCTTGCGCATGATGAACTCTTTGTCGGTGAAGTACTCGAAGAGCGCCGTCTCCGATCCGATGAGCGCGTCCGCTTCCTCGGTCTGCAGCCAGTCGAGCCATCGCGGGTCTTCTTTCTTCTCCGCCCCAAGCATGCGAGCCACCAGCTCGCGGCCGAATGCCTCGCGGAGGCTCGGATCGCCCGGCGTGGCCAGAACCTCTCGAATCCTGGCCGGGATGAGCTTCGGATCGAGCGCGTAGGCGCTCACCAGATACCAGACCGAGTCCGTGCGAATCTGCTCGGAGGGCGCGCCGAGCGCGGCGCCGAGGACGTTGGCGTCCATGGCCAGGTGCGATTCGCGGAGCGCGGCGAGGAGCGCGCGCCAGGCGGGCGCGTCACCGGCGCCGAGCAGGCGTGCCCCGGCGCTCACCGGGAGCATCCCGCGCTGCCAGAGCGCCTGAATGAAAAACGCGGCGTCCGGCGCGAAGCCGAGGGGGCGAAGCTTGGCGAAGTAGAGATCGATGGCATCGCCGCGCCGGGCGACGGCGCGGGCGATCACGTCGTCGATGCCCGGCGGGAGCGCGCGCGTGGCGTTGACGGCGAGGTCGACGTCGGATGGCTCGCCGAGGAGGATCAGCGCGCGAACCGCTTCGCGCGCGGCGTTTGAATCGCTCTCCAGCGCCAGACGCCCGCGGAGCGCCGGGAGGATGGCGGTGACGCCGCGCACGGCGGCCACGCGCGCCGCCGTGGCGCGCACCAGTGCGTCGGGCGCGTCGATCGCCTGTCGCAGCTCCTCCGCAATCGCTGCGTCATCGGCCGACTCGATCAGAAAGGCGATCTGCGCCGCCGTTTTCGCGGCGAAGGCGGCGGGAGCGAGGGCGAGAATCACGAGGACGACGCTTACCGGGCGGAGCATGGATCTCCAATGATCCATCGCCAGGAGCATGGACGCAACGCCCTCATCCGCCGCTTCGCGGCACCTTCTCCCGCAAGCGGGAGAAGGACAACTTGCACCGAAGGCCGGGTGAGGGTCACCGCCCCGCGGCGATTCCTCTGATGGCGCGCACGCGACGATTCCCGGTGTCGAAGAGGAAGACGTCGCCGGCGCGGTTCACGGCCACGCCGGAGACGAAGCCCACGGCAGCCAGCGACGCCGGACCGCCGTCGCCGCCGATGGGGCCGCCGACGACGGTCGCGATCTGCGTCGCGTTGCCCGAGGGTTCGAGGACCATGATCCGGCTGCAGTAGATGAGCAGGTTGCCGGACGGGAGCCGCGCCATGGGGCCCGCGCAGTCGCCGAGCACCGTGAAGATCGTTCCGTTGGGCACGACCTTTCGGATGCGCCCGGCGTCGGCGACGTGGAGATCGCCGGCGCCATCGACGGCGATGTTCGTCGGCAAGACAAAGTGCGCGCTGACGGCGAGGCCGCCGTCGCCGTCCGAGGGGTTCGGCTGAATGACGTTCGGCGGGTGCGGCGGCGCCGTGCCGGCCACGGTGGTGATGATGCCGGTCGTGGCGTCGACGCGCCGTACGCGGTGGTTGTAGGTGTCGGCGATGAAGAGGTTGCCGCCGGCGTCGAGCGCCAGGTCGAACGTGTTGTCGATGGTGGCATTCGCCACGGGGCCGCCGTCGCCGGAGAAGCCGTAGTCGTCGCAGCAGAGGTGTACGTACGTGCCGTCGGGCTGGATGCGCCCCAGCTCGCGGAACGAGGTGGCCAGCACGGCGCCGCTGGCCTCGACCGCCAAGCCCTGTGCGCTGAGCGGCGCGGAGAGCGCCGGGCGCGGCGACGGCGCGGGGCCGTTCGGCACGATCCCGCCGCCGCCGATGGTCCGCAGGTTGCCGGCGCGGTCGAGGGTCTGGATGTTCCCGCCGCCGAGGACCACCTTGTCGTCCGCGGTCATCGCCAGTTGCGAGCCGTTCTGCAGGTAAGCGGCCACGCCCGGTCCGTTCTCGCCGAAGGGCGCGGGCCCGATGCCGGCGATGGTGCTGATCGCGCCGCTGCGGAAATCGAAGCGCCGCACGCGCGAGGTTCCGAACTCGACGAAGACGAGATTGCCGTCGCGGTCGAGAGCCATGCGGTCGACCGAGGAGAGACGGATCGCCGCGCCGGTGGCGCCGTCGGGGCTGAAGCCCGCCGTCTCCGCACCAACCACCGTCGTGACGACGCCATTGCGATCGACCCTGCGGATCCGCGAGCCGTCGGCGAAGTAGACCGTGCCGTCGCGAGTTGCGGCGATGCCGCGCGATCCCCCCTCGGCGACGGTAGTGATGATGTCGGTGGCGTGGGCGATCCGCCGCACGCGGCGATTCTCGACGTCGGCGAGGTAGAGGTTGTCGTCGCCGTCGATGGCCAGCGCGCCGTTGTCGCCATTCGGCCCGGTGTTGAACGACGCGGCGATGGCCGGGCCGCCGTCGCCGGAGAAACCGCGGACGCCGTTGCCGGCCACGGTGGTGATCGTGCCGTCGGGCGCCACGCGGCGGATGCGGTAGTTCACCGCGTCGAGAATGAACATGTTGCCGGTCGAGTCCCAGACCATCTGGTTCGGCGAGTTGAGACGGGCCAAGGTGGCCGGGCCCCCGTCGCCGGCGAAGTTGTTGAAGACGCAACAGGTGCCGTTGGGGCCGGAGCCGGCAATAGTACGAATCGTACTATTTGGCTCGATGCGGCGGATGCGGTGGTTGAAGGTGTCGGCGATGACCACCAGCCCGTCGGGCCCCACGGCCACGCCCTGCGGGAAGACCAGCGTGGCGACGCGCGCCGCGCCGCCCTCGCCGATGTCGTCGCCGGCGAAGTCGGCGCCGATGCCGGCGATCCTGGTGATGACGCCGTCGGCGCCGATGCGGCGGACGACGCCGAGGTTCGGCTCGGCGATGTAGATGTTGCCGGCGGCGTCGGCGGCCACGCTCGCCGCCTCCACGAATGCCGTCGTGGCCTTTCGCCCCTCGGCCACGTATTTGCCGATGCCGGCCACGGTGGTGATGAACCCGTTCGGCAGCGAGTCGAGCGCCGGCGGAAGGTAGAGAAACTCGGCGAAGCGGATTTCGCCGGCGACGGTGACCGCGATCGGCGCGAAGCCGTTCGCATGCGGCGGCGTCACCACGCGCAGCGTGTCGGCGTCCACGCGAGTGGGGAAGACGCCGGCGTCGCCGATGGTGACGCGCTGCGCGTCACCGATCGACGGCCCGCGCAGGTTCAGGATGGTGCCGCCGGCAATGGGCCCCGACGGCGGATCGACCCGCAGGGTGATGGTGCTCGGCAGCGGAACGCGAACCGCGTGGGTCCGCCCGGCCCCCTCCGCCCCAGCCGCGACGAGGCCTACCGTCACCCCGAGCGCAGCGAGGGGTCTCAGGTTACGCATTCTGAGATCCTTCGCCGTGCTTCGCCGGCTCAGGATGACGGGTGGTCAGAACGCCTTCTTCGCATACTGCAGCGACGGGTCCTGCGTCTTGTTCTCGGTGGACGCACCGTAAATGATCACCTTCCCGGATGTGATGGCGAACGTAATCGTATCGCTTCCCTCCAGGAAGAGTCCGGGCAGCAGCGCGGCCACGCTCGGCTGCTCGAAAAAGTTCGCGGCGAGGCTCTTGGTCAGCGTCCCCTTCACCGCGCTGTTGCTGCGGCGGAGGGTCATGGTCATCGCCGCGCCGGTCTCCAGCGAGCGGAAGCCGACGTTGAGGCGGGTCTTCACCAGATCGGGCGGGAGGATGATCACGCCGCTCTGGCCCGCCTGCAGCGCCGCCGACGGCGCGACCGGATCGATGGTGAAGCCGGCGGTGCCGGCGTCGCCCGCGTCGCTGAAGACGCGCGCCACCATGACGGGGACGGGATCGCTGGTGACGATGTCGAGCGACCCGAGGCCCGAGAGTCCCATGGCCGGAAGGAGATCGGGGTACGCCGTGGTCTGCCCCGGCTCGAGCGTGTAGGCCATCGACACATCGTTGGGCGTCCCCGAGGTCCCTTGCGGATGGTAAAGGAACCTGCCGGTGATGGAGCTCCCGCTCGGGTTATGGATCTGCACGCCGGTGCGGAAGAACGCGGCTCCCTGCACCGAGCCCACCACGGCGAGAATCGCCGCGGGGAGGCCGGGCGGGCCGCCCTGGCGGGTGAGGTTGAAGGTCGCCGTTCCCGAACCAGTGCATCCGGCGGCGCCGGGCTGGCCAGGAATCCCGTTGCGGGTGAAGGTCACGCTTCCCGATCCGAGTCCGGTGCTCACCAGCGTGCCGGTGATGACGAAGCTGGTAAAGCCGGGGTCGGGAATCGAAGCGCTGGACGTGAACGAGCCGTCGGTGTTCACCGCGTTCACCGCCTGCTGGCTCCCGAAGTTCGTGGTCTGGTTGAAATCGCTGGTGCAACTGGTGCCCGTCGCCCTCCCGCTGAGCATGACGCTCATGACGTGATTGGTGCCGTCGACGGTGATGGAAATGGTCTTCCCCGCCTGCGAGGTCGAACCCGCCCACACCCCCTGCCAACTGAGTTGCGCGCTGAGAGGAACCGCGACCATGGAGAGAGCGAACAGACGGAGAAATCGCATGGACGCATTATGGCGCTCCCGGAGACATCAGAACGTCTTCTTCGCGTACTGCAGCGACGGATCCTGCGTCTTGTTCTCCGTCGCCGCGCCGTAGATGATCGCCCTCCCCGAATTGATGCTGAAGGTGATGGTGTCGCTCCCCTCGATGGTCAGCCCGGGAAGGAGCGAAGCGACGCTCGGTTGCTCGAAGAAGTTCGCGGTCATCGTCTTGGACGTCGTCCCCTTCTGAACGCCCGCCTTGCTGCGCAGGGTGATCAGCATCGACGCGCCGGCCTCCAGCGAGCGGAGGCCGACGTTGAGCCGCGTCTTCACCAGATCGGACGGCACGATGATCACGCCGCTGTCGCCCGACTGCAGGGCCGCGGACGGCGCGAGAGGATCGATGGTGAATCCGGCCGTCCCGGCATCGCCCGCGTCGCTGAAGACGCGCGCCACCATGATGGGAGCGGGATCGCCGGTGGTCATGATGTCGAGCGAGCCGAGTCCGGAGAGCCCCATGGCCGGAAGAAGGTCGGCGTAGTCGATGGTCTGTCCACCCTGCAGGGTGTAGGTCATTGAGGCGTCGTTCGCGGTACCCGAGGTGCCTTGCGGGTGATAGACGAACTTGCCGGAGATCGGCGTGGAGCGCGGATTGTGGACCTGCACGCCGGTGCGGAAGAAGGCGGCGCCCTGCACCGATCCGACCACGGCGAGGACGCCGATGGTGCTGAACGTCGGCGTGGGAACGGGGGGCGCGCCGCCCTGGCGGGTGACGTTCAAACTCGCGGTACCGATGCCCGCGCATGACGGCACGCCCGGAATGCTGTTGAGGTTGAAACTCGCCTGTCCGGTGCCGGTTCCGGCTATCGTCAGCGTCCCGGTCATGGAGAAGCCTACGGAGCCCGGCGTCGAGGACGGCGCATTGATGCTGAACGCCCCGGCGCTGCTCACCGTCGGGCCGGTCGAGAAGTTCCCCGTAGTCTCGAAAGTCGCCGTGCAGCCGGTTCCCGTCACCATTCCGGAGAGTGACACGGTTGAGATCCGATTGCTGCTGTTCACGGTAATGGACACCGCTCTCCCCTGCGACGTCGTCCCGCTCCACACCCCCTCCCAACTCTGCTGCGCGAACGCGGGAACTGCCACGATGGTGAGGATGACAAAACGGAGAAAGCGCATAGATCCTCCATGTGAACGCTCACGTCCTATAGGCGCGATTCGAAGGAATATTGGTGGGTGATGATCTCCAGGCCCCTCCTCTGGTTCATCGCCCTCGCCGTCGCCGTCCTCCTCGCTCTGGCGTGGTGGGGCAGTCGCTACCCGGCGCGGGTGACGATCATCAACGTCTCCGGCGGCGCGCTGCGCGAGGTGGAGATCCGCTCCGGCGATCAGCGCGTCGCCGCGGGCACCATCGCCAACGGCCGCACGCGCAGCGTCGCGCTGGAGCCGGGCGATACGGTCGTCGTCCACTTCGGCCGGACCACATGGCGGTCGGCGGAGGAGCTGACGCCGGCGCGGTCGATGGTCTTGTACGTCGGGCCGGGCGGGCGGGTGGAGGAGCGCTCGCGCCTGGGGACGCTCGGGCGCTGAGGGGCCGGCGCTCCAATTTGGCCACGAATCGCGCCTTATACAGCGGAGGGCTCCATGTCCCTGCTCCGTATTCTCGTCCTCGCACTCATCACGGTTGCGACACGGCCATTGGCGGCGGCCGGTCCTGAGCAAAGCGGAGGATCGCCGCGCGGCATCCGCTGGGAGGTCAGCCCCTCCGCCGCCGCATGCCTCGGCATCGAGGCGCGAGTCGACGATCTCTACATCCTCGAGATCCCTCGTCCGGCGAACGTCACCATCGACCTGACGTCGCCCGATCCGTTCGCCGGCTGCGATCTTCTACTGATGGCGGTCGACGGCGAACAGAAGCCGCGCACCATCGCCACGACGTCCGATGAGCTCCCGTCGTCGTCGAAACGGATCACTGCGCTCCTCGATCCCGGGAAGTACTACGTCGGAGTGGCCGCCGCCGGGGAGGGGTCGCCGTACGAGTTGACCGTCTCGGCGCCGGATCTGTTCGGAAGCGCAAGCGTCGACCTCACCGAAAAGACAGCCGCCGAATGCGCTCCCGGCACGCGGCCGACGATCGCAATGGCCGAGACCATCACGCGTCCCCCCACCGCCTACGAAGCGATCGCGCAAGACATCGGCATCAATGCCACGTCGCCAAAGCGACGACATGCGGCGTTTCCGCCGAAGCCGTGCACATTCAACGTCTCGGCGACCACGCAGTCGGTCACCTCGAACGTCGGCACCGGGTCGCTCGACGTGACCAGTCGCGCGGACTGCGGCTGGGGTGCAAGGAGCAACACGTCCTGGCTGACCATTGCCGGCGCGACGGGTGTGGGAAATGGAACCGTCTCCTACTCTTTCGTGGCCAATACGAGCACGAGCTCGCGGACTGGATCGCTGACGGTGGCGGGGAAGACCGTCTCCATCACACAGTTCGGCGTCTGCTCGTACACACTGTCGCCGACCAGCAAGGTGATCCTCTCGTCCGGCGGGACCGGGACGGTCGGCGTGAGCACGCGCTCCGATTGCACCTGGACCGCGACGGTGAGCACGGCCGCCGCGTCGTGGATCACGATCACCGGCGGCCAGTCCGGCACCGGAAACGGAACGGTGTCCTATTCGGTGGCTGCGAATACCTCGACCAGCTTGCGCTCCGGAACGATCAACGTCGGAGGCCGGACGTCGACGATCGACCAGAGTCCCGACATCTCCTCCTGCACCTATTCGCCGGGGTACACGAGCAAGACGATGACCTGGTGCGGCGGCGACCGCACCATTCAGGTCACGACGCAGGGCGACTGCCCCTGGACGGCGACGAGCGACTCTTCGTGGCTCACGATCATTCTTCCGTCGCGCACCGGTTCGCGGGCGCTGTCGTACACCGTCGCTGCCAACACCACAGGCGCCGCACGCACGGCGAAGCTGACCATCAACGGCACGCCCGTCACCATCACCCAGAACGCCCGCTCCGGCAGCGGAACTTACGACGGCAACTGGACCGGAACGACCGGCTCGAATCGGGCGGTTTCCCTCTGCGTGGCGGAGAACGCCATTCAGAACGTCTCGATCTCCGTGCGCCTCGACCTGTTCACCTTTACCTGTACCACCCCTCTGATCCGCCAGCAGGAGCTGGCGTTCAGCGGCAATACCTTCAGCGGGACGTTCGCCACCTATCCGGAGGTGTCGAACGTCTTCACCACTGTCCGCGGCACATTCACCTCTCCGACCGCCCTCAACGGAAGTTGGGATCCTTTCTCAGGGGCCTACTTCATCGTTTGCGGGTCGACCATCGGAATCGGGAGCGGCGGAACGATCCTGTCGTCGGGAACCTTCACGGCCACCAAGCAACCATAGCGGGCGCTCGTTGCCGGTTGGCAACCGGCTTACAATCCGCCCCCATGAGAACCGTCATCAAGAACGGCCGCATCGTCACCGCAGTCGACGACTACAACGCCGACATCCTCATCGAAGACGGCCAGATCGTCATGATCGCCAAGACGATCGACGCCGCCGCCGACAAGGTCGTCGACGCCAAGGGCCGCCTGGTCATCCCGGGTGGCATCGATCCGCACACGCACATGGAGCTGCCCTTCGGCGGCACCTCGGCCTCCGACACGTTCGAGACCGGCACGCGCGCCGCGGCGCACGGCGGGACCACGACCATCATCGACTTCGCCGTGCAGTACAAGGGGCAGTCGCTGCGCGAGGCGGTCGACGTCTGGCACAAGAAGGCCGACGGGCAGACGGCCATCGACTACGGCTTCCATCTCATCTGCACCGACCTGCCAGACGACCGTCTGCCGGAGATGAAGAACCTCATCGACGACGGCGTCTCCAGCTTCAAATTATTCATGGCCTACCCCGGCGTCTTCCTGGTGGACGACGGGACGATCTTCAAGGCCATGCAGGTAGCCGGCGCGAACGGCGGGCTGATCTGCATGCACGCCGAGAACGGCGTGGTCATCGACGTCATCGTCAAGCAGGCGCTGGCCGCGGGGAAGACCGCGCCGAAGTACCACGCCCTGACGCGCCCGACCAAGGCGGAGGCGGAAGGCGTCCACCGCGCCATCGCCCTGGCGGAGATTGCCGAAACGTCGGTCTACATCGTCCACCTCAGCAACAGTGACGCGCTGGACGAGGTCACCCGCGCGCGCGACATCGGCGTCAACGCCTACGCCGAGACCTGTCCGCAGTATCTCTTCCTCGATTACAGCGTCTACGAGCAGCCGGGATTCGAGGGCGCCAAGTACGTGATGACGCCCCCCATCCGGGAGAAGTGGAACCAGGACAAGCTGTGGCGCGGGCTGAAGTTCAACGACCTGCAGGTGGTCTCCACCGACCACTGCCCCTTCTGCATGAAGGAGCAGAAGGAGCTCGGACTCAACGATTTCACGAAGATCCCCAACGGCGGGCCGGGGGTGGAGCCCCGCATGAGCCTCATCTACAACGGCGGGGTGGCGGAGGGGCGGATCTCGCTCAACCGTTTCGTGGAGATCACCTCCACCAACTCGGCCAAGATCTTCGGGCTCTTCCCGAAGAAGGGGACCATCGCCGTCGGCAGCGACGCCGACATCGTCATCTTCGACCCCGACGAGACGATGACCATCAGCGCCAAGACGCACCACATGAACGTCGACTACTCCTGCTACGAAGGGAAGACCGTGCGCGGGGTGACCAAGACGGTGCTTTCGCGCGGAGAGGTGATCATCGAGGAGGGGCGGTACGTTGGGCGGAAGGGGCAGGGACAGTTCTTGAAGCGTGGTCAGGCGTTTTCGCCGCGCTGATCTCCCGAGCCACCTCCTCCGCGCGATCCCACACCATCCAGTGCCCGCCGCCTTCGATCACCCGAAGGTCCGAGCCGGGGACGAGGGCGTGAAGTCGCTCGCCGTGTGCCAACGGAAAGTGACGGTCATGGGAGCCCCACACGATGCGGAGTGGCGCGGTGATCTGCTCGTACATGACGGTGAGCCGCGGCAAGGTCCCTTCGTATCCGGCGCACATCCGGATGATGAATTCACGCCGTTCGCGCTTCGCGAAGTGACGCCATAACTCGGATCGCAGCTCATCCGGCAGATCGGAAACCGACGTCCGCACGGCGCGCTCGAACACGACGCGCGGCGCGTGCCGGAGGAGGAATCGATTGATGCGAAACCGGCGCAGCAGGTCGATTTCCCATGACGTCCTCTCGTTCCAGATCACCAGCGAGTTCATGACCACCACGCGCGCGATGCGCGACGGCTCCATGGCCGCTGCCGCCAGCGCGGGCTGACCGCCCATGTCATGCCCGACCACGACGGCGCGGTCGATGCCCCATTCATCGAGAAGCCGCAAGAGCCGGCGCGCCAGGTCCATCGGCGACGCGCCGCCGCTCCACGCCTCGCTGTCGCCGGTACCCGGCCAGTCGAAGGCGATCACGGAGTGCGTTTCCGCCAACAGTGGGGCCAGCGCACTCCAGATCTGCAACGTGTCGGGGTAGCCGTGCAGCAGAACGAGCGGCGATCCGTGACCAAGGCGCGCCACGCGCACGCGCTTTCCCTCCACCGTCTGGTGCGCCGTGTCGAGCATCAGCGCTGATCCTCGATGAGCGCGTCGGCCGCTAGGACGCCGGAGATCGCGCAGAAGCTGATCCATTGCCCGGGGTGCGTCGACGAGCCCGCGAGATAGAGGCCGGGCGCGTCGGGCGAGCGATGCGCGATGCGTCCGCGGCGCATCTGTTGCGCGGTCATCACCACGTTCATGCTGTCGCGGTACAGGTTGTACTCCCTTCCCCACTCTCGCGAGGTGCGCCGCAGGACGACATCCGCGCCGGCCAGCCCTTCGCGCCACCACGGTTCCTCGAGCGCGGTATCGAGCGCATCGCTGTTCGGGACGATCAAGCGCCCTCGTTCGCCGGATGCCACCAGAAGCCGGCAGGGAAGCGCACCGCCGATGCGGAAGCGGAGATACGGTCGTGGCGAGATGGACGCGATCCGCAGGTAGGCGCACGACCCCGGCGACTGGAGCGGAAGCGTTTGCAGCCGCTTTCGCTTACGCGGCGGCGTGACGTCGAGCAGATCGACGTACGTCCCCACGGCGTGGTGATTGGAGATCACCGCATCGGCGTCGATCATCTCGCCGCCCGCTTTGACGCCGCGTCCGGCGACGATCGCCGTGACCCTCAGGCCGTGACGGAACACCACGCCCCGCGCCACGGCCGCGTCGCGAAGTGCGGCGGCGATGGCCGAGGTCCCCTCGCGCGGCACCCAGGCACCGTAGCCGTGAATGAGCGCCGGAACGAGCGCCATCGCGCTCGGCGCGGAGCGCGGCGATTGCCCGGCGATGTGCGTCCAGATGGTCAGCGCCTCCACCGCTCGCGGCGAGAGTCCGCTGCGGCGCATCACGGTCTCCAGCGACTGCAGCAGAAAGGGAACGGCGGTCAGGCCGCCGTGGCGCGCCAGCGCGACCGGGCCCGGGCGAGCGATACGCAGCATCGGCGCGAGCTGCGCGTGTCGCCTGGTCATCCTTTCCACGAACTCCGGATACCGCGGCCCCAGCTCGCGCGCCGTGCGGTCGACGTCGTCGTAGACGTTCAGGGTCTCGCCGTCCGGCCAACTCACCTCGTAGACGACGCCGGTGACCCGCTCGAGCGGCGGCAACTCCACGCCGAGCTGCGCGAAGGCCCACTGCAATCCCGGCCGATCGAGCAGCACGTACGGTCCGGCGTCGAAGCGAAGGCCGCCGGCTTCCACCGCACCGGCCAGCCCGCCGGCGTCGTGGCGTGCCTCGATCACCGTGACCTGGTGGCCGGCGGCGGAGGCGCGCAGCGCGGCGGCCAGTCCGCCGATTCCGGCGCCGACGACGATGACCTTCATCTTCGCGTTCATCCTGAGCCGTGAAGCGGCTCAGGATCTGGAGCCCACTCATAGGCACCAGATCCTCCGGCGCTTCGCGCCGAAGGATAAACTCACTTTCATCGGCGGTGGTGCAGCCCGACCAGCCGCCGCGCCGCGCCGCGAACGATCTTCAGCATCCGGCTCTGCGGTCCGATGGGCGGAAACTGCTGCTCGTCCATCTCCGGCACCCATACCGATCCGCGCCCGCTGCCGACCACGTACACCGGGTAGGCCATCACGCTCATCAAGGCCCACAACTCGTTGTCGTACGGACCGCGCCACGCAGGTACGGGCTCGTCGCATCCATCGACGCGCACCTCGGCCGACGGCTCGCCGAACCAGTGCGTGGCGGCGCGGAGGATGCTGTCCTCGCGCGTGGCGCGCATGTGGATGTGTCGTGCGGCGACCAGATCGACCGCCACGGCGTCGTCTCCCGCGTACAGCCGTCGCGGCGCGGGAGGACGGGGACAGCCCATCACGCCGATGATGCCGTCCGCGGCGCTGTCGTATGCATCGATAAGCGCGAAATGCGGCGGGAAGTCGTCGAGGAGCATCATGATCGCCGTCTGCCGCTGGGCCTGACGCTCGAAGAAGAGGTACTGGTCGCAGCGGCCGCCGAGCCATTCGCAGTTCGCCACCGAGAGGTACGCCAGCTCGATGGGGTGGCTGCGCATCTTGGAAAAGGAAATGCGGCATGCCGCGTCGCGCCAGGTTCGCGAGATGGTGCGTTGCGCCAATCCGCGATGGTAGGCGTGCGCGACCTGTTCCTCCGAAGCATCGACGATGCGATACGCGTCCGAGGTGTACCCCATATAGCGGGCCACGGAGGCGACGGAGCGATGGCCGTAGAAGTGATCGTAGATGTTCGCCGACTCGACCACCGCGACGTCGCGCACCCCCCACTCCCGGAGCGCGCGGGCCAGCTCGTCGACCAGATCGGGGTCGGTGACGTTCGACGAGTCACGCCGGTCGTAGCCGAGCATGAAGCTCGGTTTGATGGCCACCGTGGCGTCGCTCGTGAGCGTCGAGATCTTTTCCTTCAACCGCGCGCGCTCGAGGAGTCCGCGGAACACGGCTCGCTTGTCGTCGCCGGCGGCCCCGCGCTCCACGTACACCGTTCCCCCCGCCCCGAGCGGATGCGCGGCTTTCCGCATCCTCCGCGGCAAAAACGCCTCCCCCACCGCGGCGATGTCCGCGGCCAGAGTGCGCGCGTCGTGGCCGTCGGCCAGTGCGTCGTCCTCATTGAGCGCGCCGTGCAGGATCTCGAAAATGCGCTGGTGCTTCACTTCGTCCGCGACGATCCGCTCGAAGTCGGCGATGAGCGACGCGGGAAACGCTCCGTCGCGCGATGCCAGTTCGACGATCCGCGTCCAGCAGCGTGCGGCGGTGCGCTCGGCGTCGATGTTGTACGCGCAGAAATCGCGGAAGGGGCCGTACTCCAGCGCGCGCCGGACCCCCGGCGGGACCTTTCCGGTCCAGGAGCCGGCGGTGGTGATGAGCGTGGCGCCCAGGCGCGACAGCGGCGCATCGCGCCAGCGGGCGTGCTGCCGTACCGACGACGCCCAACCGCCGATCGCCCCCGCCATCTGGCTGGTGAACGCCATCGCTCGCGTGGCGACATTGCCCGTCCGCAGGATCGCCCCGCGAACGTAGATGGCGTGCATCTCCTCGTCCTTCCACGCCCACACCAGCGCGTGGCGGATCAGCTCGCGGACGTCCTCATCGATCGCCATGCGCGACAGCCGCTCGGCAATCGCGGTTTCCCGGTAGGCGACCGAGACGATCTCTTCCCGCTCCAGCGCGAGGTAAAAGAGCCGCGTCAGCTCAGCCCGTGGAACGGAGCCGAAACGCGCGCGCAGACGACCGAGCTCGCGCTCGAATTCGTCGTAGATCGCAGACATGGTGGAGACATCATTCTACGATGGCGAGGAATTCAGAAATTCACTTGAACCTTCCGGCCTCCACATCCTTGATGAACCGAACGAGCTCCCGAAAATACTTCTCCTGATCGTCATACATCGACAGGTGACTCCCGTTCGTGATCACGACGCGTGAGTGAGGGATCAGGCGCCCCATCCGCCGAGTGTCCTCCGGGTTCATCGTTCCCTTGCCGCCGGTGATGATCAACGTCGGGACTTTGATCTTCGGCAGGTCGGTCCAGCGGCTCCAGTTCTTGAAGTTGCCGGTGATCACGAACTCGTTCGGGCCCTGCATGGTGTTGTAGACCTGCGCGTTCAACTTCTTGAAAGCGCGGTCGACCGGCTCGGGGAACGGCGCGATGCGGATGAGGTGCGCGGCGTAGACCTTGCCGAACATGATCTCCTGGTACTCCGGCGCCTCGTAGTTGCCCGCCGCCGCGTACTTTGCCAGCGTCTTGCGGTCTTCCTCCGACAGCTCGGCCAGCAGCTTCTGCGCGTACGCCTCGTACTCGGGCATGCCGGCGGTCATGTCGGAGATGATCAGCGCCTTCAGATGGTCCTGATGCTCGAGCGCGTACTCGATGCCGAGCATCCCGCCCCAGGAGTGCCCGTAGAGGTAGAAGCGGTCGAGCCCCAGCCCCTTACGCACCTGCTCCACTTCGCCGCGGAAGCGGTCGACGGTCCAGAGCGCGACGTCCTCGGGCTTGTCCGAGTTCCCCGAGCCCAGCTGGTCGTAATAGTAGAAGCGGATGCCGTGCTGCGGCAGGAAGTCCTCGAAACACTCGAGGTAGTCGTGGACGAAGCCCGGCCCGCCGTGGAGGGTCAGCATCTTCACTGCGCCGCTGCCCACACGATCGGTCCAGACGTGGTACTTGCCGTCGACCTCGATCATCTTTGTGCCGCCGGTCTTCACTTCGGCTCCGGAAGCGGCCACGGCGAAGGCCAGCAGAAGCAAGGCATGTCGCATGGGTTAAGCTTTTCACACAACGCCAGAAAACGTGAAGCACTCGATCTGCCGGACGAGAAGCGGTAAGTACGCCCGCCAATCAGCCGTTGACGCGCATGCAATCATTCGACGAGATCACCGAAGAATTCTGCCGGGCATTGGCCGATCTGCGTCAGGCACTCCCTGCGGACACAGACGCTCTCGAATACGTCGAGGGTGGCGTGCAGTTGCTGTCGATCTTGCGCCGAACGGCCGAGCAACTCGACCAACGGACGGTTCCGGATGAGACGGCGCAGTCGATGCTGGGCGCGCTCATTCCGTTGATGAATCAACGTCTCACGTGGATGAACGCGTATCGAAATACGCCGACGTTGACCGAGAGCGATCTCTCGCCGGCGCGACGAGCGGCGTCGCTTCCGCTAGAGATGCGTGAACGGTTTGCGGCACTAACCGGTGAGCAGCAATACGACCGAACAGGCCTCCGCGACAATCATGGTTCTTGTCGCCGAGCACCTGCTCGGTGAGTGGTCGTTCACGACGGAGATGGCCGAGAACATCATCGTCGGCTTCTTGACCCCCGTCGTCCTTCACGACACGAAGTGGTTGTACGCATTCAGCGACACTGTCCGCAATCGCCTCGCTGACCTGCCGCTACGCCCGTCAAACAATACTGGCTCAGCAGTGCAATGGCTCGCCGGAGGCGTAAAACCTGTGGTGATCGATCTGGGGCACGCCCGGTCGGAACTCGACCGCTTGTCCCTCGTCGGCATCGCCCGTTGCATCCGCGACCATGATGCGCATCACCTCGATCCTCCGCTCGCGTACCTAGCGTCCTTTCGTAGGTTTCTCACGAGCGACGAATGGGTACCGCTACCGTTGAACGACTACTTCGCATTCGACGATCAGCCGCCGCTCAATGCAAAGTCGCTCTTGAAAGCCATGAGCACTTCCACCCTCTCGTTCGCCGCGCGGAAAATCAGTTGGTTCGATGCGTCGCCAGGTCGCCGATACCTCATCATCATGCCCGACCAAACCGACTTTACGGCGATCAACACCATCGACGAGTACAACGAGTACGTTGCGAGCCCGCATCGCTATGTCGTCGATCATCGCCACCAGCGAGCAGACTGGAAGGGTGTCCGGTCATGCGCGGTTCGCGAACGTGAGCTCACGACGTTACGCAATGAAGTTCGCACCACACGAACCGCGGACGAGCTGCGAGCGCAAATGCAGGCATACGCCGTCGCCTTCCAGGCCGCTGGACTCGCCGCCCGCAGTCTGACGATCGAGGTTACGGAGGAGCTGCTAGATTGGATGCGCGATTACGCTGCCCGAACGGCAGGGAGCGCGCCATCTGCAGCCGTCAAGGCAACACTCCGCGGAGTGCTCTTCTATTTCGTAACGAAGGAACTCGGCGGTTCAGAACCAGGGCTCATCGGCATTACCGAAGCCATTGTCGAGTTCCTCATGCACACGGCTTTTCCATCCGCCCGCCACGCCGCGTCTGCGTCGGATCCGGACGATTTGGCGGATCTACAGCAGCAGAAAGCGTCACTGGATCTACAAATCGCCATTGAGAAGGCAAAGCAGGAGCTTGCTGCGCTGAAGCGTGAGTCGGAGCACTGACGGACTGCGCGCATGAGGCTGGTTCTGCAGGCGAGTATCGCTTGACTTCACCTAGCTGGGCGGGATGTAATGCCGTCCCTAAGCTCGTCCATGAATCGACTCCAGCGGAGGTCCCCACATGCCGGACCGGCTACCCCCAGGTCCCTATCGCACCTTGCGACTGGATGACGGGACCGAGGTTCCGTATTACATCATTCCCTTCGACAAGAAGGGCCGATGCGACGGCCCGGAAACGCGCGCCGATCTCATCGACAAGATGCGGAAGGGTATGTACACCGATGTGTTCCTCTTCTCGCACGGATGGAACAACGATTGGACCGTTGCCACGAAACGCTACGAGGACTTCATCGCCGGTTTCATGGAGATGCGCCGCAAGCATGGGCTTAAGGTTGCCACGCCTTACAGACCGCTGCTTGTCGGGATCTTTTGGCCGAGCACTGCATTGGTGTTCGGTGTCGAGGAAGAGGGTCCGGCGATCGCGGCAGGAGATCCCGCGGCGACCGATCGCGCTGTGGCTGACGAGCGCCAATCGGTCCGTGAACTGGCCGACCAATTGCCGGACGGTCAGGTGGAGCGGTTTTACGAGCTGGCGCAGAAAGAGGCGTTGAACGACGCTGAAGCGCTGGAGCTGGCGATCATCGTGCGGCCACTTTATGCATCTGTAGGCGACGAGGTTCCAGACGAGACAATGCCTGCGCCAGAGACCATTGTCAGCACCTGGCGGGCGAACGCGCCGGAGCCGGATGATCTCGAGGATTTCGGCACGGCCGGGCCCCCAGAACCGGGAGAAGTCCAAGCGGCGGGCGGCGGATTGGGATCGCTTCTCAGACGGCTCGATCCGCGGCCTATCGTGCGCGCACTCACGGTTCGGCAGATGAAAGATCGAGCGGGTACGGTGGGCGCTCGCGGAGTTGGTGCGCTCCTTCGCGATCTCTTATCGGCGGGTAAAGCGCGATTGCATCTGATAGGACATTCGTATGGCGCCAAGGTGATGCTCTCGGCAATCGCCGCGGGTGGTGATCTCCCGCGGCCGGTCCAATCCCTTCTGTTGCTCCAGCCGGCAGTGTCCCACCTCTGTTTCGCGGACCAAGTGCCCGGGACCGATCACCCTGGAGGCTACAGGAAGGTGCTCGCTCGCGTGAAGCGGCCGATCTTCTCGACCTTCAGCGCCCACGATGTTCCCCTCACGAAAATGTTCCACCTCGCGCTGCGCCGCTCCGACGACCTCGGTGAGGCCGAGATCGCCGCCGCCGGCGAGCCGCCGAGCGTCTACGCGGCGCTGGGAGGGTTTGGCCCCCGGCGCGCAGGGGAGAAACTGGTGGACATCCTGGACGTCAATCAGCCGTACGACCTGGTCGCTGGAACGCCCATCTTCGGCATCAGAGGCACTCGCACAATCTCCGGGCACGGCGCAATCAGCAACGAATCGACTTGGTGGGCGCTGTACACGCTCGCGTCGGGGTAAGGAGGCAGCCGTGGCCGAGATGCTCAAGAGGCAATATGACCTGGTCGTCTTGAAGGTGACTCTCGACACGACCAGCGAAGAGCCGCAGGTCCGCTTCGAGATCGAGGTCAAAATCGGCGATGAGGTTCAGTCAGTCGCGCAGTGGCAGTTCGCCGCGGGAGCGCTCGGTGTCCCGGACCGCATCGATCGGCGGAGGGCCCTTCATCGCGGATATGACTTTCAGATTCCCCCGGATCTTCTAGAAGGATTGAAGCACTGGTTGGAACAAGAAAGTACGGCCGACACTCCGCTGTGGCTGCACCTGGTCAAACCTTATGGTTACCTTTGCATGGTGCCGTGGGAGCGCCTGCTCCAGCCCATCCTGGGGGTCCCGCTGCTGCGGTTGCCGGATTTCATCGTCCACGCGCCCCGAGAGACACCCAGGGCTCTCGACGTACTCCTATGCAGTAGCGGGCCGTTGGCGAAAGAACAGTTCCGCATCAGCGAACACCTGGTCATGCTGGCGCAGCGGTTGAGCAAGGCCGTTCCGCGCCGCACTCGGTTTCATATCTTCGCAGATGCCGCGATTTCCGGTGAGCTGCACAAGTCGTTTCAGAACGCCGGGATGACGGAGGAGGTGGTCACGGTATATGGGCCGGAGTCCGCGGCTCCCTATGCCATTCCCGAGGCCACCACGCGGGTTGCGGACAAGATTTCGGGTCTGGAAAACCCGTGGCTGCTCTGGATGCGGGACTCGCTGCACGGCAGCAGCGTGGATGTCGCGCACTTCGTATGCCACGGCTATCTGTCTCACGATCGCGGTGCCCTGGCCTTTGCGGAATCCCCCCTGAAGAACAGTGATACGAGGATGTCGCGATTCGTCGGCGCGGCGGAGTTGAAAACATTCCTGACCCAGATCGGGGCGTGGGCTACGGTCTTCAGCTCCCCTGAGTTCAACTACTCCCAGATGGGACTGCGCCAGCTTGCGGATTCCATCGCCCAGAGTCGGCCCGGGCCCGTCGTGCACCACGATTTGGAGATGGACCCCGAGGCAGCCACGCTGGGGGAAGCGTATCGCCTTCTCTTCAGCCGCAAGCCTGAGCGGCCGCCGGCCAGTCCGGCGGTGTTCATCTACTGTCAGCCGTTCCGCGTGCTCGCGCCGTCCGAGGATGGAGTGCGCGCCATCAGCGAGCCTCAAATGGTCGAGCCCTCGGAGCTGGACTCGGTTTACGACACCGCCGACAACGTGCCCGCCTGGATCGCCGCCTCGGAGCGCTACGTCGAAGAGCGTGAGCTGCGGCTCCGCAAACTGCGGCGCGAACCCGGCCGGGAGACGCCGAACGCAATGCGTCAGCGCACCTCCGAAACGCTGGAGAGCACGCTCAAGGAGATCCGCGCGGTGGTCGCGCGCATCGCCGCCACGACCCGATCGGGGAGCGGGCAATGAGCAATCGAACCGTTGTCTCCGTCGAACCGCGCGGCGATGACACCATCGAGGTGAAGTTGGCGAAGGCACCGATCATGATCGCGGGCGCTCGCATCCCCCAAATGTTCGACTGCGACCCCGATTTGATGCCCGCCTGGACCGAACAGGGCGCCGTCCAGACCCACGGGCGCGCCATCTTCGACAAACTCGGAACCCACGCCGCCATCAAGCAAGCCTTCACCGTTCTCCTTGGCATCAAAGCGCCTCAGATACGCTCGCTCTACTTCCACCTGGTCGCCGATGAGGCCGAACGACTGTCGTGGGAGACCCTCTGCGATCCGACAGGCACGTTCCTGGCGCTCGACCGGCGGTGGCCGATCGCGCGCATGGCGGATTCGGAGGTGGATCAGGGGGTGCCGCACGGCGACTTTGTCCCGCCCTTGAAAGTTATGGCCGTTCTGTCCGCCATCCACAGGCCAGCGAAGCTCGAGTGGGAGGGCCTCCGCGACGCGGTCCGCGATACCAGGGCAAAAGGACTGGCCGTCGAGCTGATCGTGATGGTCGGCGAGGAGGCGTTGCTCGACACGATTCGAAAACAGGCTGCCGCGGACGCCATGAACTGGCTGACGGTCATGCCCATCCCCGACCGCATTGCCAGCCTGGACGCTGCGCTCGCCGAGCATCAGCCGCACATCCTCCACTTCTACAGCCATGGCTCGGCGTCTTCCGGTGTCTCGCAGCTTCACTTGGCGACGATTCCGGACTGGGACGACGACGACAGAACGACCGGGTCGCTCATCCTGACGCTCGATGAACTGAGCAACTTCCCGGCTCTCGTCAATGCCTGGTTGGTCACGTTGAACTGTTGTGAAGGAGGGAAGGCTGCGAACGATCTTCACTCCATGGCCCACCGCCTCGTCGCCGGGGGCGTGCCGGCGGCAATCGGAATGATCGAGCCGATCAATGCGGGCGATGCGCACGAGTTTGCCGGCGTTTTCTATCCCGCCCTTCTGGCTAGTCTGCGCATGGCGCTCGCGCAGGCGCAAGCCACGGGTAACCGCGTCGAGTTCGAGTGGGCGCCGGCGTTGCACCTCCCTCGAACGGCGCTACGCGATCGCCATGGCGGGGATGCCGTCGCCGATCGAGCCTGGACCCTTCCCGTGCTGTACGTTCGTCCCGAGCCGTTTGAGCTCCGTTACCTCGATCAGGCCGTCGTTGCTACGCCTCCTGGTGTGCAGCCACCACCAGCGCCAGTGGTACTGGATCCGGCGGCCAAGGAACGCATCGAAGTAGTCGCTGGTTTCTTGCGCGCGCTGCCGCCCGACACGCCACTCGATGCGCGAGTCGCCTTGCTCGCAATTCTCAATGATGTGCCGACGGAGTTTCGCCCCGCCTTGGACGGAACCATCAGCGGAGATGTCAGTGTCTGACGCGCAGGACGACCTGTCGATCAACGCCTGGACGGGACCGGCCGGAAAGGCTTCAGGCGAGCTCGGCCCGGATGCGGGAAAGTGGGGTGTGCGAAAACACCTGCAGGACTATCCGCAGCCCCTGGCTGCCGGCGAGCCAGTGGATGAGCGCGATTGGAGACACGCTGACGTCGGCTGGGGCCTCGTGCTCCCAGACAACGAGGCCTTCTCGAGGGACGAGCGCGCGAAAGCCGCCGACGCCTCTCCGCCAATCAAGAAGCTGTTGGCCGCGCGGCCCCGAGCACCGGTATTCCGATATCGCCCCGACGTGAAGAAGGGATTCTTGCGTCGCTACACCACGGACGGGAAGGAACGAGACATTGCGTTGTCGGGTTCCGAACGCGGAATCGGCGACCAGAAACTCCCCTGGTACATGCTGATCGTCGGCTCACCAACAGAGATCCCTTGGCAGTTGCAGTATCTGATGAACGTGAGCTGTTTCACCGGGCGGCTCGACCTCGACCAGGAGGGACTCGGCCGATACGTCGACGCGCTGATAAACGACTGGAAGGACTCGGTTGCGACATCCAATCGTCCGGTCGTGTGGGCGGTCGATCACGGACAGCCGGACATCACTTGGCTAATGCGCCACGCCATCGCAGACCCCGTCGCTGGCAACTTGCGGGCGGACGACCAGATCAAGGATGGGATCACTCATCTCGCGGGCGCGGCGGCGACGACCTCCGCGCTGATCAAGGCGCTGGGATCGGCACGACCGGCGTTCGTCCTTACCACCAGCCACGGCCTAACCTCACCGCTCGACGATCCTATCGCCATGGCCAAACAGCTCGGTTATCTCGTCGACGATCAGGGCGCAATCCTCACGCCCGAGGCGTTGCTGGACGAATGGCAGCCCGACGGCGCGATCTGGTACGCCCATGCGTGCTGTTCGGCGGGTAGCGATGACTCCACGAGCTACAAGGGACTGGTCACGCCGGGCTCCCTCGTCGAGCAGACGCTCGAAGCAGTCGGCTCACTGGGCGCGCGCGTGGCACCTCTACCAAGAGCGCTCCTCGGCGCCGCCAAACCAGCCCGGGCGTTCATCGGGCAGGTCGAGCCGACATTCAACTACACCTTGCGCAACCCGGAAAACCGCCAAGTCCTGACGGCCACCATTCAGAAAGCCCTTTACAACCACATGTTCCGCAAACAGCCGGAGCCGGTGGGAATGGCATTGGCGCCCTGCTATCGACATGTCGGTGAGTTGTTCGCACTATGGGAACAACTGGTCCGCGACGTCACGAAAGCTGTCAAGGACGCGCGTGCGGCCGCGATGAATGCGCAACTGATGGCCGTCGACCGCCAGAGCATGGTGATCCTGGGCGATCCGACGGCTGCACTTCCTGTGCTGCACTGACGCACACGCCAGCGGCGACGGCGAAGGCCAGCAGAAGCAAGGCATGTCGCATGGGTTAAGCTTTTCACACAATGAGCGATCCAGTCATCCAACACCCGGACGGCCGCGTCGAGCTCCAATCGACCGCGGAAATCGAGAAAAGTCCTCTCTACAACGAGGACCTGGCGCCGGTTCCCGTGGCGAAGCGCAACTGGACCACCTACAACTACGCCGCGCTCTGGATCTCCATGGCCCACTGCATCCCCACCTACATGCTCTCGTCGGGACTGATCGGCGCGGGGATGAACTGGTGGCAGGCCCTCATCACCATCCTCCTCGGCAACTCGATCGTCCTCGTCCCCATCCTTCTCAACTCCCACCCCGGCACAAAGTACGGCATCCCCTTCCCCATCTTCGCCCGCGCCGCGTACGGCACGCTCGGCTCGAACCTGCCGGCCCTCATGCGGGCCATCGTGGCCTGCGGATGGTTCGGCATCCAGGCCTGGATCGGCGGGCAGGCGCTGCACGTCCTCTTCACCTCGATCTTCCCTTCGTGGCCGACACTCCTGGGCGACAAGATCGGCGGGTACCCCCCGACCGAGTGGCTGTCGTTCCTCCTGTTCTGGGGCGTGAACATCTGGATCATCTACCGCGGCATGGACCTGCTGCGAAAAGTGGAGAACTGGGCCGCGCCGTTCGTCCTGATCATGACCGCCTTCCTCCTGGGCTGGGCCATCTGGAAGGCGCACGGCCTCGGCTATCTGCTGACGGAGACGGGCAAGTTCCACGACTGGGCGCAGTTCCGCGTCGTTTTCATCCCGTCGCTGACGGCGATGATCGGCTTCTGGGCCACCCTCTCGCTGAACATGCCCGACTTCACCCGCTTCGGGCGCAGCCAGCGCGAGCAGGTGATCGGACAGACCGTGGCGCTGCCGACGACGATGACCATCTTCGCGGCGATGGGCGTGATCATCACCTCCGCCGCGGTGATCATCTACCCGCACGTGCCGATGAGCGAGCTGTGGGATCCGGTCAAACTCGTCGGACAATTCAAGGCGCCGCTGGTGGTGGCCATCTCGATGTTCACGGTCGTGGTGGCCACGCTGTCGGTCAACATCGCCGCCAACGTCGTCTCGCCCGCCAACGACTTCGCGAACGCCTTCCCGAAATGGATCTCCTTCCGCACCGGCGGCCTGATCACCGGCATCCTCGGCATCCTCATGCAGCCGTGGCGCCTGCTCGCCGACCCCTCCGGCTACATCTTCGCCTGGCTACTCGGCTACTCCGGCGGCCTCGGATCGATCGCCGGAGTGCTGATCGTCGACTATTGGATCATCCGCCGCAAACACCTCGTCCTCGGCGACCTCTACCGCACCGAGGGGACGTATACGTACGCGGGCGGATGGAACTGGCGCGCCGTGGTGGCCACCCTCGCCGGCTGCGCCTTGGCCTGGATCGGTCTCGTCGTCCCCGCGCTGCGGCCGCTCTACGACTACGCGTGGTTCGTCGGCTTCGGCACGGCCGCGCTGGCGCACTGGGCGCTGATGAAGGCGCTGCCTCCGCGGCCGGCGGTGGTGGCAGAGGCAGTGGCGTGAGCGTCTTCAGCCTGCTCCGCTCGATCTTCGGGAAACGTGTAGCGGCGCCCGCTTCGGGCGCCGGCCCGGCGGCCGGAGCGGCCGCCGCTACACAAGAGCCCCCACCGCCCCCTCCCGTGATCAGTGAGATAATCCCCGCGCCCAAATCGGAGAAAAAGCACATGCCTCGAATCGTCAAGTGCGGTTTGATTCAGACCTCTCTCGCCTGCGACGTCAGCGAGTCGCTCGAGAAGATCCGCGACGCGCAGACCGAGCGCACCCTCGTGTACATCGATCAGGCCGGGCGCGAAGGCGTGCAGATCATCTGCATGCAGGAGATCTTCACCGGTCCCTACTTCTGCGCGGAGCAGAACACGCGCTGGTACGACTCGGTCGAGCCGATCCCCGACGGCCCGACCACCCGCCTGATGCAGGAGTACGCGAAGAAATACAACATGGTCATCATCGTGCCGATCTACGAGGAAGACGGGACCGGCATCTACTACAACACCGCCGCCGTCATCGACGCCGACGGCAACTACCTCGGCAAGTACCGCAAGAACCACATCCCGCACACCGCCCCCGGCTTCTGGGAGAAGTTCTACTTCCGCCCCGGCAACCTCGGATACCCGGTGTTCAAGACCAAGTACGCGGACGTGGGCGTCTACATCTGCTACGACCGCCACTTCCCCGAGGGGGCGCGCGAGCTGGGACTGGCGGGCGCGGAGATCGTCTTCAATCCGTCGGCGACCGTGGCCGGACTGTCGGAGTACCTCTGGAAGCTCGAGCAGCCGGCGCACGCGGTGGCCAACGGCTACTTCGTGGGCGCCATCAACCGCGTCGGCTTCGAAGCGCCGTGGAACATCGGCGAGTTTTACGGCCAGAGCTACTTCTGCGATCCGCGCGGCCAGTTCCTGGCGCAGGCCAAACGCGATGAGGACGCCCTGGTCACCGCGGAGCTCGACCTCGACAAGATCCGCGAGGTGAGGCACACGTGGCAGTTCTATCGCGATCGGCGGCCTGAAACCTATGGTGGACTCGTCCGTCTCTAACGCCCGCGACTACCTCCGCCTCCTCGTCAACGGCAAAGAGCACCGCATCGGCGGCGCCGAGGCGTTTGCGACCCTCGGCAACTGGCTCCGCCGCGATGTCGCGGCCACCGGCACGAAGCTCGTCTGCGAAGAAGGCGACTGCGGCGCCTGCACCGTCCTCCTCCGCCGCAACGGCGGCGACTTCCAGCCGGTCAACTCGTGCATCCTCCTCCTGGCGCAGCTCGACGGCGCGAGCATCGTCACCGTCGAAGGCCTGGCGCAGGACGGCGCGCTCACCCCACTGCAGCAATCGATGGTCGCCTGCCACGGCGCGCAATGCGGCTACTGCACGCCGGGCTTCGTGGTGGCCATGACCGCGATGTACGAGCGCTGCGATCGAGTCAACGAAAAGCAGGTGCGCGACGGCTTGACCGGAAACCTCTGCCGCTGCACCGGATACGAGCCGATCATCAAGGCCGCACTGGACGTCGACGGCGCCGCGATGCCGAAGATCCGCGAGCGCTATCCGCAGACCGTCGACGCGCGCGACGCGGTACGCATCGGCCACTTCTTCGCCCCGGCGACGCTCGAGGATGCCATTCGCTTCAAAGGCGAGAACCCCGGCTGCACGATCGTGCAGGGCGCCACCGACGTCGGGGTCTGGATCAACAAGCGCAACTTCACTGCGCCGGCGATGCTGTCGCTGGCCAAGATCCCCGGCCTCGACGAGCTGCGAGAGGACGGCGACGCCGTCGTCGTCGGCGCGAACGTCACCCTCGCCGCGTTCGAGTCGTTCATCGAGACGCGCATCCCCGAGCTGTTCGCCATCCTCAACATCTTCGGCTCGCCGCAGATCAAGAACGCCGGGACGCTGGCCGG
The DNA here is from genome assembly GCA_038040385.1 of Candidatus Gilichinskyi gelida. Taxonomy (GTDB): domain Bacteria; phylum Acidobacteriota; class Thermoanaerobaculia; order Gp7-AA8; family Gp7-AA8; genus Gilichinskyi; species Gilichinskyi gelida. Next base: position 211,022 of record JBBPII010000010.1, read on the forward strand.
CAATATCGCCAACGGCTCGCCGATCGGCGACACCCTCCCCTACCTCTACGTGGCCGGCGCGGAGCTCGAATTCAACGGCGGGGCGCGCCGCGTGGCCGTCCCCGACTTCTACCTCGGCTACAAGAAGTTCGACCTGAAGGCGGACGAGATCATCACCCGGGTTCGCGTGCCGATCGTGCGCGACAAGCTGAAGCTGTACAAGGTCTCGCGGCGCAAGGACCTCGACATCTCCGCCTTCACCGCCGCCATCCGCCTCCGCACCACCGACGGCCACATCAACTCCGCGACCATCGCCTACGGCGGCGTCGCGCCGACCGTCATCCGCCTCCCGCGCACCGAGTCGTTCCTGGCCGGCAAGCCGCTATCCCTCGCCACGTTCGAGGAGGCGGGGCGCATCGCCCGAAGCGAAGTCGCGCCGATCTCCGACGTCCGCGGCTCGGCCGACTACCGCGCGCAGCTCGCGGAGAACATCCTGTCGAAGTTCTATTACGAGGTGCTGTCATCTTCTCCACGGCCATAGCCGTCGCGCTCTTCGCGCTCGAGCTCGTCTGGACCTTCGACGCAGGCGGTTGACTGTCGCACGTCCCTGCGGTCGCGGGCGAAACGCTTTTCATCGGAGCTTGCGGCAATGGAGCGTTCTACGCGATCGATCGCCAGACCGGCGAGGTGCGCTGGAAACACGAGACCGCGGCGGCGGGTGAATTTCAGAGCTTTCATACCGCGATGGTCGTCGCCGGCGATCTCGTCATCGTCGGCAATGACGGCCTGACCGGCTCGATCTACGCCTTCGACCGGCGGAGCGGGGACGTTCGCTGGAAATACGACGCCGGAGCCAACGGTGCCGGGCTCGATCTGCTGCTCGCCGGCACCCGCGTATGTACCGTCACCTCGGATGAAGGCCTCATCGCGCTCGACGTGACCACCGGCCGGCTGGCATGGCGCTATTCCGTGAAGCCGGCTTCATATGCCTCGCCGGCCACGGACGGAAAGCGGATCTACGTCGCCGCGGTCGATGGCGTCGTTCATGCCGTCAGCGCCGACAACGGCTCGCTGGTCTGGAAGCGCCAGCTCGCCGGTACTCCATCCAACACGATCATCGCGAAGTCCGGAAGCCTCTACGTAGGTACGTCGAGCACGGGGTGGGACGATCCGTGGGATGTGTCGGGCCGCGGCACACACGCCCTTCATCGTCTGGACGCGGCGCGGGGAGAGATGCTCGGTTCGCTGAAGCTGCCCGCCAAACCGCTGGGGCAAGGCGCGGTGGCGGGCAAGATCATCGTGCTCTTCGCCGGCGGGGATCTCCTTGCGGCCGACCAGAACCTGACCAGGATCCGATGGCGAATCGCGGCGCCCACGCAAAACCAAAACCCCCGCCTGCAGGTTCGGGGAGACACGGCGTACATCGGCGTAAATCCTCGACAGTTCATGGCCGTGAACATCCATGACGGTTCGATCCGGTCGCGACATCCCGCCGAAGGGATGATCACGACGTTTCTCGTCGATGACCAGATGATCGTCCTCGGCGCGAACCAGAAGCTATGGGCCTACCGCGCGGGGAAGTAGGAGTGCGGGCGTCCCGCCCGCAGCGGTCGGGCGCCCTCGCCCGACCGCAAATGTCGCCGGGCGAGACGCCCGGCGAGCGCGGCCGACGACGGCCGCACTCCGCTTATACTCGTCCCTCGCCATGTCCTCGGTCGGCAAGAACATCCCGCACGACTCCGCGCGCGGGCACGTGACCGGCGAGTCGATCTACATCGACGACATGCCGCCGGCGCGCGGCGAGCTGATCGTCGATTTCTTCTGGTCGCCTGTCGCGCACGGCCGCATCCGCGCGCTGGACATCGAGAAAGCGCGCGCCGTCCCGGGCGTCGCCGCCCTCTTCACCTACCGCGACCTCCACCACAACCTCTTCGGCCCGATCATCAAGGACGAGATCCTCCTGGCCGAGGACACCGTCACGTTCATCGGGCAGCCGATCGTGGTCATCGCCGCCGAGTCGCGCGAGGCCATCCGCGCCGCGAAAGAAGCGATCGTCATCGACATCGAGCGCCTCGAGCCGGTCTTCACAATCGACGACGCCAGGCGCAAGAAGCAGTTCATCGGTCCGATTCGGCACATCCGTCGCGGCGACGCCGATCGCGCCTTCGCCTCGGCGCGGCACGTGTTGGAAGGGACGTGGATCAACGGCGGGCAGGACCACTTCTACCTCGAGTCGCAGGCGGCCATCGCCGTCCCCGGCGAATTCGATCAGCTCACCGTCCACTCCTCGACGCAGAACCCCTCCGAGGTGCAGGAGGTCATTGCCCACCTCCTCGGATTGCCGATCAACAAAGTCACCGTGGTCACGAAGCGGATGGGCGGCGGCTTCGGCGGCAAGGAGTGTCAGGCCACGCACCCCGCGGCGATCGCGGCGCTGGTGGCGCACAAGACCAAGCGGCAAGCGCGCATCGCGTACAACAAAGACGACGACATGCGGATCACCGGCGGCCGCCACCCGTTCCAGAACGACTGGAAGGTGGCCTTCGACGACGACGGCGTCATCGGCGGCCTGCGCGTCGACTTTTACTCCGACGGCGGCGCGTACGCCGACCTCTCCCCCGCCGTGATGGGGCGGGCCATGACGCACGCCGAGAACGCGTACTTCATCCCCAACGTGGAGATCCACGGCACCGTCTGCCGCACCAATTACCCGCCGAATACCGCCTTCCGAGGATTCGGCGGACCGCAGGGCGTCATCAACATCGAGAACATCCTCGAGGAGATCGCGGTCTATCTGAAGAAAGACCCGCTCGACGTGCGGACCCGCAACTGCTACGGCATCGACGACCGCAACGTCACGCCGTACGGGCAGACGCTCAAGAACAACACCCTGCCGCGGCTCTTCCGCGACATCCGCACGCGCGCCGGCTACGACCGCCGCGTCGCGGAGGTCGCGCAGTTCAACGCGTCGTCGCGGACGCACCTGCGCGGGCTGGCTTGCACGGCAGTGAAGTTCGGCATCTCGTTCAACACGAAGTTTCTCAACCAGGCCAACGCGCTGGTCAACGTCTACCTCGACGGCTCGGTGCAGGTCTCCACCGGCGCGACGGAGATGGGCCAGGGGGTGAACACCAAGATCAAACAGGTGGTGGCCGACGAATTCGGGATCGACGCCGAGCGCGTCATCGTCATGCCGACGTCGACGGAGAAGAACAACAACACCTCGGCCACCGCGGCGTCGAGCGGCGCGGACCTCAACGGCGGCGCGGCAATCGACGCCTGCCGCAAGATCCGCGCGCGCATGGCGGAGGTGGCGGCGGAGCATTTCGGCCGGCCATACGAGGAGGTTCCGTTCGCCGATCTCGTCAAGCGGTGCCACCTCGAGCGCGTCTCCCTCGGCGACAAGGGCTTCTACGCCACGGAGCATCTCGACTGGAACGCCGACACCGGCTGCGGCACGCCGTTCCTCTACTTCACCAAGGGCTGTGCGGTGTCGGAGGTGGAGATCGATCGCTTCACCGGCGCGATGCGCGTGCTGCGCAGCGACCTGCTGATGGACATCGGCAAGCCGATCAACCCCGGCATCGACCGCGGCCAGATCACCGGCGCCTTCGTGCAGGGGATGGGATGGCTGACCAACGAGGAGATGCGCTACACGCCGGACGGCGATCTCCTCTCCCACTCGCCGACGACATACAAGATCCCCAACATCCAGGACCTGCCGCCGGTGTTCAACGTCGACTGGATCGACAACGACAGCAACACGCTGAACGTCGGCTCCAGCAAGGCGGTCGGCGAGCCGCCGCTGCTGCTGGCCATCTCGGTCTGGATGGCGATCAAGAACGCGCTGTCGTTTGTCTCCGGCGGCGCGATCCCGAAGCTCACCGCCCCCGCCACCGGCGAGGAGATCCTCCGCCGGCTGACGCAGTACCGCCAGGTCCGCCGCGGCGAAGACGCGCGCGAGGTCGCGGCGCCGGCGGGGTAGCCGCGCGAACGCAAAATCCGCTCGCGTTGGTAGAATGCACATATTTGTGTGCATATGGGTACTAACCGTCGAAAGCCACAGCCGCCGGTACTCCAGGAAACGCTGCACGACGAAATCGGCTTCTGGTCCGAGATCAAGCTCGACATCCTCAGAAGGTACTGGCCGGAGTACACGCGAATCGTGAAGAAGCAGAGCATCGGCTTTCGCACGCTCTACGTCGATGCGTTCGCCGGAAGCGGCAAACATGTTTCGAAGGAGCGAGGCGATTTCGTAATGGGAAGTCCGGCGCGGGCGTTGGAAGTGGAGCCGCCGTTCGATGAATACCACTTCATCGATATGGACAAGGCTAAAGTGAGAAGTCTCGAGAACCTCGCGGCAGCGCGTTCTGACGTGTTCGTCCACCACGGTGATTGCAACGACATCCTCGTCAACGAGGTCTTCCCTCGCGCGGAGTATCGCGACTACCGCCGCGCAGTGTGCCTGCTTGATCCATACAGCCTCCAACTCGATTGGACGATTGTTCGGCGTGCAGGCGAGATGCGCAGCGTCGAGGTTTTTCTTAATTTCCCGATCATGGATATCAATCGCAACGTCCTCCGCCCGAGAGCTTCAGCGGAGAAAGAGAGGCAGATGACGCGCTTTTGGGGTGACGAGTCTTGGCGCGACACTGCATACCGGCATGAAGAAACGTTGTTCGGCGACACGGAGGTCCACAAGATCGAGAACCGCGAGCTCGTCGCTGCCTTCAGGGAGCGGATGAAGAACGTTGGAGGCTTCGAGTTCGTCCCGGAACCAATCGCGATGCGCAACTCCAAGCACGCGACCGTTTACTATCTGTTTTTCGGAGGCAATAACAAAACCGGCGCGAAGATTGTCGACTGGATCTTCGCGGATTACCGCCGCAAGGGGTACGGCTAGGTCATGTCCGCCAACTCGAAGATCGAATGGACCGATGCGACATGGAATCCCGTCCGTGGCTGTACAAAGATCAGCCCTGGTTGCAAACACTGCTACGCGGCAACCTTCGCGGAGCGCTTCCGCGGCGTTCCGGGCCACCCATATGAACAAGGATTCGATCTCCGACTTGTACCCGGGAAACTCGACGAGCCCCTTCGGTGGAGTCGACCGCGACGTATCTTCGTCAACTCGATGAGCGACCTGTTTCATGAAGGCGTGGCGACGGATTACATCGAAAGAGTGGCCGATGTCATGCGCCGCGCCGATTGGCACATATTCCAGGTACTCACAAAAAGGTCCCAACGGATGTGCGATTTGCTGAAGGGCCCGTTGCGACCGATCGCGTCGCTCCCGCACATCTGGTGGGGCGTCAGCGTCGAGGACCGCAGATACGGTTTGCCGCGGGTGGAACATCTTCGCCAAGCGCCCGCCAGCATGCGCTTCCTCTCCATCGAACCTCTCTTGGAGGATCTGGGGCGTATCGATCTTTCTGGAATCGGCTGGGTGATCGTAGGCGGCGAGTCGGGACCAGGCGCTAGACCTATGGAAAAAGCATGGGTGCTCTCGATTCTCGAGCAGTGCGACTCCAGCCGAGTGCCCTTCTTCTTCAAGCAATGGGGCGGTATTCGAAAGAAGAAGAACGGCCGCACCCTAGACAACATGACATACGACTCGATGCCCCAAGCTGTTCGCGAGGTGGCGGCGCCGCTACTGTGACGGCGTAACCCGCCAAACGATATTGCCCACGTCGTCCGCAACCAGCAGCGCGCCGGCGCGGTCGACGGCCACGCCAACCGGACGCCCGAGCGCCTCGCCGTCCGCGCTCACGAATCCGGTCAACACGTCCTCGGCCGATGCGGCGGGGCGACCGTCCGCGAACGGGACGAAGATCACCTTGTAGCCGCTGCGCGGGTTGCGGTTCCACGAGCCGTGCTGCCCGACGAACGCCCCGCCCGCGTAGCGCTCCGGCAGCAGACGCCCCTCGTAGAAGACGAGACCGAGCGACGCGGTGTGCGCGCCGAGGGCGTAGTCCGGCACGAGCGCCTTGGCCACCAGGTCGGGCCGTTGATTCTTGACTCGCTCGTCGACGTGCTGGCCGTAGTAGCTGAAGGGCCAGCCGTAGAAACCGCCCTCCTTGACCGACGTCATGTAGTCGGGCACCAGGTCACTGCCGATCTCGTCGCGCTCGTTGACTGCCGTCCACAACGCGCCGCTCTTCGGCTCCCAGCCCATCCCATTCGGATTGCGCAGGCCCGAGGCGAAGAGGCGGCGCGTCCCCTTGGCGGGGTCGACCTCCAGGATCCCGGCGCGATCGATCTCCTTGTCCAGACCGTTCTCGCCAACGTTGCTGTTGGAGCCGACCGTCACGTACAGATGCGATCCGTCGCGGCTGGCGATGACGTTCTTCGTCCAATGATGGTTGAGCGGGCCGCCGGGGAGATCGACGACCTTCGTGCCGCCGCCGGCGATACGAGTCGCGCCGTCGGCGTATGGAAAACGTACCAGCGCGTCGGTGTTGGCGACGTAGAAGTCGCGCCCGACGAGCGCCATCCCGAACGGCGAGTTGAGGTTCTCCAGAAACGCCGTCCGCACCTCGGCCACGCCGTCTCCGTCGGCGTCGCGCAGCAGCGTGATGCGATTCGCGCTCGGCACGGCGCTCCCGGCGCGCTTGGCGAACATCTTCATGAACCAGCCCTTGATGCCCTTGCCGTCCTCCGGCCGCGGCGGCGCGCTAGTCTCGGCGACGAGCACGTCGCCGTTCGGCAGGACGTAGAGCCACCGCGGGTGATCGAGCCCGGTGGCGTACGCGTTCACCGCGAGTCCGGTCGCCGCGGAGGGCGTCGTTCCGGCCGGCCACCCCTTGGCCGGCGCCACGCGGACGGTGGGGATGAGCGTCGGATTCGGCGGAACGAGTGTGGGACGAGGACCCATGCCCGCTTCGACCGGCAGGCGGGCGACTTCGCCGCATCCGGCGAGGGCGAGAAGCAGAAGGGCTGAAAGCTTTCGCATGCGCCCGGGTGGAGCAAGAGGTGAGCCCGGCCGCCGTAGCGTCCTATCTACCAATCACCGTATCAAGAGCAGCCAGAACGAGGTCGAGCTTAGCGCGCGACAACCTTCCGACTCGTTCGGTCAGCATGTGCTTGTCCAAAGCAATTACCTGCGAAGAGTTTGCAACCGAGTCTTTCGGCAAACCCGTGATCTCGCGCGGGAGGAGTACGTTTCCTGGCGCATCCGCCCAGACGGTGTTGGTTGTCAGAGGCACACAGACGACAGTCGCGATTCGACTGCGATTCAACGCATCGCATTGAATGATGACGATCGGCCTGCGAAAGCCTGGGCCAGATCCGATGGGCTCGTGAAGATCCGCCCACCACACCTCCCCCTGGGAGATCACCACTCCGTCTTCTCCAGGACTCGACGCGCCGCAGTGGCGACGAACTCATCCCGCTGGTCACCGACTTGATCGCACACCCGGTTCATCGCCTCTGTCACTTCGTCCGGGGCATGACGTGCGACGTATTCCCGCAACGCCGCGCTGAATACTTCGCTGCGTGATCGCTTTGCGCGACGCGCCAAGCGTTCCACCTGCTCAAATACATCGTCGGGGATCGAGACCGCCGTTTTCATACCCTGAGTATAACCGCACGTTCCTCCGCTATCATCCCCCTCGTGATTCTCCGCAGCCGCAACGTGGTGACGCCGCAGGGCACGCGCGAAGCGGCGATCCACGTCCGCGGGGGGCGCATCGAGCGGGTCGCGGACTACGACGACGTCCCCGCAGGCGCGCCGGTCGACGACTACGGCGACCTTCTCCTCCTGCCCGGCGTGGTGGACTCGCACGTCCACGTCAACGAGCCGGGGCGGACGGAGTGGGAGGGATTCGAGACAGCGACGCGGGCGGCGGCGGCGGGCGGGGTGACCACCATCGTCGACATGCCGCTCAACTCCATTCCGCCGACGACGACGGCCGCGGCGCTGGAGACGAAGTTGCGCGCGATGGACGGGAAGTGCCGCGTCGACGTCGGCTTGTGGGGCGGCGCGGTGCCGGGCAACGCCCGCGCGCTCCCCGAGATGCTCGCCGAGGGGGCGCTGGGCTTCAAGTGCTTCCTCGTCGACTCCGGCGTGGCGGAGTTCGGGCATCTCGACCGCGAGGGTCTCGCCGAGGCGCTGAACGCGCTGCGCCGGCACGACGCCCCGCTGCTGGTGCACGCCGAGCTGGCGGAATTCATCGAGCCGCTCAGCGAAGCGCACACCTACGAGCAATATCTCGCGTCGCGGCCGCGGGCGGCCGAGGACGCGGCGATCGACCTCCTGGCCAGGATGGAGGCGCGCGCGCACATCGTCCACCTGTCGTCGAGCACCGCTCTCGACCTCATCCGGGCGCCGCTCACCGCGGAGACCACACCGCACTATCTCTACTTCGACGCCGAGCGCATCCCCGACGGCGCGACGGAGTTCAAGTGCGCCCCCCCCATCCGCGAGCACGCCAATCGCGAGAAACTGTGGGAGGGCGTGCGCGACGGCCGGATCGCCGCCATCGTCAGCGACCACTCCCCCTGCACGCCCGAGCTCAAGCGCCGCGAGGAAGGCGACTTCGCCCGAGCCTGGGGTGGCATCGCCTCGCTGCAGTTCGGCCTCTCGATCGTCTGGACCGAGGCGAGCCGCCGCGGCGTGTCCATCGAGACCGTCTCGCGATTGATGAGTGCCGGGCCGGCGACGATCGCCGGCATCGCCGGGCGGAAAGGCGCCATCGCCGCCGGTTACGACGCCGACATCATCGCCTTCGATCCCGGCGCATCCTTTCGCGTCACGCCCGAGGTGGTCGAGCACCGGCACGCGGTGACGCCGTATGCGGGGGAGACTCTGACGGGCGTGGTGCGGGCGACGTATCTGCGGGGTGGGAAGGTGTGGGACGATGGAGAGCCCATCGGTTCAGCGCAGGGAGAGTGGATCAGGAGATGACTGCCGGCTTCCGCGACCTCGTCGACCTCGCCTCCGAGCGCCTCGGCGCTTCCGTGCGCTACGCCACCGACGACTTCTTCGCCGAGAAGGAAAACCTCATCAAGCCGCACAAACCGGTGTGGAAGGAGCACGAGTACACCGATCGCGGCAAATGGATGGACGGGTGGGAGAGCCGCCGCAAGCGGACGCCGGGACATGACTTCGCGATCGTCCGCCTCGGCGCGCCCGGCGTGGTGCGCGGTGTGGTCGTCGATACGTCGTACTTCCGCGGCAATTATCCCGAGTCGTGCTCGCTCGAGGCGTGCGCGCTGCCGCCGGAGTCCGACGTCGACGCCCTCCTGGCCGCCGAGTGGATCGAGATCCTGCCCCGCTCCCCGCTGAAGGGCGACTCGGAGAACGAATTCGCCATCGATTCGCCGTACGCCGTCACCCACCTCCGCTTCCGCATCTTTCCCGACGGCGGCGTGGCCCGCCTCCGCGTCCACGGCAACGTCGTCCCCGACTGGCACCGCGTCAGCGGGCTGTGCCAGGAGGTCGACCTCGCCGCGGTGGAGCACGGCGGCGAGGTGCTCACCTGCAGCGACATGTTCTTCGGGCCGAAGCACAACCTCATCATGCCCGGCCGCGCGGCGAACATGAGCGACGGATGGGAAACGCGCCGGCGGCGCGGCCCTGGCCACGACTGGGTCATCGTGCAGCTGGCGTGCGAAGGGGTGGTGCGGCGGGTGGAGATCGACACCGCGCACTTCAAGGGCAACTATCCCGACACCGCCTCAATCGATGATGGTGGGAACAGGGAGCTACTGCCGCGCACCAAGCTGCAGGCGGACACGCGGCACATGTTCGTCGATGCGCTGCGCGACGCCGGACCGGTGACGCAGCTTCGCCTCAACGTCTATCCCGACGGCGGCGTGAGCCGCCTGCGCGTCTACGGCACGCCGACGGAGAGCGGCCGCAAGGCCATGGTGACGCGCTGCGTCAACACCATGATCGACGACCGCGAGCTGCGCCGCGTCTGCGGTTCCTCGGAGTGGATGCGGCGGATGATGGACGCGCGTCCGCTGGACGATGCCTTCGCCGCCGCCGACGAGATCTGGGCATCGCTCGACGCCAAGGACTGGCTCGAAGCGTTCGCCGCCCACCCGCGCATCGGTGAGAAAAAAGGGACGGCCTGGTCGGCGCAGGAGCAGTCGGGAACCGCCGCGGCGTCGGACGAGACGATGAACGCACTCGCCTCGGCCAACGACGAGTACGAGAAGCGCTTCGGGTACATCTACATCCTCTGCGCCACCGGCAAGTCGGGCGACGAGATGCTGGCCATGGCGTGGCAGCGGCTGACCAACGAGCCCGAGCACGAGCTGCGCGTCGCCGCCGAGGAGCAACGGAAGATCATCCATCTGCGGCTGATGAAGTTGGTGGAGTAATGAGCGGGATCACCACACATGTCCTCGACACCTCGCGCGGCCGGCCGGGCGCCGGCATCGAGGTGCAGCTCTGGCGCGGCGATGAATTGTGCCGCGAGACGAGAACGGACGCGGACGGCCGCGCGCGATTGGCGGACACGATCGAGGCAGGAACGTACCGCGTGGTGTTCAAGATCGGCGAGTACTTTGAAGACGGCTTCTTCCCCGAGGTGGCGATCACATTCGAAGTGCGCGACGCGTCGCAGCACTATCACGTGCCGCTGCTCGTGAGCCCGTTCGGCTATTCGACCTATCGAGGGAGCTGATGGAGTTGTTCCGCGAGCTCTACGACCACATGGAGTGGGCGGACGGCGCGGTGTGGCGCGCGGTGCTCGCCTGCCCTGCCGCGGAGGGCGACGCCGCTCTGCGCGACCGCCTGATCCACATCCACACCGTGCAGCGCGCGTTTCTCTCGGTCTGGCGCGGGGAAGCGCCGCATTTCCGTGAATCGTTCGACGGCCTCCGCGACGTGGCGCAATGGGGACGCGAGTACCACGCCGATGTCCGGCCGCATCTCGCCGCGGTGGCCGGCGCCGCGCTCGACCGCATCGTGGTCATGCCGTGGGCGGAAATGCTGTCCGAGGTCTTCGGCCGCAAGCCCGACCCGACCACCCTGCGCGATACGATGCTGCAGATCCCGATGCACAGCATTTATCACCGCGGTCAGGTGAACACGCGGCTGCGCGAGCTCGGAGGCGAGCCGCCGCTGGTCGACTTCATCGCCTGGATCTGGACCGGAAAACCCGCGGCCGAATGGCCGTCGTGAACGAGGGTATAGGAGCGCCGCCGTCCCGGCGGCTGGCGAGGCGGCGTCCCGCCGCCTTACGGACCGCAGGCGCGGACGCCTGCGAGCCAGCCGGCGAGGACGCCGGCGTTCCGATATACGAGAGGAGAGCAGCATGAGAATCATCATCGCAGCCATCGTCGGGGGCCTGGTCGTCTTCATCTGGGGCGCGTTCGCCCACATGGCCACGCCGCTGGGCGAGATGGGCATCAGCACCCTTCCCGAGGAGGCCCGCCAGCTCGAGAGCTTCACCGCCGTCCCCGCGTCCGGCATGTACTTCTTCCCCGGCATGGATAGGAAGAGGAAGCCGACGCCCGAGGAGCAGAAGGCGTGGGAGGCCAAGATCCACGCCGGCCCGAGCGGCCTGCTGATCATCAAGAAAGGGCCGGGCGAGGCGATGTCGCCGCGCCAACTCGGCGGCGAGCTGGCGAGCAACATCGTGGCGGCGCTGGTGGCCTCGATCCTGGTGTCGATGATGATCGGCTCGTGGCTCAAGCGCGCCTTCGCCGTCGTGCTGTTCGGCGTCTTCGGGGTGGTGTCGCTGCTGGTGAGCTACTGGCTCTGGTACGGCTTCCCGGACGCGTTCATCTGCGGCGAGGCCGTGACCGAAGTGGTCGGGTGGTTCCTGGCGGGACTGGTGATCGCGAAGATCGTCAAGCCGCCGTTTGGAGCGATTGTCCCGTCAGTGTGACTTACGTCCCTTGAGGATCTTCACAAACGAGCGGCTGCGCAGCTCGTCCACTGTCAAGCCGGTGGCGAGCGCCTCCGCTTCGGTGATGGCGCCGCAGTTCATGGCGCGAAGGAAGTAGTTGAGCAGGCCTTGGCCGGTGGCGGCGTCGTCGAAGACGTCGCCCACCAGGGTGGCCTGTCCCGCCTTCTCGATGAAGTTGCGCAGGCGCTCGGTCGCCGCGGGGAGGCTCTCCAGGAAGAACGAGTAGACCGCGGCGTAGCGCGTCGGGAGCTGCGCCGGATTGAGGTCCCATCCCTGGTAGTAGGCGTTGATCAGCGAGTGGCGGATGTGATCGACGTGCAGCCGCCACGCGCGATGGACCGTAGCGCGGTCGCCGATGGGCATCACGTTGGTGGCGCCGTCGGAGAGCCACAGCCCGGTGCCGGCGTAGGCCACCTGCATCATGTGCCGCGCGAAGTCGCACGCCGGATGGTCCATCCGCTGGTGCGCCGCGGTGATGTTGCAGCTCGCCGTGTAGTCGTAGGTGCCGAAGTGCGCGGCCACCGCGCGCCCGCGCGCCGCCTCGAGAAACAGCGGGAGGTTCGAGCCGCCGCGGGCGTTGAGGATCGACTGCGTGGTCTCGATCATGAACTCCATCTTCAGCGTGCCGGCGGCCAGCTTCAGCTTCGGCTCCAGACGCTCGAGGATATCGATGAGCGTCGTGACCTGTTCGGGGAGCTGGATCTTCGGTAGCGTCACTACGAAATTCGGGGGCAATGCTCCCGCCTCGGCGATCACGGTGCTGATGAAGATGTCGAGGGTGCGGATGCCGCGCCGCATCAGCTCCTGCGTGAACGGCTTGATGCGGATGCCGATGAACGGCGAGAGCGTGCCGTCGCGCATGCCCGCGGCGACAGCGCGCGCCGCGGCGGCGGCGTGGCCGTCCTCCTCGTCGTCGGGGCGGTTGCCGTAGCCATCCTCGAAGTCGATGCGGAAATCCTCCACCGGCTCGCGGTGGAGCTTCTCCACCACCCGCGCGTACACCATCTCCGCCTGCGCCTGCTTGAGGCCGATGGCCTCGGCGAGCGTGGCGGCGTCGGGCGCGAACTGCTCGAGCGCGCGCAGCGCGAGGACGCCGAGCTTCTGCGGCGTGTCGGACTTGAAGAGCTGCGCGCCGCCGTAGACGGTGTGCACCGGCTGCCGCGCCGGCGAGTCGCCAGGGAAGCGCTTGGCGAAGGCGGCGAGCGCCGAATCGAGCGGCGCGGCGGCGTCGCGGATGTCGTCGTCGTGCAGCGTCGTCTGCGTCATCGGGTGCGGATGATGGCGGCGGCGATCCAGCCGGCGATGACCAATGCCGCCAGGATCAACCAGTTATGCGGGTTGCCGTAGGTGGCCACCGGGAAGTGGTTGCTGATCATGATGAACACCACCGGCACGACCATGAAGGTGTTCTGCTTGGAGCGCTTCTTGGCGATCTCAGCCAGGCGCATGTCCGGCGCCCGGCCGTCCTTGACCGCGGCGATGAGCTGTCGCTGCGCCGGGAGGATGCGCGCCCAGACGTTCCACGCCATCAGCGTGCCGAGAAGCGCGCCGGTCTGCATGTAGGCCGCGCGGCCGGCGAAAATCCGCGTGAAACCGTAGATCGCCGCGACGAGAAGGACGTACGAGACGATGGCGCAAGCAACTTCATGCTTCGCCAGCGGCGAGATCCAGAGAAGATCGTAGATCAACCAGCCGACGACGAGGATGGCGATGCTGATGCCGACCGCCTGGATGTTGGTCAGCTTCGACCCCTCGGCGGCCATGATCTTGCCGTGGTAGTAGATGAAGGTGAAGAGGAAGATGCCCGACAGCCACGTCAGCATCGCCTCCCACTTGAACCAGTGCAGCGTCTTCGGCAGCATCTGCGGAGTGGTCTGCTTGTCGACGACGTAGAAGCCGCCGCTGTGCACCATCCAGACGTTGCCCTCGCGGTTCAGGGTGTGGTCGAGCCAGGTGAAGAAGTAGGTCTGGCCGATCCACATGATGCCGGCGAAGACGTGGAACCAGCGGACCGCCAGGTTGAGCCACTCGTTCAGGATGTAGGGCAAGCGGGTGGATTATAAGAGGTCGAGACCCCGCCACCTATAATCCCCACCATGCGCCCCATCGAACGCCTCCTCGATCAGCTCAACCGCGCGTACGGCGGCGAGGCGTGGCACGGGCTGGCGCTGCGGCAACTGCTCGAGGACGTGACCGAGGAGGAAGCGCGCGCGCATCCGATCGCCGGAACGCACTCCATCGCGGAGCTCGTCGCGCACATCCGGGCCACGATGGACATGGTGTCCGAGCGGCTGGCGGGGACGCCGCGCGAGCTGACGACCGAGGAGGATTGGTCGGATGCGACGCGCACCTCGTGGCCGGCCGCGCTCGAGGAGCTCGACAACGCCGAGAGCCGCGTCAGCGATGCGGTCGCGCGCCTGACTCCCGAGGATCTCGACCGCCTGGTGGCCGGAAAGGACTACACCGTCTACGTCATGATCCACGGCGTCATTCAACACAACCTCTACCACGCCGGGCAGATCGCGCTGCTGAAGAAGACCCTCGCTACTCGATGATCCGGAGCGCGGCCTCGCGCGTCATCGACGTCTTCGTCACCGCGTCCATCACCGTCACGCGCACCCGGTACTCGCCCGGTTCGAGCGCGGAGACGTCGATGGTGTTGCCGACGCCGTAATGCCCCGCCACCCCCTTCAACGGAGTGGCCTCGGCCGGCGCCGGCGGGCCGCTGATTTTCGTCGCGCCGCCTTCGATGTCCAGCTTCGTGGTGATGCGCGGCGCGGCGTCGCTGCGCATCTCCAGGAAGAGCCAGACTTCATCGCCGCGGCGGAACGCCGCACGCGGCTTAGGAACGACTTTCGTGCCGCCGAAGGCGAAGGGATCGAGCGGGTCCTGCGCCGCGGGGAGGAGATGAGGCGCGAGACGTCCGAGGGCGGTTCGAGCTCGACGCGCGCCAGGCCGAGGATCTCGTTTTTTCGCGCCAGCCCGAACATGCCGCGCGTCTTGCCGGGCGGAAGGAGGACCGAGCGTTCGACGAAGGCGTCGCCGTGCGACTGCTGCACCGCGACCTCCTCGAAGTAGCTGGCATCGCCGGCGACGCCGAAGAGCGTCAGCGTCTCGGCGGAGACGCCCGCCGGGACGGCGAGCTGCAGCGCGGCGAACGGCGTGCCGGCGGCCGTCACGAACTCGCCCCACGTCGCCGCCAGATCGCCCTCGCCGGGCTGGTGCTTCTCGAGCGCCTGGCGGAAACGCGCCGAAATCGCCGCGCGCGCCGTCTTCTCGTACATCTTCCGCGCGCGAATGTCGTCCTTCAGCCGGTCGGCGTACGCGCCGCCCTTGGAGTCAGTTTCAGGGCGCTGGGCGACGGCAGGGGCGGCGATGAGGAGGAGGAAGAGAAGGGTCCGCATGGCGCGATTATGGCCGCATGGTTGGAATGCTGGGACCATCGGACGCAGAATGACCTTGCAACACATGACCCACACGCTACTCCCGACGATGATCGAGCTCGGTTCCAATTTCTGGGCTGCGAGATTCGAGCTCATGAAGCGCGTCAACGCGTTCGGAGTGGTGCGGCGCGCGCGGCGCGAGGGTCTGCTGGGCCCGGGTGGGATCGTCATTGAAACAACGAGCGGATCGATGGGCATCGGGCTCGCGGAGGTCTGCAAGGAGGACGGCTACCGGTGCATCCTCGTCACTGACGAGATGGCGCTCGACGATTACGTCGGAAAGAGGCTCAAGGATCTCGATGCCGAGGTCCGTGTCGTTCCGAATGACGCGAATCCGGGCGCCACTCAAGCCAACCGGCTGCAGCGACTGCACGAGCTTCGCAGGGAGAACCCTCATTCCTACTGGACGAATCAATACGACAATCCCTGGAACACCGAGAGCTACAGTGCCGTGGCCGCCGAGATCCTGGTCCGATTGGGACACGTTGACGTGGTCGTTTGCACCGTTGGGAGCGGCGGTTCGAGCTGCGGGATTGCACAGGGACTCCGCAGGAGCGGCTGTGATCCCAGCCTCATCGCCGTCGATCTACGCGGAAGCGTGATCTTTGGTCTCCCTTCGGCGGAACGCCGGATCCGCGGCATGGGAAACGGAATTCAGCCGGGCAACGTCGACCATGCCGCCTATGACGAAGTTCACTGGCTCTCAGACTCGGCGGTGATCGCCGCAACGCAGAGGCTGGCGTCGATTCACCGCGGCGTCGATGCCGGGCCGACATCCGGCGCCGCCTTTCTGGTCGCCGAATGGAAGCACCGGCGCGAGCCCTCGAAAGTGGTTTGCGCGGTCTTCCCCGATTCGGCCGATCGGTACCGGAATACTTTCGGCGATCCCCAATGGGTCATCGGTAAGGGCATCCACCTCGGTCGGACTCCGAGCGAGCCGATTGAAACAGACGAGATGCCTTCAACGACTCCCGGCGCCGACTGGACCATGCTCCGCTGGAACAGACGGTCGTATCAAGACGTCACCGGCCGGCCCTGGCGCCCAAGCGTTCCGGTCACGGGGAGAGAGAGATGACATGACAGACCCGGTCGATTGCAGTGTGCTCTATGAACGTCACGTCGCTCCCTGGTATCAGCTCGCTGGTTTGACAATCGTACGAGGTGCGGGATCGCGCGTCTGGGACGAAGAGGGGCGATCCTATCTGGACTTTGCACCGGGGCTCGGCGTCTGCGGGCTCGGCCACTGTCACCCGCGCATCGTCGAGGCCATTTGCAGGCAAGCCGCGTCCCTGATCCACGTGCAGAATCGATTCTTCACCCGGCAACAGGCACGGTTGGCGGAAGCCCTGACCCGGAAACTCGGCGACCGGTTCGACGCGCGCGCGTTTTTCTGCAACTCCGGAAGTGAGGCCGTCGAGACGGCGATCAAGCTGGCGAAACGAGCGCGCCCGG
Organism: Candidatus Gilichinskyi gelida; assembly: GCA_038040385.1. GTDB lineage: Bacteria > Acidobacteriota > Thermoanaerobaculia > Gp7-AA8 > Gp7-AA8 > Gilichinskyi > Gilichinskyi gelida. The sequence continues at coordinate 227,760 of JBBPII010000010.1, forward strand.
GCCGGTCGAGGTTCGTGGCCATGGAGAGGAGCTTTCACGGCCGAACGTTGGGAGCCGTGTCGGCCACGGGCCAAATCAAGCATCGCGACGGTTTCGCTCCGCTCGTTCCCGGATTCTCACACGTTCCGCTGAACGATACGGATGCGCTGTTCCATGCGGTCGACGACGGCACGGCGGCCGTGATCATTGAGCCGGTGCAAGGCGAGGGCGGCGTGTACGTCTGCCGGGCAAGCTACCTGCGCGACGCCAGGCAAGTGTGCGACGAGCACGACGCATTGCTCATCTATGACGAAGTTCAAAGCGGGATGGGCCGCACCGGCGATTACTTTGCGTTTCAGACGCTAGGGGCTCCACCCCCGGACGCCGTCTGCCTGGCGAAGAATCTGGCCGGAGGATTCCCGATGGGTGCATTCCTCGTTCGCGGGGACCTGCGCACGTTCCTGCCGCAGGGAACGCATGGGAGCACGTACGGCGGCAACGCGCTCGCCTGTGCTGCCGCGCTCGCAGTCATCGAGACCATCGACTCGGAGGGCATTCTGCTGAGCGTCCGGCGGAATGCCGAGCGCCTCGCCGCGTCCCTCGCGGAGATCGTCGCGCAGTACGCCGACCGCGTCGTCGAAGTTCGTCAGCTCGGGATGATCGCCGGGATTGAAGTCGCGGTCGACGCCAACGACTTGACCGCGACCTGCCAGAAGCGCGGCCTGCTCGTCAACGCCCCGCAAGGAAACATCGTGCGACTGCTCCCGGCGCTCACCATCAGTGCTGCGGAACTCGACGAAGGGCTGGCCATCTTGAAAGATGCGCTTGCAAAGGCCCCTGCCACGAGGTGAGTCGGATGCGTCACGCCTACGACGTGTTCGTTTCCTTCAGCTCCGAGGACAGAGGCTGGGTCACCGAGAACCTTCTCCCGATGTTGAAGCAGCAGAAACTGACGCACTACGTCATGGATGAGCGCGCGGATCAGTTTCTGCTTTCACTCGAGATTCGGACCGCGCTTGCGAGGTCGCGCTGGGTTCTGGCCGTCTCCACGCCAAGCTATGACAGGAGCGTCTTCACGTTTTTCGAGTCTCGAACGGCACGCGAAGACGGAGTGCTCGTCGTCATCGATCGGGGTGGCGAGATCGATCGGAATGAACTGCCGCCCGAATCCATCTTCGACATGTGGGCAGCTGAAGGAAACGATGAGCTCGCGAAGCGTCTGAAGCGCCAACTCCCGGAAGACGTGACCGAACGGAGGGCGCCGAAGGCATCGCGACTCTTGACACAGTATCAGACGGCGGAGAAGCGCTTTCGCCGGCATTGGGACCTCTACAAGAAGGAGATCGTCGGCCGAGACTTCGAGGCCGCGTTTCGCCGGCTTCGGCGATCGTTGTTCATCCCCTTGCACTATCGCTACGGGGACTACATGGCCAATGCCGATCTTCTGGGCGCATATGCCAAGGTCACTGAAACGGGCGCATCGCCGATCAAAGGACGGTCTCCGCGCCTTCTGACAGGCAGCGTCTTGTTCGGGACGGGAGCCGGTACCTCGGAGCAGCCCGAAGCATGGATCGCCACGGCGCGCGGGGTCACCTATCGGGCTACCTGGGATATCGGCCAGGCGACGAAATGCTTCGAGACAGCACGGCGGATCTATGAGTCGTCAGGCGACACTTCCGGCGTCGTGCTGAGCCTCATCAATCTCGCGGATGTCGCCTGGGAGTCCGGCAGGATCACGGACGCTTGCGCCAAGCTGCAACAGGCCCTCGAATTGCTCCGGCGCGAGCCGAACCGCGAGCTGCGCGCGATCGTGCATCAGGATCTGCTTTTGCGCCTGACCTACGCCGCCGACTTCGAAGGCGCCGCCCGGAACAGGCACGCGGCTCTGCATTACCGTGGCCTGAACGACAAAAGGCGGTCGATCATCCGCGCAAATTGTGCGCGTCAAAGCCTCCTCCTGTGCCGCGACGACCGCGCCGCGCGCGGCGGCGTCGCTACGTTCGTTTCGTCGGAATTCGCTACAGACGCGCGCAAGCACGCCGAGCGTTGCGCAGAGCTCTCCGGGCGTGGTCAGGTTCAGCGCAACAGGGTCCGCGCCTCATGGCTCCTCGGCGCGGCCAGCCTCGCCCTTGGGCGGCATGACGACGCTCGATCCGAGCTCCAGGCCGCACTCGAGCGATGTCGCCGTATCGCCATCGTGGAATTCGAAGCTGACATCCTGTTGTCGTTGGCGCGTTGCGAGCTCGAATTGAAGAATGTGTTGCGCGCGGCTGAATTGGCGCGGGCCGCACAGCGACTGGCAGCAAAAACACAACGCAAACTGCAAGAGTGCGACGCGAACGTGCTTCTGCTCGCAATTGCCGTTCGCCAGGACGACAAACCGTCTGTCGAGCGGTTGTCCCGCGCCGCAAATGAGCTATTGGACCGGATCGAGCCAGGTGGCAAGGGTCACGTCATTGCTCGACGCGAGATCGATGCGCTCGTCGACCCAGCGCGATAGCCGGTCTTTTCAGTCCCTCGGAATGTGGAACGGCACCTCGTCTTCGGACGGCGCGACGTGGTATTCCCGCTCGTCCTCGATCTCGATCCGATCCTCGACTTCGATCTCGTCCATCATCGACTCCTCATGCGCGCCGGCGGCCGAAGCGGCCGCCGCTACACTTCCGTCTTCAATAATTCTTCGTATGCCGGGATGGTCAGAAAATCCGCCAGCTCCTCGCTCAATGTCAGCGCGTCGAACATCTCCGCCGCGCGCGCGAGGTGCGGGCGCGGTCCGATCTTCTCCAGCTCCTCGCCGCGGATGCGCTCGTACTGCTCGCGGGTGATCTTTCCGTGGCGGATCCATTGCCAGAGCTGGGTGCGCGAGATCTCCGCGGTCGCCGCGTCTTCCATCAGGTTGTAGAGCGGGACGCATCCGAGCCCGCCGAGCCAGGCCTCGAGATAGAGGATACCGACGTTGACGTTCTGCCGGACGCCCGCCTCGGTGATCGCCCCCTCGGGGACCTGCAGCAGCTCGGCGGCGGTTTTGTGGACGTCGTCGCGCTGGCGGTCGATCTGGTGCGGGCCGGGCATGTGCTGATCGAAGATCCGCTTCGCCACGTCGACCAGGCCGGGATGCGCCACCCACGTGCCGTCGTGGCCGGCGCGCACTTCGCGCAGCTTGTCCGCTTCGACTTTTTTCATCGCCGCCTCGTTCGCGGCGGGGTCGGACTTGATGGGAATCTGCGCGGCCATGCCGCCCATGGCGTGGATGCCGCGGCGGTGGCAGGTCTTGATGAGCAGATCGACGTACGCGGCGAGGAACGCCTTGTCCATCGTCACCAGCGCGCGGTCGGGCAGACAGAACTCGGGATGAGCTCTGAATTTCTTGATGAAGGAGAAGATGTAGTCCCACCGCCCGCAGTTGAGTCCCGAGGAGTGGTCGCGCAGCTCGTAGAGGATCTCGTCCATCTCGAAGGCGGCGAGGATGGTCTCGATGAGCACCGTGGCGCGGACGGTGCCGGCGGGAAGGCCCAGTTCCTTCTGGGCGCGGACGAAGACGTCGTTCCAGAGCCGCGCCTCGAGGTGCGACTCCATCTTGGGAAGATAAAAGTACGGACCGGTGCCGCGAGCGACCATCTCGCGCGCGTTGTGGAAGAAGTAGAGCGCGAAGTCGAAGAGACTGGCGGAGGCCGGCTGGCCATCGACGAGCAGGTGCTTCTCCAGCAGGTGCCAGCCGCGGGGCCGGACGACCAGCGTGGCGGTCTTCTCGTTCAGCCGGTAACTCTTCGCGTCCGTGTTGAATGCGATCGTGCGACGGACGGCGTCCATCAGATTGACGTGCCCGGCGAGATTGTTCGACCACGTCGGCGTGTGCGAGTCCTCGAAGTCGGCCATGAAGACGTTCGCGCCGGAGTTGAGGGCGTTGATGATCATCTTTCGCTCGACCGGGCCGGTGATCTCCACGCGGCGGTCGAGCAGATCGGCGCGGATCGGCGCGACGGTCCAGTCGGCGTCGCGGATGGCGCGCGTCTCGGCGAGGAAGTCGGGCATCTCGCCGGCATCGAGGCGCGCCTTGCGCTCCTCGCGCTTGCGCAGCAGCTCTTCGCGCCGCGGATTGAACTCGCGCTGCAGTCCAGCGACGAAGTCCAGCGCCTCGGCGGTGAGGACGGCTTCCCACTCCGGCCGCACGGTCCCGCGGACCTCGAGCTCTCCGGTGGTCGTGACGCTCGTCATCGTGTAAACAGTCTGAGCATGCGGTACGCCAAGGTCAACAAGTTCAGGTCCAACAGCGCGTTACCCTGTCGTGATCTGTAAATGTCGATTTGTAAAGATGTGAAAGGTTGTAAACTTACAACCCGTCATCCATCAGGAGATCAACGATCATGCCTGCTCACCTCGGAACGAAGGTCCGCGCCCTCCGCCGCCGTGAAGGCCTCACCCAAACCGATCTCGCCGCCAAGCTGGAGATCTCGCCGAGCTACCTCAATCTCATCGAGCACAATCAGCGCCCCCTCCCCGCGCATCTCCTGCTGCGCGTCGCGGAGGTCCTCAAGGCTGACCTCGGCAATTTCGCCGACGACAACTCGGCGCGCCTGGCCGCCGATCTTCAGGAAGCGTTCGGCGATCCGCTCTTTCAGGAGCACGCGCTGACGACCAGCGACGTCCGCGAGCTCTCCGAGAACGCCACCGCCGCGCGCGCGGTGCTGTCGCTCTATCAGGCCTACCGCAACTCGATCGACTCCACGCGCGCACTGGCCGGGAAGATGTATGACGGTCAGGATTTCCTCGGCCTGAACCCCGCGCACCTGCCGTCCGAGGAGGTGTCGGACGTCATCCAGCAGAACATGAATTACTTCGAGGAGCTGGAGGCGGCGGCCGACGACGTCCTGCACCGCGCGGCGTTCGACCGGGCGGACATGCAGCGCTCGATGGTGCAGTACCTACGAGAGCGGCATTCGATCCAGGTCACGTTGACGCCGGTAGGCCGCGACCGCGGCGCGGTGCGGCGCTTCGATCCCGAGCGGCGCACGCTCGCGCTCTCCGAGGTGCTTCCGCCGTGGAGCCGGCAGTTCCAGGTCGCGCATCAGATCGGACTGCTCGACGCGCAGGGCGTGATCGACGGAATCCTCGCCCGCTCGGTGAATCTGCTGACGACCGCGGAGTCGGTGAAGCTGTGCCGCGTCGCGCTGGCGAACTACTTCGCCGCGGCGCTGTTGATGCCGTACGACGAGTTCGTCCGCACCGCCGAGGACGTGCGCTACGACATCGAGCTGCTGCAGCATCACTACACGGCGAGCTGGGAGCAGGTCTGCCATCGGCTCACCACGCTGCGGCGGGCGGGAGGGACGGGCGTGTCGTTTCACTTCGTCCGCGTCGACATCGCCGGCAACATCTCCAAGCGCTTCAGCGGAACCGGTATCCGCTTCGCGCGTTTCTCCGGATCGTGCCCCCGGTGGGACGTGCACGCCGCCTTCCTCACACCCGGCCGCATCCGCACCCAGCTCTCGAAGATGCCGGACGGCACGGCCTACTTTTGCGTCGCCCGTACGATCCGCAAGAGTTTCGGCTACGCCTCGGGCGACGCGCTGATGGCGGTGGGCATCGGCTGCCCGGTGCAGCAGGCGAAGAAGCTGGTCTACGCCGACGGCACCGATCTCGAGAATCTCGATGCCGCCGTGCCGATCGGGACGACCTGTCGCCTCTGCGAACGGCTCGACTGCGACCAGCGCGCGTTCCCGCCGCTGCAGTACGGGTTGGCGGTCGACGAGAACGTGCGGGGAAGGTCGTTCTACGTGCCGGCGAACGCGGAGGCGGCGCCCGAGCCCTATGTAGGACGGGCTTCAGCCCGTCCAACCGCCCGACGGGCTAAAGCCCGTCCTACATAGGGCGGAAATCACGTCTTGAACCGGTATTGCAGGGCGCGCAGGATCTCGTCGCGCTCCTGCAGATCGCCCGCGCCGAGCGGCTTGTTCGGGCTCGCGCCCGAGCTCCGTCATCGCCTCGCGAGCCATGCGCCGGATGCGGTCTTCGAAGTCGGTCACTGAATCGCCGTGGCGGGCACGCAGAACTGATCGAACGCGGTGGTCAGCTCGGCGGCGAGGTCGTGCGGCTGGCGTCCCTCGATCTGCCACCGCTCGAGCATCTTGACCACTTCGCCGTCGCGGAACAGCGCGATGGCGGGCGATGACGGCCGGAAGCCGACCAGATACTCACGCGCCCGCGCCGTCGCCTCGCGGTCGTTGCCCGCGAAAACGGTGATCATCTTCTCCGGTTTGACGTCGTGCTCCAGCGCCATGGCCACCGCCGGGCGCGCGTTGCCCGCGGCACATCCGCAGACCGAGTTGACCACCAGAAGAACGGTCCCCTTGCGGTCGGCGAGGACGGCGTCGACCTCGCCCGCGGTCTTTGTTTCCTGAACTCCGAGGCGCGAGAGCTCCTGGCGCATCGGCGCCACGATCATTTCGTCGTACATGCTGACTCCTCCGAAGTGCTGCTAACCGTCAATGCTACCGGAAAACTTCAGTGCGCCCGCGTATCGTTGATCTGCATCGAGTTGACCATTGCGTTCAGCACGGTGGAGTAGCGGCTCGCGTCGCGCTCCGGGGTGATGAAGAGCATGTAGATCAGATGGTCGTCGGCGAGCTGCCGCGTTACTACCGTCACCCGCTCGGCGATGCCTGTGGCTGGGTCGGTGCCGATCATCGTCGCCGCCAAAGCCGCGCCGCCCGCCATCCGCACTCGCTGGCCGGAGCCCGACGCCACGCGGAGATACGGGCTGGCCTGCTGCAGCGTACCCAGGAGGTCGTTCGTCGCGTCGTCCAGCGAGGTGTTTCCGCTCGTCAGTGCGCGGCCGTTTCCGAAAGGCGCGTAGTGATTGATGATCGCGCCGTAGACGATGTCGTTCTCCACTACCGCGCCCGGCGGCGCGATGGTCACGCCGGTCGAGCCCTGCTCGTATACCTGCCAGTTCGACGGATACGAAATGCGATAGACGCCGGAGCGCGCCGTGAAGCTGCGCAGCGATGCCGACGGCGCCTCGACGGTGACGGCGCTCGAGGCGTTGCCGCTCTGCGTCGTGCGCCGGCGGGACGCCGACGTCGGGGTCCCCGAGGCGGTGCCCTGCGCGATCTGCTGCGACGTCGGCGCGGTGCCGAAGCCGCCGAGGCGGTTCTGCACGTTCCGCAGCTCGGCGACGTTCGTCGTCGGCGAGTCGTTCACGCGCAACAGCGTCGCTTCCTTCTGAATGCGGCTGATGCGGTCCGGCGGCGCCGGATGATCGGACAGCCAGTTGGTCTTCTTCGCCTTGTCGGTGCGCTCCAGGGTCTGGAAGAAGCCGACCATGTCCGCCGGCGAGTAGCCGGAGGCGGCGAGGATCTGCGCGCCGCGCACGTCGGCCTGCGTCTCCAGGTCGCGGCTGTACTTCAGGAACAGCGCGTTGAGACCGACGCCGCCGACGGTATTGATGATTTGGGCGGTGTTCTGCCCGACCTTGCCGCCGAGGAGTCCGCCGAGGATGCTGATGCCCGCCTGCGCGAGATAGGCCTTCGAGGCCTGGTGCGTGCCGTGGCGCAGCTCGACGTGCGCGATCTCATGCGCGATCACGCCCGCCACTTCGCCCTCGTTGCGCGACTGCTCGATGACGCCGCGGTTGATGTAGATGGGACCGCCCGGCAGGGCGAAGGCGTTGATGTCCGACGCGTTGACCACGCGGAAGCGGTACGGGAACTTCGCGCCGCCGGTGTTCGCCGCGAGGCGGGCGCCGATGCGGTTGACGTACGCGTTGACCGAGGAGTCGTTGAGAATGGGAAACTGCCGGTCGGCCTGCACCGCCGACTGCTGCCCGATCTCGACGTCCTGTTCGGGTGAGAAAAGGTTGAAGCCTGACTTGATCTTCGTCTGCGCGTCGGCGATGCCCGCGCTCATCACGAGCACGAGCACGGCGGTGATCGCCGGACGCGAGGCGAGCGTTCTCAATTGATTCATGTGCAAATCCTCCGTAGTTCGCTCAACTCCGTTGCATTCGGGATGCCGCTCTGGGCTTTGCCGGGCTCAGCGGACGGCGCGCACGCGCAAGTTCAATCGCGCCAGGAGCTGCGCCACATCGCGCGAGTCGATGAGCCCGTCGCCGTTGACGTCGCAGCCCCATGTGCCGCGCACCTCCTCGGTGGACGCCGCCGTCACCGGTCGAGGACCGCCGGCGATCATGGCGCGGAGCAGCTCGAAGTCGGCGACGTTGACGCTCGCGTCGCCGTTGCAGTCGCCGCGCGCGGGAACGGTGAGCCGGTAGACGCCGTTCGCCGCCACAAAGTACACCTCCCCCTTCGGCCCCTCGGTCACGTCGATCACGAACTTCGTCGCCCCTTCGATCAGCGCGATCGGCGCCGGCAGCGGGCGGACGTCGATGTCGGGGATGAAGTAGATGGCCGAGGTGACGAAGGAGCCGAGGAGATAGCCGCCGCGGAGGATGGGATTCCGTCCGCTGAGCGCGACCATTCCCGTCGGCGCGACGACCGTGGGGAACGTGTAGATCGGCGCGACCGCGCCCTCGACCGCCGGCCCGCCGCCCATGGTCATCGGCCAGCCGTAGTAGCCGCCGGCGGTGACGATGTTGATCTCGTCGTCGGCGTTGACGCCGTTGTCGGTGGCGATCAGCCGCTGCCGCGCCGCGTCCCACGACATGTCGAACGGATTTCGGAATCCGCGCGCGAACAGCTCGGCCTCGCCGTCCGGGTGGACGCGGAAGATCTTGCCGGCGTTCCACTTCAGATCCGGCGCGAGCCCGCCATTGTTGTAGTCACCGATGGCGACGAAGATCGAGCCGTCGTCGCCGACCGCCGGATTGCCGCCGTGATGCTCGGCCGGCGCACCGCGCTGCGGGACGTCGACGTCGCAGACGAAGGAGTGCACGACGGTCTCCTCGCCGGTTCGCAAGTCGATGAGGGAGATGACGTCGGCGGTCTGGTTGGGGGTGGTGTAGTGGACCGCGGCGGTGTGGTCGTCGCGCAGCGCCATGCCGAGGAGACCGGAATCGCCGTCGGCGACGGTGGGGACGCGGGCGACGAAGGTGCTGTGGCCTTCGGCGAAGCGGAAGATGTTGCCGCTGGTGGTGGTGTAGTAGATGAGGCCCGTGGAGTCGACGGCGATGGAGGTAGCGAAGCCGCTGGTGGCGCCGAGGAACTTCACGGCAAAGCCCGGCAGGACGGCCGCGCGGGCCGCAAAACTGCTGAGCAGGAGGAGGAGAGAGAGGAAAAAGCGGGGCATCCGCGGGGAGGCGAAGCCGGAACGATGCCAGCCGCGACGGTGAAATACAAGCGGGGGGCGGGAGGTTGAAGGGAGTCCTTGACGGAGGGAGGAGCGGCGACGATAATCCGCCCCTCTCGAGCGGTCCCACCACTTGTCGCGGGGTGGAGCAGTCTGGTAGCTCGTTGGGCTCATAACCCAAAGGTCGCGGGTTCAAATCCCGCCCCCGCA
>JBBPII010000030.1:0-6878 GCA_038040385.1 Candidatus Gilichinskyi gelida
AAGTTGTCCTTCTCCCGCTTGCGGGAGAAGGTGCCGCGAAGCGGCGGATGAGGGTCCGTCCCACATGAAGCCCGTCCTACATTCGGTCGTCATCGCTGTGGCTGCCGGTGTCGTGGCATTGCTGGTCACGGCGATCTTCCTGCTCCCATTCGTCGATGTCCTGGACGACACCTGGCAATACGAGCTGTTCAAGGAGCAGGCGCGGCATCCCTCGCCGATCAACCCATCCGAGGTTTGGCGTGCCGTCGGCGCGACGTTCATCCCGTACTTCGGCGGAGCGTCCTGGTACAACCTGACCACGCACTACGACATCGGGATGGCGCGGGTGGGAAGCGTGATTCTGGCGCTCGCGTTGATCGGCGCGTGCCAGGCGCGGCGCCGGCGCGAGGTGTGGTTCCTCATCGCGCTGGCGATGGTCGCCCTCATCGCCGCCTGGAGCGCGCCTCCGGTGACGACGCTCCTGCGGAAAGTGCCGCTGTTCGCGGTGGCCAAGAACGAACGGCTCGGATTCGCCGCGGCGTTCGCGCTCTCGATGCTGGCGGCGATGGCCTTCGACGCCCGCGACGCGGTGTCGCGAAACCGCCGGCTGGTGTTCGCTGTCGGCGCGGCGCTGGCGATCGCCACGGCGCTGCTCTGGCGCACACGCCTGGACTTCGGCGTGCAGCCGAAGATGATGCTCATCGGTGCCGCTGCGGAGTTGTTGGGGATCGCGCTGCTGATCGCGGCGCTGTCGTCGCGCTACCGCGTCGCGATCGTGCTGGTCCTCGCGGCGATCGCCGCGCAGCGGCTGGCCGAGGACGGGTTCATCTACCCGGCGATGCCGAGGCGCATGTTCTATCCATCGACGCCGATTCTGGACGCCATTCCGCGCGATCCGCTGTACCGGGTGGTGGGGACGGCCAATCTGTTCATTCCGAACGCGGCGTCGATGTTCGGCCTCGAGGACGTGCGCGGCTACGCGTCGATGACGTACGCGCCGTACAAGCAAACGACTCGGCTGTGGTGCCCAACCTCGCAGCGGTCCTATCTCGACGTCACCGATCTCACGCTCCCCTTCCTCTCCTTCCTCGGCGTCCGCCATGCGATCACGCCGCGCACCATGGAGCCGCCGCCCGGCTGGCGCGTCATCGCCGACGACCGCAATACCCGTCTGATGGAGAACCCGCGAGCCATCCCGCGCGTCTTCATTCCGAAGATCGTGCGATTCATGAACAGCCACGAAACGGAAATGGAAGAGATGCTCCAGGCCACCGACTTCGCTGGGAGGGCCTGGATCTACAGCACGGAGGTCATGCCTCAGGACGTCGCCAACGGCGAGGCGGAGCTGCAGGTTCGCCGCGTCGGATCGCACTATGAGATCGACGTCGGCGCGCGATCGGCGTGCCGAATCGTCATCACGGACGTCGACTGGCCGGGATGGCGCGCGTATCTCGACGGCCGGCGGGTCAAGATCTCCACCGCCAATCTCGCATTCCTTTCCGTCTACGTACCGGAAGGAACGCATCACATTCGCCTCGTCTACCTGCCGGACGCGTTCGTGCGCGGGCGCGCCGTCTCCTTCGCCACCATCCTCGTCTTGTCGGCCGCCATCGTCGTTCGGCGCCTTCGGAGAAAAACATGAAAGGCCTCTTCCTCGCCACCGTCGCCACCATCCGCCTCGCCGCCATCAGCAACACCTTCGACGGAGTCGTAGGCCTGGCCGCAATCGATCTCGACACCGGGCAGCGGATCATGTTTCGCGAGAGCGAAGCGTTTCCGATGGCCAGCGTCTACAAAGTACCGATCGCCATCGCCTTCCTGCAGCGCGTCGACCGCGGCGAGGTCTCGCTCGCCGACAAGGTCACGCTCGGCCCCGACGACTTCCACGCCGGCGCCTCGGCGATCGCGGACGAGGCGAAGGGGCAGCCGATCACGCTCACCCTCGACCGCGTGCTCACGCACATGCTGCGCGACAGCGACAACAGCGCCACCGACTACTTGCTCGCTCACTACGTCTCGCCGAAAGAGGTAATGAAGGCCCTGCGCGGCATCCGCGTGCAGAACGTCGACGTCAGCCGCCCCGAGGCGATGATCGTGGGGCAGATGCTCAACGAAGGCGACGTCATCGAGACGCGGGCGCGCTATGCCGCGCGTAAGAAGACGATGACCTCGGCGGACGCCGCCTTCGGCATCCAGAAGTTCTGGCAGGACCCGCGCGACACCGCCACGCCCAATGGCGTGGCCGATCTCTTCGCGAAGCTCTACAAACACCAGGTGGGTCTCAAGCCGGCGAGTGAGGAGATCCTCCTCAAATCGCTGCGCGAGACCTCGACCGGCGCCGATCGCATCCGGGCCGGCATTCCGGCCGGCGCGAAACTGGCGCACAAGACCGGCACCATGCCGGGCACGCTGAACGACGCGGGCATCATCACCTCGCCCGACGGCAAGCACCACATCGTCATGGTGGTCTTCAGCAAGTGGTCGAGGGGGACGGAGCCCGAGCGGGCCAAGGTCGTGGCGGCGATGACGAAGGCGGCATACGAGGGGCTGACGAAGTGAGTGTGGGACGCGAAGCGGCCGCCCTCCAGCTGTCATCCCGAGCGTAGCGAGGGATCGGTGTGGGCGGGGCACGGCACGAGAGTCACGCTTTTCGCACCACCCATCCACACCGATCCCTCGCTACGCTCGGGATGACAAGCCGGCTCGCCGCCCGCCCAGCCGCCGGATTTCCCGCACGAGCTGATCGCGCGCGCTCACGCCTTTGCGCACGAAGGTCGACACCTTCGAGTGCAACATGCGGCGGTCGTCGTCGGAGATGTCCTTCGAGGTGAGGACCAGGATGGGGATGTTCGCCGTGGCGGGGTTGTCCTTCAGCGCGCCGGCGACTTCGAAGCCGCTCATGCCGGGCATCATCAGGTCGAGGATGATGACGTCGGGCGCGTTCCCGTTCGCCGCCTCCACGCCGTCGTCGCCGCTGAGCGCGCTGTCGACCGTGTAGCCGAGGCGCGTCAGCTCGTCGCCGAGCACGGCGTGAATGGTCGCGTCGTCGTCGATCATCAGCACGCGCGGCTTTGACCCCCGCGCGGAGGTCAGTTCCCACACCCGGTCGAGAAAGCGCGAGCGATCGACCGGCTTGACGAAATAGTCGTCGGCGCCGAGGGCCAGGCCGAGGTCGCGGTTGTCGACGATGGAGATGATGACCACAGGGACGTCGCGCGTCGCGTCGTCGGTCCGCAGGCGCTTGAGCACTTCCCAGCCGTCCATGCCGGGAAGCACCAGGTCGAGGGTGACCGCCAGCGGCCGCGACTCGCGCGCCAGCTTGATGGCCTCCTCGCCGTGCCGCGCGCGGATCGGCAGGTAGCCGGCCGAGCTGAGCGCGGAGGCGATGAGGTCGTAGGCGTGCGCGTCGTCTTCGATCACCAGCACGCTTTCGGCGCGCGGTGGGAGGGCGGTGGGCAGCGGTTCGCGGCTGACGACGGCGGCCTGCGAGCGCAGCGGGAGGATGAATGTGAACGTACTGCCGCGGCCGGGCGCGCTGTCGACGCGCACGGTGCCGCCCTGCAGCTCGATGAAGCGTTTCACCAGCGCCAGGCCGAGCCCCGTGCCGCCGAAGGTGCGGCGCACCGAGGCGTCGACTTGCCGGAACTCCTCGAAGATCACCTCGTGATGCTGCGGGTCGATGCCGATGCCCTGATCGGAGACGGAGATGGAGAGCTTGCCGTCGGGGACGTTCAGCGCGGTGATGGCGATGGGCCGGTCCGCCGGCGAGAACTTCACGGCGTTCGAGAGCAGGTTGAAGAGCACCTGTTTGAACTTCGCCAGGTCGGTCTCGATGGGCGGGAGGTTGGGGGGGACGTCGACCAGAAACTGCGGGACGCGGTCGCGGGTCATGCCGCGCATCACGGCGCAGACGCTCTCGATGACCGGCCGAACCTCGAAGCTCTCCGCGTAGATCTCCATCTTCCCCGCCTCGATCTTCGAGAGGTCGAGGATGTCGTTGATGATGTTCAGCAGGTGCTGGCCGGAGCCGTGGATGTGCTGGAGGAAGGTGATCTGCTTCGGCTCGATCTTCCCTTCCAGCCGCTCGATGAGGATCTCCGAGAAACCGATGATGGAGTTCATCGGCGTGCGCAGCTCGTGGCTCATGTTCGCCAGGAACTGGCTCTTCATCCGGTCCGCCTGCTGAATGCGCTCGTTGGCGTCCGCGAGGTCCGCGGCGAGCTTGCGGACCTCCATCCGCTTCCGCTGCAGATTGGCGATCCCATTGATGAAGAAGAACGAGGCGCCGAAGAGGAAGAGCATCCGGGTGAAGGCGAGGAGCAGCGGCCCGTCGCCGAGGAATGCCAGAAGCGTGAGATAGGTGACGGCGTTGATCGCGCCGACGGCATAGGCGGCGCGCTTGCCGGCGCCGAACGCGGTGCCCGACGCTGCGGCGAGATACCAGATGAACCACGGGCTGCCGATGCCGCCGGTGGCGGCGACGCCGATGGTGACGAAGGCGATGTCGACGGCGATCCAGATCGGAGTGAGCCACTTGCGGTCGACCCCCCGCAGGAACAGCAGGTAGATGGCGATCGCGCAGGCGCACGCCCCCAGCCACGCCGCCAGGGCCACGGTGAGGTTCAGGGTGAAGACGCCGAGCGCCCGTCCGATCAGCGAGGTGATGAACGCCGCCGTGTAGACGAGCAGGTGGCTCTTCTGCATGGCGAGATCGAAGCGCAGCACGCTCTCGCGGTCGTTCATGGCAGGAATGACGGATGGAATTGTACGCCCCTCACCCGGCCGGAGCGCCGACACACGAAAGATGCGTCAGAACGCACCTCCACCTCCCGGCTTCCTTCACGAATACGCTGGACGACCGCTCGAGCTCTCGGAGACCCCACGCGCGGTCACGACGGCGGTATTCGCCGTAGACGCGGACATTGGAGTCCTCAGTTGTCATGACGTCGTGAGTCAGGTCGCCCGACTCGACCAGCGCTAGAAAGTCTGCCTTGTTCCGACGGTCCCGTCCGGGCCGATGATGATCCAGCCGTCGCTCATGAATGAACCGATCAACTCGGCGTCATTCGCTACCATCGCCTGATCCCACTCCTCACCGACCCGCAATAGCTCACTGCCGGCGTCCATCTGAGAGCTCCGCTGTGATGATCGATTCAGTGTTGCAGTTCAAACTTGAACCTAAGCCGCTCGTGCCATGAGCTATTTTGCTTTTCGCCGATACACAGAGCGCGCTGCGCCGCTCTTTGCAGCCGCCACGACAGCTCGAGAAGTTCGCGAACCGGGCGCGGTTTGCCGAAGCTGCGCGAAAGAGCGTACGGAAGCAAGCCGAGAGCCGAGTTTCGCTCTTTGAATGTCCAGATCGTAGCGCGCCTGAAGATTGAGCCAGAACATCTCGGACGTTCCGAAGAACTTCGCCAGGCGAAGCGCGGTGTCTGCGGTGATCGCGCGGTGCCCCTGTACGATTTCGTTGATGCGCCGAGGAGGAACCTCTGTTTCCTTTGCAAGGCGATACTGCGTGACTTCTAGCGGTCGCATGAATTCTTCCGCGAGGATCTCACCCGGGTGAACTGGAGCAAGTGGCTGACGCATGTTCTCCTCAGTGATAGTCGACGATCTCGACGTCGTAGGCGTTACCCTCTCGCCATACAAAGCAGATTCGCCACTGGTCGTTGATGCGGATGCTCCACTGCCCTGCCCGATCGCCTTTCAGCTTCTCAAGCCTGTTCGCCGGAGGGATCGTGAGATCTTCGAGAGTCATGGCAGCATCGAGCATGCGGAGCTTCCGGAGGCAGGGTCGCTGGAGATCGGTCGGCAACTTGCGGGAGCGCTGCAGATTTAACAGCTTCTCGGCTTCCGCGTCCGCGCAGGTTCTGATCACCGCGGGAACGATAACGGCCGGCGACATTAACGTCAAGCGTTATCTTTGCATTTCGGTCGGGCTAACGTTCTTCCGTTCACCCGCGCGCGGCCTGTCCGCTCCGGCGGCGCGACGCAACGCGTCGCGCTGTCGGAGCCGCGGAAGCGGCGGGCCAGCGAACGGCCGCGCGTCGGGTGCTACGGAGTTAGCCGGCTCACGAACAACACGGAGAGCTGAAATGCGTATATTCGTGCGAACGAGTAAGAAACTTACTCGGATTTGAACGGTACGGCGTGTAGCTCGCAGGAAAACCAGTCACTGCCTGTTTGAGCGCAGCCGACCACGCGAAACGTTCCGCGGAAGATTCCAGTGCCTGGGCTTTCGACTCCGAAGAAGAAGTCGGTTCTGGGATCCACGATGACGTGGAGGTCCATCAGCCACGGCTCCTTCGGATCGGCAAGCGCAAACGAGTAGGTGCGGCTCGCGCCGTCAATCTTCGAGAAATCGCTTGCTATCTCGGGTCCTAGGTGCAACTTCAGCCTTACTGTCTGATCCTCGTTTTCTTGCACGAAGTCGATCAATTCGCCATCGGCGACCGGCTCGTGCTGATCGCCGAGCCAACCCTCAAACACCGGTAGCTCAGCTTGGGCATCGCTGCTCGGCCAGAAAACGCTAAACAAGGCCCAAATGGCAGCGGCGACGAGCGACGCCGCGACGCTGAACCAAAAACCACGCCGCGAGACCTTCATTGTTCCAACCCGCTCTGACGAGGAGCTAACGCGAGCCGTGCATCGCGATAGTAGCGCAGATTGAAGGCGAGACCTGGCCGCACGGTCCGGCTAACGTTCTTTCGCTCAGCCGCCGCGTGCCTTCACATTCCGGCAGCACTGACGCCTGAAAGTGCGGAGCGCGAGGGGCTTCAGCCCCGGGCCAACGAACGGCACGTGGTCGGCTGCTGCAGAAGGTACCCATGTTCCCGGCCGTTCAGAAGAGTTCTATGAAAGCGATTGTCAAGGGCGGTCCTCTTCCTTGCTGATTGCTT
>JBBPII010000011.1:0-217283 GCA_038040385.1 Candidatus Gilichinskyi gelida
GGGTGGTGCTCCGGGTGGTGGGGGTTCTCTCCCTGGTCGGGGCGCGCCCGCCGCGCCCGCCCCCGCCCCCCCCCGGCCCGCCCGCCCCCCCCCCCCGCGCCCCTACGGATTTACGACACCCGCCGGGCGATGACCCGCAGCGGGTACGCGGCGAAGTAGCCGATGTTGGTCGGGTCGTAGCGGAGGCTCTTCATCACGTGGCGGGCGAAGTCGCGCAGCTTGCGCTGCTGAAAATAGCAGCCGGCGAGGATGCGGTGGAGGCGGCCGTACGAATGGCGGCGCAGCGCTTGAACCACCGGATCGGGCGACGCGAAGGCCTTTCCGAGCGAGAGCAGCATCGCGTTTTCCATCTTCGGGATGTTCAGATGGATGCCGCTGCCGTGAAGCCGGTAGCGGACCAGCACCTCCGGAACGAAGCCGATCGGATAGCGGGCCGCGACGCGGTAGCAGAGATCCCAGTCGTCGGACGGCGGGAGCCTGACGTCGAAGTCGCCGACCTCCTCGATGACGCGCTTCGGCAGCAGGATTCCGCTGCCGGGCACGGGGACGACCATGCGGTCGAGGCGCAGGATCGCCTCTCCCACCCATCCCTCCATCCCCTCCAGGACGTCGAGCGTTGCTTCGCCGTCGAAGGTCTCCGCACCGCAGTGCACGAAGCCGAGGGAGGGATCGGACTCCAAGCGGGCGATCTGCAGTTCGAGCTTGCGCGGCAGCCAGAGATCGTCGGAGTCGAGGAAAGCGATGTACTCGCCGCGCGCGGCGGCCACGCCGGTGTTGCGCGCCGCGGCGACACCTTGGTTGCTCTGGTGAATGGCGCGAATCTTCGCGCCGTACGCCGTGAGAACCTGCGGCGTGTCGTCGGTCGAGCCGTCGTCGACGACGATGATCTCCAGCGGGGCGACCGTCTGCGCCAGCACGCTGTCGATCGCATCCCGCAGATAGCGCGCGTAGTTGTACGTGGGAATGATGACGGAGATCGTTTTCATCGCTGCATTGCGCCAACGATACGATGATTGCACTGAATGAGATCGTGGAAAGCGGTCACTCTCACCACCGCGGCCAAAGCCTATTGGATCATCGGCGCGATGATCAGCACGGTCATCACGGCGCGCTTCCTAGGCCCGCACGGCCGCGGCGTCATCGCGGCGGCCACCAGCTGGGTGGCCATGTTCATGACCTTCGGCCATCTCAGTCTCGCTCATGTCCTGGTCTATGTGCTCGGCCCGCGTGATCGGGAGCGCATCTTCCCTGCCGTCACCGGCAGCGTGCTGGTCATCACCGCCGCCATCACGCTCCTCGGCTGGACCATCGCCGGCGCCATGCAGGTCCTTTCCCGTGGGCGCGCGTTTCAGCACATCCCGCCGGCCGTGCTCATCGTCGCCTTCGCCGGCCTGCCGCTGCTGCTGTGGATGGAGAACGGCAACTCGCTGCTCATCGTCCTCGGCGATCTGAAGCGCCTGAACATCGCGCAGATCGCCGGGACGACGACCGCCATTCTGCTCGTGTTCTTCGCCGTCGGCGTGGCGAAGGGGGGGGTCGTCGCGGCGCTCGCGGCAACGCTCGTTTCGTATCTGGTGGTGACCGGCCTGGGGCTCACGCGCATCCTGCGCCACGCCCGGCCGCTGTCGTTCTCCCCCGCCATCGCCGGCCGGCTGATGAGCGGCGGCGCGCGCCTTCATCTCAGCGCCGTCGGCACGGTCTTCTTCAACCACGCCGGCGTCGTCCTGCTCAATCAGTTCCGCCCGGTGGCGGAGACCGGGTACTTTCAACTGGCGTTGCAGTTGACGACCGCGACGCAGGTCGTGCCGATGGCCGTCGCCGTGGTGGCCTACTCCATCGTGTCGCGCGACGGCGCTGAGGGAGGATGGCCCGAGCACCGCCGCCTGATCGCGCAAACAATGCTCTACGCCGCGGTCGCCGCCGCCGGGTCGTACTTCCTCGCCCCGTTCATCGTGCCGCTGCTCGCCGGCCGCGGATTCGAGCCCGCGGTGTCACTCTTCCGGATTCTCACCCTCTCCGTCTTCGGCATGTCGCTCGGCGCGGTGATGGCTCCGCAATGGGTGGCCCGCGGCTATTTCCTGCAGGTTACGCTGCTGGTGATGGTGCCCGCGGCGATCGCCGTGGCCGGCAATATCCTGCTCATCCCGAAGTACGGCATGGTTGCCGCGGCGTGGATGATGGTCATCAGCTACTCGATCCACATGCTCGGAAATCTGGCCTTCGTCTGGTGGATCGAGGCCCGCGCGAGATGAGCGGCGCTCTCTACATCTGCTATTTCGGCCTCCGCGAGCCGCTGGTACAGACGCAGGTCGTGCCGTACCTGCGCGAGCTGGCCAAGGGCGGCGAGCGGATGTCGCTGCTGACCTTCGAGCCGCGGCCGTGGAGCGAGGAAGCGGCCACCGAGCAGCGCGTGCGGCTGCGCGCCGCCGGCATTGCTTGGCACGTCCTGCCGTATCACAAGCGGCTGCCGGCGAAGATCTACGACATCGTTCGCGGCGCGTTCCGCGCGGCGGCGATCGCGCGGAGCGAGGGCATCGACATCTTCCACGGCCGCAGCCACGTCGGCGCGGCGATCGGCGGGCTGGCCCGGAGGCTGGCCGGCGGCCGGCTGCTCTTCGACTTCCGTGGATTCCTGGCCGAGGAGTACGTCGACGCGGGGAACTGGCGCGCGCGGGGGCTTCTCTATCGTTTGACGAAGGCGCTCGAGCGATGGCTCATTCGCACCGCGGACGGATTCGTCGTGCTCACCGAAAGCGCGAGACGGACGCTGTTTCCGCACGGGACGAGCGGGCGGCCGGTGGAAGTGATTCCCTGCTGCGTCGATCCGCAGCGATTCGCCGGCGCCGATCGCGCGAACCTCGGCGTCCAGAACCGCGTGGTCTACGCCTACGTCGGATCGCTCGGCGGCTACTACCTCACGCGCGAGACCGCCGAGCTGCTCGCCGCCGCGCGCGAGCTCGACACCAGAACCTACGCGCTGGTGCTGACGCAGGGGGCGCCAGAACCGATCGCCGAGGAGCTGGAGCGCCACGGGTTCTCGCGCGATGACTACCGCGTGATCCACGCATCGCCGGAGGACGTCCCGCGCTACTTGCGTGCGGCAAACATCGGGTTGGCGCTGGTACGCCCGTCGTTCGCGCGGCGGTCGATGTCGCCCACGAAATTCGCGGAGTACCTCGCTGCCGGCCTGCCGGTGATCGCCACCGCCGGCATCGGCGATCTCGACGAGCACGTCGCCGAGGGGCGCGTCGGCGCGTTGCTGCCGCGCCATGATCGCAAGGCGTACCTCGATGCGCTGCGGGCAGTGGAGGAGTTGCGGCGCGATGACTCGCTCGGGGGGCGGTGCCGGGAGGTGGCGCGGGAGAGGTATGGCCTGGAGAACGTGGGGAGCGAGCGATATCGCAAGCTGTATGCGGGGTTGCGCGGTCTCGCGGTCTCGCGGTCTCGCGGGCCCGCCCAACCCGAGACTCCGAGACTCCGAGACCCCGAAACCCCGCTCCGCGTCCTCGCCCTCGCCTCCTACCCCATCGAGGCGGCGTCCTCGCGCTTTCGCATCGCGCAGTTCATCCGTCCGCTGGCGGAGCGCGGCATCGACGTCACCTTCTCGCCGTTCCTCGACGCATCGCTCTTCGCCGTGCTGTACGAGCCGAGGAAACTTCTGCGGCGCCTGCCGCGCATGCTCCTCCGCTCGCTCACCCGCATACGTGACGCCTTCCGCCCCGCCGACGTGGTGTTCGTGCAGCGCGAGGCGATGTTGTTCGGGCCGCCCATCGTCGAGCGTTTGGTCCGCCGGCCGATGGTGCTCGACCTCGACGATGCGACGTGGATCGCGTACCGCAGCCCGGTCTACGGCCGCTTCGCCACGCTCTTGAAGTGGCCGGGCAAGACCGACCGGCTGATCCGATGGGCTCGGGTGGTCACCTGCGGCAATCCGAACATCGCCGAGTACGTCCGCGCGCGCGGCGCCGAGGCGGTCGTCCTTCCCACGGTGGTCGACCCGCAGGTTTTCCGTCCGCGCACCACACCGCCGCCCGAGGTTCCGGTGGTGGGCTGGATCGGCACGCACAGCACGGCGCCGTATCTGGAGCGCCTCCTTCCGCTCTTCGAACAGTTGCAGCGCGAGGTGCGGTTCGAGCTGACCATCATCGGCTCCGGACTTCCGATCGACACGCGTCCATGGCGGATGGATCGCGAAGCGGACGACTTCCGCTCGCTCGATGCCGGCGTCTATCCACTCGGCGACGACGCCTGGAGCGCCGCGAAATCAGGCTTCAAGGCCGTGCAGTACATGGCCTCCGGACTGCCGTTCGTCATGAGCCCGGTCGGCGTCTGCGCGGCGATGGGCATCCCGGGCGAGACGCACCTCAACGCCGTGACCGACGACGAGTGGCTCGCCGCGTTGCGACGCCTGTTGACCGACGCGGCGCTGCGCATGCGCATGGGCCGCGCCGGGCGTGCCTTCGCCGAACGCCACTATTCGCTCGACGCACACGCCGATACGCTGGCTGCCATCATCCGCGCGGCCGCTGTACCCTAGCGGCGCCGTCATGACCCGGATTCCTTTCCAGTTCGTTCTCACCATCGCGGCGTGCTACGGCTTGTGGCGCCTTTGGCGATGGGTGACGCGCGGCGCCGATCAGCGCATCGCGGCGATCGTCACCGCCGGTTTTCTCCTGCGCATGATCGTGGCGCAGGCGCTCTTCTGGATCGCCTGGCTGCCGCTTCCGATCGCGCGCTCGCTGCAGATCGGTCCGGGATTCTGGTTCTTCGCGGTGGACGGACCCGGTTACCTGCAATACGCCGACTTTCTCTCGCAGGGCGACGTACGGATGTTTCCGTCGCGCGTGTTCGTGTATGTCTTGACCGTATTCGTCGCCGCTTTGGGCGGCGTGGCGTCGACGGCCATCGTGCTCAACTGCGCGGCATTCCTCGGCACCTGCGCCGTCATCATCCGCATCGGGCGGCACCGCGCCAGCGCGCCGGTGCTCGTCGCGCTGGCGGCCGTGGCGTTCGGGCCGGGCAGCATTCTCTGGTCCCTTCAACCTCTCAAGGACACGTTCTTTCTCTTTCTGGCCACGGCCATGATCGGTGCCTGCTTCTGGTGGCAGGAGGGGGCCCTCACCCGGCGCTTCGCGCCACCCTCTCCCGCAAGCGGGAGAGGGGCCAAGTTGTCCTTCTCCCGCTTGCGGGAGAAGGTGGCCCTGAGCGCAGCGAAGGGCCGGATGAGGGTCGCCTGCGCGGTCGCCATGCTCGTGCTCACGTACGCGCTCGCCGGAATCCGCTGGTACTTCGCCGTCTTCATCTGGCTGGCGTGGGGCATCTTCGGCTTGCTGGTGGCGCTCGGCGCCCGCCGCAAGCTGTCGATGCTGCTGGCCAGCGCGGTGCTCTTCGCCCTGCTCGCCTTCTCGGTCCAACTCGGCGCCCGCGACGAGCTTCCGGGCCAGCTGATCCTGCGGCGACCGGCTCCCGCGAAGCAATTGATCGCCGCCCAGCGCGGCTTCGCGCAGGAACAGGGAAAAACAACCATCAAGCCCGGTCCCGCGATCGCCGCCGTCCCGCCGCCGCGCGAGGAGAAGTTGAAAACAACCATCGAGCCCGGTCCGGCGGTCACCGCCGTCCCCCCTCCGCCGCCGCGCGAGGAGAAGATGTCGCAGCGGATCATCGCCGGTGTGGCGGCGACGTTTCTCCCGCACGTCGTCGGAGAGGCGCTGGGGCTGGTGCGCGTCGGCGGCGGCCGCGGCCTCTGGCTCTTCGCCGAGCTCGACACGCTCTGCTTCGACGCCGTGCTGCTGTTCGCCATCGTCTACAGCATTCGCGCGCGCGGACGGGTCACGCCGCTGTTCGTGATGCTGGTCCTGCTCTTCCTGATGACCGCCGGGCCGCTGCTGTACGTCGTGAACAACTTCGGCACGCTCTTCCGGCTGCGGCAGATGCTCTACCTGATCGCCGCCATCCTCCCGGTCACGCGCGCTCGTGCGGCAGAGGAAGGAGCTTCCGAAGCAGCCGGAAGGCAAAGCGGCTCGCGGTGATCGCCAGCAGCAGCAGCGCCGCATCGAGGACCAGAACCGGCAGGCCGATGCGCAGCAGCAGACCGGCCACCGTGGCCCCGAACAGCACGCCGATGGCGTAGGCCGCGACGTCCGAGAACCGCGCGTAGCGCCACGGCCCACGATAGACACCGGCGAGGAGAAGCGCGGCGAGCTTGACCGCCAGCAGCAACGGCAGGGTGCGGAAAAAGCCGTTCCAGCCGTCGCGGCCCGACACCGGGCCGAAGACCAGCGCGTGCGCGAAGTAGAACGACAGCGCGATCAACACCACGTCGAGCACCACCTCGAACAGCCGCCGCTTGTACGAGAGGTTCACCAGGAACGTGAACGCCGGGCTCCCCTCCGACTCGTCGTACACCCGCACGCGCGCCAGGTGGATGCCGAGCAGGGTGAGGACGACGGTGAAGGCGACGATGGCGCTGACGCTGACATCGAGCGCCGCATGGCGGACGAGCATGGCCAGCAAGCCGGCGGCGATGGCGAAGGTGTACAGCATCCACACCGCGTATTTTTCCGAGAGGCCGAGGGCCACGAGGCGATGCGAAGCGT
Organism: Candidatus Gilichinskyi gelida; assembly: GCA_038040385.1. Lineage (GTDB taxonomy): Bacteria > Acidobacteriota > Thermoanaerobaculia > Gp7-AA8 > Gp7-AA8 > Gilichinskyi > Gilichinskyi gelida. Next base: position 6,597 of record JBBPII010000011.1, read on the forward strand.
GATCGCGTCCGCCTTGCGAGGCCGCCCTCCCCGCCGCCTTGCGCATCAGCGTCACCAGCGTCGTATCGAAGATCGGCACCAGCAGCACCGGCACGGCCAGAACCGCCACCACGCTGCGCGACCGCCCCCCCGCCGATCCGTTGAGCAGCGCGCTGCAGGCGAGGAAGAAGCCGACGAACAGCGAGCCGCAGTCGCCCATGAAGATCGACGCCGGGTGGCGGTTGTAGATGAGGAAGCCCGCCAGCGCGCCGGCGAACCCGGCGAGCATCAGCGCTTCGGGCACCTGCTGATTGGCCAGGAAGTTCCAGCCGAGGAATGCGGCGGCGATGGCCGAGACGCCGGCGGCTAGACCGTCCATGTTGTCGAGCATGTTCACCGCGTTGGTGATCCCGACCAGCCAAAAGAGCGTGATCAGCACATTCAGCGTGTACGAGCCGGTCCACGGCAGCATCAGACCGAAATAGACGACCGCCGCGGCAGCGAGGAGCTGCGCGATCAGCTTCTGATAGGGCTTGATGTGGAGGAAGTCGTCGGCCAGACCGACCAGGAACAGCGCGGCGCTGGCGGCCATCACAATCCGGTTCTGCCGCGTGGCCGGCAGCAGCAACAGCAGCGGAACGACCACGGCGACGAAGATGGCCACACCGCCAAGCATCGCCGTCGGCCGGGTGTGCCAGCGGTCGCTTTTCGGCTTGGCCATGATCCCGGCGCGGCGAGCGAGCGCGAGGACCACCGGCGTGAACGCCAGCGCGCAAAGGAACGCCGCGAGGAAGAGGGGGGTCACGTGTGAAGTGCGTCGCGCAAGTCGCGCCTCGACGCGATGTCGCGGATCACCTGGCGGAGGATCCCGTCGAGCGAGGTGCGGGCGCGGAATCCGATGAAGCGCTCCGCCTTCGAAGTGTCGGGCACCCGGCGCGGCATGTCCTCGAAGCCCTCCGCGTACGCCTCGCGGTACGGTACGTAGGTGATCGGCGACGAGGAGCCGGTCAGGGCGACGATGCGCTCGGCGAGTTGGGTGATGGAGACCTCTTCGGTCGATCCGATGTTGAAGATCTCGCCGGCGGCGTCGGGATGATCCATCAGCCGCAGCAGCGCTTCGATCACGTCGTCGACGGAAGCGAAGCAGCGCGTCTGCCGGCCGTGGACGGTGAGCGGCTCGCCGGCCAGCGCCTGCCCCACCAGCGTAGGGACGACCATGCCATACGCCCGATCTGCCGCGGCCCCACGGTGTTGAAGAGGCGCGCGATCACCACCGGCAGCTCCTTCTCGCGGTGATAGGCGAGCGCCAGGAACTCGTCGAGGGCCTTCGAGCAGGCGTAGCTCCACCGCCCCTTGGTCGTGGCCCCCATCACCAGGTTGCCGTCCTCGCGAAAGGAAACTGGTCGCTGAGACCGTACACCTCGGACGTCGAAGTGATGAGCACTCTCTTGCGCTGCCGGCTCGCCGCGTTGAGGATCACCTCGGTGCCGTGGACGTTGGTCTCGATGGTCCGCACCGGGCTCTCGACGATCAGCTTGACGCCCACCGCCGCGGCGAGGTGGAAGACGACGTCGCAGGTGTCCACCACATCGTCCACCGCGCGCGCGTCGTGCACCGAGCCGACGACGAATCGGAAACGTGGGTGTTCGGCGACGGCGCGGAGATTGTCGGGGCTGCCCGTGGAGAGGTCATCGATGACCACCACTTCGTCACTGCGCGCAATGCACGCCTCAGCCAGATGCGAGCCGATGAAGCCCGCTCCGCCGGTGATGAGAATCTTCAATCGCGCTCCGGGTTAGGTCTCGGTCTCACGGTAAAGGCGAATCATATCGGCGATGAGGCGCTCTTTGGAGTGCTGCTGCTCGACGTAAGTCTTGCCGTCATTGACGATGCGGCGGCGCAGCGCGTCGTCGCGCATCAGGCGCTCGAGCCCCGCGGCGAAGCCGGCGTGGTCATCGGAGGCCGCGGTGATGCCGCGCGCGCGGACGTCGTATCCGTCGCCGCGCTCCTGGACCTCGCCGAGGAGATCGGCGACGCCTCCCACCGCGGTGCTGATGACCGGCTTCCCCGCGGCCATGGCCTCGATCAGCGCCAGCGGCGTCCCTTCGTTGCGCGAGGTGAGGGCGACGATGTCGACGGAGGGATCGATCTCTGCGATGGCGCGGGTGCCGGCGAACTCGACACGGTCGCCGGCCAGCCGCTCCAGGCGCTCGCGCTCGGCGCCGTCGCCGTAAACCACGAAGCGCGCCGCGCCTTGCATGCGTGCGGCGACGCGGAGGAAGAGGTCATGGTTCTTGATGGCGGTGAGGCGGCCGATGATGCCGACCGTGGGCGTTGACCGTTGACCGTTGACCGTTGACCGTATCGCCTCGAAGTCGATCCCCAGCGGGATGACCACGAACTGCTCCGGCCGCCCAATCTTGAACGTATCGCGGATCTCGACGAGCTGCTGCGGGCTGAGGACGACGATGCGGTCGGTGTTCAGCCGTGCGAGAACCCGCTCGACAGCGAGGAAGAATCGCGTCTTCCACTTGCCATAATAGCTATGGAAAACATGTCCATGAAATGTATGTATAAATATACAACGCTTTCGATACAGCAGCCCCGCCAACCGCCCCACCGCCCCCGCCTTCGCGGTGTGGGTGTGCACGATGTCGGGGCGGAAGCCCACCATGAGGCGCCAGAGCTTGAAGATGGTCGTCACATCGCGCCACGACAGCTCGCGGCTCATCGACGGGATGATCAGCGGCGCCACGCCGTGGGCGGCGGCGAAGGCGCTCATGTCCTCCTCTCCCGGCGGCACCGTGCCGGCGACAAGCAGGGTCTCGAATTCATCGTTCGCCAGCGCCTCGCTCAGCCAGACCACGTGCTGCGCCGGGCCGCCGACGTTGAGCCGGGCAATCACTCGGAGGATTCGGATCATCGCAGTCCGGCGGCGGCGGCGACGCGCGCGCGGAGGTCGCCCTCGAGGTATCGGAGGATCTGCGGGTTGAATCGCACGGCCTTGGCCAGATCGGCGACCGCTTCATCGGTGCGGCCCAGGTGGACGTAGACCATGGCGCGGTTGACGTAGAGCTCGGGACGGTCGTCGATGCGCAGCGCGGCGGTGTACGCCTCCGCCGCCTGGGGAAGCCGGTCGAGGATCTCCATATTGGAGCCGTAGATCATGTACCAGGCCGGATCGAGCCGCCGCGCGCGCGCGATGCGCTCGAGATCGGCAAGGTTGGAACGCGCTACGATCGCCGCGCGCTGCGGATCGACCCTCTGCGCCAGCATCGAGCGCTCTTTCAGCTCGCCCAACTCGATGTTCGCGCGATAAGGAACGATGCAGAGGAAGTCAATGGCGACCCACGCCGCGACGACGGCGGCCGCACGGACGATCGCCACCACACTACGCCGCAGCATTCGCCTCTCCGTCCCAGGTGATGCAGAGCGCCGCGAGGGTGATGAGGATCAGACGCGGCGCCGACAGCTCCAGCGGAAACTGCGCCAGGCAGAGGACAAACACCAGCGCCGCCAGCGGCAAGCGCAGCGCGCGGGCGAACACCGCCTCGAGCCCAGACCCGCCACCCCGAGACCGCGAGACCCCGAGACCCCGAGACCCTGTAATCACGATCGCCGCCAGGAAGAGGGCGTACCCCGGCAGTCCGCTCTCGGCGGCCACCTGGAGATGATCGTTGTGTGCCGCGCCCCAGTTTCCGGGATACCCGCGCGTCCACCTCTCGGGATAGTGATCGCGGAGCGCGACGCGATAGGCCATGAAGTGATAGCGGAAGCACCCCGGGCCGACGCCGAGGAGCGGATGGTCGCGTGTCATGTCGACGCAGGTGAGGATCGGGAGGAGGCGCTCGGAGTAGAGGCGCTCGTAATCGCCCGTCGCGGCGCCGTGGACGAAGTCGCGCGCGCGCGCGCCGAGCTGCGTCGACGGAAGGAGCGTCAACACCACCAGGACGCCGACGATCGCCGTGCTGGCCAGCGCCGCGCGGCGCGATTGGCGGATGGCGAAGACGACGAGCCCCGCCACCAGTGCGCCGACCGCGGCGCGTGAGGCGCTCGCCGCGAGGCCGGCCACGAGCAGCGCGCAGATTGCGGCGTAGATCCAGCGCCGCACGCCGGTTGCGGTCATGGCCAGAACCAGCGCGGCCAGCGCGGGAGCAGCGAGGAAGGTGCCGACGTCGCTCGTGTTGCCGAGGAATCCGACGCTGCCGTAGTGGCCCCCGATCACCGCCGTGAACGGGCTCCAGACCTTCAGCTCCTGCAGGATCACCACGGCCGCGTTCGCGCAGGCGCCGGCCATCAGCACGTCGACGGCGACCATCGACCGCGTCGTCTGCGCCGCGAGGCAGGTGGCGATGAAGATCACTGCCGCCGCCGCGACCGTGATGAAGCTGTCGGCGCTCAGAAGGCGATTCGTGGAGAGCGCTGCGGTCAGGCCGGCCCAAAGGACGATCGCTCCCGCGAGGAGGAATTCCGGACGCGCCCACAGCGTCCACGACCTCCGCGCCGAGGTGGCCCAGAACACGCCCGCCGCCAGCAGGGCGATCGCCTCGGCGCGGAAAACGAGCTCTTTCGGCAGGCGGAAGGATTCCATGCCGCGGCTGAAGAGCGTCGGGATGATCAAAAGACCGGCTGCCAGCAGGACGAGGACGGGACGTGCGCCCATCGAGGCCGGTGAGTGTACGACAAGCGCCGCGCGGTGCGCCGGACGATGATCAGTTCATGGCGTGGGGGCGTGCGGCGGGCACTGCCGGCGGCAGTAGAAGTCGTCATACCAGTGATGAACCGGATCCACGCCGTCGCAGACGCCCACCTCGTGGCTGGTTTTCGCGTCCGGCTCGCACTTCTCGACCACGTCCACGCGCCAGTTCAGGATGTGGCGGCGGCATCCCTGCACGACGATTTGCACGTCGATGTAGGTCCCACCCGCTGTCTGCTGCGGCACGGTGACCGTGAAGTTGAACGTGGCGTGTCCGTACGGACCAACGACCGCCGAGGCACTGGTGGGCGTGACGTACTGCGAGCCGGCGCCGGTCACCTGCGCCGTGACTTGCGGCTGCTGCTGGCCATCGGTGTTGCGGATGCGGACGGCCAGATGCGCCGCGCCGCCCGCCTCGACCTCGACCGTGAGATCGCCGAGATCCTCCGGCAGCCAGCACGGCGTCGGAATGGTGTCCGAACAGCCATGGTCCTCCCGCGAGCGCTTGGATTCCGAGCCGCCGTCGGGATGATGAAACTCCTCGACGGCCTTGCCGACGAATTTCTTCGCCTTGTCGATTTCCGACTCGACCAGGCGCTTCACCGCCGTCCACTTGTCGCTCATGGTGTGGTCTCCTCTTTTGTCGTCCGGACGGTGATGGCGAGCGATCCGCCGTCGAAGTTCCAAGCGCCGTCGTAGCTGGTGTCAGGTTTCAGGCCGGCGAGGAAGTTGAGGGTGAGAGTCAGCTCGCGTGCGTCGTCTGCCGCGAGAGGGCCGTCGCCGCTCTCGACGGTCACGCGCATCGTGCCGCTGAACGTGCCCGCGAACCCTTCGACGATGCGGTCGATGAGGCGTTCGCCTTCCTTCCGCTCTCCGCGCAGCGCGCGTTCGAAGACATCCTCATCCTGTTCGTAGAGCGCGACGTCGCCGCCCGAAGGAATGGCGATGCTGGCGTTCCCTTCGTTGAGCGCGGTCACTGCCGCCGTCGTCGCTCCTCCGCTCACCGACACGAAGCGCGGGTGGAACGAGAGACGCGGCCACGGCTCGACTTCCAGGACGAGCGGATGCTCACCGTCGGGAAGGACGACCGTCGCCTCGTACGTGCCGGGGGGCGTCTTGGGCGGGAGGGCCAAGCTGATGTCGCCGAGGCCGCCGGCACGCGGGCTGTAGGAGGCGAAGACCTCGCCGCTCCCCTGCCAGCGCACGGGCAGCGGCAGGAGCGACTGCGTGCCGCCGCGCATCAACGTCGAGAACGAGCCGGCGGTGCCGCGGAGAGAAAGCGCTTCTCGCGTCGGCACGGCTATTTCCCTTTCGACGAGCACTCGCAGGGATTGGGGAGATAGGGCTCGGCGATGAACTGCGTCTCGCCGAAGAATCGAACGCAGGCGATGTCTTTGCCGAACAGAGCGAATCCGACGGCCATGTTGATCGGGACATGGCAGCGGACCGGTTCCAGGCCGAGGCGAATGGTGGGGAGGTTGTCGATGGAGATGTGGAGGGGATCGACGCCGATCTGAAGGGGATCGAGGGTCACTTTGAGCGGGTCTATGTGAATCGGGGCAAGAGATGTGACGGCGAGGTTGGCACCGACGGTTCCAGCCAAAGTCAAAGGATCCCAATGAAGATTGATGTTGGTGGGCATCCCGCGTTCCTCCCGCGAGAGTAGTGCGCGAGCGCCCTCTACCGTTTCACGATTACCGCAGCCCCTCCTCGAACAACTTGTAAATCCGCTTGTACTCGTCCGCCCAACTGGCCGGCTCGACGAAGCCGTGGTTCTCGACCGGATACGCCGCCAGCTCCCAGTTCGGCTTGCGCAGCTCGATGAGGCGCTGCGCCAGGCGCACGCTGTCCTGGAAGTGCACGTTGGTGTCGACCATCCCGTGGCAGATCAGCAGGTGTCCCTTCAGTCCCTCGGCGAAGTAGATCGGCGATGACTTGCGGTACGCCTCCGCGTCTTTCTGCGGGAGGTTGAGGATGTTCGAGGTGTAGCCCTGGTTGTAGTGCGCCCAGTCGGTCACAGGCCTCAGCGCGGCGCCGGCGGCAAAGACGTCCGGCTGCGTGAAGAGCGCCATCAGGGTGATGAAGCCGCCGTAGCTGCCTCCGTAGATGCCGATGCGCCTCGGATCGACCCCCTGCTCCTTCACCAGCCAGCGCGCGGCGTCGATTTGATCGTCGAGGTCCTTGCCGCCCATGTAGCGGTAGATCGCCGTGCGCCAATCCCGCCCGTAGCCGCGCGAGCCGCGGTAGTCGGCGTCGAGCACCGTGTAGCCGCGCGACACCAGCAGGTGATGAAACATGTACTCGCGGTAGTAGCTGGACCAGAAGCGATGCACGTTCTGCAGGTAGCCCGCGCCATGCACGAAGATCACCGCGCGCCCGTTCGGCTGCGCCGGCTTGTAGAAGCGGGCCGGGACTTCCGCGCCGTCGCGCGCGGGGATGCGCACGATCGGCACGTCGAGCCAGGCGTACGACGCGAACTCCGGCGCCGGCGAATTGGTGACGCGCTTCGCCGCGACGTACAACTCCGGCGGCCTGTTGGTGTACGAGAAGACCTCGGCCACCGCGCCGCCGTCGGGGGAGACGACGCCCTGGTGATCGCCCGCGCCGCTGGTGAGCTTCACCCGTGTGCCGCCGGCCACCGGCATCCGGTAGAGGTGCCGCTCGAACGGGCTCTCCTCGCTGGAGGTGAGGTAGAACGACTTCTTGTCCTTCGACAGGACGACGGAGTCGACTTCCCATTTGCCGCTGGTGACGGCGCGCGGCGCGCCGCCGCCGTCGTACGAGACCTGGTACAGGTGCATGAAGCCGCTCTGCTCGGAGGGGAAGAAGACGGTCTGGTTGTCGGCCAGCCAGCCGTACGCGTTGGGGTCGAAGCGGATCCAGGCGTCGTCGTGCAGCGAGGCGATGTTGTGCCCGCGCGCGACCGACGGATCGAAGGCCATCACCCACGCGTCTTTGTTATCGGCCGAGCGGATGACGACGAAGGCGCGCTTGCCGTCGTCAGACCAGACCGGCATGCGCAGGCCGACCTCGCGGTCTTTCGGTTTGTCGGTCTTTTCCGCCGCCTCGGTCTTCTCCGTTTTTTGCTCGCTCTCCTCTTTGACCTGCGGCGCCTTGAGGCCGTGCTCGAACCACTTCTGCTCGCCGTTGGCGGTGCTCAGGATGGCGAGGCGGGCGGGCGGTTGGGTGTCGCCGACTTTCTCGCGCGAGGGGATGGTGTCGGTGTACGCCGATTCGGTCACGTAGTTCGGGACGATGGTCTTCTTCGCCTTGTCCGACTCGTTGGTGACCAGCGCGACGACGTACTTGCCGTCCGGCGAAAGCTTCGCTGCGGTGACGGTCTGCTTCCGTTCGAGCTTGAACGGCTTGAGCGGATGCTCCTTCTTCCGCTTCGCCTCCTCCTCCTCGCGCTTCTTCGCCCGGCGCTCGACGATGTCGAGCAGCTTCCGCTCTTCTTTCTTCAGGAGCTCCTGGCTGTCGGTGCCTTTCTTGTCGTCCCACAGCGGATTCTTGTCCTCGGGACCGGCGACGTTGGTCAGTTGCTCGACCGCGCCGCTGCCGAGGTCGATGGCGAAAACGTTGTTGGCGCGGATGAAGGTCACGCGCTTCTCGTCGAAGGTCCACTGCGGCCCAGACTCGCCATCGTTGGTCTGCGTGAGCGCGCGGCGCTTGCCGTCGGCCCAGAGGAAGATGTCGCCATCGTCGGCGAACACGGCGCGCATGCGGTCGCGCGTCCACTGCGCGCCGCCGGACGGCGGAGCGTCTTTCTTCTCCTCGTCCGACAGCTTGCGCAGGCCGCCGCCGTCGCGGTTGACGACGTAGGTGTCGCGGTCTTTCTCCAGCGGCTCGTTGTACTGCTTCCAACTGAAGTAGACGCGCGCTCCGTCGGGCGACCAGCGCAGCTCCTCCGGCTCCCATCCGACCAGGCCGGGGCCGCGCATGATGTTGTCGATCGACAGATCGAACTGCTGCGCGGCGGCTCCGACACCGATGATGATGAGCACGGCGGCGAGGGCGAAACGTTTCATTCAAATCCTCCGATGCGTTGGCGAATCGCGCGCAGCCGCTCGACCGCGCGCTCCATGTCGGCGTGGATGCAGATGGTGTCGTGGGGGACGGAGACCCGCGAACCGTCGCGGGCGATGACCGCGCGCTCCGCGGCCAGTAGCGCCGCCTGCTCCGCGGCTTCGTCGATGCCGAGGAGCGCGTCGGGCTCGGCGCGCGAGACGAGCGAGCCGTCCGGGTTGTAGCGGCGGTCGGCGAACGCCTCGCGGATCACGCGCACGCCGTTCGCGCGCGCGGCGGCCGCCATTGCCGACGAATCGGGACAGACGATGGCCAGGTCCGAATCGATCTCCGTCATGGCCTCGATGATGATGCCGGCGCGCACGGCGTCGCGATGGGCGTCGTTGTAGAGCGCGCCGTGCGGCTTTACGTGCTTGACCGGCGCGACGGCGCGCAACGCCTTGATCTGCGCCACCAGCGATGCGTGCAGCGCGGCCGGCGCCATGGCCATCGACTGGCGCCCGAAGTTCTCGCGGTCCGGGTACGACGGATGCGCGCCGAGCGTCACACCGAGCTCGCGCGCGCGGCGCGCGGCGTGGGCCATCGAGGCGGCGTCGCCGGTGTGGCCGCCGCACGCCACATTCGCGGAGGTGATCAGCGGCCAGATTTCGTCTTCGCCGGGGGAGCCTTCGCCCATGTCCGCGGATAGATCAATCATGCCTTCGTCCCCCGTGTCATCCCGAGCGTAGCGAGGGATCGGTGTGGGCGGGCGGCGCACTGAATGACGTTTTCGGCGCCGCCCACCCACACCGATCACTCGCTACGCTCGGGATGACACCTCACAGCTCCGCCCCCTTCGTCTCCGGCAGCAGCCACACCAGCGCGCCGCCGAGGGCGAAGAAAAACGCTGCGGCGGCGATGACCGCGGCCAGGCCATGCGTCGCCGCGGCGGCGCCGATGGCGTACGGTGCGGCCGCGGATGCCAGGCGGCCGCTGTTGTAGCAGAAGCCCTGGGCGCTGGCGCGGATGCGCGTCGGGAAAAGCTCGGCGAGCATCGCGCCGAACATCGAGAAGTAGCCGTGGGCGAAGAAGCCGAGGAGCGGGCCCAGCGACAGCAGCGTCATCGGCGTGCGGGCGTAGAAGGCGAACAGCGGCACTAGCGCCGTCGCCGCGATCATGAAGAGCGTGAAGGCGGGGCGGCGGCCGATGCGGTCGGCGATCCACCCGAAGCTGACGTAGCCGAAGAACGCGCCGACCTGCAGCACGATCAGCCACGCCGCGGACTTCGTGACCGTCAGCCCCGCGCCCCCCTCGGCGATCGGCGTGGCCAGGAACGCCGGCAGCCACGAGCTCACGCCCCAATACGCGACCAGCACGCTCGCGGCAACCAGCGTGGCCAGGAGAGTCCGGCGGCGAAACTCGGGGCTGAAGATCTCGAACCAGCTCGACGGCTCCTGCTTCCGCTCGCGCCACACCGCCGGCTCTTCAACCTTGCGGCGGATGATGAACGCGGCGACCGCGGGCAGCGCGCCGACAAGGAAGAGCGCGCGCCACCCCCAGCGTCCGAGGAAGAGCCAGGACAGCGCGGCGGCGAAGAGCGCACCGATCGCCCACCCCGCCTGCATCAGTCCCATGGCCTTGCCGCGATGTTTGGCCGGCCACGTTTCGGCCACCAGCACCGAGCCGCACGACCACTCCCCGCCCATCCCGAAGCCGACCAGCGTCCGCCAGACGATGAGGTGCCACAGCGCGCCGCTGGTGGCCAGGCCGGCGGTGGCGGCGGAGTACAGCAGGATGGAGAACGTCATCGCGCGGACGCGGCCGATGCGGTCGGCGAGGCGGCCGAAGGCGATGCCGCCGAAAGCGCCGGCAATCAGCGCGACCGAGGTCAGTCCGCCCATGGTCGCTTTCGACAGCCCGAACTCTTTCTGGATGGGGATGACGGCGAAGACGAAAAGGAGAAAGTCCATCGCGTCGAGCATCCAGCCGACCTGCGCGGCGAAGAGGGCGCGCCACGCGCGACGGTCGACCTCAGTGATGGACGACATCGCGTGAAGTTTATCCGCAGCCACGTCATCCCGAGCGTCGCGAGGGACCTGGTGGCACGGGTGGCGCGCCGCCCGCCCTTCCAGGTCCCTCGCTAACGCTCGGGATGACGGGAAAGCAGAAACGTCTCGAGCCCAACATCCACAGGCAGGCCCCCCGACTTGCGCTTGATCTCCAGGTCGGCGACCGCGGCGAGCGCGGCGAACAGCTCCGCCTCGCCGTGCGAGCGCGCTGCTTCCCATTTCTTGTGCAACGGAAAGGGATGCGGCTTCTGGCGCACGATGCCGTTGATTTTCAGGTAGTCGCCGAGGCGGTCGGCGACAGTGTCCTTGAAGCGGTTGTAGGGCATCGACGCGCGGAGGTCGAGGCGGTTGGTGCGCGCGAACGACACGATGCCGATCATCTGCCGCAGCTCGTCGGCGAGGGGGAAGAGGAACTTGCCGTAGTGGATGTCCAGCGGCGCCTTGGCATCGTCGCGGCGCGCCTGCGCGACGAGGTCGCGTAGCTTGGCGATGGCCTCGACGATCTTCCCCTCGGTGAACAGCGATCCGAATTCGTAGCGCGCGCCGCCTTCGACCGATGCCACCTCCGCCGCGATCATGTCCGCCGTCACCCGCCCTCCCGTTCCAGCCAGGGTGATCAGCCGCTCCGCCTCGGAGAGGGCGAAGCGGAGATCGGGCACCTCGCGCGAGAACTTATCGGCGAGCAGGCGGTCGATGCCGAGGCGTGCGCGCAGCGCGGCGATCGCCTTCCCGTCGAACTTCACCTGCGCATCGGACGCCATCTCTTCGATGGTCGCCGCGAGCAGCGCGGGGAACGACTCGCGGGTGATGTCGGCGACGACCACCGCGCCGTGGCGATCGATGAGCTCGACCGTGGCGGAGTCGCGCGGCACTTCGCCGGTGCGCATCAGCAGGTACGTCGCCGGCGCGCCTCCGCGCGCCACCGCCTCGGTCAAGAGCGCCGCGTCGTCCTCGCCTCGGCCGGCTTTCTTCCCCGTCGCACGGCAGAAGGCGAGCATGTCGACGACAGGGCCTTCGACATCAACGCCGAGCGCGCCGGCGATCTGGCGATCGGTCATTTCCAGGTCGCAGCCGACCAGGCCGAGCACGTGGAGCAGCTTCGCCGCGGAAGACGCGCGCTTCTTGTCCGACTTTGCCGATTTCCAGTCCGCCACCGCCTTGTCGAGCAGCGACGACAGCTCCTTCGCCGAGACGAACGCGTTGACCTCCGGGACGATGAGCAGCCGCCCACCGCCGAAGAGGGAACCGGTGCGGTAGGAGTCGAGGATCACCGCCAGCTCGGTCCCCGCCTCGAACGACTCGATGGCGATGCCGCGTTTGGCGGCAACGATGGCGTCGCGAATGTCGCGGAAGGCTTGTTCGGAGAGGTAGTCGCTCGTCCCGCCTACGAGAATCGCGGCGGGAGGGTTGCCGTCGGCGATTTGGGCGAGGACGGTGGTCAGCGGTTTCGGCATGGGAGAACGAGGAATGTTAATTCCTCGTCTCTCTGTGACTCTTTACGACAACATCCCTTTTTCCTGAAGCTCCTGACAATCAATGCAGTACGGCGTCCACGGCACGGCGGCGAGGCGTTTCTCGCCGATGACGTTGCCGCAGTTGGTGCAGGTGGCGAAGGTGCCTTCGCGGATGCGGTTGAAGGCCTCTTCGATCAGCATGAGCAGGTTGCGCTCGCCGTCGGAGAGGGAGAAGTTGAGCTCTTTGGAGTAGGCGCTGGCGGCCTTGTCGGCGAGGTCCTGAATGCCGTCGTCGGGCTGGGCGTTGCCTGCGGCTTTGTCGCGCTCGAAGGCGTCGAGCAGCTCGCCCTGCTTTTTCTGCAGCGCGTCGATGAAAGGCTGGTACGGGCTGGTTTTGACTTTTGCTCGTGCTGGCATGGTGAACCCGTTTTCTCCTTACTTGTGGTACGGAATGTTCCGCATCAACGTGCAGGCGCGGTAGATCTGTTCCAGAAGGACCACGCGCGCCAGTTGGTGCGGGAGCGTCATCGCCGACAGAGTGAGAAGCTTGTCGGCCCGCTCCCGGATGGAGTCGTCGAGGCCGACGTCGCCGCCCAGGACGAACGTGACGCCGTGCGGCTGGTCGACGGTCAGTCGCTCCAGCCACTTCGCAAACTTCAAAGAATCAAACGGTTGACCTCGCTCGTCGAGGACCACCGTGTACCCCTGTTGCGGAATCGCCGCCAGCAGGCGCGCCGAATCGCGGGCGCGGATGATAGCGGTGTCTTTCGCGCTTTGTCCACCTTTCTGCGGGGCGATCTCGACCACCTCGATCGGAAAGAAGTGCTTGATCCGATTGAAGTAACGGTCGATGACCGCGCCGAGCTCGGCGTCGGCATTCGAACGGGGCCAGAGAAGGCGAAATTTCATGGTCGTTGGCCGTTGACCGTTGGCCGTTGACCGTTAAGAGCCGCTCGGCCAACGGTCAACAGCCAACGGCCAACCTCATTCAATGCCGTACTTGCGCCTCTTCTCGAGAAGGGTCTTCCTATTGATCCCCAGAATCCCCGCCGCTTTCGAGTAATTCGACCTCGTCTGCCGGAGGATCTCCCGGATGTACCGCGCCTCCAGTTGCTCGATCGTCCACTGCTGCCGGGCGGCGGTGGCGGCGAGGTCGGCGTCCAGCGGCGGGAGCGATTGGGGGGTGATGACATCCGTTTCTTCGACCAGCACGGCACGATCGATGACGTTGCGCAGCTCGCGGACGTTACCCGGCCAGTCGTGCTGTTGCAGGATGGTCATCGCCGCGGGGTCGATGCCGCGCTTCCGTCGAGCGAGGAAGCTCCTGGCCAGCAGCGGGACGTCCTCGGCGCGTTCGCGCAGCGCCGGAACGCTCAGCGTGACGACGTTGACGCGATAGAGCAGGTCGCGGCGGAGGCTTCCGGCGTCGGCGGCGGAGGTGATCACTCGGGCATCGAAGCCGGCGCTCTGGTTGCCGCCGAGGCGCGTGAAGCGTTTTTCCTGAACGGCGCGGAGGAGCTTGGCCTGCAGGTTCGGGGCGAGCGCGGCGATGTCGTCGAAGTACACCGTGCCGCCCTGCGCCAGCTCGAGGCGGCCGAGCTTGCGCGACTGCGCATCGGTGAACGTCCCCTTCTCGTATCCGAAAAGCTCGCTCTCGAACAGCTCGGGAGGGATGCTCGCGCAATCGATGCGCACGAACGGGCGGTCGCGGCGCGGGCCGCAGGCGTGAATGGCCTCGGCCAGATGGTCTTTGCCGCTGCCGGATTCGCCGAGGAGGAGGATGTTGACATCGTGGTCGAGCACTTTCTCGACCGTCTGCAGGAGCACGCGCATCGCGCCGTTGCGCGTGCGGACGAAGTCCTTCAGGACGGGGTCACGACGTCTTCTTGCGGCGGGCATTCCTCGCCTGCCCTGAGCTCAGCCGAAGGGGCGACTCCGCCTCTTCGGTGAAGTCGCTGGTCACGTTCGGCGCGTCGCCCCACAGGCGCTCCAGGCCATAGAAGCGGCGGCAGTCCTCGGTGAAGACATGGAAGATGAAATCGCCGTAGTCGAGCAGGATCCAGCGCCCCGGCGTGGTGCCTTCGACCAGCAGCGGCTTGACCTTGTCGGCGGCGCGCAGTGTCTCCTGTACGCCATCGGCGATGGCCTGCGCCTGCCGTTCGGAGCCGGCAGAGCAGATGACGAAGTAGTCGGCGATGGACGTCAGCTCGCCGACGGCGAGGACGTCGAGATCGGATGCTTTCTTGTCGAGCGCCGCGCTGACCGCGGTGTGCACGCGCCGTTGGATGGGATCACTCACATTTGGCCCTCTTTGTACAAACCGTAATGGTGAATGTAGCGCGACACGAGGGGATCGACAAACGCGTCGATCGGCTCTCCCGCGCGGACGCGGCGGCGGATTTCGGTTGCCGAGACCGGCACGGTTTCGTTCTTTGCGTAGACCAGCCGCGGATCGTCCGCCGCGCCGGTTCTGGTCAGCACGACGAAGCGGGCCAGAGCGAAAAGGCGCTGCGGATCCTTCCAGCGATCGAGATCGGCGACGTTGTCATCGCCGATGATCCAGTCGAGCTCCGCGTCGGGGGACAGGCGCTGGAAGGCCTCGAGCGTGTCGACGGTGTACGAGGTCCCGCCGCGCTCGAGCTCCATCGGCGTCACCCACACGTCTTCCTGGCTGCGCGTCGCGAGCTGCGCCATGGCGAAGCGGTGATAGCCGGAGGCCATGGTGCGGTCAGCCTTGAACGGCTGCTGCGCCGCGGGGACATAGATGATGCGATCCCATCCCATCGCCGCGCGCGCGGCGAGCACCGGTTCGAGATGACCGCGATGGAAGGGGTCGAAGGTGCCGCCGCAGATGCCGATTCTCATGGGCGGGTGTGTCATCCCGAGCGGAGCGAGGGATCCCCCGCTTTGAGCGCGGCGCGCACATCAGCACGGGATTCCTCGCCGTCTTCGCGGCTCGGAATGACACTGCTGCGATGCCGGCGCACGATCCGCGCGAGCGCGCGCACCAGCTCCTGCACCCCGTCGCCGACGACGGCGGAGATCTCGTAGTAGTCCTCGCCGCGGCGCTTGGCGTAGGCGCGCAACTTTTCGGAATTGCCGGGGATCGCGGAGTCGAGCTTCGAGCCGCAAACGATGCGCGGCTTCTCGGCGAGGGTCTTCGAGTAGAGCTCCAGCTCGCGGGCGACGACTTCGGCGTCGGCATCGGGCGTCTCGTTCGCCGACAGGTCCACCAGGTGCAGCAGCACCGCGCAGCGTTCGACGTGGCGGAGGAACTGGTCGCCGAGTCCGTGGCCCTCGTGCGCCCCTTCGATGAGGCCGGGGATGTCGGCGACGACGAAGGTCTCGTTGTCGTCGGCGCTGACCACGCCGAGGTTGGGGACGAGGGTAGTGAAGGGGTAGTCGGCGATCTTCGGCTTCGCCGCGCTGATCACCGAGATCAGCGTCGACTTGCCGGCGTTGGGGAGGCCGACGATGCCGACGTCGGCGATCAGTTTGAGCTCGATGACCAGCGTCCGCTCCTCGCCGGGCGAGCCGTCCTGCGCGAAGCGCGGCGCCTGCCGGGTGGCGGTGGCGAAGTGCTGGTTGCCCCACCCGCCCCGCCCGCCCTTGGCCACCAGGATCCGCTCGCCGTCGGTCGCCAGGTCGGCGATGATCTCGCCGGTGGCCTCGTCGCGGATGACGGAGCCGATCGGCAGCTCGATGACCACGTCGTCGGCGTGCTGGCCCGAGCAGTTCGAGCCCATGCCGTGCTGGCCGCGGCCGGCTTTCCACTCGCGGCGAAACTGCAGGTGATAAAGGGTGTTGAGCCGGCCCGAGGCGGCGACGTAGATCGACCCGCCCGCCCCCCCGTCACCGCCGGAGGGGCCGCCCCTGGGCACGAACTTCTCGCGGCGGAAGGCGACGCAGCCGTGCCCGCCGTCACCGGCTTTCACGCGGATGGTCGCCTGATCGATGAACATTGATGGGTATCCTGCAACAAAAACGCCGCTCGAGCGAGCGGCGTCGATCGACATCGAATTGAGGGGTTATTCGGCGGCGGGGGTCGGGGTGACGCTGATGTAGCGTCCGCGCTCGCCCTTGTCGTGGAACTGGACAACGCCGTCGATCTTGGCGAAGAGGGTGTGGTCGCGGCCGATGCCGACGTTCTGGCCGGGGTAGAACTTCGTGCCGCGCTGCCGCACCAGGATCGATCCACCGGTCACGAACTGGCCGGCGAAGCGCTTGACGCCCAGCATTTTCGGCTGCGAGTCGCGGCCGTTGCGCGATGAGCCCTGTCCTTTTTTATGAGCCATGGCCTGGATCTCCTGTCGAGGTTAGACGTTGATGCTGTCGATGCGGAGCTCGACCAGGTCCTGACGGTGCCCGTGCTTCCGCTTCGTGTGATTCTTGCGGCGCTTCTTCTTGAAAACGATGATCTTCTCGCCACGGGACTCGCGGACGATGGTGGCCGAAACGGAGGCGCCGCTCACGGTGGGAGCGCCGACCTGCGGCTGGTCGCCGCCGACCATCAGCACGTCGCTGAAGGTGACTTTGTCTTCATTGGCGCTGCCGAGAACGTCGCGCTCCACCAGGAGGCGCTCACCTTCAGCTACGCGATACTGCTTTCCACCGGAACGAATGATGGCGAACAAAACGACCTCCGAAGAAGAAAAAGGAACCACGCCTTGTAGCACGGAGGTTCCGGGCAGTCAACGGCGCGGATTCGGGTAAACGACGGCTGCGAGGGCTGTTATTCCGGTCAGAACTTCACCGTCTTCTCCGCCATCCCCACCGCGTCGGTGGCCTGATCGCGGATGGCTACGACGATTCGGTGCCTCTGGCCCTTTCGCAGCAGGATGCCATTTCGATAGATGAACGTCCCACTCGGATCGGGATTAGCGGACTCGGCGGTGGCGCTGGTCGTGAATCGCTTCAGCACGATGTTCCGGCCGTCCTCGTCGAAGACGGAGACGTAGACGTCTAGCTTGGCGTTCCAGTTGGTGCCCGTCGGGAGGAACTGGAGCTTCGAGATCGGGATATTCGCCTGGATGGGAACAAGAACCGCGCCGCGATCTTTCTGCGCCTGCGGCGCCTCGGTGGTGAGGGTCACCGGCAGGGTGGAGCTGTCCATCGACATGGTGATCTGCGACTGCAACGAGCGCTCGAGCTGCGCGTCGGCCGACACGTTCGAATAGCCCGCGCGGTGCTGGACTCTGAAATCGCCCGGCCGAGCGATCTTCACCCGGAGGTTGTGGTACTTCCCGTCGTCGTTCCTCGGGCTGAAGCCGAGGGAGTAGTAGTTCGACGAAGCGGTGTCGAACTGCTTCATGGCGTCGGCGGTGTCGTTGCTCGCCATGAGACGGCCGCCGGTCTGTTCGGCGAGCCAGAAGACGGCCTGATTGTTGGTCATCGGCGTCTCCTCGGCGCCGATGTCGCCTCCCGCGCTCAACCCATCGGGGTTGATGATGTAGACGCTGACGTTGGACGCATTCGCCTCTTCGATGATCCGGTTCCGCAGTGTGGCGATCTTTTCGGCGACTTTTGCGGCGTTCGGTGTCACGTTGCGCTGAACGATCCCGCGCGTGTCGCCGCGCACGGACGGCGCCGTACGGAATGCGATCTCGATGTCGTTCAAACCAGGATCTCCGGTGAGCAGCAGGATCACTTTCTTTCCGCCGGCGGCGGCGAAGGCGCGCGAGGCCTCGACGATGGCGTTCGTGGTGAATTGCGCCTGCATGCTGCGATCGAGGTCGTCGGCGTCGCTCGCGAACTCCCTTCCGCTGGGCAGGCCGCGGCTCATGACCGACCAGTTGGCGGTGTTCATGGAGGCCGGGGTCGCTCCCCGGCTGGACATCATGTCGGCGAACTTCGCGCGATCGGCGCGCGAGGCGTTCCGGCGGATCGCCTCCAGCGCGGCATGGATCGTCTCCTTGTTCGACGTCAGCGGCAGAACCATGCTGACGTGGCTGCCTAAAGCGGCGATGGACCACTCGTATGCGCCGCCGCGGAAGCGGTCGCTGATGAATTCCTCGACCCGCTGGAGGGCAATCTCGCGCCCCCGCTTGCTGATGTGATTGTTGTCGATCAGCACGAGGACCTTGCGGCGGAAGCGTGGATCGTCCGTCTGCGCCGAAGCCGGCGTTGCCGCCGCGGCGGCAGCCTCCTGCGTCGCGCTCTCGACGGCGTAGAAGTTCGCGATCGGCTGCGCCGCGCCGTCTTCGAAGATCTGGAAATCGTCGCGAGTCAGGCCGCGGACCGGCTTGCCGTCTGCTCCGGTGACCACGACGTCGACGTTGACGACCGAGACATCGATTTTCTGCGTGAGTGTCTGGGCTCCGGCCTGTGCCGCGACGATGCCGACGGCAACGGCAACTACCAATCTTTTGATGTTCATGTGTCTCCTGGATGGATCTCTAAGCAACGCAAGCCCTGTTGCGCAATTCCGACCGTGTCGGTAGTGGTCATTTCACGATATGCCGCCACATGCCGAGCGCGTCGGTGGTCAGATCGCGCACGGCGACGACGATGGTGTGGGGCTTCCCGTTCGTCAGATGGATGCTCGCGTTATGGATCAGCTCGCCCTCGGACGGCGTGCCGGTCGGCGCATTGGCCACGGTGCTGAAGCGGCGCAAGGCGATGTTGGCCCCGTTCTGGTCGAAGATCGAAACGTAGAGCTCGACGTGAGCGCGCCAAGCAGCACCTTCGGGGAGGAATTGAAGGTCTTTGAGGGGGACGTGCGCCTCGATCGGCACAAGGAGCCCGCCCTTCTCCGCGCGCGCCTCACCGGCGGTCGCCGTGAACGGGATCGTCGCCGTGTGCATCGACGGGCTGAACGGCGTCAGCAGCGAGCGCATGACCTGCAGGTCGCTCGACAGGCTGAGGTACCCGTCGCGATAGCGCAGCTCGTGCTTCCGGTTGCCCTTCAGGCGGACGGTGATGCGGTGATAACCCCTGTCGTCGCCATGATCGGGCCGATAGGCGAGCGAGTAGAAGTTCGACGAGGTCTTGTCGAACTGCTGGAGCGAGAGCTCGGGACGATTGCCCGGCATCAGGATGCCGCCGGTCTCGCGGGCCAGCCAGTAGAGCGGGCCGTTGTACGTGGGACGCGGCGCGAACTCGTTGTCGACGTCCATGCTGGGGACGAGGCCTTCGGGATTGATGATGTAGACGCTGACGTTCGACGCGTTCGCCTCGCGAATGATGGTGTCGCGCACCGAGGCGAAGAAGCGGGCGCTTTCGGCCGCGACGTAGCGCGGGTCGCCCGGTGCAGGTCCGCCGACCGCGCCATCGTCGTTCATTTGCGGTCCGCTGCGGATGGACTCGACCTGCACGTCGCCTGTGGAGCCGATCCCCGAAGAGAGCAGGAGAATGATCTTCCGGCCGCTGGTGCTGGCGAACGAGCGGGTGGCCTCGCGGATGGCGCGAACCGTCCCCATGCTCAACATCTGCTGTTCCAGGCTGTCGACGGTGGTCATGAAGGCCACCTTGCTGTCCATGTTGTGGCCTTCGAACGTAGCGAAGGGATCGGCGTACATCGATGCGGGACGCGCCGCGCGGTCGACGTTCGCCTTGGCCACCAGCGCGTCGCGATACGTGCGCCAGGTGCCTTCTTTGCGAATGATGTTGATCGCGGTGTGAATGGTGTCCTTGTCCGACGTCAGGGGCAGCACCAGTTGCAGCCGGCTGCCGGCGACGGCGATCGACCAGTCGTAGTCGCCGCCGGCGAAGTGATCGTCGATGAATCGCTCGAGCTTCTCGAGGGCGCGGTTGCGGTTGAGCTTCGAGGTATGAACGTTGTCGACGATCACCAGCACTTTGCGGCGGAAGCGCTCGTCGGTGGCGTCGGCGACATCTGCCGCGCCGGCCGGCGTGGCCGACTGGGCGCGCAGGGCGGGTTTGTTCTCGACCGCGTAGAAGTTGGTGATGGTCTGCAGACGGCCGTCTTCGAGGACTTCGAAGTCGTCGCGCGTCAGCCCGCGCACGGGCTCACCGCGGCTGGTGACCGTCACATCGACGTTGACGATGGAGACGTCGATCTTCTCGGTGAATTGTTGTGCGTGAAGAGGAAAGGCGAGTGACGCGACTATGAAAATACCCGAACAGAGACGCATCTGGTGTGACTCCTCGGGTACCGGCGGGGAGATTATATGCAAGAAAATGGCCGGGCGCCCATCGAGGGGCCCGGCCGTTACTGCGATCGGTGCTATCGGTTAGAACGTGACGCGCACGCCGAGCTGCGCGAGACGCTGCTCGCCCTGGCCCGGATCACCCGCGTACGTCGTCGGCTGTTTGTAGTTCAACGCGCCGCGGTTGCCGACGAAGCCGCGCTCGTTCTTCGCGTTGGTGAGGTTGAAGATCTCGCCGATCAGATCGAAGCCGAAGTTGGCGCCGAAGTGGAATGCCTTCGCCGCGCGCACGTCGAGTTGCGAGAACGACGCGCCGCGGAGGCTGTTTACGTGCGACACGCCGGCCGGCAGATCGAGCGAGTAGCCGTCGCCGTTCTGGTCGGCGCCCGCCCAGTCGGTGTACGGCGTTCCGCTGCGGTAGCGAAGGATGCCGGAGAAGCTGAGCTCCCACGGCGCGCGATAGAGACCGCTCACGGTGAAGCGATGGCGCGCATCGGTGTTGAGCGGACCGAAGCAGGCGCTGCATTGCGGGTTGAACGGGTTCACGGATTGGTCGCGCACCGTGCGGAAGTCCGGCTGGTAGTCGGCGGCGGTCAGGCGGAATTCGTCCGCTCCACCGAGCACATTGCCCGTTGCGTGGGACAGCGTGTAGAAGCCCTGCAGCTCGAACTTCTCGCCGAGCCGCGCGTGGCCGCTGAGGTTCACGCCGTTGTACTTCGCCCGTCCTTTGCCATACCAGACGCGGAAGCTGCCGAACGCCGGGAAGCGTCGAGCCGACGTTCCAGGCACGAAGGGATTCGCGCGGAAGCGGTACGGGATGTCCTTGTACTCGATGTGCGAGCCGTCGAGGTTCAGGCCGAGCCACGGATTGACCTGCCAGGAGTAGCCGATCGAGATCTGATCGGAGTACGGAGTGGCGAGGGTCGGCGACGCCACTTCGTTCGGCGTGTCTGCACCACCGCCGAGGTTACCCTGCGGCGGCAGCGGTTGGCCCGGCTGGAAGAATGAGCCGTTCGCGTTCTTGATGCCGGTCGGGTCGACCAGTGAATACGTCTGGCCGTATGTCGACTGAATGGCCACGGACGGGAAGAGAATCGTGGCGTTGGTGTACGGGAAATCAAAGTAGCGGCCGACCCCACCGCGAATGATGTTCTTCGAATCGCCGTGCATGTCCCAGGTGAAGCCGAACCGCGGACCCCAATTGTTGGTGTCGTTGTCCAGCTTGCCGCCCTTGCCACCCTGGAAGTCCTTCAGGTACGCCTCGTTGTACTTGGTCTGCGTCGACAGCGTCTTCCAGATGGGGTTGTTCTGCTGGTTGATGTCGAAGCCTTTCCAGAGGTCGTACCGCATGCCGATGTTCAAGGTGAGGTTGGTGCTCACCGTCAGGTCGTCCTGCACGTAATAGTTGTACTGCTTGATCGGTGTGTTGTAACCGGCGAACCCGCCGAAAACGGCGATTTCCTTCACCGGCGATCCGACGCGGTCCTGCAGGAGCGTGAATTGGCCGGCGGTGCCGGTGGAAAAGTCGCCGCCCAGGAGCGGCTCGTCGATGTAGTTCGCGCCGACCTTGAAGTCGTGGCGCATCCCGAAGAAGTTCTTCGACCAGGAAAAGTCGTCCTTGTACTGCCGCTTGATCTGCGTGGTCGTCTGCGGTGTGTTGACGTTCTGTCCCACCTGAACGCCGTTTGGATAGATGAGGAACGGATCGTTCGAGCTCGCAAGAATCGCGTTTTTGAAGTGCGTGTTCTGGAATAGGAACTCGTTGAACTTGTCGCCGGCGAGCTGCCACGAGTGCCCGATCAGGGTGGAGTGATAGTTGTTGGTCAGCGAGCCGACCGCGCTCGGCGTAGTCAGCGGGCTGGCACCGTAGACGTCGGAGTTCTTCTGGTAGCCGTACCGCACCTGCAGGAACTGCTTGGCGGTGATGTCGCCGCTGGCCTTGGCGGTGAGGAGGTCGTCCTTGAACGGCGTGCCGACCACTTGTCCGTCGAGGGCCGGGTAGATGCCCTTGGTATTGACGATGTAGGTGGTGGGCCGGTTCAGGCGCTCGCCGGTGATGAAGAAGTGCGCGCGGTCCTTGATGATCGGGCCGCCCAGCGAGGCACCGTACTGGTCGCGGCGATACGGCGACTTACCTGCCCCGGCGATCTTCTCGCTCTCCGTCTTCTCGTTGAGGCTCTTGTCGCGGTAGAACTCGTACGCGTTTCCCTCGAACTTGTTCGTACCGGTCTTGGTGACGACCGTCAGAATGCCGCCGGTGGTCCGGCCGTACTCCGCCTTGTACTGCTGGGTCTGGATGTTGAACTCCTGAACGGCCTCGATGTTGTAGTTCTGCAGCGCGCCACCGATGGTGTCGTCGGTGTTGTCGCCGCCGTCGACGAGGAAGTTCACGTTGCGGCCGCTGCCGCCATTGAGGGCGATGGTGAGCTGGCCGGGCTTGGTGGGATCGGAGTTGACCGAGAGCGTGGTTCCCGGCGCCAGCGATCCGAGGTTCGCGAACTGCCGGCCGTTGAGCGGCAGGTTCTGAATCTCACGCTGGCTGATGACCGTGCCGATAGCCGGCGTGGTCTCCACCAGCGAAGCCTGCGCGGTGACGGTGATCTGTTCTTTCACCGCGGCCTGCTTGAGGGTGACGTTCAGCTCACGCTCGGTAGCGACGTTCAACTCCACTCTCTGCGTGGTGACCGTGGCGAAGCCGGAAAGGTCGGCGTTGATGTTGTACGTCCCCGCCGGAATCGATGGGAAGAAGTACGAGCCGTCGGCCCCGGTCACGGTCGAGCGCGAGAAGCCGGTATCGGGTTTCGACACGGTGACGGTGACGCCCGGAAGCGCGCCGCCACCTTCATCGGTGACGCGGCCTTTCAGCGACGCGCCGGTGCCCTGGGCGAAAACGATCGCCGGCAGAAGCAAGAGCAGTAGTAATGAAAGGTATAGCGGGGCACGGAGAGTTTTGAGCACGGCAGGCCTCCTATGAATGCAGTTGCGCAGGACTATAGCCGAAACTCAATTAGCGACGGAACTCCGGGGAGAGTCGTGACAGAAGCGTTCGTGCCGCGCCGCGGATGCGATCGTGCGCCGCGCCCGTGGGGAGCGCCGCCAGGAGCCGGCGGAGCTGTTCCGCCGCACCGCGCGCGTCGCCGGCGAGCGTCAGCGCCACGGCGCGATTGAGCTGCGCTTCGTAGAGATCGGGGGCGATCGCCAGCGCCGCGTCGAAGTACCGCAACGCCTCGGCAGCGCGCTCCTTCTGCACCAGCACCGCGCCGAGGCCGTTGAGTGCGTCGGCGTAGCGCGGCGCGGCGGCGATCGCCGTTTCATACGCGGCGATGGCGTCGTCATCGCGGTTCGATGCGCGCATGACGTTGCCGAGGTTGTTCCACGCGCGTGGATTGCGCCGATCGGCGTCGATGGCCTTGCGAAACTCCGCTTCCGCCGCGGCGAGCTCGCCGCGCTCGGCGAGCGCCACGCCGCGCACGTTGTGCAGCTCCGGGCGGTTCGGATCGCGCTTCGCCGCCTCGGCGATGACCACCTCCGCCTCGGCCGCGTTGCCGTTCTCCTGCAGCGCCGAGGCAAGGTTGTACCAGGCATCGGAGTCGTGCGGCGCGAGCGCCACCGCCTGGCGATAGAGCGCCACGGCGCGCGCCCGGTCGCCGCTCTGCCGCAAAGCGCGGGCGAGCGTTTCGCGGAAGACGTGATTGGATGGATCGTCGCGCACCAGTTGCTCGAGCGGCGCGATCGCCTCCCGCGCCCGGCCGGAGTTGATCGCCCCCATGGCCTCTTCGTAGCGGCGGAACAGCGGCGCCATGGCGCGAGGGTCGCGCGCGACCGCGGTGCCGGCGTGCGCCGCGGGGGCGACGTATCCGAGGCTGGCGAGCTTGCGGCGCGTCTCATCATCGACGGCGGTGGAGCGGGCGGCGACGGCGGTCGCGCGCAGCGCTTCGAGCGACGAGGCGAGCGCGCGGTAGGTGCGGCGATCGTCGCCCGATCGGTTGACCGACTCCCCCGGATCGCGGCGCAAGTCGAAGAGCTCCGCGTACGTGCCGCTGATCACCTTCGAGTCTCCGGAGCGCGCGGAGGTCAGCGCACTCCAGCCGAGCGTCGCCGGATACTCGGTCTCCGCGTAGATCAGGAGTGCCCGCACTCCGTCCAGCAGGTCGCCGCCGTCCACGCCGCTGAACTTCACCCCCGCCAGCTTGGCGATGGTCGGCGCGACGTCGACGGTACTCACCGGCTCGCGCACCACGCGCGCGTCTAGCGACGGCGCGGCGACGATCAGCGGTACATGCAGCGTCGATTCGTACAACAGCAGGCCGTGCGTCAGCTCGCCGTGCTCGCCGAGCGACTCGCCGTGATCGCCGACCACGACGACTATGGTCGTCTTGCGATCGATGGCCGCTAGCAGACGCGCCACCTGCGCGTCGACGTACGCGATCTCGGCGTCGTACGTCGGCACGTACGGCGCGTGCGCGTCGTAAAGATGGACCCAGGCGAAGAACGGGCGCCCGTCGCTCTCCTTCAGCCACGCCAGGGCGCGGTCGACGACATCGGCGCCGCGGCGCTCCGCTTCGAAGGAGCCCGACGCGTCGTCGGCGCTGCGCGCGATCTCGTCGTCGTATCGATCGAATCCACGCGCGAGCCCGAAGCGGCGGTCGAGGATGAACGATCCGACGAAGGCGCCGGTGCGATAGCCGCCGCGCGAGAGCAGTGTGGCCAGCGTCTCGCGATCCTCCGGAAACGCGCCCGCGCCGTTGTTGCGCAGGCCGTGATGCAGCGGAAGAGCTCCCGACAGGAGAGTGGCGTGGGCGGGGAGGGTGAGCGGGACGGGGGAATCGGCGTCGTCGAATCGCACGCCCTCGGCGGCGAGGCGCGAGAGGGCCGGCGTCCGCGCGCCGAGGCGGTCGGCGCGAAAGGTGTCGAGGGTGATGAGGAGGACGTTCGGGCGGGGACGCTCGCGCGCGCAGGCGGCGGTCAGGAGGAGGAAAAGAGAGCAGAGGAGGAGGCGCGGCACGCCTCCCATTTGTGCAAGCCGACGCTTGTCAAAGAAGGGTGTTACAACGAGGCTCTGTATTGCGAATTCGCCTTTTTGGATAGAATGCGCAGGTTTCATTCGGGTCCGAACGCGCTTCTCGCCTGTTACCAATGGTTTCGGAGCGATGAGGGGCGAGGCCCTTTCCGGCAGTCGGCGTGCACAAAACGATGAACAGATCGCAGACCGATTCATCAGTCTGTCGCAGAATCACACCGCAAACAGCATGAGAGGAGGTGGCAGCCAGGGAGATCAGGGAGAAGCAGGCCGTCTTGTTTTGCCGCAATTGCAGTCCAAAAACACAAACAACTAGGAGAGTACGAATGAACAAGTATCGAGTTGCACTGCTGCTCGTGATCAGCATGCTCCTCGTGGCCGGCGTTGCGCTCGCGCAGACGTCGACAACGGGCGCGGTCCAGGGCACGGTCTCTCAGGGGGGAACGCCGCTTCCCGGCGTGACGGTCGAAGCTCGCTCGACCGCTCTGCAGGGCGTGCGCACCGAAGTCACCGGCGCCGGCGGATCGTTCCGTTTCAACCAGCTCCCGCCGGGCGAATACACCATTACAGCCACCCTTGCAGGCTTCAACACCGTCACCCAGAGGAACGTGGGGGTCGGTCTGAACCGCACCGTGACCCTGGAAGTCTCGATGAGCCCGCAGGTGTCCGAGCAGATCACTGTCACCGGCGCCGCGCCGGTCGTCGACGTGACCTCCGCGGCTTCCGGCGTCAACGTGACCTCGCAGACGATGCAGTCGCTGCCGATCGGCCGCAACTTCGTCGCTGCGGCGGCGGTTGCTCCCGGTACGGCGGCTGACGCCACCGGCACCACCGTGTACGGTTCGACCGGCGCGGAGAACAACTACATCATCGACGGTCTGAACACCACCGAAGTCGAGCGCGGCCGTCAGGGCAAGCGCGTCAACATCGACTTCATTCAGGAAGTCGAAGTCATGACCGGCGGCCAGCCGGCCGAGTACGGCCGCATGACCGGCGGCATCATCAACGCCATCACCAAGAGCGGCTCCAACGAGTTCCACGGTGATATCTTCGGCTATAACAGCGGCGGCAGCCTCAACGCCGACAACGAGACCGCGGCCAAGCGCCCGGCCACTTCCACCACCATCGGCGAAGTGGACAAGTCGTACGACTACGGCGTGAACCTCGGCGGCTACATCATGAAGGACCGTCTGTGGTTCTTCGGCGCGTACGATCGCACGCAGGATACGAACCTCAGCATCCGCATCAACACCCCGCTCAACTTCCCGGGCGTGTTCTCGCTTCCGGTGGGCGGATCGATTGCCAGCGAGGTTACCCGCGACCTCTATGCGGGCAAGCTTTCGCTGGCTGCTACCTCCAGCCACCTGCTGAACCTCTCGGTCTTCGGCGACCCCGGTAAGAACGAAGGCGCCATCCTCGCTCTGGCCGGCGCTCCGTCGACCTTCGAGGGCACCAACGAGTTCGGCGGTACCGACGCCGTTCTGCGTTACTCCGGCATCTTCGGGACCAGCTGGACGGTCAACGGCGCGGTCGGCCAGCACAAGGAGACGAACGAAGTCAGCGGCGCCGGCAAGACCATCGGCCGCCTCACTGACCAGACCGTCATCCCCAACGTCGCCTTCGGCGGCTTCGGCTTCGTTCAGGACCAGGAGTTCAAGCGCGACACCTACAAAGTCGACGTCTCCGCTTTCTTCGGCGGACACCAGTTCAAGTTCGGCGGCGACCGCGAGGACCTGAAGGCGGTGAACACCAACATCTACACCGGTACGGACCGCGTCCGGAAGCGCTGCCGCACCACCGTGACGGCGGCCGGCTGCCCGGCGGCCAATGTCTTCTACACCCATGAGGGTTACGCCGGCGACGTGACCACGAATCCGGCGCTGGTCAACGGAACAGTCATTCCGGCGCTCATCGCCAGCCCGAAGACCGAGAACAACTCGCTCTACGCGCAGGATTCGTGGAAGGTCATGCCCAACCTCACGCTGAACCTCGGCGTGCGCTGGGAGCAGCAGAAGGTCGGTAACCGCGAAGGCGGTACGGCCATCGACCTCAACGACATGATCGCTCCGCGCCTCGGACTGATCTGGGACGTGCAGAACAACGGCCGCAGCAAGCTGTATGTGAACTATGGCCGCTTCTTCGAGTCGATCCCGATGGACATCAACCTCCGCTCCTTCGGCGGCGAGATCTCGGTGCAGGTCAATAACCTCGACCCGACGCCGGGCCACTTCACCCCCGGCACGGTCACGCCGGTGGGCGGCGGCGGCGTTCCGCAGCAGTCGGGGGGACGCGCCTTCCGCTACCTCGGCGGTCATCTCACCCCGGTCGATCCGGATCTCGAAGGGCAGTACATCGACGAGTACCTCGGCGGCTATGACTACGAAATCGCCCCGAACCTGATGGTCGGCATCAAGGGCACCTACCGCGACCTCGGACAGGTGATCGAAGACATGCTGGTCATCTCCGAGGGCGACTACTTCATCGCCAACCCGGGCTCGGGCATCGGCAAGGTCGCCGGATACCTCAACGAAGACGAAGTGCCGGCCACGCCGGCGAAGCGCGTGTACAAGGGCATCGAACTGCATGCCCAGAAGCGCTTCAGCAACAACTACCAGTTCTTCGCCAGCTACGTGTGGTCGCGTCTCGAAGGCAACTACGACGGCACCTTCCAGGCTTCGACCGGCCAGCTCGACCCGAACATCAATTCGGCGTACGACTACGGCGACTTTGCAGTCAACAACAGCGGCCTACTCAGCAACGACCGCACGCACAACGTCAAGTTCTACGGCAGCTACACCCTTCCGACGGGTTTTGCCAAGGGACTCGACATCGGCGGCGCGTTCAACTACGAGTCGGGTTCGCCGCTCACCGGCCAGGGCTTCGAGTACGCGGGCTACCGCAACTACGAGTACTACCTGACCGAGCGCGGCGCGCTGGGTCGCGGACCGTCGGACTACGAGGCTGACCTCCACCTCGGCTATCCGATCCAGTTCGGCGCCAATCGCCTGAGCCTGCTGTTCGACGTGTTCAACGTGTTCAACCGTCAGTCGATCACCACCCTCGACAACCGGATGGATCTGTCGAGCGACGCGAACTGCGCGGTCTTCGCCAAGGATGGCGGCAACAAAGTGTGCAATGCCTTCAACGAGTTCGGCATCGGCTTCGGCGGATGGGCCAACATTCCGGGCACCAACAACCCGGTCGGCAAGTTCGCCGACGCTCGCGCGGCGGCAACGAACCCGGACTTCCTGAAGAAGGGTCTCGCGTTCACCGGCCTCCGCAGCATCCGTCTGGGAGCGCGCTTCTCGTTCTAGTGTCGTAAATCACCCGTTGTATCCTGAGGGCCCCCAATCGGGGGCCCTCACGTTTTGATGCGGAAGATCGCCCTCCTTCTCCTCATCGTCCTCGCTGCGCTGGCAACGATCTTCATCCGCATCCAGCCGCGCGGACAGGCAACCATCTTCCGCCGCGGCGACCGCCTCACGCTCCGCGCGCAGCGGATCTACATCCGCCCGCTCGCCTACCACTCCCGCTGCCGCGCTCCCATCGCCGGCGGAGGGCTGACGCTCGATACGAACGACGAGGGCGTGAGCGCGACCGGCGACGAGTTTCCGGTCCGCGTCCGCTTCACCTACCAGCTTCCGGCGGCAGTGCCGCGCAATTGGCAGCCGAACGACTGGTGCATGGCGCTCGACGGCGAGGTGGGCGGAACCATCCACCGATGGGCGGCCGGCGAATCCGCCGACGCCCTGCTCGACCGCCGCGCGGCCGGCGACCGCGCCGCCGCCGTCATCGCGCGCGAAGTCGCAGCCGTCCGTCCGGCAAACGTCTCCGTCCGTATCGAGCTGCCGCCCGGGTTCGAACGGCTTCGCGCCGTCGAGGATGTTGCCGCTCACGCCCGGCGCACGAGGCCGGTCATCTTCATCGGTCTCGACGGCGCCGATTGGGAGTTGCTCGACACGTACATGCAGTCCGGCGCCATGCCGGTTCTCAAACGGCTCGTCGCCGAAGGGGCGGGCGGCGTGCTGGAAACGGAGCATCCGCCGCTCTCGCCGATCCTCTGGACCACGATGATGACCGGCGCCGGCCCGCTCGAGCACGAGATCCTCGACTTCACCCGCTTCAACCCCGTCACCCACGAGAAAGAGCCGATCACCAGCGACGAGCGGCGCGCGCCGTCGATCTGGAACATGGCGACGGCCGGCGGCAAGCAGACGGCCGTCTTCGGATTGTGGGCCACGTATGCCGCGGAGCCGGTGCACGGCATCAACGTCACCGATCGCCTGGCGAACTTTCTGTACACCGACGCGCAGAAGCCGGCCGGCGTCGTCTACCCGCCGTCACGGCAGTCATGGGCCGAGGCGATGGTCGATGAGGCGGAGCGAAGCGTGACCGCGGAGCGGCTGCGCCGCTATCTGCCGTCGCTCACCGACGCCGAGGTCGGCGCGCTGGCGAAGGTCGAGAACCCCTACGCGCAGCCCGACGCCGCGCTGCGCCGAATCCTGGTCGAGACGGAGATCTATCGCCGGCTGTCGTCCGATTACCTCGCCGGGCGCCGCGCGCTTCCCGACCTCTCCATCATCTATTTACAGGGCACCGACACCATCGGCCACGTCTTCGCGCCGTTCGCCCCACCGAAACAGCCTGAAGTCTCGCAGGCGGACTACGAACGCTTTCACGCCGTGCCGGAGCGGTATTTCCGAGAGGTCGACGCGCTACTCGGCGAGTATGTGGCGATCGCCACGCGACACGGCGCGGTGCTGTTGATCGCCTCCGACCACGGCTTCCGCTGGCGCGAAGGGCGGCCGACGTCGATCTCCAGCACCGCCACCGCCACCGCGGCGAAGTGGCACCGCAACGAAGGCATCTATCTATTGTGGGGACCGGGTATCCAGCCGATGCCGAATCATCTGTTGCGCGGCGGGGTGCGGCAGGTCTGCGCCACGCTCCTCGCGCTCGCCGGCCTGCCGGCGGCCGCGAATACCACCGCCCCGCTCGCGCCGGCGATCGCTTCGCCGACGTCGATCGACTATCGCCGCCACTTCACTTCAGCCGCCCCCCCACCCGCGCCGGCGAGCAACCAGGCCTCGAGCGAAGAGATCGCCAAGCTCCGCGCGCTGGGCTACATCGGCTCCACGGAATCGACGCGACCGGCGACCGCGACCGGCGAGACCAAAACCGCCGGCGCGTACAACAACGAAGGCCTCATCCTCCGGCAGCAGCATCGGATCGACGACGCGCTGCGCGCGTTCGCGCGCGCGCGGGCCATCGATCCGCGCTATGCGTCGGCGATGTGGAACGAGAGCGAGACGCTGTTCGACGCCGGGCGGGACGTCGATCGCGCCGACGCGCTGCTGATCGAGGCCATGAAGAGCGGCCTGTCCGACGGCGTGAAGTTCGTCATCGCGCGGTCGATCGCCTACAACCGCTCCGGCCGCGCTGCCCGCGCGCTCGCGCTGATCGACGCCTCCGTCAGCGCGTTCCCTGACGATCCCGAGCTGCGCCTCTTTCGCGGCCGTTATCGGATGGATCGCCATGACTGCGCCGGCGCGCTCGAAGACTTTCGCGCCGTGACGCGCGCCCGCCCGAACGACGCGTTGGCGTGGGCCTCGACAGGCTTCGCGCAGATGTGCGTGGGCGACGCCGACGGCGGACGAGAGAGCCTCGCGCGGGCGCATCAGCTCGATCCGCGCATCCCGCTGCCGTAGCCGCGCGAGCGGAGCGCCGGCGTCCTCGCCGGCTGGCTCGCAGGCGTCCGCGCCTGCGTTCTCGAGAGGCGGCGAGGGCGCCGCCTGGCCAGCCGCCGAGGACGGCGGCGTTCCTACAGCCGGACCTTCTGCACCGCGGTGCCGATCTCGTTGGAGAGATCGTCGCGCAGCGTCACGGCGATGGTGAACTCGCCTCCTTCGAGGCGCACGTTCATCCTGTAGCGAAAGACGTCGGCGATGGCCCCCGCGCGCTGCTCCTCGGTGAAGGCGAGGTCCTGGGTCTTGTGGTGAAAGCCGACGTTCTTTCCCTTGCCGTCGAAGATCGACAGATAGACGTGCACCCGGCCGGCGTAACGGCCCTGGCTCGGCAGCAGCGTCACCTTCGACATCGGCATCGCCGCGAGGATGGAGACTACCGGCTTGCCGTCCGTCGCCGGCGTCGTACCGAGGTTCACCGTCACCGGCACAGCGGCGGCCGGCTGCAGAAGGGAGATGCGGAGGCGAAGCAACTGCTCGAGGCGCTCGTCGGGTGAGAGGTCGACGTAGCCCTGGCGATGCGACAGACGCAGGCCGGAACGCTTCACCCGCACCGTGATCCGGTGGTAGTGGCCATCGTCGTCGTGCGACGGCGTGTAGCCGAGGAGGTAGTAGCGCGACGACGCGGCGTTGACGGCATTGTACGAATCACGGACTTCGTTCGACGCCAGGTACAGGCCTCCGGTGCCGGCGGCGAGCCGGAACGGCGTCGAGACATCGGCGGTATCGGCGGACGCGGTGAAACCGATACCCGCCTGTCTGGCCACCGACGAGCCCAACCCCGAGGAGTGGTTCTGCACGTCGTGCTGCACGGCCGCCATCTGGTGCGGCGAAGCGTTCAGCACGTGGATGCTGGTGTTGGCGGCGTTGGCCTCGCGGACGGCGGCGTCGATGAGCTTGGCGATGACGGCCTTGGTGTCCTGCAGTTCGCGGTCCGCGCCGCGATCGAACAGGCCGAAGGCGGTATTGATGTCCATCGCGCCGGTCAGGAGCACGATCAGCTTCTTTCCCTCGGAGGTGGCGAACGCGCGCGCGGCGTCCACCAGGCCGCGCGCGGTGTTGGTCATCGAGCGCGCGTTCCGCGTGGTCCGCTCCCGCGACTCGAAGGCGGCGCTCGCCGCGAAGTCGCTGGGGCGCCCCGCCTGATTCATGGAATCGGAAACGAATGACCGGTCCATGTCGTCGCGGAGCGCGGTCGTGGCGGCCTTGCGCACCCGCGCCACCGCGCCGTGAATGACCGCCTTGTCGGTCGTAAATGTCTGCAACAGCTCGAGCTGCTGCCCGATCATCCCGATGGCCCATTCGTACGTGCCGTCGAAGGTCTCGTCGATGAAGGCGTCGAGCTTGTCCAGCGCCGCGTTCCGGTCACGCTTGTCGATGTAATTGTTGTCGACGAGGAGGATCAGCTTCCGGCGGAATTGAAGGTCGCGGGATGCGCGCGGGTCCGCGGAGCGCACCGCATTCTCGATCACCGCGAAGTTGGTGATGGTCTGCGGCTGGTTGTCTTCGAAGATCTCGAAGTCGTCTTTGATGAGATCGGCGACCGAGTTGCCCGAGGCGTCGATGGCGGCGACGTCGACGTTGATCACCTTCACGTCGACACGCGTCGTGATCTGCGCGAACGACGGCAGGGCCGCAAGGAGAACGAGCGCAGCGGTGGAGTGAAGCCTGGTCACGGGGGAAATCGCCTGGTCAGAGCTTCACTGCTTCGACTGCACTCCCCATCTCGTTCGACAACTCGTCGCGGAGAGTCACCACCACCGTGAACTCCCCTTTTCCCTGCAGCCGGACGTTCATCGTGTAGTGGAAGGTCTCGCGCTCCGCGTCGCGGAGCTGATCGGACGAGAGCGTCACTTCCTGGGTCTGATGGTGGAAGCCGATGTTCCGCCCGCTGCGATCGAACACCGAGACGTAGACGTGCACTCGGCCGACGTAGCCGTCGTCCCTGGGAATGACGGTGACCTTGTCCAACTGCAGGCCGGCGCGGACGGGAAGCACGAGGTGGTCGGTTCGGCTCTTCGCCACGCCGACGTCGACCTTCACCGGCAGCGTACCGATGGCGCGGTCGAACGTGGCGCGCGCGCGGAGCATCCCCTCCAGGCGGTCGTCGGAAGTCAGGTCGTAGTAGCCGACGCGGTTGGCGACGCGCACGCCGGAGCGTTTCACCCGCACCTTGATGGAGTGGTACTGGCGGTCGCCGTGATGGGAGGCCGGCGAATAGCCGAGCGAATAGAAGTTCGCCGTCTGGTGGTCGATGCGCTGCACCGAGGCCACGATGTCGTTCGACGGCAGGTACATGCCGCCTGTGCCCAGCGCCAGAGAAAGCGGCGCGGAGTCGACGTCGGTGGTGTCGACGGGATCCTTGCCGCCGCCTTCGCGGAAGAGATTTTCGATGCGGATCCCGGAGGTGCGATTCGCCACGTCGTGCTGCGGCGCCTGCATGCCGCGGGTCCGGCCGTTCAGCACATGGATGGTGAAGTTCGCCGCGTTGACCTCGCGCACCATGCCGTCGATGAGCTTCGCCATCTCCAGACGGGTCTGCTCGAGCTCCCGGTCGCCCGCCGAGTCATAGGCCTTGAAGCTGGTATTCAGCTCCATCCCACCGGTGAGGAGGAGGATGTACTTCTTGCCCACGTCGGCGGAATGCGCGCGGGCCATCTCCGCCACCGCCCGCGCGGTGTTGGTGACCGTCAGCAGGTTCCGGAACGTCTGCTCCCGCGAGCTGAACCGCACCGCCTCGCCGTAGTCGTAGCTGGTGGCGAGGTCGAGGTGCCGCCGCGTGCGGTCGGAGAGGATGGAGCGGTCGATCTCGTGGTGCACGAAGAAGGTGGACGTGGCGCGGGCGCGATCGAACGCGGCGTGAATGGCGGCGACGTCCGTGGTGAACGGCTGCACGATCTCAGCGGCGTGGCCGACGACCACCACTCCCCATTCCGCGCCGAACCGCGAGGTCACGTACTTCTCCATCTTGGTGAGCGCGATGTTCCGCTCCGCCTTCTCGATGTAGTTGTTGTCGATAACCAGCAGGATCTTGCGGCGGAACTCCTCCGGCACTTCGCCTGCCGGCGTGCCGGGGGCGGGACTGGTGCCGTCGCCCACCGCGGAGTCGCGCACGACGTAGAAGTTGGTGATCTTCTGCATCGCGCCGTCCTCGAAGAGCTCGAAGTCCGCCTTGGTCAGATCGGTCACCGGCTTGCCGTCCATGTCGGTCACCGTGACGTCGACGTTGACCACCTGCACCTCGACGTGCGCCGTCAGCGGCGGCAGCGGCCCGATGCTCTGGGCGGGCAGCGTGGAGGACAGCAACAGCAATGCAACAGCGATCGCGGATCTGCGCATCGGGCACCCCTCTATCGATTCGTGGATTGTATGCCTCTGTGGGACGGACGCTCCAGCCCGTCCGACGGGTTGGAGAACCCGTCCCACATTGTTTACAAGGGGATGTTGCCGTGCTTCTTCGGCGGGTTCTTGTCGCGCTTGTTTCGGAGCATGGCGAACGCGGTGATCAACTTCCGGCGCGTGAAACGCGGCTCGATGATCTCGTCGACATACCCGCGCT
Source organism: Candidatus Gilichinskyi gelida (assembly GCA_038040385.1). GTDB lineage: Bacteria > Acidobacteriota > Thermoanaerobaculia > Gp7-AA8 > Gp7-AA8 > Gilichinskyi > Gilichinskyi gelida. Next base: position 41,231 of record JBBPII010000011.1, read on the forward strand.
CGGCAGCGATGTAGGGGTTGGCGAACTTCTCTTTGTACTCGGCGATCTTTCCCTCGCGGTCCTTCGATCCCTTGTAGAGGATGCTGACCGCTCCCTCCGCCCCCATCACGGCGATCTCAGCGGTGGGGAAGGCGAAGTTCATGTCCGCGCGGATGTGTTTGGAATTCATCACGCAGTACGCGCCGCCGTACGCCTTGCGCGTGATCACCGTGATCTTCGGCACCGTCGCCTCCGCCAACGCGTACAGGAGCTTCGCGCCATGGACGATGATGCCGCCGTACTCCTGATCGGTCCCCGGAAGGAAGCCCGGAACGTCCTCCAGCACCAGCAGCGGCACGTTGAAGGCGTCGCAGAAGCGGACGAAGCGCGCCCCCTTGCGCGAGGCATTGATGTCCAGCACGCCGGCGAGGAACGCCGGCTGGTTGGCCACCACGCCGACCGGATGGCCGTTGAGGCGGAGGAAGCCGACCACCAGATTGCGCGCAAAGTGCTGGTGCACTTCGAGGAACTGTCCCTCGTCGGCGATGCCCTTGATCAGCTCACGCACTTCGTACGGCTGGTTCGAGGAGTCGGGGATCAGGTCGTCGAGATTGGCGTCGACGCGATTGACGTCGTCGCTCGTGGCCGCGCGCGGCGGCTCCTCGAGGTTGTTCGACGGCAGGAACGACAGCAGCTCGCGGATGGTGGCCAGGCAGTCTTCATCGGAGTCGGCGGCGAAGTGCGCGACGCCGGAGATCTGATTGTGGGTGTCCGCGCCGCCGAGCTTCTCCTTTGTCACCTCTTCGTGGGTGACGGTCTTGATGACGTCGGGGCCGGTGACGAACATGTAGCTGGTCTTCTTCACCATCAGGATGAAGTCGGTGATGGCGGGCGAATAGACGGCGCCGCCGGCGCACGGGCCCATGATCGCGGAGATCTGCGGCACCACGCCCGAGGCCAGCGTGTTGCGGAGGAAGATGTCGGCGTAGCCGCCGAGGGAGACGACGCCTTCCTGAATGCGCGCGCCGCCGGAGTCGTTGAGGCCGACCACCGGCGCGCCATTCTTCATCGCCAGATCCATGATCTTCACGATCTTCGCCGCATGCGTCTCGCTGAGCGAGCCCCCGAAGACGGTGAAGTCCTGTGCGAAGGCGTACACCAGCCGGCTGTTGATGGTGCCGTAGCCGGTGACCACGCCGTCGCCCGGGATGCGCTGCGTCTCCATGCCGAAGTCGGTGGAGCGATGGACGACGAGTTGGTCGAGCTCCTGGAACGAGCCGGGGTCGAAGAGCAGCGCAATGCGCTCGCGCGCGGTGAGCTTCCCCTCGGCGTGCTGGCGCTCGATGCGTTTTTCGCCGCCGCCGAGCTCACTCTGGCGTTTCCGTTGTTCCAGCTCTTCGAGTTTGTTCATTGTCGCTCGCAGCTTGCAGCTCGCAGCTCGCAGCTGTTCTCCTGCTAGCTGCCAGCCGCAAGCTGCCAGCTAAAGTGTGAAATCGCGCTCCGCGGCGACCTGCCGCATCGCCTCGTCGATCTCCTCGTCGGACGGGTCGCGATCGCCGCGCGATTTCGCCAGTCGCGTGCGCGCCTCCTGCTCGATCGAGTCGTACGCGGCGAGGTTCTCCTCCAGCGTCCGGGCCACGACGGTGATGCCGATCTCCGCGTCGCCGAATTCGACCAGACCGCGGTCCTCCAGGCGATTGACGATGGCCCGGGCCAGGAACTCGATCTGTCGGATGCTACTGGTCATTCGGCTACGGCCCGGATTCTAACAACATGTCGCAGCCCCACGCGCCCGCTCCGAAGGGGAACCACTCCTCGGCGCCCCCGGCGGCGAGAACGCGCCGGGCGGTGAAGGAGGCGGCAAAGACGCCGCCGGCATCGACGCAGAGGACGTCGCCGCCGCCGAGACGGGCTACCGCGCGGGGCACGCCGGCGTCGAGGCGGCCGAAGGGAAGGGCCAGCAGGTTGAACCAGGCGCGCACCGGACGGACGCGATAGCTCGGCCGGTACCAGTTCGGCGGCTCCCCCGCGGTCACCGGGAGGCTCTCGACCGGCTGCCCCTTGCCGTCGGGCGTCGCGCCGGCGCGCTGCGCGATCTCGATTCGCCCGATGAGCGACGGCAACATCGCCGCGGCCACGCGCGGCGCGAGCGTGAGCCGCGGCGGCGGCTCGCGGCGTCCTTCGATCTGCGCGAAGAGAGCGAGAAGCGCGGCGTCGACGTCGAAGCCCGCCTGGTCGATGAGCAGGCGGTAGGGGGCTCGCGCGACGGAGAGATGCATGCGCCGCGTGTGCTCGGACCATGCGATATCGCCGTATTGATGAAGGGAGACGCCTTCGGTCATCACGATGCGCTCGAAGTCACCGGGAGGCGGCAGCGGCGCGACCACCTGCGGCAACGCCCGCCGCTCCCCGCGCAACGGCTGCGCGCGGAATTCCTCCTCCTCGAACGCTTCCCCCGCCTCCTCCACCCGCACGATGGTGCCGTTCTCGTAGCGGACCGTCCGCCCCCACTTTCGGTACGTCATAGCGGTCCAGTCACCATGAGCGGCGCAGCGCTCGGCACGTGCAGTTCCTGCCCTTCGCGCGAGCAGATGACGCCGGGGTAGCGCAGCGGCTCTCCGGTCGCGCCGCGCAGCGAGCGGGCGATCTCCGCGCGCGTTGCGCGAATGGTGAAGCGCGGGATCGCCACGTGAACGGTCGCCACGTCCGTGACGGGGTCGTACCCGCCGCCGGCGATGAGGTGGACGTCGACGCGCTCCTCCGGCAGCTCGAACGGGGCATTCACCTGCGACGCCAGGAGGTGCGTCATGCGCGGCAGCGGCACGTCGCTGAACGACGCCCGCCGCGGCGCGAGCGGGGCGTCGACGTGCAGCCACTCCGGCCATGCGACCGGCGGCGCGTGGTGCTCCGCCGCGTGGCCGAATGCCTCGTGGAGCAGGACCGCCGCGGAGCCGTTGTGCCAGACGAGGGGGTGTTCGCCGTTGATCGTTGGCCGTTGGCCGAGGCAGTGGCGCAACATTGCGGTATCGGCGTCGATGTGCTCGGGAGTCGATACGATGGACACGCCGCCGATGGTCACGGTGAACGTCGTCTCGACGCCTTCGCGCGTGGCGCGCACCACCACCCGCACCCGCGCATCGATCGACTCCGCGATCGCGCGCGCCGGAACCATCCTTTCTTCGCAGGCGGCGAGGAGCGCTTCGTCGGCGTCGTCGGTGGCGGCGATGGCGTCGCCGTGCTGCCTGGCGATGCCGTGCATCAGGCGCGACTCCAGCCGGCGGCCGCCGGACCAGATCTCGTCGCGCGCGGCGATGGCGAAGATCAATTCAGGGAGTACTCGAACGTCTTGCTGGCCGGGTCGAAGCTCACCGTCAGCTTGTGGTTGACGCCCGCCTGGAAGTTCTGCCGCTGCAAGACGTGATACTCCTTGATCTTCAGCGACGGCACGTCCAACCAGATTTCCAGATCGGCGTTCTTCGCGGGGAACTGATTGGTAACGTTGACCTTACGTGGCTGGCGGCGCCTGAAGAATCCCGCCTCCTGCCAGAGGATCTCGCGGGCCACGACGTCGATGCCCGCCTTCACCGTGATCGAGCCATCGGTGAACGGATGATTGACCACCACCGTCAGCGACGTCGGCCCCGCCGGCTGCGGCTGCGGCACGGGCGCGGTGGTGGTGGTGGTGCGGGTGGAGCGCGCGTTGTTCGGGCCCGCGGTCGCCGTCGCCGGGGTCGTCTTCTGCGCCAGCTTCTGTTGCGCCTTCGCTCTGGCCGCTCTCTCCCGCGCTTCTTCCTGCTGCGCCAGCTTCAGGTAGTTCCCACTGTCCTCGAAGTTGGGATCGAGCGAGAACGACTCGTTCAGCAGAGGGATGGCCTCCGCGTACTTTTTCTCGTTGTAGAGCGCGAGGCCCTGATCGAACTTCTGCCTGGCCAGCACCAACTTCTGCTTCCCGCTCTCCACCTGGCGCATCGACTGCGAGAGTCTCTGCAGCAGTCCGACGACGTACGGCGACCGCGGTGCGAGGCGATTGAGCTCGGTGAACTTCTGATGCGCGTCGGTGACCTTCCCCTGGCGCAGAAGCTCGTTGGCTTCGTTGCGGAGTTGCCGCTCGCGCGCGCTTTGCGCTTCGGCGCGCGTGTCGATGGTGGCCGGCGGCGCGAAGCGACGCTTGATGGAGTAGACCGCGCCGACGGTCAGGAGCGCCAGGACGGCGACGATGGCGATGAAGAGCGCGGGCGGCAGCCGGCGCTTCCACAACGGATACGCGCGCACGCCGGTCAGGGTCTTTCGCAGGATCTCGCGCGGCGCGACTCGGGGCCGCACGGCCTTCGGCTCCGGCGGCGGGAGGGCCCGCGCCTGGGGGTTGGTGTCCATCGGCGGCGGAGGAGGAATCGTCGCTTCGGGGAACGGCACTTCGATGGTCGGCAGCTTCTCGCGGTCCCGCGTGACGAGGGTGATGTCCGCGAGCATCGACTCGGTTTTCGCCGGCCGCTCGCCCCGGATCACGGAGCGGAGCGCGGCGGCGAGCTCCTTGCCGCGCTGGTAGCGCTTGCCGGGCTCCTTCGCCAGGCACTGCGCGACCACCTCTTCGTAGCCGTCGGGAATCTGCGAGTTGATCTCGTGGAGCGGCGGGAAGTTCTCGTGGACGATCTTGTAGGAGATCGCCGTCAGCGAGTCGCCGCCGAACGGCTTGCGCCGGGTGAGGCACTCGTAGAGACAGATGCCGAGGGAGAAGATGTCGGTGCGGCCGTCGACGGGAGCGCCTTTGATCTGCTCGGGCGCCATGTAGTTGGGCGTGCCGAGGAACTGGCCGGTGCCGGTGAGGTTGCCGCCGGAGGTGATTTTGGCGATGCCGAAGTCGGTGATCTTCGCCCGCATGCTCTCGAGCAGGATGATGTTGGCCGGCTTGACGTCGCGATGGACGATGCCTTTGGCGTGCGCGAAGTCGAGCGCCTCGGCCACCTGGGCGATGATCTCGCCGATCTGCTCGAACCCGATGGGCCTCCCCTGCGAGAGCACTTCCTTCAGGTTCTGCCCCTCGACGTACTCCATGGCGATGAACGACACGCCGGAGGTGTCGTCCTGCCCGATGTCGTGCACGGTGACGATGGAGGGATGGTTGAGGATGCCCGCGGCCTGAGCCTCGCGGATGAAGCGCTGCTGGAACTCCTTCGCTTCGTCGTCGTCGTTGTTCTGGATGCGGATGGTCTTCAGCGCGACGAGGCGTCCGATGAGCGGGTCCTTCGCCAGGTAGACGATTCCCATCGCCCCCTTGCCGAGCTCGCGAACCACCTCATAACGGCCAAGCTTCACCTGACTCCGGTCTCCGGGCGGGTGCCCTCCCGTTGGAATGGGAGTCCCGTAAGCCGTCAATGATAACTCCTCACTCCCTCCGTCATCCTGAGCCGCGCAGACGGCGAAGGATCTCCCGTATCGGAGGTCTGAGATCCTTCGCTGCGCTCAGGATGACGGGGGGGTTCCCGGCGGCATTTTAATTTATGATTCCCCTCCCGATTCGGGAAATCCCCATGCGAGGCCAAAACTCATGAAAGTCTATTCGGGTTCGGAAATCCGGAACGTCGCTGTTGCCGGTCACAACGACACCGGCAAGACGACGCTCGTTTCGCAACTGCTCTTCAACGCCGGCGCGACCACGCGCCTCGGGCGGATCGACGAGGGAACGACCACCACCGACTTCGATGCCGATGAGGTGGAGCGCAAGCATTCGATTTCCTCCGCCATCGCGTACGCGGAATGGAAGAACACCAAGATCAACCTTCTCGATACGCCCGGCTTCGGCATCTTCATCATGGAATCGAAGAGCGCCATGCGGGTGGCCGACTCCGCGGCCATCGTGGTCAGCGCGGTCACCGGCGTGGAGGTCACCACCGAGCGCGTCTGGAAGTTCGCCGACGAGTACGAGCTGCCGCGCATGGTGATCATGAACAAGATGGACCGGGAGCGGGCCTCGTTCTCCCGCACCCTCGAGGCGCTGCAAAAGAAGTTCGGAAAGAACGTGGTCCCGCTGCAGATGCCGATGGGGGAAGAGCACGACTTCTACGGCGTGGTCGATCTGGTGGCCATGAAGGCCTACAAGTACGCCACCGACGGCTCGGGAAAGTTCGAGCTCATCGACATCCCGGCCGAGTTCAAGGGCGAGGCCGACGACTGGCGCGAGAAGCTCATCGAGAAGGTCGCCGAGGGCGACGACACGCTGATGGAGCGCTTCTTCGAGCAGGGAGGTCTGTCACAGGAAGAGCTGATCGACGGTTTGAAGCGCGAGATCGGACACCACCAGATCTACCCCGTGCTGCTCAGCTCCGCGTCGCACAACATCGGGGGGCACGCTCTCCTCGACGCCATGTCCGCGCTGCTGCCGGCCGCCGACGAGGCGAAGACGATCACCGGCACCAACCCGAAGGGCGAACCGGTCACATTCGAGCGGCGCGCCGAGGCCTTCCCCGCGGCGCTGGTGTTCAAGACGTTCTCCGATCCGTTCTCCGGCCGCGTCTCACTGTTCCGCGTCTACTCCGGCACGTTCAAGTCGGATTCCACCTACTGGAACACCACGCGCGAGCATGAGGAGCGGATCGGTAAGCTGCAGGTGCTGCAAGGCAAACAGCAGACGCCCGTCTCGGAGCTGAAAGCCGGCGACATCGGCGCGGTGGCGAAGTTGAAGGACACCATCACCGGCGACACGCTGGCCACGAAAGAGCATCCCATCGTTCTCAAGCACGTCGACTACCCGGAGTCGGCGATCGCGTTCGCCGTCGAGCCGAAGGCGCGCGGCGACGAGGACAAGCTCGGCGTGGCGGTGGCCCGCATCATCGAAGAGGACCCGACCATCCGCTTCGCCCGCGATCCGCTGACCAAGGAGTTCCTCATCGGCGGGCAGGGGCAACTCCACGTCGAGATCGTGGTGCACAAGCTGAAGAAGAAGTACAACGTCGACGTCATTCTTCACCCTCCCAAGGTTCCGTACCGCGAGACGATCACCAAAACCGCCGACGCGCACGGCCGGCACAAGAAGCAGTCCGGCGGCCACGGTCAGTTCGCCGACTGCAAGATCACCATCGAGCCGCTGCCGCGCGGCTCCGACTTCGAGTTCGTCGACGACATTTACGGCGGCTCGATCCCCCGCCAGTACATCCCGGCGGTGGAGAAGGGCATTCAGGACGCGCGCAAGAAAGGCTTCCTGGCCGGCTACCCGGTGGTGGACTTCCGGGTGCGGCTCACCGACGGGCAGTACCACGACGTCGACTCCTCGGAAATGGCCTTCAAGATCGCCGGCTCACTCGCCTTCCAACAGGGGATGGAGCTGGCCAGGCCGACGCTGCTCGAGCCGATCATGCACGTCGACATCACCGCGCCGGCCGAGTACATCGGCGACATCATGGGCGACCTCAACTCCCGCCGCGGGCGGGTGGAAGGGGTCGACGCCGAGGGCGACTCACAGACCGTGCGCTCGCGCGTGCCGATGTCCGAGATGCTGACCTACGGCTCCACGCTGCGATCGATCACCCAGGGCCGCGGCTCGTTCCACATGGAGATGAGCCACTACGAGGAAGTGCCGCGCAACCTGCAGGAGAAGATCATCGCCGAGACGAAGAAGGCGAAGGAACAGCAGGCGGCCGCGCATTAATCCTGAGCGAAGCGAAGGATCTTCGGTTCGACCGGCAGCGCACGTCGTTTCGAGCGCGGCTGGTCGAGCCGAAGATCCTTCGTCGCTTCGCTCCTCAGGATGGCCTATCGAGCCAGCTTCACATCGATCCGGGCAACTTCATCCGACGCGTTCTCGGCCGCGGTGACCACAAACTGCCGCTCTTTGTACCCCGGCGCGATGACGCGCACCGTGTAGCTGCCGGGCGCCGGGAAGTCGTAGACCTCGTCGGGCGTGTTGAACTGCTTCGCTTCGCCGATGGCCAGGTCGTTGACGTAGATCATCGCGTCGTCGGGAACGACGTTGGTGATCATCCCGCGCCGGGCCCAGAGGCGGATCGAGCCGGCCACGCCGGCCGCGCCGCCGCCGGTGATGGTGGCGCGGGAGCGGCCGGTCACCGCCTCGCTGGCGGTGGGGGCGTTGTCGCCGCTCTCGCCGGGGAAGATCAGCGATGCGCCGGGGCCCGGCTCGCCGGGCGGGCCGCCGCCGCTGACGCGGGTCGTGGTCCGCTTCGGGCGGATGATCCCGTCGGCCAGAGTGGGGTTGCGGTAGCGAACGCCGGTGTAGACGGCGAGCGCCGCCAGCGTCACCAGCACGACGCCGATCACCGCTGGCACCCACCGCGGCAGTTGCGGCTCCTCGGGGGCGTGCCGCTCGCGCGCACCCTCACCCGGCCTTCGGCCACCCTCTCCCGCCTCAGCGGGAGAGGGTCCGCCAAGCGGGGGTGAGGGCGTCTCGGTCATTCGGTCTCCGGCGGCGTGTTCTCGTCGATCTCCGCCGGCCCTTCGTCAGTGACCACGGTCTCGCCGTCGTCGTCGAGCTGCTCGTACTCAGCCTCGCGCTGCTGAAGGAGGGCCAGCGCGCGCGCTTCGTCTTCCTGCGCCACGAAAACGCGGACGTCGCCGAGTTGCCCCAGGTTGGCGGGGAGGATGCTCCGGGCGTCGGCATGTTCCACTCGCGCCGGGATGCCTTCGTTCTCCAGGAATCCGCAGATCAACTCCGCCTCATCCGAGTTCGAGGCGCTGGCGATCTCCACCAGCGTGGTGCCGTCTTCCGTCTGGATGGTCCGGACCGCCGATTCGTCAGCCATTGATCGTCTCCTTTACGGCCGGATGGTGATCGTACCGCTCCGGTCGGTCAACGAGCCGATGTTTGCACAGAACAGGCCGCCGCGGCCGCAGCGCTCCTCGAACGCCGCGAGCTTTTCGCGCGGGACCGCGATCAGCAGGCCGCCGCTGGTCTGCGCGTCGCACAGCAGCGTGAGCTCGGCCTTGGAAACGTGCGATTCGACGCGCGCGCGAAACGACTGCAGATTCCGTTTCGTCCCCTCGGGACAGAAACCGCGCGCGAGATATTCGCGCGCGCCGGCGAGCAGCGGTACGGCGGACATGGCGATCTCCGCCCCCACCCCCGACCCGCTGCACATCTCGAGCAGATGGCCGATCAGACCGTAGCCGGTGACGTCGGTGGCGGCGTGAACGCCGATCTCCACCATCGCCGCGGCGGCGTCGCGGTTGAGCATCGTCATCCAGCGGAGCGCCTCGTCGATGGGCGGCGGCTCCCGACGTCCGAAACGCTTCATCGACGCCGCGCGATAGGCGCAGATCAGGATTCCGGTGCCGATCGGCTTGGTCAGCACCAGCGCGTCGCCCGCCCTGGCCGTCGAGTTTCGGACGATACGATCGACATGAACGATGCCCGTCACCGCTAAGCCGTACTTCGGCACGTCGTCGATGATGGTGTGCCCACCGGCGATCGGAAATCCCGCCTCCGCCGCCTTCTCCGCGCCGCCGCGCAGGATCTCGTGCAGCACATCGAGCGGGAGGACGTCAGTCGGGAAGGTGGCGATGGCCAAGCCGAGGATCGGGGTGGCGCCCATGGCGTAGATGTCGGAGATGGAGTTCGCCGCGGCGATGGCACCGAAGACGTACGGGTCGTCGACGATCGGCGTGAAAAAGTCGACTGTCTGCGCGATGGCCTGGTCGCCGGCAATGCGCACCACGGCCGCATCGTCGTTCGTACCGTAGCCGACGAGAAGATCTCCCACCCCTTCCTGCAGCGGAAGGCGCGCGAGGACGGATCGCAGGTCATCCTGACCCAGCTTGCAGGCTCAACCACCTGTCGTCGCGAAGGACGACAAGGGTGGGTGGCGCTTGATGGCGCGTTTCACGAGCGAGAGTCTATGACGTTACACGGAGCGCCGGCGTCCTCGCCGGCTGGACCGCAGGCGTCTCGCCTGCACCGGCGGCGTGACGCCGCCGGGCCAGCCGCCGGGACGGCGGCGTTCCGCGCTGACTACGAGGGCGGCGGGGCGGGCTCGCCGAGGACGGTGGCCCGCGCGGCTTCCACCGCGGCGAGAATCTCCTGATAGAGATTGAAGGCCAGCTCGGCGTTCAGCGGCTCGGTGGCGCCGCGGTTGACGATCTCCGCGATCTGCGACGCGTAATGCGACGCCGTCGGCAGCCGTTCGCCGGTGTCGCGGATCTGACGAAACCCGATGGTCAGCTCCTCTTTCAGAGTCTCGCGAAAGAGGCCGGTCTCCAAGTCGCCGGCGAGCGAGGCGTAGTCGACGTTCATTGCATGAAGGTCGCGATCGCGGAGCTCTCCGGCCCGTACGCCACGCGCACGCGGTTGCCGTCGAGCGCCGCGCGCGGCTCCACGCCGCGGGTCTTCAGGAAGGCGACGTAGCCGTCGCGGAACGCCGCGGCTCGCTCGGCATTTTCCCAGCGCGTTTCGGCCAGGACGCTGCCGCCGCGGGTGACGATCACGCGATCGTCGACCCAGCCCCGGACGGTGTCGCCGGCGAGGAAGCGCCAGTGGAACTCGCCGAGGTGCTCCACGGTGAGCGCGTTGTCGGCGCGCGAGTCGAACGACGGCGCGGGCGAGGAAGGAGCGTCGAGGCGCGCGAAGTACGCGTCGAGGTTGAGGATCTCCGTCGTGGAACGCGGCGGATTCGCGTGCATCCTGTCGATCATCTTCCAGCCGCCGCGCTTGTAGCCTTCCACCACCAGCTTCATCCCGTTGAAATAGGGGAACTTGAGCGACTCGGTGAAGTAACGCGGCGTGTCGGGATCGACGAACTTGTCGCCGACCGTGGCATCGGTGAGCCAGTCCAGCGCGGTCGGACTCTTCATCGCCTCGTCGAGCGACTGCCCCGCCTTCTCCAGCATCCACGCCGTCATCACCAGCGAGGCCTCCCCCTCCACCAGCGCGTGATAGGCCATCTCCGCGTCGGTGTCGCGGCGGAGCTTCTCCTCCCGTTCGCCGGCGTGGAAGCGCTGGTCCTGCAGCGCGTGGGTGAGCTCGTGGACGGCGATGGCCTCCTGCAACATCTCCGCGCTGCCGGCCTCCTTGGCCATCGCCGGGAGCTCGCGGATGGCGTAGTAGACGTGGGCGTGGGGGTCGTAGAAGGCGAGCACCTGCGACTGATAGAGATTGAGCATCTGGCCGAGGACGTCGGGGGTCTTCGGATCGACGAGCTGGAGCGTACGGAGGATGCGGACGTAATCGTCGATCGAGTACGGCAGCGACTTGGCGATCTGCTCGCGCAGGAGCTTCGGCAGGTCGGCGCGATCGACCGTCCGCTGCTTCACGCCGCCGGTGAACGTCACGCCGCGGAGTCGCTCCACGTCCTTCATCGCCCGGTCGAGCGAAGCGGCGGAGAGCTCGGCGCCGAAGAGGCCGAGGGCGAACAGGAGGGCGGAAAGGCGGCGGAACATGCGCTAGCGAACGATGCGTAAACCCCTGTGATTCCGCTACAATCGCCCGCGATTCAAACGATGGCACGTGACGGCGAGCGCATCGAGATCACCATCAGCAGCCGATTTGAGAACATCGAATTGGTTCAGGTGATCGCGGAACATCTCTGCGAAAACGCAGGGCTGGACGAAGACGGATCGCATTGGATCGGCATGGCGGTCCGCGAAGCCGTGGCGAATGCCATCAAGCACGGCAACAAGCTCGACATCCGCAAGAAGGTCAGCGCCGTCTTCGAGCTTCGGGGGCCCGAGCTGGAGATTCGGATCTCGGACGAGGGAGAAGGATTCGACCCGGAAAAGGTCAGCGATCCGCTCAATCCGCAAAACCTGATGAAGACCAGCGGCCGCGGCATCTTCTACATGAAAACCTTCATGGACCAGATCCGTTATTCGTTCACCGCCGGGGGCGGTACATTGTTGTTCATGACCAAGAACCTGGCGAAGGGAAGCGGCATCGCCAGCAGCAAAGCATGATAAAAGCTCTCAGTTCTGAGAGCTGACAGCTAAGGAGAAGACATGAAAGCCACCTCTCGCGACGCAAACGGTGTGGAGATCGTCAAGCTCGAGGGAAAGATCACCATCGGATCTGGCGATTCCCAGCTCCGTGAAGTCATCAGCAACGCCATCAGCAACGGCAAGAGCAAGATCCTGCTCGACATGAGCGGCGTCACCACCATCGACTCGTCGGGCATCGGCGAGCTGGTCGGCTCCTACACCACGGTGGCCAATCGCGGCGGGAAGCTCAAGCTGCTCCACCTTCCGGCCAAGCTCAACGAGCTGCTGCACGTCACGCAGCTCATCACGGTGTTCGAGGTCTACGAGGACGAGCAGGAAGCGCTGAAGAGCTTCTAGCTCCGGCCGCGGCGCCGCCCGCGCGACGTTGACGATGCGGCGTCGTCCGGTAGGACGCCGGCGACGCGCCACCGCATCGGCAGGGTGTTCGTCACCACCGTCTCGTTTCCTTCCACCCACTGCGTGAAGAGCGCCTCGGCTAGTCGCGGGTCGTGCACCGCCTTCTCCGGGATATCGATCAGCTTCTCGAACGGCTTGGTCTCGCCGAGGAAGTTGACGCGCAGCCGCAGCTTGTTCGGACGCTGCGTAAACGGCGTGGAGGCCGGACTTTGCAGAATCGACACGCGCGCCGCCCCCTGGAAGCTCTTCTTCCCGCCTGACGGGATGGAGATCAGCCGCGGCAGGAAATTCGCGCCGGGGATTTCCGACCCGATGTCGACCGTCACCATCAGCGCATCCGCATCGTAGGTGGCGTTCAGGACCAGGTCGGCGACCAGGATGGTCGACGAGCGATTGTTGGTGATGTCGTACTTGATGGGGATGTTGACGTTGGGACCGAGGGTGTCGCCATAGACCTCGGCGTCGATGCGAACGTCGTTCTCGGTCCCGACCACCCTCCGCGGCTCCGACATGTCGACAGGCTTAGTCGACGAGCAGGCGGCGAGAGTGAAGAGCAGCAGCGCAGTCGAAGCGCGTTTCACGTGAACATCCTCCGTTAGGGCGAAGAACGCAACTCTGCGCTTGCAAAATTGCTCAGAAGCCGCCGCCGGCGTCGACCCAGCGGTCGAACGACTCATCGTTCAACGGCGGCGCCGCGGCGGTCTTGTTCTGCTGCTCGATGAGCGCCATGAACGGCTTCACGTCGCGAAGGACCGTGACTTTGATCTGCACGAAGCGCGGAATCGGCAGCCAGGGCGTGCGCACACTCGGCGTCATGATGGTGACCGTGCCGGAGCCGCGGAAGGTCTTCGTCTCGCCCGGCGCGATGATCACCAGGTGCGGCATGGTCTCGCCGTCCGGCACCTCGGCGCCGAACGTGACGGTGATGGTCTGCGCGTCGGGGTCGTAGCTCGCCTCGGACCTCTTGTCGGCGAACGCGATCGGCGCCGGCGTCAGGTTCTGGATTTGATAGGTGACGCCGAGGGTGGTGTGGGAGGAGACCGAATCCTGCGCCAGCTCCGCGTCGACGCGGAAGTCATCCTCGCGCCCGACGGCGCGCCGAGGATCGCGCATGTTGACCTTCGCGGCCTCGGCAGCAGTGGCTACGGCAATGAGAAGAACGGTCAGGGCGACGGCCCTGCTCCCGGTCGGCCAACAGCCAACGGTCAACAGCGAACCCCGTCAGTCGATCTTCAGCACCGCCAGAAACGCCTCCTGCGGAATCTCCACCTTCCCCACCCGCTTCATCCGCCGCTTCCCTTCCTTCTGCTTCTCGAGGAGCTTGCGTTTGCGCGTGATGTCGCCGCCGTAGCACTTGGCGAGCACGTTCTTCCGCAGCGCCTTGACCGTCTCGCGGGCGATGACGCGGTTGCCGATCGTCGCCTGCAGTGCCACCTCGAACATCTGGCGAGGGATGAACTCCTTCATCTTCTCAACCAGCAGCTTGCCGCGCGCGAAGGCCTTGTCCTTATGCACGATGAGCGAGAGGGCGTCGAGCGGCTCGCCGTTGACGAGGATGTCCATCTTGACCAGGTCGCTCTTGCGGTAGCCGATGAACTGGTAGTCGAGCGAGGCGTAGCCGCGGGAGATCGATTTCAGCTTGTCGAAGAAGTCGAGGATGACCTCGTTGAGCGGCATTTCGTACACCATCATCACCCGGTTAGTGCCGACGTACTCCAGCTTCTTCTGCTGCCCGCGGCGGTCCATGGCCAGCGCCAGGATCGCCCCGACAAATTCGTCGGTGCTCAGGATGGTGACCTCGAAAAAAGGCTCCTCGATGTACGTGATGTAGGCGGGATCCGGCATTTTTTGCGGATTCTCGATCTCCAGCATCTCGCCGTCGGTTTTCATGACGCGATAGCGCACGCCGGGCGCGGAAGTCAGCAGTTCGAGGTTGAACTCCCGCTCCAGCCGCTCCTGGATGATCTCCATGTGCAGCAGACCGAGGAAGCCGCAGCGGAAACCGAAGCCGAGGGCGAGAGAGCTTTCGGGCTCGTAGCTGAACGACGCATCGTTGAGCTTGAGCTTGCCCATGGCGTCGCGCAGGTCTTCGTAATCCTCTGTATTGATAGGAAATATACCGGCGAACACCATAGGCTTCACTTCCTGGAAGCCCGGCAACGCCTCGACCTGCGCCTTCTCCTCGGTGACGGTGTCGCCGATCTTGGCCTGGACGATGTCCTTGATGTTGCCGGAGATGAAGCCGACCTCGCCGACGCTGAGTGAGTCGACCGCCTTCGGCTTCGGCGTAAAGATGCCGAGCTCGGTCACCTCGTAGACGCGGTCAGTGGACATGAAGCGGATGCGCATCCCCTTGCGCACGCTGCCGTCGATGATGCGGAGGAGGCACACCACGCCGCGGTACGAGTCGTACCAGGAGTCGAAGAGTAGTGCGCGCAGCGGGGCGTCAGGGTTGCCCTTCGGCGGGGCGATGTGGGTGACGATCTTCTCCAGGATCTCGTCGACCCCGATGCCGGCCTTGGCCGAGGCGAGGACGGCATCGTGGGCGTCGAGTCCGATGACGTTCTCGATCTGCTCGCGCACCCGCTCCGGCTCCGCCGACGGCAGGTCGACTTTGTTGATGACCGTGAGGATGTCGAGGTTGTTGTTGATGGCCAGGTAGGAGTTCGCCAGCGTCTGCGCCTCGACGCCCTGCGTGGCGTCGACCACCAGGATCGCCCCCTCGCAGGCGGCGAGCGAGCGGGAGACCTCGTACGTGAAGTCGACGTGGCCGGGGGTGTCGATCAGGTTGAAGGTGTAATCGCCGTAGCGCAGATTGACCGCGCGGGCCTTGATGGTGATGCCGCGCTCGCGCTCGAGGTCCATGTCATCGAGCATCTGCTCGTGCATGTCGCGCATCTCCACCGCGCCGGTCTTCTGCAGCAGACGATCGGACAACGTCGTCTTGCCGTGGTCGATGTGGGCGATGATCGAGAAGTTGCGGATGAATTTCGGGTCGGGCATTGCGCGGCCGTCCGTCTAACACGAAAGGCCGGGGTTGTCATCCCGACGCTCAAGTGAGACCGAGCGCCGCCAGATCCTCGAATTTGCACACCCGCGCGACGAACTCACCAATCGGCAGCGGCTCCCGGTCGATGGTGATCTCCACCAAAGTGGTGGTGAAGGGGAAAAAGAGCTGGTAGGGACTGTCCTCCTGCATGAATGGAGAGAGGTTGAGATGGATCTCGGTCGGACGGGAATCGCGCCGCAGCTCGAACTCAGGGTCTGACTCGCCGGGAAGCTTTTTCAGTTCCTCCTCCGGCGGAAAGCCTTTGTTGCTCTCGCCGTTGTAGGCCACCAGGAACGTACCCGATGAAAGTGTGACGCGCATCCACAGCGCGCCGGTGACCTCTTCGCGCAACTGGGTGAGGTCGACGTGATAGCTGCGAAAGCTCTTGTCGGCCTGATACGCCCACAGGTCGAGGTCGAAGGGGAGCGCGTCCGCCTTCCCGTCCTTCACGTTGAAAAGCTCCACGTGATAGTCGCGAATCGGATCGCCGCGCTCGTCGATCATGTGGATCACGAAGTGCTGCCAATCGTCTTTCGGCTTGTTTCCCTTAGTGTACTTCGCCGCGTCATCGAGCCATTTGTCGAAATCGGCCTTCGTCGCGACGTTGAGCGCCTGTACAACGAGGTCGGCCATGCCTGCCTCGGGTTGGCTCATGATCGTGCCGTGATTGCGGTCGTCCACGAAGACGACCGGCGCCGTCACTCCGTGGGGAATGGCGGGAACGACCCGTTTCTCATTCCCCTCCTCTTTCGTCAGATCGACCGAGAACTTGAGGCTATCGAGCGATACGCCTGCCCACCGCACGGTTCCGTCGGTTCCGGGCTTGTTGACCAGCTTGCGGAAGCCGCCGTATGCGACGTTGCCGCAGAAGATGAACGGGTACGGCGTCGTGTCGCTCGGACCGTAGAAGATGATCGGCTTGCCGTCTTCGTCCTTTCCGAACAGATCGCGATGCGCGAGATCCCACGTGAAACGGCTCGCCAGCTCCAGGGCGTCCAGGATGAGATCGCCCGCCTCGAGAAAGTCGGGAGCATTCTCGATATCCGTCGACTTGTTGCCCTTGAATACTGAACCGAGCCAGCCGCGCCCCTGCGCGGCGAGCGGCGAGCCCCACGTCGCCGGCGCGAAGCCGATCAGATGCCGCAGACGGTTGCGGCGCGAGAGATCGTCGCGATTTGCTGTCAGCCACGAGCGAAGCACGAGCATGCCGGTGGAGTGGACGATGGCGTCGAAGTCGCCGGTGATTCCTTTCTTCCGCAGCGCGCGGTCGAAGCCTTCGGCCAGATCTTTGACGGTGACTTCATTCGTCAGCGACTTGTACGTGACGATGTTGATCGTCTCGATGGTGAAGCCGCGTTTCTTCAGCACTTCAGCCCATGGCACGAACGACTTCCCCACATCGGAGTACCCGTGCACGAGCACCACCGGACGCTTCGGGTTCGCCGCCATCTCTCCGCCCATCGGTCCGTCTCCTTCTTTGCCACCGCCGAACAGCCTGCTGAAGAGACCCATGCTCTAGGAGAGTCGGGGGCGAAGGTTTTCCCTACCGGCTAAGCAGCCGTTCGACGATGATCACGTCGCGCCAGACGCCGTCGAGCTTCGCGTGGCGCTCGTAGCGGCCCACCTCCCGGAAGCCGACGCTGCGCAACACGCCGCGGCTGGCGGCGTTCTCCGGAAAGACGCGCGAGACCAGCTTCCAGAAGCCGGCGGCGCGCGCGGCGTCGATGAGGGCGTTCATGGCCATCCGCCCGGCGCCGCGGCCGCGGGCCTCGCGCGCCGCGTACACCGAGAACTCCGCGATGCCGGCGTAGCAATCGCGCGGCCGGTAATCCGAGGTGGAGGCGAAGGCGATGATTTCGCCGTCGTCCTCCACCACCACGACCGGATGCCGGCCGTCGAACCACCGCTCGACGTCGTCCGCCGAGCGGTGGCGCGTCTCGAAGGTGGCGCCGCGGTCGTCGATGCCGTCGTTGTAGATGCGCGCGATCGCCGCGGCGTCGGCGGGCGTCGCCGGTCGCGCGCGCATCGTCACTTCCCGGTCAGCTCCTTCACCACATCGCTCGCGCCGTAGATCTTCCTCAGCGCCGCGATGATCCCGGCGGAGTGCACGGAGACGGAGCGGCCCACGCGGTCGTCGAACTGGTAGTCCCACGGCAGCGACTGCAGGTTGCCGTCGAAGATGATGCCGACGAACTCGCCGGCGCGATTGACCACCGGGCTGCCGGAGTTGCCGCCGATGATGTCGGCGGTGTTGACGAAGTTGAACGGCGTCGCGTCGTTGTCGACCACCGCCTTCTTGGCCGTCCAGCTCTTCGGCAGCGCGAACGGCTCCTTGTTGGCGTGCGCGGCGGCGTGCTCGAAGGTGTCGCCGATGGTCGTGCGCCACGAAATCTTCTTCCCGTTTTCCTCGAAGCCCTTCACCGGGCCGAAGGAGAGGCGGAGGGTGAAGGTGGCGTCGGGATAGGTGTCGCCGCCGCTGGCCTTGAACGTGGCGTTGGCGATCTTGGCGTACGCCTGCTGCAGCGGCTCGTCGACGCTTTCCTCGTATGTCTTGCGCAGCTCGCGCGAGCGCGCGTCGACCATGCGGGCCACCAGGATCATCGGATCGGTCGAGGCGTCGATCGCCGCCTTACCGCCCTCGCCGAGCTGCTTGCGGACGGCCGCGTCGCGCAGCTTGCTGCTGCGAACCAGCTCCGAGGCTCGCTCCTGCGGCGATTTGCCACTGAGCACCTGCTTCACCAGCGGATCGTTCACGCCCATCGTCTCCAGCCAGTGCGCCAGCGAGTCCGACAGCTCGACGATTTCCAGGTCCTCGTAGATCGGCGCCTCGGAATAGAGTCCCTGCTTGAGCGACTCGAGGTTCGATTCGCGGAACTCGCGCAGACGATCGGCGTTCGGCTTCGCCGACTCGTCGCCGAGGCGCAGCAGCGTGCGCGCGGAGCTGAAGAGATGGCTGTTGAAGGCGACGCCGCCTTCGAGGAAACGGTACTCCATGGCGAACGGACGGTAGGTTTCGAAGGCCTTCTCGACCATCGACCAGGCGTCGCCGTATTGCGCCTTCATCTGCGGATCGCTTTCGACCTTCTGCCGCAGCGCGGCCTCGGCGTCGGCCTTCTTCTTCATGATGGCGGGATCCTGCAGGCCGGCGATGCGGCCGAGGTACGCCTTGCGCGAGTTCTTCACCCCGAACAGGTCGTCGTGCGCGCGGCGGTCGTTCTCCACGCTGCGCTCCGCGTAGGTGTCGAGCAGCACTTCGCGACGCCGGAGGAGATTGAGGTTGAACGGATAGGTGACGTCGCGGAAGAACTCGAGATGGAAGAGCGAGTTGAGGCGATTGGTGCGGCCGGGATGGCCGGAGACGAAGGTGATCTCGCCCTCCTTCGCCCCCGCCGCGCTCCACTTCAGATACTCGGTGGGACGGACCGCCTTGCCGTTCTCGTACGCGCGAAAGAAGCAGACGTCGAGGTCATAGCGCGGGTACTCGAAGTTGTCGGGATCGCCGCCGAAGAACGCGATGGCCACTTCCGGCGCGAAGACCAGGCGCACGTCCGTGTACTTCTTGTAGCGATAGAGGTGGTACTCGCCGCCCTGGAAGAGCGTGACCACGTCGCTGCGCAGGCCGGTCTTCTCCGTCGACTCCTGCTCGATGGTGCTCATCACCGCACGGCGCGCCCGCTGCGCCTCGGCTGTCGACATCGCCGGCGTCACCGCGGCCTGCACGCGCGGGGTGACGTCCTCGATGCTCATGAGGACGTTCAGCTCGAGGTCGAGGCACTTCACTTCCTCCGCCGCCGTCTTGGCGTGGAAGCCGGTGACGACGTAGTCGCGCTTCTCCGTCGAGATCTTCGCCAGGCAATCGAGACCGACGTGATGGTTGGTCAGGACCAGGCCGTTCGCGGAGACGAACGAGCCGGAGCCGCCGCTGTTGAAGCGGACCGACGCCTTCTGCAGATGGTCGAGCCACGCCTGCGACGGTTCGAATCCGTAGCGCTGCTTGAGCAGCGCGCGAGGCGGACGGTTGAAAAGCCACATGCCCTCGTCGGCGACGAGCGGCGCGGCGAAGACGAGCAGAGTGAGAATGATCAGTTTGCGCATTGAAGCCTCCTACATCGCCGCGGATTCTATAATCGCCCGCCATGGACTTCGGTATCACCGGCCGGGTGGCGATGGTCGCAGCCGCCTCTAAGGGTTTGGGACGCGCCATCGCCGAGGCGCTCGCGGGCGAAGGGTGCCGCCTTTCCATCTGCTCCCGGTCGGTCGAATCGCTGGAGCCGGCGCGGACGGCAATCGCGGCATCGGGCGCCGAGGTGCTCACCGTGGCGTGCGACGTCACGAAGGGCGACGACCTGAAACGATGGTTCGACGAGACCATCGTCCGCTTCGGGCAGGTGGACATCCTCGTCACCAACACCGGCGGCCCCCCCGCCGCCGCCTTCCTCGATCTGAGCGAAGAGCAGTGGCACGCCGGCGTCGAGGGGACGCTGATGAACGTCGTCCGGCTGTCGAAGCTGGTGATTCCCGACATGCAGAAACGGAAGTGGGGACGCATCGTGCACCTCACGTCGCTGGTGGCCAAGCAGCCGCTGCCGGTGCTGACGATCTCCAGCACGCTGCGCGCCGGCCTCTCCGCGCTGACCAAGACGCTTGCCGACCAGGTCGCCCCCGACAACATCCTGGTCAACGCCGTGCTCCCCGGCCACCACCTCACCGACCGCCAGCTCGAGCTGGCGGAGATCCGCGCCAAGCAGCAGGGAATCACGCCGGAGCAATACCTCGCCAACGCGGTGAAGGACATCCCTCTCGGCCGCTATGGCCGCCCCGAGGAGCTGGCCAACGTGGTGGCGTTTCTCTGCAGCGAGCGCGCGAGCTACGTCACCGGCACGAGCATCCAGGTCGACGGCGGCTACATCCGGTTCACGTTCTGAGGCGCGGCGGTTCGGTGAAGATGTACTTCATCCTCACTCCCACGTCGCGTTGTTCATCTCCGCGATGACCTTGGCCACCTCGATGTAATCGGCCTGATCGCCGAGCTGGTTGAGCGATGCGGTGAAGAGATGTTGCGTCAAGGCGAGCATCGGTGTCGAGGCGTGCTGCTGATGGGCGATGGTCGCGGCGATGCGGATGTCCTTGTCGTGGTGCAGCAGCTTGAACACCAGCGGCCACTTCCCTTCGATCAGCCGCATCGGCAGCAGGTTCTCCGAGGCGTTCGAGCGGCCGCTTCCGGCGTTGGTGACCTCCAGCGCGGTCTTGATGTCGATGCCGAAGCGCTTCGCCAGCAGCAGGCATTCGCAGGTGATCCACACCGTCGCGCCCATGATCGAGTTGGTGAGGACCTTGATCGCATGGCCGGCGCCGACCGGGCCGACTTGGATGATCTTCTTGCCGCAGATCTCGAGGATGGGGAGCGCGCGCGCGAAGTCCTCCGGCGCGCCGCCGACCATGATGGTCAGCGTGGCGTTCTCCGCGCCGACCGTGGCGCCGGTGACCGGCGCGTCGACGAAGGCCAGGCCCCTCGTCGCCAAGCGCACCGCGGTGAGGCGGCTGACGTTCGGATCGCCGCTGGTGGCGTCGATCCAGAGCGTGCCGGCGCGGAGATCGGGCATCAGCTTGTCGACGATCTCGTCGACCTCGCGGCTGGTCGGCAGCATGGTGACGATCACCTCGGCCGCCGCGCATTCGGCCAGCTCGGAGGCGACGGCCGTCCCATGTTCGCTCGCGTGGCGCTCCGCTTTGGAGCGCGTGCGGTTCCAGACGATGAGCTGATGATGTTTGGAGAGGTGGCGCGCCATCGGGAAACCCATGGCGCCGAGTCCGATGAATGCGATCTTCATGGCCGCGAATGATAGTTCGCGGGAAGAGCAGGAGGCGGGTCGAGACCCTCCGGCTAGCGTTGCAGAGAGAGAGGTAGCTTCAGCAATTGGTCCACGGAAGGCACGCCCATTCGCCCGCTCTCCCGTGGTTTGGGTCCGAGGTGGGCGCGTAACTGAAGGGTCTCGATCGGTCGCCTGCTCTTCAAAGATCAAAAAAAAGAGGGCGTACGCCCTCTTTTTTTAAGACTGCCTTGTCGATTTGTGAAGTGTAACCTACTTCGTTACGCAAGGGAAAATTGTGATGCCGCTCACGTCGCTGGCGCTTTGTACCAGTCGGCGTTGATGGCGGTGTAATGCGCCCACTTCTCGGGGACCAGGTCGGCCGGGAAGATGGCCTGAACCGGGCAGGCAGGCTCGCAGGCGCCGCAGTCGATACAGACCTCGGGGTCGATGTACAGCATGGTCGCCGCTTCGAATCCAGCCTCATCCTTGCGTGGATGGATGCAGTCGACAGGACAGACCTCGACGCAGGCGGTGTCCTTAGTGCCGATGCAGGGTTCAGCGATTGTGTAGGTCATGGCGCTGGGAGTATAGCCAACTTTTTTACTCGGTCCAGCGCCGGATGGACTCGATCTGGTAGTCGTTGCCCATGAAGGTCACGATGTCGCCGGCGGCGTGTCCGATGAGCGCTTTCGCCACGTCCGACTGGTTCGAGTAGACGCCGTGCTCGGGCGCCGATTCCCACGGCCCGAGGATCGTGACTTCGCGTCGGATGTCGCCGTTCGACAGCGCGACCTTCGTCCCCACCCTGACCGCGGAGATGTCGACCTGCCCCGGCTCGACCACCCGCACGTTCCCCAGCTCGCCCTGCAGCTTGCCGGCGCGCGCCGCGAGGTACTCCGCCCGGGCGCGCGCGGACTTGTACTCGAAGTTCTCGCTCAGGTCGCCCATCTCGCGCGCCACCTGGATGGCCTTGTTGTTCGCGGGGATCTCCACCTTCAGCAGATGGTCGAGCTCCTCGCGCTTCTGCGCCAGCATCTCGGCGGTGGCGTAAATCGGCTCGGCTTCCGGCTCGCGCAGCGACGGATGCTTCATCAGCAGCGCACCCTTGACGTTCTCGCGCCGGTACTCCTCGACCGCGCCGTAGCGCTCGAGGGTGTCGAGGAGCTTGCGCGCCTCCTCCCGGTTGTCGACGCCCATGATGATGCGGATGGCCAGGCCGTCTTTGTCGAAGAGATCCTTCAGCCGCGCGCGCACCGACGAGAACTCGTCCGAGGCCACGGCATCGAGGATCTGGAAGAGCAGCCCGTAGGTGGCCTTGTCGGAGAGCGCCTCCTGATCGTTGAGTTGCTTGACGTACCAGTAGAACGCGCGCGGATGGCGGCGCGGGTAGCGCAGCGTCTCGTCGATCAGACGGTCGCGGATGTCGGTCTGCCCCTCTTTTTCCAGGGTATCGATGACCAGCGAGAGGATGCGCGGCTCGTCGTCGAGGAAGAACGCCTCGCTGTAGACCTTCGGCCAGTCGGGATGCGCCTGCCGCACGGTGACCAACGCGCGCTCGCGAAGGGTCTTGTCACCCATCGCGGCGACGGTGCGCGAGGCGAGCGGCCCGCCGAGCAGCGCCGCCCTGTCGACGGTCGCGGTGTACTCGCCCGGCAGGGTCTCCAGCGTGGCCAGGATCTGCCACGCGGTGGCCGGGTCGCTCTTCGTCCGCCTCGCCGCCTCGGCAGCGAGATGGGACGAGAAGAAGTCCGCCAGCTCCTTGCTGCGCGCGCTGTGCTTGCGCGCCAGCTCCAGCTTCGATTTCGCATCGGCGCGCTCGAAATCGCGGCGGATCGCGTTCTCCGCCTCCCCGGTGGACGAGCTGTACCCGTAGGTCGCCTTGGCGCCGGTGCCGCTGACGACGATCTGCGGATTCTTCCGCGCCGAGGTCCACCACGAGCTCCACTTCTCCTCGGGGACGATGCCGATGACGGCGTCGCGCACCTCGCTCATGGTCATCGGGCGGCCGAAGCTCTGCAGGATGCGGGCGAAGAACTGCGGCGCGGACGCCTTCGCTTCCTTCTTCAACTCCTCGCCGCGCGTGAACTTTTCGCGCAGCACGTGGCCTTGCGGCAGCGGCACGAGATACTTCGCCGCCGCGCCGAGCGGCACCGAGACGCGCTTGTCTTTCTCGAAGTCGAGGCGGCAGATGCCGAGGTCCGGATTCAGCTCCGTGACGATGCCGGCGCCGCGGCCGGTCATGAAGAACATCTCCCCTTCGTCGTACTGGAGCCAGATCTCGATCTTCTCCGCGCGCTCGACCGGGTTGCTGGTCGGATCGGTGAAGCCGGCGAATTCGTAGATGCGCTGGAAGTTCTTGTGCTTGCCGTGCGTCCCCTTGAGGGCTTGATCGATATGCGGGCGGAGGGTGGCGGGATGCTTGGACAGCCGGCCGGCCTCCTTGAGGACCTGCAGGCGCTGCGGCCACATCTTGCGCTCGAGATAGGTGTCGTTGAGGAGGCCGAGGAGGGTGTCGGACTGCGTGCGCTGCTCGGACTTGCGGAGCGCCTTCGCCGTGCGAAGGAACGCTTCGACGTCGCTCGGATCGGCGTCGAGCTGGGACATCCAGAGCGACTCGAGCGCGTCGAAGTCTCTTTTTTCGATCAGTTTCGCGGCATCTTCAGAAAACGCCAAGGGCGACAACCTCCGGCGGAAACGCGGCCGCGTATTGTATGCGACCTACCGCCGCATCTTCACGATGGTCTTGAACACGTCGAACGGCAGCTCTTCGGCGTGCACGATCCGCCGGAGGTGATGCAGCGTCGCGCGACGCTCCTTCACATCTTCGAGCGAGATGTTGTGCTTCCGCAGAAGCTCGTGTGCTTTCTGTTCAGGCATGGCTTTCCCCTTCTAAAAACTACGGTTGGAGCACAGCCAAACTGGACCGGTGGGGCAGCTATTCCGCCAGCCTTTTCAATATCAGCTCGTGAACGCCGCCGAACGCGCCCGACGACATCACCATCACCACGTCGTCCGGCTTGGCTTCGCGGGCGATGAGGTCGGCGATGGCGTCGAAGTCCTCGATCTGCCGCGCCTCGATGCCGTCGGCATTCAGGCGCTCCAGGATGTGCGGGATGGACATCATGTTTTCCAGGCCGTAGCGCTCCACGTAGCGCTCGCGGTGGAACGCGGGGCCGATGACGACGCGGTCGGCGCGATGGAAGGCATCGACATAGCCCTCTTCGAACTCCTTGCGCACCGAGGAGATCGAGCGCGGCTCGAAGAGCGCCCAGATGCGCCGGCCGGGGTAGCGCCGGCGCGCGCCGTCGAGCGTGGTGGCGATGGCGGTGGGGTGGTGGGCGAAGTCGTCGATGACGGTGACTCCGCGCTCGACGCCGCGCACTTCCATCCGCCGCTTGATTCCGCGGAAGGTCTCCAGTCCGTGCTGGATGGCCTCGGCCGGCACGCCGCGCATCCGCGCCACCGCGATGTCCGCAAGCGCGTTGGCGACGTTGTGCCGCCCCGAGAGGTTGGTGGTGAAGCGAAACCATTCCGCTCCCTCCCACAGCGCGGTGAACGACGTCGACTGCTCCGCAAACTCGACGTCCGCGGCGGCGATGTCGCAGCCGGCGGCGAAGCCGAAGGTGAACCAGCGCGCGCGCGCCCGGCTTCGCAGCGAGGCGACGTTCGCGTCCTCGCCGTTCGCCACGATCACGCCGTCGGTCCCGACGCCTTCCACCCCCTTGCGGAACGCGTCGACGATCGAGGCCAGGTCGGCGTAGATGTCGGCGTGGTCGAACTCGATGTTGTTCACGATCAGTGTGTTGGCGCCGTAGTGCAGGAACTTCGGCCCCTTGTCGAAGAAGGAGGTGTTGTACTCGTCGCCTTCGATGACGAACTCCGGGCCGTCGCCGAGCTTGAAGTTCTGGTTGAAATTGAGGGGGATGCCACCGACGACCATGCTCGAGTCGCGCCCGGCGGCCTCCAGCAGCCAGGCCATCAGCGAGGTCGTGGTCGTCTTCCCATGCGTTCCGGTGACGACGATGGAGTGCTTCCCCTTGATGAACAGCTCGAAAATGACCTCCGGCATCGAGGTGTACGGCAGGTCGAGCTCGAGCGTGGCGGCGGCCTCGGCGTTGGTTTTGGCGGCGGCGTTGCCGATGACCACCAGGTCGGGGCGAAACGTCTGCAAATGCTCTTTCGTATACCCTTCGAGCACCGGTATCCGCAGTCTCTCCAGGTACGTCGACATGGGCGGATAGACGTGCTCGTCGGAACCGCCCACCTCGTAACCGCGCTGCCGGAGCATGCCGGCGAGCGAGGCCATGGCGGTGCCGGCGATCCCGATTAAGTAGACGCGTTTGACATCGGGGTGTTCTTTGACGTGCGGCATCTTTCCAAGTTCAGCAAGAAGCGTGCGTTGCGGGAATCCCCCGCCCTGCCGAGGGTGTTCGGACCATCGCTTCTGATCTCATTCTGGTTCAAAATCAGGTCGTTCAACACAGGAGGGTTTTCCATGTCGTCGAAGCGAATTCTTTTGGTCATGATGGCAGTCCTCGTCGCGCTTACTGCGTCGCTGGCGCTCGCGCAGGAAACTGCCGCGAAGACCGAAGCACCGGCGAAGGACGCGGAGAAGGCGCCGCGGCTGACCGTCGTCGAGCCCGTCAAGGACTACGGCATCGTCGCCAAGGGCGCGAAGCTGAACTGGACCTTCGCGATCAAGAACACCGGCACCTCGGACTTGCAGATCATCGCCGCCCGTCCGGCGTGTGGCTGCACCGTCGCCGAGTTCGACAAGGTCGTCAAGCCGGGCGAGACTGGGAAGGTGACCGCCGAAGTCGACACCACCACATTCAACGGCCCCATCGCCAAGAGCGTGACCCTGGAGACCAACGACCCGGTGACCCCGACCGCGCAGCTCACGATCCACGCGACCGTGAAGCCGTACGTCGAGGCATATCCGGCCGGTTTCGTCCGCTACGTCATCCTGCAGGGCGACGCCGAGATGCAGAGCATCACCCTCTACTCCGAAGAGGCCGAACCGTTCGAGATCACCAAGGTGGAGGTCCCGGGCGACTACGTGAAGGTCGCCTACACCAAGATCACCAATGACGCCGAGCGCGCGCCGAACGTCGGCACTCCCGGCCAGGCGCAGTACAAAGTGAACATCACCGTGGGCGGACCGGACGCCAAGGTCGGCCCTCTGGCCGAGAAGATCCGCATTTTCACCAACTCCAAGCACCAGCCGGAGTATCCCGTCAGCATCACCGGCGTGATCCGCCCGCCGTTCCGCGTGGAGCCGACAGTGATGAACTTCGGCGAAGTCGCGCCGAGCGACGTGGCCGCCTCGCGCGCCATCGTCATCCGCTCCAACGACCTCAAGACGCCGGAGCGCCTGCAGGTGACGAAGGCCGAGTCGAGCTCGCCGATGATCACCACATCGGTGAAGGCCGGGGCGAACAAGGGGGAGTACGAAGTCACCCTGCAGGTCGCCAAGAACGCCAAGCCGGGCGACGTCGAGGGGACGGTCACCATCTACACCAACGACCAGGTCAACCCGGTGGTCACCGTGCCGGTCAAGGCGACGGTGAAGGCCGCGCCGAAAGCCGCCGCTTCCAAATAGTACGAATCGTACTATTTGCTCAGGGCCGCCTTCGGGCGGCCCTTTTCATTTCACGACGGAGACGCCGAGGCCGTCGCCGAGCGGGAGGACGATCGACATCAGCCGCTCGTCGGTCATGATCCGACGGTTGAAGGCGCGCAACGCATCGGTGGACTCGTCGTGCACTCCCGCCGCAACCTTGCCGCCCCACAGCAGGTTGTCGCAGACGATCACCGCGCCGGCCTCGAGCTTCGGCAGGAGCTGATCGAGATACTGCTCGTACTCGCTCTTCACGCAGTCGATGAAGACGAAGTCGAACGGTCCCTCGAGCCGCGGGAGGACCTCGAGCGCCTTCCCCTGATGGAACCTCACCTCGCACGCCAGCCGCGCCTCGGCCACGAAGCTCTTCGCCGTGGCGAGAATCTCCGGATCGAGCTCGATGGTCTCGACCACCGCGTCCGCCTCGCACTCCCGCCCCATCACGATCACCGAGTAGCCGATGTTGGTACCGATCTCGATGATCCGCTTCGGCCGCAGCGCGCGGACCAAAATCCGCTCCATCTGCGCCACTTCCGGATCGGCGATCGGCTGGTTGCCCTTGGCCGCGAACTCCTCCATCCGCGCCAGCAGCGCGTCACGGGGCGGGAGGAGGGAGTCGAGATATTCGGCCTGCGCGCGCTGGAGGATCTTGTCGATGCCGGCTTTCATGGTTCGCGGATGCTAGCGCAAACGGGGCCGCCAGTAGTTGGAGCGGCGGGAGTGGTGAGCGATTGCGACGATGAAGATTTCATCCGCATCCAGACGATAGATGACGTCGTACCGGAATCCCTCAATCAGAGTGCGCCGCGCACGATGACCACACCGCTCGCCGATCTTGGGGTATGCGAGCAGCAGATCTCGTTCGTGGATGAACGCCGCGATAAACTTGTCGCCGTAACCGGGACGTTCCCGCTCGAGATACGCGGCGGCTTCTGATAGCTCACCGTCAGCTTCGCTGTGAAGCCTTACGTGCATCAGCTACCGCGGCCCGCGCGTGGGCGATCGCTTCATCGGCAGAGACGAGCTTCGCTGTTCCCGCCTCGATCTCGTCGATCCTACTCTCGGCGACTTCGATCCATTCGGCCGCGATCTGACGCTCTTCGACGGAGCGGAGGCTGTCGAAGAGATCGTGAGCGAGCCAGCTTCGCTCTTCCACTGAAAGTTGCAACGCTTCATCGCGAAGTTCTTCGAGCGAGCGAGCCATGCCGGTAGTCTACCCCCGTTACCGCGCCTCGACCGCTTCGCGCAGCCGCTCGGCCTGGAAGTGCGAGATGAGCGCGTCGACGATTACGTCGAGGTTGCCGTTCATGATGTCGGGGAGGTTGTGGACGGTCAGGCCGATGCGGTGGTCGGTGACGCGGTCCTGTGGGAAGTTGTACGTCCGGATCTTCTCGGAGCGGTCGCCGCTGCCGATCATCCCCTTACGCTGGGCGGAAAGCTCGGTCTCGCGCTTCTGGCGCTCGATGTCGTAGAGCCGCGCCTTCAGCACCTTGAGCGCCTTCTGCCGGTTCTTGATCTGCGACTTCTCGTCCTGGCAGGAGACGACCACGCCGCTCGGCAGGTGCGTCATGCGGACGGCGGAGTACGTCGTGTTGACCGACTGGCCGCCGGGACCGGACGAGCAGAACGTGTCGATGCGGATGTCTTTCTCGTTGATCTGGATATCGATGTCCTCGACCTCCGGCAGCACGGCGACGGTGATGGCCGAGGTGTGAATGCGCCCCTGGGTCTCGGTCTGCGGCACGCGCTGCACGCGGTGCACGCCCGACTCGAACTTCAGGCGCGAGTAGACCTTGGCGCCCTCGATCTGCAGCGTGGCGTCCTTGATGCCGTTGACCGACGAATAGTTGGCGTCGGTCATGTCGACCTTCCACCGCTTCGACTCGGCGTAGCGGATGTACATGCGCATGATCTCGGCGGCGAAGAGCGAGGCCTCGTCGCCGCCGGTGCCGGCGCGGATCTCGACGAAGACGTTCTTCTCGTCGTTGGGGTCCTTCGGCTGCAGCAGGACGCGGATCTCCCGCTCCAGCGCCGGCTCCTTCGGCTCCAACTCCGCCAGCTCGACCTCGGCCAGATCGCGCATCTCGTCGTCGGAGCGCAGCATCTCGCGCGCGTCCGCCAGGCGCTTGCGCACGCTCTTCAGCTCGCGGTATTTGGCGACGACGTCGTCGATCTCCGAGATGGCCTTCATCGCGTCGCGGAAGACGGCGACGTTGGTGGCGACGTCGGGGTCAGCGATCTTTCGCTGAAGCTCGTCGTAGCGTTTTTCGATTTCTTCTAACTTTTCGTACATGGTGGCCGCCAAATGTAGGACGGGCTTCAGCCCGTCAAGGGAGGCGGGCTGAAGCCCGCCCTACATGAGCTTCGCTAAGCGACGGCGGCTTGCGCCGGCTCGACGATGTCGTACGCCAGCGCGGTCTTCAGCGCGACGATGGCGATCTCGAGCTGCTTGTCGTCCGGCTCCTTGGTGGTGATGCGCTGGAGCCAGAGACCGGGCTTGATGAGCGCGCGGCAGGCGGCGCTGTCGAGGTGGCGCGCCGAGAAGCGGATCACTTCGTAAGCCAGGCCGGCGATCAGCGGGATCAGGACCACGCGGGCCAGGAACTTCACCGCGAAGGGCATCGTCGACGGCACCATCGAGAAGACCAGGATGGAGATGGCCATCACGAACATCAGGAAGCTCGTGCCGCAGCGCGGGTGGAGCGTCGACTTCGTCCGGGCGTTGTCCACGGTCAGGTCTTCGTGCGCCTCGAAGGTGTACACCGTCTTGTGCTCGGCGCCGTGGTACTGGAAGACGCGGCGGATCTCATCCATGTACGAGATGGAGAGGATGTAGATGAAGAAGAAGAGCGCGCGGATGATGCCGTCGATGGCGTTGTAGGTGATGTTGCCCATGCCGGGCAGGAGGTAGTGGCGGATGAGGTTCGTCAGGCCCAGCGGCGCGAGGATGAAGAGTCCGACGCCGAGGAGCAGCGCGAGACCCATCGATCCGGCGATGGCCCAGTTCGACATCTCCTGCTCCCCCTCCTCGTTGGCGGAGGAAACCGTCGCCGAGTAGTTGAGGGCGCGCATGCCGAGGATCAGCGACTGGATCAGGACGACCGATCCGCGCAGCACCGGGAACCGAAGGAACGGGTACTTCTTGGTGATGGAGACGAGCTTGTCCTGCTTGATGGCCACGCCGCCGTCGGGCTGGCGCACGGCCACGGAGTAGCCGGTCAGGGAGCGCATCATCACGCCTTCGATGACCGCCTGTCCGCCGATCAGCATGTCGACGTTGCGGTCACCCGCGGCGGGCATGGACGAGGTGAGGCCGTTGGTCAACGCGTTGAACGCACCGACCATCCCCTTCGCCGAGCCGAGCCAGATGCGCCGCAGCGACATTATTTCGCCGCCTCTTTCTTCGCGTACTTGCGCTGGAAGCGGTCGATGCGGCCGGCGGAGTCGACCAGTTTCTGCTTGCCGGTGAAGAACGGATGGCACTTCGAGCAGATCTCCACGCGCAGCTCCTTCTTGGTGGAGCCGGTGGTGAACGTCTCGCCGCAGGCGCAGTGCACGTTGACCTGGTGATACTGGGGATGGATCTCTGTTTTCATGAATTTAACCTCTTGCAGATGTTCGGAAAACGGCGAGTATAGCCGAAAAATTCTGCCTGCCCTGAGCGCAGCGAAGGGGGCGCTCAGGAGGCCCCGAACGCGCGCGCAATCCAGAACGTTCCCGCCCCGATCAGCGCCGCCATTGGGATGGTCAGCACCCACGCCCAGACGATGCGTCCGGCCACGCCCCACCGCACCGCCGACAGCCGGCGGGTGGCGCCGACGCCGACGATCGCGCCGGTGATGGTGTGCGTGGTCGATACCGGAATCCCGAACGAGCTGGCGAGAAACAGGGTCATCGCCCCGGCCGTCTCCGCCGCAAATCCTCCCACCGGCTGCAGCTTGGTGATCTTCGATCCCATGGTGTGGATGATGCGCCAGCCGCCGGAGAGCGTGCCGAGGCCGATGGCGGTGTGCGCCGCCAGGATGACCCACATGGGGATGGTGAAGACTTTGAGGTAGCCGGCGGTGAAGAGCACGCCGGCGATGATGCCCATGGTCTTCTGGGCATCATTGGTCCCATGGCCCAGTGAATAGAGCGCGGCGGAGACGAGCTGCAACCGGCGGAAGGTGCGGTCCACGCGCGCCGGCGACGCCCGCCGGAAAAGCCGATAGATGATGATCGTCAGCAGCCAGCCAAGGACGAGGCCCATGAGCGGGGCGAGGACGATGAAGAACAGCGTCTTCGTCCAACCCCCGGGAATGATCGCGCCGATACCCGAGCGCGCGATGGCCGCCCCGGCGTATCCGCCGATCAGCGCATGCGAGGAGCTGGTCGGAAGGCCGAAATACCAGGTGATCAGGTCCCAGACGATCGCGCCGACCAGCCCGCCGAGGATGACGCCGTAGGTGACGACCGAGATGTCGATCATCCCCTTCCCCATCGTCTTGGCCACCGCGGTGCCGAAGCCGAAGGCGGCGACGAAGTTGAAGAACGCCGCCCACACCACCGCCTGGCCGGGCGAGAGGACGCGGGTGGAAACGACGGTGGCGATGGAGTTGGCCGCGTCGTGGAAGCCGTTGATGAAGTCGAACGTCAGCGCGACCGCGATGAGCCCGATGACGATCAGCAGCGCGCTCGACATCACCCGTGTTTCACGACGACGTTTTCGAGAAGGTTGGCAACGTCCTCGCAGCGGTCGGTGGCGTCTTCGAGGAGATCGAGAATCTCTTTCCACTTGAGGATGACCACCGGGTCGCGCTCTTCGTCGAAGAGCTGCCCGACGGCGCGCTGGTGGATGCGGTCCGCCTCGTTCTCCAGGCGGTTGATCTCCACGGCGTGGTCCAGCACGCCGCTCCGCTTCTCCAGCGCCTCGAGCGCGCGGCGGACCGCGTCGGCGGAAGTGGAGATGATCTTCGCCAGCTCGCGCGCGCCGGGGCGCACCCGATCGATCTTGTAGAGCGGGATCAAGGCGGCGGCATTGTCGATGGCGTCCATGACGTCGTCGAGCGTGCGCGCCAGGGAGTGGATGTCTTCGCGGTCGATGGGGGTGACGAAAGTCTTGTTCAGCCGCTGGATGATCTCGTGGGTGAGGAAGTCGCACTTGTGCTCGACTTCCTTGATCTCGTGCGCCTTGTCGGCGTGCGGCGGATCGGTCGCCAGCATCTCTTCGAGGAGCCGCGCGCCAATGCGCACCTGGTCGGCCATGGCCACGAAGTCGACGTAGAAGGCCTCCTCGCGGGGAATGAAGCTGAAGCGCGCCATAGGCGGCGGATTGTACAGCGTTGGCCGTTGACCGTTGGCAGTTGACCGAGGAGGGTTCTCGGCCAACGGTCAACTGCCAACAGCGAACAGTTACGGCAGCGGCAGGCGGATGGTGAACGTCGCGCCCTGGCCTTCTTCGCTGGCCACGGCGATGGCGCCGTTGTGCGCCTCGACGATGGCCTTGGCGATGTAGAGGCCGAGGCCGAGGCCGCCGTAGTAGCGGCTGGAGACGTTGCGCGCGCGGTGGAAGCGCTCGAACAGCTTCGGAATCTCGTCGGTGGGGATACCGATGCCGCGGTCGACCACCGACGTCAGCATGTGCCCGTCGTCGATGGCGGCGTTGACTTCGATCGCGCTCCCCTCCGGCGAATACTTGATGGCGTTGGAGAGAAGGTTGTCGACGACCTGCCGCATGCGGTCGGGATCGACGAGCAGCGTCGTCTCCGGCGCGGTGCCCTGGAAGGTGATGCTGCGCGCGGGGTTCTGGACCCGGAACGCCGAGGCGCGCCGCTCGAGGAACTCCAGCCAGCGGATCGGCTGCCGCTCGATCTGCAGGCGGTTGGTCTCGATTCGGGAGACGTCGAGCAGCTCGGAGATCAGCCCCATCATGCGGTCGATCTCGCCCAGGACCGCGTTGAGATACGTCGACTGCTCCTCGGCCGGCAGGTCGGTGATGGTCTGCGAGAGGAGCTGCGTGTATCCCTTGATGGTGGTGAGCGGGGTGCGCAGCTCGTGCGAGGCGACGGAGAGGAATTCGTCCTTCTTGCGGTCGAGCTCCTGCAGCGCGGTGATATCGCGGATGACCAGGACGGCGCCGACGATGCCGCCGCTCTCGATCGGCGCGGCGGCGATGGAGACGTCGAAGTCCTTGCCGGTGATGAGGTGGCGTCCGATGGCCAGGTAGTCGGGCACGGTGAGGCCGCGGAGGGCGCGCGCGTAGGGCAAGTCCTCCGAGGGAATCGGCCGCCCGTCGGGATAGCGCAGGTTGAATCTGACGAACGAGCCCTGCTCGATCGCCTCCGTCCGCGAGCCGAGGCCGAACATGGTGAGGGCCGCCTCGTTGACGGAGACCACGCTCCCCGCGGCGTCGTAGACCCACAGGCCGTCGGTCATGGAGGCCAGGATGGAGTCGAGCCGCGCCGAGCGCTCGCCCATCGCCTGCGCCAGATCTTCGATCTCCCGCTTGGCGCGCACCTGATCGGTCACGTCCTGAATGAGGATGGTGATGCTCTGAGTGATGCCCGAAAAGCGTCCGCGGACCGCGGAAATGATGCGGTTGACGTACACCGGCGCGGGACCGCCCGCCATCTCGTAGGCCTCGTCGACGCTCGCCTCGCCCGACTCGGCGACCTGCTTCAGCGACCGCTCGAAGCCGGGGATGACCTCGGCGACGCGGAGGCCGATGACGCGTTCATCGGGAGGAAGCGTTCCGAAGCGCCCCACGAAATCGAGGAAGCGGGCGTTGGCGAGATCGAACCGCAGCTCGTCGGCGGAGATGACGGCGATGCCGACGGGGGCGTTCTCCAGCACGGCCTCGAAGCGGACGCGGGCGTCGACTTCGCGGCGGGCCAGCTCCTCGGCGGCGCGGTGGCCTTCCTGCGACATGCGCGTCAGGCGGTGGATGTGGCTCGCCGCGCCGAGGCGCTCGGCCGCCGATTGCGCGAACTCGAGATCCTCGGCGTCGAAGTTCCGCTTGTCGTCCGAGCGGGAGATGACCAGCGCGCCGATGCGGTCGCCGTACGACTCGATGGGGCAGGCGATCAGCGTCTGCTCGTTCATAGACGCGATCAGTTTCTTCTCGCGCTCGTCGCGCCCGTAGTCGATCACCGCATCGCCGCGGACGTCGGAGAACAGCAGGGCGCGTCCGATCTGGAAGACCGTGCCGGGGAGACCTTCGCCGGGATGGTACGGATTGGATAGGACGAAGTGGCGGAACGGCGCGGTCTCCTGGTTCGGCGACGAGAAGCCCATCAGCGCCAGCTCGCTGGTCGTGGGGTGGTAGACGTAGATCATCGCCGTGCCGCCGATGGCCTGGGCGATGCGCTTGGCCGGCTCGTCGAGGTTTTCCAGCGACGGCTCGACGGCCACCGCCTCCAGGCCGATGTTGGCGAGGCACTCGGCGTGGCGGCGGCGGCGCGCCTCGCGCTCGCGCGATTGGCGGTCTTCGACGACCTGCTCGGTGACGTCCTGGATGAGGATGGTCAGATTCTGGGTGATTCCGGAGAAGCGCCCTTGCACCGGCGAGATGATGCGATTCACGTACATCGGCGAGCCGGGACTGCCGAGGTCCAGCGCCTCGTCGATGCGCGACTCGCTCGATTCGGCGACCTGCTTGAGCACCGCTTCGAGGTCGGGAACGACCTCGGCGACGCGCAGGCCGAGGAGCTTCGTATCGGAGGCGATCTTGCCGAAGAGGCGCGCGAACTCGTGCCATCGGAGGTTGGCCAATTCGAAGCGCAGCTCGTCGGCGGAGACGACGGCGATGCCGATCGGCGCGGTCTCCAGGACGGCCTCGAACCGCACGCGCGCATTGACCTCGGTGCGCGCCAGCTCTTCGGCGGCGCGGTGGCCTTCCTGCGAGATGCGCGTCAGGCGGTGGATGTGCGCGGCGGCGCCGATGCGCTCGGCCACGGCCTGCGCGAACTCCACGTCCTCCGCATCGAAGGTGCGGCGGTCGTCAGAGCGAGCGATGACCACGGCGCCGATGCGGTCGCCGTACGACTCGATCGGCGTGGCGATGAGGCTCTGCTCCTCCATGGCCACGATGATGTTCTGTTCTTCGTCGTTGCGCGCGAAGTCCGCTGCCGCCTTTTTGCCGAATTCGGCGTACAGCAGCGGGCGCCCGATCTGGAAGACCGTGCCCGCCACGCCTTCGCCGGCGCGATAGGGATTTCTCGTCACGTGCTCGCGGAAACGCTCGACCTGCGAGGCGGTCGGCGCGACCGATCCCATGCCGACCATGTGCAGCTCCGCGCTCTGGGAGTGATAGAGGAAGATCATCACCGTGCCGGAGATCGAGTCGGCGACGCGGCGCGCGGCGTCGTCCAGGTTCTCGAAGACCGGTTGGACGGTGATCGCTTCGAGGCCGAGGTTGGCCAGGCACTCGGCGCGGCGGCGGCGCCACGACTCGCGCTCCGCGTTCTGCCGCTCGTCGGTGACGTCGCGGGAGAGAACCACGGAGCCGATGATCCGGTCGTGATCGTCGCGGATCGGGGCCGCCTTGAGGTTGACGACGCGGTCGTCCCCCGAGCGCGGATCGTGGATGAGGTAGTCCGAGCGGACCACCTCGCCCTGCAGCGCGCGCGTGGCAGGAAGGTCGTCGCTGCCGAGAACGCGGCCGTCGATGGTGCGGTACGGCGTGCGGAGCTTGCCCTCGGCGTCGGGAGCGAACATCTGCAGCGGCTCCCGCATGGCCACGGCGTTCATCCGCTCCAGGCGGCCGGTGGCGTCGTAGATCGCCGCCGATTCGGGGATCTGGTCGAGGATGGCGTTGACTTTCGCCATCTCCCGGACCGATCGCTCGTACAACAGCGTGTTGTTCAGGGCCAGGGTGGCGTAGCGGCCGATCTCCGCGAACAGCGAGATCTCGTCCTCGGTCCAGTGCCGCATGTACGTGCACTGCTGCATCACGAAGACCCATGCCTCGTCATCGCGCGGCCGGAGAATCTGGAAGATCGCCGAACGGATTCCTAACCGCTGCCGCAGCTCCACGTTGGCGTCGGGATCGCCGTCCAAGACGGCGATCGGCCCCGATGCCTCGAGCGCGCGTCGGATGATGGCCCGGTTGATCTGCACCGGCTCCGCCGCGTCGACCGGCTCGATGTGCGCGGCAGCGGCGGCATAGCGGACGTTCGCCGTCAACGCCTCCTCGCTCACCGGATGGATCATGATCGCGCGGTCGGCGCCGAACTCCTCCATCGTCGTGGTGACGATGCGGCGGAGCACCTCGTTCAGCTCGAGCGTGCCGGTAAAGGTCTCCAGGATGCGCGACAGGAACTGATACCGCTCTTCGGTCATCGACGCCGGCGTTTTCGAGCGGCGGTCCAGATGGCGGATCATCAGGCGGCGCATGGCGGCGTCGTCGCTCGCCTCGGGCAGCTCGAAGACGCGCGCCGACGGCTGGTGGCGCTCCGCCGCGTCGCGCAGCCGCTGCCAGGCTGGACGTCCGCTCACGGCGACGAGGGTGAAGTTCTGCCGGCCGAGGAGGTCGACGGCTTCCTGTTCCGACGCGGTCACCACCGCAGTGAAACTCAGGGAACTTGCGACTTCGGCGGGAGCTTTCGCGACCGGTGCAGCGGCTACGATGAGGATCTGCTCGGACATTCGGTGGCGAGGCTGGTCATCGATGCTACCACCAAAAGCGAAGTGCGTCAGAATGCCTCCGTGCCCAAACGCACCTTCGATCAGCTCGTACAACTCATGACCACTTTGCGCGGCGCGCAAGGCTGTCCGTGGGACCGAAAACAGACCCTCGGCACGCTGAAACCGTTCGTGATCGAGGAGTCGTACGAGGTGGTCGACGCCATCGATCGCAACGACCGCGCCGCTCTGGCCGAAGAGCTCGGCGACTTCCTGCTGCAGGCGGTGTTCATCGCCGAGATCACCCGCGAAGAGGGGTCGTTCGACATCTACGACTCCGTCACCGCCATCCACGACAAGCTCGTTCGCCGCCACCCGCATGTCTTCGGCGACGTCCAGGCCGACGACGCCGAGCAGGTGCTCGTCAACTGGGAGAAGCTGAAGAACGAAGAGCGCAAGGCGGAGAACAAGAGCGTTCTCGCCGGCGTGCCGCAATCGCTGCCGGCGCTGCTGCGCGCGTCGCGGCTAACGGAGAAGGCGGCGCGGGTCGGCTTCGACTGGCGGCGGACCGAGGACGTCTTCGCCAAGCTGGAGGAGGAGATCGGCGAGCTGCATGAAGCGATCGAATCCGGCGACGAAAGCAAGGTGCACGACGAGGTCGGCGATCTGCTGTTCACTCTCGCCAACATCGCCCGCAAGCTCAACGTGAACGCCGAGGAGGCGCTGCAGTCGACCAACCGGAAGTTCACGCGGCGCTTCGAGTCGATGGAGCGCAGCGTGCGCGAGCAGGGACAGAATCTCGATCAGCTCGCGCTCGAGCAGATGGACGCGCTATGGGACGAGGCAAAGGCCTCGGAATAGCCGCGCTGTTGTTGCTCGTGCTGCATTTCTTCGGCACGGCACCCGCGCTCTTCGCCATCGATCAATACCGCGCCCACATCTCCCCGCACCTGCGCGGGATCGTCGAATGCCGCTTCGAGCCGACATGC
The DNA here is from genome assembly GCA_038040385.1 of Candidatus Gilichinskyi gelida. Classification (GTDB taxonomy): domain Bacteria; phylum Acidobacteriota; class Thermoanaerobaculia; order Gp7-AA8; family Gp7-AA8; genus Gilichinskyi; species Gilichinskyi gelida. The sequence goes on from JBBPII010000011.1 coordinate 78,611, forward strand.
TCGTGGTACGGGCACGAGTCGATCCGCAAGCACGGCCTGATCATCGGAGGTTTCAAGACCGCGTGGCGAATTGCGCGGTGTGGGCCGTGGACGAAAGCCGGGACCGTCGATCGGCCGTGACCCTCACCCGGCGCTTCGCGCCACCCTCTCCCGCACGCGGGAGAGGGGCCAAGTTGTCCTTCTCCCGCTTGCGGGAGAAGGTGCCCGAAGGGCGGATGAGGGTCGTCATTCCTGCGGCTCCTCAGCCGACGGACAAACATCGTTCAACGCGCACTGCGCGCACTTCGGTTTGCGCGCTATGCAAATGGTCCGGCCGTGCGCGATGAGGCGGTGCGAGAAGGCCGTCCACTCCTTCGGCGGGATCAGTTTCATCAGGTCTTCTTCGATCTTCACGGCGTCGAAATTCGTCGTCAGACCGAGGCGGCCGGAGACGCGCGTGACGTGCGTGTCGACCACGATGCCCACCGGCTTTTTGAACGCGTTGGAAAGCACCACGTTCGCCGTCTTGCGGCCGACGCCCGGGAGCGCGGTCAGCGCTTCCATGGTGTCCGGCACGTCGCCGCCGTGCTTTTCCACGATCGCCTTCGACGCCGCGATCACCGCCTTCGCCTTGTTCCGGAAGAAGCCGGTCTGCCGGACGTCGCGCTCCATCTCCACCTGCCCCGCCCTGGCCATCACCTCGGCGCTGGGGTACTTGCGGAAGAGCGATTTGGTCACGATGTTGACGCGCACGTCGGTCGACTGCGCGGAGAGCATCGTGGCGATCAGCAGCTCGAACGGGTTGGTGAAGTCGAGCGAGCACTTCGCCTTCGGGTACATCCGCTTCAGCCGGTGAACGATCTCCTCGGCGCGCTCCTGCTTCTTCCTCACCGCGGCCTCCGGTAACGGCCGGGGAAGACCATCCAGTACAACGTCAGCAGCGCGATGCCCGCCATCGACACCTCGGGCCAGAAGAGGGCGATCACCGTGGTGATCAGCCACGGGATCCAGCCGAAGCGGAAACTGGCGGTCACCCGGTCGCGCTCCTCGTCGGGCGCGTCGATCAGTCCCGCGCGGAGGGCGTGCATCCACAGCCACGACCAAGGAATGGCGGTGATCAGGATCGAGGCGCTGTAGAAAAGCGTCGCCGGGCCGCGCGTCGCGGCGTTGCCGATGTGGCGGGCCAGCACGCTGGTGGGATACGGCAGGAAGGCGATGGTCATCATCAGCACCAGGTTGATCATCCCCACCGTGTGATCGGCGCGCTTGATCAGGCGAAAGATGTGCGAGTGGTTCGCCCACATGATCCCGATGATCAGGAAGCTGAGGACGTAGCCGCCGTACGAAGGCCACTGCGCGGTGAGGGCGCGCGTCAGGTCGCGCGCGTTGTGCGCCTCGGGGGCGCGGAACTCCAGGATGAGGAGGGTGATGGCGATGGCGAAGATGCCGTCGCTGAAGGCTTCCAGACGCGTCGTTTCGGGATGCTGCACGCGCGATAAGATACCGCCATGACCACCACGGTCGACCATTCGCGCGTCGTCCGCGCTCCCCGCGGCACCGAGATCTCGTGTCTGGGATGGCAGCAGGAAGCGGCGCTGCGGATGCTGATGAACAACCTCGACCCCGAGGTCGCCGAGCGGCCGGACCAGCTCATCGTGTACGGCGGCATCGGCAAGGCGGCGCGCAACTGGGAGTGCTTCGACGCCATCGTCGCCACGCTCAAGCGCCTGAAGAACGACGAGACGCTGCTGGTGCAATCGGGCAAACCGGTCGGCGTCTTCACCACCCACGAGAACGCGCCGCGCGTGCTCATCGCCAACGCCAATCTCGTCCCGCACTGGGCAACCTGGGACGAGTTCCGCCGCCTCGACGCCCTCGGCCTGACGATGTACGGGCAGATGACCGCCGGTTCGTGGATCTACATCGGCACGCAGGGGATTCTGCAGGGGACGTACGAGTGCTTCGCGGAGATCGCGCGCAAGCACTTCGATGGATCGCTGCGCGGCAAGCTGGTGGTCACCGCGGGGCTGGGCGGGATGGGTGGGGCGCAACCGTTGGCGGCGACCATGAACGAGGGAACTGCGCTCATCGCCGAGGTCGACCAGTCGCGCATCCAGCGCCGCGTCGACAAGCGCTACCTCGACGAAGAGGCGCCGAGCGTCGACGCGGCGATCAAGCGCGCGCTGCAGGCGCGCGATGCCGGCGAGGCGATCTCCATCGGCGTGGTGGCCAACGTCGTCGAGCTGCTCGAAGAGCTCCTGCGCCGCAACATCGTCCCCGATGTCCTCACCGACCAGACCTCGGCGCACGATGAGCTGAACGGCTACGTCCCCGCCGGCCTCTCCTACGACGCGGCGCTGGCCATGCGCGAGTCGAGCGCGGAGATGTACATCGAGCTGTCGTACGAGACGATGGCCCGCCACATGCGCGCCATGATCGAGCTGCAACGCCGCGGCGCCATCACCTTCGACTACGGCAACAACCTGCGCGGACAGGCGCAGAAGGCGGGCGTCAAGAACGCGTTCGACGTCGGCGGCTTCGTGCCGCTCTTCATCCGTCCGCTGTTCTGCGAAGGGAAGGGACCGTTCCGCTGGGCGGCGCTCTCCGGCGATCCGAACGACCTCTACGTCACCGACGAGGCGATCCTCGAGCTCTTCCCGCGCGACGCCGCGCTGCATCGCTGGATCCGCATGGCCCAGAAGCGCGTTGAGTTCCAGGGATTGCCGGCGCGGATCTGCTGGCTCGGGTACGGTGAGCGCGACAAGGCCGGCCTCCTCTTCAACCGCCTGGTGGCCGAGGGGAAAGTCACGGCGCCCATCGTCATCGGGCGCGATCACCTCGACGCCGGCTCGGTCGCCTCGCCGAATCGTGAGACCGAGGCGATGAAGGACGGCAGCGACGCCATCGCCGACTGGCCCATCCTCAACGCGCTGCTCAACACAGCGGCCGGCGCGACGTGGGTCTCCGTCCACCACGGCGGCGGCGTCGGCATCGGTTACTCCATCCACGCCGGCCAGGTCATCGTGGCCGACGGCACGCCGGCCGCCGCCGAGCGCCTGCGGCGCGTCCTCACCACCGATCCCGGCACAGGCGTGATGCGCCACGCCGACGCCGGCTACGAGCGCGCGATCGACGTGGCGAAGGAGCGCGGCGTCGATCTCCCGATGATCCGCTGATGCCCCTTCCCGATCTGCTAACTCCGACCACTACCGTCGCGCCGCCAAGGAGGCGCCGCGCGGTGTCGCCCGTCGCAGGGATGGCTCGCTCGCTCAATCTGGCGATGGAGGATCAAGAGAAGGACAACTGGTGCTGGGCGGCGGTGTCGGTGAGCGTCAGAAAGTTCTATGGGATGGCAGGTCCGCGCTCGCAGTGCGGGCAAGCGGAGGGGCAGTTCCATCGCCCCTGCTGCGCGGATCCCGACTCCTGCGACCAACGGTGGATCCTCGATCCGAACATCTTTACGCGCAGCGCCGGCACGTTCCCATTCGTCACCGTACAGCAGCAAATCGACGCCGGCCGCCTCGTGACCGCCCGCATCACGTGGGCGGAGGGAGGAACCCACTACGTTTGCATCGACGGCTACAACATCGCCGGCCCGGAACCGCTGGTTTCGGTGAAGGACCCGTTTTACGGCCCGTCGACGATTCCGTACAACAGGCTGGTGGCGGGATATCTGGACCGCGGCTCCTGGACCGAGTCGTACCGGAGCTGATCGTGGCCATCCACCTACCCGCCGCCCCACCCGAGGCCATCGACGCGCTCCGCAATCATCTGTTTTCCCTTCTGGCGCAAGCGGCGCCTGTCGGTCTGTCGCGCGTCGTTCCCGTCTACTCCGCCGGCGCGCAGGACGTCATCGACGAGCGCCTGCTGGACGCCGCCCGGCTCACCGCGTGGCGAACGATCGTGTCGAAAGAGGGAGCGTCGATCGCGGCTGCGGAAGTCGGCATCGACATGAGTCTCTCGCAGATCGACGAGGGGCGGCTGGTGGCGGGGATGGTCGAGGCGGTGCGGCAGGCCGAGGAGCGATTCGCGGACGACAACCGCGACTACGAGCTGCGCCTCCTGCGGATTCCGGCGGTGTACACCGTCGCGCTCTGGCTGCACGCCGGCGATGCGGACGTGCTGATGCCCGTCGCGCCGGCGGCGCGGGCGCTGCGCGCGAACGACTCGTACGGCGCGGACGCCTTCACGGCCGCGCTGCGGCCGCTCGCCGAGTCGGCGCTGCGCGAGCCGGACATTACTTGAGCAGTCCCTTGTCCGCACCCGACTGTTTGAGCTTGATCATCTTGTCGATCGGCACGCCTTTGTACCCCGCCTTCTCCATCTTGCGGATGTAGTCTGGGGTGACGCCGAAGATCTTCATGTCGATGAGCTGCTTGGCGGAGAGGTCCTTGTAGCCGAGCGCGCGCAGCTCCTCGATGTACTGCGGCGTGACGCCGTGGATGCCGAAGTCGCCGAGCTTGCGCGGCTCGAGGTCGTAGCCCAGCCGGCGGTACTCCTCGATGCGCTTCGCGGTGATGCGGCCGATCTTGAGGTTCTCGGCCTCGCGCGCGCTGAGATTCGTCAGGCCGGCGGATTTCAACTCGCGGACGTACGCCGGCGTCACGCCCAGGATGGCGAGGTTGGCCACCTCGCGCGCGGAGAGGGTGTAGCCGAGCTCCCGCATCCCGTTGACGTACGCCGCGTCGACGCGCCCCACGCGCATGTTGACCAACTCGCGGATGGCGAGATTCGGATATCCGAGACGGGCGTACTCGCGCACTAATGCGGCGTTGATGCGAAAGATCGCCAGCTCGACGACCTCCTTGCGCGTCGGCTCGTATCCCAGTTGGCGGAGGTCGCGGATGGTCTGCGGCGTGAAGTCGTGCGCGGCGAGGACCAGCAGGTCATCATCAGTGAACTCCTTGTATCCGAGCGAATCCATCTCCCGCACGAACGCGTCGTTCGGCGTGAAGCGGAAGCTGCCGGCGCCGTTGCCGTCGCTGAAGCGCCCTTCGAAACGGATCGTCCCCGCCGGCCGGATGAGAGCGAACTGCACGTTGGCCGCCGTGGAGTTGACGTCCGACGCCGCGAGACCGGTCACGCTCGCCAGCGCCGCGTCGAATCCCATGATGTTGTTGTAGCCCCTCCAGAGATGCGACTTGTTCTTTCCCTGGAAGAGCGAGACCTCGAGCGTCGAGGGGTCGTCTTCGCGGAGCGATGCGGTCCAGACGCCGCTGCGGAGGTCGGTGGTGGCGGCGTAGCTGGTGAAGCAGACGGCGATGGCGCAGAGGATCAAGAGCGTGCACTTCATGGTCGGTTTCTCCTTCCGGCGGGCATCATGTACGAAGGCGTTCGTAATGTCAACGAAGAACTTCGTAGATGAGAGGTACGCAGAATGCAACGTCGAGTTCCACACTTTGCACTGGCCGCAAGTGTGAACTTTCGCAATAGCATGGCCCCCGTCCGGGTTATGCTCAGCACCCCCTGGAGGTGTCGTCATCGCACAGCAAAAAGATTGGGTGAACATCGCTTTCCTCACCCTCACGCCCGTCATCGCCGTCGTCGGAACCGTCGCCTGGACCTGGACTCATGGCTTCCATCTGTGGATGCCGATCCTCGCGGCCTGCATGTACCTGGCCGTCGGCTTCTCCATCTGCGCGGGCTATCACCGCTTCTTCTCGCACAAGAGCTACGAGGCCTCGCGGCCGGTGCAGGCGCTGTACGCGTTCTTCGGAGCGATGGCGGCGGAGAATTCGATTCTCTGGTGGTCGTCGAGCCACCGCGTGCACCACAAGCACGTCGACCGCGACTGGGACCCGTACAACATCAAGCGCGGGTTCTGGTGGGCGCACATCCTCTGGATCTTCCACAAAAATCCCGAGGCGGGGAACTTCGAGAACTCGCCCGATCTGATGAAGAACCCCATCGTGATGTGGCAGCACCGCTGGCACAAGGTGATCCTCATCGTCGCCGGCTTCGGCCTGCCGACCGCCATCGGCGCGCTGTTCGGGAATCCGATCGCCGGCCTGCTGTGGGGCGGATTCCTCCGCATCTTCCTCATCCACCACACCACCTTCTTCGTGAACTCGCTCGCCCACTCCCTCGGCACGCCGAAGTACAACGCCGAGGTCTCGGCGCGCGATAACTGGATGGTGGCGATGCTCACGCTCGGCGAGGGCTACCACAGCTTCCACCACCGCTTCCCCTCCGACTTCCGCAACGGCATCCGCTGGTATCAGTGGGACCCGACGAAGTGGCTCATCGGCACGCTGCGCTCGCTGGGGCTCGCTTCGGATCTCCGCTCCGCCACGCCGCCGCAGATCGAGCGCGCGCGCCTGGAGGCGGCGTTGCGCCTGATCGAGCCGAAGATCGAGGCCGTCGCCACGCCGCTGCGCGACGAGCTGCGCCGGCGCCTGCACACGGCGATGGAGCACCTGGAGACCGCGCTCGCGCTATGGCGCCAGCACCTCGAGGAGAAGGCCGAAGGCGTCTCCAACCGCTGGCGGGCCACGCGGCGCCGCGCGCGGCTTCACGTCAAGGAGTCGCGGCAGCACTGGAAGCTGGTCGTGCGGACGCTGCGGACGGCCTAGCCCTCACCCGGCGCTTCGCGCCACCCTCTCCCGCTCCCAGCTTCCCTCTCCCGCTTGCGGGAGAGGGTGCCCGAAGGGCGGGTGAGGGCGTCCCCTACTGCGCAGCGACTGCGACCGGCGGTACGCCCAGCTTCTTGAGCGCGCGCTCCGCTTCGCGGGCGTGACGCGGGAAGAGGCAGCGCTGCTCCCACACGCGACGGTAGAGCGCGACGGCCGCGTCGCGATTGCCGGCGTCGAGCTTCTTCGGCGCGTCGTCGAGATCGCGGTCCAGCGAAGCCTCGCGCGCGGTGATGGTGTCGCGCAGCAGTTTGTCGACCGCCGCCGCGTGCAGCGCGCCCTTCTCGTTCTCCACCGACCCCAGAACGCTTCCGTCCTCGCCGGTGAGAACGGCGATGGGAAGCTTGCCGCCGGCATCGAGTCTGGCGATGGTCTTCTGGTCGTCGACGCGAACGACGCTCATGGCCACGCACTGCGGCGAGTAGGTCGTCAGCGGCCGGTAGGTGAGCAGCTCGGAATGTCGAAACTCGTTGCGCGAAGCGGGAATCCAGTAGAGCACCAGCATGCCGGCCGGCGGGGACTCGCCCTGATCGAGGATCTTCCACGGGACGAAGACGACATTGGATGTGAGTCCTCCGCCTCCCGCGACTTGCGCGGGAACGAGCGCCAGAGTCAGAAACGCGGCTGCCAGCATGGGCACCGCGGACGTGCGCATTGAGTTTTTCCCTTGACCCGGTGCGCCGGATTATATGCTTCACGGCCGGGACCGGTAGAATCGGCCAATCGGTTTTTCTCAATGACTAGCACGCCGCGCGAAACGCTCGGGCCGTATCGGATCATCGGTCCGCTCGGCGCCGGAGGCATGGGCGAGGTGTACGTGGCGCGCGATCCGTCGCTCGGCCGCACCGTGGCCATCAAAGTCCTCCCGCAGCGCTTCTCCGGCGACCGCGAGAGTCTCTCGCGCTTCACCCGCGAGGCGCGCTCCGCATCGGCGCTCAATCATCCGAACATCGTGACCATCTACGAGGTGGGCGCCGAGAATGGGACGCCGTACATCGTGATGGAGCACATCGAGGGGAGCGATCTCCGCACCCTGCTGCGCAACGGGCCGCTGCCGAACCGGAAGACGCTCGACATCGCCGCGCAGATCGCCGACGGTCTCGCCGCCGCGCATGAGAAGGGCATCGTCCATCGCGACCTCAAGCCGGAAAACGTGATGGTGACGAAGGACGGCTTCGTCAAGATCCTCGACTTCGGGCTGGCCAAGCTCATCGCCCCGGCCGAGCACGACGCCGACACGGCTCAATGGGAAATCCCTCCCACCAATCCGGGGACGATCGTGGGCACGGTCGGCTACATGTCGCCGGAGCAGGCGCAAGGGCGGGCGGTCGACTTCCGCTCCGACCAGTTCTCGTTCGGCGCGATCCTCTACGAATTGTCGACGGGGAAGGCGGCGTTCGCCGGCGACAACGCGCTCGACACCATGACCGCCATCGTGCGCGAGCAGCCGAAACCGATCGCCGATTTCAACGCCCAGGCACCCGCGGCGTTCTGCGACGTGGTGGAGCGGCTGCTGGCGAAAGATTCGGCGCATCGATACGACTCGACGCGCGACACGGCGCGCGACCTCCGCAACATCCACGCGTACTACGCCAGCACCATCGCCAAAGACGACCTCCCGCGGCCGCCGCTGGTGCGGCGGCGGACGCTGATGGCCGGCGCGGTGGTCGCCGCGGTGCTGGTCGTCGGCGCCGCGGGCATCGCGCTGCTGTACGAGCGCACCACGCCGGCCGCGGAAGCCGGACCGGTCAAGAAATACATCGCGGTGACGCAGTTCAAGGACCTCACCGGCGATCCGAACGGGCAACTCGTGGTCGACGGTCTCTCCGAAACGCTCGCCGCACGCCTGGCGCGTTTTTCCTCGGTGCAGGTGATGCGTCCCAACACGCCCGACGCACTCGCCGCCGCCGTCACGCCGCAGCAGGTGGCGCGCGACCTCGGCGCGAACGTAGTGCTGACCGGCTCGATGCAGCGCGCCGGCGAACGCCTCCGCGTGGCGTACGAGGTGGTGGACATCGGGCGGGGCACACGGCGGTCCGGCGACCTGATCGAAGGGGCGGTGGGCGATCTCTTCGCCATCCAGGACCGCCTCGCGGAGAGCGTGGCGTCGTCACTGCAGCTCGGCGCCCCCACCTTCCACGCCGCCCTCCCCGACACCAGCGTCTCGCAGCGCCGCTACCTAGAAGCGCTCGGCTACCTCCGGCGCTACGACAACGAGACGTCGGTCGACAACGCGATCCAAGTGCTCGAGGAGCTCGCCGCCACCAGCGGATCGGCGTCCGTACAAGCCGCGCTCGGCCGCGGATACCTGTACAAGTTCCAGTTGACGCACGATCCGAAATGGGCCGCGACAGCGGCGACGGCATGTGAGAGAGCTGTGGCGGCGGACGCCCAGAATCCAGCCGTTCACGTGACACTTGGAGACCTCCGCCGCCAGATGGGGAAATTGGATGAGGCTGTGCGGGAGTACAACGCAGCTCTGGCTAAGCAGCCAAATGACGCCGCCGCGATTCTGGGCCTCGCTGAGACATACAAAGCTGGCGGCAAAGTCGCCGAGGCCGAGGCGGCATACCGGAAAGCGATCGAGCTCTTGCCTAATTATTGGGGCGGATACAACAAGCTTGGCGCCTTCTATTACACCCGTGCGCGCTACACCGATGCGGCAGGGATGTTCGCGCGGGTGGTGCAACTCGTGCCGGACAACGAGCGGGGGTACAACAATCTAGGAAGTATGTACCTCCAGCTGGGGCGATACGACGAGGCAGTACGCGTTTTCTCCACCTCGTTGGCAAAGAAACCGAACGCGCAGGCATATTCGAATGTTGGGACGGCGAATTATTTTCTCGGCCGCTATTCGGATGCCGCGAACGCCTTCGAAGAAGCCACGGCGCTGGCGCCAAAGAATTTTCTTTACTGGGCGAACCTCGGCGATGCATACCGATGGATTCCGAACTCCGAGGCGCGCGCGGCTACTGCCTATGACAAGGCGATCCAACTGGCGGACAACGAGATGAAATTGAACCCCACAGACGTCGGCATCCGATCACGCCTTTCGGTGTGTCTCGCAAAGCGCGGCCAGATCGCCCGGGCTGATCGTGAGATCCAAGCGGCGCTGCAGCGGGATCCGACGCATCCCGGCGTCATGTTCAACGCAGGGCAAATCGCGAATATCGCTCACCGCGACGCCGAAGCGTTGCAGTGGCTGGATCGCGCGTTGCGCGCCGGCTACAGTCGCAGCGAAGTGGCGCACGAGCGCGATTTCGAAAATTTGCGCGATGGCCGTTTGCAGCAAGTACTTCGGCAAACAGCTACAATAGGCGCTGGGCCCCGGTCATAACGAAAGAGAGGTTCGCATGAGCGACAAGAAGGTCACCGTCACGATCACGTCACGAACGATTTCAGTACATCCTGATCCTGTTCAGCCGAAGAAAGAACAGGACAAGGTCAAATGGGAATGTGATACCAGTGCATTTGCGATCGATCTCGCGGGCCAGAGAATTCAGTCCCGGCCGGAAGGATCGAAGCACGTCGGCATGTCGAATACCTTTTCCAAGGTCGAAAAGCTCAAATACACGGTCTCGGCGCCGGGTGCAGACCCGCTCGACCCCGAGGTGGACGTCCAACCCTGAATGGCTCGAGGTAGCGGGGTCTCGGAGTTGCGAGGCGAAGCACTGCGAGACCCCGAGACCCCGCCGAGACCCCGTCGACTACTCGTTGATCTTCTTCCCGATCTCCTTCAGCGCCTCGCCCGTCTTGCGGCGCGCGCGGCCGATCCCTTCCTGGATGTTGCCGCTGAGGCGCTCGCCGGCGCCCTCGTCTTCCAGATCGACGTCGCCCGTCGCGCGGCCGATGTGCTCCTTCGCCGTGCCGGTGGCCTGATCGATCTTTCCGCGGATTTCATCGTCGTTCGGTAGCATGTCGTTGCACCTCCGAAACATAGGACCAGGCCACTGGGCGGCGCCGTTGCATGCGGGCACAGCAGCCATGAAGCGAACCCTTCTTCTCGTCTGGCTGCTCGTCGCCACCGCCGCCGCTGCGCAGGACATCGTCCTGACAAACATCGTCACCGGTCTCGACCTGCCGCTGGGCCTCACCCATGCCGGCGACACCCGCCTTTTCATCACCTTGCAGCGCGGGCGCATCGTCATCTGGGACGGCACGCGCATCCTCCCAGCGCCGTTTCTCGACGTCAGCGGCCTCGTCTCCTGCTGCGGCGAGCGCGGCCTGCTGGGCGTCGCCTTTCATCCGCAGTACGCCACGAACGGCTTCTTCTACGTCTTTTACACGCGCGGCGACGGCGACATCGTCATCGCCCGCTACCGCGTCTCGTCCGATCCCAACCGCGCCGATCCCGCGTCGGCCACCGCCCTGTTGATCCTCGAGCACAGCCAGTTCGGCAACCACAACGGTGGACAACTGCAGTTCGGTCCCGACGGCTACCTTTATGCCGGCGTCGGCGACGGCGGCTCCGGCGGCGATCCAAACAACCGCGCGCAGAACCTCGGCGACCCGCTCGGCAAGATCCTCCGCTTGGACGTGAACGCGGCGTCGCCGTTCATCCCGCCGACCAATCCGTTCGTGCCGCAGGCGGGCGCGCGGCCGGAGATCTGGGCGTACGGCCTGCGCAACCCGTGGCGCTTTTCATTCGACCGCGAGACGGGCGATCTGTTCATCGCCGACGTCGGCCAGGCCGCGTGGGAGGAAATCGACTTTCAGCCGCGCGGCAGCCTCGGCGGCGAGAACTACGGCTGGCGGCGCCTGGAAGGAACCCACTGCTTCAATCCGACGTCGGGCTGCTCCGGCCCGGCACTCACGGCGCCGATCCTCGAGTGCTCGCACAACGACGGCTCCTGCTCGGTCACCGGCGGCTACCGCTATCGCGGCGTCCGCATGCCGTCGCTGCGCGGCGCGTACGTTTACGGCGACTTCTGCACCGGCAAGCTGTGGGTCGGGACGCAGAGCGGCGAAGCGTGGACCTCGCGGCTCCTGCTGCAGACCTCGATGCAGATCAGCAGCTTCGGCGAGGACCTCAACAGCGAGCTGTACGTCGTCGATTTGCGCGGCGGCGTGTACGCGTTCTCGGAGAGATTGCGCGCACGCCACCGCGCGGCGAAGCACTAACGCGTCATCCTGAGCGCAGCGAAGGATCTCAGCCTACGCGGACTGAGATTCTTCGCCGTCTTCGCGGCTCAGAATGACGTCACGGCCGCTTCGAAAACTTCTCGTAGAGCAGCGTGTGATACGAGTCGAGCGGGATGTCCTCGCCGCCGATGAACAGCCGCTTAACGTGCGTGACGATCTCCAGCGGGTCGCCGTCGGTGACGATGACGTTCGCCAGCTTCCCCACCTCCAGCGAGCCGACGCGGTCGGCGACGCCGAAGATCTGGGCCGGATTGATGGTGATCGCCTTCAGCGCCGCGTCCTTCGGCAGGCCGAACGCCGCGCACGCCGCGGCGTGATACGGCAGATTGCGCGCGTTGTGCGCGTCCGCGCTCTGGATGGCGAACGGCACGCCGGCGTCGTAGAGGGCTTTGGCGTTGGTGAAGAGCAGATCGTACGGATCGTCCTCGTGCGTCGGCAGGGAGAGGATCGGCCCGAGGATGACGGGGATGCTGCGCGACTTGAGGTCGGGGATCACCCGGACGACGTCCTCGGCGTCGGCGAGGATCACCTTCAGCTTGAACTCGTCGGCGAATTTGAGCGCGGCGCGGATGTCGCGCTCGAGGTTCGCGTGCATGACCACCGGCACGCGTCCGTCGACGACTGGTAGTAGTGCTTCCAGAACTAGGTCGCGATCGAACCGCTTTACGGTAGTATCGCTTCTACGGGCCGCCGCGGCTTTCGAATACGCCTGCGCGTCGCGGAAGGCGTCGCGCAGCTTGTCGATGGACTTGGTGTAGTTCTTCTTCGCTTCCTTCTCCGCCTCTTCGTCCTGCGGCTGGTCGTCGAAGCCGCCGCCGGTGCGGAGGCGCGGGAAGTGGATGTGCATCGCCAGCGGCGCCTTGATGGTCATCTCCGCGGGCGTCCAGCCGGCGAGCTGCACCAGCGCGGACGACCCCGAAATGACGCCCCCCTCCGGCTCGACCACCGCGTTAGTGACGCCGTTGACGCGCGTCACCGGAATCACGTTGCTGTGCGGATTGAGCGCGACCTCGGCGCGGGCGTTCGGGTTGATGTCGCCCAACTCCGCGGTGTCGACCGAGCCGGGGACGGAGCTGATCTCCGTCAGGCCCACCTGCGCGCCGGCGTCGATGAGGCCGGGGTAAACCGAGAGGCCGGTGCCGTCGATGATCGTCGCGCCGGGCGGAATGGTGACGTTCGCGCCCACTGCGGTGATGAGGCCTTTGTCGAAGACGATGGTGCCGTTGGCGATCGGCGCGGAGGTCACCGGATAGATCGTCGCGTTGCGGATGGCGAACGCCGGCTTCCTGCCGGGGTTGTTCATGACCACCGACTGGCCGAACAGGCTGCCGGCGAAGAAGGCGCAGGTGAGGGCGACGGTCCGTCTACTCATCTTTCTTCTCCTCCGGCTTCTTGGCGTCCTTCTTCTTCTTCGCCTCGTCGTCGGCTTCCTTCTTCAGGCGGTCGGCCTTCTCCTTCGCCAGGTCCTTGCGCAGTTGCAGGTCGCGCTGGCGGTCGAAGACGATCTCGCCTTCGACGAAGGTGGTGTCGACGCGCGAATACGTCGAGAGCGGATGGCCGGTCCAGATGGCGAGGTCGGCATCCTTGCCGACGTCGATCGATCCGATGCGGTGATCGAGGCGAAGCTGCTTGGCCGGATTGATGGTGCAGAGTCGCAGCGCCTCGTCTTCCGACAGCCCGCCGTACTTCATCGCCTTCGCCGCGTCCTGGTTGAGGTGGCGCGCCAGCTCGTCCGAGTCGGAGTTGACCGAAGTCAGAACGCCGGCGCGATCCATGAGCGCGACGTTGTAGGGGATGGCGTCGTAGGCCTCGAGCTTGTAGCCCCACCAGTCGATGAAGGTGCCGCCGCCGGCGCCGTGCGCCGCGATCTCCTTCGCCACTTTGTAGCCCTCGAGGACATGCTGGAACTCCCGGACTTTGAATCCCAGCTCGTTGGCGAGATTGATCAGCATCATGATCTCGTCGGAGCGATAGCAGTGCGAGTGAACGTCGATGTTGCCGCGGAGGATGTCGGCCATGGTCTCCATCAGCAAGTCGCGGCGGGGCGGGATGGGCGTCTCGCCGCGCTTGCGGCGCCCTTCATATTCGTCCCACCGCGCCATGTAGTCCCTGGCGTCGGTGAACGACTTGCGGATGACTTCCTCCACGCCCATGCGGGTCTGCGGGTACTGCAGCGGCGTGCCGGGCGGCGGACGGAAGTTCGAGCTCTTCGGGTTCTCGCCGAGAGCGAACTTGATGGTGCGCGGGGCGCCGGCCACCGGCCACTCGCTGACAGGATGGCCCCACTTCCACTTCACGATCTGGCTCTGGCCGCCGATCGGATTCGCCGAGCCATGCAGGACCAGTGCGGTGGTGGTGCCGCCGGCGAGCTGGCGGTAGGCGCTGACGTCCTCGTTGGTCAGCACGTCGCCGATGCGCACCATGCCGGTGTTGGGGAGGGAGATCTCGTTGACGCTGCCGTCGACGCCGGTGTGGCTGTGAGTGTCGATGATGCCGGGAAGGACGAACTTGCCCGCCGCGTCGATGACCTGCGCGCCGGCGGGGACGGCGACCGTGGCGTTCGGCCCCACCGCGGCGATCTTCGAGCCGCGGATGAGCACCGTGCCGTGCTCGATCTTGCCGTTGGTGATGGTGAGGATGGTGGCGTCGCGGATGGCGATGACGGTGTCAGGTGTAGCGGCGGCCGCTCCGGCCGCCGGGACCACGACAGCCGGAGCGGCTGTCGCTACACAGAGCAGTGCGGTTCGTAGCGTCTTCTTCATTGCCCCTTGCTCCCGCTGAACTGGAATGTGCCGAGGTTCGTGCTCACCGTGCCGCTCATCGTCGTGCCGCTGACGGTGCCGTGGAACACCCAGTCGGCAGCCTCCGCATCCGTCTTTGCCGAGATGCTGAACTCGACCGTCGTTCCGTCGAAGGAGCCGCTCTTGATGTCGCCGGAGCCGCGGTCGCCGGAGAACGTGCCGGTGACGCGGCCGTCCTCGACGTGCAGCGTGGCGGTGATGCTGACGTCGCCTTGCGCGCTCTTGACCGTGATGTTCCATGTACCGTCGAGCGGGCTTGCTGCCGCCGCTCCCTCAGCGCGCTTCGCTTTGTCTTCCTCGCTCGGCAGCTTGGTCTCGCGGCCGTCGACGAAGACGCGCGTCACTTTCGCCTTCTCCTCGAAGATCGGCTTGTCGCTGACGACGACGTTGGCGATCTTCCCCTTCTCCAGCGATCCGAGCTGGCGGTCGATGCCGAGGATGCGCGCGGGGCTGAGGGTCGTGGCGCGCAGCGCGTCATCGGCGGAGAGGCCGTTCTCGATCGCCTTGCGGATGCCGGGGATGAAGTCGCCGGTTTTCCCCGCGCCGCTGACCAGGGCGAACGTGGCGCCACTCTTGGCCAGCGCGGCGGGCGAGGTCGGCGCGAGCTGGCGGTCGCGGATGACGCGCAGCGGCTGCTCCTCGCGATCGTCCTTCGCCGCCGGCGCCACAGGCCACTTCACGGAGACCAGCACCGGGACGCCGCTCGTCTTCAGCTCGTCGCTCATGCGGTAGGCCTGGCGAGCGCCGGAGAGCATGTAGCGGAGCTTGAACTCGTTGGCGATGGCCATCGCCCGGCGCATCATCGACTCGGTCTCGGCGATGAAGACCACCGGCACGTCGCGGCGCAGAACGGCGGCGAGGGCGTCGGCGGCGGCGCTCTGATCGGGCCGCTTGTTGCCGGCCGGGCTCTTGGTGTAGATCGCCAGCGCCGCGGAATTCTGCTGCGCGTCGAGGAAGCCCTGCTTGACGTACGAGATCACGCCCATCAGCGAGTCGGGGTAGGTCCACGACGCGCGCGGATTGAACGAGACCTGCTGCGTGGCGCCCGCGCGGATCACGCGCGACTCCATCGAGCCCTCGGCGAGGTTCAACACCGCGGACTGGCCGTTGAAGATGCCGGAGGTGGGGACGGTGAGGATGGTGGTCACGCCGGTGGCGCGCTTCGCCTCGATGTCGTCGTCGGAGAGCTTGACCTCGCGGATGGCGAGAAACGCGGGCGAGGTCTCCGGCGGCGCGGGCTGCGGCGTCGCCGGCGGCGTCTGTCCCCCGCCGCCGAAGCCGCGGCGGCGGGGCGCGGCGGCGGCGAATCCGAGGGAGGTTTGCGCGTCGATCAAGCCGGGATAGACGTGGCCGCCCTTGACGTCGATCACGGTCGCGTCGGGCGGGATCGGGAGATTCGCGCCAACTGACTCGATCAAGCCGTCGCGAATGATCACCACGCCCTTGTCAATGGCCGCGCCGCTGACCGGATGCACCGTACCGCCGGTGATGGCGTACACGCCGGGCGCGTCCGCGCAGAGCGGCGCAGCGAGTAGAAGCAATACGACGAGGCAGACGGACCGTCTGGACATCCTCACCTCCGCGGCGCGACATCATATAATTTGCGCTTCCCATGGTCCTCTTCAACTACGCCACCAAGGAGATCACGGCCAAGATCGTCTACTACGGCCCCGGTCTCTGCGGAAAAACGACCAACCTGCAGTTCGTCTACGACTCGCTGCCGTCGAACAACAAGAGCAAGATGCTCTCGCTCTCCACCAAGACCGACCGCACGCTCTTCTTCGACTTCCTCCCCCTCGACCTCGGCAAGATCCGCGGGATGCGGACCAAGCTGCAGCTCTACACCGTGCCGGGGCAGGTCTACTACAACTCCACGCGGCAACTGGTGCTGAAGGGGGCGGACGGGATCGTGTTCGTCGCCGACAGCCAGGAGTTCGCGCTCGACGCCAATCTCGAGTCGCTGCAGAACCTCGAGGACAACCTCAAGCGGCAGGGCATCCGCATCCGCGAGGTCCCGCTGGTCATGCAGTTCAACAAGCGCGATCTGCCCAACGCGCTGCCGGAGCGGGAGATGGAGGCGGAGCTCAACAAGCTCGGCGTGCCGCACTTCGGATCGGTGGCCACCACCGGCATCGGAGTGGAGGAGACCATTAAGGGGATCACCCATCTCGTCCTCGCGCATCTGATCAAGAAGTACGGCTTGGAAGGATCGGAGCCGATCGACCGCGACATCCAGATCCTCAACGCCGCGGTGGCCCGCGAGCAGACGCCCGCCGACTCGCTGTGGGACGAAGACGACGAGCGGGGAGTGACGGTCGACGACGCCGCCGGCGCCGGCGACATCCCGCTGGTGGCGACGGAGCTGATCAATCCCGCGCCGCCGTCGCAACCGGGCCCCTTCACCGAGATCAGCGACTACTTCCCCAGCACTCCCCCGCCCATGCCCGACTTCGAGACCGAGATTCCGCACGAGGTGCCGATGGCGTCGATCGAGATCCCGCTGCCCGAGGGGATTCTCAACTCGCTTCCTGACCTCGGGTCGTTCGCGTCGACGGCCACCGCCGCCGCGCCACCCATCGCCGAGCGCCGCGCCAACGACGGGCTGGTCAAGGAAATCACCGTCCCGCTCAACCTCACGCTCGAGGAGCTGCGCCTGCACCGGCGCCTGCGGCTGAAGATCACCCTGGACGTGAATCTTCTGAGCTGAGGCACTGTTCGCAACCATTCACGGAGGGGTGGCCGAGCGGTTTAAGGCAGCGGTCTTGAAAACCGCCGTGGGGGCAACTCCACCGTGGGTTCGAATCCCACCCCCTCCGCCAGCCTGAGCAGCAATGTCGCCGCGTGGCCCGCGGATAGAAAAGGTCGACGACGGTGCCGGCGAAGTCCACCGGCGCTGCGGCCACTGCTCGGCCTGCGTGCAGTCACGTGCAGCTGCCCGAGTACCTCGTGCGGGCCATCGACCTCGCCGCAGCAGCGCATCCTTCCGGCTATCGCCGCGCGTACCTCTGCCCCCGGTCAGGAACCGTTTACGCCCAACCGTGAGCTAGGAGGATCGTTGTAGCGGTGTCGCGGCGATGTGTCATAATGCAATTCTTCCGGACAGAAAGAGGGCATTATGTGGCGTCGTGCGATCGTCTTTCTTTTTTCGATGTCGTTCCTGCTCGCTTGTCGAACCGCATCCATTCAGAACCCCGATGCGCGCAGAGCTACCGATTCTGCCAGACAGCAAAGAAATCTTGCCGATGTGCAGCCGCCGCCTGACACACCTAACGCTGTCTGCGGCCAGCCCTCAGCTGACGAAGAACGAGACCGAGCGGCGCGCGGCTTCGATGTGTTCAAGAATCCGATCGATGCCGCCGAAAACTGTCAGTGGTTTCCTCCCCCGGGTGTGACGTCGATATTCGTGCGCGGTGTCGGCGGTGGTGGTGGCGGCGGCGCCTTGTCAACTGTGACGCTGGAAGCGATGGCGGCGGTGGTGGCGCATCACTGGAGCCGGGCGGTGCCGGCGGCCATGGTGGTAAGCACAGCAATGCTACAGCCGCAGTTTGTGGTAATAGCCAGCCAGCGATTCCGAGCAAGGGCAATCCGGGGCAACGGGGCAGCGGCGGCGGCGGTGCCGGAGCACCCGGCGAGGCAAACGAAGGAGGACTCAACGGTGGCCAAGGTGGAGACGGCGAAATTCTGATCGTCTGGCGTCCTTGACTCTGCCGGGGGCGTCACTTCCAGCACGTGATTGCTCATCGCTAATGTCCGGATCTGTTCCTCGGGATATTAGACCTGTCTCGCCGGGTGAGGCGACTATGCTGCTCGGGCGAGCAGAGCGGTTCGAAAATCGTCTCGGATGCCCCGCCACGCTCTACCCCGTGATGCACGCTATGACCGCCGCTACTACCCGGTCGCAACGCGCGTTTCCGAAGGCGAAGACCGATTCGAGCGTGACGCCAGCGCGTCGCGATGCCGCGAAGACGCAGCTCGCAAGCAACATCGACCCGGCGCAACAACGCCGCCCGAGCGAGAGGCAGCCGGCGCGAGTTTCGAAGCCGTGGCGCGCATGGTTCGAGAAGTTCTCGCCACAGTGGTGCCGTCTCATGCCGTCATCGTCATTTCACGCCTGGAGCAGAACGTCTTCCTGTACATCGGTCAAACGCCATGTGAATCAGAAGGCCACAGAAGCTGACGGCACCTCTTCGTACGTAACGATCACGCTGAAGCCGCTGAACCCTACGTACCAGCCGAACGTGCTAAGGGTAGAGGACGAAGGAACGGTGCAGGTCGTCGCCGAATTCGCCGAGGTGCTCTAGCCTATGCAGACGGAGCCCGGTCCCTGGATTGACGCACGACTTCCTCGATCTCTGCGGCCGACACCATACGTCCATCAACTTGGTTGAGAAAGGCTCACCCTCGTTCGGTTAGCAGCGGTCTTGCGCGCTGGGGATCACACGGCGCGCCGTGACTGTCGCGACATCCTTCTGATGGGGAGTTACTCGAGCGGCGGCGCTTTTCCTACCTCGGCGCAGCCAAACCAAGAAAATCAGCCGGTCGGCGGTATCGTTGGCCGATGGCGAACCTAATCGAGCGTCATAGGCAGAAGATCGTCGGCGTGCTCTCTGCTTCGACCGGTTGGTGCTTCAGGGCACGTTGCCGAGCGTCGCGTATCCGGCGATTGCTTCGCGTAGTCGAACATGCGGATGTCTCGGCCACCGAGCTCGGTGGCCAAGTTCGCGCAGCCGTTCCGCGATGCAATCCGAGCCCACACCGAACGGCTCGCGGCCGAGGAGGGCGTGGAGATCGAGTAACTCCAGCGCATGAAAAGCTTCCGCAAGGAAGATCGCATTCAGCAGATTCTCACGGTGCGTGGGAACCGGCTGAGTTGGTGCACATCTTCTCAGCCATGGAGCACGGATCTGCGCGCGATGACGATCACGCCATCGCTGAGGGGGGTGCGGACGCGACTAGTTTGCGCTACGGACAGCGACTTCTCCAGCCTGCGCACGTCCGCGATACTGTCCGCCAATTGCATTGCATATGTGGAGATGACCTGGATCGCGAGCCGTTCAGCAGCGAGGACTTTCGCCAGCCGCTGCCGATTGATGATCTTGTCGGGTGGCGCAAGAAACTCACGCAACGCATCCATGTAGTCAACCGCGCGATCGATGGAGATCTCGTAATTCGCGCGCACGCTGCGAACCGCAGCATAAGTGGCCTGAAAATCGTCGATCCTGACTGATGCAATCTCGCGGACGATCGCTTGATTCGCATCCCAGATCTCGCTTTTTACGGGATATCGCTTGCCGACCGGATCGGATAGGGATCGAACAGTGGCAATCGTGCGATCGAGCGTTCCGGCAATCGACCTTGCCGCGGCCGCAAACTTCTGGCTCTCGAGTTCGTCCGTGTTGAGGCCCTGTGCAACGAGGCGCTCCATCGCCTGATCCGCGAGAGCGATTGCGCCCACGTTGTTGTTCGCATTCAGATTCTCTCGTGGAAAGAACACCGGCAGGATTCTGATGCCCGGCGTGCGCGTGGCCGTCGTTAGTGAATTGACGATGTTGAGGATCGTGATCGCGTTCTTGCGCAGCTCATTGGTTGTCCGCAGGTTCGACGCCATCTCACCGCGCAGAAGCTTGACCGTGTTGTCCTGCTCCGTTTTCAATCGCTTGTTTGCTTCGGTGATTCGCCGCTCCCGTTCGGCGCGATCCTTTTCCGACTGCCTCTCCCGCGTTTTATTTTCTTCTTCACGGAGCCGCCGCTCCGCGGTTTGCCGCCGTTCTTCTGCGCGAACCTCCTGATACTTCAAACCGAATCCGAGCACGATCAGAAGGATCCCGATCACAAACCCGTACAGCAGGATCGTACTAAGGATCCGGTAGCCCAAGCCATGAGGCAGCGGCGGAATGATCTTCGACTTCAGGAGGTAGCGCGTGAAGAGGAACGCGAGGAAGAGGAAGAACCCGATGAGGACGAGCGGATCGTGCAGGTACGGAATCCAGGGCTGTACGTTCGAGGCTGGCATGCGTACGTTCAAAACTCCATCACAAAACGCTGACGCCGAAACGCCACCGTCTCCCTGTCGTCATTCGCGTTCGACATCAATGTACCCTCTAAACAGGAGTGATACTTCTTGGCGTTTCCCTACCCCCCGAGGATACCGGCATCGGTTCGAACTGGCCATGAAATGGGCGAGAAACCTAGACTCCTACATCATCCGATACACGCTCGGCGTTTCCGCGAGCCCGGCGAATTGCGGACTGCACGTCGTAGCGCTGCTGCGCGCTGGAGTGGAGGCGGCGGGAATCGAGAAGCGGACGAGTTCCAGAAGTACAGCTTTCAGGAACGCCAAGCTCCCGATCTCGCGGGCGTAGCAGCCGGAACGTGCAAGTCGCAAGAAGTTCGTCGGGGGAGGAGCGCCTGCGCGTCGTGCCCAGTTATTCGCGACCTCCGGCGCGCGGATCCGACGTGACCCCGAGAGCCTCGAGGCTGGCCAACGTTGCGCGCGTGCGGGAGTCGGCCTCGGAGGGATCGTCTGACCAGTCAGCTTCCGCGAACGCAAGCCGCTCAAGCAATTTCTCCAATCGACGATTCTCGGCGACGCCGCGGTCGTGAATCAGCGGCTCCTCGTACTGCGGTTGCCACAGATTCAGCACGGCGTGCTCGCTGTCCCAGCGAGCCGCGCGGAGCGTTCGCTCGTAGAGCGCATCCGCCGCAGGAGCGTCCATCCCCACGTGGGTCCACGAGTGGTTGGGATTCTCAGGGTCGAGGATGCGCAGTTGATACAGGTCCGCCTCCTGCCAGACCGGCAGCGTCTCGTCGACGAGCGAGAACGTATTGAGCAGGAAACGCCCGCGGAAATCCTCGACGAGGTAGCGATGCGTCTGCTCGTAGTCCTGGGCATCCTCTCCCGGGTAGCCGATGATGAAGGAAGCCCGAAGATCAAGCTCGGCCTCACCCAGCAGCCGTGCCGCGGTGCGGTTGTGATGTGCCTCCGTACGCTTGTTCATGCGTGTCAACGTGCGGTCGCTCATCGACTCAAAGCCAATCGACAGGCCCGCGCATTTAGCCTGGACCAGCCGCTGCACCTCTTCTTCCGTCTCCACGTCATCGGCTCGCGCGTACGCCGTCCATGCCATCTCTGAACTGCGCAGGGTATCTAGTAACTCGCGGAACCTCCGAGGCGGCACGGTGAACGTCGAGTCCATCGCACAGATTCGCTCAGCGTGGTTGTCCACCGCATACGCCTGCCAGTCGGCGACGATGGTGCGCGCCGCCTTCCACCGCCATTGCGGAGATGCCGCCGGATACGAGCAGAACTTGCAGGAGAACGGGCAGCCTCGCATGGACTCGTAGGGGACTTCCAGCACCTCCCCTTGAAACGGCGGGCGCGGATAGCGGTCGAGATCGATGTTGACGAGGGGGCCGGAGCGGACCTCGCCGGTGCCGCGGACGCGCGTGACGACGTTCGGCACTCCGTCAGTGGACGAGCCGCTCTCGATCGCACGCAATAGAGCGGGAAAGGCGACCTCGCCGTCGCCGCGGACGACGAAATTGACGCTGTCGAACCGGCGCAGGATCTCGGCCGCCTTCAGGTTGCTGAACTGCCCCCCGAGAACGACCGGGACACCGGTGAATCGCTGCTCGATCCATCGCAGCGCCCTCGCCAGCGTTCCCATGCTGCAAATGAAGGTCGTCGATAACGCAACGACGTTGACGCGCTCTCCAGAAGGTTCGCGCTCACCCGACCAGACATGCTCGAGCGGAAAGGTCTCGCAATCGAATCCCTCGCGGCCGAGGATCCCGGAGAGCGTCGCGGTGCACAACAACGGCGGCTGCGTTCGTTTCGGCCGAAGCACCCGCAGTCGCCGCCGGCCACGGTGGTAGACGAAGTCCCCGGCAGAGATGCCGCGAGGAAACACCCGCGTGTACTGCGTCCGCCCCAGTTCCAGAAACGTGTGCTGCACCCGCGTCTGATTGCGGAAGGCAGGGCCGAGACCGGACAGCAGGAGGACGTTCATCGCGGGCTCCTCGTGTCGGAGGCAGCGGGCGCGGCGACCTGGAGGACCCCGAGGGCAAACAGCGCTTCCGCCAGTTCGAGGATGCTCTGCCGCGAGTCCCCATTCCCACTGCCCGTCAGCTCGGTGAGCCGGGCCAGGGTTCGCTGGCCGTCGCTCGCTGTCACGAGATCGGCAGCCGGGCCCGAGAGAACGTAGAGCTTGACCGGCTGCCGCGTCGAGAACGGCAGCACCACGACCACGACTTCCGATTCTTCCTGCTGCTGGTCTTCGCCCAACAGCATGTCCATCGGACTGCCGGCGTAGGTCCGGGCGGTCACACCTGGCGCCAAAGACGGCCGGTACTCGGCCACGTCGTCGACTTGCCAGCACGGCGCGTCCGCATCGAGTCGAAACAGGCCCTCGCCCTCCGATGCGCGAACGGCGCGCTGCGTCTCGAACAGCTGCAACGCCAACTGGATGGCTTGCTCCGCCCTCGTCGGGATCCCGCCGGCTCGGGCCGCAGCTAAGGCAGCGCCAGCTGCCTGGAACCAGTCGGCCTCGGGGCTCGATCCGGTCGGAAGGGTCACGCCGTGGAGTGCAGCGTCGGATGAGACCCGGCGGCGGATGGTGTCGAGGAGCTCGAGCAGACCATGTTCGCCCGGCGCATGGGCAGCCGTGGCCGCGCCTTCATCGGGCCGGACGCCTTTGATCGCCAGCTGCATCGCAGCCTCGTGCGCTGCGGGGAACCGGCCCTGCGTCTGCACGTACTCGGCGAAGACTCTGCCCCGCGCCCCGACCTCAAGGGCCGCGGGGTCGTCGATCGCATACAACAGGCAGCGCCTGATCTCGTCGTGGTCGGTGGAATCCCGGACGATCCAGCAGTTGTAGCCGTGGACGAGGCGCTGGACCTCGGGTTGCTTCGCGGCGATCTCCTCTGACAGGAGCGTCGGCGTGCCCGTGGCCAGCGCTTCCTGGGCGATGATCGGCGCATGCGCCCGGATCGGAAAGTCCTGTTCCAGGCAGCAGACGACGTCGCACGCCCTCAGGAACTCCGGCACCCGCCAATGGGGAAGAAACGGCACGCGGATCACGTGCTCCTGAAGATCGAGCTCGTGCAGCACTTCTGCGAATGCCCGCTCGTCTTCGGGTCGTCCCTGGACCATGGCCGCGACCCGCACCCGCTTCCCGACGGCGAGGCAATCGCGCACGGCCCTGAGGAGCGGCAGCATGCCCTTGAAGCGCCCGAGCTTGCCGAAGATCCCAACGGTAGCCCCATCCCACCCCGTGCGGCCGCCGAAGGCGTCGAGCGCGAGCGCGTCGCCCACGGGTGCGAATTCATCCAGCGGTACGAACGAGGCATCGCCAGGGACGATGCGCTCGGGGCGAACTCCCAGCTCGGCGAGGGACTTGGGGAGGGACCCGCCCGCGATGATCACGTCCGCCGCCAGGAACAATTCGTCGTACAAGAGGCGCATCCCGGACTGGTGCCAGAGGCGCCCAACGTCGCTTCCGGCGGTTTTCATGACGTGTGGCGTGCCGGTGAAGTTGGCGGCGAGGTGTCCTGCCACGCCGTAAGGCTCGAGATACCAGGAGAACACGCACTCGAGCTCGTGGTTCCGAATGACGTCGATGGCGAGCCCGGCGAGCTTCGTCGCGTAAGGGTTGTGCCACGGCACGTGCCATTGACGTCGCACGTCCGAGACCGTCTGGTGGACTCGCACGTAGCCGTCTCCATGGCGCGCGGCCAGCCGGTCGTGGTCTTCGGGCCGCATGGACACGCGGTAGCCGTCCTCCACCTCCAGGGCGTTGGTGACGACGTGCACCTGATGGCCGCGGAATGCCAAGGCATGGGCCAGGCGGTACATCCGGGCGCTCACCCCGCCTTGGATCGGTGGGAACTTCCCTATGAGGCAGAGTCGCATCGTCGCAGCTCCACGAGTCCATGGCCACCGAGCGACTCGACGATCTGTCGCGCGCCCTCCGGTTCGACGGCGGTCCATGTCTGCAGGTCGAGCAAAAGCCCGGTGATGTCCTCTTCGAGCTGGAAGACTCGCGCCTGCGGCGCCACGGGGACGATGGCTACGAGCCGCGGACGGCCACGCGCCAATGCGGCCGGTGGCGAGTCGACGAATGCCGCCGGAAGATCGTATTCCGTCTCGAACAGGTGCAACTCGGGCGATACGCGGACTTCGCATGCCGTCCAGCTCGGGTCGAGGTGCGTCGTGGGCCGCGCGGACGGCCCGTCTCGCGCCGTGAACGAGGCCGCTGCGGCGAGGTACTCGAGCTGGGCGAGGTCAGCGAGATAGCCCGGTGCCAACGGCGGTCCCTCGTAGGCGAGAATGAAGTCGCGAAATTGCCGTGCATTCTCCTGCCGTCCGAGCGTCACGGGCGGGCACGCGGCCGCGAACGCGCGGACGAGCGTCGGCACATGCAAGGTGACGCAACGGCATGTGGCCGGCAGCAAAGTTTCAATCTTGCCCAGCCGCTTGGCGAGGATCAGGCGACCGACGATCCTCAGGCGCTCGAGATCGATCCCCGCCAACATCTCGTCCGGGGGAGTGATCATCTCGTATGCGTCAGGATCCGCCATGTGCGCAACGATCGCTCGCTGGAGACCCAGCAGCCGCGCTCTCGCTGTGGCAGCAGCGGTCTCGGATGACTCGGACGGCCTCGGCATCGGCTAGTACCTCCACGAACGTCGAAAACTCTTGATCCCGCTCGACGATGATCACATCCGGGTCGTGATGCGCCAGCACCTCGCCCAGTAGCGCGAGCGTGGCCGACGGGACGCGGTGGTCGTGACTGTCGATGACCAGACCCTGCCTCGCACATCCACCTGCGACATGGATCGCCCGAACGGAGCGCGGCGGCAGCTCCGACAGGAACGCGAGCGCATCGTAGCCATGATTGATGGAGTTGATCCGGAGATTCTCGAGATCGAGGAGGATGCCTGCTCCCGTTCGCCGGCACGTCTCGACCAAGAACTCCGCCTCACCCATCTCCACCCCTGGATACTCGAAGTAGTAGGAAATGTTCTCCAACAGCAGCGGAAGCCCCACCTGATCTTGGACGACCTTCACGTGCTCGCAAACGATCTGCAGCGTCTCACGGGTGCGAGGCAACGGCAGAAGCTGCGCGAGGTCGATCCCCGGTACCTTGGTGAACGACAGATGCTCGCTGTACCACGGCACATTTAGGCGGCCCGCGAATTCGCGAACCTGGCCGAGGTACTCAGGATCGGGCTCCACGGCGGTGCCGAGCGATAATCCGACCCCATGTAGGAAGACGGGGCAGAACTCCGACAGCGCTTCCAGTTCATCACGCTGCGCTCGAGTCCCTTTGATGCAGTGATCGACAGTGACCTCAAGCGCCTCAACCGGCGGAATGCTGCGCCGGATAAGTGGCCCGACTTCGTGTCGATACCCGACACCTACGAGCGGCATCCGACCGTCACGCGATGCAGCTGCAGCCGCATCCGCAGAAGCAGCCGCACGCGACGCCGGCGGACTCGGACGGGTTGAGGGGCCGCAGCGTCCACTCGACGATTGCGCCCTGTTTGCCCGCGAGCTCCGCGATCCGCTTGCCGAGCTTCTTCGTGTTCGCGGTGGCCTTCTTGCCGAGCAACGCTCTTCGCGCCTCACCAAGTTTAGCAAGGCGCTCGAGCGTCGCCGCTTTGTCGATTCCTTGGTCTTTGGGCTTCTTCACCATGACGACCGACCCTCCTGGTGTTGTGGTGTTGATCAGCAATGATACTCTAACGGAAAAAAGTCCTCAATTCGCCAATCATGGAACTTGCCATGCTCAGCACTCCAAAGCTACCCATTCGCAGCAACTCGATTTCCTCCTCCAAGTGTGCGGGATAGCCGGCTACCACGGCGCGGATGCGCCGGCGAGCGGGGAAACTCTTCGCTCGATGATCGAAGCACTCGCGCACCGCGGGCCCGATGGTCGATGTGTGTCCCTGCACGGAAACATCGGCCTGGGCTCCGCACGACTGAGCCTGCTCGATCTCAGCAACGGTGAACAGCCCATGCAGGACGGAGACGTAGCACTCGTCTTCAACGGCGAGATCTACAACCATGCCGCATTGCGCAGTGAGCTGCAGCAAGAGGGAGTGAGATTCCGTGGACGCTCTGACACGGAGGTGATGCTGCGAGGCTTCCAGCGATGGGGCCCGTCACTGTTCGACAGGCTCGACGGCATGTACGCTGTCGCGATCCGCGACGGCGAGGCATTGCACCTCGCCCGCGACCCGTTTGGGATGAAACCGCTCTTCTATTGGATCTCTCCAGGCGCGGATGCCTTTGTCTTTGCCTCGGAGATCAAGGCCCTGCTCCGGTGTCCCCTTGTGCCGCGCCGTCTCGATGCTTCCGGGCTCGTCGAGCACTTGGTCTTCGGCCACGCGCTGGGCTCGCGCACACTGATTGGCGAGGTTCGCCAAGTGGCACCGGGAGCTCACGTGGCCGTTACTCGCCAGGGAGAGCGGCTCGACATCGCAACAACGCGTCCGCCGGCGCCGCGACCGCAGCCCCTACCCACCGGACGGGAACAGGCCATTGATCGGCTGACCGAGCTGCTGCGTGAGTCGGTCGCGCGACACGTCCATAGCGACTACCCCGTCGCCACCTATCTCTCCGGCGGGCTTGACAGCAGCGTGGTGGCAGCTCTGCGCCCAGATCATCGCGGCTCTCGCTCCTTCGTGGTGGCGGATGGCAAGGACGTGGCGGACCTGCGATACGCTCGGCGCGTGGCAACCGCGCTCGACCTCGATCACGTCGCGATCATGATCACGCGCACGCCACCCGTCGATTGGATCGCAGATTCAGTTCTGGCGATGGAAGCTCCGTTCCCGCCGAGCGTAGCGCTCGTATCCGCGCCACATGTGCGTCGAGCAGGCAAGGCGGTCGTATGCGGCGAGGGCGCCGATGAACTCTTTGCCGGGTATCCCGTGCATGAACAGCCCGAGACCTATCTGCGCACTCTCGAAGAGCGGCTGCTCAAACTGAAGGCCGCTGGATTGACCGGCGCCACACTGGCCACCACCACTGCCCAAGTGCGATCCGCGTGCGTCAAAGATCCCGAGGCCCGCTCCCGCGCCGTGTACGAGCTGCTGCTCTACGAGGGGCTGCCCAATAAGCACCTCGCCATCTGGGATCGTTGTGCGATGCTCGCTTCACTCGAGGTCCGCATGCCGTACCTCGATCGGGGAGTACGGGATTTTGCGCTGTCGCTGCCACGAGAGTGGTTGTCACCGCGCAAGGGCCTCATCGCCGCCGTCGCTCGTCGGGTGCTTCCGCCCATGATCGCCGACGAGATCACGGCTCGCGCCAAACACGCTGCTCCAGATGCTCTCCTGACGACGCGCCACCGCCTCAGGGGCCTCGCCGCTGCGATAATGCCAACGGCTTGGTCTCGCAGGCATCCCCTCCAATGCCTGTCGAGCTCTCCCTACGTTCTGGTCATGCTCGACCTATTCCTCCTGGCTTTTGTCGTAGGCGACGGCCGGCTTCCCGCCGGGTTGAGCATCCAGACGATGTACGAGCATCATGAGCGGGAGCTGAGAACGGCGCATCAGATTGCATGCGAGGCGCTCTTCGGGGCGGACGATCCGGAATCTTGACATGAGGTTGTAGGTTCGCCGATTGGATGACGACTAGCTGACAAACAGCTGAGAACGGGCTGGTGGCTTTCGTAGAGCGGTTGCAGAACCGTCGAGTGAGCAGTGTTCTTGAACGGGTCTCCACAAATCGTCCTCGAAAGCAGCCTGGCGCACGGGCGGTTCCGAGACTCAGAGGTGCATGAGAGGGAACAGCAACGACTCAACGGGGTATCTGTTGGGGTACCTGTGACTACAACGGCACGTGAGCGACTGTTGCAGAACTACTTCACCGCGCCCTTCGATGGTCCTCGGTCAGCCTCATCTGTGCGAAAGCCGCCGAAACGAGCAGAGCGGTTCGAAAATCGTCTCGGATGCCCCGCCAGACTCAACAGTACGTCGCTCATCTTCGGGACGCGCGTTCGAATCGGAGCGACGTGCTTCAGTGCAGATGTCAGCGATTCCTGGAGCCGATAACGCGGAGGCGTGAGACTCTTCCCGAAAGCGGCGATCGTTTCGTCGTCGACGACGAAGTAGCGGCGCGCGTCTTCGAGCTTCCGGACGTCGAAGTTTAGATTAGCGCTCGCGGCGTTCTCCTTGGTGATCCCGAGAAGGGTAAAGCTGACGATGCGCGCAGGACTGGCCACGCGCGTCTCGTGCTCGTGAGGCGCCGGAGGATAGCGGCGCACCATCAGCTGGTCGGTCCCCCAGGGCGCTCAACGCTCACGAAGGGCTGGACGTGATGGCCGTTATCGACAACGACCATTTCCTGAAGGTGGAGCGCGTGTCATAATGCAATTCTTCCGGAAAGAGAGGCATTATGTGGCGTCTTGGAATCATCTTTCTTTTTTCGATATCGTTCCTCTTCGCTTGTCGAACCGTATCCATTCAGAATCCGGATGCGCACCAGGCTACCGATCCTGCCAGACGGCAAAGAGATCTTGCCCTTGTGGAGCCGCCGCCTGACGCTCCCAACGCCGTCTGCGGCCAGCCCTCGGCTGACGAAGAAAGAGCCCGAGCGGCGCGCGGCTTTGATGTGTTCAAGAATCCCATCGATGCCTCCGAAAACTGTCAGTGGGTTCCTCCGCCCGGTGTGACCTCGGTATTCGTGCGCGGTGTCGGCGGCGGAGGAGGAGGCGCCGGCTCTGGCGGTGCGCGAAATGACCGCGAAGACAGGGACATCAACGACAACGCCGGCGGTGGCGGAGGAGGCGCTGGTGCGCCGATTGACGCGAGGTTGGTCGATGTTCAACTTGGCGTGCACATCGCAATTGTTGTCGGACGGCATGGCGATGGCGGTAGCGGCGGGCGGGGTGGCGGAAGTGACGAGGCGGGTACGGACGGGCGGCCTGGCGGCAACTCGCAATTTGGCGCGCTTGTCTATCCGGGCGGCAACGGAGGCCAAGGCGGAGGCGGAGCACGCGCGCTGAGAGCCCGAGATGGCCCCGGTGGTATCGGATCGACGACCGGCTTGCCGACTGCCAATGGCGGAACTGGGGGGGTTCCGGATCACAATGGAGTCGACGGTCAGCCAAGTTCCCAAAAGCCTGGTGGCGTCGGCGGCATTGTCAATGTCAACTGTGACAATGGAAGCGATGGCGGTGGTGGCGGTGGTGGCGGCGCATCACTTGAGCCTGGCGGTGCCGGAGGCCACGGTGGTAAGCACAGCAATGCCACAGCCGCTGTTTGTAGTAACGGGCAGCCAGCGATTCCGAGCAAGGGTAGTCCGGGACAACGGGGTAGTGGCGGCGGCGGTGCGGGTGCGCCCGGTGAGGCAAATGAGGGAGGACTCAACGGTGGACAGGGCGGAAACGGCGAAATCCTGATCGTCTGGCATCCTTGACTCCGCCGAGGCTCATTTTCAGCACGCGATTGATCACCGCGATGTCCGCCTCTGTTCTTGGGAAAACGTAGAGCCTGTCTCGCGCATGAGGCGCTCATGCTGCTCGGGCGAGCAGAGCGGTTCGAAATTCGTCTCGGATGCCCCGCCAGCCAGCTGCCGCTTGACGCCTAGGTTGAGAGCTTTTGCAGTCCGGAAATGCTGGGAAGGTAACAGTAGGCGCCGCCGCGCGTAGTCGTGAAGCGGCCGAAGTCTTCGAGCGTGCTCTTTTTCTCTTTCCAATACAGTTGGAAACGGGGCGGACTCGCGTCATCAATCGCCCCGAGGAGTGGATCGCGCGACAGGCCGGTGACCCCGCTGCCGTTCACCCATTGGGTCATGATGAACTCGTACTGCATCTCGAGCGATGAGCAGATGAAGTGGCCGGTCAAGCCACGTTCGATGCCGTCCTTCGGAACGTAGGGAGGGCCGTACGGAGCGGCGCGGCGGAGGAGGCGGTGCTGCTGATTGTCCTCGTTGCGGCGCTGCGACCTGCGGATGTGAGAGGCGATCGGGCAACTGCGCGCCGGCTTGTCCTTGCTGTAATCGAAGTTGTTCAACGGAACGCTGGGGTCCGGTGTCTCGGGTGACAGAACGAGGGGAGTGCCATCGGCCCATCGGCCGCAGAACTTGGCCTGGACGGCTTCTGGCGTCAGGTCGTACAGCGCAGCCGCCGCGTTCAGGTACTCATAGAACGCATCGACATCCTGCTTCAGGATGCGGAACGCGCTGTAGGTGCCGTTGGCAGGATCGAACGACGGACCGGCCCGGAAAACGCTGTTCTCGGCGTTGTATCCGAGGACGAACTCGCCCGTGCTGACGACCGGCTGGTCGTCTTGAATCTTTCGCGGAGGAGCGCCGGCGATGTTCGGCTGGGAGATGGAATCGTGATAGCCGAAGTGGATGCGGCTGTCGCCGAGGACGTCGTCGGAATCCTGATAACCCAACTGCTGCACTCCGGCGGACGTCATCATCGAGGCGATGGTGTCCGTGCCCTGATCGCGGGCGCCTGCGTCGAGAGCGAACAGCGACAGGATGATGTGCACCTGGCTCGTGCCGAGGCCGAGGATCCAGTTGCCGGGGGCGCTCGTGCCGTGGTCGCCGAGGTCTCGGTTGGCGTTTACGTAGGTCGTTCCGCGAGCGACGGCTCCCTCGACGAACTCGATGGACAAGCCGGAGTTGGCCACGTCGATCCCGAGGGCGGAAAGCCCGTCCCTGGTGAACGCGATGTTGCAGCACGTCGCCGGCTTGACGCTCCACGGCCTGGCCGTCGTGATCATCGGCGTCACGGCAACGACGAACTTCTTGCCGGCGCTCGCGTTCGGAATGTTGATCATGAAGTGCCGGGCTCGTGGATGCGTGTAGCCGCGCACCACGAACCCCTGAATCTGATCGAGCGGTAGATCCGGCATCGGCGCCTCAGCAGTTCTGAATGTCGTTGACCGACATCGACGGATAGGCCGAGAAGAACACGGGGAGGGGGTTGATGTTGTTCTTCCTCACCCAATCGTGAAACGCCTTGCGATTATCGACGACCGGGACGGGCGGTCCGTCCTCGACCATCGGGAGGAGCAGGTCGAAGCCCTCGTGATTGGACTCGATGAACTTGTCGAGGTAGACGTCGAAATCGCCGTCGTAGACCGTGGTCAGAAGGATGGTCCTCTCCAAACCCTTGTCGGCGAGCGAAATGGTCCAGGCGAAGTGCAGGATGTCGGGAAACTTGGCTTTGTTCTGAACGAGCGAAACCGGCTTCTCGCCCTTCTTGAGCTTGATGAGGAGACTGAGCGGATTTTGGACCGGTGTTGCAGCGGACATGGCGGGTTCCTCTCTCGGTTTTGCCGCTGCTCCCACCACACACCCGTCACGACCGCGCACGATGCGCAAAGAGTCATGCAGTGTGTCGTTCGCGGAAGCCGAGGCTATCTCAGGAGGGTCGCCAAGGATGAAAACCCTACCCACTACCCCCCACCCGGCCCCCGAAACCTCCGCCCCGCCCCCCACCCGCCTTCATGCTGCCCCCGATGGCGATGGCGTTGATGGCCGGCGACCAACGGCCGAGCGACCAATGGGCCACGCCGGGAGTCATCCATTCACCTTCGCCGCGGCGACGGTTGCGCAGGTTGAGATAGACCGGGATTCCGTACGCCAGGTAGAGGCAGATCGTGCTGATCGAGGTCACCACGAACCAGGCGGCAGCGTAGAAGCAGATCACCACGCTCAGCGCCGCGGTCACCACCGTGGCGATCATCGGCGTGCGATGCCGTCCGCTCACGCGGCGGAGCCACCGCGATCCCGGAATCCCATCGTCGCGAGCGAACGCGTACCACATGCGGGCCATCGACGTCACCGACGCGACGCCGCACAGCCACATCGCGACGCCGATCACGATCGCCAGAAGGTTGGCCAAGGCAACCGGAAGGTTCGCGTCGATGATGTGCAGCACCGGATACGGATCGCGCGCCGTGGCGGCGACGTCGCCATTCGGGATGCACCATGTGAGGACCAGCAGCATCACGTAGCCGGCCACGGCCGAGACCGCGACCGACAGGACGATCCCCCACGCGCTGTTCCGCCGTGCCATGACCGTTTCCTCGGCGAGATGGGCCGAGGCGTCATAGCCGGTGTAGGTCCACTGCGCCTGCAGGAGGGCGAGCACGAACAAGAGCAGCGGAGGGGCGGCGGAATACAGCGCGCCGAGCGGCGGGATCAGACGGAAGAGGGGCGACGGCACGGTCAGATCGCCGATGACCAGCGCCGGTTGCGACGGCAGAGCATCGGGGACCGGAGCAAACGAGAAGAGGAAAGCCAGCGTGTTGTGGTGGCTTCCCAACATCGGCAGCAGGATGGCGATGAGCAAGACTCCGCCGATGTGCCACCACACGCTGACGTCGGAAAGCCTCGCCGTCAGCCGGATGCCCCAGACATTGATCAGCACCTGCGGGATCAAGATCACCACCATGATGCAAAGCTGGAAGTACCAGTTGGTGGCGGAGCCGAACAGCGGCACCTGCGCATCCGGCGGTAATCCGAGCAGGCGGGTGATCGCCCCAATGATGTAAATCGCGGCGGCGATGTTGATCCCGGCGGTGATCGCCACCTGCCCGATCATGTTCAGCCATGCCGTGGTCCAGGCCCACGTCCGGCCGCCGAGATGGAAGGCCCAGAAATAGAGGCCGCCGGCGGTGGGATAGGCGGACGCGATCTCCGCCATCGACATCGCCACCATGAGGGTCATGATGCTCACCAGCGGCCATCCGACGGAGTTGACGAGCGGGCCGGCGAACTTGAGGCCGTAGCCGTACAGCAGGACCGCTCCGGTAAGGATGGAGATGATCGAGAAGGAGACGGCGAAATTGGAGAAGCCGCCCATCTCGCGGAACAACTGCTGCGCGTAGCCGAGCCGTTCGAGATCCCGCGCGTCGTCGCGCACTTGGTCTTCTCGGGAGCCTCGATTCGGCAAGCGCATCTATCCCATCACGAATCTCCCGCGGGCCCAACGTACAATTCTCGCGTCACGCCCACATGGCCCTACGAAATCGCACGACCATCGTGGCTTGTCTGCTGTTCGTCTCGGGACTGTGCGCCCTCTCCTATCAGACAGTCTGGCTGCGGCAATTCCGACTCATCTTCGGCGCGTCGACGGACGCCACGGCGGCGGTGCTGGCGGTGTTCATGGGAGGGCTGGGCCTCGGAAGCGCGCTGCTCGGTCGTCGCGTCGACGAGAAGGAGCGGCCGCTCCGCTTCTATGCCGTCCTGGAGCTGTTGATCGCCGCTTCCGCGGCGCTGACACCTCTTCTGCTGTGGCTCGCTTCCCGACTCTATCTCGCCCTGGGAGGATCGAGCGGACTCGGTCTGGCCGGCGCGACGGTCGTTCGCCTGCTGCTCGCCGCGATCGTGCTCGGCCTGCCGGCGTTTCTGATGGGAGGCACGCTGCCGGCGGCCGCCCGAGCCGTGGAAACACCGGAGGATCGGCACCGTCGCAAGGTTGCCGTCCTCTATGCCGCCAACACGCTGGGGGCGGTCACCGGATGCCTGATCACGACCTTCTACGCTCTGGAAGCAGTCGGGAATCGCCGGACCTTGCTCGCGGCGGCCCTCCTCAATCTCCTGGTGGGACTGATGGCCTGGTGGCTTGCCGTTCCAGTGCCCCCGGCGACGCGAGTCGAGGGTCCCGAGCGCACGCCCGCAACTGGCGCGCGCTGGACTCTCGCTGCCGCCGCAATCGTGGGATTCGCGTTCCTGCTCATGGAAATGGTCTGGTATCGGATGCTGGCGCCGCTCCTCGGAGGTACCACGTACACCTTCGGGCTGATCCTGGCCACGGCTCTGCTGGGGATCGGTGTGGGAGCGGCTGTGTATTCGATGATGAACCGACGCGAGCCGCTGACGTTGGCGGCGTTCGCGACCACGTGCGGGCTCGAGGCGTTGTTCATCGTTGCACCCTACGCCGCCGGAGATCGCCTGGCCAAGCTGGCGAATGTGCTTCGCGCGCTCGGCACCCTTGGCTTCGCCGGGCAGGTTGCGGGATGGAGCGTGATCATCACGCTGGTCGTGTTTCCGACGGCCGTAATCGCCGGGTTCCAGTTCCCACTGCTCCTGTCGCTGCTCGGCGGAGGGCGCGAGGAAGTCGGGCGTCACGTCGGGCTGGCCTACGCCTGGAACACCGCCGGCGCCATCGCGGGCTCGCTGGCCGGCGGCTTCGGCCTGCTTCCTCTGCTGACGGCGCCCGGAGTCTGGCGTGGCACCGCGATCCTTCTGGCCGGCGCGGCTCTCGCGGCGTCCCTGCTCGCTCGACGTTCGACGCCGAAGCGATGGAACGTCGCGCCCGGCGTGCTCGCCGTGGCGACCATCGCCGGGGCCATGGCCAGGGGACCGACGGCGGTTTGGCGGCACTCCGGAATCGGCGGCGGCCGGGCTTTGCAACCTCGAACGCACAACGACGTGCGGGGCGTGGGAGAACACACTTCGGCGCACATTGCTGTGGGACGCGGACGGACGCGAGAGCAGCATCGCCCTGATCGCCGACGACGACATGGCCTTCATCGTCAACGGCAAGTCCGACGGCAGCACGCGCGGCGACGCCGGGACGCAGGTCATGGGAGGCCTGATTGGCTCGGCGCTGCATCCCCGCGCCGAACGCGCGCTCGTCATCGGCCTGGGGACGGGCAGTACCGCCGGCTGGCTGGCGGCGGTACCGACCATGAAGCGAGTCGACGTGGTCGAGATCGAGCCGGAGGTGATCCGCGTCGCCGGCGAATGCGCGGCGGTCAATCGCGACGTCCTGCGCCGAACGAACGTGGTCGTGACCATCGCCGACGCCCGGGAGTCTCTGCTCACTTCGCGAGCGACATACGACGTGATCTTCTCCGAGCCGTCGAATCCCTACCGCGCCGGCGTCGCCAGTCTGTTCACGGCCGAGTTCTACGCCGCCGTGGCGTCGAGGCTCGGACGAAACGGAATCTTCCTGCAATGGGTCCAGGCCTACGACATCGACAACGAAACGGTGCGAACCATCTACGCGACGCTCGGCTCGGTCTTTCCTCACATCACGACCTGGCACACCGGCCCGGGCGATCTCCTTCTGAGTGCTTCCGCGGAGCCGATCGCATTCGACGCGGACGTCCTCCGCCGCCGCCTTGCAGCCGAGCCTTACCGGTCGGCGATGCACGTGGCCTGGCGAGTGGAAGACCTGGAGGGGTTCCTGTCCCGTCACATCGCCAACCCGGGTCTGGCGGCCGCCCTCGGCGCGCAGAGCAGTCGACGCAACACGGACGATCGAACGCTCATCGAGTTCGACTTCGAGCGTTCGGTCGGCAGAGACCAGTTTCGCATCGACCAGCTCGTCGATCTGGCCACACGACGAGGAGCCAGCCGTCCCGCCATCCGCGGCGCGATCGATTGGGATCGCGTCGCTCGCCACATCGCCAGCGATCCTTTGAGTGTGCCGGACGCAAAGGTCATTCAGCGCCATCAGTTCGGCGTGCTCCATCGCAGAGCGGACCTCGGCGCCGCGCTGGCCGCGTGGAAAGCCGCTCCGTTCGATCCCGTGAATACGCTCGAGCTTTCCGAGCTCGCCGAAGCGTTCGCCGAAGAGGGAAGTGAGGAAGCAATTCCGCTCGCGGACAGGCTAAGGGGATGGCAGCCGGCCGAGGCGGACGCGATCCTGGCAAGGATGCGCCTGGCGCAGAAGCGATATGGCGAGGCCGCCGACCTTTGGCCCGCGCTCTGGTTCGCTACCGAAGCGATCCGTGGCCCAGCGGCTATGTGATGGAGCGGGCGCTGGATTCCGCGCTGGCGATTGCGCGTGCGGACAACTCCACCGCGCCACGCATGTACGAGGCCCTTCGAGAGCCGTTCGCCGCCAGGCAGTGGAACGATCGGCGGCGTTTCTACGCGGCGGCGATCCCCGCGGCATATATCGGCTGCGGCGCCGAGTCGATGCAGGCCTTTCAATCGCTCGAGCCCCACGTTCCATGGCGGTTGGACGCCCTTGTGCTGCGGGAATCGTGCTACGCGAGATCGGGCAACCTCGATCTCGCCACGCGAGCCGCTCGAGACCTGGCCGAGTTCAGACGCGCCGACCCGCCACCCCTTCTGCCGTGAGAACCGGGCAATCGGCCCATGTTTTGCGTTTCACGCAAACATGGACTGGGCTCAGCTCGCGGAAACAGCCGGACGCGCCGCTCTCGTCTATGTCGTCATGCTCGCGGTGATCCGGCTGCTCGGCAAGCGGACGGTCGGCAATTTCACCGTTTTCGATCTGCTGGTGGCCTTGATGCTCGGCGAGGTCGTCGACGAGATCATCTACGGCGACGTCACCATGGCCCAGGGGATGACGGCGATCGTCGTGGTCGCGGCAGCAAAGTACGCCACGCAGTGGCTGACCTACATCAGTCCCACACTCAACAAGTTCCTGGAGGGGAAGCCCACCGAGATCGTCCGGCACGGAGAATTGATGCGCGACGCTCTTCGCTCCGAAATGATCCACGAGAAGGAGGCTATGGCCTCTCTCCGCCTCAAGGGCATCACCGACATACGCGAGGTCAAGACGGCGGTCCTGGAAGTCGACGGAGAGATCAGCGTACTGAAAGAGGAGTGGGCCGAGCCGCTTCAGAGAGCCGACGTCCTGGGCGGCAAGCCCGACAACGACGAGCCTCCGCCCGAAAAGCGCACCGATACGCCGGAGGCGCTGGGAGCGGTGTAATGGATCTGGCGCGCATCGGCATCCGGGCGTTCATTACGTATGTGTACTTGCTGATCGCGGCGCGATCGAGTGGAAAACGGACCGTGGCGGAGGCCACGCCCTTCGACTTCGTCCTCGCTCTCATCATGAGTGATCTGATCGACGACGCGCTTTGGGCCGAAGTGTCGTTTGCGAGGTTCGTCGCCGCCAGCGGAACGCTCTTCGTGATCGATGTGATCGCCCGCCTCATGGAATCGAGATCCGAAACGGCGTACTGGCTGCTCAACGGCCGGCCGACCATCGTTCTGGCCAACGGACGCAAGAAAGCGGACGGGCTGCGGCGCGAACAGCTCAACGACGACGACCTCGCGCATCTTCTGCGTAACGAAGGGATCGATCGACGTCACGAGGTTCGCCTGGCGGTCCTGGAGGTCGACTCGCAACTGAGCGTCATCAGGAACCGCGAACACGAGCCGGTGACCTCTCGCGAGCGGGACCTCGTGGACGAGGCGCTGGCATGAGGGCGCTCGCCGGCGTCGTCCTTTCGGCCGCCGTGGCACTCGGTATCGCTTACGCCGTCGTCGAAGTGGCCGGCGACCGGGAGACGCTCGTTTCTCCCCCTGATGCCATCGCGGAAGCGTTCTATCGCAGCATCGTGACCCGGCGATTCGAGCCGGCGGCGGATCTTCTCTCTCGCCGGAGTGATGCGGATCGCGACGCCCTCCGGGCCCTCGCCGACGAAATTGCCAGGAACGACGGTCGGGTCACCGATGTCGCTGCCGAGATCGAGGAACGGAGTGCCGACCGCGCCCGAGTCACCGTTACGCTGCGTGGAGAGCGCAGCGAAGAGAAACGCGACGTCGATCTGGTGTGGGAAGACGACGCCTGGCGCGTCCGTCGCCTTGACAACGGCAATTGAGACCATCAGAGTGCCCCCGCAAGCGACTGAGACTCAGTATCAATTGAGACTCAATTCATGGTCGCTGCCGAGGTCCGTTCATGTTGTCCGGCATTCGACTCGCCCTCATCGCCACGCTGCTCCTCTCCACGACGGCCATCGCCGCCCCTCCAACCGTCGCGTTCACAGGGCGCGTGCTGGATGGTGCCGGCAAGCCGGTCCCTTCCGCCCGCGTGAGCGCATTCCCCGCAGCACCGCAGGCGAAAGCGGCCGCGTCCGCCCAAACGAACGGCGCCGGGCGATTCTCGATGGAGCTGGAGCCGGGCGAGTACGCCATCCTCGTCCAGATAAAAGGCTTCGCCGACATTGCGGAGACCGTCACGATCGCCGCCGCCACCACCGGCGAGCACCAGTTCGTCCTCGGCGTCGCCGCGCTCGAGGAATCGATCACCGTGCGCTCCCAGGACAGCTACCGCGTGGCGTCGACGAGCAGCGCCACGAAAACCGATACACCGCTCCGCGACGTGCCGCAGTCCATCACGGTAGTCACCCGCCAGTTGATGCAGGACCAGCTCATGTCGAGC
Source organism: Candidatus Gilichinskyi gelida (assembly GCA_038040385.1). Lineage (GTDB taxonomy): Bacteria > Acidobacteriota > Thermoanaerobaculia > Gp7-AA8 > Gp7-AA8 > Gilichinskyi > Gilichinskyi gelida. Next base: position 117,290 of record JBBPII010000011.1, read on the forward strand.
ATCGGCGACGTGGTTCGGTACGTGCCGGGGGTCATGCTCCATCAGGGCGAGAACAATCGCGACCAGGTGGTGATGCGCGGCAACAGCACGTCCGCCGACTTCTTCGTCGACGGAGTGCGCGACGACATGCAGTACTACCGCGACCTCTACAATCTCGACCGGGTCGAGGCACTGAAGGGGCCGAACGCCATGATCTTCGGCCGCGGCGGAGCCGGCGGGGTGATCAACCGCGTGACGAAAGCGGCGGGGTTCGCGCCGCTGCGCGAGGTCGACGTCCAGGGCGGCGCGTACGAGAACAGGCGGATCGCCGTCGATTTCGATCAACCGCTCAGCGAACGGCTCGCCGTGCGCTTGAACGGCGTCTACGAGGACTCCGGCAGCTTCCGCGACGATGTCTCCCGCAGACGCTCCGGCATCTCGCCCTCCCTCACCTTCCTTGCGTCCGAGGCGACCACGTTGAGTCTGGGCTTCGAGCACTTCCGTGACCGCCGCACCGCTGACCGAGGGATCTCCTCGTACCGGGGAAGGCCGGCGGACGTGGAGGTCTCAACGGTTTACGGCAACCCGCACGACAGCCACGTGCGCGCGATGGTCAATCTCGCCTCCCTGAACATCGACCACCGCGCCGGGGCCATCGCCATTCGCAACCGGACGTTCTTCGGCGGCTACGATCGCGGCTACCAGAACTACGTTCCGGGTGCGGTCACGGCGGACAAGTCGAACGTCGCACTCACCGCGTACAACAATGCGACCAGGCGCCAGAACATCTTCAATCAGACGGACATCACGTTTCGCACGCTTCGCCACACCATCCTGATCGGCGGCGAGGCCGGATGGCAGTTGACGGACAACTTCCGCAACACGGGCTTCTTCAACAACACGGCGACATCCATCCTTGTGCCCTACGCGAATCCGCGAACCACGATCCCCGTGACGTACCGGCAAAGCGCCACCGACGCGGACAATCATCTTCGAGCGAGCATCGGCGCGATCTACGCACAGGATCAGTTCGATCTCACGCCGCACGTTCAACTCATCGGCGGCGTGCGTCTCGACCGCTTCGATCTGGCGTACCACAACAACCGCAACGGCGATCGGCTGGAGCGAGCGGACAACCTGATCTCGCCCCGCGCGGGCGTGGTCGTCAAGCCGGTCGGCGCGTTGTCGCTCTACGGCAGCTATGGCGTTTCGTACCTGCCCGGCTCGGGCGATCAATTCTCGTCGCTGACGACCATCACGGACCAGTTGAAGCCGGAGCGCTTCGAAAACTACGAGGCCGGCGTGAAGTGGGACGCGACGAGCGCGCTGTCGCTGACGATGTCCGCCTACCGCCTGGACCGCACCAACACGCGATCGACCGACCCGAACGATCCGACGCGTATCGTTCAGACGGGCAGCCAGCGCACCAACGGACTGGAGCTCGGCGTCGGCGGCCGCGTCACACGGTCGTGGAGTATCGCGGGCGGTTACTCGAATCAGGACGCCTTCGTGACCAGCGCGACGGCCGCGGCGCGCAAGGGAGCAACGGTCGCCCAGGTCCCGCGGCAGACCATCTCGCTGTGGAACAACGTTCAGTTCCATTCCATGGTCGCCGCCGGACTGGGCGTCGTGCAGCGGACATGGATGTTCGCGACGATCGACAACACCGTCACGCTGCCGGGATACACGGAGCTCGACGGCGCGATGTACGTTTCGCTGACACCGAACGTCCGGCTTCAGGTGAACGTCGAGAATCTGCTCAACATCCGCTACTACGCGAACGCCGACAGCAACACGAACATCACGCCGGGCTCGCCGCGCGCGGTGCGGGCAGGAATGGTGGCGCGCTTCTAGCCCGTCACCGCCGCGTCGGTAATCTCCAGCGCTTTGTCGATGATCGCGAACGACTCCCGAAGCTGCGCCTCGGTGATGCACAGCGGCGGGTTGGTGAAGAGGTTGTTCCAGTTGATGAAGGCGTACATCCCCTGCTCCCGCAGGTAGGCGCCGAGCTGCAGCATCTCGGGGCTGGTGCCGTTGAAGGGGGCCATCGGCTCCTTGGTGGTGCGATTGCGGACCAGCTCGAGGACGCCGAAGAGGCCGATGGAGCGGACGTCACCCACCGACGGGTGTTTGGCCTTCATCTCCGCGTGCAGGTCGGAGAGCACGCGGCCCATGCGCTGGGTGTGGCCCATGGTGTCGTCGTCGATCATCACCTGCAGGCAGGCCTCGGCGGCGGCGAGGCTCATGGGGTGCGCGTTGTACGTCAGGCCGCCGTAGAAGATGTTGCGATCGAAGTAGCCGGCGAGGCGGTCGCTGATGGCGACGGCGCCCAGCGGCAGGTACGCCGAGGTCAGTCCCTTGGCCATGGTGATCATGTCGGGGACGACGTTCCAGTGATCGGCGGCGAACCAGCGGCCGGTTCGTCCGAGGCCGCACATCACCTCGTCGCATACCAGCAGGATGCCGTGGCGGTCGCAGATCTCGCGAAGACCCTGCAGATAGCCGTCCGGTGGGACGATGACGCCGTTGGTGCCGGTCACGGTCTCGATGAAGATCGCGGCGATGGTCTTACCCCCCTCGTACATCACGATCTCTTCGACTTCGTCGAGGCAGCGACGGGTAAAGGTCTCGTCGCTGTCGCCGTCGCGATAGAGGTGGCTGCGGTATTTGTAGGGATCGAAGAAGCGCACCACGCCGGGGATGCCGGGCTCGTTCGCCCAGCGGCGCGGATCGCCGGTGAGGGAGATCGCGCCGGCGGTGGCGCCGTGGTACGAGCGGTAGCGGACCATGATTTTCTGCCGCCCGCTGACCATGCGCGCGATGCGGATGGCGTTCTCGTTGGCCTCGGCGCCGCCGAGGGTGAAGAAGAAGCGATTGAGATCGCCGGGCGTCAGATCGGCGAGCATCTTCCCCACCCGCGCGCGGACGGGGCTGGCCATTCCCGGACCGGCGTACACCAGCTCGTCGGCCTGGCGCTTGATCGCCTCGATGACCCGGCGGTCGCCGTGCCCGATGTTCACGCACATGAGCTGCGAGTTCATGTCGATGTAGCGCTTGCCGTCGGCATCCCAGAAGTAGATGCCTTCGCCGCGCACCATCGGAATGGGGTTGACAGTGGCCTGCGCGGACCAGGAAAAAATCGTGTGGCGCTTGGTCAGCGCGACGATCTCTTCCGCGGTCATCGCGCCGATGGTGTCTGTGGCCGTCATGGGCGCATCTTATCGAAGTGCGACCCTCCCGGCGGCAAATGGCGACGGCTGGATTTTTCCGCCGCGATTGTTCATTCTGCGTCGTGCACACCAAGCCCGGAGAGATGGGTGAGTGGCTTAAACCAGCGGTTTGCTAAACCGCCGTAGGGCCTCAAAGCTCTACCGAGGGTTCGAATCCCTCTCTCTCCGCCATCCGCGCCCTCTTCGAGCCGCGCGCTCTAACTTCCTGACGTCGCAATGCCTCTCCAAACGGGCACCCTTCGTGCAGCCGACTTCGGTTGCCTCGCTGCAGGTACAAGCAGTTCTCGCAGTACCGACATTGAGACCCAAAGGAGACACTCATGGCAAATACGAGCAAGCGCGGTTTTGCGTCGATGGATCCGAGCAAACAGCGTGAAATTGCGAGCAAGGGCGGACGCGCGGCCCACGCCAAAGGAACAGCGCACGAGTTCACATCCGATGAGGCGCGCGTCGCCGGCCGCAAAGGCGGCGAAGCGGTGAGCCGCGACCGGGCGCACATGTCGGCCATCGGCCGCGAAGGTGGCCACAGCCGCGGACGCGCGCGGCAGACGCAGGTCGAACAGCCGGGCATCATCGGGACGAGCTCCCCGGAGTCCACCGAGCGTCCGAGCTACATCGGGCAGGAGCGCGCCACCGATCGCGGCGGCGTGTTCGGCGAGGCCGAGCGCGGCGCCGGTGGCCTCTCGCCGCGCAACGAGCGCTCCGGCGAGTTCTCCGGCGTTCGCAACAACGACCGCGGATCGATCTGAGTTCCGGCGACCCCTCCTCTTTCGCGGGCATGTCGGAATGCGGCGGCGCCTGCACCGCCGCACTCCGACAGTAGTACCATCCGCACCCCGGTATCTTCAAAGGAGGGTGCATTGAAAAATCTCATCTACGCCGCGGTCATCCTCGCGCTCGCCGCCTGCGCGCCGGCCAACCGCGATGCCACCGCCACCGACGGCGGCGAGACGGCGACCGCCACCGCCGCCGCGGCAACCACCAGCAGCTCCATGAGCGACATGAAAGTGCCGCCGCCGGCCGCCGCGCCGAAATCATCAGAGGAGAACAGGCCGATGAGCTACTACCAGGACAAAGTGGCCGAGCTGCACACCAGCGCCGGCGAGATCGACATCCGCTTCTTCCCCGACGTGGCGCCCAACCACGTCAAGAATTTCATCGACCTCGCGGAGAAGGGCTTCTACAACGGCACGAAGTTCCACCGCGTCATCCCCGGATTCATGATCCAGGGCGGCGACCCCAACACCATCTCCGGCGATCCCTCGACCTGGGGCGGCGGCGGCTCGGACAAGAAAGTCGCCGCGGAGTTCAATAGCGTCAAGCACAAGCGCGGCATCGTCTCCATGGCCCGGCCCGGCGACCCGAACGGCGCGTCGTCGCAGTTCTTCATCATGGTCAACGACTACCCCTCGCTCGACGGTCAGTACTCCGTCTTCGGGCAGGTGACCAAAGGGATGGACGTGGCCGACAAGATCGTGGGCGCGCGGACCGGCCAACAGGATCGGCCGCTCCAGCCCACCTCGATCGAGAAGATCGTGATCCGGGAAGCGACGGCCGGCGAGAAGGGACCGACGCCGAAATAGGGTTGCGGAGTCGCGAGGTCTCGGGGTCTCGCGGTGCTCGCGCCCGAGGCTTTGCCCCCGCGAGACCCCGAGACCTCGCAACCATGTGTATCCCCCTCCCCGACGACGCGGCGGCCTTCCTCACCGAATGTGTGGGGGATGGGTGGACGGCGCGGGCGCTCTTCGGCGACGCCTCGGTGCGGCGCTACTTCCGCGTAACGCTCCCCGACGGCTCGACCCGCATGCTGGCGTACTACCCGGTCGAGGTGCGGCCGCAGCTCCGAACGTTCCTCGACGCTTACAACGCCGTCGTCCCTCACGGCCGAATCCCCGAGGTGCTGCATTACTCGGATGCGGCGGTGCTGCAGAGCGACGTCGGCGACCGCACGCTGTTCGATCTGCTGCACGATGACCGCAGCGAGGGGGTGCGGCTCTACCGCGAGGCCATCGACGCGCTGGTGTCGTTCCAGCGGGCTACGGCCGGGTCGATCAACCCCCCGTTCACCGCGGAGTTTTTCGCCAACGAGCTGGAGATGACGCGGGAGTTCTACGTCGAGACGCTGATGGGCGTCCCGCCCGAGGCCAGCGCACGGCTTCTGCCGGTCTTCCGCCGACTGGCGCAAAATATCGCGCGACATCCATACCTGTTATGTCATCGCGATTATCATGGACAAAATATACACATAGTTAATCGATCTCTTTTCGTCATCGACTACCAGGACCTGCGGAAGGGTCCGGATACCTACGACCTCGCTTCGCTCCTCCGCGACCGCGGCGTGGCCCGCATCCTCGGCGAAGCGACTGAGATGGAGCTCGTGGACGACTACGCCGCCCTCCGCAACGCCGACCCCGGCCTCCGTCGCCGCTATTTCGAGACGCTCCTCCAGCGCTCGCTCAAGATTCTGGGGACGTACTCCAAGATGCCGATCGCACGCGGCCGGATGCACTATCTCGAGTTCATCGAGCCGACTCTGGAGAGCGTCCGCCTCGCAGCGAACGAGCTGGGCGACTACGACGAGCTGGCCCGCGACTTCCCTCTCGATTTCTCCCTCGACGCCGCCCGCGAGCGCGTGAAAGGATTGCTGCATGGCTCAACACCGGATCACGCTGCTGCCGGGTGACGGCATCGGCCCCGAGGTCACCGCCTCGGTGGTGGCGATCATCGAATGCGCGGGCGTCGACGTCGAGTGGGAGAAGTACTTCGTGGGCGCCGAGGCCGTGGCCCGCTTCGGCGACCCGCTGCCGGCCGAGGTGCTCGAATCGATCCTTCGCAACAAGGTCGCCCTCAAGGGGCCCGTCACCACGCCGATCGGGACCGGCTTCGCGTCGATCAACGTCCGGCTGCGCAAGACGCTCGACCTCTACGCCAACCTCCGCCCGGTCAAGTCGATGCCGAACATCATCACCCGCTTCGAGAACGTCGACCTGATCGTGGTGCGCGAGAACACCGAGGACCTCTATAGCGGTCTGGAGCACGAGGTGGTGCCGGGGGTGGTGGAGTCTCTGAAGATCATCACCGAGAAAGCCTCCACGCGCATCGCGCGCTTCGCCTTCGAGTACGCGCGCACCCACGCCCGCAAGCGCGTCACCGCGGTGCACAAGGCCAACATCATGAAGATGTCCGACGGCCTTTTCCTGCAGTGCTTCCGCAACGTGGCGAAGGACTACCCGAACATCCTGGCCGACGACCGCATCGTCGACAACCTCTGCATGCAGCTCGTGGTGGACCCCAACCAGTTCGACATCCTGCTGATGGAGAACCTCTACGGCGACATCGTCTCCGACCTCGCCGCCGGCCTGGTGGGCGGGCTGGGGGTGGTGGCCGGCGCGAACATCGGCGAGAACGGCGCGGTGTTCGAGGCCGTCCACGGCAGCGCACCCGACATCGCCGGGCAGAACAAGGCCAACCCGCTCGCGCTGCTGCAGTCCGCGGTCCTGATGCTGCAGCACATCGGCGAGATGGGTCCCGCGAAGCGCATCCACGACGCCATCACCAAGCTCCTGGCCTCCGGCCCCGAACACCGCACGCGCGACATCGGCGGCAGCGGGACGACCGCGGACTTCACCACGGCGATGTGCGAGACGCTGCGGCGTGGAACGCAGGAGGGAGATTGATGTTGCGGTTGCGCGGTCTCGGGGTCTCGCGGTCTCGCGGCCACACCCACCCCGAGACCACGAGACCGCGAGACCGCGCAACCTCGCTATGACCAAGCCCGACTACAAAACCCACTTCCTCGCCGGCGTCGCCCATTTCAACGCCCACGAATTCTGGGAAGCGCACGAGGAATGGGAGGCGATCTGGCTCGTGGCGGAGTCGGACGTCGAGCAGTTCCTCCAGGGACTCATCCAGGTCGCAGCCGCGTATCACCACGTCAAGCGCGGGACGTTCCGCGGCGCGGTGCGGCTTTTCGATGCGGGGCTGCGCCGGCTCTCCGCGTTTCCCCTCGACTGGAGCGGCATCGACCGCCGCGCGGTGGAGGAGACGGCGCGCCGGCACCGCGAACGGATCGCCGTGTCAAGCGACAAAGTGCCCGAAAACGAGTTTCCGGAACTCATTTTGCTTACTTCCGGCGAGTCGCGGATGCCGCCGCGCGAAGAGTGGTGATTGCGGTAGAGAATCACGCTACAATTCGGCGCGACCCCATCCCCAGCGCAAACACAAAAAAAATTCTGCCGAGGATCCGAATGCAGGCAATCGATCAACGGGACCGGGAGCTGATGGGCGCTCTGCAGAATGAGATTCCGCTGGTCTCGACGCCGTTCGCCCTGATCGGGCAGGCGATCGACATGTCCGAGAAGGAAGTGATCAAGCGAACGGAGCGCCTCAAGCGCGACGGCCTGATCAGCCATCTCGCTCCCCACTTCGATCCGCGCGCGCTCGGCTACCGCTCCTGCCTGGTGGCGGCGAAAGTCGATGACGACCGCATCGACGACGCGGCCGCGGTCATCAACGCCCATCCTGGCGTCACGCAGAATTACCGCCGCAACAACGACTTCAATCTCTGGTTCACCATCGCCGTCGCGCCGACCTCGCAGCTCGGGCTCGACCGCACCATCGAGGTCCTCGGCGAAGAGGCCGGCTGCGAGACCGTCCGCCCGCTGCCGACGCTCAAGCAGTTCAAGAGCAGCGACGGCGCCGACGACGCGCATGCCGAAGACGCGAAGTACGAGCCGCTCACGCCGCGCGAGATCGAGTGCGTCCGTCTGCTGCAGCGGGAGCTGCCGTTGCAGCCGCGCCCCTTCGAGGCCATGTCCAAGAACGCCGGCGTGGCCGCCGACGAGCTCCTCGCCGCAGCGAAGTCGTTCGTCAAGCGCGGCACTCTGCGCCGCTTCTGCGCCGCACCGGCGCGCAAGCCGGGCTTCTCCGCCAGCGCCATGGGCGTGTGGATCGTCCCGGCGGAGCGCGTCGACGAGATGGCGGCGAAGATGTCGGAGCATCGCGGCGTATCGCAGTGCTACCTGCGGCCGGTGTACGCCGACTGGCCGTACAACCTCTACACCATCGTCCACGGACGCTCGGTCGACGAGTGCGAGTCGATCATCAACGATCTCGCCATCGACACCGGCCTCTCGCAGAAGCAGGCCCTCTACCCCACCCACGAGTACAAGAAGGCCCGCATCAACCTCTTCTCCAGCGAGGCCGATGAGTGGGACGCCGCGCACGGCGCGACGAGCGCCGCGAGCGCGTCGGCCTGAGATCCTTCGCCGTCTGCGCGGCTCAGGATGACGCGTCTGCGCGCGTCACTTGACGTTCTCGGGGAACAGCGTGACCTTGCTGGTCATGCGCAGCTCGTTCGTCAGCTTGTTCACCGCCGTCATCACTTCCGTCGCCTTTTGCGTGAGCAGGTACTCGCGCACGCCCGGACGGACGATCTCGTAAGGCTCCGTGCCGGCGGGCTGGCGCTCCTCGACCATGATGATGTGGTAACCGTACTGCGTCTCGATGACGCCGCTCATCATTCCCGGCTGGAGATTCCACGCCGCTTCCTCGAACGCGGGATCGAGCTCGCCCTTCGCCTTCCATCCGAGGTCGCCGCCGCTCGACGCCGAGCCATCCTCGGAGTACTTGCGCGCGGCTTCGGCGAAGTAGGTGAGGCGCAGACGCGCCGCCGAGCCGGACTCCGCTCTGCGGACGTCCAGGTTGTGCGCCACCAGGTCCGCGGCGATCAGCTTGATGCGCTCCAGCGCCTGTTCCTTCGTCTTCGTCGCCGGGCCGGCTTCCTGCGGCGTGACGACGATGTGGCGCGCGTGGACGCGCTCCGGCATGGCGAACTCCTCCGCGTGTTCCTGGTAGTACGTCTTGATGTCGGCCTCGGAGACGAACGGCGCGGCGACGACGTCGCGCACGTACCGGTCGAAGAGGGCGGACTCGCGCGCCGCTTCCATGTCGGTGATGACGTCCGGACGCTTGTCGAAGCCGCTCTTGATGGCCTCCTGGAGCACCAGGCGCTTGCGGAGGTAGTTCTCGAGGAAGGCCTGCTTCCCGCCCGACTTTTCGTACTGATCGCGGATCCCGACGCTCATGTTGTTCCACAGGTGGTCGAGCTTCTCGGCGGTGATCACCTCGCCGTTGACGATCGCCGCCTGCTTCGGCGCGGGCGCAGGCGTCGCGGCGGCAGGCGCCGGGGTCTGCTGCGCGGCGAGCGGCAGCGCCAGCGCGACAATCGACAGTAAGAGCGTTCGTTTCATCAAGTTTCCTCCAGACGGGGTTCAGACGGCTCGGTGGGCAACAGGGTTACGTCGGGGGCGCATTCCGGGCTCGGAAGGCTCACGTCTCCACGGCGTGTGGACCTCGTTCCACGAGTCGTAGAAAAGTGCGACGACGTGTCAAGGAAAATCTTCGATTTCCACAGCGCCGGCCGCCGCTCGAAAGCGTTCTGCTAACCTGAGCCCACTCCCCAAAGCGATACGCTCGTCGCCGCAGGTGCAACGAAATCAGGGCAATACGCTTGCGCTCCAGTTCGAGGAGCGAACATCACCACACCGCGATGCGGGCATACGAATACCATCCGGTTAATCGATTTGCACAAGAACGTGTGCGGATATCTTGTGGGCCGATTGTGGGTAACGCGAGGCAGAAAAAAGCGGTGTTACCTTCGCTGATATGAACCCGAGAACAAGAGAGGGGACGCAACGCCAGCTCTTGCGCATGCTCGGCCAAGCGATCGAGTGCGCGGAAAGGCTCCAAGATGACTACTCCGTCGACATCATGCTTCGAGTGAAGCAAGTCGTCGCTCGCCGGATCAACGATGAGCGAGAACTCGAACGAATGATTCAGCGGAGCATTCGAGCACAACGGATCGTGACCGGAAGGAAACGCCGGCGAGCGACTGGCCAAGCCGTAGAACCACAACGCCTACACATCGTGTAGGTCTACCGGGTGTGGAGGCGGCGAAGTGGTGTCAAGAAGAATCTTTGATTTCCACAACGTCAAGCGGTCGTTGAACGACCGTCTGCTACCCTGAGCGCACTCCCCGAACGCGACGCATCTCGTCGCCGCTGCTGAAAAACTGTGGAGGGGCTGTGGGCAAGTTGCGGGTAACGCAGCGCGAACGGAAACCGACGCTAAACTCCGCGCTCCTTCGTCCAAAATGACCGTTGCCCACCTCGACGTCGCCCTCGACCGGCCGATGCCGCAGTCGCCCGATGCGGAGCGCGCCGTACTCGGCTCGATCCTCATCAACAACAACGCGTTCTACAGGGTGATCGGAACGATCGAGACCGAGGACTTCTTCAAAGATGCTCATCGGGCGATCTTCTCCAGCATGCGACGCCTCGCCGAGGACAGCCGGGAGATCGACATGCTGACCCTCAAGGACGAGCTGGCGAAGCGCGCCCAGCTCGAGCAGGTCGGCGGGCCGGCCTACATCTCGTCGCTCGTCGACGGCATCCCCGACATCGCCAACGTCGAGCGCTACGCGCGCATCGTCAAAGAAAAGTCCACCCTGCGCCGGCTGATCGTGATGGGCAACAGCGTCATGCGCGCGGCGCTCGATGCGCCGGGCGAGCCGACCGACGTCCTCTCCATCGCCGAGAAATCCATCTACGAGATCGCTGAGGGCTCGGTCGAGAAGGGGTTCGTGGCGCTGGACCGGATTACGCGCGCGAACATGTCGGCGATCGAACAGCTCCAGCACGCCGGCAAGCTCATCACCGGCATCCCCACCGGCTACGACCGCTTCAACGAGTTCACGTCGGGGTTCCAGCCGCAGGACCTGATCATCATTGCCGCCCGCCCGTCGATGGGAAAAACGTCGTTCATGATGAACATCGCCGAAGCCATCGCCATCCCCGACCGCTCGGGCGGACCGCGCGCGCCGGCGCAGCGGCTGTACTCCGTCGGCGTCTTCTCGCTCGAAATGTCCAAGGAGCAGATCGGCCTGCGCATGCTGTCGTCGGAGTCGGGAGTGGCGAACCATCTGATCCGCGCCGGAATGCTCAGCGAGCGGAACTGGCGCGACCTCGCCGACGCCTCCGCGCGTTTGGCGAAGGCGAAGATCTACGTCGACGACACCCCGGGCATCGACGTCATGGCGATGCGGGCCAAGGCCCGGCGCCTGAAGATGGAGGCCGGCCTCGACCTGATCATGGTCGACTACCTCCAGCTCATGTCGGTCAAAGGGAAGGTCGAGTCGCGCAACCAGGAGATCTCCCAGATCTCGCGCGGCCTCAAGACGGTGGCCAAAGAGCTCAACGTACCGCTGATCTCGCTGTCGCAGCTCTCCCGCCGTCCCGAGCAGCGTACCGGCGACCATCGTCCGCAGCTCTCCGACCTCCGTGAGTCGGGCTCCATCGAGCAGGATGCCGACCTGGTCGCATTCATCTACCGTGACGAGGTCTACAACAAGGACACCGAAGAAAAGGGCATCGCCGAGATCATCATCGGCAAGCAGCGCAACGGCCCCATCGGCGACTTCAAGCTCGTGTTCCGCAATGACATCACCAAGTTCTTCAATTACGAGCCGCAGCCCGATTACGGCGGTGGCGGCGACAATTAGTGCTCAACTTAGTTATTTGAAATACACTCCCGCCCGCCGGCGTTCCACATGAGCCGGCCGGGAGCAGCTCTCCCCGCCGGAGTCCCGGGAACCCCTGTCTCTGCAAGAAGTTCGGAGGCCCGGCGTTGTCTGAAATCCCCCGCAAGAGAGTGCTCGTCGCCGATGCTGACGAGGTCGTCGCCTTCATCGCTTCTCACATCCTCGCCCGCTACGAGTTCGACGTCGACACCGTCACCTGCGCCGGCGACCTCATCGCCCGCGGCAACAGCTACGACGCGGTCGTCGTGTCCGACGCCATCGCCGCCGAGGTCGCTGGGTCGCTCGACCCGGCGCGCGCGGTCATCATCGGCGACAGCGTTCCGGGATTCAAAGCGTTCGCCCGGCTGCGCAAACCGCTCGAGCTCGACCTCCTCGTCGCCACGGTCGGCGCCTGCGCGCACCGCCGCATTTGACCAAACGCCCCGGCGGCGTGAAGCTGTGCGGATGAAACGCTCCCTCCTCACCGCGCTGATCCTCCTCGCCGCCTCCCTCGCCAACGCATCGGTCCTCCGGCTGTCGGTCAATCAGATGATTCATCCCATCAGCGACGAGTTCATCGGCCGCGGTCTGGCGGAAGCAGAGAAGCAGCACGACGACGCGGTGATCCTCGAGCTGGCCACGCCAGGAGGGCTCCTCGTCTCCACCCGAGCCATCGTGGAGAAGATCATGACCGCGCGCGTGCCGGTGATCGTCTACGTGACGCCGACGGGCAGCCAGGCCGCGTCCGCGGGCTTCTTCATCCTCGAGGCGGCGGACATCGCCGCCATGGCGCCGGGAACGAATACCGGCGCGGCGCATCCCGTCATCCTCGGCGAGAAGATGGACGAGATCATGAAGACGAAGATGGTGAACGACGCGGCGGCGCTCATGCGCACCATCGCCGCGCGGCGGGGGCGCAACGTCGCCGTCGCCGAGAGCGCGGTGCGCGAGTCGAAGTCGTTCACCGAGCAGGAAGCGCTGACCCATAAGCTGATCGACGTCGTCGCCGCGGACCTCCCGGCGCTGCTGCGCGCCGTCGACGGGCGGACCATCCGGCGCTACAACGGCACCACGGTCACGCTCAAAACAGCCGGTGCGGCGATCCGTACCTACGAGATGACGCTGAAGGAAAAAGTGCTGGCGAAACTGATGGACCCCAACATCGCTTTCCTCCTGCTGGTCCTCGGCGGACTGGCGCTGATGGCGGAGTTCAACCATCCCGGCGCGATCGTTCCGGGCGTCACCGGCGTCATCTCCATCCTGCTGGCGCTCTTCGCCCTCAATCTCCTGCCGGTGCGCTACGCCTCGCTGGCGCTGCTGCTGGCGGCATTCGCGCTCTTCGCGCTGGAGGCGAAGTACGCCACGCACGGCATCCTCGGCATCGGAGGGATCATCTGCATGGTCTTCGGAGCGCTGTTCCTGGTCGACGGTCCCATTCCGCAGATGCGCGTGCACCTCGGCACGGCGCTGGCGGTCAGCATCCCCATCGGCATCATCGTGGTGTTCCTGACCACCATCGTGCTGCGCGCGCGTCGAGCGCAGGTGACCACCGGCAGCGAAGGGATGATCGGCGAGATCGGCGTGGCGCGGACGGCGCTCGGCCCTGAGGGGAAAGTGTTCGTGCACGGCGAGCTGTGGAACGCCACCGCCCGGGCGGCGATCGCCGAGGGGGCGCGCGTGCGGGTGGCGGGCGTCAATGGCCTTCATCTGGTGGTCGAGCCAGCGGAGTGACGTAGAATCGCGCCGTCCACGGTTCGGGAGGCCATTGCATGCCGAGCGCATTCGTTCTCATCGTCGGATTCATCTTCATCATCTACCTCCTCAGCTCGATCAAGATCCTCCCCGAGTACGAGCGGGGCGTGATCTTCCGGCTCGGCCGGCTGCTGAACGAGGCGAAGGGGCCCGGCATCTTTCTGGTGTTCGCGCCGGTCGACAAGATCGTGCGCATCTCGCTGCGGCAGGAAGCGTTCGAAGTGCCGCCGCAGGACATCATCACCCGCGACAACGTCACGCTGAAGGTCAACGCCGTGGTCTTCTTGCGCGTGGTCGAGCCGCGGCGCGCGGTGGTCGAGGTCTTCGACTACCGCTACCAGACCTCGCAATTCGCACAGACCACGCTCCGCTCGGTCCTCGGCGAGGTAGAGCTCGACGATCTCCTCTCCCATCGCGACCAGCTCAATGCGCGCATCCAGAGCATCCTCGACCAGCACACCGAGCCGTGGGGGGTGAAGGTGGTCAACGTCGAAGTCAAGCAGGTCGATTTGCCGGAGTCGATGCTGCGGGCCATGGCCAAACAGGCTGAGGCGGAGCGCGAGAAGCGCGCCAAGCTGATTCACGCCGAGGGCGAGTTCGCCGCGTCGCAGCGCCTGGCGGACGCCGCCAAGGTGCTCTCCACCGAGTCGGCCGCTCTGCAGCTCCGCTACCTGCAGACGCTCACCGAGATCGGCGTGGAGAAGAACACCACCATCGTCTTCCCGCTACCGATCGACATCATCTCGGGGTTGGCCAAGTCGCTGAACAAGGGATGAACGATGTCGTGATGCTCGAGGCCGCGCTGTTCCAGTTGCGGACCGGCGCGGAGGGCGTCGACGCGATGTACGCGGCGCAGCTCGAGACCTGTTTCAGCGTGCTGGCGAACGCCATCTCCGGCGCGCGCGAGGGCGTCAACGCCGCGCGGGTCAGCGACATCGAGTTCGCGCTGAACGATTTGTCCGACGCGATCGACGAGCTGCCGGCCGACGACGCCGGCCGACTCGCCGATCCGCTGCAGATGATGCGCGACGATCTCGCGCAATTGAAGGCACAGACCTCGCTCCACGGCGGCATCGTCGATGGCGTCCGCGCGCTGCAGACCAAACTGCGCGCACGGCGGTCGGCGATCGAGCGCCAGACCTACCGCGAAGGAGACGCCGAGCCTCTCCCCCATCCGCCCGAGGAGCTGCGCGCCGAGGCGCTTCCGCTGCGCGACCAGCTCGCGGCGGCGGGCTTCGCCACGCCGGCGCTGGACGGGCTGATCGACGATCCGGCGTCGCTGCGATTTCACTCCATCACGGAGATCGTGGACGAGTTGGAGGTCATCGGGGGTTGACCGTTGGCTGTTGGCCGTTGACCGAGGAATCCGGCGCAACGGCCAACGGTCAACAGCCAACGGCGAACGCTTACGGCGCCGCCGTCCCCGCTGGCGCGTCGGTCTTCTCCGGTACCTTGAACCCGAGGTAGGTGCCGGAGCTGATGCCCATCAGCCCCAGCAGCGTGGTGCTGAACTCGGGCATCGAGAGAGTCTTGTAGACCGAGGCGACGAAGATCACGCCGAGCACCAGCGTCCAGACGAACATCTGGAAGCGGTGGAGGCTGATGCCGTCTGCGTCGCTGAGGACGTCCTTGAGGAAGCCGTGCGAGACATCGGCGGCTTCCGGCGCTGTATGCGTTTTGTTCTTGTCGATCATGGTCGAGCCGATGGCGGTCGCGGCGCCGATGCCGATCAGCGCCAGCACCGACTCGGTGATGGTGTCCAGCTCGTCGTTGATCAGCCACATGAAGACGTACGCCACGATGACCAGAAAGAACCAGAACACCATCTGAAACAGCGACACCGAGTACGGGCGCTGATGTGGCGGCACGGTGGCATGTCCGCTGCGGATGATCGACGTCCGCCGGCAGAGGGTGACGATGAAAAACGCGAAGAGCACGGCGAGGACGATGAAGAGGAAGAACCACCCGCGCGGCACCGCCTCGAGATAGAACTCCGCGACCTCGGAACGGACAGAGAACTGCGAGTCGGCGCCGACGCTGATGCTCACCGGCCTCGCGTAGTGGCGCGGGCTGCCGAGGAGCTTGTGCCAGACGTCCTCGGAGTCGTCAGTTCGATGCAGCAGGTAACGGACGTGGCCCTGCGTCTTGTCGCACGACTCGGGCTTCAGTCCCTTGATCGGCATGCCGTTGATGAAGAGCACGACGTTGGCGCAGTTGCCGTTGACCTCATCGAGCAGTTTCCCGAAGTTCTGGACGTGCACGGAGATGCGGTCGTCGAGCCCCGCCCGGTTCGGGTGCTCCGGATAGTACGAATGCGCGAAGTAGACGACCGGCGGGCCGTCGTTGTCGGCACGCTGCGGCTCGGGAACCTGCGCCAGCGACGCAGAGGCGGCTAGAAGTGCCAGGCACGCGATGGTGATCGTTCGCATTCAGTGACTCCGTTCGTAGATCGTTTTGCCGTCGAAGATTGTGAAATCGACCTTCACCCCGCCGATTTTCTCCGGGACAATGGTGAAGAGGTCGTCGGAGAGGACGACGATGTCGGCGAGCATGCCGGGCGCGATGCGGCCGATCTCATTTTCGCGGAACATGGCGTACGCGTTGTTGGCGGTGTAGCAACGCAGCGCCTCGGCCACGGTGATCTTCTGTTCCGGAATCCAGCCGTGGGGGTTCTTGCCGTCGATGGTGCGGCGGGTGACGGCGGCGTAGACGCCGAGCAGCGGATTGAGCGGCGCGACGGTCCAGTCGGAGCCGAAGGTCAGCGCCGCCCCGGCGTCGAGAAGCGAGCGGAAGGCGTACGTCCAGCGCGCGCGCTCGCGACCGATCTTCCCCTCCGCCCACCGCCCGTCATCGATGGCGTGGTACGGCTGCATCGAGGCGATGACTCGGTCCGCGGCGAAGCGCTTGATCAGATCGGGACTGAGGTGCTGCGCGTGCTCGATGCGGAAGCGGCGCTCACGGCCGCCGGGGATCGACTCGTAGATCTTCAGGACCTCGTCGTTGGCGCGGTCGCCGATGGCGTGGATGGCGATCAGCAGACCGGGCTGCGCGTTGGCGGCGATCACCGCGGCTTTCATTTTTCCGTCGGTCATCGCCTGCATGCTCAGGCCGCGGTTGTTCGGGTCGTCGGCGTAGGGCTCGAAGAAGGCGGCGGTGGACGATCCGAGGGAGCCGTCGGCAAAGCCTTTGACGCCGCCGGAGAGATTTGCGTGGGGTCCGGCGAGGATCGGGGTGAAGAGCGCGACCCGCGCGGTCAGCTCGCCCGCCTGCTCGAGACGCTGGTAGGCGCGGCGGTCGGCGAGCGCGTCGCCGCCGGACATGTCGCAGAACGCGGTGACGCCGAAGCGCGCGGCCTCGGCCAGCGCGGCGCGGCCGGCGGCCACGCGCTCCTCGAGCGTCGCGGACGGAATCACGCGATCGACGAACGACTGCGCGGCGTCCTTGAGGATGCCGGTCGGCTCGCCATTGGCGTCGCGGACGATCGTGCCGCCCGGCGGGTCCTGCACTTCTCGCGTGACACCGGCGAGCTTCAGCGCGGCGGAGTTCGCCAGCGCCATGTGTCCATCGAGGCGGGAGACGAAGACCGGATTGTCGGGCGTCCCGGCGTCGATCAGCCGGCGCGTCGGAAGCAACGACGGCGTCCAGATGGTGTGGTCCCACTCGCCGCCGGTGATCCACTTCCCCTTGCCGATCTTCTTCGCATACCGGCCGATGCGGCGCGCGAATTCCTGCGGCGTGGCGGCATCGCGGAGCTGCACGCGC
Source organism: Candidatus Gilichinskyi gelida (assembly GCA_038040385.1). GTDB lineage: Bacteria > Acidobacteriota > Thermoanaerobaculia > Gp7-AA8 > Gp7-AA8 > Gilichinskyi > Gilichinskyi gelida. Next base: position 134,591 of record JBBPII010000011.1, read on the forward strand.
GAGATCTGCATGCCGCCGTCGATGAAGTGCGTGTGGTTGTCGATGAAGCCGGGAACGGCGAGACGGCCGCGGAGGTCGATGACGCGCGCGCCGGGCGACGCGGGCTCGCCGACGGCGACGATCCGGTTACCGTCGATGACGACGCTCTCCGCGAACGGCCGGGCCGGATCTCCGGTCCAGATCTTCCCGTTCGTGAGGACGAGCGCCGCGAGCATCACTGTCACCATAAATGAAAGGGGCGGACCGAAGCCCGCCCCTAAGATAAACGATGTTCGAGATTTACAGGCAGCCGCTGACCTTCACCCGGCCGATGCGGGTGCTCCAGTTGAACGACCCGTCGTTCTGCAGGTACTCGGTGGTGAAGTACATCGTGCAGTCGTCGGCGGGGTCGACGCTCATGGCGGCGTAGTCGCCCCAACGGGCCAGGTTGGGAAGCTGCGAGCCGCGGGTGGCAGGCGCGATGGCGGTCTCGCCGCCGAGGGTGCCGAGCGGATCGCCGGGCGCGCGGCTGGAGAAGCGGACGTCGGGCTTCACCGTGCTGCTGGAGACGCTGTAGCCCACGACCAGGTTGCCCTGCTTGTCCCACGCGCCGCTGCTCATCCAGCGGTAGTTCGCGTCGGGCTGGTAGGTGCCCTGCTGGAAGACGGTCGGCGTGGTGGCGCCGGGGGTACGCAGCTCGTACCAGCGGATGCCGGTGACGCCGCCGCTGGTGACGGAGTGGCTGACGAACAGCGCGTCGTAGCCAGCGAACTGACGGTGGACCAGCCGGTACATCAGCCGGTCGCCGAGCGAGTCGAGCTGCTGCGTGGTGCTGGGCTGCGGGATGCAGGTGCCGCCGCCGCAGGCGCGGCTGTAGGCGGCGACGGCGACGTTGGTCGCCGCGCTGAGCGTGGAGTTCGCGCTGTTGGCGAAGTCGACGTGCAGCTTGCGGATGGCGAGGGCGTTGGTGGTGGCGTTGATCACCCACACGTCGCGCGGGGTCACCGACGCGGCGTAGCCCGTGTCGAGGTCCGCCGGCAGGAGGCTGGCGCTGGTGGTGGACCAGCACTGCTGGATGCCGGCCGGATTCGTTCCGGCGCGCATCGCGGCGCCGTTCCATGCGCAGACCCAGCCGCCGTTGAAGGTCTTCCCGCGTCTGAACATGTTGTAGGTGACGTAGTAGTTGCCGTCGGTGCCGACGCCGACCTTCGGATAGTCGTTGAAGTTGGTGCCGTAGTTGAAGGCGTAGAGGTTATAGGCGCCGGTGGCGTTCTCGGTCTGCGAGACCGCGACGCACTGCCGGTAGCCGGAGTTCGCGCCCTGGCTGACGGCGAACTGCGTCAGGATCCAGCGGCGGTTGATCTTGTCCCACTGCACGATCGGGTCGCCGTCGTTGTAGACGCGGCACGGATCGGTTGCCGGGAACGTGGACCAGATCTGCTTGCCGAGGGTCGGGCCGGCGATGATGGAGCCGCTGGCGGTGTCGTAGACGGCGTAGGCCTCATTGACCCAGTGCACGTACTGCGACGAGACGCCGCCCACCACCGGGCCGCCGACGGCGCCGTTGGTGTCGGGAGGAGCCGCGTCGGGGGTGTAGCCACCGCCGATGCCGACGCCGTCCCAGTTGTTGACGCTGGTAGTGGCGGCCGCGTTGATGGTCACCTGCTGCAGCGCCGGATCGGGCGCGCCGGGCTGCAAGCCGTCGGCAACGTCCACCTTCTTCGGCTCATATTTTTCCTTCTTGATCTTCTCTTTCCCGCCTTTGTCGATCGGCAGGTCCTTCAAGGGCTTCGAAGTTCCGAACTGCGCCGAGCCGCTCACTTCGTCCGGTCCTTGCTGGGCAAAGGCCGGAACCGCGGCGAGACACACCATGACCACGAGTGACACACACGTTCTCTTGTTCATCCATCTCCCCTGTTAATGAAGTAATGACACCTATCCGGGATTACGGCTGTTGTTTTTCGGATGCCGTATTGTAAAGCATTACCGTTCCACTCGTGCGATGATTTCGCCCCCATGATTCGCCGGGCTCTGCTGACGACGCTCGTCGCGTTCCTCGCCGTCACCGCGGCATCGGCCGAGACGTTGCGAGGCGGCTCGACGGCCACGCTGTCGCTGTCGCTCCACCGCCTGCCGCCGGGCGCGAACGAGTGGGAAGCTTTCCTCTCCCTCGACGGCGGCGCGCATTACGCGATCCGCATCACGCCCCATCTCGACCTCTACGTGCGGGAGGTGCGGTGGGTGGTGCCGAACGTCGACGCCGCCGCCGCGCGGATCATGCTGCGCGTCGGCGACGAGCGCGAAGAGATTTCGTACGAGCTCCCCGAGACGTTCGCCATCGCCCGCGATGCCGCCGCGCCGCTGCCGCCGATGCGCGCCGCGCCGCTCACCCACGCCGAGCAGGGGGTGGTGGCGTGGGCGGAAGGCGATCGCGCCGGCACGCGCGTGGCGCTGGCCACCAACACGCCGCCGCCGGGCGGGATCGAGGCGGTCCGCGCAGCGGTCGCGGCGGACGACGAGCTGATCGAAGAATCGAAGGCGTCGTGCGCGGTTGTACTGCGATGGGTCTCACGCGCTTCCCCAGCAACCCAGCAACCCGGCAACCGCGAGACCCCGAGACCGCGAGACCTCGACGTCCTCCTGCTCTCCCGACGCCTGAACGTTTAGAGACGGGCTGAAGCCCGTCCACCATCCGTTCACGTCACAAGGAGAGAACCTTGAAAACGAGCATCGTCATGATGCTGCTGGCAAGCATTGCGTTCGCGCAGCAGCCGCCCAAGACATCCGAAACCATCGAAGTCACGGCGACGAAGATCGCCGAAGACGTCACCGTGGTTCCCGCCGCCGTCACCGTCATCGACGGCGACGAGTTGCGCGCGCGCAACGCGCGCGACCTCCAGACCGCCCTCGGCTTCACCGCCGGCGTCTCCATCTCGCCGGGCGGCGACCAGGGCCCGGCCGGCGTGGTCCCCGAGCTGTGGGGCCTCCGCGAATTCGACGCCTTTCTGCTGGTCGTCGACGGCGTGCCATGGGGAGGCGCGTTCAATCCCGACACCCAGACCCTCGACCTGGAGAACGTCGACCGCATCGAAGTGGTGCGCGGCGCCGCACCGGTGATGTACGGCGCCACGTCGTTTGTCGGCGTCATTCACGTCATTCACCGCGTCGCCGGCGCGCAGGGCAAGTCGGCGCGCGTCAGCGCCGGCACCTACGGGACGTTCGGCCTGGCCGTGTCGCTACCATCGATCACCGTCAGCTACGACAAGCACGGTTACGACGAACAGCGGACCGAGTGGCAGCGCGCCCACCTGCTGTATCGCGCGGCGTCGGGCGTCAGCGGCGGGACGCTGCGCGTCGACGTCGACGGCACCGTGCTGTGGCAGGATCCGTCGTCGCCGCATCCGCGGCAGGGCGCCGTTCTCAGCCCGCTCATTCCGGTCGGCGCCAATCACAACCCCGGCGGGGCCAAGATGGACCAGACCCGGCTCCACGGCGTGATCGGATTCGAGAAGCACGACTGGACGACGACGCTCGCCCTCACCCGCTCCGACTTCGACATCGCGCGCGGATTCCTGCTCGGCGTCAACGAAAACAATCCCAACGCCGCCGGCTACTTCCAGGATCGTGGCGTGACGGACGTCTACTTCGACACGCACGTCGTCAGGCAGTGGAAGCCGAACGTGCGCGTGATCGCCGGCTTCGATCATCTGTACGGCAACGCGAGGGCGCAGAGTCAGCTCTTCGACTACTTCGTCCACCTCAACGGCAGCGGCGCCGAGGACATCGGCGACGTCAACCCCGACGACTTCCCCGAGGTGCACGACCACCGCAACTTCTCGGGCCTCTACGTAAACAGCGAGTGGACGCCGATGCCGCGGCTGCGCGTCGACGTCGGCGCGCGGCTCAACCATACTTCGGAGAAGCGGGAGACCGACGAAGGATCGGAGAGCCTCACCCGCACGCGGCTGAGCGGCATCGTCGGCGCCGACTGGCAGATCTGGACGCACGGCAGCGACACGCTCGCCGTCTTCGCCGACTACCGCAATGCCTTCAAGCCCGCGGCAATCGACTTCGGTCCCGAGTCCGAGGCGGACATCCTCGATCCGGAAACGGCGAACAGCGTCGAGGCGGGAGTGAAGGGACGACTGCTCGACGGCCGCGCGCGCTGGCAGCTCTCGGCGTTCAAGATGAACATGAAGAACCTGGTCGTGGCCACGGTGGTGAACGGCCTCCCCGCGCTCGACAACGTCGGGGCCATCAAGGTTCACGGCGTCGAGTACGAGATGGACTTCGCGCTGCAGCCGGAGACGCGCATCGAGTTCGGCTACAGCTATCACGACAACCGCTTCGGCGATTACGTCCAGGCCTTCGACGGCGTGCCGACGCAGCTCCGCGGCCGGCGCTTCGAGATGTCGCCCTTCCACCTCCTCGGCGCCGGCGCGAGTTACACGCCGGCCACCGGCTTCAACGCGAACCTGATGCTCAACTACACCGGCGAGCAGTTCCTCAACAAGCGCAACACCGCGCTGGCCGACGCCTACACCGCGTGGAACGCGGGCGTGGGCTACCGCCGCGGGCGCAACGAGATTCGCGTCGACGGCCGCAACCTCGGCAACACCCGCCCACCCGTGGCCGAGAGCGAGCTGGGCGACGCGCAGTACTACCGCATGCCAGCACGGTCGTTGGAGGTGTCGTACCGGATGAATTGGTAGTCCGTCATCCTGAGCGCAGCGAAGGATCTCGGTCGCGCAGGCTGAGATCCTTCGCCGTCTTCGCGGCTCAGGATGACGTGCCGGGGTCTAGAATCCTCTCGGCATGCTCGGCCCCGGCACTCGTGTCGGCCCTTATGAAATCGTGTCGTTGCTCGGCGAGGGTGGGATGGGGCAGGTCTATCGCGGTCGCGACCCGCGTCTCGGTCGCGACGTGGCGATCAAGGTCCTCCCTTCCGACTCCGCCGGCGACGCCGATGCGGTGGCGCGCTTCGAGCGCGAGGCGCGCGCCATCGCCTCGCTCTCCCATCCGAACATCCTGGCCATCTTCGACGTCGGGCGGCAGAACGGCGCGATCTACGTCGTCACCGAGCTGCTCGACGGCGAGACGCTGCGCCAACGCATCGAGAGAGCTCCCATCGGCTGGCGCAAGGCGGTGGAGATCGGCGCAGACATCGCCGAGGGACTGGCCGCCGCGCACAGCCGCGCCATCGTCCATCGCGATCTGAAACCGGAGAACGTCGTCGTCACCGCTGACGGGCGGGTGAAGATCCTCGACTTCGGCCTGGCGCAGACCGACCCGTTCATCACCGCGCCCGACACAGGCAACCTGCCGACCACGAAGTTCCAGACCGATCCCGGCACCATCGTCGGCACGCTCGGCTACATGGCGCCGGAGCAGTTGAAGGGCGAGCTCGTCGCGCCGAGCGCCGACATCTTCGCCCTCGGCTGCATTCTCTTCGAGCTGGTCACGGCGAAGCGGCCATTCCAGCGCAGCTCGGGCGCGGCCACCATCGCCGCAATTCTGAAGGACGACTTGCCGCACGAGGAGCTGAGCGACGCCGTCCCGCCCGAGCTCCAGCGCGTCATCGAAGGCTGCGTGGAGAAGAATCCGCTCGAGCGCTTCCAGTCGGCGAAAGACCTCGCGCTGACGCTGCGGGCGATCGCCAGCTCGGCGGTGATGCCGGGCGACATCCTCAAATCGATTACCCGCAAGGCGCGCCGCACCTCCAAGGCCATCGACTCCATCGCCATCCTGCCGTTCGAGAACGTCGGCAGCGATCCCGGCGCGGAGTATCTGTCGGAGGGGATCACCGACGGGACGATCAATCGCCTGTCGCAACTGCCGAAACTGAAGGTGATGGCGCGGAGCACGGTCTATCGCTTCAAGGGACGCATTGCCGACGCCCAGACCGTCGGGCGCGAGCTGCGCGTGCGCGGCGTGGTCACCGGGCGCGTCAAGTTCGTCAACGACCGGCTGATCGTCAACGCCGAGCTGGTGGACGCCAGCGACGGCTCGCAGGTGTGGGGCGAGCAGTACAACCGTCCGCTCGACGACATCGTGCAACTGCAGGAGGAGATGTCGCGCGAGATCGCCGAAGCGCTGCGCATCAAGCTCACCGGCGCGGAGAAGAAGCGACTGCGCCGCAAGACCACGACCAACAGCGAGGCCTACCAGCTCTATCTCAGGGGGCGACATCAGTGGAACAAGCGCACCGAGGAGAGCCTCAATCGCGGCATCGCCTTCTTCCGCGCGGCCATCGACGCCGATCCGACGTTCGCCGGCGCCTACGCCGGCCTCGCCGACAGCTTCGTCACCCTGGCCACCAACATCCCGCTGCCGCCGCGCGAAGCGATGCCGAAGGCGAAGGCGGCGGCGGAGAAGGCGATCGAGATCGACGAGAACCTCGCCGAGGCGTGGGCGTCGCGCGCGGCGGTGCGGTGGTGGTTCGATTGGGACTGGAGCGGCGCGGAAGCCGACTACCGCCGCGCCATCGAGCTCAATCCGAACTACGCCACGGCGCACGACGGCTACTCCATGCTCCTCTGCGCGCGCGGCCGCTTCGACGAAGCCATCGAGCACGTGACCAAGGCGGCGGATCTCGACCCGCTGTCGCTGATCATCGCCGTGCACGCCGGCTGGCCGTTCTACTTCGCGCGCGACTACGACGCCGCCATCCGCCGCTTCGACAAGGCGCTGGAGCTCGACCAGAACTTCATCCCCGCCCATGGCTGGCGCGGCATGGCCCTCGGCCAGCAGAAGCGCTACGCGGAGGCCCTCGCCGCGTTCGAGCGCGCGCTGACCGTCGACCGCATTCCGATTCTGCTGGCCATGCTCGCGCATGCCCACGCCATCGCCGGGCATCGCGCCGAGGCCGAGGCGACGCTCACCGCGTTGCGCTACGAGGCGCTGACCCGCTACATCTCGCCGTACGACATCGCCGTGATCTACGCCGGCCTCGGCGACGCCGCCTCGGCGCGCGCGGAGCTCGAGAAAGCGCGCGAGGATCGGTCGGCGTGGATGGTGTTTTATGAGGTGGACCCGAGGTTGGATTCGGTACGAGAGACGTAGGGGCGCGCTGCTGCGCGCCCGGCACCCTTGTCACCGGAGCCGCGGGCGCGCTGCTGCGCGCCCCTACAGGACTTGATACGCTTAGCCCATGTCCAGAAAAGAACTCCTCGCCAAAGTCGTCGAGCATGCCATCGTCGGCGTGGTGCGTGAAAACTCGGCGGAAGCGGCGGTCGCGGTCGCCGAGGCGTACGCGCGCAACGGCATTCGCATCGTCGAGATCACCCTCACTACGCCCGACGCGCTCGCGCTGATCTCCAGCGTCGCGGCGCGCTTCGCCGGCGAGGTCACCGTCGCCGCCGGCACGGTGCGCAGCGCGAACGACGCCGCGGCCGCGCGGCGCGCCGGCGCGGAGCTGATCGTCTCCCCGCACACCGACGTCCGCATCATCGAGTACGCCAACGAGAACGACCTCCTCTCCGTCGCCGGCGCCGCCACCCCCACCGAGATCATCCAGGCGTGGGAAGCCGGCTGCGACATCGTGAAGATCTTCCCCGCCGCCGCCCTCGGCGGCCCCGACTACATCCGCACCATCCGCGGCCCCATCCGCGACATCCCTATGCTCGCCGGCGGCCCGATTCCGCTGGACACGATCGAGGCCTACCTCGACGCCGGCTGCGTCGCCGTCAACCTCGGCGTCTCGCTGGCCGTGCCCGATCTGGTGAAGACAAAACAGTGGGACGAGATCGGCCGCCGCGCGCTGCTGGCGTCGTCCATCGTGCAGTCGCGCCGCACCGAGCTCGAACCCGATCCGACGTACGTGCATTGATGCGTCGCACCGAAGGCCCCCGTCATCCTGAGCCGCGCAGACGGCGAAGGATCTCAGCCGCGCAGACGGAGATCCTTCGCTGCGCTCAGGACGAAGCGTGAGCGGACTCGTTCAGAAGGCCTACCTCGTCCCGGGGCAGCCGCACATCTTCCTGGCGCCCGAGCGCAACGCCGGCTGGGCGTCGCTGAAGGCGAACTACGAGGCGGTGGGCCGGGAGATCGAGACGTCGGGCGCCGAGTTGATCCTGCTCTACTCGACGCAGTGGTACTCCGTCATCGGCCACCTCTTCCAGACCGACCCGCAGCCGAAGTGGGTGCTGGTCGATCAGAACTGGTACCAGTTCGGCGAGATCCCGTACGAGTTCCGCATCGATCCCGTGTTCGGCGAGCTGTACGCGCGCACCGCCAAAGACCTCGGCATGCAGGCAGCGACGGTCAACTATCACGGCTTCCCGATCGATCCCGGCACGGTGATCGCGCTGAAGCTCCTCAATCCGAACAACCGCATCCCGGCGTCCGTCGTGTCGTGCAACATCTACGCGGAGCGCGACGAGACCCGCGCCCTCGGCCGCGCCGCGCGCACGGCCATCGAGCAGTACGGCAAGAAGACGATCGTGGTGGTGGTCAGCAACCTGTCGAACCGCTACGAAGTCGCGGACATCGATCCGGCGAACGACCGCATCTCCTCGGCGAAAGACGACGAGTGGAATCGCAAGATCCTGGAGATGCTCGGCGAAGGGCGGCTGGAGGACGTGGCGCAGGTGGCGCGCGAGTTCGCCCGCGAGGCCAACGCCGACATGGGCTTCAAGGCCGTCTGGTGGCTCGCCGCGCTGGCCGGCGAGAACAATCTCTACGACGGCAAGGTGTGGGACTACCAGCCGGTGTGGGGCACCGGCAACGCCATCGTCGAGCTGACGCCGAACCCGAAGAAGGAGCTGGATTTCGAGAAGGAGTTCGACGAGGGGACGGTCGCCGCCGGGACGGGGCTGTCGACGCACAACATCACCGACACCATCAGCACCGAAAAAGCCGCCACCCCGGTCGGCCCCTACCCGCACGCCCGCCGCGTCGGCGAGCTCCTCTACCTCTCCGGCATCGGGCCGCGGCAGGCGGGGACGAACGCCATTCCGAAGGGGATCGAGGCGCAGACGCGCGCCACGATCGAGAACATCCGCGTCATCCTCGAGGCGGCGGGCAGCTCGCTGGACAAGGTCCTCGACGTGACCGTCTACCTCACGGATATGAAGGGCGACTTCGAACGCTTCAACCGCGTCTACGCCGAGTACCTCGGGCACGTGCAGCCGACGCGCACGACGGTGGGCGTCGACTCGCTCCCGACGCCGATCTCGGTCGAAATGAAAGTGATCGCAGCGTGTTGAGGGCTTGTCATCCTGAGCCGCGTAGACGGCGAAGGATCCCCCGTGCATGTGCGCTCATCGCCTGGTCGCGGGGGATCCTTCGCCGCGCTTCGCCGGCTCAGGATGACACTGGACCATGCTGATCGACATCTCCCCCATCATCGACGCGAGTATCAATGTCTGGCCCGGCGACACGCCGTTCGTGCAGACCATCAACGCCGACATGAACGCCGGCGGGAACCTCACGCTCAGCGACATCCGCACTTCCGTGCACGTCGGGGCGCACGCCGACGCGCCGAGCCACTACAGCGCGAAAGGCGGCGACATCGCCTCGCGCCGGCTCGACTTCTACCTCGGCCGCTGCGTCGTCATCCACGTCGAGGTCGCGCGCAGTCAGCGCATTACTTTGGAGCATCTGACCGGCAAAGTCCTCTCCGCGCCGCGCGTTCTCCTCCGCACCGGCACGTTCCCCGACCACCGCGACTGGAACGACGACTTTGCCAGCCTCTCGCCGTCGCTGGTCAACGACCTTTACCAGCACGGCGTGATGCTCATTGGCATCGACACGCCCTCGGTCGATGCGTTCGACTCCAAGGCCCTCGAGGCCCACCAGGCCTTCGCGCGGAACGACATGGCAATCCTCGAGGGGCTGGTGCTGGACGGCGTGGCGGAGGGAGAGTACGAGCTGATCGCGCTGCCGCTGCGCATACGGGGAGGCGACGCCAGCCCGGTGCGCGCGGTGCTGCGGACGCTCTAGCCGGTGACGGAGCGCATCGCGCGCTGCGACATCAAATACGGCTCCAGCTCCTCGGCCGACATCGGCGCGCTGAACAGGAAGCCCTGGATGCGGTCGCAGCGCTCCTGCCGCAGGAACCCGAGCTGTTCCTCGGTTTCCACCCCCTCGGCGACCACTGTGAGGTCGAGGCTGTGGGCCATGGAGATGACCGCGCTGACGATGGCCGCGTCGCGGCGGTCGGTGTTGACCTCACGGACGAACGACTGGTCGAGCTTGAGAGTGTCGATGGGGAAACGTTTTAAATAATTAAGTGACGAATATCCTGTACCAAAATCATCCATGGAAATGCGCACGCCTAGGGCCTTGAGCTCGCGGAGGGTGTGAATGGTGACCTCCGCGTTCTGCATGGCATTGCTCTCCGTGATCTCCAGCTCCAGCGACCGCGGGTCGATGCCCGACTCGTCCAGCACCTCGGCCACCGAGCTGACCAGGTTCGGCTGCTGGAACTGCCGGGCGGAGAGGTTCACGGAGACCGTCAGGTCGGAATCGACGCGCTTCTGCCACTGCCGGAGCTGTTTGCAGGCCGTCAGCAGCACCCAATGCCCGATGGGGATGATCAGCCCCGACAGCTCCGCCGTGGAGATGAAGTGCGCCGGCAGAAGGAAGCCGAGGTCGGGATGCTGCCAGCGGACCAGCGCCTCCAGTCCGACGATCCTCTTCGATGCGAGGTCGACCAGCGGCTGGTAGTAGACCCTCAGCTCATGATGGCTGAGCGCCTTGCGCAGCAGGTTCTCCAGCGCCAGCCGCTCCAGCGCGCGCGCATTCATGGCCGGCGCGTAGAGCTGGTAGTTGTCGCGCCCCTGGTCCTTGGCCCGATACATCGCCGTGTCGGCGTTGCGCACCAGCGTCTCCGGATCGTGGCCGTCGCCGGGGAAGATGCCGATGCCGATGCTGGTGGTTACGAACATCTCCCGCTCGGCGATGAGGAAGGGGATCTTCAAATTGTCGATGATCTTCTGTGCGATCTTCGCCACGTCCTCGATGTTCTCGATCTTCGGGATGAGCAGGGTGAACTCGTCACCGCCGAAGCGGGCCACGGTGTCGCCCTCCCGCACGCAGCGGCGGATGCGCTCGGCCACTCCTTTCAGAAGCGCGTCGCCGGTGGAGTGTCCGAGGGAGTCGTTGATGTCCTTGAAGCGATCGAGGTCCAGGAAGAAGACGGCGAGCTTCTGATTTGCGCGGTTCGCCTGTGCCAGCGCGACGATGAGGCGGTCCATGAAGAGCGGGCGGTTTGGCAGCCCGGTCATCGCGTCGTGATACGCGAGGTGCCCGGCTTCGACAGCGGCCAGCTCCGAGGCCTCCCGCTCGTCCTCCAGGAGGCAAGCGATCATGCCGATGCCGGTCATCGACTGAAGGAGGAAGTCGGCGTATCCGAGATAGAGGAGATAGCCGGCTTCGAAGCCGAGGAGCGAGGCCACCGCGATGACCAGATAGTGCGTCTGCTGCAGCGCGTACGCGAAGAACGGCGCGGAGATCATCGTGAAGCCGATCCCCTCCCGGCGTTTGCGCGCCTTCCAGAAGGCGATGCTGGCGACGAAGTATGCCGCGGCGGAAAGGAACGCGTAGATGCCGGCGCGCGCGGCCTCGGCGAACACCAGCGCCCCGGCGACGCCGACGATAGCCAGCGTCACCAGGAGATTCTTCGCCACCCGCATCCGCACCGGCCGCCGGCGCAGAAGTTCGTAGACACCGAACAGCATCCAGGCGATTTGCAGATATCCGGCGACGTCAGCGACCACCGCTGCGGCGAGACGACCCGGATGCGCCGCCGGCAGGAGCACGGTCGCCGCGTCCGCCAGGTGATGGATCGCCAGCGCCACCCAGCTCGCCGTCCAGTGCGCGAGATACGACTTCCCGTACTGCCGGCGGAAGCCGAACAGCACAACGGCGATCACGGCAGCGCTGAGCGCCTGCGCCGCGAATGTCAGCGTTACGATACGAAGTTCCGGCATCAATTGAAGATCTCAGACTGAAAGCGGTTACAGACCCGGATCATTCTCCGTGATTCGCACGATCGCAAAGTCAGAAAAGTGAGAAATATGCGTCAGAAAGCCGCCGCGCCGCCCGCTCATATCCGAATTCCTCAGACCTTTCATATGCATGGCGTTGCAGTTCCGCTGTTTTCCCCCCCAGGACCGTCGTCACTTTGAGGGCCAGACTGTCGGAAGTTCCTGACTCGGCGATGAGGCGCGGGGCAAGATCGCCGAGGATGGCGTCCATGCCGGTGAGCGGATAGGTGACCGGGATGACGCCGCAGCCCATCGCCTCGATGACCGCGCGGTGCCCTTCGTCCGAACCGGCGGCGGTGAAGAGCAGGACGTCCGCGGCGCGGTAGTGGTCGGCCAAGTCGTCCTCGTGGTAGCCGGCCCAAACGACGGCGTCGGCGACGCCGAGGTTCGCGGCGTGCCGTTCCAGCGCCGGACGCGCTCCACCGTGACCGATGATCATGAGCCGGGCGCCGCCGACCGTCCGCCGGACGCCGGCAAATGTGTCGAGCACTGCTTCGAACCCTCGCCCCCACGCCAGTTTGCCGATCGCGGCGAGGAGCGGCGCGCCGGGCGCGATGCCGTAGCGCGCGCGCACGTTCGGCCCCTGGGGCGTGAACTGCTCCCGGTCGAGCGGCGGCGGGGTGAACACCGGCTCGCGATCGCGGAGGGCCGGCGCATCACGAAAGGTCGAGTTGACGATGAAGACCGCTTCGCTTCGCGCGATGAGAGACCTGGTGAAGGGATCGGATCGAAGGACGCGGCGGGCGTGGAACGTCCGCGCGACGTGCGCGCCGCTGACCATCCTCGCGGCGAAGCGCGCCAGCCAATGGTCGTAGGTGAGGTGGGCGTGAATGACGTCGAATCGGTGGTGGAGCAGCAGCCGCTCAATGGCCCCGACGCTCCGCACGAACGCGCGTGGATTCTGGGCCTTGTCGATGACGGGATGGGCGAAATCGACCGGCGCGAGCTTCGCCGCCAGCTTGTATCCGCCGACGTACGCGTAGTGCGCGTCGATGCCTGCCTCGCGCAGCGCCATGGTCTCCGCGAACGCCGGCGCGGCCGCGCCGGTCCAGCGATTGACGGAGGCCAAGTGGAGCACCTTCATGGCGAGGGCATCGTATCGCGCGGGGTTGCGAGGTCTCGCGGTCTCGGCAGGGTCTCGCGGCCCTCACACCCCGAGACCCCGAGCCCCCTCCGAGACCCCGCAACCTCGCGTGCTACACTCCGCCGCCATGGCGATCGACGCTGAGCTGCTCGAGATTCTCGCCTGCCCCATCTGCAAGCAGGAAGTGAAAACCGTCCCACTCTCCGAGAGCCGGCGCACCGCGGTGCGCGACAAATTCCGCGACAAATTCCGCGGTGAGGAGCCGGTGGTCGAAGATGGGCTGCAGTGCGTCAAGTGCCGCCGCATCTATCCGATCGTGAGCGACATACCGGTCATGCTCGTCGACGAAGCGTTCGAAGAAGCCTGACCGCGCCGGTGTCACTCGCGCAGCGGCTCCGCCTCCCCGAAAACACGCCGAAGCCCCTCGTCGTCGCCACGGTCGCGTACCTCGGACACCTCCTCCTCGCGCCGTTCGCCGCCTCCACCCAGCTCCTGGTCCTCATCTTCTACATCGCTTTCTTCATCGCCCTTGGGCGAAGGGACGTCCGACTGTCGTTTCACATCCTCTGGTTCCCACTCATCCTCTACGGCATCGCCTCCAGCATCTCCGCGCTCGCCGCCGAGCGCTCCAGCCACATGTGGGCGGACAGCGTGGTCTGGGGAAAAATGTTCCTCTTCCCGGCGGCGCTGATCCTCTTTCGCACCGTGCCGCGCAGCCACACTCTGGCCACGCGCGTCTTTCTCTTCTTCGGCTTCGGCACCGGGCTGGTGGTCATTTTTCAGTACTACGCCCTCGGACTGCGCGATCTCGAGCACCGCGTGACTTGGCCGGCCTCGCACGTGATGACGCTCTCCGGCATGCTGGTGGCGGCATCCGTCTTCGCGCTCGCGCTCTGGCTGCACGACCTCCGCAATCCCTATCTCGCCGTCACCACGCTGGTCTCCTCGTTTGGGATCCTGATCACTTTCACCCGCAGCGCCTGGATCGGGTGGGTGGCGGCGGTGCTGGTGCTGATCCTGATGAAGCGGCCGCGAGCAGTGGCGTGGGCGGTCCCGGTGGCGCTGGTGGCGCTCAGCTTCGCGCCGCTGCCGTTCTTCGGCCGGCTGATCTCGAGCTTCGACATGCGACAGTCGTCGAACCTCGATCGGATCAGGATGCTCGAAGCCGGCGCGGAGATCATCAAGGACTACCCGGTCCTCGGCGTCGGCCCGGCGAACATCAAAGAGGTCTATCCGCTCTATCGCAAGCACGATGCGCCGCGGTTCCGCATCCCTCACCTGCACAACAACATCGTCCAGCTCTGGGCCGAGCGAGGGGTGCTGGCGGTGATCGCGTATGTGATGCTGATTGGGCTGTTCGTAATGGAGTGCCTGAGGTGTAGCGGCGGCCGCTCCCGGCCGCCGGCGCCCGAAGCGGGCGCCGCTACACGGGCATTCGCCGAGGCGGGTGTGGCGGTGGTCGTGGCCCTCACTGCGGCCGGACTCTTCGAGTTCAATTTCGGCGATACCGAAGTTTTCTGGCTGCTGCTGGACGTCCTCGCCCTGGTGGTCTTCCGCTTGGAGCGGCCTGAGCGGTCGAATGAACCGGCTGCCGGGCGTGTTCCCCCGGCGTCCGTAACTTTTCCCCCATGACTGCGTCAGACGAGAGGAACAAGCGGGAGATGACGCACCTGAGCGATCAGGAGCTTATGCGCCTGATTCAGGCGGGCGACGTATCTCCCGCCGCCGAGATCTTTGACCGGTACAGCAGCCGGATCTACAACTTCGCCTACCGATTCTTGAGGAACAGCGAGGCTGCAGAAGATGCGACGCAGGAAGTCTTTGTCAAAATGCTCAAACACGCGAACCAGTTTCATGGGGACGCAAAACTGTCGACCTGGCTCTTCTCGATCACAGCCAACTGGTGCCGTGACTACCTGAGGAAAGCTGACAACAAGGCAAAGGAAGCGGAGGAGGTTCTGTACTCCATTCCCGCGCCGAGCGAGCTCGCGCCCGACCGCAATCTGGAGCGCCGCCAGGACGAACAGATGATCCAGAAGGCGCTGTCGGCGCTCACGCCGGAACAGCGCGAAGCGATCCTCCTCTCCCGCTACCAGGGGCTGTCGTACGCCGAGATCGCGCAGATCTCCGGCTGTTCCGAGGGAGCGGTCAAGACGAGGGTGTTCCGGGCGATGGAAACGTTGAAAAAAGCGCTCGCGGGCGATGTCCGCGGAGGTGACCGATGTCTGAATGCGATTTCATGAGGGAAAGCATGCCGCTCCTTCTGACCGAGTCTCTCGACCCGGTCCGGCGGGAGGACACGCACCAGCACATCGAGCACTGCACGATGTGCAGTGACGACTGGGCGGCGTACCAGGAGACCTGGCGGGTCCTCGACGGCCTGCCGGCGGTCGAGGTGCCGTCGCGCGTGAAGCAGCGTTTCCTGGCCCAGGTCGCGCCGGCGACGGCCGTCCCGGACAACGTCGTCCCATTTCAGCGCCGCCCGGCGCTCAAGTGGATCGCGCAAGCCGCAGCCGTCGTGATGATCGCCGGCGGATCGTACTTCGTGGGGCACCGCGGACATCCGGTGCAGATCCAGCCCTCGGACGCGAAGATCACGTCCATGCAGCCCATCGCGGCTCCCTACTCCATCGCCGAGTCGCGCGTTCTTCCGGCCAGCCTGATCAACCCGAACATCGAGGGGCGTCCGGCCATCGAGAACGTGCAATTCGACCGCGCCACCAACGACGACATCTCGCTGGCGTTCGACATCACGTCGCGCGTCACCGTCACCGGCCGCCCCACCGACAAGAGCATGGTTCGCCTGATGCGTTACGTGCTGGAAAACGAAGACCAGCTCGGGCCGTCGCGCTCGCGCGCCATCGACTGGGTGCGCTCGACATACTCGCGACCCGGCAACGCCGATCCGGAGATCGCCGCGGCCCTGGCGAACGTGCTGCGCAACAACGAGCACCAGGGCGTGCGCATCAAGGTCGCCGAGACGCTGAAGACGCTGCAGCCGAGCATCGCATCGGCGTCGAACACGCGCGATGCGCTGATCGACGCGCTGAAGAGCGATCCCAATCCCGCCGTGCGCATCAAGGCCGTCGAGGCGCTGGCGAATCTCGCGCGCACCGGCGCGCCGCTCGACACTGAAACCGTGAACACCCTGCGGCAGAAGGCGTCGCAGGATGGCGAGAACCTTTACGTCCGCGTGAAAGCGGCCGAGGCGCTGAGCAACATCAAACCGTAATGAAATCCCGTTTCCTCATCGCGATCTTTGCCCTCTTCGCCTCGGTCGAGGCGTTCGGGGCCAACGTGCAGGCCGACGAGGCGAGCTTCGAGGCGCCGGTCGATCTCGCCGGCAGCGTCTGGCTGAACAATCCCTACGGAAGCATCGACGTCGTCGGCGGTGAAGGCAACAAGATCGTCGTCACCGTGCAGCGGATCATCAACGCCATGAACGAACAGGCGTTGAAGGACGCCAGAGAAATCGTCAACACCACCCTGGAGGGCGACGCGCGCGTTCGTGTGGTGAAGACCAACTTCCCCGAGCGGCGCGATGCGCGCTGGACGGCGATCGTCAACTACAACGTCCGCGTGCCGCGCAGCGTGCACGTGAAGATCGTCGGGCGCGCCATGGACCACATCCGCGTCTCGCAGCTCCTCGGCAACCTGAGCATCAATGCGGTCAGCGGCACCATCATGCTCTCCAACCTCGGCGGCGCGTCGCTGGTGGAAACCATCAACGGCCGCGTGATCTACGACTATCCCGACCGGCCGCTGGCCAATGCGCGGGTACAGGCCATCAACGCCGACATCGACATCTACGCGCCGCGCGAGTCGATGTTCGACTGGGTCGCCGAGACCCTCAACGGTGACCTCTTGACGACGTTCGACATCCGCGGCCTCTTCAGCGGAAACGTCTACCGCGGCCGCACCGCCAATAGCGGCGGCCCGACATTGACGACGTCCACCCTCTCCGGCCGAGTGATGCTCCTGGTCCGAGGGACGTCACCGCAGCAGGCGCGCCGCGTCACCCGGCAGACGGTCAACACACCGCAAGGCGGCGGCGCCAGCGGCCTGGCGCCGGTACGCAGGGTCCAGATTCCCTTCATCTACTTGATGCACTGGGAGTTCGCGGCGGACGTGGCCGACGTATCGGTCGGCGAGATCCACGGAAGCACGCGCATCCAGACCGGCGCCGGCGAGGTGCAGCTCGGCGTGGTGTACGGGGCGGCGGTGGTGAACTCGCGCGGCGGTCCGCTCAACTTCGGCGACATGATGGGGCCGTTGGATGTGCACACCGACGCCGGCGACGTGACCATCCGCGTTTCGCGACAGGGCGGCAGCGCGTCGACCGAAGGGGGCAGCGTTCGGGTGACTTACGCCGGCGGCCCGATGAACCTCCGCTCCGGCGGCGGCGATATCGTCGTCCAGCAGGCCAACGCTCCGATCGACGCCTCCACGCTGTCCGGCGACATCAGTTTGACCCTCAGTCCGCTGCTGAAGACGCAGCGCGTCTCGGCCAAGACCGCCCAGGGCAACGTCACACTGGTCGTCAACCCGAACTTCGCCGCGGACATCGACGCCGTGGTCATTACCAACGACGGCGACGCCAACCGCATCCACTCCGACTTCAACCTCACCTTCCGCCGCGAGGCGTACAAAAACGGCAAGACCCGCATCCGCGCCACCGGCAAGATCAATGGCGGCGGCGAGCGCATCGAGCTGGTGGCCGAGGACGGAAGCATCAACATCTCGTCCCAGGTGGTCAGCCCGATGGTGATCGCCAACCCCCGGCGGTAACAACCCTCACCCGGCCTTCGGCCACCCTCTCCCGCAAGCGGGAGAGGGCCATCTAAGTTCCTTCTCCCGCTTGCGGGAGAAGGTGCCGCGAAGCGGCGGATGAGGGGGGAACTTCGTGGAGAGGTCCCTCTAATCAGCTGCCATGAGGTACTTCTACGATCGCGAGACGGACGCCGTATCGTTCACGCTCTCCGAGGTCTTCGATTGGACCGGATCCGAGGACCTCAACGGCGGCACCATCACCGTGCATCTCGACCGGCGTCACCGCCCCTTCGCGGTGGAGATCCGCGGCGCGTCGAAGATCGTCAACACCTTCGGACTGCAGTTCCAGAAGGAGTCGCCGATCACCCACGACGAGATCTCGCGCCGGATGTCGTGGAGCGAGGCGGGCCGCCAGGCGTGGAGCACGATCGTCCGGCGGATGCTGGTGCCGCACTACGCTGCGCCGTCGCGTCCCGCGCGGGCGACCGCATAGAGGCGATGAGCGTCTTCCAGGTCAGGACTTGTTCGCCGAGCGGCGGCGCCGGGCGTGCAGGCGATCGATCAGCTTCGTCGTCGATCGGATCTGCTCGAGGATCTTCTCCTCGAGACCAGCGCCCTTCATCTTGAAGCTCTTCGCCTTGCGGAACACCTGGCGGGCGCGCTCCTTCTGCCCGCTTTCGAGCAGCGCCATGCCGAGGTGCATGAGGTTCGTCGCCGTGGGGCCGAGGTCGGCCGACTTGGAAAGAAAATCGACGGCGTTGAGGAAATCGCGGCGCTTGAAGTAGACCCAGCCGAGTGCGGCGAGCGGGAATTGCTTCAGCTCCTTCGGCGAGTAGCGGAGCGCGAGCTGCGCGCTTTCCAGCGCCTCATCGAGGTTCTCCTCCATCTCCGCCAGGTTGTACGCCTTCTCGTAGTAGGCGATCGACTTGGCGTAGTTCGAGGAGTAGTCGCGCAGCATGTCTTCCAGCGCGCGGTTCGCCTCCTTGAAGTTTCCCTCGGCGCGCAGCGCTTCGACCAGCGTGGTGTACGCCGCCGCGGCGACCACCTCGGTCGGCCGATCCTTCAGCACCCGGCGCGCGGCGGCGATGGCCTCGCTGTTCTTGTCGAGGTGCGAGCAGAGGAGGGCGTACGGCATCAGGATGCTGACGTTGTCGGGATCGATCTGCGACGCGCGGCGATAGTGGTCGAGGGCCTCGATGTAGTTGCCCTGCGTGGCGAACCCCTCGGCGGCCTTGAACTCCTCGGCGGCCGGCGAGCCGTCGAGCGGCGCGTGCGCCGAGATGCCCTCGTAGATCTTGACCGCCTGCTGGTACTCGATCTTGTTTGGATTGAGCTCCAGCGCTTCCTGGAAGCAGTCGATGGCCTTGCGGTTCCAGTTGCGGTCGAGGTAGCAGAGGCCGAGGTGATAGATGGCCTCCTCGTACTCCGGATCGAGCTTCAGCGCGCTCTGGAACGAGCGGATGGCGCGCTCGAGCTGGCCCTTGTCGTAGAAGATCGTGCCGAGGAGGAAGTGCGCCTGCGGCAGTTGCTCGATCTGGATGGCTTTCTCCAGAAACTTCTGCGCGCGGAGCAGCTTTCCCTTTCGCGCGTAGATCGCGCCGAGGGAAAAGTACGGAAGGAACGACTCCTGCGAGATCTGAATGGCGCGGCGCAGCCAGCGCTCGGCGCCCTTCAGGTCCTGCCGCTCGTGGAGCAGCACGCCGTAGAAGACGGCGGCGTCGAAGTGGTCGGGCTGCACCTCGAGCGTCCGCTCGAGGTAGTGCTTGGCGCGGTCGAGATTGCCGTCATTGAAGAACATCTCGCCGAGGAAAAAGGAGAGCTCGTAATTGTCGCGGTCGAGCTTGAAGGCTTCCTCGAGCGCCTTGATGCCGCGATCGGGCTCGAACGCGTCGATGGCCGCCTCGGCCTCGGTCAGGAGCTGGAGGAAGCGCTCGCGCTTCTCGCCGCGGAAGAGCGACGCGATGCGGTCCTTCCGCTCGATGAAGCGCTGCTTCTTCTCCAGCGCGAGCATCTGCTCGCCCATCTTCGATTCCCACAGCTCGACCAGTTCGTCGCTGGAGATGACGTTCTTCTTCTCCAGCAGTTCCTTGGTGGAGAGGAGGCCGGTCTGGTTGATGAAGATGGCCCGCTCGTGCTTCTGCACGGCGTCGACGACGCTGCGGAGGGTCTCCGCGGCCCGCTTGACGATCTCCTCGAGGCCGGAGACGCGCTCGAGCAGATGCTCGTCGAGCGAAAGGTCGCCTTCCTCTTCGTAGTCGTCGCCCTCATCTTCCTCGAAGGCGTTGAAGCCGGACAGGACCAGCAGCTTGTTCTGGCAGCGGTAGCAGAACTCGCGATCGTCTTCGTTGTAGGCGCTGCAGCTTTGGCAAAGCATCTTGGTGTGCGGATTAGAACGCGAATGCACGTTCATGTCATCCCGCGGAAGCGCTGCGGTAGTCGTAGAACCCCCGCCCGCTCTTTCGCCCCAACCAACCCGCATCGACCATCTTCACCAGCAGCGGACAGGGACGATATTTCGGATCGCCGAATCCTTCTTGGAGCACGCGGAGGATGGCGAGGCAGACGTCGAGGCCGATGAAATCGGCGAGCGTCAGCGGACCCATAGGGTGGTTCATGCCGAGCTTCATCACCCCGTCGATCGACGCGGCGGTGGCCACACCCTCGTATAGCGCGAAGATGGCCTCGTTGATCATCGGCATCAAAACGCGGTTGGCGACGAAGCCGGGGTAGTCGTTCACCTCGATCGCCGTCTTCCCCATCTGCTTGGCTAGTGACTCGACGCGCTGGAACGTGTCATCGGAGGTGGCGATGCCGCGGATGACTTCGACCAGCGCCATCACCGGGACGGGATTCATGAAGTGCATGCCGATGACTTTGTCCGGCCGCTTCGTAACAGCAGCAATTTTCGTAATCGATATTGATGATGTATTCGAGGCCAGGATGCAATCCGGCCCGGCGATGGCGTCGAGCTTGGCAAAGAGGTCGAGCTTCGCGGCCAGGTTTTCGATGATGGCCTCGATGACGATGCCGGCGCTGGCGACGGCCTCGAAATCGGTCGCGGTGCGGATGCGGGCGACGACGGCGACCTTCTCCGCGGCGGTCATTTTTTCCTTGTCCACGCCTCGCTGGAGGTTGGCGGAGATGGTCGAGAGGGCGCGCTGCAGGAGCTCGTCGGCGACATCGACCAGGGTGACGTCAAAACCGGCGGCCACGGCGGTATGGGCGATGCCGTTTCCCATCGTGCCGGCGCCGATGATCACGATGTTCTTCATGGCCAGACGCTATCACGTTGCCGCACGCCCCCCCGCGAGGGTAAAATCCTCGGTCCGGAACGGTCCCAATGGCCCTGAAATGCTTCATGTGCGGCGCGGCGATCTCCAGAGGAATCCTCTGCGAGAAATGCGACAAACCGCGCAAAAAGTCGAGCGAGCAGCGGCCGATTTCCAGCCCGCCCCCGCCGGCGGCGAAGACGCCCCCGCCCATGCCGCCCATCGCCACCGCGGCCACCGCCCCAGCCCCCGCCGCCGTCCCCGAGGAGTTCCCCAAAGCGCCGCTGCTGCAGTTTCCGGTGGAGTCGGCGTCTCCGGCCATCACCAGCGTGGCGAACGTGCTGATCGCCGGCGGCGTGGCGGCCATCGTGATCGCGCCCGACCGCAACGTGAAGTTCGTCACCGACGAGGCGAAGAAGCTCTTCGGCGTCGCCCAGGCCGACCTCGCCTCGGTGCGCCAGATCGAAGGGATCAGCGGCGGGCACATCGGCGAGCTTTCAGTTCCCACGTCGGCCGCCCTGCGCATCAACGACCGCAACATCCTCTTCACCCTGGTGCCGATCTCCGGCGGCGCGAGCGGCGCGGTGCTGGTGTTCCGCGAAGCGGAGCCGATGAATGCCACGCACGCCTCGTTCGTCGGGTACGTCCGCGAAACCGTTTTCGCCCCGCTGCGCGCGCTGCGCGAGGCGATGCGCGCCGCCACCGGAAGTCCTCTTTTCCACGACGCGGCGGCGACCATCGAGCAGATCCTCTCCTCGCTGGAGATGGCGCCGGAGGTCAAGGACGAACCGGCGACGCGAATGCCCAAAGTCACCGACATCATCCACAGCGTCGCCGATCACTTCGGCTCCTTCGCCGAACTGAAGGGGATCAACCTGCAGGTCGACGTCCCGGAGCTGGAGGAGCGATTCAAGAATGCCGAAGGGCTGCGCCAGGTCCTCGGCGCGCTGATGGACAACTCGATGCATTACGTGCCGCCGGGCGGGCAGGTGGTGATCGGCGTCCGATGGATGGAGCACAAAGGCAAACCGCTGCTGCTCTTCTTCGTCATGGACAACGGGCCGGTGGTGCCGGAGACGCTGCGTCAGGCGATCTTCGAGCCCGGCTTCGCCTGGAATCCGTCGGCGACGCAGCGCAGCGGGCGCGCGCTGTTCAAAGTGCGCGAGTTCGCCGTGGCCCACGAGGGCTCGGTGTGGGTGGAGTCGAAGACCGGCAAGGCCTGCACGTTCTTCCTCCGCGTGCGGCCGGATTCGGCGCGCTAACCCTCACCCGCCGCTTCGCGGCACCCTCTCCCGCAAGCGGGAGAGGGGCATCTAAGGCCCTTCTCCCGCGTGAGCGGGAGAAGGTGCCCGAAGGGCGGATGAGGGTCGTTCAGAAGCCCGGAGGCTGGGGCGGCGGCCCGCCGTCACGGTGCCGGCCGCGGCGCGGCATGTGATCCATCCGCATCCGCATCTTCCGAAACTTCTCCCGCTGCTCGGTGTTGAGCAGGGCCTCGATCTCCCGATTAGCAGCGTCGATCTCCTGGCGCATCTGCGGACGGACGCCGCCGCTGATCTCCAGCATCCGCTGGTGATGGCGATCCATGATCTGGGCGATCTGGTCGTGCTGCTGTGCGGAGAGGTTCAGCTCGCGATCGAGGTGGCTGACGATCCGGCCTCGCATGAAGTCCGGGCCGCGGCCGCGCATCGGGCCGTGGAAGATCGAGTAGACACGCCCGCCCGCGAATCCGATGAGCGCCCCGGCGACGAACGCCACGGCGACCAGAAGGATCGCGTTCCTGCGCGTGCTACTGAGTGAGGGTGTAGATGTCTCCATCGACCGAGATCTCGACCGGATCGGCGCTCATCGCCGCTTCCAGGGTTGCGGGCTGTTGGTTGCTCTCGAAATACTGCACGCCGAGTATGGCGGTGACGGCGAGCACCGCCATCGACGCCGCGACCGGGCGGAACCAGCGGGCGAGGAAGTGCGCGACCGTCGGGGCGGCAGTGATCCGCTCCCGCACGCGCGCGGAGAGACGCGACAGCATCACGTCGTTCGGCTCGTAGCGAAGCCGCCGCGCGTCGTCGCGAAGGCGCTCGAAGAACTTGTCGTCAGTCATGAAGGTCCGCCAGCTTCTCTTTCAGTTTGCCTCGGGCGAGAGAAAGATGCGACCGCACCGTTCCCGCGCTCAGGCCGGTCATCGCGGCGATCTCCGCGTGCTCGAACTGCTCCACCAGGTACAACCGCGCCACCATCCGCTGCATCTCCGGCAGCGACTCGATCGCGTCGTCGATCCGGCGCGACAGCTCGTTAGCCATCGCCGGAAGGTCGGCGCGGTCGCGCCGCTCGGCCGGCTGCGCGTCGGTGATCTCTTCGTGACGGAAGCGCGCGCGATGCTTCATCACATCGAGCGAGACGTTGGTCACGATGCGATAGATCCATGGTCCGAACGGCTCGCCGCTCTTGAAGCGTCCGATGGTCTGAAACGCCTTGACGAACGCCTCCTGCGCCAGATCCTCGGCGTCGGAGGCGTTGCGAACGATTCCCCAGGCGATGGACACCACGCGCTTCATGTATTTTGACACCAGGTAGTCGTACGGCCCGGCGTCGCCGTTCTTGACCGCTTCGATTGCCCGCCGCTCGATCGGATCGTCGCTCGCCGTAGTCGTCGCCTCGTTCTTCACCGCGAAGAGTAGACGATCGAGCAGGAGGGACCCGTTGACAGGTCCCCAAGATTCATCCTGAGCCGAAAGGCTCAGGATCTGGCGCCCATCAGCGCCGCGCGGAATAGGCGCCAGATCCTCCGCCGTCGCTTCGCGCCGGCGAAGGATAAAGTGGGGGCACTCCAGAATTAACGCCCCAAAGCTCATTTACTTCTCGAATCGCCGCCCGTGCTCACGCACTTTCGCCCCCAGCGCGGCACGTTGGTCGGCGGTGAGCACGTTGAGCGCCTTGGCCGCCGCATTCAGAGCGTTGACCTTCATGGTGTGCTCGGCCGCTTCCTGCTTCTCGAGCGCCGCCTGCGCGGCGGCCACGTCGTTCGGGTTGGCGATCAGGATCTCGGCGACCGACTTGAGGCTGCCGTGGAGCTCGTCGCGAGATGCGGCATTCTGCTCGTGCAGCCCCTTGAAGATGCCCTTGATCTGGTCGACCTGCTGGTCGCTGAGCCCGAGGGTCTCCTTGGCTTGCTCCAGGTGGCCGAGCATCATGATCGCGCCGAGGTCGCCGCCGCGGGGACCCATGCGATGGCCCGGCCGGCCTTGTCGCATGTGCTGCGCGTAGGCGAACGGCACGGCAATGACAACTGCGAGAATCGCCGCCACGGCGAGAGTGAGATTCCGTTTGGTCATCTGTTTGATCCTCCTTGGTTTGCTGCAAGGAGTTACGAGCGCGAGGAGCAAACGTTGAACGGTATAATCGCCGCCAACATCACTTCATCATGCGCTCCTTCTTCGTGGCAATTCTGCTCGCGTCGGCGGGCAGCGGGGTTGTTCTTGCGCAGCCGTTGACCTGCCCCGCCGTCTCGACCGCCACCGGGCGGCCGTGCGAGGCCTTTCATTATCACGTGCAGATGTACCGCCCCGACACCCGCGCGTTCGTCGAGGTCTACGGCGTCAATCAGTTCGCCTCGCAGACGGCGTGCGACCGCGCGCGCGATGCGCAGTTCAAGCGGACCATGGCGGTCGTCGAGTTCTACCGCGCGCGCGACAACCAGCAGTACCAGCCCGACCGCGTCGGCCCCTGCCACTGCGACATGACGGTCGAGCGCTCCAGCCCCAACTACCTCACCGACATCCAGCGCCTCGCGCAGGTGCGAACGGCCGAAGAGATCCGGCAGCGCGTACGCGAGCGCCTGCTCGATCAGGACGTTCCCTCGGACGCCGAGGTCGTCCGCGGTCTCGTCCCACCGCCCGCCGCGAACCCGCTGGCGAGCGGACCGAAGCTCGTGCCGATGCCGCAGCGAGCCGCGGCGAGCGAGGTAACCCGCTCCGCCGCCGACCTGAAGATGACCAAGGCGATCGACGCGAGCACCACGGCGACGGCGTCGCTCGATCTGCCGCTGGTGGACATTCCCATTGCCGGAGCCCCGCCTGAGCCACCGAGTGGAGCGGCGGGCTTCAGCCCGCCGGAGACAAACGACGGCGGGCTAAAGCCTGCCGCTCCACAGGAACCGACGCCCACACCCGCTCCTGTGCAGGCGACCGAGGTCGTCGCGCCGGAAGAGCCGCCCGCCGAGGACGCCGCCGACGCCTTCGTCAGCTACGAGACGCAGCGCATCCAGAACGTGCTGCAGGCCAGCAGCGCGATCAGCGACGAAGCGGTGAAGTCGAAAGTCCTCGAGGCCTGCATGCAGCGCATTCAGCTCCTCTCGAACCTCCGCTCGCTGATCCAAGGCTCCGGCACGCGCAGCCGCCTGGCAACGGCGGCGCGGAACGCGAAGGACGAGAGCGAGCGGCTCGCGCTGGTGGCAAAGCTCTTCGGCAGCGACGTTCCGGCGCACTGGGCGCCGAAAGACGCCGCGGACGTCGTTCTCGACACGCACGAAGTCGACGCCGACCCCGAGCGCGTCCTGCAGGACTCCAGCGGCAAGTTCGGCGAGGACCAGAAGCGCCACGCGCTCTACGCGCTACTGGCGCGGACGCAGCCGACCGAGGAGCAGCAGTTGTGGCTGACGACCGTCATCGACACGTTTCTACAATGAAGATCCTCGCCGCGCTTTTCGTCGCTGTCACCGCGCTCGGTCAAGAAGTGCCGGCGCCGCAACCCGCCCCCGTGCCGGCGCCCGCGGTCAGCGCGGCGATGCCCGTCAGCGAAGACTTCACCAAGGCGGTCTACTTCGGGAAGAAGTTCGCGGAGATGAAGGACTACGCGAACGCGTATCAACAGTTCGCGAAAGCCGACTCGCTTCAGCCCGACCAGCCGCAAGTGCTCTACAACATGGCGGTGCTTCTGGCGAAGTCTGGTCGCTTCTCCGAGTCGCAGGCGAAGGTCGACCGCTACAACCAGCTCTTTCCCACCGGCGCGGAGAGGCCGTTGATCACCACCCTGCAGCTCGATCTGGAGTTTCAGCGCGAGCTGCAGAAGAAGCGTCAGGTGGAGCAGGAGTACACCGACCTCTTCACCCGCGGCCGCTTTCTGTACACGAAAAATGACCTCGACGCCGCGCTCAAGCAGTTCCAGGACGCGGAACAGAAGCGCCCCACCGATCCTGCCGCCGTCTACAACCAAGCCGTGATCTACGAGAAGCTCGGCGAGTTCGCAAAGGCCTCGGAGCGCTTCCATCGCTACGAGGAACTGGAGCCCGACGCCGACGCCAAGGCCGCCACCAATCAGCGCCTCCTCGCGCTGGAGAGCGAGATCGAAGACACCAGGACTAAGATCGTCTGCCCGTTCTGCGGCCACCGGCTGCCGATCGGCGCGATGTGGTGCCATCGCTGCTGGCACGGGCCGTATCTGACCTCGTCGCCTGTGTGGAGCTCACGGCCGTGCGGCGAGGGCGCAACCGTCACGCGCGCGACCTCCTACGCCGACGGCCGTTTCGCCAGGAACGACACCCTGTCGTGCCTCTTCAACGGCACGATGCTCGAGTCGCTGCGCTATAGCGCGTCGCGCCAGCGCGCCATTCAGGAGGCGCGCAAAGCCGAAGGGTGGACCTACAACGACGACATCATTCAGGGCTTCCGCGATCAGGTGAAGTACGTGCAGGGCGCTGATTACCTGGAGAAGATCGTGGCGCCGGGAAGCGGCGAGATCCTCACCTTCGCGGCCCACGCCGCCGGCGACGGCAAGATGTTCCTCCTCGACCGCGAGGACGTCATCATCGACGGCCAGAAGTACACCAACCGCTACTCGTTCGACGCGCAGAACCGCATCGCGCAACAGCAGGTCGAGTATCAGAACGCCTCCGGCTGCAATCACGTGATCGCCATGACCGCCGACGTGGCGTACCAGAACGACCTGATGTCGGCGGTGAAGATCACCGGCGGCTACGAGGGCGTGGTGGTGGAGGGATCGCCGAAGGTGGACTGGACGACGACGATCGCCTACACGTACGACGCGGCGTCGCGCGTGGCGAAGGAAGACCTCACCGTGGCCGCGTTCAACAAGGTCTATCGCGTGAGGCCGTACGGCCACGAGCGCGACGACGTCGGCAAGATCTACGACCGCATGCGCGTCAACCGTCCCATCGAGAACATGCTGACGCTCGGCGACCGCTGCGGCACCGCCGGCAACGTCTTCCTCACCAATCCGATCGATCTTCGTCCCTTCTACGCGATCACCCCCAACTTGGCCATGACCCTCGACAGCGGCGTCACGCGCGCGACGGTGACCTTCACCTACCCGTGAGGGTGGAGGGCCCTCATCCGCCCTTCGGGCACCTTCTCCCGCTCACGCGGGAGAAGGACATCTAATCCCCTCTCCCGCCTTAGCGGGAGAGGGTGGCCGAAGGCCGGATGAGGGCGGCGCTCCTCAATTCGAGTAGGGGACGCAATAGGGATCGTCGACGTCGCAGCTAGCGAACTCGAACTGAATTGTGGTATGCGCGATGCCGAAGTCATTCGCCAGGATGCCGTTCACCTGCGAGAGGAGATTGCCGGTGCTCTTCACCGGCACATCGCCGACCATGAGGTGACATGACAGGGCAGGGCGAGAGGGGCCGAGGGCCCAGATGTGAAGGTGA
Organism: Candidatus Gilichinskyi gelida; assembly: GCA_038040385.1. Taxonomy (GTDB): domain Bacteria; phylum Acidobacteriota; class Thermoanaerobaculia; order Gp7-AA8; family Gp7-AA8; genus Gilichinskyi; species Gilichinskyi gelida. Next base: position 162,344 of record JBBPII010000011.1, read on the forward strand.
TGCACGCCCTCGACGCCATCGAGCGCGGCGATGGCGCGGGTGACGGCGTCGGGGTCGATGCCGGCAGGCGTCCCTTCCAGCAGCAGATTGACGGCCTCGCGCAGCACGCCCCAACTGCTCCAGAGAATGAGCACGCCGATGCCGAGGGAGACGACGGCGTCCCAATAGGTGGCGCCGGTGAAGCGGATGAGCAGGGCGGCGGCGATGATGCCGGCGGACGACACGGCGTCGCCGAGCATGTGCAGCACGGCGCTGCGGATGTTGATGTCGTGGCGCCCCTCCTCGCGCAGCCAGAGGGTGATCGCCGTGTTGAGCACCAGCGCCGCGATCGCCGTGAAGAGCATCGCGCCGCTGTCGACGGATTGCGGCGTGCGAAGGCGCGCGATGGCCTCCCAGAAGATGTAGATCGTCAGCGCCACCAGCGTTCCGGCGTTGATGAACGCCGCCAACACCCCCGCGCGGTGATAGCCATATGACTTCTCGGCGGTCGCCGGACGGTGCTCCAGGCCCACCGCCACCAAAGCGAGCAGCAGCGCGAGTGAGTCGGTGAAGTTGTGGATGGCGTCGCCGATCAACGCCAGCGACTGGGCCCACAAGCCGATGACCAGCTCGATGACCACGAAGGCCATCGTGGCAGTCGAGGCGATGACGAGCTTGCGGGAGACGGCGTGGTTGTGGTGATGGCCCATGGGCTCACCGGGTCGATTTTTCCACCTTCCTCGACTTGTCCGCCACCGCATCGGCCATCGCCGCGCGCTGCGCCCGCAAGCGCTCGGCGAGCGCGGCGTCGCCCAGGGCGATGATCTGCGCGGCGAGGACGCCCGCGTTGCGCGCGCCGCCGATGGCCACCGTGGCCACCGGAATTCCGGGCGGCATCTGGACCACGGCGAGGAGGGCGTCGAGACCCTGCAGCGCCCCGCCGCCGAGCGGGACGCCGATGACCGGCTTGGTAGTGAGCGACGCCACCACCCCCGGCAGATGTGCGGCCATGCCCGCGCCGGCGATGAACACCGCGGCGCCGTCGCGCTCCGCGTCGGCGATCACCTGCCTGGTCCGTTCCGGGCTGCGGTGCGCGGAGGCGACTTTCATCTCGTACGGCACGCCCACCTCATCGAGGGCGGCACAGGCCTGCGACATGACCTCCGCGTCGGAGTCGCTTCCCATGACGATGCAGACCCAGGAGCTCACGCGACTGGCGGCACGGCCGCACGAAACGTGCCGCTGTCGGCCTTCCGCTGCAGCGCGCGGTAGCCGATGTCGTGGCGATAGCGCGCCCCTTCGAAGCGGATCTTCGGCGCGGCCTGGTAGATCTTTGCCAGCGCATCGGAGAGCGTCGCCGCGCGCGCGCAGACGCTCATCACCCGGCCGGCCACGTTGATCAGCTTCCCGCCGCGCATCACCGTTCCGCCGTGGAAGAGCGTGACCGCGGGGTCGGCGATTGGATCGATGGCCACTTCCTGCCCCTTGGGATACTCGTCGGGATAGCCGTCGACGGCGATCACCAGGCAGGCCGCCGCCTCCTTGAGCCAGTTCAGCTTCGTGTCGCCGAGGTTGCCGCACGCGACCTTGAGACAGAGGTCGGCGAAGTCGTCCTCCATCCGCAGCATCTGCACCTGCGTCTCCGGGTCGCCGAAGCGGCAGTTGTACTCGAGCACCTTTGGTCCTTTGTCCGTCAGCATGACGCCGGCGTAGAGGCAGCCGCTGTACGGCCGCCCCTCGCTCTCCATCCCCTGGAGGGTGGGCATGACGATCGTCTTGACGATCTCCGCGGCGGCGTCGCCGGCCATGATCACCGCCGGCGAGTGCGCGCCCATGCCGCCGGTGTTCGGGCCGAGATCTCCGTCGAACACTTTCTTGTAGTCCTTCGCCGGCGCCAACGGCACGAACTTCTTCCCGTCGGTGACGACGAGGAAGGAGACCTCCTCGCCGACCAGGAACTCCTCGACCAGGATGCGGTTCGCCGCATTGCCGAACTTCTTCTCCTCGAAGACCAACTGGAGGTACTCGTCGGCCTCGCTCTTGGAGTTGACGATGACCACGCCCTTGCCGGCGGCGAGGCCGTCGACCTTCAGCACCACCGGATAGCCGAACTGCTTGAGCGCGCTCTTCGCCTCGTCCACCGAGTTGCACGCCCGCGCCTCTGCGGTCGGGATCCCGTACTTGCGCATGAACTCTTTGGAGAAGACCTTGGAGCCTTCCAACTCCGCGGCGAGGCGGGTGGGGCCGAAAATCGGCAGGCCGCGCTTCTGGAACTCGTCGACGATGCCGAGGGTCAGCGGCAGCTCGGGGCCGACGATGGTGAGGTCCATCTTGAGCTTTTCGGCGAAGTCGGCCAGCTCGACGATGTCGGCCACGCCGATGCCGACGCAGTCCGCGACCCCCGCGATGCCGGCATTGCCGGGCGCCGCGTAGAGCTCTTTCACGAGGGGAGACTGGCGGAGCTTCCAGGCGAGCGCATGCTCGCGTGCCCCTTGCCCGACGACCAGTACGCGCATAGATTCGTTAGAAGTCGTTGGATTTTAAGCGGTTCCGGCTGATTTGTCATCCCGAGGGAACTCTTTTCGAATCACTAGACGTTCTCAGGCGCATCCGCGTATCAGTGAGACGATGCCCACGGAACTCCGCTTGATGATCCCGACAAAGGACAGCCTGGAACCGGACGACCGGCAGCTCGTCGAAACCATCCGGCGCGGCGACGACTCCGCGTTCGAGCAGCTCGTCCGCCGGAAAACCTCCAAGGTCTACAGCCTCTGCTACCGCATCATCGGCAACGCCGAGGATGCCAAGGACATCTCGCAGCTCGTCTTCATCAAGCTGTGGGAGAACCTCGAGAAGTACGACCCCCGCTACGCGTTCGACACCTGGCTGTACCGCATGGTGACCAACGTGGCCATCGACTTCCTCCGCAACAAGCAGTCGCGCGACAACGCCGTCAACTCCAACCTCCGCCTGGTGAAGACCGCCGCCGACGCCGAGCAGACCGTGACCGTGCAGCGGAAGGAAGTGGAGAGCGTCTTCAACGCCGTGTCGTCCGTCCTCTCGCCGAAGCAGAAGACGATCTTCGTCATGAGCGAAATGGACGACCTCCGCTCCTCCGAGATCGCCAAGATCCTCGGATGCCGCGAGTCCACCGTCCGCAATCACCTCTTCAACGCCCGGAAGCTGATGCAGCAGCAGTTGAAGCAGCGCTTTCCCGAGTACTCACGCCTGTGGGAGGAGTCGCGATGATCTCCTGCCAGACCTTCCGCGCCAACCTGCAGCCGGGCACGCACGACGCCGATCTCCTCGAGCATCTGCGCCGCTGCGACTCCTGCCTCGACTTCGCCGTACAGGTCGATCCCGACACCTTCTTCCGGGCCCTCGGCGGGGACGAGCTGGTGCCGCCCGGCGGCGTCGACGCGTTCGTCGGCGACGTCATGGCCCAGGTGCGCAGCCGCGAGACGGAGACGGCCACCGAGCCGCGCCGCACGTTCACGAACATGCGCCGTCTGGCCATCGCCGCAACGGTCGCCGCCGCGGTGAGCACCGGCCTGGTGGTGTCGAATCATCGATCCGCGCAGGCCCCGGTCGGAGTGCCGATGGCCGTGCTGAAGCGTCCCTTAGTGACGAAACCGATCGTCGAAACGTATGAATCGAATAATGCCACGATCATCGAAGTGCCTTCGGAAGCGAAGGATGACGTGCAGGTCGTCATGATCTTCGACGAGTCGTTGCCGGTGGATCTATGAAGCTGAATCGTGTGAGGTTCCTGTTGGTCGCGCTCCTGGTCGCCGCGTCGGCGATGCAGGCGGAGCCGCCCGCCCCCGACGCCGCGAAGGCCTTGACCGTCCGCACCTTCACGTTCAGGTACAAGGACGCCGACAAGGCGGCGGGCGTCATCAAGCCGCTGCTGAGCGCCGAAGGGACGATGTCCATCCAGCCGGGGACGAAATCGCTGGTCATCACCGACCGCGCGGAGAACCTCAAGGCGCTGGCCAAGGCCATCGCCGACTTCGACGTTCCGCCGCAAAGCTTCCGCCTTTCCGTGCGCCTCGTTTCCGCGGCGCGCGTGGCGGGAGAGACGGCGAAACCGCCCGACGAGCTGCGGGACATCGCGCCGAAGCTGGCCATGCTCCGCTACAACTCGCTGGAGAGCGCCGGACAGGCCGAGTTCGAAGGGAAGGAAGGCGATCCGGGCATCGTGGAGATGACCACCGGCTTCCGCGCCGACTTCAAGCTCGGCGAGTACGACCCGGCCAGCGACTCGATCAAGGTCAGCGACTTCCAGCTCTCGCGGCTGCAGAAAGACCAACTGACCTCGCTGCTCAAGACTTCGCTCAATCTCCGATTGGGACAAACCTACATCGTCGGTGCGACGCGGGCTCCCGAGAGCCAACGCGCGCTCATGATCGTCCTCGTCGCCCATCGATAAGGCGACGCACTCCTACACGTCCGGGGCGCGGCAGAATCACCCTCCTGCCGCGCCCCTTTTTTTGCCTCGTCATCCTGAGCGTAGCGAAGGATCTCTTCCGCGCGGCCCGAGATCCTTCGCCGTCTATGCGGCTCAGGATGACAGCGTAGCCGCGCCCCTTTTTCGTTCTGCCAGAAACTCCGCAACCTCGTCGGCGTCGCGCGTGTTGAAGATCTCCTTCGGCCCCAGCCCGGCCTTCCGCGCCACCCAGGTCCCTGTCAGCAGCGCGCCGTACTCGCGGATGGAGTGCGCGTCGGGATTGATGGCGAAGCCGACCCCGAACGACTGCGCGCGCGGGACGTGGCGCCAGTCGAGATCGAGCCGGTTCGGATTGCCGTTGATCTCGATCATCACCCCGCGCGCCGCCGCCTTCTCGAACACGCGGTCGAAGTCGACCGTGTAGCCGTCGCGCGAGAGCAGCTTGCGGCCGGTGAGGTGGCCGAGGAAGGTGACGTGCGGGTCGTCGAGCGCGCGGAGGACGCGCTCGGTCATCTCGTCCTTCGGCATGTTGAAGCGCGAGTGGATCGAGGCGATGACGAAGTCGAACGTCGCTAGGATGCGCTCGCCGTAGTCGATCGATCCGTCGGGCAGGATGTCGGCCTCAGTGCCGCGGAAGACGCGCAGCGGCGCGACATCCGGCAGGCTGCGATCGATCTCCAGCCACTGCTGGCGCAGGCGCTCCTCGGAGAGCCCGCCCGCGTAGTGGGCGGCGGGAGAGTGGTCGGAGAGGCCGACGTACTCAAGCCCGCGCACCTTCGCCGCGCTGAGCATCTGGAGGACCGTGTTGCGGCCGTCGGAGAAGGTGGTGTGCACGTGAAACGTGCCGCGGAGGTGCTTCACGTCGACGAGCGGGCGCGCGCGTTTGCGCTGAAGATCGTCGGCGGTCTCGCGGCGCTCGGGTGCGACGTACGGATATCCGGCGCTGGCGAAGGCGTCCTTTTCCGTTCGCGCTTTGGGGAGCTTCCCGAACCCGGCGACGAACTCCGATGATCCGGTCGTCCGCAGCACGGTGGTCCCGAAATCGGCGGGCCTGCTCAGGTGGAACCAGACGTCCATCTCGCCGTTGACGAGGCCCTTCACGGTGTCGTCATCGACCTTCTCGCTCTTTTCGACCAACCCCAGCAGCGCTTCGACGACCGCGTCGGGCTTGCGCGTGGCGATGGCGATGTTGATGTTGCGCACCACCTCGAGCCGCCGGCGAATGGAGCCGGTGACCTCGGCGTCATCGATCTCCTCGATCGCCGCGAGCTGTTCGCGCAGCGCCTCGGCCGCCTCGAGGGCGATCGGCAGCAGGAATCGCGATTCGCGCTTCCGCGCCCTCTCGATCCCTTCCAGGATCTTCTGCTGCGTCTTCGCGCCGAAGCCGCGCAGGGTGGTCAGGCGATTCTCCCGCGCCGCCTTCTCCAGATCGTCCAGGCTGCCGACGCCGAGCGTCTCGTGGAGGATACCGATCTTCTTGAGGCCGAGGTTCGGGACGCGCAGGAGCTCGAAGATGCCGGGCGGGAAGCGGGCGCGGAGCTCGTCGAGGTACTGCGAGCGGCCGCTGCGCGCCAGCTCCTCGATGATGGTGCCAGTGGCCTTGCCGATGCCCGGCGTGTTGGTCAGCTCGCCCGAGGCGAGGAGATCGGGGAGGTCGCGGTCCTGCGCGCGGAGCGCGCGCGCGGCGCGCTCGAAGGCCAGTGCCTTGAAGCGATTCGGCTCGGAGAGCTCGAGGTAGCGGGAGATCTCGTCGAGCGCGCGGGCGATTTCGAATTTGTCCATCGCTATCATGTGAGACCGATGCAATCCCGCGACCGCCTGATCGTGGCCCTCGATCGCTCCTCCCGCGACGACATTCTCCGCCTCGCCGACCAACTCCACGGCGTCGCCGGCGCGCTCAAGATCGGCCTGCAGGCCTTCGTGGCCAACGGTCCGTCGATCGTGCGGGAGATCATAGGCCGCGGCGAGCGCGTCTTCCTCGACCTCAAGATCCACGATATCCCGAACACCGCGCAGCACGCGGTGGAGGAGGCGGCGGGGCTCGGCGCAGCTATGGTAACGATTCATATAGCGGGCGGGGAGGCGATGATGCGGGCATGCGTCGAGGCAGCGGACCGGCTGAAGCCGGTCCCTACACTCCTCGGCGTCACCGTGCTCACCAGCCTCGGCGAGCCCGAACTGCAGCGCGTCGGATTTCACGGCACGCCGTTGGAGAACAGCGTGCGGCTGGCGCGGCTGGCGCAGGCGTCGGGCCTGCGCGGCGTAGTGGCTTCCCCGCAGGAGATCGCGGCGATTCGCGAGGCGTGCGGCGGGGAGCTGGTCATCGTCACGCCGGGGATTCGACCGCCGGGCAGCGACGCCGGAGACCAGCGCAGAACGACGACGCCCGCCGCGGCGATCGCGGCGGGCGCGGATTACATCGTCGTGGGCCGCCCGATCACCGATGCGCGCGATCCGCGCGCCGCGGCGGCCGGGCTGGTCGACTCGCTACTTTAGGCCCGTCGCCCGGCGGCGGATGCAATTGAATCCCGGCCCCGGGAACAGCACCCGCTGGCTGGCGAACTGCCGGCGGTTGCCGTTGACGTCCGTCCCCACCGCGCGGATCAGGTGCTCGCCCCTCGGGGTGTTATCGAGATTGACCGCGATCTTCCACGGCGTTACCGGCGTGGTGGAGGGGATATCGATGCGTGGCGGGCCGGTGATACTGGCCGATCCGAGGGAGGCGCCGTCGAGGAAGAGCTCGACGTTGGTGATCTTGAGAGCGCCGGTGACCCAGCCGTGAAGCTCCGCGCCGGAGCAGCCAAGTCCGCCGACGCCGGAGAACTCGATGCGCCCGGTCATCTGCCCGCACGCGCCGTACGTCTGCAGGCCGCTCAACTCGCCGACTACGTAGATCAGCGGCCCGACGGCCAGCGGATTCCACTTCACCTCGTCCTGCTGCGGCAAGAACGAGATCTGCTCGTAGACCCGCGGCAGGCTTCCCTCGTACATGAACACGCCGTAATCGAAGACGTCGAAGGCGATGGTGCGCGCCGGCTTGAGCGTCTGCGGATCCAGCTCGTCGATCATGGTGATGATACGGTTGCTCTGCTCGTCGATGCTGGCCTGCGGATGGAACACCAGCGGGTTGGCGCGCTCGATGCCGACCGGCGCCGGGGTATGAAGGGTCAGCGGATTGAAGATGCCGAGGAACAGGGGCGATCCCGGCTGCGCGATCCTGAAGGTGAGTATCTGGTCTGCCTTCCCCACGCCGAGGAGGTTCGTGCCGTTGCTCACCAGGAACGTGCCGGGCGTAGCGGTGTTGTCGAGGAATCGCGGCAGCGCACGGTTGTCTACGTTGAATGCGGCCGTCCCATGGAAGCCGGTGATCATCAGATTCCCGAAGTTGAACGCGATGTCGTTGTACGACGCCATCACCTGCCCTCGGCTGTTGATGGAGCCGGCGATGACCGGGGCGGCCGGATTGGAGATGTCGAACAGGTCCACGACGCTGAAGCAGGTGAACGAGCCGTTCACGAAGCACGGCATGTCGGTGGCCGGAAAGAGCGCCGCGAGCGTGTTTCCGAAGGCCGCCAGCCGGCGGTAGTGCAGATTCGGCGTGCGGGAGACCAAAAGCGGCGCGTTGCCGCCGACCCGGACGTTGCGGAGGTCGAAGATCTCCAAACCGGCCTCGCTGCTGAGGAAGAGGAAGCCGTTGTTGAAGGCCACCCCGCCGTTCTCCTCGCGGGCGGCCATGGCGCCGACGAAGTCCTCGCGCGCCACCTGCATGTCACCCAGCGGGGTGATGGCGTAGGTGGTGAGCGTCTGCCCGCGCAACTCGAACACTTGCGTGCCGAAGCGGAAGACGCCGTGCGGCGATTTGTAGAAATCTGTCGCCGGGGCGTTCTGCGCCACCAACGTCAGTGGACAGGTAGCCACGATTGGCTGCCCGAACGCCGCCGCGGCGGAGAGTACGGCGACGGCAAGAACGACGAGAGCGATCCGTGAGAAAACGCGCATACATGCCTCCCGAAACCACACCCAGAACGCGCTCCGCAGAGCTAAAGTCGGATTCGTCTTAGGGGGTAACTATCTCTCAAAGCGCGACTTTTTTCAACCGAGGGGGTCCGGAGGGGGGGTGTATCATGCCCGGCGGAAACAAGCATCGTCGTCTGTTCTGTTACCCAACCAACCATGCTCGACGGTCACGTGCTCGTCCTGAACAGGGTGTTTCAGGCCGTGCAGATCACCTCTGCGCGCCGTGCCCTCACTCTGCTCTACAAGGGGCAGGTCAAGGCCGTCGACTCCGAATACCGCACCTACGACTTCGATAACTGGGCCGATATCCCGGTCCAGCCGGACGACCACTACGTCCGCACCCCCAGCCGGAACATCCTCATCCCGCACGTAGTGCAACTCCTGGTATTCGACCGCCTCCCCCGGCAGGAAGTGAAGTTCTCGCGCGGCAACATCTATCTGCGGGACGGCAACCGCTGCCAGTACTGCGGGAAGAAGTTCTCCTCGTCCGAGCTGTCGCTCGATCACGTCGTGCCGATCTCGCGCGGCGGGAAGTCGAGCTGGGAGAACGTGGTCTGCGCCTGCCTGCCGTGCAACGTGCGCAAAGGCAACAAGCTGCTCTCCGAGTGCGGCGTGCAGCTCATCCGCCACCCACACCGCCCGAAGTGGCACCCGCTCCATCGCCTGCAGGGAAGGAACTTCCCGGATATCTGGAAGAACTTTCTGGATGAGGCGTATTGGAACGTTGAACTGAAAAGCTGAGGTTGCGGGGTAACGAGGTCTCGGGGTCTCGCAGCGCTGCGCCTTGCGAACGATCGTCGTGTTAGCGGAGCACCGCGAGACCCCGAGACCTCGCTACCCCGCAACCCCAACGTCCTCGAGCTCCTCCCCCTCATTCACCAGCCGGTTGACCGCCACGCCGTACTGCTTCTCGTAGAGCGAGCGATAGCGGCCGCCGCGGGCCATCAGCTCGGCGTGCGTGCCGCGCTCGATGACCACGCCACCCTCGAGCACCAGGATCTGGTCGGCGTTACGGACGGTGGAGAGGCGGTGGGCGATGACGAAGGTCGTACGGCCTCGCATCAGGGCGTTGAGGCCGTCCTGGATCAGCGCCTCGCTCTCGCTGTCGAGCGATGACGTCGCCTCGTCGAGGATGAGGATGCGTGGATTGGCCACGATGGCGCGGGCGATGGCCACGCGCTGCTTCTGGCCGCCGGAGAGGCGCACCCCGCGCTCGCCGACGATGGTCTCGTACTTGTCGGCGAACGTCTCGGCGAACTCGTCGACGTGAGCGATGTGCGCGGCGCGCAGCACCTCCTCGCGCGACGCCTTCGGATTGCCCAGCGCGATGTTGTCGTAGATCGACTCGGCGAAGAGGAAGGAGTCCTGCGGCACGATGCCGATGTGGGCGCGGTAGTCGGCGAGGCGGAGGTCGTCGAGCGGCGCGCCGTCGACCAGGATCTCGCCGCGAGTCGGGCGGTGGAAGGCTGCGACGAGCGAGATCAGCGTGCTCTTGCCCGATCCAGACGGTCCCACCAGCGCGATCGAGCGCCCGGGGGCGGCGTCGAGGTCGATGCCCTTGAGCACCGGCACGTCCGGCGAGTACTCGAACCAGACATCGCGCAGCTCCACCCGGCCGATCAGGTCGTCGACCGGCTGCTTCGCCGCGTCGTGCTCGTCCTCCCGCTCCTCGCCGAGGATCTCCCGGATCCGCTCCAGCCCCGCGAAGGCCTCGGAGAGCTGCGTTCCGATGCCGACGATCTGCACCATCGGGCCGACCACCAGTGCGAGGTAGAAGGTGAAGGCGATCAGGTCGCCGCCGGTCATCCGCCCGGCGATGACTTCCTTGCCGCCGATGACCAGCACGGCGATGCCCACTCCGCCGACCAGGAAGGTCGTCAGCGCGCCGACCCCCGAGACCGCGCGCATGGTCTTCAGCACGAGCCGCAACAGCTTGTGCGCGCCGGTGGCGAAGACGCGCGCTTCATGCTTCTCGGCGGTGTAGGCCTTCACCACGCGGATGCCGGCAAAGCTTTCGGTCAGGCGGCCGGAGACGTCCGCGTTGATCTCCCCGCGCTGGCGGAACAGCGGGCGGACGGTGGTGAACGCCCACGCCAGCACCCCGCCGAAGATGAAGAACGTGCCGAGGACGATGGAGGCCAGCTTGGTGCTGAAGTGAAAGAGGATGCCGGTGGCCACGGCCGCGGTGACGAAGCCGCCGAAGAGCTGCAGGAGGCCGGTGCCGACGAGGTTGCGAATGCCGTCCGCGTCGTTCATGACCCGCGACACCAGCACGCCCGTCTTGGTGGCGTCGAAGAACCGCACCGGCAGCCGCTGCACGTGCTGTTGGATCCGTTTGCGGAGGTCGGTGATGGAGCGCTGCGCCGCCATGCCGAGGAGCTGCGCCAGCGCGAAGTCGGTGGTCCCGCCGATCAGCGCGGCGAGCGCGCTGATGGTGGCGAGGTTCCAGAGCATCGCCAGATCGTGCTTTCCGATGACATCGTCGATGAGGTATTTCGCCGTGCCGGGGAGGACGAGACTGGTCAGGCGGTTGATCAGGAGAAGCGGCACACCGATGAGGAGCCGCCGGCGGGAACGCCAGATGATCTCCCCCGCGTCGCGCAGGATCGCTTTGACCCGCGCGCGGTCCATCGGCTTTTTGTCCTTTGTCTCTCGTGACATGCGCGCGGTTCTAACGATGGTTCAAATTTTGCTAATTCCACCGCGAAATGACCTTAGTGAACTCGCTCTGTGCCGAAATCAGCATCTATCAAGGCGTCGGTGAGCCGACCGGCGGCGTCGTCGAGCGGAGTGCGATCCGCGGGAAAAAGGGCCTTTGCAAGAGCATGCGCGATCTGGCCATCAAGTCGCGCGTCCTCGGCGACGGCTACTACTACATCCCCATCGAGCTCTGGCCGAAGACCAAACAGCCGGTGGTCGTGCACAAACACGACTGGACGGTGATCGGGTCGATTCCCAGGACCTCGCGCTCCACGAAGCGGCGCGCGAAGCAGGTCGCGTCGTAGCATGAAGCTCCGCATCGCGCTCCTGCTCACCGCAGCCCTCGCCCTCCCCGCGTTCGCTCAGGAAGAAGGCCCCGCAAACGCGAAAGGGGTCTCGGTCGACACCACCGGCAAGGGATACACCGCCGCGTACGTGCTGGAGCCGGCGACCAAGCGCGTGCTGCTGGCGGAGAACTCCGACACGCCGCTGCCCACCGCGTCGATGGCCAAGATGATGACGCTGCTCATCGCCATGGAAGAGATCCGCGACGGGCGCCTCAAGCTCGACGACCAGGTCCAAATCTCCGCGCGCTCAAGCACCATGGGCGGCTCCCAGATCTTCGCCAAGCAGGGACAGATCTTCCCTCTGCAGACGCTCCTCGCCGCCACGATGGTGCAGTCGGCCAACGACGCCGCGCAGGCCATCGCGGAGAAGATCGCCGGCTCGTCCGAGAACTTCGCGGAGATTATGAACCAGCGCGCCAAGGCGCTGGGGATGAACCACTCGCAGTTCTATGACCCGCACGGCCTACCGAATCCGAAGAGCCCGCAGATGATCGACACGGCCAGCGCGCACGATCTCGCCATCCTCGGCCAGGAGTTGATGAAGTATCCGCTGATGCGCGAATACGCGAAGATGCCGACCATGCCGTTCACCAACGGCACCTTCACTTCCGGCCTCACCAATCCGAATCATCTGATCAACCCAGCCAAGCGCGACTACTACCCCAACGCCACCGGCATCAAGACCGGCTACTCCGGCCCCGCCGGCTACTGCGTCACCGCGTCGGCCAAGCAAGGCGACATGGAGGTGGTGGCGGTGGTCATGGGCGCACGCGCATCGTACGGACCGCTAAGCTCGTTCGGTATCGCCTCGCGTCTCTTCTCGCAGGCCTTTGCGCAGAACATCATGCAGACGGTGCTGAAGAAGGGGCAGGTCGTCGGGAGCGCCGCGGTGAGCGACGGCAGCGCGAAGACGGTTCCCGCGGTCGCCTCGCAGGACGTCAAGGCGCTGATCAAGCGCGGCGAGCAGGGCGGCCTCAAGGTCGGCTTCGTCGCCAATCCGGTCGCCGCGCCCGTGCGCGCCGGCCAGCAGGTCGGCGTGGTGGTCGTGACCCAGAACGGGCAGCAGATCAGCCGCGTCCCCGCCGTCGCCGGCGCCGCGGTCGAGAAGCAGTCGCTGTGGCGCAAGCTCTGGCCGTTCTAGCCGAATACCACCCGCCGCCCCTCCACCCGCCAAGGCCGCGTGCTCAGCGCCACAAGCGCATCCACGTACGCACCGTGCTCCTGCTCCAGGATGCGCGCGGCGAGTGAATCGGCGGTGTCGCCGTCGAGGACGGGCACCGCGCGCTGCACGATGATCGGCCCCGCGTCGAGCTCCTCGTCGACAAAGTGCACCGTGCAGCCGGAGACCTTCACGCCATAGGCGACGGCCTGCGCTTGCGCGTCGACGCCGGGGAACGCCGGCAGCAGCGAGGGGTGGATGTTGAGGATGCGATGCGGGTACGTGGCGACGAACGCCGGCGACAGCAGGCGCATGTAGCCCGCCAGCACGACGAAGTCCGGCTCCGACTCGGCGATCGCGCGCAGCACGTCCTCCTCGTGCGCCTCACGCGTGGGGTACTTGCGGTGGTCGAAACAGTGCGCGGAGAGGCCGAGCTCGCGCGCGCGGGTCAGGCCGGGCGCGTCGGGGCGGTTGGAGATGACGCAGACGACCTTCGCGTCGAGACTCCCGTCCACGATCGCGCGGTGGATCGCTTCGAAGTTCGAGCCGCGCCCGGAGAGGAGAATGGCTAGACGCACGACCCTCACCCGGCGCTTCGCGCCACCCTCTCCCGCTCACGCGGGAGAGGGACTGATGTGGGCCTTCTCCCGCGTGAGCGGGAGAAGGTGCCCCTGAGCGCAGCGAAGGGGCGGATGAGGGTATTCATTCGATCCACGAAGCGAATCCCGCCGGCGGCACGTCGTACACGACCTTGCCGGTCCCCTTCACCACGTTTCCGATGAAGAAGACCATCTGGCCGATCTGTCCGAAGTGCTTCGTCACGATGTCGACTTTGTCCGGCGCGACGATCATCACCATCCCGATGCCCATGTTGAACACGCGCAGCATCTCGTCGCGATCGACCTTCCCCTTCTCGTAGAGGAATTTGAAGATCGGCAGCACCGGCCACGTGCCGAGGCGGATCTTCGCGTCGAGCGTGTCGGGGAGCACGCGCGGGACGTTGTCGGTCAGCCCGCCGCCGGTAATGTGCGCCAGCGCGTGGATGGCCTTCTGCTCGACGAGCGGCAGCAGCGGCTTGAGATACGAGAGGTGCGGCTGGAGCAGCGCCTCGCCGGCCTTGCCGATGCCGGGAACGATCGACTGCGGCTCGTATCCGAGCTTGTCGAACAGGATGCGCCGCGCGAGGGAGTAGCCGTTGGTGTGCAGCCCGGCCGAGGGAAGGCCGAGGAGGACGTCGCCGTCGCGCACCGCCTTGCCGTCGATCAGCTTCGACTCGTCCACAACACCGACGATGAAGCCGGCGATGTCGTAGTCATCGTCGCCGTAGAAGCCGGGCATCTCCGCGGTCTCGCCGCCGATGAGCGCGCAGCGGTTCTCCGAGCAGGCCCGCGCCATGCCGCGCACCACGTCGGTCATCACCTTCGGCCGCAGCCGCCCGGTGGCGTAGTAGTCGAGAAAGAAGAGCGGCCGCGCCCCTTGCACCAGGATGTCGTTGACGCAGTGGCAGACCAGGTCGTAGCCGACGGTGTCGTGGATCTTCATCGCCTGCGCGACGCGGAGCTTCGTGCCGACGCCGTCGGTCGACGACACCAGGATCGGCTTCTCGATGCCTTCGAAGGAGGCGCGAAAGAGGCCGCCGAACGAGCCGATGTCGGAGATGACTTCCGGCGTGAACGTGCCGCGGGCGATGTGCCGCACCTCGCGCAGCGCCTCGTCCTGGGCGTCGATGTCGACGCCGGAGTCACGGTAGGAGGTCATGGTCGCAGTTTATCCTGACGCGGAGCGTTAGGATCTGGCGCCCATGTGCGCAGCGCAAGTGGCGCCAGATCCTGCGTCGCTTCGCGCCGCAGGATAAAGTCATCCCATGGCCCAATTCCTCCTCATCACCACACTCCTGTCGATCGCCGGCCTCATCGCCACCGGCGTGGTCGGCTTCGTCGCCCCACCGGGCCATTACGCGCAGCACATCTTCTTCGCGCTGGCCACGGTCGTCCTCGGCCTCTTCTCGCAATCGATGACGATGTTTTTCTTCATCGGCACGGGGAAGGAGATCAAGGACGCCGCGGATCAGGACGCGGAAGTCGTGCGGCGGACGAAGGCGTTCAAGGCGAAGGTGTTCCCGGCGGCGACGTACGCAATGCTGGTCCTGATGGTCACCTTCATCATGGGCGGCGGGGTGACCTCGGGGAAGACGCCGCGATGGCTGCACCTCGGGCTGTCGGCCGCCTCGCTGATCATGTACGCGCGCGCGTACTGGTTTCAGCTTCAGGCCATGACGGAGAACGCGTCGCTGATGGAGCGCTACCTCAAGGAGTGAGGCGCTCGACGACGCCGATCGACGCGGCCGCGGCGAGGTACTGCTCCACGTCGGCCAGCGGCACGTCGCCGTAGATCGCGGAGAGCGCGTCGCGGATCTCGGAGGTGGTGCGCTTCCCGTCGGCGAGGTTGAGGGCCTCGTACGCGTAGTCATCGGTGAGCTTGATGTCCTTGGACTGGGCATAGCGGTCGGCGAAGTAGTCGTAGCCGAAGGCGCTCATCGGGCCCTTGATCTTCATGTTGCGGCGGTAGACGGGCCCGGTACGCGGCGGCGCGGACTTCACGTCGAGCAGCGCGCCGAGAACGGCGAGGAAGCGATCGGGATTCGGCGTCTGCATGCCGAAGCGGGACAGCGAATCGAGCATCTTGCTCTCGTACCAGATCGCGAAGCGCGCCACATTCGCGTCCTTCTTGCGCAGTGCCGCGGCGGCGCGCTCGAGCGCATGGGCGCGCACGACGTCCACGATCGCCGGCGCGCTGTCCGCGTCGAGGCGCGACAACACGTACCCGCTGGCAGCGGCGATGAAGCCCGCGCGCGCGAGCTTGGTCGGGTCGATGTTCGCGGCGACGTCGAAGTTGGTGTGGATGTAGCGGTCGGGCCAGTCGTTCAGATAGATCGCCGGGATGCCGAAGGTGCTGTCGGCGTAGACCTCGTGGTCGCTGCCGAGCGAGAGCGGCACCATCGACGCCTGCAGCGCTTCCTTGCCGCCCTCCGCCGCCACGAGCGGGTATTTCGCAGCGCCGGTGCTGGCGTAGGCGTCGGTCTGCTCATTCACGAATTCGCCGATGGACTGCGCGACGTCGTTGATGAAGGACGGCTGGCTCGCCGGGCCGCGCGTCACGTGGAAGATCGCCTTGGTCGCCGCCGGCGCGCCGCCGACCATGTCGAGGTGAATCGCCGCCTTGATCCGCCGCGCGAGTTCCGGCTTTCCATTGAGCAACGCCAGCGTCCCCTCCACCTCGGCGGGCCAGACGAAGCGGATGGTCCGCCGCGGCGGATCGAGGCGCTTCTCCGCGATGAGCTTCGACAGCGTGCGCGCGACTTCCAGGATCGCGGCGCAGCCGCTGGCGTTGTCGTTGGCGCCGGGACGCGGATGGTCGAGGTGGCAACTGAAGACGATCTCCTCGCCCGGCAGATCAGCGCCGGGAATGGTCGCCGTGGCGATCTCGTACGCACCCGGCTCCTGCCCCGCCTTGACCACGGCGTGGAGCCGGATGGTCTCGCCTGCCGCGAGGCGCTTCTGCAGTGCGCGCGCGGTCTTCAGCGAGACCATGAAGCCGAAGGTCTTCACCGGGGCGAAGGTGTCGAGATGCCCCCATCGGACGAGGTTCTCGTCCTCGCCCCACCACGCCGTGCGCTGGTTCTGTGCGTAGCTGACGATCCCCGCAGCGCCGAATTTCGCCACCGCCATCGCCGCCACCGGGCCGGGCTGGGCCGCGGCGAGCACGATCTTGCCGGCGACGTTTTTCCCCTCGTAGTCCTTCTCGCTCGCGCCGCTCCCGACGTCGACCAGCTCCGCGGTGACGTCGGCGCTGGCGCTGTCCTGCGCCAGCGTGATCGGCGCGGCTTCCCAATTCGCGAGGCGCGTGTCGCCTTCCCACAATTCGGCGAATTCCGCGTTCCACGCCGGCCGCGACCGCTGCGTGCCGTAGAAGATCTTCCCGTCCGCCGGCAAAGACTCGATGTGCGCATCGGCGAGCCCGTATTGCTTCAGCATCCCGACGATCTGCTCCGACGCCGCGTGGAACCCGCGCGACCCGCGCATGCGATGGTGCCGCGAGAAGCCCTCGAGGTTGCGCTTCGCCGACTCGCCGGAGATCTCGGAAGCGATGGCGGCGAGGTGTTTTTCAGGGAGGAACGGAAGCGATTCGGCAATCGCCGATGCCGCGAGAAGCGCGATCGCGAACGAATGTAGGACGGGCTTTAGCCCGTCCCGACGGGCTGAAGCCCGTCCTACATTTTGTAGAGTGCAGCTCCCCAATGCAGTCCGCTCCCTAATGCCGTGAAGCACACCAGCATCCCCGGCTTGATGCGGCCGTCGGCGACGCACTCGTGAAAGAGGATCGGCAGCGTGCCGGCCGTGGTGTTGCCGTAACGCTCGATGTTGTGCGGCACTTTCTCCGGCGGCAGGGCGAGTTGCTTGGCCACTCCTTCGACAATGCGCAGGTTCGCCTGGTGGATGATCAGCACGTCGATGTCGTCGACCGTGACGCCGGTCGCTTCGCAGACCGCGCGCACCGCCTCCGGCATCCGCGACACCGCCTGCTTGAACACCTCGCGCCCCTGCATGTCGGGGATGAGATCGCCGCTCTCCACATCCTCCGGCGTCACCCACGGACGCCGGTGCGAGCCGCCGCGCATGTAGAGCGCCTCGATGTTCGAGCCGTCGGTGAAGAGCCGCGAGGCGATGAAGCCGCGGTCGCCGTCCTCGCTTCCTTCGATCACTACCGCCCCCGCGCCGTCGCCGAACAGCACCGCCCGATCGCGGATCTTGGTATTGAACTCGTACTCCTCGGGCGTGATCTCGCGATCCTCGAGGCCGATGGTCGTCCCCCACCCCTTCTGCCACGGTAGCAGCGGCGTGTGGGCGTCGGAGCCGACGAGCAGCAGCCGGCGGTACTTGCGGCTCTGGATCAGCGTGTCGGCGAGCTCGAGACCGTAGAGGAATCCGGAGCACTGCTGGCGGATGTCGAAGGTCGGCATCGACTCGCGGAAGCCCATCTTCGCCTGCATCACCGGGCCGTTGCCGGGGAAGTAGTAGTTCGGGGTCATCGTGGCGAAGATGATCGCGTCGATGTCCGCCGTCGTCCGTCCCGCCGCCTGAAGCGCGGCCTCCGCGGCGATCACCCCCAGCTCCGCCGATCCTTGTCCCGGGTCGGCGTAGCGCCGTTCGACGACGCCGCTGCGCGTACGGATCCAATCGTCGCTCGTATCCATGATGCGGGCGAGCTTCTCGTTGGGCACGACGTTCTTCGGGATTCCGATGCCGCTGCCGGTGATGACCGATTTCATGTGTAGGCGCGCTCGCTCCGGGCGCGCGGCATCATGCATCCGGGCTCGCGGTCAGCGCAAGGAGGTCGTCGGCCTCGAAACGGTACCGGCGCCCGCAGAACTGGCACGTCACGTCCGTTCCTCCCTGCTCGATCATTTCCTCCCGCTCCTCGGGCGGGAAGAGCGCCAGCGGCGCCAGCGCGCGCTCGCGGCTGCAGGTGCAGGTGTAGCTGAGCGGCACGTTGAAGCTCGGGTCGATCTGCTTGTAGTTGCAGCCCTGCAGGACGGTGGTTACCACGTCCTCGATCGGCATCTTCTCCACGAGCGTGCTGAGCGGCGGCGCCTCCTTGATGCGCTGTTCGACGCGGGCGATCGACTCCTCGGTCGCATGCGGGAAGGCCTGGATGACGATGCCGCCGGCGGCGGCGACGCCTTCGCGGCGATTGAGCACGCCGAGGAGCACGGCTGAGGAGATCTGCTCGGAGCTGGCGAGGTAGCGCGTCAGCTCCTGCGCGATGCCGCTGCCCGTGAGCGACACGTGCGATGTGTACGGCGTCCCGGCCGGCGGCGCGGCGCGCACGACGCTGAGCATCCCCACTCCGATGGCGCGTCCGACGTCGAGGTTGGCGTCGAGCGGCACGGGGTTCTCCACAAACCCCCGCGCCGCGCCGGCCACGTTGGCCTCGGCGATCACCGCGCCGAGGGGACCGTCGCCCTCGAAGCGCAGCGTGACGTACTGCTGGCGGTGATGGACGTCCTTGGCCAGCAGGCGGGCGAGCAGCAGCGACCCGGTCAGCGCCCGTCCGAGCGCGTCGGCGGCCACGGGCGAGAGGTCGAGCAGACTGCGCGCGGTCTCCACCGTGTTGGTGGTTTGCGCGGCGATGATGCGGAAGTCCCCTCCCTCCGCCATCCCCTGAATCAGCCGGTCGGGCGCGTTCATGGTCCTGTGCAGAACGAACCGGCTCAGCGCTTGCTTCCTACCATTCCACGTTTATGCTTCGGCGCGAAGCGCCGGAGCATCTGGCGCCTATGTGCGCAAGTGGGCGCCAGATCCTGACGCTTCGCGTCAGGATAAAGTTGGGCCAGGAGGATTTGATGGCAGTAGCAGTTGGAAGAACATCAGTTTCCGATCACACCAAAACGCTCAAGGTGGGCGACCCGGCGCCCGATTTCGAGCTGCCGGGACATCGCGGCGGCGAGAAGTTCCGCCTCGACGATCTGCGCGGCCAGAAGAACGCCGTGCTCGTTTTCTATCCGCTCGACTGGACCCCTGTCTGAACCGTCCAAATGCCGGGATATGAGGCCGAGATGGCCGACTTTGAACGGTATGACGCCCAGGTCCTGGGCATTTCGGTCGACAGCGTTCCCAGCCACGTCGCATTCGCCAAGTCGCTCGGCAGCATCGAGAAGTACCCCCTGCTCGCCGACTTCCACCCGAAAGGCGACGTCTCGAAAAAGTACGGCGTCTACATCGACGAGAAAGGTCACTGCGAGCGCGCCATCGTGGTCGTCGACAAGGAGGGCATCGTCCGCTACATCGACGTCCACAACATCGGCGAGGCGCCCGACAACGCCCAGGTGTTGGAAGTGCTCCGCGAGCTGTCGTAAACCGTGCTGACCATCGCACGCCGATGCGTGCCCTTCACTCCCTTCGACAAGGACCTGGCCACGGCGACCGTGGCGCTCGTCTCCGCGACGGGCGTTTACGCGCCGGGCCAGGAGCCCTTCCCCACCGAGGATCCGGGCGACATTACGTTTCGTACCATCGAGGCGGCGACGGAGACCAGCGCGCTGAAGATCGCCCATCACCACTACAATCACAGCGAGGCCGACACCGATCCGAACATCGTCTTCCCGCTCGACACCCTGCGCGAGCTGGCGGGCGAGGGGGTGATCGCCGCGATCAACGACAAGCATTACAGCTACGGCTTCACCACCCGCCTGCGCGAGCTGTATGAGAAGACTTTCCCCGAGCTCGCCGACAAGATCGAGCGCTCGAAGACGAAGCTCGTGCTGCTGACGGCGGGCTGTCCGGAGACCTGCCACCGGACGATCGGCAATCTCGCGCGGGAGATCGAGGCCCGCGGCGTCCCGACCATGATCATCAGCGCGTCGCCGGCGGCGACGGAGTCGGTGCGCCCGCCGCGGGCCATGACCTTCGACGGCTCCGGGATCGGCCGCATCGTGGGGCGGGCGGGCGACCGGGCGGGGCATAAGCGCGTGGTGCGTGCGGCGCTGGAAATGTTCACGCGCGACACGCCGCCTGGTAAGGTCGTCACGTTATGAATCTGCCTCCCATCGGCTTCGGCGGCATGCCGCTCTCCATTCAAGGCCGCCCGCCCGAGGACGTCGGGCGCCAAGTGCTGCACGCGGCGATCGACGCGGGGATGACGCTCATCGACACCGCCGACGTCTACTGTCTCGACGACAACGACATCGGGCACAACGAGCGCTTGATCGCCTCGGCGATCAACGAGCGTCCCGACCGCGACCGGATCCGCGTCGCCACCAAGGCCGGCTTGCGGCGGCCGCGCGGCGCGTGGACCAACGACGGCTCGCCGAAGCACATCCGCGAGGCGTGCGAGCGGAGTCTGCGCGCGCTCGGGACCGAGCAGATCTGGCTCTACCAGTTCCACGCCCCCGACCCGCGCGTGCCCTTCGAGAAGAGCGTGGAGACCTTCGCCGAGCTGCAGCGCGAGGGGAAGTGCAGGCACGTCGGGTTGAGCAACGTGTCGGTCGACGAGATCGATCGCGCCAGCCGCATCGTCGAGGTGCAGTCGGTGCAGAACCGGCTCAATCCGTACTTCCGCGAGTCGCTCGACGTGGCCGCCGAGTGCGGCCGGCGCAGCATCACCTTCCTCGCCTATAGCCCGGTGGGCGGCGGGCGGCTGGCCAAGAAACTGCCGAAGTTCGAGCTGCTGCAGCGGATCGCCGCGGCGCACGGCTGCTCGGTGCACGCCGCCGTGCTGGCGTGGGTGCGGTCGAAGGGGCCGACCGTCGTGCCGATCCCGGCGGCGCGCACCGTGGAGCATGCGGTGGACAGCGCAAAATCCATCGATGTGGTCCTTGCGCCGGACGAAATCGAGCAGATCGACGCAACGGAGTTTTCCCGCGCCTGATGGCGTGTCACCCCGAGCGTAGCGAGGGGCCTGGTGGCGCGGGCGGCGCGCCGCACGACCGCCCAGGTCCCTCGCTACGCTCGGGATGACGTAGCGCGAAGAAATTGCTCTATCCTTCGCAACCAATGGAAGCGCACCCCAAACAGTTCGAAGAGCCGCCGCAGTGGACGGCGCAGGATTCGGCGGCGCTCTACATGATCGACCGCTGGGGCGCGGGATACTTCGACGTCAACGCCGACGGCGACATGACCGTCGCGCCGCTGCAGGAGCCCGGCGTGGCCATTCCCATCATCGCGGCGCTCCGCGAGGCGAAGGCGCTCGACCTCGACACGCCGCTGCTCATCCGCTTTCAGGATCTCCTGCGCCACCGCGTGGAAACGCTCAACAACGCATTCACCAACGCCATCGGCGATCACAACTACCGCGGCAGCTATCGCGGCGTCTTCCCCATCAAAGTCAACCAACTGCGCGAAGTGGTCGAGGAGATCCTCGACGCGGGCCGCCCCTACAACTACGGCCTGGAGGTCGGCTCCAAGCCGGAGATGTTCGCCGGCCTGGCCATCCACAACAACACGGAATCGCTCATCGTCTGCAACGGCTACAAGGACACCACGTACATCCGCATGGCCATGCTCGGCCGCAAGCTCGGCAAGAAGGTCATCGTCATCGCCGAAAAGCTCTCCGAGATCCGGGCCATCACCAAGATCGCCGTGGAGATGAACGTCGAGCCGTGGATCGGCATCCGGGTCCGGCTCCTCTCCAAAGGCGCCGGCAAGTGGGCCACCTCCGGCGGCGAGCACGCCAAGTTCGGGCTCTCCACCGCCGAGATCCTGGAGGCCATCGAGATCCTCCGCGAGGCGAAGATGGAGTCGGCGTTCAAGCTGCTCCACTTCCACATCGGCTCGCAGATCCCCGACATCCTCACCATCAAGCGCGCCGTGCGCGAGGCGGCGATGTACTACGCGAAGCTCCACCAGCAGGGGCATCCGCTGGAGTACCTCGACGTCGGCGGCGGCCTGGCCATCGACTACGACGGCTCGCGCTCCACTTTCCACTCCTCGATGAATTACACCGTCGAGGAGTACGCCAGCGACATCGTCTACAACATCATGGATGTCTGCGACGACGAGCACGTGCCGCATCCGAACATCGTCTCGGAATCGGGCCGCGCCATCGTCGCCCACCACTCGGTGCTCGTCGTGCAGGCCTTCGGCGCCATCGAGAAGACGCCGCTGGAGCCGATCGCCGTGCGCTCCGCCGACCACAAGCTCACCCGCGAGATCATCGACATCGACGAGCGCCTCAGCCAGGACCGCCTCAACGAGTCGTGGCACGACCTGCAGCAGATCAAGGAACAGGCGCAGACCATGTTCGAGTTCGGCTTGCTCAACCTCGACGTCAAGGCGCGCGTGGAGACGCTCTACTGGCAGGTGGTGGAAAAGATCGAGCAGATCGTCCGCACCATGGACCCCGCCGAGGTGCCGGAAGATCTGAAGACCCTCAAGATCGAGCTCGCGGACCAGCACATCTGCAACTTCTCGGTCTTCCAGTCGCTGCTCGACCACTGGGCGCTGGGGCAGCTCTTCCCCATCGTCCCCATCCACCGGCTCAACGTGCGCCCGCTGCTGGAGTCGACGCTGGTCGACATCACTTGCGACTCCGACGGCAAGGTCTCGAAGTACATCGATCTGAACGACGTCCGCGAGACCCTTCCCCTCCACGAGATCCGCGACGGCGAGCCCTACTACCTCGGCATCTTCCTCACCGGCGCGTACCAGGACATCATGGGCGACATCCACAACCTCTTCGGCCGGGTGAACGAGGTGCACGTCTTCCTCGATCCGGACGAAGACAGCGGCTTCTACATCGAGGAGGAGATCCCCGGAAACACCATCGGTGAAGTGCTGGCCATGACCCAGTACGATTGGCGCGACCTGGAGAAGCGGATGAAGTCGCAGATCGACGCGGCGATCAAAGCCGACGTCCTCAAGCCCACCGAAGGGATGCGTCTGCTACAGGAATTCGAGCGTGGACTCAAAGACCAAACCTACCTCAGCATCGACTGATGTGGGACGGGTTCTCAACCCGTCCGGACGGGTTGGAGAACCCGTCCCACATGAAATCGGGATCGGCGGCGGCCTGTTACAAGCCGCAGCAACTCAAAATAACAGGAGAAAACCAACCTCATGCGTAGAACGCTCGCGCTGACTCTGCTCGCGCTCATGGTCGTGGCCGCCAACGCATTCGCCGTCGGCGAAGGCCGCATTCAGGGCAAGGTGATCGACGCCGTCACCAAGAAGCCCATCCCGGGCGCAGCGGTCAAATTTGAATCGACCGGCGGCCGCAATGTGAAGCAGGAGTACAAGGCCGACAAGAACGGCGAGTACCGCTTCCTGGTGCTCGACGCCACGCTCACATACAACTTCACCTGGTCCGCCGACGGCTACCAGCCGACCCAGGAGAAGATCAAGCTGAAGATCGGCGAGGTGACCACCCGCGACGTGGCGCTGACGCCGCTCAGCGCCGTGCAGGCCGCCGCGCCCGCTCAGCAGCAGGCGAAAGCCGACCCCGCCGTGACCGCCTACAACGACGGCGCCGGGCTGGCCAACGACGGGAAGAACGCCGAAGCCATCGCCAAGATGGAAGAGGCGGTGTCGCTGAAGCCGGAGTTCGCCGCCGCGTATCAGGCGCTGGCCCGGCTTTACGCACGGACGAAGAACCACGCCAAGGCCATCGACGCCGCCAACAAGGCGCTGGCGATCTCCGGCGACGACCCCGACATGTTCGCCATCCTCGCCGACGAGCACTCGGCGAGCGGCCAGAAGGAGAAGGCGGCCGAGTACCGCAAGAAGGCGCCGGCGGATGCGAACTCGCTCTTCAACGAGGCGGCGCGCATGATCAACGAGGGGAAGGACAACCAGGCCGAGCCTCTCCTGAAGCAGGCCATCGTCGCGAACGACAAGATGGCCCCGGCGTACTACGAGCTCGGCATGCTGTACGTGCGCACCAGCAAGAATGCCGACGCCAGGACGAACCTGGAGAAGTATCTCGAGCTCGACCCGAACGGCAAGGAAGCCGGGACGGCGAAAGAGATGCTGAAGTACGTGAAGTGACACGATGAACCGCCGCGCGCTGTTCCCGCTCGCTCTTCTCCTCGCCGCCGCCTGTGCGTCGTCGAGTGCCATGCCCGGGGCGAAGATTCCCAAGCCGAAGGTGCAGATCATCGCGCGAACGAATCTCGCCGAGGTCGTCCCCACCGTGGCGACCGGCATCGCCGTCCACTACGAGCTGCGCATCACCAACGTGGCGGAGGTGCCGGTCACCCTCACTCGGGCCGATCTCGACTCGATGGGAGGCGGCGGCTTCAACGTCGCGTCCAAGACGCGCCTCTTCAACGTGACCATCCAGCCGGGCGAGACGGCGTCGGCCGACTTCGACACCACCGCGTACATCAACGATCCACTGAGCTACGAGTCGCGCGCGCCGGTCGCCATCCGCGCGCAACTGCTGTTCGACTCCCCGCTGGGGAAGGTGCAGAGCATCGTGCAGCAGAGGGTGTCGATGTACTCAGGGGACTGAGAAGCTAAGCGGAGCGCCGGCGTCTCGCCGGCTGGCTGGGCGCCGTCTCGGCGCCCGTTCCGGACGGCGGCGAGGACGCCGCCGCGCCAGCCGCCGCGGACGGCGGCGCTCCTTCTTCCGGCTCGTACGCCAAGTTCGGCGCGAGCCAGCGTTCCACCAGCGGTAGCGGCATGTCCTTGCGCTGGTGGTAATCGAACACCTGATCGCGCCCGATCTTCCCCACGCTGAAGTACCTCGACTCGGGGTGGGCGAAGTACAACCCGCTCACCGAGGCCGCGGGCGTCATGGCGAAATTCTCCGTCAGCTCGATGCCCGCCCGCTCCGCGCCGAGGAGCTCGAAGAGCGTGCGCTTTTCGCTGTGATCGGGGCACGCCGGATACCCGGGAGCGGGACGGATGCCGCGGTACTTCTCCGCCGCGAGGTCCTCGGCCGACAGGCTCTCGTCCGGCGCGTACCACGCCCGTCGCACGTCGGAATGCAGCATCTCCGCGAGCCCCTCGGCCAGCCGGTCCGCCAGGGCCTTGGTCATGATGGCGTTGTAGTCGTCGTGATCGCGCTCGAAGCGCGCCACCAACTCGCCGACGCCGATTCCGGCGGTCACCGCGAAGCCGCCGACGTAGTCCTCATCGGGTGCGACGAAGTCGGCGAGCGCGAGATTGATCCGCGTCGTCGTCTCCTGCTGCTGCCGCAGCGTGTGAATGACGCGCTGCTCGTCCGGCAACTCGATGTCGTCGTCTTTCGCGCGCGCGCGCCAGAAGCCGTAGACCGCGCGTGCCTTGAGGAGCCGCTTCCCGACGATCTCCGCCAACAGCTTGCGCGCGTCGTCGTACAGCTCCTTCGCGCGCGGCTCGTCGAGGATCTGCGGATACCGGCCGCGCATCTCCCACGCCTGGAAGAACGGGTTCCAGTCGATGAACGGCTCGATGCGCTCCAGCGGCACGTCGTCCAGGACGCGGACGCCGAGGAACGGCGGTTTGGCCGGCGAATAGGTAAGCCGCGGCTTACGGAGCCGCGCCTCCTCGATCGGCAGAATCGTCCGGTCGGCCTGCCGCGCTTCCTGCTGCTCGCGCAGCTTGTCGTACTCCAGGCGGACGTTGCGGACGAAGTCGTCGCGCTTGTCGGTCAAGAGGGCGTTGACCACGCCGACGGCGCGCGACGCGTCGAGCACGTGCACCGCCGGCGACGAGTAGCGCGGAGCAATCTTCACCGCCGTGTGCAGCTTGGAGGTCGTCGCGCCGCCGATCAACAGCGGCGTGGTGATGTGCCGCCGCTCCATCTCGCGCGCCACATGCACCATCTCGTCGAGCGACGGCGTGATCAGACCGGAAAGGCCGATGATGTCCGCCTTCAGCTCCGCGGCGGTGTCGAGGATCCTATCGACGGGAACCATGACGCCGAGGTCGACGACGTCGTAGTTGTTGCAGCCGAGGACCACGCCGACGATGTTCTTGCCGATGTCGTGGACGTCGCCCTTCACCGTGGCCATGACGATCTTGCCGCGCTTGGAGACGTCGCCGGCCTTGGCCTTCTCCGCCTCCATGTACGGCAGCAGATGGGCGACCGCCTTCTTCATCACCCGCGCGCTCTTGACCACCTGAGGGAGGAACATCTTCCCCGCGCCGAAGAGGTTGCCGACGATGTTCATGCCGTCCATCAAGGGCCCTTCGATGATGGAGAGCGCGCTCGGGTACGTTGCGCGCGCCTCCTCCAGGTCGGGCTCGATGTGATCGACGATGCCTTTGACCAGCGCGTGCGATAGGCGCTCCTCGACCGGCGCGCTGCGCCAGGCCTGCTCGACGACCGCCGAAGCAGCCGTCGCCACACCTTTCACGGAGTCGGCGTACGCCAGCAGCCGCTCGGTGGCGTCCGAGCGGCGATTGAGCAGCACGTCTTCCACCAGCTCGAGCAGATCCTTGGGAATCTCCTCGTAAATGGCGAGCTGTCCGGCGTTGACGATGCCCATGGTCAGTCCGGCGTTGATGGCGTGGTAGAGAAACGCGGCGTGCATCGCCTCGCGCACGGTCTTGTTGCCGCGGAACGAGAACGAGACGTTGCTGATGCCGCCGGAGAAGCTCGACAGCGGGAACTTCTGACGCAGTTGGCGAATGGCCTCGATGAAGTTCACGCCGTATGGGTTGTGCTCCTCGATGCCGGTGGCGACGGTCAGGACGTTGGGGTCGAAAATGATGTCGGTAGGATCGAAGCCGACTTCGTTGACCAGGATGTCGTAGGCGCGCGAGCAGATGGCCACCTTCCGCTCGACGCTGTCGGCCTGCCCCAGCTCGTCGAAGGCCATCACCACCACCGCCGCGCCGTAGCGCCGTACCAGCCGCGCCTGCTCCCGGAACTTCTCTTCGCCTTCCTTGAGCGAGATGGAGTTGACGACCGCCTTCCCCTGCAGGGTCTTCAGCCCCGCCTCGAGCACGGTCCACTTGGAGCTGTCGACCATGATCGGCACTTTGGAGATGTCGGGCTCCGAGCCGACGAGGTTGAGGAAGTGGGACATGGTCTTCTCGGAGTCGAGAAGGCCCTCGTCCATGTTGACGTCGAGGATGTTCGCGCCGCCGTCGATCTGCTGCCGGGCGATGGCCAGCGCCGCGTCGAAGTCGCCGGCCTTGATCAACTGCGAGAACTTCGGCGACCCGGTGATGTTGGTCCGCTCCCCGACCATCACGAACCACCCGGAGGTACGGGAGCCCTCGGGTGTCATTCCGAGCCGCGAAGACGGCGAGGAATCCCCCGCGCTCCTGCCCAACTCGTCCGCGTCGCGCCTGTGGGCGGGGGATCCCTCGCCCTCTGCGGGGCTCGGGATGACACTGGCGGTCGACCGTACCGTCAGCGCCTCCATGCCGCTGAGGCGGAGGTGCTGCTTGACCTTGGGCGGGACGCGCGGAGGGAGGTCCTTGACCGCCTCGCGAATGGCGCGAACGTGGTCGGGCGTGGTGCCGCAGCAGCCGCCGATGATGTTGATCCAGCCATTGGCGGCGAACTCGCGCACCGTGGCCGACATGGTCTCGGGCGTCTCGTCGTACTCGCCGAGGGCGTTCGGCAGGCCGGCGTTCGGGTAGCAGGACATGTACACCGGTGCGATCGACGACAACTCCTCGACGTGCGGTCGCATCTCCTTGGCCCCCAGCGCGCAGTTGATGCCCACGCTGAGCATCGGCGCGTGCGACACCGAGTTCCAGAAGGCCTCGACCGTTTGGCCGCTGAGCGTGCGGCCGGAGGCGTCGGTGACGGTGACCGAGATCATGACCGGGAGGCGCCCCCTCACCCCTGGCCCCTCTCCCTCAGGGAGAGGGGAAGGGGGTGAGTCGAAAAGGCGCTCGATGGCGAAGATCGCCGCCTTGCTGTTGAGGGTGTCGAAGATCGTCTCGACCAGGAGAATGTCGACGCCGCCGTCGACCAGGCCGCGCGCCTGCTCGTAGTACGCGTCGGCGACCTGATCGAAAGTGACGGCGCGGAAGGCCGGGTCGTTCACGTCCGGCGAGAGCGACGTGGTGCGGTTGGTCGGCCCCATCGCGCCGGCGACGAAGCGCGGCCACGCGTCGGTGCTCACCGCGTCCGCCGCCTTGCGGGCGATCCGCGCCGCGGCGAGGTTCATCTCGTAGACGAACGCCTCGAAACCGTAGTCGGCCATGGAGATCGCCTGGGCGTTGAACGTGTTGGTCTCGATGATGTCGGCGCCGGCGTCGAGGTACTGGCGGTGGATCTCCTCGATGATCGCCGGCTGCGTCAGAACCAGCAGGTCGTTGTTGCCCTTGAGGTCGCGCGCGTGCGACGCGAAACGCGCGCCGCGATAGCCCGCCTCGTCCAGGTTGTAGCGCTGGATCATCGTCCCCATCGCGCCGTCGATGATGAGGATCCGTTTCTGCAGCGCGTCGATCAGTTTCTGCTTGACCATAAAAAACAAAAACCCCGCAATCGCGGGGCCACTGAAAGCGTACTTCCTGCCGGCTCTTTAGCTTTTTTTAACCTGGTTGCAAGCGGCCCCCCAAATCATTCCAGGTGCGGGCGAGCGTACCACGGGCCGACGCGAGGAATCCAGCGACGGACGTGCGCCCGGTAGTCTTCGTAGTCCTTGCCGAACATGCTTCGCAGGACCGGTTCCTCGAAGGCGAGAACGAAAAGCGCCGCGAGTGCCCAGAACGCCGCCGCCTCGATGAGCATCCCCCGGGTGATGTTCGGAAAGACGATCGCCAGACCGGCGATCACGATCACCATCCCGACGTACATCGGATTGCGGACGTAGCGGTATGGCCCGCTGACCACCAGGCGGCGCGGCGGGTCGAACGGCGCCGGCGTCCCCAGGCCGCGCCAGGCGAATTGCCAGATGCACGGCAGGGCGATCGCCGCGCCGATGGCCACCACGATCCAGCCGGCCGCGCGCG
Organism: Candidatus Gilichinskyi gelida; assembly: GCA_038040385.1. Taxonomy (GTDB): domain Bacteria; phylum Acidobacteriota; class Thermoanaerobaculia; order Gp7-AA8; family Gp7-AA8; genus Gilichinskyi; species Gilichinskyi gelida. The sequence goes on from JBBPII010000011.1 coordinate 191,393, forward strand.
GGTCGTCGAAGGCGTGCCGGCCTCCGAACCAGCGCGGAATGAAGTACGTCCAGAGCGAGATGAAGAGCGGGGCGATGATTGCGGCACGGAGAACAGCGAAGATTCGTCGCGTCATATCATTGGTCCTTACATGACTGCCACCGCAGAGGTTTCAATCGCCCACACCGATCCCGTGAACGCGAAGATCCTCGCCGTTTCCGAGGACCGCATTCAGGGATTCGTGCGCGACCCGATCGGCGTCATCGCCGAGCAGTCCGGCGTCGACGCCGAGACGGTCATCGAGCGCATCCGGGCCATGCTGCGCGCCGGCACCATCCGCCGCGTGCGCCAGACGCTCATGGCCACCAACCTCGCCGAAGGGGCGCTCGTGGCGTGGCAGCTCCCGGCGGAGAAGATCGACGCGGCCTTCGACTACATGGTCAAGGACGATCCGTTCTCGGGACACGTGGTCATCCGCTCCACCGACGCCGCAACGCCGGGCTCGAACTACCGCCTCTGGACCACGGTGAAGGCGCCGCAGGGCTATTCGGTCGAGAAGCACTGCGCGCTGCTGGCGCGGCTCACCGGCGCCGAGCACTTCCGCGTCATGCCCGCCAACCGCATCTTCGCCCTCGGCGTCGGCCACGTGCGGCGCAAAGGGATGGAGCCCGGTAGCAAATCCGAGGAGCTGGCCGAGGTGAAGGACACCACGAAGGTCGAGCTGAACGAAGAGGAGTGGCGCGTGCTGACCGCGCTCAAGCGCGAGCTCGCGCCGGAGGAGCTGACGCGTGATCTCTGGCGCCCGCGCGCCGAAGAGGCGGGTGTGTCGCTCGACGAGTTCTATCGCGTCGCGGAGTCGCTCAACAAACGCGGCGTCATCGGCCGCTTCTCCACGTTCCTCGAGCACGTCAAGACGCTGCAGACCGGCGACCGCGTGACCCGCTTCAACGCGCTGTTCCACTGGGCCGTACCGCCGGGACGGGAGATCGAGGCCGGGCGGGAGGTGGGGCGCTTCCACATCCTCACCCACTGCTACTGGCGCGAGGGGGGCCCGGAGTTCCGCAACGTGAACATCATGGCCGTGGCGCACGGGACGGAGAAGGACGCCATCCTGGCGCACAAACGGGCCATCGACGAGCACCTCGCTGCCATCGGGATTCCCGTGGCGTACACCAACGTCTTCTGGGGCGGGCGCAGCGAGATCAAGCCGAGCGAGATCTCGCCGTTCGCGTATCGGCAGTGGTGTGCATCGATCGGCGTGGATCCGGAATCAATGCGTGAGTGATGTCATCCTGACCCTGAGCGTAGCGAAGGGGAAGGATCCCCCGCGACCAGGCGAGGAGCGCACAGGCGCGGGGGATCCTTCGCCGTCTTCGCGGCTCAGGATGACACTCGGGGTCCTCCTCATCCTCATTGCAATCATCGCCCTCGCCCAGTCGTGGCGCCGCTGGCTCGATCCCATCATCGACACCGGGCGCGATCTCTACATCCCCGAGCAACTCCTCGGCGGCGCGAAGTTGTACCGCGACATCCGCTACCAATATCCGCCGCTGGCGCCGTATCTGCTCGCGGCGATCACCGCGGTCATCGGGCACTCCCTCGCGGCGTACATCGCCATCGGCATCGCGCAGTCGGCGGTGGTGGCGGCGGCGCTCTGGATCGCGCTACGCCGCGCCGCGGGGGAGGTGGCGGCCTTCGCGGCGACGCTGATGTTCGTCGCGCTGAGTTTCTGCGGCGCGTCGACCTGGGGCGCAAACTTCATTTTCCCTTACGCTTACGCGTCGACGATCGGAATGGCGCTGGTCGTCGTGGCCCTCGCCGCGTTCGTCCACGCGCGCAACGGCCTCGCCCTCGGATGCCTGGTCGCCGCGTCGTTCTGCAAAGTGGAGTACGCCGTAGCGGCGATCGTCATCGTCGCGGTGCTGGCGATCGCGCGACGGATCACGCTATGCCAGCTCGCGGTGTTCGCGATCGCCGCCACGGCGACGGGAATCTATTTCTTCACGATCCGCGAGAACATTTTTCCCGCGTCGCTGGTCCATGGTCGCATCGCCGAGCGCTTCTACGGCTTCGTCTCCGGCCGCGCCGATTGGAAGAGCAGCGTCGCCCAAGCGCTCATCGGCGTGGCGATCATCGCCGCGATCGCGCTGCTCCTTCGACTGCCGCAGCGCTGGTGGACGATCACGCTGGTGCTCGTGCTGTGCGTCGCCGGCGCCAGCCACTCCTTCATCCGCGCCTGGGGATTCCTGCAGTGGGTCGCGCTGGTCTACGCGTTCGTGCGCGACCGCAACGGGGCGCTGCTCCTCTTCGCCGCCTTCTCCGCCGCCACCACGCTGCGCATCCCGCTGGCCGTCTCGCCGGTGTGGTACGGCTTCGTGCTGGTGGTGCCGGCGTATGCGCTCATCGCCTACGTCTGCCGCTCAGTGTGGTGGATGCCGCTCATCGCGCTGCTCTGCGGACGCGATCTCGTGGAGCAGCATCAGCGATACGCGGTCAAGCAATTCCCGATCGTCTCCGCGCGCGGCACGTTCTACGACTGGAATCCCGACCGCGCCCGCATCCTCAGCGAGCTCGTAGCCCGCGTGCGCGGCGGCACCCTCGCCGTGATGCCGGAGGGCGTCACGCTCAACTACCTGACGCGCACCCGCACGACGCTCAGCTATCACACCTTCACGCCGGTGGAGACCGCGTACCCGGATGTCGAGCGCGACATCCTCCACGAGCTCAGCGCGCACCCACCCGACCGCGTGGCCGTCGTGCAGCGCGACGTCCGCGAGTTCGGCTATCAGGGATTCGGCGTCGATTACGACCAGGAGATCGTGGCGTGGTTGCGCGCGAATTACGCGCTCGAGGCGCAGTGGCGGGAGCCGCGGTTCTCGACCTTACTGCTGCGACGCTAGGAGGAACTCCACCTCGGGATTGTCCTTCTGCGCCAGCTCCAGCTCCCACGCGGAGGTGAAGAGCACGACGGGGTGGCCGGCGCTGTCGGTGCAGACGCGACTGCGGCTCGGGAGGCTCATCTTGGCCGTGACCTCGTCGATGTCGCGCGCTACCCAGCGGGCCATGGTGAACGGCAGCTCCGACCGCGTCGTCTCCACGTTGTACTCGCTCTCCAGGCGCGACTGCATGACGTCGAACTGCAGCTCGCCGACTACAGCGAGGATCGGCTCGCTCTTGAGGCCGTCGTGCGGCGCGAGCACCTGCATCACCCCCTCTTCCTCGAGCTGCGCCAGGCCTTTCTGGAACTGCTTCTGCCGCGTGGTTTGCTTGGCGCGCAGCGTGGCGAAGTGCTCCGGTGCGAAGCGAGGGATCGGCTCGAATTCGACCGGGTCGCCCGACGACACCGCGTCGCCGATGCGGAACAGCCCGGGATTGACGAAGCCGATCACGTCGCCGGGATAGGCCACCTCGATCGTCTCGCGCTCGCGGGCGAAGAGGCGGTGCGGCCGCGTCATGCGCACCTCGCGGTCGAGCCGCGAGTGATGGACCACCATGTCCTTCTCGAAGACGCCGGAGCAGACGCGCATGAACGCCAGGCGGTCGCGGTGTCGCTTGTCCATGTTCGCCTGGATCTTGAAAACGAAGCCGGTGAAGGTGTCCGACGCCGGCTCGACGCCGCCGCGCGCGCCCGGCGCCGGCGCGTACTCCAGCACAGCCTGCAGGAAAGGCTCGACGCCGAAGTTGTTGACCGCGCTGCCGAAGTACACCGGGATCATCCGCCCGCTGTTGAACTCCTCGAAATTGAACGCGTGTCCCGCGCCGGAGAGCAGCTCCGCCGCCTCGCGAAGATCGTTCCACGCCGTCGGGCCGACCTCCGCCTCGAGGCGCGGGTCGTCGAGGCCGCTCACAGTCACCGGCGCGATCGACGCGCCGTGCGCGGAGCGCTCGAAGCGCAGCACCTGCTGCGCGCGCAGATCGAAGACGCCCTGGAACGTCGGACCGTTGCCGATCGGCCAGTTCATCGGCACCGCCGCCACGTGCAGCTCTCGCTCGATCTCGTGGACCAGCTCGAAAGGATCGCGACTCGGGTGATCGAGTTTGTTGATGAAGCAGAGGATCGGGATGTGCCGCATGCGGCAGACTTCGAACAGCTTCCGCGTCTGCGGCTCGATGCCTTTGGCGCTGTCGAGCACCATCACCGCGCTGTCGGTGGCCGCGAGCGTGCGGTAGGTGTCTTCGCTGAAATCCTCGTGGCCCGGCGTGTCGAGCAGGTTGAGACAGTGGTCGCGATACTCGAACTGCAGCGCCGTCGAGGTGATGGAGATGCCGCGGCTCTGCTCTATCGCCATCCAGTCCGAAGTGGTGTGACGTTGCCCCTTGCGCGCGCGGACCGCCCCCGCCATCTCGATCGCGCCGCCGTAGAGCAGCAGCTTCTCGGTCAGCGTGGTCTTGCCGGCGTCGGGGTGCGAGATGATGGCGAAGGTCCGGCGTCGGGCGACCTCCCGCTCCAGCTCGGTAGTGATCGGAAGTGCAGTCACGGGAACTACTTAACAGCTAAAGGCGGCGGGCATTCCGGGGTGTGGTCAGGGTCTCCGGCCCGCGTTTCTCTTTCTGAAGAGATCAAATTCGCGCGCGTACCGCTTGTCGCCCGCCGATAACTTAACTGCCGACTGGAAATACTCACGCGCCGCGGCCAGATCGCCCGCTGCCTCGCAGAGCGCGCCGAGGTCGTATCGCAGCGCGGCGGAGTCGCGGTGCCACTGCAGCTCCGCCTCCCAGATCCCCCGCGCGTCGGCCAGACGGTCGGAGGCGATCATCGAATAGGCCTCATCGAACGACGGCGCGGATTCGTCGAGCTCGATCGACTCGCGCACCCGCCGCGGCGTGATGGCCTGCGCCGCGGAGATCGCCGCGTAGTGCGCCCCCTGCGCGTACGCCACGGCGCGCTCGTCGTTCGTCAGCGCTGTCGAGCGCGGTGAGGTTCCTTCGCCGCGCGCGGTGTACGAGAAAAGCTTTTTGCCGTCGCGGTCCATGACATGCACGCGCGACTGGCAGGCGACGTCCACCCAGTGATGCAAGCGCTTCACGCGCTCCCCTGCGCTGTCACGCTCGCTCCCCTCGGCGCTATGGTCGGTGCCGCGGCAGGTGAACGCGGTGACGCCGAGGTAGGCGTCGGCGGGATGCTCGCGGCGCAGCGCCTGCAGCGCGGCGTCGTCGACGATGAGATGCCGGTTGTTCTCGGCGGCGTTCTCGACGCGATAGGCGCCGGCGCGGCCGACCGCGTCGATGAAGTCGACGACGAAGTCGAACACCTGCTCGGTGTCGCCGATGGCGTAGATGACCGTCAGCCGCTCGGCAGGCGCGAGATCGTACGTCGCCGGCAGCGCGCGCACGAATCCGATCCGCGGCGCCGCGGCGAACACACTCGCGGCGTTCAGCAATACAGCCGCCGCAACGAGCACCTTCGTCTTCATGGCGTGTGTCCCCTGATTTTACCTAGAACCTGCCAGCAGAACGCTCCTTGGGGGGGAGCGCTTCCAGGCAGGTCGTCCACCAACCGCTTTCGATGGTTTGAATGAACTCTTCCGGCAGCCGCTCCGCGCGCATCTCCGCGGCGAGCGCGGCGTGATCGTAGTCGACCGGAATGAACTCCACCGATGCCTCCGCGCCGATCGTCAGCATGGTGTACCAGACATTCGTACGTCCGTCGTTGGCCGGCCGTCCAATAACGCCGGCGTTGACGACGTGGCGCTTTCCGCCGAGCGCCTTGTGCCAGTGCAGCCCGGTGTGCGTGCAGACGATGACGTCGGCGCCGTGCTCATCGCCGAGGCGATGCAGGAATGGGTCGGGCGACGTGGAGCGCCACAGGAACTCGTTGATTCTGCGAGGCGAACCATGGCTCAGCAACACACGATGGCCGTTGATCTCCAGGCGTATCTCCTTCGGCAGCGTCCCCATCCAGCGCTTGTACACGCCGGAGGTGTTCTCGGACGTGTAGTCATACGAGATCTGCGCATATTCGTTGTCGCGGGGGTCGGTGTAGCCGCAGTTGCAGTCGGCGGAGCCGGAGGCGAGCGACTCCTCGTAATTGCCCTGGATGCCGCCGATGCCGCGCTCGATCAGCAGCGCCGGAACGCGGTCGGGATGCGGCCCGAAGGCGCCGAGGTCGCCGAGGAAAAAGGTGGCGTCGGCGCCACGACAGGAGATGTCGGCGAGCGTGGCCACCAGAGCGTGGTAGTTCGAGTAAATGCCACCGATGAGGGCGATGCGATTTACGTTGTGCATGACATGCCCGTCACCCAGCACGTATGACACGCGCCGTGCGCCAGCGGAAACGGCCGCAACGTCTCGGCGATCGAATTTCCCATCCGCGCGTCGTCCGCGTCGATCAGTATCGGGCAGACGTAGACGCCCTTGCTGGTGACCATGCGGCAGGTCGAGCATTGCAGGACGCCGGCGTCCGCGTCGCTCAGTGTCTCGATGCGCTCCCAGTCCGCGTACGCGCGCGTGCGCGACGCCTCGGCGCCGATGCGGAATAGCGGCAGTACTTTGAGCCGCGGCCTGTCGAAGCCGAACGAGCGAATCAGCTCCAGAAACCGCGCCCGTCCGTCGGATGACGCGATCCCTTCCGCCGCCTCGGTCACCGTGATCGACGGGTTGATGCCTTCTTCCGCCAGGTTGCGCAACCCGATCATCACCCGCTCCCACACCCCCGCCCCGCGGATGGCGTCGTGCGTCGCGGCGTCGAAGCCATCGAGGCTGACGCGGATGTCGAGCGAGTACTCGCTGCCGTCCGCCAGCTCGCGGAGCTGCCGGCAGATCTCCCTGCGCAGCAGCATGCCGTTGGTGAGCACGGTGGCGGGGCCCTGCCTCAGCGTCGCGGCGAGGATGGGGATCATGTCGCGGTTGAGGAACGGCTCGCCGCCGGTGAAGTAGTACTCGCGCACGCCCAGCTCGCGCGCCTCGGCCAGGCGGATCTCGACGTCGGCGAGCGACAGCATCTCGTGCGAGTGGTTCTTCGGAGAGCATGAGATGAAGCAGTGCGTGCAGGTGATGTTGCAAATCGTCCCCGCCACCTGAAACCAGAGGGTGTCGAGAGACATCATCGGAACGTGGGCAGTCATAGCGAGTCGAGAATCGTCTCCAGTTGAAGTAGTCCGGTCTGCAGCAGAAACGTGCGGCTCCGGCCGTACGCGCGCGCGCCGACGAAGTAGTAACCCGGCTCGCCCGTCGCGAAGTCTTCCTCCGCCACACTGGGAACGCAGAGGCAGTCGGTGATCTTCGAAATGGCGCGGTAGAGCCGCGCGCCGCCTTCCGTGACCGGCGAGATCTCCAGCGCCAGCTCGCTCGCGTAGTCGCTCGCCGGACGGTAGCCGGTGAGCGCGACGACGGCGTCGACCTCGGTGCGGCGGTTGCCGGTCAGCCCGACATCGATGTGACCGTTGTTTCGCGCGACGCTCTCCACCATCGCCCGCCGCTCCACCCGCACCTCCGACGCCAGCTCGTTGGCGGCCGCAACGACGCGCTGCCGCTCCGGCAGCGGATCGTTCGCGATCTCCTCGCACGGGCGGCCGTTCGCCGTGCGGACCGCCCACGTCACCTCCGCACCGGCGTCGCGCAGCACGGCGAGCGCGTTCGCGGCGGAGTGTCCGTGGCCGACGAGCAGCACGCGCTTGCCGCGCAGCTCCTCGCGCCGCGCATGCAGTTCGCCGAGGGTGCGAATGGCGTCGACGCGCCCTTCGCCGCGGGAGGCGTACGGCAGCGGCACCGCCGTGCTGCCCGTTGCGTCGAGGATGACGTCGGCTTCGAGCACGTCGTCCGCGTCAGTCAGAACGCGAAACGGACGCTCGGCGCGCAGCGGATGTCCCGCGTAGTCCGTGCGTGTCAATCCACGGCGGCTGACGGACACCACGCGCGTGTGCGTGCGCACATCGAGCTTCGCCGCGGCCGGCACGAGCACGCGGTCGGCGAATTCGGGGCCGGTGAGCAGATCGTCAGGAGCGCCGGCGTCCTCGCCGGCTGGCGCGGCGGCGTCTCGCCGCCGGGACGGCGGCGGTCCAGCCGGCGGGACGCCGGCGCTCCAATTCATCCGCAGCGGCGTGAAGAAGCGCGTAGGACCCCACCGTCGCAGCGACGCGCCGACTTCGTCGCGCTCGAGGACGATGACGTCGAAGCCGCGGTCGCGCGCGCCGAGCGCCGCCGCCAGTCCGATCGGGCCCGCGCCGATGACGATTACTCGCTTCGCGCGACCGTGTTGCATGCCTGCACCCAATGCGCGATCGTGCCGCCGCCGCGAATCACCGCCGCGACGTTCACCGCCTCGGCCATCTCCTCCGGCGTGATCCCCGACTCCGTGCATGCCGAGGCGTACGAGTCGATGCAGTACGGCTCCTGAATGGCGAAGGCCACGGCAAGCGCGATCAGCTTCTTCGTCTTCTCGTCGAGTGCGCCTTTCTCCATGGTGGTCGAGTACCACTTGAGGAAGAGGTCGAACAGTTTCGGATTGGTGCGCGCGATCTCGCCGAAGCGGGCGAGGTCCTCGGACATGTAGTAGCTCGGCATGAGCCCTCCCAAAATGCGAGTGGAGCGGCGGGCTTCAGCCCGCCGGCGGAGGGCGAATGGTGTGGCCGCGATTCGGTCGCAGGGCAACGACGGCCATCGGAACGTCGGCCAACGGCAAACCGTCAACAGCGAACGAATCGATATCGCTGGAAACCTCGAGCACGATCAGCGAACCGAAGTACGCGCGGCACCTCTGGAGTACATCGCGCTGTCGCGGCTCGATCGTCGACAGCAGTTCCCGCTCCGGCGCGCGCAACGCGATGAGATTGATGCCGCCGTCGCGCGCCGGCACGACCACGGCTCGCGCGTGCGCGAGAGCGGCGAACACATCGGCATTCGGTAGAGGAGCATCGATGCCGGTGATGACCACTTCGTCGAAGCCGAGCGCGAAGGCGGCCTCGGCCGTCAACGCCAGCCGCTCGCCGAACGTCGTGCCGGACTGATCGATGTACAACCGATTGACTTCAGGGAGGATCGCATCGAAGCGGGCCCGAGCGTCCGATGCGCAGGCGATGATCGGCGTGGCATCGACGCGTGGCGCCGTACGCAGCCATGCCGAGGCGATGTGATGGAACAGCGATGCGAACCGCACCGGCAAGCCCTTGACCGCCGCCTCGACTTCCGGCGCGCGCGCAAAAATGACGATCGCGCGTGACATGAAGGTCAGTCTAATAGAATGCGTCGCGGATGCGGCTCAACGTCACCAGTGAGATCGGGCGGTTGAAGAGCGTGCTGGTGCATCTCCCGGGGCGCGAGATCGACGTCATGGTCCCGCCGATGATGAACCAGCTCCTCTTCGACGACATCCTCTACGGCCAGGTCGCGCGCGAAGAGCACCGCCGCTTTCAACAGATCATCCGCTTCATCGCCCCCGAGGTGGTGGAGATCCAGGACCTGCTCGAAGAGATCTTCGAAGACGAGGACGACAAGAACCGCATCATCCGCGACTTCGTGGCGCGCACTCGCCTGCCGCGCCGCGTGGCGTCCGTGCTGCGCGAGAAGCGCCCGGCCGCGCTGGCCGAGGTGCTCATCGGCGGCATCCTGAACGAGAAGAACGGCTCGGGCGAGCTGCCGTCGTTCGATCTCGTCCCCGTCCCCAACTTCTTCTTCATGCGCGACCCGCAGGTCGTCCTCGGCGACGGCGTCGTGGTCTGCGGCATGGCCACCGAGGCGCGGCGGCGCGAGGCGCTGCTGTCGAAGTACGTTTTCCAGTACCACAGCGCGTTCCGCGACCGGAACCTTTTCTGGGCCGACTTCACCGACGGCGCCGGCGCGGCGCCGACGATCGAGGGCGGCGACGTCCTCGTCGCCAGCCGCGAGCTGCTGCTGGTGGGACTGACGCAGCGCACGAACAAATCGGGCATCCGCCGCCTGGCGAAGTCGCTGCAGGACGCGGACGCCGGCGTGAAGACCATCATCGTCGTCGAGCTTCCGAAGCAGCGCTCGTTCATGCACCTCGACACGGTGTTCACCTTCACCAGCCGCCACGAGTGCCTGATCTATCCGCCGGTGATCCTTCCGCGCGGCAGCCAGCCGGCGACGGTGACGGTGATGGATCTGACGAAGAAGTCGATCACCCACACGCCGCAGAAGTCGCTTCTCGGCGCGCTGAAGAAAAACAAGTTCGATCTCGATCCGATCTACTGCGGCGGCAAGCGCGCGGTCGATCAGCAGCGCGAGCAATGGACCGACGGCGCGAACGCGTTCACGCTCGCGCCGGGCATCATCCTGCTTTACGAGCGCAACGTCCGCACCGCCGAGGAGCTGGCCAAGCACGGCTATCACATCGTCTACGAGGACGATCTCCTCCTCGGACGGATGGAGCTGGAGACGTGGACGGACAAGAAGTACGCCATCCAGGTGGCCGGCCATGAGCTGTCGCGCGCGCGCGGCGGTCCGCGCTGCATGACCATGCCGCTGGAACGCGAGGACCTGTGACGTGCGCAGACACGTCACATCCTGAGGAGCGCAGCGACGAAGGATCTCGCTTGAGCATGGACCGCAAGCTGGCCGTCGTGGCCTTCGGCGGCAACGCATTGCTCCGTCCCGAGGATCGCGGAACGCAGGAAGAGCAGCTCGCCCGCGCCAAGCAGGCCGCGCGCTGGCTGGCCGAGATCGTCCGCGCCGGCTACCAGTTGATCGTGGTGCACGGCAACGGGCCGCAGGTCGGCAACATCCTGGTGCAGGCCGAGGAGGCGTCGACGAAGATCCCGCCGCAGTCGCTCGACGTCTGCGTGGCGCAGACCGAGGGATCGATGGGCTTCCTGCTGCAGACCGCCATCCGCAACCGGCTCGACAGCATCGGCGTCGGCGGCGACGTCGCCACCATCCTCACCGAGGTGGAGGTCGACGTGAACGACCCGGCGTTCAAGCGCCCCACGAAGCCGATCGGCCCGTTCTTCACCCGCTACCGCGCCGAGGCGCTCGAGCGCGACCTCGGATGGACCATGCGCGAGGACGCCGGGCGCGGATGGCGCCACGTCGTCCCCTCGCCGCGCCCGCTGCGCATCCTGAACATCGCCACCATCACCCACATGCTGAAAGCGGCGGAGGTGGTGATCGCCGCGGGCGGCGGCGGCATCCCCGTCGTGCGCGGCCGCGACGGGCAATGGCGCGGCGTGGAGGCGGTGATCGACAAGGACTTCGCCTCATCGCTGCTCGCCGTCGAGCTCAAGGCGGACATCTACGTCGTCCTCACCGGCGTGACGAAGGTGGCCATCGACTTCGGCAAACCGACGCAACGGTCCATCGACCGCATGAGCGTGGAGGAAGCGCAAAAACACCTCGCCGACGGCCAGTTCCCCGCCGGCTCGATGGGCCCGAAGATCGAAGCCGCGCTCCAGTTCGTCCGCGCCAGCGGCAAGAGCGTGCTGATCACCGACGTCGACCACCTGCGCGAGGCGCTGGAGGGGCGGGAGGGGACGGTGATCGGGGCGTGATCGCCGCGAGGACATCGACGAGCAGCGCGTGCTTCGGCAGCTCGATATCGAAAAGCTCCCGTGCCCGCTTCCTATAGTCGCGCGGCGTCTCCTCGGTGATGAAGTCGTGGAGACACGATTCGTCAGTGATCAGGCAGTCGTCGAAGTCGACCTCCAGAACCGAGGCCAGGAAATCGCGCGCGAGCGGTTCGAGGAAGCAGATCTTCTCCTGCGGCGCGCATTCGAACTTCAGGTTCTTGCCGAAGTGCTTTCCTCGGACGCCTTTGCTGAAATCGTATTCGCGCCGCATCACGTGCTGGACGGTACGCGGCCCTCTCGAATCAACTCGCGCAGGGCCTCGTTCACATCTTGGCTCGTTCTGAATGCGTCGTACACATCGGGCTCGAGTGTCACACGACAAGCAGTTCGAGGTCTGTAGTGAAGTCCGCGAACGGCATTGCTGAAGTCATACTCTGGAAGGATGTCGTCAGAGTCCCGAATCTCCATCTCACCTTTCATGTATTTCCTCCGCTCGCTCGGCGTCGCAAGCCGTGTGTGAAAGAGTCTTCGCCTGTTGTCACGAAATGTGTAAGCGACGACCACGATTCGCCCTGCCGATGACATTCCGACGGCGAGATAGTGATCCTCATCCAGAGACGTGAGCGGATCTTCAATTGTCGCGACCAGCGGATCGCCGAAGATCGTGTCGCCCTCGTCGAGTGATACGCCGTGCTTCGCCAGATTCTTCGCTGCTTTCACGTCGTCGAACTCCGACTCATCGTCGTCCTTCACATCCCGAGGCTACCTCGGTGTTCCTGTCCGCGCCAAGCGGACGCTAATCGGAGGCTGAGGACGACTGCGGAACGTCGCCTCTGCTTTGGGGATTCGCGGCCCGCGGTAGGCATGCGCTACAACCAGTAGAGCGCGCATTGGCGAAACTCGCTTCATGTGGTGTGCGGCACTCGGCCCTCGTGAATCAATTCGCGTAGCGCGGCATTCACCTCTTCACTCGTCTTGAAGACGTCATACACGTCCGGCTCGAGGGTGACGCTCGCAGCAGTCAAGTCAAACTTGTGTCTTCCGCGGCGCCAGCCTTCCAGTTGGCCGTAGTCGAGAAGGTAACTGTCTTCGTCGTCGATGGGAGCGTCACAAATGATGTCCTCGCCGCTCATATATCTCCTCCGCTCGGCGGGAGTCGCCGCGTGGGCATGAATCAGCCACGCCTCGTCGCTAAGAATGGTGTAAACCGCGAGGATCAAGCGGCGTCGCAGCGTCTCGCCGATCAGTGCAAATCGATCCTCGCGAGAGCCTCCCACAAAACAGACATATCAAGCAATCGCGATCGTGATTACCTTGCCGACTTTATCGTGCTCACCTTCAAAGAGCGTAAGCGGAAACAGGGTTACTCCCCCGCGGTGGGGGCACTTCTGAAAGTGCTCAAGCACAACCATCCGCGCGATGTCTTGCTGTGGATCCTTCGGATACCAGGTCACAGGCAACCAGTACAGCGTCTCACCGGCCGCCCTGCAGAAACCGCAGTGCAACTTCCCGCTCACTCTTCCGTTTGCGCGGCTGGTTACCTCAACCATGAATAGCCGCTGATCGCCCTCTTCCAAACCTACCTGTTCCTTCATGACGAGCGAGATTCTACGCTTCTCGCATTACTTCTGCCGGCTTGATGGGCAACGCCGACATGGTGATGCACCAAGTGACCTTCATTGAGGATCGTAGGTCACCGTCGTAAGCCACGCGCTAAGCGCATCTGCGAATCCCGGAATGGCAGCTTCCAGTCTCGGGACATCGGCTACGGTGATCGGTGCCGCCAGGTACCACTCGATAACGTCGTCAATCTCAACTTCTTCACCGGGCGGCGCATCCCTGTTCGCCTCAATGACGCGCTGTTGCAGGCTACGAATAAGAAAGTCGGGCACCTCGATTTGCAGCCACTTTCGCGTGTTCAAGCTCACGAGTCACCTCTGCCGTATCATAAACATCGTTATGTGACAATCTAGGTTCAACATCGTTAAGATGCAAGAGTGACCCGAAAAAAGTTTCGCCGGCCGGAGGCTGTAAGGTTCGGCGGTACCGTTCGTCGGCTTCGGGAACTGCAAGGTTTGACGCAGGAAGACTTGGGCGATCTTGCCGAGATCAGCGCGACTTACGTCGGGTTTATCGAGCGTGGCGACAGCGTGCCCACGCTCACCATAGTTCTGCAAATTGCCAAGGCGTTGAAAGTTAAGCCGGGTGAACTTCTCGGGGACTTCTGATCGCGCACGGTCCGGCTAAAGTTCCTTCGCTCAGGCGCGTGCGGCCTCTCGGTTCCGGCAACGCGACGCACGCCGCGCTGAAACGAGGCGCGGAAGCGCCGGGCCACGCGTGTCGCCTGCTGCGAAGAGTTGGGCCGCCGACACTACGCCGCGAAGAATGAGTCAAAGACCTCTTGTGCCAAGGAGATACGTTGCTCGTTTGGCGGCATGGTCACAATTAGATCGTCGTGTGTATCTTCGAACCAAATCTGAGCGGTTGAAGTGATGCCGGCATCGGGGCCGCGACCATACTCGTGACAACATGTGACGCCGTTGCCCGGCCGATGCATCGATACGACCACTCGCGTTTGCGCCGCCGTTCTGAGGTACGCTACGCGCCATCGATCTTGCTCTCCTTCGACCGTAGCACGCTCTGTTGGCGCAACTTCTGCGTTGTATTGTTCGAGGGCTAGATCTAGGTGGCGACGGATGCGGGACCAAATCTCGTCTCCGGCTGCCTCCTCCGCAGGCGTGAGAGGCACGATCTCGGGCAGTGGCCGCGACATTTCAGTTGCGAACCATTTCAGATTCTCCGGGCGTGGCCGCTCCTTCCAGGTAATGGCCTCGTTTGGAGGACTGCCAGTTACGCGAAGGTCCGTTACGAGACGCGCGAACAGCTGCGGCTCGTGACCACACCAGATGTGACCCTGCCACCGGCCACCGCCCGCCACAGGCTCGAATTCGGCCGGGTAGGGATTGGCCTGAGGTGTAGACATAAACCGCAACTTCTCGCCTACCGTGTAGAGTCGATTCTGATGGAGGACGTCGACAATCTGACGCACACGTTCGGCACTGAAACGATAGTTCAGGATCGCAGCAACTTCTTGCCGAGACGGATCGTTCTCCTCGCCGAATGGAACCCACGTTATGAGCCACGCCGACACACCCTTGGACGCGGCTCGCACAGGCTTACGAGTTTTCGCTCGACGCATCGGAGATGATGCTACACCGGTATTGATCTCGCGACAGTTCAACCGTGGCTCCTTTGACTTACGGACGGCCCAACGCTCTGTTGCTCAGCCGGCGCGCGGCCTCAACATGCCAGGAGCGCGACGCACAGCGTCGCGCGGACGAGCGGCGTAAGCCGCGGGCCAGCGAACGGCCGCGCGCCGGCTGCAGCAAGGGAGTTAGCCCGCTTTTTGCGGACGGCCCGCTGATGTCACCGCGGCCAGTTACTGCTCTCCAAGCGTGACTTTGCCTCGACCTTGTCAATTTCGTGTTGCAACGTTGTATAACGCTGAAGAGCGTTTGCAGAAACTGGACAGGACTCGATTGCTCGTGCACGCTCGATGAAGCGGAGTACGGGATCGTGAATTGTTAATTCGTTGATGTATGGCCCGATTTCGCGAAGTCTACTCATAAGCGCCAAACTCAGCGCGCGCTGAAGGTTCGGCTCCTCGCTTGGACGCGCTTGATGAAGTGAGGCGGCAGCAACGTTGAAAGGGTTGCCGTGCGCGAAGGGCCTGTCGCCCACATGCCGTCGCACGACCTCAGAAACCGGGTCCGTCGGCGACCATGAATAGCCTAGGAGGGGCAGTCTTGAAAATAGATCGCACACTAGTCGATGATAGTGCCACGCGAGCGGATACAAAATTCGGTCGTGTGCGATGCCGGTGTGGTACAGCTCATTGCGATAGCCGTGCGCCAACTTGGCGAATTGAGCTTCTTCATCGGATAAACGTCTCAGCTCGCGATGTGAAAACGAGACCTTCTTATCAAAGTGTCTCCCAAGGGCTTCGGATAATTTCAGCTTATCGACTTGATATTTCGCGAAGGCATGAAACAAACGGTTTCGCTGGACCGCCTCCTCGGCTTGCTTATGAAGCATGAGTTCTAACGCATTGTCACAAAGAATCACGGCGAACCTGGCGTGCCATGCATCGTCAATAGCGAGCTGCACGGCGGCGATATCGAGCTGCTCAACGCAAGTGAAGAAGTAGTACCGCATTCGGATTCCTGCGCTTGACGCGCTCGTACAGTGTATCGTGCGGCGGCGATATCTTGTCGGGCTAACGCATCACGCGTTCAGCCGCGAGCGGCCTTCACGTGCAGAAGGCGAAGCGGCACGGTGGCCGCCGCCGGTTGAACAATACGCGATCTGCGGCCGCCGTGCCGCCGTGCAAGCTGGAGATGGGCGAGGCGCTTCAGCGCCGGGCCAACAAACGGCCGCTCGTCGGCTGCTACGTGAGTTAGCCCGCGATTCGCGAATCGTTCTAGACTATTCATGTGAGCTTGCGGATATTTCTCGATTCGAAAGATCTGATTAATCTTGTTCGGAGGTCTGAGCCTTTCGGCGTCGACGCCGCCGATGCCTGGCTCCGAGAGCGTAACGCCTTTATTGTTCTTTGCCACACTAGCGTTTCTGAGTTTGTTCCTGTTGCAACTAACGATCGCCTACGGGTTCGATGGGAGCTCCAGCAACTGGAGCGTCTGCCAACCCTGTATATTCGGCTTGGCGATCTCTCTCGCGCCGAGCTTTTGCACGCAGTGGCTGCCTATGCGGCACGGGCTCCGGCCGTTGCGGTGGAACCCTTCGTGGAGGCATTCTGGCAGACGTTCTGGGAATTCGATCCGTCAAGCGGCGAAGATGTTGCAATCACGCGGCAACTCGAGCGACGTGTTGGTTTTCGGTTAGATGAACAGATCGACATGCTGTGGACGCGTCCGGAGAACTTCATGAACACACAGTTGACTGCGGATAGTCTTCAGCAAATACTGGACAGACAGCGCCGACGAACGCCTCACGAAAGATTCACTAACGACCTTGTCGCGGCATCGGAAGACTGCGAAACGATCCTCGGGAGTGATTTCGAACCATTCGTGAAGTGGCTTCAGGAGACACCACGCGCAACCCCGGCGTGGCGACTGTTCTGGCAAGCGTCGGAGGAGCTCATGCTGAACCGCGAGGATGTTGCCAAACCGGGTGACGTTCGCGACCTCACACACGTTTCAGTGGTCCCATATGTCGACGCGGCAACACTGGATGGCCGATTCTTGAGCTATACACGACAGGCTGCCGCAAAGCTTCGCAGAATTGATGCCTCGATCGATTACGAAGGAAGGTTGTTCCGGTCGTTCGACGCGATCGTGAAACACTACTCCTGATTTCCGACGGGCTAACTAACTCTTATATGGGCCGGTCAGCCCACCAAGTTGGTCGAATGCCGTTGCGCGATGCGAACGTGTTGAGTCGCGCGGCATTGTCGGGCGTAAGTGCTGCCGTGATTCGTTTGGCGGTGGGCTCGGGGACGACGCCCCGTGTTCGGCGCACGGGGCGCTGGTCGCCCAGTCATTCCAGGTCCAGTGGGCGGTTCCGGATCACATCCCGAGGCTAAGTCGACGCAACGTGCAACCCACTCACAACCCCTCCACCACCACCATCCGCGCGGACGAGCACCTCTGGCGCAGCGCCTTCGCCTCGCGGTACTCCTCGGAAGCCCACCATGCCTTGGCCTGATCGAGCGAGTCGAATTCCAGGATCACCAGGCGCTTCGGGGACCAGTCGCCTTCGAGCGTTTCCGAGCGGCCTCCGCGGGCGAGGTAGCGGCCGCCGTATGCGGCGATGGCCGGCGGGGCGAGGCGCTTGTAGTCCTCGTAGGTCTGGGGATCGTTCACTTCGATGTCGATGACGACGTATGCGGGCATGATCAACCTCGGTTTTCGCGGCAGCAGGGACAGAACGCGCGGAGGCGCTCGTAGGGCCACATCCCGTACGCGTGGCCGTCCATCCAGTTCGGCTGCAGGGCGTAGTTGCCGATGGTGGTGACGCCGAGGAGCTGGAACGAGCCGGGCGTGTAGCGCTGGGGACCGCCGCCGGCGATGCGGCCGAAGAGGTCGGGCTCGCCGCTGCAGCCGGCGCAGGGGCAGGCGCGGCGGAGCTCTTCGAGCGGATAGTATGATTCGTGACCGTCGTCCCACTGGACGACGAGCAGGTCGCCGAGGACTTGTTGAGACGCGGGGCGCATTGGTCTTGAGTTTATCCCGAGCGCAGCGAGGGATCTGGCGCCCACCTGCTCCGTGGGCGCCAGATCCCTCGCTGCGCTCGGGATAAATTTAAAATGCCGACTTATAAGCTCACGATCGAGTACGAAGGCACTCGGTACTCAGGCTGGCAGGCGCAGGGTAACACGCCGAAAACCGTGCAGGGACGCCTCATCCAGGCGGCCACGCAAGTGCTCGGCGAGGTGGACCTCGGCGGCGCCGGACGCACCGACGCCGGCGTCCACGCGGTTGGCCAGGTCGCCCATCTGCGCGCGCCCAAGACCGTCGATCCGCTGCAGCTCACCCGCAAGCTGAACGACCTCCTGCCGCACGACATCAGCGTCCTGTCGACCGCGCGCGCCGGCGATCGCTTCCACGCCCGGCACGACGCGAAGACGCGCGTCTACCTCTACCAGATCGCCACGCGCCGCACCGCGTTCGCCAAGCCGTTCGTCTGGTGGATCAAGGACCGGCTCGATGTGAAGCCGATCGAGCGCGCCGCGGCGACGATCGTCGGACGCCACGACTTCACCGCGTTCAGCGACAAGCGGATCAAGGAGGACGAATCGCGGGTCGTGGTGGTGGAGCGGTGCGACGTCGGCGTCGCCGGCGACCTGATCCTGGTCCGCATCGAGGCCTCGCACTTTCTCTGGAAGATGGTGCGCAAGCTCGTGGCCTTCTTCGTCGAAGCGGGACGGGGGACGGTCAAAGGCGATCCTCTGCAACAATCCGTGGCGTGGCAGCCGACGGCGCCGCCGTCCGGACTGTTCCTGGAGGCGGTCACGTACGGCGACCCGTTCGACCGTCCGCTCGCCCCGATCGTGCCGGTGCAATGAGCGAAGCCGACCTGATCGCCCGCATCCGCGAGCTCTTCCCGCGCACCGGCGACGACGCCGCGGTGATCGGCGAGCAGGTGATCACCAATGACGTGCTGGTCGAGGACTTCGACTTCACCGCGGCGACGCCGCTGGCCCTCGTGGCGCGAAAGAGCATCGCCGTCAACCTCTCCGATCTCGCCGCGATGGGCGCAAAGCCGCGCTACGCCGTGGTGGCCATCGGGTCGCCCGACGAGGAGAAAGCGCGCACTCTGATCGAGGAATTGGGGCGCGAGCGGCGCATCGAGATCGTCGGCGGCGATCTCTCGCGCGCGTCGAAGCTGTTCGTCTCCGTCACCGCCATCGGCGAGGCGAAGCAGCCCATCCTCCGGAGCGGCGCGAAGCGCGGCGAGCGGCTCTATGTCAGCCGCCCGCTGGGCGCCGCGGCGGCGGGGCTGTTTTTCCTGCAGCATCCCGTGGCGAATCCAAGCTACGCGCAGCGTGAATTCATCGAGTCTGCCATCCGCCGTCTGCAGGATCCGGAGCCGGAGGTCGAGTTGGGGATGAGGCTGGTGGGGATTGCGTCGAGCTGCATCGACGTCTCCGACGGCCTCTCCAGCGACGTCCATCATCTCTGCGACGCCTCGGGCGTGGGCGCGGAGATCGAGCGGCAGCGCATCCCGATCTTCCCCGGCCTGCAGGAGGCGGGAGTCGACGTCCGCGGCGCGGTCCTACACGGCGGCGAAGAATTCGCGCTGCTGTTCACCTCGACTCTGCGCGAGTCGGAGCTGAGCGCGCGCGTTGGGCGGCCGGTGTACGCCATCGGGCGGATCGTCGAGGAGCGCGGCGTGCGCCTCGACGGCGCTCCGCTCGAGGCACGCGGCTGGGATCACTTCACCCGCGAAACGTGATCGGGCGGGACGCCCGATCAGCGCGGCCGGGACGGCCGCACTCCAGTGATGTTCGAGACCACGGCGCAGAGGAAGGCGCCGATGCCGAGGGTGGTGCGCACGGCGTGGGCGCGGCTCCAATTGCGCGCCAGCGACTGCGATCGGTCGCTCGGATAGTCGGTGGGCGGCTGCTGCTCCAGCTCCTTGTTGATCGGCACGGTGACCATGATCGTCGCCGCCAGCACGCCGGCGAGGCCGAGCGCCGTCGCGGTGTCGAGCGCGCGCTTCATGGGCCGATCATCGCGCGCGCCGACCGCCAGCGTCACCGCCGTGCCGAGGGCCAGCGGGCCGATGGCGTTGAAGTAGTCGACCGGCGGACGCTCGCGCTGCGTCGGCAGCTCCTCGCGCCATCCGGGGACCAGCGCTTTTTCGCCAAATCCGAGCGAGCCGGCCAGCAGACCGGATGCGGTCAGATTGATGAAGCGGAGGACCGATTCAATCGAGCGGTTCATCGTGTCGCGGTAATAGTGTACGAAAAACTGAGGTGAATTACCTCTTGGCATCCTCGAGCTGCTTGATCATGGTCACGATCTCGCGGTAATTGCTGTTCATGCCGTACACCTCCATGAACGCCTTCTGCGCGTTGTCGGTGTCACCGACTTCCATGTATGCCGAGCCGAGGTCGTAGAGCAGTCCGATGTGCTCCTCCTCGCTGATCTCCGGCATCTCCAGCCCCTTGCGGTACCACTTGATGGCGAGCTGCGGCATGCCCTTTTCGAGGAAGCAAAGGCCGAGCATCGAGGCGCACTCCACGGCGCGCTTGGGGTCCTTCGAGGCGAGCTGGAACTCGCCGATGGCCTCGTCGGTCAGCCCCATCTCCTTGTACGCGATGCCGAGGTTGTAGTGCGTGTCGTAGTCCTCGGAGTCGAGCTGCTGTTCGACGCCCTTCTTGAACTCCTTGAAGATCTCTTCCAGCGACTGCTCTTCCTCGGAGAGCGAGATCTGCTCGGCGTCTTCCTCCATCTCCGACTCCAGCTCGGCGGCGAGGTCGAAGAAATCGTCCTCGTCGGCGAACAGCCCCTCCTCGGCGACCGGCTCGGGAAGCGGGGGCGGCTCGGCGGCGGCGGGGGGTGGGGGCGGCGGGGCGACCCAATCATCTTCGTCGGGGATGGCGGAGAGCAGCTCGCTCTCGATCTCGTCGCGCGAGAGGATCGGCGGCGTGGAGGGGGCGGGCGGTGGCGGCGGCGCAGGCTTCGGCGCAGCGGCGGCGATTGCTGACGCTGCGGCGACGGCAGCGTCCAGCCGCTTGCCGCGCTTGATGACGTCGGTGTTCGCGGGGAAGCGGACGACGAGGGCGTCGACCTTCTGCCGCGCCTCGTCGAAGAGCTCCTGCTCGATGTAGAAGTCGACCTCGCCGATCTCCTCGGCGCTCGGCGCGGTGGGCTGCGGAGGCTGTTCGGCCTCGATGCCGAAGAACGGCTCCGCGTCCGGCGAGGAGGCCTCCTCGGCCACCGGCAGAGGCGGCTCCTCGATCATCAGCTCCGGTTCGGCCTCGGGCTCGAACTCGATGGCCGGCGTCAACTCCGGCTCGGCCTCCGGTTCCGGTTCCGGTTCCGGTTCCGGTTTCGGTTCGAACAGCATGACCGGCGATTCAGTCTCGATCTCGATCGGCGCGGACGTTTCCAGCGCGAACTCCGGCGATGCGGTGTCGAGATCGAAGCTGATCTCGTCCTCGACCAGCTCGGGGGCGGGCGCGGGGGGCGGAGGGGGCGCGGCAACGGACGGCGCGAGCGCGTGGCCGCGCGAGGTGAACTCGTTGCGCACCTCATGGACCGCGGCGTCGTCGCCCTTCTCCTCCAGGATGGCGATGTACTGGTTGGCGGCGGCGCGCGCGGCGTCGACCTCCCCTTCGTCGAGCAGGATGCAATACAGCTTGTCGTGCGCGGCAGCATGCTTCGGCGCGCGCTCGATGACCGCGCGCAGATGTTCGATGGCCTTCTCCGCGAGACCGTACTTCGCGAACACCTCCGCCTCGGTGAGGTGCTCGGTGATGAAGTCGAGGTCTTCGCCCCCCTCCTCCGCCGGCGCCTCCTCGATCTCCATCTCCGGCTCGAAGCGCGGCGGCGGCGCGGCCGGGAGGTCGAATCCGCCGGAGAGGTCGAGCTCGATGGCAGGGGAGGCGTCGAGGTCGAGCGCCATCCCAGGCGAGTCGTCGAGTTCGAACGACGGCGCCGGCTCCTCGATCTCCATCTTCGGCATGGGCGGCGGGGTCGGCGTCTCCTTCACCCGTCCGGGGACCGTGTCCACCCCACCCATCTGCGACTTGACGAACGACAGCTTGTTGCGGTGCTGCGCGTTCTGCGGCTCGCGCTGAATCAGACGCTCGAGCACCTTCGACGCCTCGTCGTAGCGCCCCTTCGCGATGTGCGCCTCGGCCAGGCTGTTCATCGAGGCGAGGATGTTCGTCTCCTCGTTGAGCTTCATGTAGATGCCGACGAGGCGCTCGAGCGTCGGCGTGTGTCCCGAGTCGACGCGGAGAATGCGGTTCAGTTGCTCCACCGCCGCGCCGCGCTCGCCCCGCCCGATGGCGCGCTCGGCGAGGGGAAACAGCATCTCCAGCGCCTTGTCGGCATTGCCCTGGCGCAGATTGAGGTCGGCGAGCGTCTCGCGGATGGCCGGCTCGTTGGGATCGGCCTCGAGACCGCGCTCCAGCGCGGACCGGGCGGAGTTGATATCGCCCTTGGAGATCAGGATGCGGGCCCAGGCGGCGAGCAGGCGCGGGTTGTTCTTGTTCGCCTCCAGCGCCGTCTCCACGATCGCCTGGGCGTTCTCGTAATCCTTTGCCTCCAGCAGCGCGGTGACCAGCGACTCCACCAGCTCCACGTTGCGGGCGTCGATCTTCAGCGCCTTCTTGAAGACCTGCACCGCCTCGTCGAGCATGCCGCGCTTGAGCAGCATGCGTCCGACGCGGTCGTACTCCTTGAGCGCCTCGCCGGTCTGGTTGTTCTGCGAGTAAAGGTCGGCGAGCTTGACGTGGACGTTGATGGAGTTCGGGTCGAGGTCGGAGATCTTGCGGTAGATCACCAGCGCGTTCCCGGGGTCGCCGTGCTTGAGGTAGTAGTCGGCGAGGACCTGGTACTGGCTCTTGGCCTCCATGGCCAGCCCCTGCTTGGCGTAGAGGTCGGCGAGCTTGGCGTAGACGTCGAGCTTCGACGGGTCGAGCTTGTTGATTTTCTTGTAGATGGCGATGGCTTTGAGGAAGAAGCCGTCGCGCCCGTAATGGTCGGCGATCTTGCCGAAGACCTTGACCGCCTCATCGTTGCGGTTGATGCGGACCCAGAGGTCTCCGATGCGATTCAGCGTGTTGACGTCGTTGGGGTTGTCCTCGAGGAGGCGCTCGTATTCCTTGATCGCCGGCTCGATCTTCCCCTTCGCCACCAGCTTCTCCGCGCTGGCAATGACCTTATCGCGCTGAACCGCCATCGTCTCCGTCTCGCCCGAACAGCAGCATCACCTCGTCTACCCCTTCGAACGACTTCCGATGGATCGGGCTGGGGCCGTAGAGCTTCAGGGCGGCCTGGTGCTCCTCGGTCGCGTATCCCCGATGATGTCCGAAACCGTAGACGGGGTAGCGGTCATGATACGACTCCATCAAGAGATCGCGGTAGACCTTCGCCACGATGGAGGCCGCGGCGATGGAGATGCTGCGGCGGTCGCCTTCGATGAGTGGGATCTGCGGCATCTCCAGCGACTCGATGGTGACCGCATCCAGAAGAAGCACGTCGGGACGGACGTCGAGGTTCTCGACGGCGTGCGCCATGGCGAGCTTGCTGGCGCGCAGGATGTTGATCGAATCGATGGTTTGCGGCTCCACCACGCCGACCTGGACGGCGCGGGCGCAGCGGAGGATCTGCCGGCAGAGGGCGGTGCGGTGGTCGCCGTCGAGGAGCTTGGAGTCGTTGACGCCGACCATGGTCGGGTCGCAGTCCAGGATGACGCAGGCGGCGACGACGGGACCCGCCAGGCAGCCGCGGCCCACCTCGTCGGTGCCGGCGATGGCCCGGAAACCAAAATCGCGGAGCCGGCGCTCGATCACTGAAAGCTCAGCGACGCGCGCCAACTCCGCGAAGAGACGAGCGTGGAGACGCTCGTCCGCGGACGGTTTCTTAGTCCTGGCGCTTCTCTTCGATGCGGGCGGCTTTCCCGCGGAGATTCCGGAGGTAGTAGAGCTTTGCGCGTCGGACCCGGCCATGGCGTTCAACCTCGATCTTAGCGATGGTCGGGGAGTAAAGGGGGAACATTCGCTCCACACCCACGCCGCCGGAAACCTTGCGCACGGTGAACATCTGCCGCGTGCCGCCGCCCTTGCGGGAGATCACCAGGCCCTGGAAGATCTGGATGCGCTCTTTCTCGCCTTCCCTGACCTTCACGTGGACCTTGATCGTGTCGCCGGGCGCGAAGTTGGGGATGTCGGTGCGCGTCTCGCGCGACTCGACCAATTTCATGATTTCAGCCATGGAGATACCTCGTTCAGATTCGACAGTTTAGCGCACGTAGAACCCCGCCTCACTCTCCCTCATTCCTGATCCGGCTGAGGATCTCCCGCGCCTCCTCGTCGAGATCCGCGTTGTGCAGCAGATCGGGCCGCTTGGCCAGGGTGGCGCGCAACGCCTGCTCCTTCCGCCATTTCCGGATCTTCTCGTGATGCCCCGACAGCAGCATGTCCGGCACGCGCAGCCCCCGCACCTCCTCCGGACGGGTGTAGTGCGGGTAGTCGAGCAGGCCGCGGAAGAACGAGTCCTCCTCCACCGAGCCGGTGTTGCCGACCACCCCCTCCACCATCCGCCCCACCGCGTCAGCCATGACCATCGCCGGCAGCTCGCCGCCGGAGACGACGAAGTCGCCGATGGAGATCTCGTCCGGCTGCAGCAGCTCGTGGACGCGATGGTCGAAGCCTTCGTAGCGGCCGCAAAGGAAGACGAGCCACTGCTTTTCGCGGAGCTCCTTGGCCACGGTTTGATCGAACTCCCTGCCTTGCGGGGTGGTCAAGATGATGTGAGGTGTAGCGGCGCCCGCTCCGGGCGCCGGGCGGCCGGGAGCGGCCGCCCCTACACGGATCTCTTCCATGCACCGCAGCACCGGCTCCGCCAGCATCACCATCCCCGGCCCGCCGCCGTAGGCCTCGTCGTCGGTCGAGCGGTGCCGGTCGGACGCGAACTCGCGCAGGTCCCACACCCGCGCCTCGAGCAGCCCCTGCTTCACGCCGCGCGCGATGATCCCTTCCGCGAGCAGCGGCTCGAACATGTTGGGGAAGATGGTGACGAAATCAAATCTCATCGAGTCCTTTCGGCAGGCTCACGATGATGCGCTTCTTCGCCAGATCGACCTCGGTGCAGATCTCCGCGGCGAACGGGACGTCGAACTTGCGCCCGTCGCGCTCGACGTTGAGCAGCACCCCGCCCGCCCCCTCCTCCGTCCCCACCACCCTCCCCCGCTCCCGCCCCTCGGCGTCGACGAGCGTGAGGCCGACCAGATCGTGCAGAAAGTACTCGTTCTGCTCCAGCGTTCGCGCCTCGCTCTCGGCGATCTCGATGGTCCAGTCGCGCAGCAAGGCGACATCCTCGGGGGTACCGATGCCGGCGAATTTCACCAGGGCGCGGCCGAGGTGGGCGCGGGAGCTTTCGATCGTGGCCGGGCGGAGGGTGGACTCGTCGGGGGCGACGAGGGTGACCTCGCGCAGGTCGTTGAAGCGGTCGGCGGAGTCGGTCCAGAGCTCGACGCTGGCCTCGCCGCGGACACCGTGCGGTTTGCGAATGACGCCGACGGCGATGCGGTCGCCCACGGCGCCCTCAGTCGAGAATGTCGAGTTGGGTGCGGCGGCGGCTCTTCTGCCCGGCCGCCGCGAGGAGAGTGCGGAGAGCGCGCGCGGTGCGCCCCTGCCGTCCGATCACCTTGCCGAGATCGTTCGGCGCCACTTCGAGCTCGACGATGGTCTGGTCGCCGCGGTCGTACGACGTGGCGACGACCGCCTCGGCGTCGTCGACGAGCGACTTGGCGACGAACTCGATGAGCTCTTTCACGCTACTGCGCTTTGTTCTTCTTCAGGATGGACTTGACGGTGGGCGACAACTGCGCGCCCTTCGACACCCAGTAGTCAACGCGGGCGCGATCGATCTTGACGTCCGCCGGGTTTTTCTTCGGGTCGTAATGGCCGATCTGCTCGACCGTCGCCGCGCTCGGGGTCTTGAGCGAGTCGGAGACGACGATCCGGTAGAAGGGGGCATGGGTCGCGCCGCCACGGCGCAGGCGAATCTTCAACATGTTTTTCGCAACTCCTTAGTTTTTGGGCCCAAAAAGTACAGGAACGGGCCGTCGAACAGCAAGGCCTGCTGTGTCATTCCGTGTAGGGGCGCGGGGGGGGGCGGCCGCGACTAGAGGGTGGACCGGGGCGGCGGGGGGCGCGCCAACGGGATATACAACCGGGGCGGGCCCAGGCAGGA
>JBBPII010000011.1:217293-234010 GCA_038040385.1 Candidatus Gilichinskyi gelida
GCAGCAGCGCGCCCGCGACTCCCGGGGTACCGGGCGCGCTGCTGCGCGCCCCTACTGCATAAACCCCGGCGGCAGCCCCTTCATCATCTTCCCGAACTTCCGTGCTCCGAAGCCTTTGGAGAAGCTGCGCATCATCTTCTTCATCTGCAGGTACTGCTTGAGCAGACGGTTGATCTCCTGCACGGTCGTCCCCGAGCCCTTGGCGATGCGCTTCTTCCGCTTGCCGTCGATGATCTGCGGGAAGTCGCGCTCCTTCTTGGTCATGGAGTCGAGGATGGCTTCCATGCGCACTACGGCGCGCTCGTCGATGTCCTCTTCGTTGATCTTCCCGGCGCCGGGGATCATCGACACCAGCGACGACAGCGGCCCCATTTTCTTGACCTGCTGGAGCTGGGCGCGGAGGTCTTCGAGCGTGAATTTGTCCTTCGACACGCGCTGGGCGAGCTTCTCCGCTTCCTTCCGGTCGATCTCCGTCTCGACCTTCTCGATGAGCGAGAGCACGTCGCCCATGCCGAGGATGCGGGAGGCCATGCGGTCGGGATGGAAGACGTCGAGGTCGGCGTACTTCTCGCCGACGCCGACCAACTTGATCGGGCGGTTCACTACCCCTTTGATCGACAGCGCGGCGCCGCCGCGCGCGTCGCCGTCGAGCTTCGTCAGCACGATTCCGGTGACGCCGAGACGATCGTCGAACTCCTTGGCCGACTTCACCGCATCCTGGCCGGTCATGGCGTCGGCGACGAAGAGAATCTCGCTCGGCTTCGTCTCCCGCTTGATCGCCACGAGCTCCTGCATCAGCTCTTCGTCGATGTGGAGGCGGCCGGCGGTGTCGAGGATGACCACGTCGTGCAGCAGCGTCTTGGCGTCGTGCACAGCTCTCCTGGCGATGGAGAGCGGGTCGCGGTCGTCGCCCAGCTCGAAGAACGGCACCTTGACGTTGTTGGCGACGATGCGAAGCTGCTCGATGGCGGCGGGGCGGTAGACGTCGCAGGGGACGAGCATCGGCCGCTTGCCGCGATTCTTCAGATGCAGCGCCAGTTTGCCGGAAGTGGTCGTCTTGCCCGAGCCCTGCAGGCCGGCCATCATCACCACGGCCGGCGAGCCGACCAGCGCCAAGCCGACCTCGCTGCCGCCGAGGAGCTGCTGGAGCTCGTCGCGGACGATCTTGGTGACCTGCTGCGCGGGCGAGAACGCGGTGAGGACGTCTTCGCCGACCGCCTTCTCGCGGACGCGGTTGGTGAAGTCCTTGACGACTTTGAAATGGACGTCGGCCTCGAGCAGCGCGACGCGGATCTCCTTGAGCGCGTTGTCGATATGCCACTCATTGAGGCTGGCCTCGCCGCGCAGCGTCTTGAAGACGCGGTCCATTTTGTCCTGCAGGTTGTCGAACATGCGGGGACTAAAAACGCGGCGGAGGCTGCGCCATTCCGAACATCTGCCCCAACACCGTCTCGGCAGGCGTGAGCGTGACCCCGAGCTCGCGCGCCGTGCCGGCGGTGTCGATGATCACGTCCTGCTGCTCCAGCCCCGCGGCAAGGCTACCGATGGCCTGGCCGACTGGTGCCGGCAGGGTCGGGATCGGCGAGCCGGGGGAGATGCTTTCGACCTGGACGCGGCGACCGATGATCTCGCCCGTTTTCTCGACCACCTCGGCCCAGGAGAGAGCGGTGGGGCCGCCGAGGACCAGGCGGCGGTTCATCGCCGCGGGATTGCCGACGGCCGCAACGGCGAAGCTGGCCACGTCTGCGACCGCGATGAAGGAGTGGCGCCGTTTGCCGCCCCCCACCAGCGATACGGGCTTTCCCTCGGCGAGTGCGCTGCCGATGATCATGGGGAACCAGACGTCCATGAAGATGTGCGGGGCGATGATGGTCCAGTTCATGCCGCTATCGCGCAGGTGTTTCTCCGCCCGTGCTTTCGCCGCAAAGAGCGGGACCGGACTGGCCTCGTCGACGGCGGCGGCGGAGACGAAGATGAACTGCTGCACGCCGGCGCCCGCGGCCGCGTCGATGAGGGAGAGGTTTCCTTCCAAGTCGACCGTTGCGACGTTGTCTTCCCCGCCGCGTTGCGCGGAGTTCGCGGTGGTGATCACGGTCTTCACCCCGGCGCAGGCGGCATCGAGCGACGATCGGTCTTTCAGATCGCCGTAGACCGCCTCAGCGCCGGCCGCCGCTGCCGATGTGCCCCGCAGGAGCACGCGCACCGGCGCCTTTTGTTCGAGCAGCCTCCTCACGATCGTCCCGCCCAGCAATCCCGTGGAACCGACGACGAGGTTCATCCCTGCCTCCTATGCCCTGTCCCGCCCGCGCCGGCGCGGCGCGATCTTACTTGAATGGACGGCTTGTTCTGGCCGAGAACGCGCCGTCGCGGACGAGCATCCGCAGAAAGGCGCGACTGCCGCGCTCGTTCAGGTGGACGGTGTCCGCGAAGGCGTCCAGATCGTCGACCGCCGCGGCGTAGTTCCAGACGCGGGTTGCGGTTTGGCGCGCGATCAGGCCGGCGAATTCGGGGGCGTTCGACGGCTGCTTGACCGGCGCATATGGTGCGACGACGAGCCGCACCTCGATGCCGCGCTGATGCATCAGGCGGACGATCCGCGCAAGGGCGTCGACCTGCCCACGGTACGGCGCGAGCCGCCACGTCCCGCCGGGGGCGCGGAGGGAGGCCGGCATCGCCTCCTGGTGTATCCAGTCCTGATCGGTCCGGCGCATGTAGTGCAGGGCCTCGAGAAAGAGCTCGCTGTTCAGCGGGAGCAGGTGGAACACGCGACCCGCCGCCGCCGCGAACGGATGTTTCTCCGCGTACAGCGCCGCCAGGCGCGGCGAGAATCCCGCGTACGTGCGCAACTCACCGGTGAGGGCACCGCTGACAGTGGCGCTAGTCGCCTCCACAACCACCATGCGCGGCGGCGGATTGTGATCGAGGTAGTCGAGCAGCAGGGCCTCCGCGATGCGCGATGACATGCTGTTGTACGAGAGATTGAACGCCCGCAGCCCCGTCAGTTCCTCGATCGCCGGCGCGTAGAACGAGTGCACGCCACGCGAGTCGCCGAGGATGAGGATCTCCGCGTGGTTGCCGCCGCGATAGAGACGCGAGTAGCGGAACTCGCTCCGCACCAGCACCTTTTGGAGTACGGCCGCCAGCAGGCGGTCGCCGGCGACGATCGTCATCGCCAGAGCCATCAGCCAGATCACCGCTCGCCGTGCATCGCTCATTCGTCAGAACTGAAAGTAGATGAAGTTGTTGCCGGAGAAGGTCCCGAAGATCAGGACGACCCAGACGCACGCGGCGACGAACGCCATCCGCATCGCCGGCGAGACCTCGGACGTCCGCCAATTCGGCAGGAACGCCGCCGCCTCGAACGCCAGCATCACCGCGATCATCACCGCGCACTTCAGGATGCGCCAGCGGTTGTCGATGTCAGTGATGCTGCCGCTCATCGAGGCGATGCCCGAAAGCACGTCCCAGGCGTTCGAGAACGAGTGCGCGCGGAAGAACACCCACCCGAAGCAGGTGAGGTGGAAGACCACCAGGACCGAAAGCACTCTGGGAAGCTGCCGTGTGAACGCGCGCTCGACGACCAGATACGTCCCGTGCAACACGCCCCAGAAGACGAACGTCCAGCTCGCGCCGTGCCACAGTCCGCCCAGGAGCATGGTGATCATCAGATTGCGGTACGTCCGCCACGTTCCGCCGCGGTTGCCGCCGAGCGGGATGTAGAGGTAGTCGCGCAGCCAGCTCGAGAGCGAGATGTGCCACCGCGTCCAGAATTCGCTGAAACTGCGCGAAAAGTAGGGGCGGTCGAAGTTGATGCCGAAATCGAAGCCGAGGATGCGGGCCAGACCGATGGCGATCGACGAGTAGCCGGAGAAATCGCAGTAGATCTGGAACGCGTACAGGTAGACGCCGATCAGCAGCGACCACGCGTTGTGCGCCTCCGGATGGGCGAAGCGGACGTCGACCAGCGGCGCGATGGAGTCGGCGATGGCCACCTTGCGCACGTACCCCGAGGCGATCAGGGTCAGGCCGGAAACCATCCGCTGGTAGCTGAAGCGATGGTCGCGCGCGAGCTGCGGCAAGAGCCGCGACGCGCGCACGATCGGCCCCGCGACCAGCTCCGGGAAGAAGACGACGAAGGTCGTGAAGCGCAGCAGGTCGCGCTCCGCCGTCTGCGTGCGGCGGTAGACGTCGATGGTGTAGCTCATGGTCTTGAAGACGTAGAACGAGATGCCCACCGGCAGGACGATCTTCATCACGTTGAACGTCTCGTGCGGGGTGAATGACTGCACGAAGAAGTTGAAGTACTTGAAGAAGCCGAGGAGCCCGAGGTTGATTGCGACGCTGAGGATGATCAGGCGCCGCCGCAGCGCGTCATTCTGCTCGTTCTCCAGCAGGATGCCGAGCGAATAGTCGACCAGCGCCGAGAAGAGCAGCAGGAAACAGAAGCGCCAGTCCCACCAGGCATAAAAGACCAGGCTGGCGATCAGCATCACCCACAGCCGGAGCCGACCCGCGGTGCTCCAGTAGAGCGCCATGAAGACGGGCAGAAACGCGAGAAACGCCAGGCTGTTGAACAGCATGCTGATGTAGGACGGGCTTCAGCCCGTCGCACGAGCAGACGGGCTGAAGCCCGTCCTACATGATGGCTGAAATCGCGGCCCCTGCGCAGCCGTTGCGATCGAGCGTGGCGCAATTAGCACTACGTCTCCCGGCGAATATCCCCGGCGACTTCTTCGTCGACTCCACCTGCATCGACTGCGATGCCTGCCGCGTCTTCGCCCCGACGGTCTTCAGCGACGACGGCGACCAGTCGGTGGTCTACCACCAGCCGGAGTCCGACGCCGAGCGGCTCGCCGCGGAGAAAGCGCTGATCTCCTGCCCCACCGCATCGATCGGCACGGCGACGAAGCACGACATGCGCGCGGCGGTGGCCGGGCTGCCGGAGCGCGTCGCCGATGACGTCTATCGCTGCGGGTACACCTCCGAGGATTCTTTCGGCGCGGTGGCGTATCTGGTCCAAGGGAAGTTCCTCGTCGACTCGCCGCGCTTCTCCGCGCCGCTGGTCAAGAACATCGAGCGGATGGGCGGCGCGCGGCGGATGCTGCTCACACACCAGGACGACGTCGCCGATCACCAGAAGTTCCGCGACCACTTCGGCCTCGAGCGCGTGCTGCATCGCGACGACGTCCGCTCCCACACAGCGAAGGTCGAGCGCCAGCCGTCCGGGCCTGATCCGGTGCAGCTCGACGACGATTTGGTCATGATCCCCACGCCCGGCCACACCAAGGGCCACGTCGTCTACCTCTACCGCGACACCTACCTCTTCACCGGCGACCACCTGGCCTGGAGTCCCGACCGCGGCCACCTCTACGCGTTCCGGAGCGCCTGCTGGTACTCGTGGCCGGAGCAGATCAAGTCGATGGAGCGGCTACTCGATTACCGTTTTGAGTGGGTCTTGCCGGGCCACGGTCGGCCGGTCAATCTGCCGGCCGGCGAGATGCACGCGAGCCTCGAGCGCTGCGTGGAGTGGATGAAAGCTAGCTGCTAGCTGCCAGCCGGTACAGCCATTGCTGAGCATCGCAGCGGATGAAGAAATACATCGCCCTCTTCCGCCAGACCATCACCGAGTTCACCGCCGACAAAGTCCCCCGCCTCGGCGCGGCGCTGGCCTACTACACGATCTTCTCGCTCGCGCCGCTGCTGCTGGTCGCCATCGCCATCGCCGGGCTGGCGTTCGGCGACGAGGCGGCGCGCAACCAGATCTTCACGCAGCTTCGCGGCGTGCTCGGCCCGCTCGCGGCCAAGGCGGTGCAGGAGATGGTGGAGAACGCGGCGAAGCCGGCGAGCGGGGTGATGGCCACCATCATCGGCATCGTGACGCTCATCTTCGGCGCGTCGGGCGTGTTCGGACAGCTCAAAGACGCGCTCAACACCATCTGGGACATGAAGCCGAAGAAGACCTCCGGCATCCTTGGCTTCATCAAACAACGATTCCTCTCTGCGGCGATGGTGTTCGGCATGGGATTCCTTCTGCTCGTCTCGCTGGTGATCGACGCGGCGATCGCCGCGATCGTGCCGCAGGGCGCCGCGATCTGGGAGGCGCTGCAATTGATCGTGTTGCTGGGCGTGGTCACCGTGCTGTTTGCGGCGATCTTCCGTTTTCTGCCCGACTTGAAGATCGAGTGGCATGACGTCTGGCTCGGCGCGTTTCTGACCGCCTTGATGTTCATGATCGGCAAATTCGCGCTCGGGCTCTACCTCGGCAGGGTCGCGGTTGCCTCGACCTACGGCGCGGCGGGATCGCTGATCGTCCTGCTGCTGTGGGTCTACTACTCCGCGCAGATCCTGCTGTTCGGCGCGGAGTTCACGCAGGTGTACGCGAATAGCAAGAAGCGTGTAGCGGCGGCCGCTCCGGCCGCCGGCCCGGCAGGCTTCGCGGCTGTCGCCACACACAAAGCCTCCCCCCTCGGCGCCATCGCCGCGGCGGTCATTGCAGTCCTGCTGGCGAAACGTAGAATCTTCCGGTGACGTGGCTCCGCGATTTCCAGGCCTGGGTCGCCGCCCTCGGCCCCATCGGCTACGTCGTCTACGCGCTCGGCTACGGAATCATCGGCGTCTTTTTTCCCGCATCGATCCTCACCCTCGGCGCCGGGGCGATCTTCGGCGTGGTGGGTGGAACCATCGTCGTCGTCGCGGGCGCGACCATTGCCGCGACCCTCTCCTTCCTCCTGGCGCGGACCATCCTGCGCAAGCGCGTCGAAGCCATGGCGGCGAAGAACCCGAAGTTCCGCGCCATCGATCGCGCCATTGCCCGCGAGGGGGCGAAGATCGTCGTCCTGGTCCGCCTCTCGGCCGTTTTCCCCTTCCTTTTCGTCAACTACGCCTTCGGCTTGACCAGCATCGGCCTGGTGCCGTTCGTGGTGGCCACCTTCTTCGGCATCCTTCCGCTGACCATCGCGTTCGTCTATCTCGGCGCCGCGGGGGCGGCGGTCGCCACCCAGCACAACGCGCGCGCGGCGATCACCGTGGCCGGGGCGCTGATCGCCCTCGGCGTGTCGATCTACGTCGGCCGAATCGCGGCGCGAGCCATCCACAACGCCGGAGTTGAGGAAGAGGGATAAAATCTCCGACGGGTTCCGTGCAAAGACAATCCGGCTTCACCCTCATCGAGACGCTCGTCGTCGTCGCAATCCTCGGTCTCCTGGCCGCGATCTCCATCCCTCTCACCCTCAACTCCCTCAACCGCTCCAAACAGGCGCGGACGATGGCCGACATCCGGGCGGTCGGTTCGGCGTGGGAGATGCGGAACACCGAGGTCAAGGCATACAACGCGGCGGGAGCGCGATTCAGCCTGCCGGCGACGACGCTGACCGCCGCCAACCTCACGCGCATCCTCTCACCGACGTACATGCGCAACGTGCCGACGAGCGACGGCTGGGGCGGCACGCTCGACTTCCGCGCCGATTCGCAGATCGCCAACGCCAAGCAGGCGACCACCTACGGCATCCGCTCGCGAGGACGGGGTGGCATTCAGGACCGCGCGCGCACCTACAACACCGGCGCGACGACGAACTTCGACTGCGACATCATCTTTTCGCAGGGCGGGTTCATGGTCTATCCGGAAGGAAAACAGACCCAGTAGCCGGGCGTTACTGCAGGATCGCGAAGTAGATGGCGACCATCAGCGCCGCGTAGACGATGCAGGCGATGGTGAGCAGAATCGGCTTCGCCCGGCGCTCCAGCGCCGTCGACATCCGGCTGTACATCTTGTTGAGCGGATGCTGCCGCCGAAGGAAGCGGAAGTATGGCGCCTTCCGGTAACCGATCTCGGTGCGCACCCGGAGGAGCGCCCCGTCGTTGCGCAGCTTTTTCAGTCCCTTTTCCAGGACCTCGACCGCCTTCTTGCGGTTCTTGACCCCGATGTACAGGCGCACCAGGTTCGCCCAGTGCTGCCCTTCGTACGGCTGCAGGATGATCGCCTTCTCGCAGAGCTCCGCCCCGACTTTGTTCTTGTGCTCGATCTTCGACAGGCAGAGACCGTAGCTGGACAAACCTTGCGGATATTTGTCGGCAGGAACAACTTGGTAGACGGCGGCGAGCATCGGCAGCGCGAGGGCGTATTCGCCGCGAGTCGCTGCTTCGACCGCGCGCGTCAAAATCTGCGGAATGCCGCTGGTCGCCACCGCAGTCATGGCTGGGACCGTATGCACATTTCGATTAGAGGAACCCGCCGGTCATTCTACCCTCGCCCTTCGGCGAGGGATATGCTTCGACCCCACTCGACGGAGGTTTCTCAATGGGCAACCCACTCGCAGAATTGGCGAAGGTCGGTCAGAGCGTCTGGTACGACCAGATGGAGCGGCGGCTGGTCAGCAGCGGCGAGCTGCAGCGGCTGATCGACGAAGACGACCTTCGCGGCCTCACCTCCAATCCGACCATCTTCGACAAGGCCATCAGCGGCAGCGAAGACTACGACGCCCAACTGCGCGGCCTTGCCTCGCAGGGCAAATCGGCGCAGGAGATCTACGACGAGCTGACCATCGAAGACATCGGCAACGCCGCCGACGTCTTCCGCCCCGTCCACGACAAGACCCATGGCACCGACGGCTTCTGCAGCCTGGAAGTCTCCCCGCTCTTGGCGCGCGACACCCAGGGCACCATCGACGAGGCCAAGCGCCTCTTCGCCCGCCTCGGCCGGCGCAACGTGATGATCAAGATCCCGGCGACGCCGGAGGGCATTCCGGCCATCGAAGAGTCGATCTTCAACGGCGTCAACATCAACATCACATTGATTTTCTCCAACGACGTCTACGCGCAAGTGATGGAGGCGTATCTGCGCGGACTGGAGCGGCGGGTGGAGAAGAACCTGCCGATCAACGAGATCAACTCGGTGGCCAGCTTCTTCGTCAGCCGCATCGACGCCATGGCCGACAAGCAGATGGAAGCGAAGCTGAAGGACGACCCGGAGATCGAGCCGCTGATGGGAAAAGTGGCCATCGCCAACGCGAAAATGGCCTATCAAGAGTTCAAAGAGATTTTCGGGTCGGAACGTTTCCAGAAGCTCCGCCACTTCGGCGCGAACGTGCAGCGGCCGCTTTGGGCGTCGACCGGCACCAAGAACCCGAAATACAGCGACGTCCTCTACATCGAGTCGCTCATCGCCGCCGACACCGTCAACACCATTCCTCCCGCGACGTACAAGGCGTTCAAAGACCATGGCCACGTGCGCGCGAACGCCATCGAGGAAAACCTCGACGAGGCGCGCAATATCCTGCACAAATTCGAGGCGAAGGGCTTCACCCTGAAGGCCATCACCGAGAAGCTGACCGAGGAGGGGGTCAAGTCGTTCGACGAATCGTTTGCTTCGCTGATGTCCACCATCGAAGCGCGCCGCGACGAAGTCACCCGCGGCCTCAATGACCGCCTGACCGCGCACCTCGGCCCGCACCAGAGCGCGGTCGATCAGGCCGCCCAGCGGGTGGAGAAGGAAAAGTTCGTCGAGCGAATCTGGAAAAAGGACACGACGCTCTGGAAGAGCGACGACGCGCACAAGAAGATCATCGCCAACGCCCTCGGATGGCTCACTGTCCCTGAACTTCTGCTGAAACACGCGCCGGAGATCGTCGCCTTCGCCAACTCGCTGAAGGGCGTCTTCGACAACCTGGTGGTCCTCGGCATGGGCGGCTCGAGCTTGTGCTCCGAGGTCACGCGGCGGGTGTTCGACGTGAAACGGTTGTACGTCCTCGACTCCACCGTCCCCGAGGCGGTGACGATGCTCGAGGAGAGGATCGACGTCGCCCGCACTCTCTTCATGGTCGGGTCGAAGTCGGGCTCAACGACAGAGCCGCGCGTCTTCCACAAGTACTTTTACGACCGCGTGCGCGCGATGAAGGGCGACCGCGCGGGCGACAACTTCATCGCTGTTACCGATCCCGATACGCAGCTCGTGCGCGACGCAGAGGGCGACCGTTTCCGGAAGATCTTCATCAATCCACCCGACATCGGCGGCCGCTACTCCGCCCTCTCGTACTTCGGCATGGTGCCGGCGGCGCTGGCCGGGATCGACATCACCACCCTTCTCGACCGCGCGGTGCACGCGTCGCACGTGGCGCGCGTCGCGTCGCCGAAGAAGAACGTGGCGGCGATGCTCGGGACGATCATCGGAGCGTTAGCAACACAAGGGCGCGACAAGCTCACGCTGATCACCCCGCCGCCGCTCGATACGCTGGGTCTCTGGATCGAGCAGCTCGTCGCCGAGTCGACCGGCAAGGAAGGCAAAGGCGTCGTGCCGGTAGCCGGCGAGCCGCCGCTCGACCCGGGCGACTACGGCAACGACCGCCTCTTCGTCTCCATCCGCCTGCGCGGCTCGGACGACGTCGGCCGGCTGAAGGCGCTCGCCGACGCCGGCCATCCCGTCGTCGATCTGGTCCTGGCCGATCCGCTCGACCTCGGCGAGACGTTCTTCGTCTGGGAGCTCGCCACCGCGGTCGCCGGCGCGCTCCTCGGCATCGACGCCTTCGACCAGCCGAACGTGCAGGAGTCGAAGGACAACACCAAGCGACTGCTCGAGGAGTTCACGTCCACCGGCAAAATGACCGTAGGCGGCTCGCAGATCACCGCGGACGACGCCGAGGCCATCGGCGCGCTGCTGGCGAAGGTGAAGCCGGGCGACTACGTCGCGCTGACGGAGTACTTTGGCGAGACGCCGTCGCGCGACAAGACCATCGCCGCCATCCGCGAAACCATCGCCCGCGAGCTGCACGTCGCCACCACCACCGGCTACGGCCCGCGCTTCCTCCACTCCACCGGCCAGCTCCACAAGGGCGGCCCCGGCAACGGCGTCTTCATGCAGCTCACCGGCGGTCCTGGGGGCGACATCCCCATCCCCGGCGAGGCGTACAGCTTCGGCGCGCTGGTGCGCGCGCAAGCCATCGGCGACTACCAGTCGCTCGTCAGCCGGAACCGACGCGTGACGAGCGTCAATCTCGGCAGCGACGTCGATCGCGGGCTGGAGACGCTGGCGGCGACGGTTCGCACCGTCATCCTGAGCCGCAAAGACGGCAAAGGATCTCAGGTTGCGTCGGCTGAGATCCCTCGCTGACGCTCGGGATGACGGAGGAAATGATGGCCCACTTCGGCATGATCGGCCTCGGCGTGATGGGCGAGAACCTCGCCCTCAACATCGAGGAGCACGGCTTCCCCGTGGCGGTATGGAATCTCGAGAGCGAGTGGGTCGACCGTTTCGTGGCCAAGAATCCGGGCAAGAAAATCACCGGCACCAAGACGCTCGAGGACTTCGTCCGCGCCATCGAGCGGCCGCGGCGGATCATGATGATGATCAAGGCCGGCAAGCCGGTCGACATGACCATCGACAAGATCGCGCCGCTGCTCGAAACCGGCGACATCCTCATCGACGGCGGCAACTCCTGGTTCAAGGAGACGCAGGAGCGCACCGCGCGGCTCGAATCCAAGGGCCTGCATTTCGTCGGCTCCGGCGTTTCCGGCGGCGAAGAAGGCGCGCGTCACGGCCCGTCGCTGATGCCCGGCGGATCGAAGGAGGCGTGGGAGGCGATCCGGCCGGTGTTCGAGTCGATCGCCGCGAAGAGCGACTCCGGACCGTGCGTGACGTACGTCGGCCCCGACGGCGCCGGGCACTACGTGAAGATGGTGCACAACGGAATCGAGTACGGCGACATGCAGCTCATCGCCGAGTCGTACGAGCTCCTGCGCAAAGGACTCGGCGCGAGCGCCGGCGAGCTGGCGGAGATCTTCGATCGCTGGAACCGCGGCCCGCTGGAGTCGTTCCTCATCGAGATCACGGCGAAGATCTTCCGGGTCAAGGATCCGGAGAGCGGCGCGCCGCTGGTGGACAAGGTTCTCGACAAGGCCGGGCAGAAGGGCACCGGCAAGTGGACCGCGCAGGTGGCGCTCGATCTCGGCGTCCCGATCCCAACCATCGCCGCAGCGATCGACGCCCGCGTGTTGTCATCGATGAAGGATGAGCGCGTCACCGCCTCGCAGAAACTCGGTGGAGCGGCGGGCTTCAGCCCGCCGAACGATCGCGATCAATTCATCACCGAAGTCCACGACGCCCTCTACGCCTCGAAAATCTGCTCGTACGCGCAGGGCATGGCGCTGATTCAGGCCGGCTCGCGCGAGTGGAAGTGGGAGATCGACATGCGGGAGATGGCCCGCATCTGGAAGGCCGGCTGCATCATCCGCGCGAAGTTCCTCGACTCGATCATGCGCGCCTACGAGCGCAATGCGGCGCTGCCGAACCTGCTGCTCGACGACGACTTCACGGCGCGGGTGCAGCAGTCGCAGTCCGCGTGGCGCCGCGCGGTGTCGTACGCGCAGACCAGCGGCCTCGCCGTGCCGGCGATGTCCGCGTCGCTCGCCTACTTCGACGCCTACCGCGCCGCGGACCTCCCGCAGAACCTCACGCAGGCTCAGCGCGATTTCTTCGGCGCGCACACCTATCAGCGGAATGACAAGGGGGATGACGCGCCGTTCGTGCACACGGAGTGGACGCATTCGTCATCCTGAGCCGCGCAGACGGCGAAGGATCTGCGCCGCCGAGATCCTTCGCTGCGCTCAGGATGACGGTCGTCACAACTGCGGCTTCAGCCGTCCCGCCAGCCGTTCCTTGATCCGGTCCAGCCACGGCCGGCGCCGCCATTTTCGACGCGTGATCTCCTCCGATTTCGCCACGTCGTCGAAGAACATCCGCTCCATCTCCGCGGCGACGCCCTCGTCGTATACGTTGACGTTCACTTCGTCGTTGAGGCGGAAGCTGCGGTCGTCGAAGTTCGAGGAGCCGATGGTGCTCCAGATGCCGTCGACCACCATGGTCTTGGCGTGCATCATGGTCGGCTGGTACTCGAAGATGCGGATGCCGCGGCGCAGCAGCAGGTCGTAATGCCAGCGGCTGGCCTGCCGAGCGATAGGGACGTCGACGTGCTCGCCGGGAACGATGACCCGCACCTCCACGCCGCGGCGCACCGCTCCCTCCAGCGCCCGGATGGTGTCGCGGTCGGGGACGAAGTACGCGCTGCTGATGCAGATCGACTTCACGGCGCTGACGATGGAGACGATGTACATCAGCTTCACCGTGGAGCTCCCCTCCGACGGCGATGACTTGAGCACCTGCGCGACGTGGCTGCCGCGCGGCGCGAGGGGAGGGAAGTAGTCGAGTCCCGTCAACAACTCGCCGCGGCTCTTGACCCAGTTGTCCATGAAGGCGAACTGCATCTGCGCCACCACCGGCCCCTCGACGCGGGCCACGGTCTCGCGCCAGTGGTCCTTGGAGTCGGCGTCGCCGAGCCACTCGTCGGCGATGCCGACGCCGCCGACGAAGCCGGTCTCCCCGTCCACCACCAGCAGCTTGCGGTGGGTGCGGTGGTTGACGCGCGAGAGGGTGTACCAGCGGATGGGGTGGTACCACTCGAGGTCGATGCCGTTGCGCAGCATGAAGTCGATCAGCGACTGCGACATCCCGGCTGAACCGACCGCGTCGAGGATCACGTTCACCGCCACGCCCGCCCGCGCCCTTTCCGCCAGCGCCTCGGCGAATTGGCGGCCCACCTGCCCGTCCCAGTAGATGTAGAACTCGAGGTTGATGGTCTTCCGCGCCCCGCGGATGGCGGCGAGCATCGAGGGGAATATCTGCACGCCGTTCTTCAGGATCTCGACGCGGTTGTCGGGCGAGAGCGGCGCGCCGGTGAGCGCGTGCATGGTCTGCAGGAACGCCAGATCGCGCGTCGAGAACTGGTGCTTCATGTGATACCGCATCGGCTGCCGGCGCCGGACGATCGGCAGCCTCAGACGGCGCGGGTAGCGGGGCGGTTTGCTCTTGCGGAAGAACATCAGCGTTGATTGGCCAGCCAGATGATGGCCAGGATCAGTGCGTTGATGACCATGATGGCCACCAGTCCGATCACGATGATCACCACCGCCGCGGCGCCGAAGATCGCCCCCGCCGACCGCGGCGGCCGGCTGCGGTCGCGGTAGCGCAGCAGGGCGTTGATGTTCATGACGTTCTCTTCGAACAGCCAGTCGAAGATCGTGCCGAGGATGGGGATGGCGCCCACGATGGTGTCGAGAAGGACGTAAAAGACCATCCGCGTGATGCGCGGCAGCGGCACGCGATGGCGAAGCGCGCCGACCACGATCCACGCGGAGAGGAAGGCCCCGATCGCCTCGCCCACGCCGGGGATGAGGCTCAGCCCCGCGTCGAGCCCTACCCGCCGCCCGGTACCGGGGATGGGGACCGCTTCGTCCATGAAATAGGCGAACTTCCGCAGCGCGACGAGGTCGCGGGGAAGCTTCTCGTCGGGCTCGATCACCTCGGGGATGAATACTTTGGGGTTAGGCACGCTCAGCATTATGCAAGGGCGCTGCTCGATTGTTGGGTTCCAGCAACCCGGCGTACCCCTTGCGTCTACACTTCCCCCATGCCCGATCCACCCGCCCCGCCCCGTGATTGGAAGGGGCGCTACCTGTCGGCGCGCACGATCGTCTGGTCGTGGCTGACCGATCCGGCGGTGCTGCTGTACCGCCGCGAGGCGCACGGCCGCCAAAAGACGCGGGTGCTCATCGTGGAGTTCTTCCTCTTCGTGCGGGAGCTGACGCGCGAGTTCTACGTCATCGAGGGGACCTCGCGTGCCGCGTCGCTGGCCTACACCACCCTCCTCTCGCTGATCCCGCTGCTGGTGGCCTTCACCTTCGTCTTGAAGGGGTATTTCAGCAACGTCTTTCCCAACATTCAGACGCAGATCGACACCATCCTCAACAACATCATCCCCTACCAGTCGCCGGTCATCTCCTACCACCTGGCGAAGTTCGCGGAGAGCGCATCGGCGGCGTCGACCTTCGGCGTGATCATCTTCATCATCGTCGCCTTCCGGCTGTTCCTGGCCGTCGAAGCCACGGTGAATCAGATCTGGAAGGTGCGCAGCGTCCGCGGCTACCGGCAGAAGATCATGGCCTTCACCATGCTCTTCTTCTGGGGGCCGGTGCTGATGGGCGTGTCGTTCACCAGCACGAACTTCCTGGAGAAGAACCGCTACCTCCGCATCCTCTTCAAGGGCGACATCATCTTCCAGGTGGCTCCGGTGGTGGTGATGCTCATCGCCTTCACCATGCTCTTCTGGCTGGTGCCGTCGGCGCACGTGAAGCTGAAGTCGGCGATGGTCGGCGCGCTGGTGACCACCGCGCTCTTCACCCTGGTGCGGTTCGGCTTCGGCATCTACGCGCGGTACCTCTTCGCCGGCCGCTTCAACATCGTCTACGGCGCGGTGGGCCTGGCCCTCATCTTCCTGATCGCCATCGAAGTGATGTGGGTGGTCATCCTCCTCGGCGTGGAGATCAGCTACGTCTACCAGAACCTGTACGGCGTTCTGCGCGCCTCGGAGCAGCGCATCGAGGACGAGCCGCGCTTCGATCTCTATTTCGCCGTCCGGGCGATGGTGGAGGTCGCGCGGCGGTTCGAGAAGCGGGAGGATGCGCCGTCGTCGTACCGCCTGGCGGAGCAGTTCGCCGCCACGGACGCGCAGATGCTGCGGGTGCTGCGGCGGCTGGAGGACGCCAAGCTGCTCAACGAGGTCGGCGGAGACTGGACGGGATGGGTCCCCGGCTGCGACGCCGACCGCATCACCGTCGAGGAGGTGGTGCGCCACGTCGAGGGCGGCCACCGCGCCCTCCCAGCCAAGGCGGACGACCGGGAGTACGAGGCCGTCTCCGACCTCTTCGAGCGGCTCGCCGCCTGCACCACCGAGGGACTGAGACACCTCACAATCGGGCAGATGGTGCGGGACCTGTACTCGCCGCGGATGGTGCGGACGGAGGATGGCGGCGCAACTCGCGCAACCTCCTGATCCGCCGCAGCGTCTCGTACGCCACGGTTGTGAACGTCACCCACACCAGGCCGGCGGTGATGCCGGCGGCAACGTCGCTGATCCAGTGCACGCCGAGGTAGACGCGGGAGAGTGCGACCGAGGCGATGAGCGTCGCGCCGAGAGCGAGCGCCGCAGCGGCGGCGGACCAGCTCCTCGCCGCGCGGTACGCCAGGTAGGCCAGGGCGGCGAAGGCCACCGCGCTCCCCATGGCGTGGCCGCTGGGGAACGAGTAGCCGTGCGCGCGGCGGAGCATCTCCGCCACCGCCGGCCGTGCGCGGCCGAAGTAGCGCTTCAGCTCCATGTTCAGCAGCGCGCAGCCGCCAGTGGTGACCGCGAGGTAGATCACCCAGCTCCATCGGCGGCGGATCGCCAGCACGCCCGCCACGATCGCCACGAGCACCGCGAGGCCGAGCGGGCCGCCCACGGTCGACATCACCACGAAGAAGAGCGTGTCGCCCGCCG
Source organism: Candidatus Gilichinskyi gelida (assembly GCA_038040385.1). Lineage (GTDB taxonomy): Bacteria > Acidobacteriota > Thermoanaerobaculia > Gp7-AA8 > Gp7-AA8 > Gilichinskyi > Gilichinskyi gelida. Next base: position 233,652 of record JBBPII010000011.1, read on the forward strand.
AGCGATGCGAGACCGCCCAGTCATGCACGCCACTGTCGATCTTCCGCAGCGCCGGCGTCTCCGCTCGCACCCGCTCCGCGAGATCGATGAACCCGTCCCCCGCCCACGCGGCGAGCAGCCCGCCCGCGACGACGATCAACACCACGGGCATGTAGGCCTTACGCGCCGACACGAATTTCTGCACCCGCGAGCTCCGCGCGACCAGCCGCGCCAGCCGGTGCCCGACGAAGCGGACGGCGGGCATCGCCGCATACGCAACGGACCACAAGATCAGAAAGACGATGAAGAAGATGGCCCAGAGCATTCCGTAGGGGCGCGCAGCAGCGCGCCCGGCACCCCCGGAGCCGCGGGCGCGCTGC
>JBBPII010000031.1:0-6799 GCA_038040385.1 Candidatus Gilichinskyi gelida
CCGCCGGCTGGACCGCCGCCGTCCCGGCGGCGAGACGCCGCCGCGCCAGCCGGCGGGACGCCGGCGCTCCGCCGCCTCACCTTCCTCGCCGGCAAGGGCGGTGTCGGCAAGACCACCTGCTCCGCCTCCATCGCCCTTCAACTGGCGAAGACGAAGAAGACCACCGTCATCTCCGTCGACCCGGCGCATTCGCTGCGCGACGTCTTCGCGCACCAGCCGCCGCCGGGCAATCTCACGGTGGAAATCATCGACACCCGCGAGAAGTGGCGGCGCTTCCGCGACACGTTGGGCGAGGAGATCGAGCGCGCCATCGCCGCGCTGTCGCCGGGCGGCAATTTCACCATCGCCTACGACGGCGAGGCGATGAAGAAGCTGGTGGAGATCGCCCCGCCCGGCGCCGACGAGCTGTTCGCCGTCGACCGCCTGGCCGAGCTCATCGCCGACGACTCGGTCGAGGCCATCGTCGTCGACACCGCCCCCACCGGCCACTTCCTCCGCTTTCTCGACCTCCCGAAGACTGCCGGCGAGTGGGTGCGCGAATTCATGCGCATCCTCCTCCGCTATCGCGAGCTGGTCCCCCCCGGCTCCCTCGGCGAAGAGCTCATCCGCGCCTCGCGCGCCCTCCACGCGCTCGAAGAGACCCTCCGCTCCGACGCCACCCGCGTCCTGGTGGTCACCCGCCCCGAGCGCATCGTGATCGCCGAGAGCCGCCGCCTGATCGAGGAGATCGAGCGCCGCGGCATGCGCGTCGGCGGCGTGATCGCCAACTACGTCGCGCTGGAGAACGACTGCGCCTGCGATCGCGCGATGCGGGGCTATGAAGCGGAAGCGCTGCGCGACCTCGGGCGCGACGACGTGATCGTGGTCGAGCGCCGAGACGAGCCGGTCACGCGGCTCGAAGACCTAGCGATGCTGGTGCCGTTGTCATCCCGAGCGTAGCGAGGGATGACACGGTGGCTCACTCCAACGTTTTCACCGGCCCGAGCGACAGATTCAGATCCTCATCGGTGAGCCCGAAGGCCTGCTTCATCTCCCCCATCTTCTCCTCGAGCTTCATCAGCGCGGCGCCGAGGCGCTCGATCTCCGGTTCGGTGAGGGTGCCGCGATCCATGCGGCGGAGGGCCTGCTTTTCCAGGAGGCGGCGGACGAGCTCGATGATTGACAGGACGAGCTTGGCCAGGCCGTTCTCGACCACTTCGGGGTCGGCGGAGATGCGCTCGGGGATGGTCGACTCGGTGAAGGTCAGCGCTTCGCGGAGGCGCGCTTCCTCATTCGTGATCATCGGCGAAGACCTCCAGCGGCCACGGTCCGGACAAGAGGAAAGGGACGTCGGGGAACTCGCGCTTCAGCGCGGCGCCGGCATCGATGACCGCGGCGACGTCCTCGCGCTTGACCAGCGCGGCCATCTCGACCGAGGCGTTGTCGCGGGCGATCCAGCGACGGCGGATGCAGGGAATCCGCGCCTCGACGGCCTCGCGGAAGCGCGGGTCGACCTCCGCGCCCGACGCGTGCAGCGCGCGCAGGTAGTCGGCGCCGCTCGAGAAGTCGCGGCGGTCGGGGCGGGGGCGCGGGGCGGCGACGGCGGCCTTGAGCGTCATCTCCACCGCGTCGCGATGCTCCTCGAGCAACTGCCGCCAGCGCGCGAGATGCGGCGCGACCTTCGAAGTATCGTCGCGCACGGCGTAGCCGTAGCGGATGGCGACGAACGTGGCGCGGTCGAGCAGCGCGGCGCGCGTCTGGGCCACGCGCAGCAGCAGATCGCGATCGCCGAGCGGCTGGTCGTCGTCGACGGCGACGCCGCTGAGCCAGAGATCGCCGGCGGCCACCGCCTCGGCGACAGGCTCGATGTCTTGGCGATGCAGGTGGGCGCCGATGACGACCAGTTTCATTTGCGCCCGGTGCGGATGATGGCGTCGACGTTGGCCAGCACGATGTTGAGGCCGAGGTAGAGGAGGTCGACGTCGCCGATGGAGATGACCGCCTCGCCGGAGATCACCACCCCGCGGTCGAGCAGGTGGTCGAGCGTTTCGAGCAGCGATAGGTCGTCGGTTGGCTCAGGCATTGGCGAATGAGTACGGTGGCCAGGGGCCGGTCAAGGCAACGCTCACGCCATCGGCGGCGTAGCGCCCGTCCAGCTCGCGGCGCAGCTCTTCGAGGCGCGCCTCTTCGTCGCGGTTGATCAGCACGTTGATCTGCGGAAAGGCCCCGCTGCGCTGCTGGCGCGACTCCGCGACGGTGTCGCAGGCCAGCTTGTCGAGCACCGCGCGCTCGATCTCGCCGACCACTGTTTCCTCCGCCTCGCGCGAGGCGCGCTTTTTCTCTTCATCGAGCTTCTTGCCGAGGAGGAACGCTTTACCTGCAGGCGCGCGGCTCATCTCCTGCGACAGCTCGCGCAGCGGCCCGACGCGCCGCACCAGCGCCTCGCTCCACTCCTCGGGATTGAACTCGATGCGCAGCGTCCACTCCTGCTTGCCGTCGAGGCGTTCCAGGATCTTCGACAGCGTCTCGCTCCGGCTCTCGACGTCGCGGCGCAGGCTCTCTTCGGTGGCGAAGAGGGTGAACGCGCGGAGGGGGATGATCGTCCCGCCGCGCATGAGCGCGGCCATCACGTTCTGGTGGCGGTAGCCGATTGCGCCGAGCCACTCCACGTCTTTCGACCGCGCGTCGATGACCGGCTGCGAGAACTCCGCGGGATCGACCGGCGTGGCGAAGGCGGTGAGCGCGCCGCAGACGACGGCGCGGACCACATCGCCGCCGTCGATGGCCTCCACCCGATGCGGCAGCGGGTGCGCGGCGCGCCCGATCGCGTACACGTAGAGGATCATGACCCTGAGTCTAACCTTGACGGGCGAAGCAGGTGCCACTACCTTGTGCGTCTCATGCCCATCGAGCAACGGCAGCCGCAGGGGCTGGTCGACATTCTCGACAAGATCCTGGACAAGGGTCTGGTGGTGGCCGGCGACATCAAAGTCTCGCTGGCCAACGTCGAGCTGTTGACTATCCAGCTCCGCCTGGTGATCTGCTCGATCGACAAGGCGGAAGCGATCGGCATCAACTGGTGGCGGGCCGACCGCTTCTACTCCGCCGGCCCCGATAAGGTCAGCGCCGAGGAGTACGCGGCGCTGTCGTCGCGCGTGGCGCAGCTCGAAGAGCAACTGAGCACCAAGAGTCTTCCATCATCCAAGCAGACCCCAGAGAGGAAAGGCAGGTAAGCAATGGCAGTCGAACGCGCACCGGGCGGCACCAGTCTCATCGATGTACTCGATCGAATTCTCGACAAAGGCATCGTCATCGACGCCTGGGTCAGGATCTCGCTCGTGGGCATCGACCTGATCACGGTCGAGGCGCGCGTGGTCATCGCTTCAATCGACACGTACCTGAAGTACGCCGAGGCCGTGGGCATCACCGGATCGGTGGCCCGACCGGCTCTCGGACCGGCCGAAGGCGGCGGCACGCCGAGCGCCGCCACCCCCGCCGGGGCAGGGGTGGGGCGCACGTAGCGCGCGTCATTTCAGCCATTTGTCGAGCCAGTCCAGAACCGTGGTGTAGAACACCTTCGAGTTCTGCGGCTTGAGCACCCAGTGCCCTTCGTCGGGGAAGTAGAGCAGCCGTGACGGCACTCCGCGCCGCTGCAGCGCGGTGAAGAGCTGCAGTCCCTGATCGATCGGGACGCGGAAATCGAGCTCGCCGTGCGAGACCAGCGTCGGGGTCTTGAAGTTCTTCACGAAGCGGTGCGGCGACCACTTCTCGTACTGTTCCGGGTTGTCCCACGGGTTCCCGCCGAACTCCCACTCCGGAAACCACAGCTCCTCGGTGACGCCGTACATCGACTCGAGGTTGTAGACGCCGGCGTGCGAGACCAGCGCCTTGAAGCGGTCGGTGTGCCCGAGGATCCAGTCGGCCATGTAGCCGCCGTAGGAGGCCCCGGCGGCGCCGATGCGCGCGCCGTCGACTTCCGGCATCTTCGCCAGTTGGTCGACGCCGTTCATGATGTCGGTGTAGACCTTGCCGCCCCAGTCGCCGGAGATCTCCTCGACGAACTTCTGCCCGTAGCCGCTCGACCCGCGCGGGTTCGGCATCAGCACGACGTAGCCGCGCGCCGCGTACATCTGCGGGTTCCAGCGATACGACCAGGCGTTGTTCCACGCCCCCTGCGGGCCGCCGTGAATGAGCACCACCGCCGGATATTTTTTCGAGGCATCGAAATTCGGCGGCCGCACCACGAGCGCCTGGATTTGCACGCCGTCGGCGCCGGCGTACCAGACGTCGCTCGACGGTCCCATGGCGATCTTGGAGAGCAGCGCGTCGTTTTCGTGGGTGAGCTGCGTGGCCTGCTGCGCGCCGCGGGGGAGCGAGTAGATGTCGGACGGCCGCGCGAGCGATGAGCCGTCGAAGTAAATCGTGCTCCCGCTGAAGGCCAGCGAGCCGGCGGAGAAGCCCGTCCACAGCCGCCGCGGCTCGCCGCCGGCGACGCTCACCTCGTAGATCGGGATGTTCGACTTCTCCGGCGCGGTGAAGACGATCGACCTGGAGTCCGGCGTCCAGGCATACGACTCGATCCAGTTGTCGAACTGCGGGACGATGCGGCGGGTCTGGCCGCTGGCGCGGTCGAGCAGCCACAACTCCCACAGATCGGACTCGTACCCGGCGCGCGACTGCGACCGCCAAGCCAGCCACCGCCCGTCCGGCGAGTACTTCGGGCTGGTGTCGGCACCCTTGCGGGTGGTGATGCGTGTGGGCTCGCCGCCGCCGAGGGAGATGACGAAGAGGTCCGAGTTGGTCGACAGCTCGGGGCGCGTCTCGGTGTCGCGCGCGTAGACGACCTCCCGGCCGTCGGGCGAGACGTCGAGCTCGTCGCCGCCGCCGATGGAGAACGGCGGCGCGTCGAACGCTCCCGGCGTCAGGTCGCGCGCGGCCCCTGTCAGCGAAACGCTCAGCGGGACGTAGATGATGTGCGCGCGCGTCGGCGCCTGCCACGCCTTCCAGTGCCGGTACAGCAGGCTGTCGATGACTCGCGCCTTGGACGGCCGGCTCTCCTCGGCCGAGGTCTTGTCCTTGATGCAGGCCGGATCGACGCCGCAATCGGGATAGATGTCGGAGACCACGACGAGCGCGGACCCGTCGGGCATCCATTTCACGCTCCCGGCGCCGCCCTGCAGATCGGTGACCTTGCGCGACGTGCCGGCGGCGACGTCGTAGAGATGCGTCTGCGAGTCCTTGACGAACGCCAGCCACCGGCCGTCCGGCGACCACGCCGGCCCGCTGCCCTCGGTCAACTTCTTCGGCGGACCGCCGGCGGCGGGGATGAGATAGACGGCGCCGCTGCTCTTGTTCGCCTTCAGGTCGGGCGTGGAAACGTCGTACGCGATCCACTTGCCGTCCGGCGACACCTGCGGCCCGCCGATGCGGTGGAACGACAGGAGGTCCTCGAAGGTGAGCGGATGTTGGGCGAGGGCGGCGGCGGCAACGAAGAAGATGAGGAGTGCAGTTCGTCTCATTGGACCGGGGAGAATACCGCCGGGAGACCGGGAAGCGCGAGTGCGGCGTTGCAATTTGCGCTCAATGGTCCTCCACCCATCGTAGAGCCTTTGACACCGCCACCACTCCGAGGGAACCTCGGCGTGCGATGGCGGCGCCAAAACTCCTCGACCGCATGCGCGCGCTGCTCCGGACGCGGCATTACAGCATTCGGACCGAGGAGACCTACGTGCAGTGGGCGAAGCGCTACATTCTCTTTCAGGGGAAGACGCATCCGAGTGCGATGGGAGCGCCCGAGATCAACGAGTTCCTGACGCATCTCGCGGTGGAGCGCAACGTTTCGGCGTCGACCAGAGAGCCAGGCGCTCGCCGCGATCCTCTTCCTTTATCGCGACGTCCTCGGCGAGGAAGTCCCATGGCTGAACGATCTGGTGCGTGCGCCGCGGAGGGAACGGACACCGGTGGTGCTGACGCGGGACGAGGTGCGCCGGCTGTTGGGGCAATTGAGTGGCACCGCGCAGCTCGTCGCGCGATTGCTGTACGGCACCGGTATGCGGCTGCTGGAGGGGCTGCGGCTGCGGGTGAAGGACCTCGACTTCGAGAGCAACGAGGTGGTCGTCCGGTCGGGGAAGGGAAACAAGGATCGTACGACGACGCTCCCGAGAGTCCTGTCCGTCGCCTTCAGGCGGCATCTCGAGGGCGTGCTTGCGCTGCACGACCGCGACGTGACGGAGGGATTCGGGAGAGTCTGGATGCCCGACGCGCTCGCGGTGAAGTACCCGAACGCGAATGTCTCGTGGTCGTGGCAGTGGGTCTTTCCCGCGGGACAGCGCAGTATCGACCCGCGGAGCGGGATCGAGCGGCGACATCATCTCGGTGAGCAGGTCATCCAGCGAGCGGTACACGAGGCTGTGCGCAGGGCGGGCATTGCGAAGGCGGCGACGCCGCACACGTTGCGACACTCCTTCGCGACACATCTTCTCGCGTCGGGTCACGACATCCCGGACCGTGCAGGAGCTCATGGGCCACGCCGACGTCAAGACGACCATGATCTACACGCACGTGCTCGGTCTGGGAGCGTCGGGAGTAAGAAGCCCTCTCGATGCGCTCATGGCATCCGAGGACGATTCGCCGTCACCAGACGACGGATAACCGCGCCATGATCGCAACCGGCTTGAGCCAAACCGTTCGCCAGGTGCGTGTTACGATCAGCGCCGTCGCGAGCCCATTCGCCCGATCTGCGTCAGGCGGCGTTTTCGGCGGGAGGGCGGGTGGGGCTCAATAACAAGTTGGACTAAGCCGCCTGGCGGCGGCATGCTGC
>JBBPII010000012.1:0-197845 GCA_038040385.1 Candidatus Gilichinskyi gelida
TTCATGGCAGCCGCTCCTTCCTTTCGTTTGTCGTCTGGCGACTCCAAACTTACAGCAAGGGGCGCGCTTTCAATATGCGTTAGGCCGTGGTTCGCACCGGAAGGAGTTTGTGAGCAAGAGCGGCCGCCAGGGCTAGAAGAAGCAGCGCACCGAAAGCGGTCCATGTCTTAATGGAGATGGAAGCGAGAACATCTTCGACGGAGGAAGGTGGCACAGGTGCCGTGGCGACGGCGCGAAACATAGCGGCGAGGGGCGCGAGCAGAAAAAGAATGATTGCGAAGAATTTCATCTTCTTTCCGCGTTGGTGCCAGACGAGTGCGGCCATGAAGAACATGAGCGCTGCAGCGCCTTGAAAGGCGATTTTTTGCCATATCTCGGTTGGCCAGAGCTCCTTCAGCACCTCGAGCACCGAGATTTCTAACACGGATAGCGCTGCCGCGATCGATACGAACATGTCGGAGTGCGCGACGTCCGCGACCTTCTTGACAACTATGAACCCCACCACACCCAGAGACGCGTTCAGCGTGAGCGTGGACAGAGTGACTACCCATCGCGGGCCGGACCACGCTGCCGAGCCAGACAGAAATGCCCTGAGCGCGATGCCGCCGGCTGCCGCGAATGCCGGTGCACCAAAGCAAATTGCCAGAATGACCAAGGATAGGCCTATAGCCGAAGCGATAATCTGGGTAGGTGTCATGAACCCTCCTGAACTCAACCCTGATTAGGAGTGCCCGGAGGGAGGCTTTCCCCTACCCGTAGGTTTTGACCGCAACGCTTCGCAAAAAGGGGTAGGCAACGGACACGCGTAAGCCTGTCGCGGACGCATCTCGTGCTTCAAGCGAGTGTCCGTTCCGCGCACGGGACCCTTCCATCGGCCTAACGTTCTTTTGCTGAGCCGCGAACCGCCTTCACGTTCCAGACGCGCGACGCGTAGCGTCGCCACTGCTAGAGGCCGCGAAGCGGCCGCGCCGACGAACGGCGGTTCGTCGGCTCCTGCAAAGAGTTAGACCGCCGACATGGGCTAACGTAGATTGCCGCCTTATCGTACCCTGACTAGATACACGAGCGAGCGGAACGGCGGAAGAGGTAACTGCGGTGGGTTGACAATGTTGAGGTTACCGCTGATGACATGTGTGTGGTCGCAGGCGCTCTCAGGCTGCGGCGTGTCATTGACCGCTGCATTCCCATTAGGAAATGACAAACGCGCTTCATTTTGAAATGGCGTACAGTTCCTCACCACCATCCCTTGCGTCACGCCTGAGACTTGAAGGGTAAGCGGTAAGTCACGCGAGCCTCCTACGGTTGAGGCGTTATCGGATGCGTCGAGATTCGGCGCGAGACCGATCGGTACGCGGCCTACCATGTTGGGAAGCGTTCGCCCATTCAGAGGGGATTCCGGATCGTTGAGAACTGTACCATCCGCGGGGACCCAGAATGGTCTGAGAGCTGCCACGTCGGCAGGCGTCAATGCCACAGCTACGATCGACCCGACCGGTGGGGTCATGCGACGCGCAGTCGCGAGGTTTCTTTCGAGTGCTGCCGATCTTGTCTCAAGCGCAGCCACGCGTTGCGCTAACGATTGCGCTTCCAAGGTAGCGCTGGAGAGACACAGACACACCGTGACAACAGTAATGAGGTTTCTCACGAACTCCCCCTTCTCTATGATCGGCAACGTTGGACTCGCACCTAATGGTTTTGGCGGCCACGTGCTGATCGTGCGTATGGTGAGACGGACGGAATCTCCTGCTTCTCTTTTCGTCGGTCTAACGCATATTGAAAGCACGCCCCTTCCTGTAAGTTTGGAGTCGCCAGACAACAGACGAAAGGAAGGGACGGCTGCCATGAAAGATCAGGCGATTCAGTATCTCGCGTTGGACGTGCATCAGGCAACGACCGTGGCCACGGTGCGGAAGGAGAACGGGGACATCGCCATGCGGGCGACGGTGGCCACCGAAGCACGGGCGATCCTCGGCCTCGTGCGCGGACTGGGTCCGCGCGTGCAGGTGGCCTTCGAGGAGGGAACACAGGCGCAGTGGCTGCACGATCTGCTCGAGCCGCACTGCGAGCGCGTCGTGGTGTGCAACCTCCGGGGCCGGAGCGAGACGACCAACAAGAGCGATCGGATCGATGCCGATTGGCTCAGCGAGCAGCTTCGGCTGGGAGCGCTCAAATCGGTGTATCACGGCTCGCCGGCTCTAGGGACGCTCAAGGAGTTGGTACGGTGCTACACCAATCTGGTGGACGACTCGACGCGAGTCATGTCGCGGGTCAAGGCCATCTACCGGGGCCGAGCCATCGGCACCTCGGGCGAAGCGGTGTACCGGCCGTCGCAACGAGCGGCGTGGCTGGCCAGGCTGGAGGGGCGAGGAGCGCGGACGCGAGCGGGGTCGCTGCTGGCGCAGCTCGACGTTCTGCTCGAGCTGCGAGCAAAGGCCAGAGCGGCGATGATCGCCGAGGCCCGGCGTCAGCCGGGGTGGAAGGTGCTGCGCTCGATTCAGTTTTTCGGGCCAGTGCGGGTGGCCCTGATCCTGGCCATCATCGCCACACCGTTCCGCTTCCGAGGGAAACGACAGCTCTGGCCGTACGTGGGGCTGGCGGTGGTGACGCGAACGAGTTCCGAGCAGGAGATCGTCGATGGGAAGCTACGCCGGCGGAAGCGAGAGCCCCTCACCCGCGGCCTCAACCGCAACCACAATCCCGTACTCAAGAACGTCTTCAAAGGGGCGGCCAACGCCGCCGCGGCGAAGGCGGGGCCACTGAAGGATCTCTATGACCGCTGTGTGGCCGGCGGTGTTCGGGAAGAGATGGCCAAGCTCACCCTCGCGCGCAAGCTCGCGTCGATCGTGCTGCGGCTGTGGAAGAAAGGAGAGCTCTGGGATCCAGCGAAACTGACGCAAGCGACATAGCGCCTCGGACGAGGGCGAGCGACGAGTGAGGGTGACCCCACTCGGTGTTCGCCAGAGATGTCCGAGACCTTAGGTTCGGAGGTGAGTCTCATAAAGAACGTCTGTCCGGCAGCCAGTCACGCCGAGGCACTCGCCTAACCATAGTCCCCTCCGGATGACCAGAAGAAGCGATAGGCCCGCCGGCAATGGCGTGAGTCTCAGATAGAACCGTGGTCGACACCCTCGTGGTGATCACCGACTCGCTTGCAACGTCTCAACAGGACCTCTGGAGAACATCGACGATGAGTCAGCGGCGTACGACTGTTCCGCCCACCCGCGAACACTCTCGATCGTCCCAACCGGGACGGAAGGGGCTGATTGCAACGGAAAAACCAAAAAAGCAATCAGCAAGGGAGAGAACCGCCCTTGACAATCGCTTTCATAGAACGTTCTTTCGCTCAGGCGCACGCGGCCTTCACGTGCCGGCCTGACTGCCATGTGAACCCACGAAGCACGAGGCGCGGAAGCGCCGGGCTAGGCAACGGCCGCGTGTCGCCTGCTGCGAAGAGTTCGGCGGCTCGATCCACGGAGCGCTGCGGCCCTCCGGCAGACGTAGACAACATTGTTCCTGTGAGCTTTTCGATGACCGTGAGCGTCGTCGGTGACCGTGCCGTAAACTGTGGGCCATGACTACTGACGAAGTACGCAGAATATTGACGCAAGCCGGCGAGAAGATCACGAGTGAGTCGCGTCTCGGAAACAACACCGGCGATCAGCTCCGCACCGCGGGCGGCGCTATTCTGAATGTCTTCGATAGCGGCAAGGTGCAGGTGCAGGGCAAGGAACAGGAGCGGATACACGCGGTGATCGAGAAGGCGAGCGGGGGCGCCCGGCCAGAGCGCGCGGGGAACAAACGGAGCGTGTTCGTAGTCTACGGGCACGATCAGAACTCGCGCGATCAGCTAGAAGCTATGTTGCGGCGCTGGCGAGTTGAGCCTCTGATCCTCGACCAACTGCCGACCGAGGGACAGACGCTCATTGAGAAACTCGAGGCCGCGATTGACGAATGCGACTTTGGAGTGGTGCTCGCGACTCCCGACGACGAGGGCCACAGGGCCGGCAGGAATGACGAGCGGGCGTTTCGAGCAAGGCAGAACGTGGTGTTGGAATTAGGCATGTTACTCGCGCGACTCGGGCGGAAACACGTGGCCATTCTCCTGAAGGATCAGACGAACATGGAGAGGCCGTCTGACATTCAAGGCCTGATCTACATTCCCTACAAGGATGAGGTAAAAGAAGCGGCGGTTCCTCTCGCCAAGGCGATGGTGGCCGAAGGGTACGATATTGACGTGTCGCGCTTATAGCTGGTCCGCCGAACTCCTATGTCGGCTGGTCGACCTACCACGTTGGTCTAGCGTCGTTGCGCGATGCCAACGGGTTGGACTGCGGGGAATTGTCAGGCCTAAGTGTAGTGGTGATTCGTTTTGGCAGTGGGCTGGGGCGCGGCGCTCCGGCGCTAGGTTTCGGGACTGCTGGTCGCCTAATCATGCTACGTCCAGTGGGCTGCGTACGCCTTGCGCGCCGAGGCGGAGGACGTGCGTGTAGATCATCGTGGTGGCGACGTCACGGTGGCCCAGAAGCTCCTGCACTGTACGAATGTCCTGCCCTCGCTCCAGAAGGTGGGTGGCGAACGAGTGGCGGAAGGTGTGGCAGGTCACCCGCTTGGTGAGCCCGGCCTGTCGTACCGCCGCATGCACGGCACGCTGCACCGCCGACTCGTGCAAATGATGCCGTCGTTCGGTCCGCGCCTCCGGATCGTTGTAACGGCTCGTGGCGGAGAAAACCCATTGCCATGTCCACTCCCGCGGCGCATTGGGAAACTTCCGGTCGATGGCTGTGGGAACAACGACGGCACCGAAACCCAGCCGGAGATCGGCATCGTGCACCCGCCGCGCCTGTTCCAGATGCGCCCGCAAACCTGTCTCCGCTGCGCGCGGCAGCGTCGTCATCCGGTCATGTCTTCCCTTCGGGTCGCGGACCAGCACTTCATGGCGCGCGAAGTCGAGATCCTTCACTCGGAGGCATAGACATTCCAACAGGCGTAGACCCGAGCCGTAAAGCAACTGCACCACCAGCCTTGAGGCGCCGTGCAACTCGTCGATCACCAGACGCGCTTCCAGAGGCGTCATCACCACTGGAATGTGTTGCGAGCGCCGCGCCCTGACCACGCCGTCCAGCCAGGGGAGCGGGTCCTCCAAGACAAAGCGGTACAAGAATAGGATCGCGCTCAGGGCTTGGTTCTGTGTCGCCGCGCTGACGTGGCCCTCGACGGCGAGGTTGCTCAGGAAGGCGTTCACTTCGTCGGCGCCCATCGATGCGGGGTGGCGCTTGTTGTGGAAGAAAATGAAACGCTTGATCCACCCCGTATAGGTCTCTTCGGTGCGCGGGCTGTAGTGACGTGCCCGGATCGCTGCGCGGACCCGGTCGAGCAGTTTGGGTTGAGGAGGCGTCATCTCCGCATCATCCCTCGGTGTGCGGCGCGGCTACGGAACTCTACGTGGTGAAGACTCCGGGCGTGCTCAGTTCAGGTTCTCGAGGTCGATCGTCACGCCGAGGAAGGCGATGCACATCTCGTCGGTCGTCTCCTCGCCCCACGACACCGCCCTCGGCGGCTGGTTCGGGTTGCGCGGGTTGGCGGACGAGTTGTCGTAGAACGCCTCGAGCGCGACGCGCGTGCCGGCGGGGAGGGCCACCGCGTTCTGGTAGCGGTACATCCCCTGCCAGTTGAAGTCCCAATCGTCGATGTTGATCAGGCATTTCGTCTGCCCGTTCGGCAGCGTGGCCTGCACCCGCATCTTGCGGCCGAGCAGGTGCATGTGCGGCGCGATGATCCAGGCGTGCGCGTCGAGGAAGGGCGGGATGGTGAACGATGCGGTGACGCGGTAATTCGGATCGTTGGGCGGGATGGTGAAGGTCTGGTTGATCAGCGGGAGGATGCGCAGCAGCTTCGACGGCTTCTGTTTCGAGAAGTAGATGCCGATGCGCGTGGTGTCGGGGCCGGGCGCGCCGTGGTGCGGGTGGTAGTGGACCTGCAGCACCACGCTGGAGTTGGCGGGCAGCGACATCGCCACGCCGTCGGGCAGCTTGGTCGGACGCGCTCCCGGCGCCCACCCGCCCAGCGTCGCAGACGCCGGGTTGGAGATCGAGAATCCCGGCCCGCCGAACGAGGTGTAGCCGGGGCCGGGATCGTCCTCGTCGAGCTTCTGCGAGGCGCCGGTGGTGTCGAGATAGGCGATGACGTGATGCACCGTCCCCGCGTCGCCCGGCTTGACGTCCACCGCCGCGACGTATTTGTCGGCGATGAGGTTGGTCGGGATCGGGAAGCAGCGGTACATGTCGCCGGTGGCCGGCGGCGTGTACGGCTCGGAGTACGACAGGACCAGATCGGGCTCGCCGAGGGCCCAGCCGCCGCTGAACTCGAGAGGCGGCGGGAGATCGGCGGCGCTTCCCTCCGGCGCGCCGGCGTCGACCCACTTGCCGATGAGGTCGATCTCCTCCTGCGACAGCACGCGCTCGTCGGCGAAGTCGCCGCAGGCGGCGGTCGGCTTCCACGGCGGCATCTGCCGCGTCTTCGTCATCAGCTTGATCGGCAGCCGGTTCGGACACGCGCCGGCATAGTCCATGAGCGAGATGGGGCCGATGTCGCCGGGGTGATGGCAGCTCTGGCAGTGGTCCTGGAAGATGCGGACGATCTCTTTATTGAAGGTCGGGCTGCTCGCACTGACGCCGGCCGGCGGCCGCACCACGCGCTGCCGCGCGGCGACGAGCGCGAGAACCAGGGCGGCGGCGAGGGCGAGGCGGCGCATGCGGTGTTTACGGCAGAACGCCGGCGTCGAACGCAATCTTTCCGTTGACGATGGTCAGCAGGCTCAGCGTGTCCGCCATGCTCGGCGGCCGGACCCTGGACAGGTCCCTCGACAGGATGGCGATGTCGGCGAGCTGGCCGGCGGCGATCGTCCCCTTGTCGTCCACCTTTTCCGCGAACGCCGACCCCGAGGTGTACGCCCGCAGCGCCTCGGCCACCGAGATCGCCTCGGTCGGCACCGCCGGATGCGTGACGGCGAAGAAGATGTTGAGGAATGGATTGAGCTCGCCGTCGGAGCCGAAGGCGAGGCGCACGTCCCTGGCCAGCAGCGTCTTGAGGAACATGTAGTCACCGTCCGGATAGAAATTGCGGAAGGGGAAGTGCGTCGGGTTCTGGACCACGATGACGCCGAGGCCGGCGGCGTCGCGCATGAGATCGCGGTGCACGCCGTCGCCGTGCTCGAAGCGCAGGCGCCGCGGGCTCCATTGGGCGGGCGACCCCATCTCCTTCATCACCTTCAGCACCGTCGCCGCGGTGCGGTCGCCGGCCACGTGCAGCAGCGGCTGTTCCTGGCGCGAGATCGCGCCGCCGAGCATCTGCCGGATCTGCTCCTCGGTGAAGTTGATCGTTCCGCTGAGGCCCGAGCCGGGATACGGCACGCGAAGCGCCGCGCCGCGCTCGATCGGGGTGCCGTCGAGGATCCACTTCACGGCGCGAATCCCGCCGCCCAGGTTGTCCGCGATGTTCAGATTGGCCGCATCGGTGATCGGAATACGCATGGTACGGATGCGCACGCGGACCTTGGCCTTCTCGACCAGCGTTTCGAACCGCCGCGCGGCCATCGTCGGCATCACCTGCAGCGTGGTGATGCCGAACGCCAGCGCCTGATCGTTGAGCGCGCGGATAGCGTCGATGTTCTCCTGGTCGCCGGTGGAGTCGGCGAGCTTCCGCAGTAGGCCGTACTGCGCGTACTCGAAGACCTTCCCACTCAACTGCCCCTGCGCGTTGCGATCGAAGGAGCCGCCGATGGGATCGACGGGCGCGCTCCCGGCGAACGCGTTGAGCGCCGGCGTGCTCAGGATCGCGCCGTGGCCGGTGAACTCGGTCAGCATCACGATGCGGCCGGGAGCGATGGCGTCGATGGCCTGCGCCGTGGCGTTGTTGTCGAAGAACGCCGGCGCCCCGATGATGCCGAAGATCTGCACGTCGGGAGGCGTCTCGTCGACCGCGCCGGCGATCGCCGCCTGCACCTCGCTGAACAGGCTGTCCGGCGTGGTGCTGATGGTGAAGAACGGCGGAAGGGTCTGGAAGTGGACGTGCGCGTCGTTGATGCCGGGGATGACCAGCCGCCCGCCGGCGTTGATGCGCTTCGTTCCCGGGTCGGCCAGCGCGGAGATCTCCTGGTCCGTTCCCACCGCCGTGATCCGGTTCTCGTTGATGGCCACCGCCTGGGCGAACGTCGTGGGGCTCTGCGGGGTGAACACGCGACCGTTGAAGATGATGATGTCGGGATTGGGATCTGCGGCGAACGCAGCAACGCCGCAGGCGAGAAGGACGCCCAGCAAACTCAGCTTTTTCATGATGGCGCGACTTTACTCCGTCTTCAGCGCGGCTGCGAGCGGGATGCGCCGCGCCAGCCGCGACGGCACCATCCCCGCCGCCAGCGCCGCCGCGAAGGTCACCGCGAGCGAGGTGGCGATCAGCCGCACCGGCGCGTGGAACTCGATGGTCCAGCCGAACGACTGCTTGTTGATCACGTAGATCAGGATCCACGAGAGGACATAGCCCATGGCCAAACCGGCGACAGTGGATGTGATCCCCAGGACCGCCGATTCGAGCACCAGCATCCGCCGCACCTCGGCCACGGTCATGCCGAGGACGCGCAGCAGCGCGAGCTCGCGCGTCCGCTCGATGATCAGCGCGGCGAGGGTATTCACGATCCCCAGCACCGCGACGACGATGGCCACCGCCAGCAACGCGTACGTGATCAGGAAGGTCTGGTCGAAGATGTTCATCACCTCGGCGCGCACCTCGCCGTTGGTCACGGTGAAGGCGTGGTACTTCGGCCCGAAGCGCTGCTCCAGCTCCCGCCGCGCCCACTGCACGTCGACGCCCGGGCGCAGGTAGATGACGACGGTGTTGATGGTGTCGTCGTCATACAGACGGGTGTAGATCCGCCGGTCCATGAAGACCACGCCGCGGTCGTTCGAGTAGTCGCGGTAAACGCCGGTGATGCGAAAGCTCGCCACGCCGCGCGCCACCGGAAGGGTGACGACGTCGCCGACGCCCTTGCTGAATTTCGTGGCGAAGCTCTCGGAGACCAGGACGCCGTCGCGGGCCATGACTCCGGCGACCATCGGCAGATCGCCGCGCCGCATGGCCACATCGGTGTCGCCGCTGCCGACGAAGATGATCGCGTCGCCGTAGGTCACGTCGCGGCCGCGGATGCGATCGAACGCGGCGATGAACGGGACCTTCTCCAGATCCGCGCTGATCGCGTTCGGGAACACGGCCACCTGCGCGTTCGACAGCCCCTTCGCCGGCCGCAGCCAGAGGTCGGAGCTGACGGTCTGGTCCACCCACACGCGCACCGTCTCGCGGAAGCTGCCGACCATCAGCGCGACGGCGACCATCATCCCGATGGCCAGCGACAGCGCGGCCGTGGCGATCGAGGTGCGGCGCAGCGACGCCGGAATGGACGCCGAGGCGAGCTGCCCGACTATGCCGAACGTTGCGCGGAACGGCCCGCGCAACAGGCGCGAGGTCGCCGTCACGATCATCGGCGCCAGCGCGGAGAAGCCGATGATGACCAGCAGCACCGCCGCGTACCCGCCCACCGCGACGTTCCCGACGGGCGGGAGGCGGGTGGCGAGGGCGGCGAGGAGGAAGGAGAGGAGCGCGATCGTTGCCAGTTGCCAGTTGCCAGTTGCCGGCAACGGGGAACGGGCAACGGGCAACAAAACTCCCGGCCGCACGTGCGCGGCCTCCATCGACGGCTGGATCGCCGACGCCAGCGACAGAATCGTCCCCACCGCCACGCCGACGATGATGATCCCCGGCGTCAGCGCGATGGCCTCCGGCTGCGAGGTCACGTAGAGCGCGTTCACCGTCCGCCCGATCATCTTCAGGATGGCGAACGCCAGTCCGCGTCCCAGGGCGATGCCGATCGCCGAACCGACCGCGCCGAACACCAGGCCCTCGATCACGAACGCGGCGAAGATCTGCCGTGCCGATGCGCCGAGGGTCTTGAAGACGCCGACGTCCTTGCGCCGCCGCAGGATGGAGATCAGCACGGTGTTGTAGACGAGGAACATGCCGACCAGCAGCGCCACGCCGGCCAGCGCGAAGAGGTTGACGCGAAACGCGCGCAGCATGTTCTCCACCCGCTCGTTGCGCCGCGACGGGCGCTCGAGGCGCGCGTTGGAGGGGACGAGCTTCGCGATGGCGGGGACCACGCCGTCCGGCACGATCAGGTCGATGCGCGTGAGCCGCCCGGCCAGCCCGAAGCTCGCCTGCGCCGCGGCGATGTCGACGATGACGATCGCGCCGTTGAACGCGGTGGCCGGGCCGCGGGCCTCGAGGATGCCGCGCACGATCATCGTCTTCGACACGCCGCCGACGTTGAGCGCGAGCGGCGACCCGAGGCGCAGGCCGTGCTCGCGGGCGTAGACCTCGGGGACGATCGCCGCGTCGTCGCGGAAGAGCGCCCAGCCCTCCGCATTCACCTTGGCGTAGCGATAGTCGCGGAAGTGCAGGTCCGACATCAGATCGACGCCGAGCAGGCGCACCGGCGTCTGCCACGCCTCGGCCACGCCATCGACGTCGATCACCGGCGCGAAGCGCACCCCGCGCGCCCAAAGCGGCTGCAGCGCCAGCAGGAGGTTCTCGTCAAGACCGGTGTCGGAGACGATCTGATAGTTCGCCCGCCCGGCGACGGCGTCGACCGACTCGCGGAAGGCGCGTAGCGCGCTCTGGTTCGACAGCGCGATGGCTACCACCACCGCCACCCCCACGGCGATGCCGAGGACCGTGAGCGCGGTGCGGAGCGTCTCGCGCAGGATGGGGCGAAATACCAGGGCGCGCAGGATCACGAGCCCTCACCCGGCGCTTCGCGCCACCCTCTCCCGCAAGCGGGAGAGGGACATCTACTTCCCTTCTCCCGCGTGAGCGGGAGAAGGTGCCCGAAGGGCGGATGAGGGTCGAGCCTCATGCCACCACCCGCCCGTCCGCGATCTGCACCACGTAATCGCCGCGCGCCGCCGCCCGATCCGAATGCGTGGCCATGATCACCGTCGGGCGCCGCGCGTCGTGCACGCGGCGCAAGAGATCGAGGATCATCTCGCCGTTGCGGGAGTCGAGATTGCCGGTCGGCTCGTCGGCCAGGATCAGCGGCGGGCGGTGGACGATGGCGCGTCCGATGGCCACGCGCTGCATCTCACCGCCGGAGAGCTCATTCGGATAGTGCCTGGCGCGCGGCGTCAGCCCGATCTCGTCGAGCACCTCGTCCACGCGGTCCGCTGTCGCGTCGCGCGGCACGCCGATCAGCGACAGCGGAAAGGCGATGTTCTCCCGCACGTTGAGCGTGGGGATCAGATTGAAGAACTGGAAGACGTAACCGATGGATATCCGCCGGATCATCGTCAGCCGCTTCTCGTCGAGCAGCGACGTCTCCGTGTCGTCGAGGAACACCCGACCGGTGGTCGGCTTATCCACCGCTCCGATGAGATTGAGCAGCGTCGACTTGCCGCTGCCCGACGCGCCCATGAGCACCGCGAAGTCGCCGGAGATGATGTCGAGCGAGACGTCGTCGAGCACCTGGACGGGCGCGGATTCGTCGGTGGCGGCATAGGAATGGCTTACGTGATCGAGGCGGACGCGCACGGGAGCATTGTAGAGATGACGGTGATAGTCTCCACCGAGGAGGTTCGCAATGACCGACACCACCGACACCGCCGGAGCTGAAGAGGGCGGAGGCCGCTTCGGCAAGGCCAAAGAATTCGTCAATGAGAAATACTCCGCGGCTTCCGAGGCCGCGCGCAACCAGTACAACCGCGTGCGCGAGAAGGTCGAGGACATCGACTTCGGCGCCGTCACCGATCAGGTCCGCAGCTACGTCCGCTCCAACCCCGGGAAGGCGCTCCTGATCTCCGTCGGCGTCGGATTCCTCATCGGCCTCCTGCTGCGCTCGAACGACCGCGAGGACTAGCAATGACCACCCCCGACTCTGAAGATCACGAGCGCTCCGCCGCCGGTATGGATTACGACTTCCCCCTGCGCGAGAAGGCGTCGAAACTCGGCAACGCGCTGGTGGACAGCGGTCCGGAGGCCTTTTTCGACGAGATCGAGAACCTGCTGCCGGAGAGCTGGCGCGAGCACATCCAGACCTTCCCCCTCGCCGCGGTCATCCTCGGCGTCGGCGTCGGCGTCTGGTTGGGGATGCGCAAGGGCGACGAGATCATCGCCGCCGGGACGTCGATGATCACCGCCGCCGCGATTTCCAACGTCACCAACGTGATGGAGCGCGCCACCGGACAGGCGTGACCGGTACAATGTCCGCGGATGGAGACTCGGCCGCTTCCCCTTCCACTACCCGACTACGGACATCACCATCTCCCGTCCCTGGCGGATGAGATCCACCGGAGCTACTTCTTCAAGCACGCGCCGCTGTCCGTCAAATGGGGACAGCAGATCGCGCGCAAGCGGCGCCGCTCCATCCGCCTCGGCTCGTACAACCACTACACGAATGAGATTCGCATCCACCCGCTGCTGAACTCGCCGGCCATCCCCACGTTTTTCATCCAGTCGATCATCCACCACGAATACCTCCACCACATCCTCGGCGCGAACCACAACCGGAAGTTCCACGCCCACGAGCGCCAGTTCCGCTACCACCGCGAGGCGAAGGAGTGGATCCGCCGGAATCTCTTCCTGCTGCTGGGGTTGAAGCGCCGCGCGGCCGTGGCGCCGCCGCCGGTCGCGCTGCCGCCGCAGATGGCGCTGTTCTGAGGGGGTCTCGCGGTTGCGGGGTTTCGCGGTTGCGGGGTTTCGCGGTTGCGGGGTGGGCGGGGCCACGAAACCTCGCAACCTCGCAACCTCGCAACCCCCCACCCCCCGCTAACCTTTTCCTCCCCCGCGCGTACTTAGCCCCGAACAGCAGGAGGAATCTCATGCACCGCATTCGCACCGCCGTCATCGCGGGCGCGCTCGGGCTTCTCGCCGTCACCGCCGCCCAGGCGTCCATCGACAACACCGTCCACAAGACCTTCAACGTCGCCCAAGGCGGCACGCTCATCATCGACGCCGACCTCGGCGACATCAGCGTCAACGCCGGAGGCACGGGCGGCGTGAGCGTCGACGTCATCCGCCGCGCGCGCACCTCCAGCAAGTCGCGCGCGGACGAGCTGTTCCGCAAGTTCGACCTCTCGTTCGGGCAGGAGGGGAACAACGTCCGGGTGACGGGCAAATACGACCACCCCTTCCGCTTTTTCGATTTCTTCGGCAATGACCTCGAGGTCAAGTTCGTGGTCACCGTCCCGGCGCGCTACAACGTGCAGCTCAACACCGCGGGCGGCGACATCCACGTCGGCGATCTGAACGGCGAAGTGCGGGCCAAGACCTCCGGCGGCGATCTCGACCTCGGGCGCATCAACGGCGTCGTCGATGCGCGGACCTCCGGCGGCGACGTGAACATCGCCTCCGCCCACACCACCGTCACGCTGGGCACCTCGGGCGGCGACGTGGCGGTCGGCAACGCCGACGGGAACCTCACCGCCAGGACCTCCGGCGGCGACATCGACATCAAGCGCGCCGCCGGCAACCTCGTCGCCCACACCTCGGGCGGCTCGATCACCATCGGCGAAGCGCACGGCATCATCGACGCCTCGACCTCCGGCGGCTCGATCCAGGCCCGCATGGCGCAGCAGCCTCACGGCGACTCGCAGCTCAAGACTTCCGGCGGCGGCATCACGCTGACCGTCGCGGCGAACGTGGCCCTCGACCTCGACGCGCACACCAGCGGCGGCGACATCGAGACCGACGTGCCGGTCACCCTCCTCGGCAAGCAGAGCGAGTCGACCCTCAACGGGAAGCTCAACGGCGGCGGCCCGCGGGTGGTGCTGCGCAGCTCCGGCGGGGACATCCGGCTGCGGAAAATGTAGGCCGATGTTCGCCGTTGGCGAACCGCTATAAACTGCGCGGCGCCATGCCGATCGACGACGCGCAGTTCAAACTGGCGCTCTCGCATTTCGCCAGCGGCGTGACCGTGGTGACCACCGAGCACGAGGGAAACAAGTACGGGATGACCGTGGCGTCGTTCGCCTCGCTGTCGCTGCACCCGCCGCTGGTGCTGGTGTGCGTCGAGAAGAGCGTCAAGACGCACGACGCCATCGCCGCCGCCGGCAAATTCGGGGTCAGCATCCTGTCGCAGGAGCAGAGCGACATCTCCTCGAAGTTCGCCTCGCGCAGCGACGACAAGTTCGCCGGCGTCGACGTCACCCGCGGCGAGCTCGGCGTGCCGCTGATCGCGAACTCGCTCACCACGATGGAGTGCACGCTGCGCGAGACGCTGCCGGGCGGCGACCACACCATCTACGTCGGCGAGGTCGTCGACGCCCAGACCCGCGAGGGCATCCCCCTCCTCTACTTTCGCAGCGGTTATCGCGAGATGCGGGTCTGATGCGCACCATGCGCGTCACGTTGCGCGAGGCGTTCGCGCGCATGCTGCCCAACCGGCGGCGCGAGATCCGCCGCGGCGCGATCGAGCGAATCGCATTCGAGGACCGGCTGATCACCGTCTATCTGCCGCACGGCTATGACGGCGGCCGCGCGTACCCCGTGCTGTACATGAAGGACGGGCAGAACCTCTTCGACGACGAGCGCTCCTTCGCGCGCCATTCGTGGCGTCTGCACGAGGCGGCGGACGAGGCCATCGGCGCGCGCACCGCCGAGCCGATGATCATCGCCGGGATCGATCATGCCGGCGACGCGCGCATCGATGAGTACACTTCCGACGAGTACGCCCACACGCTGCTGAAACGGATCAAGCCGCTCATCGAGGCCAAGTACCGCACCAACGGCGCCGCGATCGGCGGCTCCTCCCTCGGCGGCCTCGTCTCGCTGCGCCTCGGACTGAAGTACCCCGACGTCTTCACCGCGCTGGCCGCGATGTCGCCGTCGGTGTGGTGGAACGATCGCGTGGTGCTGAAGGAGGTCGACGCCTTCGAAGGCCCCCGCCCGCGCATCTGGCTCGACATCGGCGGCCGCGAAGGGCAGAAGGCGCTTAATGACGCTCGCCTCCTGCGCGAACATCTCGTGGCCAAGGGATGGACCGACGCGGACCTCCGCTACTACGAAGACCGCCGCGGCGACCACAGCGAGCGCGCCTGGGGCAAGCGCGCGCGGATGATGCTGGAGTTTTTGTTCCCGCCCCGGCCGTTGGATGTCAGCAATGGCAGTTGACTCCCTCGGCCGTCCGCTCCGCGACCTGCGGATATCGGTTACAGACCGATGTAACTTTCGCTGCACGTACTGCATGCCGAAAGAGATCTTCGGGCCGGCGTGGGACGGCTACCTGCCGCGTGCCGCGCTGCTCACCTTCGAGGAGATCGCCCGCGTGGCGCGCCTGTTCGTGCGGGAGGGGGCGGAGAAGATCCGCCTCACCGGCGGCGAGCCGCTTCTGCGGCGCGACCTGGAGCGGCTGGTGGAGATGCTCGCCCGCATCCGCGGGGTGCAGGATCTTGCACTCACCACCAACGGCTCGCTCCTCACGCGTGACAAGGCGCGCGTGCTGCGCGACGCCGGCCTGACGCGCGTCACCGTCAGCCTCGACTCGCTCGACGACGCGACGTTCCGGCGCATGAACGACGTCGACTTCCCCGTCGCCACCGTCCTGGAGGCCATCGATGCGGCGGCCGAGGCGGGGCTGGCGCCGGTGAAGATCGACGTCGTGGTGCAGCGCGGCGTCAACGACGGCGGCATCATCGACCTGCTGCGCCGCTTCCGCGGCAGCGGCCACATCGTCCGTTTCATCGAGTACATGGACGTCGGCAACACCAACGGCTGGCGCGTCGAGGACGTCGTCTCCGGCCGGGAGATCATCGAGACCATCGCGCGCGAGTGGCCGATCGAACCGCTGCAGGCGAACTACTTCGGCGAGGTCGCGGAGCGCTGGCGCTTCGCCGACGGCTCCGCCGAATTCGGCGTGGTCACCTCGGTCACCCAGCCGTTCTGCGGAAGCTGCACGCGCGCGCGCCTCTCAGCCGACGGCAAGCTCTATCTCTGCCTCTTCGCCGGCGACGGCCACGATCTCCGCACGCTGATCCGCGGCGGCGCCGACGACGACGCGATCGCCGGCGTCATCGCCGGCCACTGGCGCGCCCGCGACGACCGCTACTCCGAGATCCGCTTCGAGAACGACGCGACGATGCGGAAGGTGGAGATGTCGCACATCGGTGGATAGTTGTCAGTTGTCAGTTGTCAGAGAACCGATAACCGACAACCTACTCCCGCCCCCCGTTGTACTTTTCTTTCGAGGAGCTGGGCACTGTCGACAGCGCAACCGCGTTGCGGTTGGGAAGATTCGACTTCGGTCCGAACGGCTGCAGGCGGCCGGTGTAGGTCCGCTGGCGCATGGCCAGGCCTTCCTTGATCTGCTGAATCTGACTCTTCTTCATGCGTTCCCTCACCCCTAACCCCTCTCCCTCAGGGGTTACGGGTGAGGGTTGCGACAGTCGGGCCATTCTAGAATCGCGGCAGATGCTGATACCGAGCCGCCGCTGGCCGTTGATCGCGGCGATCGTCGTCCTGATCGTTCACGGCGCCGCCGTGCTGACGCTCGGAATCGTCGTGCCGCCGGACAGCGTCAAGTTCTCGCGATGGGCGGACATGCTGATCGCCAACCGGTTCAACGTCGCGGCCACGGCCGACGCCGCAGACGCGCGCAACCTGCCGGCAGGGATGTACATGTTCTTCGTAACGCTCGTGGCGCTTGCGAAGCTCGTCGCGGGCGCGAAGTGGGCCATGGTTCTCGTCGCGGTGAATCTGATCTTCGACGCCGTGACGGCGGCGATCCTCGTCCGGCTCGTCATCCTGGCGACGCGTTCCGTCGCCGCGGTGTTGCTGGCGATCGCCACCTGGCTGGTGTGCTTCGACCTCGTGACCTGGGTGCGCATGCCGCTGACCGACGTCCCGTTCCTGCTGACGAGCTTCGCGGCCTTCGCGTCGCTGGCCGTACCGAAGAAACGGCTGGTGCTCGCGGCGCTGCTTTCCGTGACGGCGTTGCTGCTCCGGCCAGTGGGCTTTCTCTGGCTGATTCTGCTGGCGGTCGTCTATCTGGTCGTGTCCGGCCGGGTCAGCCGGCGCAGGGTCATTACCGTCGGACTGCTCGTCGCTGCCTTGACGTTCGCCGGCCACACGCTGTTGGTCCGTTATCCCGAGCGCTGGCCGATCGCGGCGTTCGCGCGCAGCGTGCGGTGGGACGCACGCGCGTATCAGCGCGGCGACGTCGTCTTTCAGCGCGCGGAGACATCGCACCGGCCGCCTTCGACCATCGTCGATTACGCGGCGATCACCGCCGACCGCTTCGTTCACTTCTTCGCCTTCACCGCCGCGTCGTTCAGCCGTAGCCACAAACTGACGAATGCCGCGTATTACGTCCCGTTGTATCTACTGGCGATCGTCGCCGCCGTTCGCCGCCGTGACGACGTCACGATCCTCTGCGCGGTCATCGTGCTGGCGGTGGCGTTCTGGCACTCGCTGGTCATCGTCGATTACGACTGGCGATACCGGCTTCCGGTCCTGCCTCACCTCATCTTCATGGCAGCCTGCGCCATACCGTCGACGAAGAGCCGCTTGCCGCCTTGCGACGGGTGACGGACCTTGGTGTGCTCCACACCGAGGGATGCGAGCGTGCGCGAGGCTTGATTGCCGATGGCCACCACGCATTCGATAGGGAAGAGCCGCAGCAGCCGGCTGACGAAGCGCTCGCCGATCGCCAGCTCGCCGGCGGCGGGCATCCGGTTGGAGTGCGGATTGCCGGCGATGAACGGATGGAAGGGGAACGCGTTCCAGAGCAGCGGCAAGGGATCGAGCTTGCGAATCGTCGCCCACACCATCGTGGCACTCGCTTCGGTCGACACGCGCGTCAACGGATCGGCTTTGACGTAGCCGCGATCGGCGCCGAGGACGCGGCCGCCGTCGGCGAGATCGACGCCGCCGAGCATGACCGACTCGCTCACGAACGGGATGCCGGTGAGCCGCCCGCCGCGATAGCTCACCGCCTCGCCGACGAGCAGCAGCCGCGGCGCGATGGCCTCGAGCTCCTCGAGGTACAGACGAAGATTGCGGCGGCGGACGGCGCTCTCGCGGTACTGGTTCACGGCGCGGTCGGAGAGCTCCACGCGCGCGAGGTCGCCGATGAAGCGGTCGAAGCGGCGCGGCATGGACGCGCATCGTACAATCGGTGAACGTCCAGATGGCCGATCCACTCGCCACGGTCGCCACGTACTGGCAACTGGAGGCCTTCGCCGCCGCCCGCAGCGCTCTCGCCGCGGCGGACATCGAGACCTTCGCCGACGACGAGAACGTCATCAGCATCAACTGGTTGAACGCGAACGCCGTTCACGGCATCAAGCTGCGCGTCGCGGTGGAGGACGTCGAGCGAGCGAACGAAGTCCTCGCCGGCGCGAGCGACGTCGGCGAGCCCGAGGCGTGGACGGAGCCCGCCGCGGCGACCGGATGCCCCGAGTGCGGACGACTCGATTCCGTCGAGCGCTCGCAGCTGCGGCAGCACGTGTTCGTGCTCGGCGCCGCGGCGACCGGCGCGGTCGTCGCCGGGACGAACCACATGCTGATCGCCTTTCCGATGCTCGCCGCCACCGTCCTGGCCATGCTGGCCGTCTCGCGCTGGCGCTGCACCGAATGCGGAGCGCGATGGTGAACTGCGGCCTCTGCGGCTCCGAGGAGGTCTATCGCGGCCTCGACCGGCGGCGGCGGTTCTGGCTGTGGTATCTGCTCCTGATGTTCTCCTCGGTGCTCGTTACGCTGGCGATCTTCGCGGTGATCGCCATCATCGTCATCCCGTTCACCGGCGAGCGGGTGTGCGCGAATTGTGGCGTCGTTCTGACCTGATCATGACCGGCCGCCTCATCCCTCTCAGCACGTACGGCAACGTCGTCGACGCCAGGCTGGCGAAGAGCGCGCTGGAGGCGGCGGGCATCCGCGCGGAGATCGACGCCGCGAACACTCTCGCGGTCGACGAGTCGGACGCCGAGGCGGCGGAGCACATCGTCAACGCCATGCTGGGGATCGCGCACGCGGAGCGCGTCGAGCGTCCGGTGCCGGAAGACCGCTGCGAGAGCTGCAGCTCGCCGGACGTCGAGCGGCGCAAGAAGCTGCCGGCGTTCGGGCTCTTCGTGGCGCTGACGTTCGGCATCGGCGCGGCGATCGACAACACCCTCGCCGCGTTCTACGTCTGTGTCGCGGGCATCGTCTTCTTTCTCGCCGCCGGCGCGTGGCGGTGCCGGCAGTGCGGGCACATCTGGTGATCGACCCGGTCGGCATCCTCTTCCTGCTGATCGTCTGCGCGGGCGTGCCGTACCTGGCGTGGAAGTCGCGGAAACAACTCGGCGACGGGCCCCTGCCGATGCCGCGGCGGCTCTTCTACGTCCAGACCATCTTCGTGCAGCTCTTCCTCTTAATCCTCGCGATCGCAGCGGCGTGGCGCAACGACATCGACCTCCTCACAACGCCCGCGCGCCCGCTCGTGGCGTGGGGTCTCGCCGCGCTCTTCTTGATCGTGCTGCTGGCGGTGATGCGATGGCGCTGGCCGCATCGCGACCCGGCCTCGAAGGCCCGGCTCTATCGCATGCTCCCGCGCGACCGCCGCGAGCTCGGCCCGTACTACGCCGTCTGCGTCGCCGCCGGGATCTGCGAGGAGGTCGTCTACCGCGGCGCGGCTGCCGCGCTGCTGGCGCGCATCACTGGGAGCATGATCGCGGCGGTCCTCATCGCCTCGGTCGTCTTCGCCCTGGCGCACGTCATCCAGGGCTGGCAGAGCGCGGCCGTCATCTTCCTCATCGCCCTCGGCGCGCACGCGCTGGTGATCGTCGGCCATTCGCTCTTTCCGGTCATGGCCGCGCACGCGCTGTACGACGCCATCGCCGGAACGCTGATGCCGCGATGGTACGAGCGTGAGACCTGAGTGGAACGCCGGCGTCCCCGCCGGCTGGCTGGGCGCCGTCCCGGCGCCCCACGGACGGCGGCGGGGACGCCGCCGGGCCAGCCGCCGAGGACGGCGGCGCTCCAGGTAGCAGTCGGATACAATCCCCGTTCTCGCAGTTCTTTCACAACCGACTCTGATGCGGTGAACGGGAAGCCGGTGCAATACCGGCGCGGCCCCCGCCACTGTGACCGGCGACAACGCGCGCCAACGACGCCACTGCGGAACAACGTGGGAAGGCGGTGCGCGAAGAACGACCCGGAAGCCAGGAGACCGGCCGTCTCAGAGAAACAACCATTGGCCTCTTCGGAGGGAAGGAGTCGCCATGAAGAAGTTTCTCGCCGTTTTTCTTTTCGCTTTTCCGCTGTTCGCTCAACAAAAAATTCCTACAAAAGTAACCGACCAGATCGTGGTCACCGCATCCGAGTTGCCGGAGACCGTCGAGTCGACGCCCGCCTCGGTCACCGTCATCACCAAAGAGGACATCGACAAGCGCGCCGCGCGCGACGTCGCCGATCTCCTCCGCGAAGTGCCCGGCCTCTTTCTCGCGCGCAGCGGCTCGCCCGGCAAAGCCACCTCGCTCTTCACCCGCGGCGCGGCGTCCACGCAGACGCTGGTGCTGTGGAACGGGATCGAGATCAACAACCCGTACTTCTCCGGCTACGACTGGGGGCGCTTCTCCACCGCCGGCATCGAGCAGATCGAGATCGTGCGCGGGCCGTTCTCGGCGCTGTACGGCTCGGAGGCCATGGCGGGGGTGATCAACATCCTCACCGCGCCGCGGGCGAGCGGCTGGCGCGCGGAGGTCGAGAGCGGCGCGCACGGCCTCCGCAACGCGGGCGTCGGCGGCACGTACGCGTCGGAAGCGGTGCAACTGAGCGGTGCTTACGAGCACCGTGAGGACGACGGCTTCGCCCCCAACGACGACTTCCGCCAGAACAGCGCCAACGCGATGGTGCGTTGGTCGCCGGCGAAGAGCTTCTCGATCGGCGCCGCCGTGCGCCACACCTCCTTCGACCTCGGCGTTCCCTTCAATACCAACGCCGCTGGGTCAGCGATCGTCCCCAGCCCCGACCGGCGGCAGGACGGGACGGAGACGCAAGTCGCCATTCCACTGGTGCTGACCCTCGGGCGCGTGTCGTTCGAAGCGAGCGTGTCCGAGGCGCGGCGGCGCGAGAACTTCAGCGACCCGCAGGACCCATTCGGCCTAACCGCGACGAACACCGACTCGACCTCGCGCCGCGCGCGGTTGCTGGTGCGGGCCAAGACGGCGCTCGGCACCATCGTCGCCGGCGGCGAGATCGAGCGCGCCGAGGTCGACGACGTCACCAACTTCGGCCCCAACTTCGAGAACCGGCGGCGCCGCGACCGCTCGCTGGTCTTCGAGGACCGCTACACGCACGCGATGGCGGGCGGCGCGCGGCTGGAGCTGAGCGTCGGCGTGCGCCGCGACGACTTCGACGAATTCGGCACCGAGACCTCTCCGCGCATCGCCGCGGCGTTCGTCACCGGCGGCACCAAGTGGCGCGCCGCGTTCGGCCGCGGCTTCCGCGCCCCGTCGCTCGGCGAGCTGTACTACCCGTTCTTCGGCAACCCGAACGTGAAGGCGGAGCGCAATCGCAGCATCGAGGTCGGCTGGGATACCGCCTTGGGCCGCGACGGCATCTTCTCGGCGACGTACTTCAACAGCCGCGACCGCGACCTCATCACCTTCAGCCCGGTCACCTTCGTGACGGAGAACATCGGGCGAGTGAAGAGCGACGGCGTGGAGCTGGGCCTCGAGCAGCACATCACCCCGGCGCTCTACACGGCCGTCAGCTACACCTACCTTCACCGGAACGAGGATGAGTCGACCGGACAGCGCCTCTTCCGCCGGCCGAAGCATTCCGGCTCGATCTTCCTCGGCTATCGCGCGGGCGCCGTCGACACCAACATCGTCGTCCAGCGCATCGGCGTCCGCGACGACCAATTGCCGGTGTTCCCGTACTCGCGGGTGGCGAATCCCGGATACACGACCATCGACGCCAATATCCAGCATCGCGGCGAGCGCTTCACGCCGTTCGTGAAGGTCGAGAACCTGCGCGACGCTCGCTACGAAGAGGTGCGCGGCTACGCCGCGCCGCGTAGGCGGTTCATCGTCGGGCTGCGATTAGGGTCCTAGCAGGTACGCACTTCGCAGCTTCATGTAGGACACATGCCACACACCACATCCGACTTCCTCATCCAGCGCCTCGGCCAGTGGGGCGTGAAGCGCATCTACGGCTACCCGGGCGACGGCATCAACGGAATCATGGGCGCCATCGACCGCGCGAACGAGGCCATGCGGTTCGTGCAGGTGCGCCATGAAGAGATGGCTGCCTTCATGGCCTGCGCGCACGCCAAGTTCACCGGCGAGGTGGGCGTCTGTCTCGCCACCTCCGGCCCCGGCGCCATCCACCTGCTCAACGGCCTGTACGACGCCAAACTCGACCACCAACCGGTGGTGGCCATCGTCGGGCAGTCGTCGCGGCTGGCCATCGGCGGCTCGTACCAGCAGGAAGTCGACCTGCAGACGCTCTTCAAGGACGTGGCGTCGGAGTACTGCTTCACGGCGATGGCGCCCGGGCAGATGCGCCATCTCGTCGACCGCGCGGTCCGCATCGCGCTCGCCGAGCGCACCGTCACCTGCATCATCGTCCCGCACGACCTGCAGGACGAGGAGATGGCGCAGCCGCCGCACGCGCACTCCACCATCCACTCCGGCGTCGGCTTCTCGTCGCCGCGCGTGATTCCGAAGGACGACGACCTTCGCCGCGCCGCCGACATCCTCAATTCCGGCCAGCGGGTGGCCATGCTGATCGGCGCCGGCGCCCTGCGCGCCGCGGACGAGGTCATCGAAGTCGCCGAGCTCCTCGGCGCCGGCGTGGCCAAGGCGCTCCTCGGCAAGGCCGCGCTCCCCGACGACCTCCCCTTCGTCACCGGCTCCATCGGCCTGCTCGGCACCAAGCCGTCGTGGGAGCTGATGTCCGAGTGCGACACCCTGCTGATGGTCGGCTCGAGCTTCCCGTACCCGGAGTTCCTCCCCGAGGAGGGACAAGCGCGCGGCGTCCAGATCGACATCGACGGCCGGATGCTCTCCATCCGCTACCCCATGGAAGCCAACCTCACCGGCGACAGCAAGGAGACCCTTCGCGCCCTCATCCCATTGCTGAAGCGGAAGACCAATCGCGAGTGGCGGTCGCGGATCGAGAAGGAGATCCGAGAATGGTGGCAACTGATCGGCGAGCGAGCGAAGACCGAGGCCGATCCGATCAACCCGCAGCGCGTCTTCGCCGAGCTGTCGCCGAAGCTGCCCGACAACTGCATCCTGGCCGCCGACTCCGGCTCCACCGCTATCTGGTACGCGCAGTACCTGAAGATCCGCAAAGGGATGATGGCGTCGCTGTCGGGCAACCTGGCCACCATGGGGCCGGGCGTGCCGTACGTCATCGCCGCGAAGTTCGCCTTCCCCGATCGCGTGGCCATCGCCTTGGTGGGCGACGGCGCATTTCAGATGAACGGCATGAACGAGATGATCACCGTCGCCAAGTACTGGCGCGAGTGGAGCGACCCGCGCCTCATCGTCTGCGTGCTGGAGAACCGCGACCTCAACATGGTGACGTGGGAGCAGCGGGTGATGGCCGGCGATCCGAAGTTCGAGGCCTCGCAGAACGTCCCCGCGTTCCAGTACGCGCAGTTCGCCGAGTCGCTGGGACTGAAAGGGCTGCGAGTGGATACGCCCGACCGCATCGGCGCCGCGTGGGACGCCGCGCTCAGCGCCGACCGCCCCTGCGTCGTCTCATTCCGCACCGACCCCGAGGTGCCGCCGCTGCCGCCGCACATCACGCTGGATCAGGCGAGGAAGTTCATGACCTCCCTGCTGCACGACCCGAGCAGGAGCCAGATGTTGAAGAACGCGATGAAGGAGATGTGGGCGGCGGTGAAGAAATAGTTGCGCGAAAGACCGCGCGGACTTGCTATGCTGTCTCAGCATAATATGAGGCGCGCGCCGCTAATTTTAGCCCTTCTCCTCCTCGCCTCCACGGCGCAGGCCCAGACCATCAGCGCGGTATCGCCGAATCCGGTCGCCGGGGTGCCGTTCATCGTTCACGGAACAGTCCCCGGCTGCAACGGGGGCATCAGCGGTGTCACCGTCAACGGCTCGAACATCGATATCAGCGTGACGCCCGGGGCAAACTGCATCGACCCTCTTCCTTCCGTTCCGTTCGACGTGCTCGTTGGACCGCTCCCTGTGGGTACGTACACCATCCGCCTGTTGTGGGCCGACAACTCTGGTGTCATGGCCACTGCACCGGTCATGGTGGTCGCCGACGTGCCCGCCCTCGATCCGCGCCTTCTGGCCATGCTCGCCGCGACGATGGTCGTCATCGCCATCGTCCGGCTCGGCGTCCGGTAAAGCGACTCTCGCGCCGCCCGACCCGCCCAGGTTCCTCCCCTTCGACTGCGCTCAGGGTCGGGATGACATACTGACCAGGATGACCGACGACCCCACTCGGCTCGCCGTCGGCGCCGTGGCGGATCCCGCGCACCGCGACGAGACGCGCCGCTTCCCGCCGATGGTGTTCGCGGAGCGGCGGCCTTCAGGCCGCCCGATCGAGCATCGCGACCGCGTGCAGACGGTCAACGTCGACGCCGCGCTGCTCGCCGAGGAGCTGCGGCGCTCGATCAAGGGCGAAGTGCGCTTCGACGACGGCTCGCGCGCCCTCTACGCCACCGACGCCTCGAACTACCGCCAGGTGCCGATCGGGGTGGTGGTGCCGCGCGACGCGGATGATGTGGTCGCCGCCATCGCCTTGGCGCGCAAGCACGGCGCGCCGATCCTGGCCCGCGGCGGCGGGACGTCGCTGGCCGGGCAATGCTGCAACGTCGCGGTGGTCCTGGACTTCTCGAAATATATGCACCATATTGTCGAGCTAAATAAGCTCGATAAATATGCGCGAGTTCAACCAGGAATAATTCTGGATGATTTACGCCACACGGCCGAGAAGCACACCCTCACCTTCGGACCCGACCCCGCCACCCACACCCACTGCACCCTGGGCGGCATGATCGGCAACAACTCCTGCGGCGTGCACGCCCTCATGGCCGGCAAGACCGTCGACAACATCGACGAGCTCGACGTCCTCACCTACGACGGCGTGCGGCTGCGTGTCGGCCCGACGTCCGAATCGCGGCTCGACGAGATCATCGCCATGGGTGGGCGCCGCGGCGAGATCTACGCCGGACTCAGGAAGATCCGCGACCAGTACGGCGACCTCATTCGCGCCAGGTACCCGAAGATCCCCCGGCGCGTCTCCGGCTACAACCTCGACGAGCTGCTGCCGGAGAACGGCTTCAACGTGGCGCGCGCGCTGGTCGGCAGCGAGTCGACTTGCGTCGTGGTGCTCGAGGCGAAGTGCCGCCTGGTCTATTCGCCTCCGTCGCGCACGCTGGTGGTCCTCGGATACGACGACATCTACCTCGCCGCCGACGACGTCCCGCGCCTACTGGAGTTCAACCCTATCGGCCTGGAAGGGGTCGACGACCGCCTGGTCGCCGACATGAAGGCCAAGGGGCTCAACGTCCGCAACATCGAGCTCCTCCCTCCCGGCACCGGCTGGCTGCTGGTCGAATTCGGCGGCGAGTCGAAGGCCGAGTCCGACGCGCACGCGCAGCGGATGATCGACGCGCTGTCCAAGTCGCCCGGCGCGCCGTCGCACAAGCTCTTCATCGACAAGAAGCAGGAAAAGATGGTCTGGGCCATCCGCGAGTCGGGCCTCGGCGCGACCGCGTTCGTCCCCGGCAAGCCGCGCACCTGGGAGGGTTGGGAAGACTCGGCCGTCGATCCCAAGCACCTCGGCAAGTACCTCCGTGAGCTGCGCGCGCTGCTCAACAAGTACGGCTACTCGGGCGATCTCTACGGACACTTCGGCCAGGCGTGCGTGCACACCCGCAACAACTTCGACCTGGAGACCGCGCCCGGCATCGCCAAGTTCCGCGCCTACCTCGACGATGCGGCGGACCTCTGCGTGAAGTACAACGGCTCGCTCTCCGGCGAGCACGGCGACGGCCAGGCGCGCGCCGACCTGCTGCCGAAGATGTTCGGCGAGGAGCTGATGGGCGCCTTCCGCGAGTTCAAGGCGCTGTGGGACCCGGAGTGGAAGATGAACCCGGGGAAGGTGATCACGCCCTACCATCCGACCGAGAACCTGCGGCTCGGCAGCGACTATCACCCCTGGTCGCCGGAGACGCACTTCCGCTTTCCCGACGACAACGGGCGCCTCGACCGCGCCGTGCTGCGCTGCGTCGGCGTCGGCAAATGCCGGCGGATGGACGGCGGCACGATGTGCCCGAGCTACATGGTCACGCGCGAGGAAGAGCACTCCACGCGCGGCCGGGCGCGACTGCTGTTCGAGATGTTCCAGGGCGAGGCCATCGCCGACAGTTGGCGTAACGAGGAAGTGAAGGACGCGCTCGACCTCTGTCTGGCGTGCAAAGGCTGCAAGGGCGAGTGCCCTGTCAACGTCGACATGGCGACGTACAAGGCGGAGTTCCTCTCGCACTACTACGAACGCCGCCTCCGCCCCATCGGCGCGTACACCATGGGATGGATTCACATCTGGGCGCGGGTGGCCGCGCTGGCGCCGGGCCTGGCGAATCTCCTGATGCCGCTGGCGAAGAAGTTCGGAGGCATCGCCCCGGAACGGGAGATGCCGCGGTTCGCGAAAAAGACCTTCCTGGAGCGATGTGGGACGGGCTTCAGCCCGTCTTCCCGCGCCGACGGGCTGAAGCCCGTCCTACATGAGCCCCATCGCCGCGTCCTCCTCTGGCCCGACACCTTCAACAACCACTTCCACCCCGACACGGCGATGGCGGCGGTGGACGTCCTCGAAGCCGCCGGCTACCACGTCACCCTCCCGCGCAAGCAGCTCTGCTGCGGGCGGCCGCTCTACGACTGGGGTTTCCTCGGCATGGCGAAAGACCTCCTGCGCGAGACCATGGACGTGCTGAAACCCGAGCTGGACGAAGGCGTTCCCATCGTCGTGCTGGAGCCGAGTTGCGCGTCGGTGTTCCGCGATGAGCTGCCGAATCTCTTTCCCGGCCACGAAGACGCGCGGCGTTTGCGCGAGGCGACGATGACGCTCTCCGAGTTCATCGTGCGCGAGAACATCGACGTCCCGAAGCTCGATCGCAAGGCGCTGGTGCAGGCCCACTGTCACCACAGCGCGGTGCTCCGCTTCGGCGACGAGGAGACGGTGCTCCGCAAGATGGGCCTGGACGTCGAGCATCCCGACTCCGGCTGCTGCGGGATGGCGGGCGCGTTCGGATTCGAAAAGGGCGAAAAGTACGAGATCTCCGTGCGCGCCGGCGAGCGGGTGCTGCTGCCCAAAGTGCGCGAGGCGGCGCGCGACACGCTCATCGTCGCCGACGGCTTCAGTTGCCGGGAGCAGATCGCGCAGTCGACCAACCGCCAGGCGCTGCATCTCGCGCAGGTGCTGCAGATGGCGCTGCGCGACGGCCCGGCGGGCCCGA
Organism: Candidatus Gilichinskyi gelida; assembly: GCA_038040385.1. Classification (GTDB taxonomy): domain Bacteria; phylum Acidobacteriota; class Thermoanaerobaculia; order Gp7-AA8; family Gp7-AA8; genus Gilichinskyi; species Gilichinskyi gelida. The sequence continues at coordinate 27,518 of JBBPII010000012.1, forward strand.
AGGGCGATCTCCCCGAGCGCCACTACATCGAAGAGCAGCCCGGGCCCGACCTGCGCAAGTGGGGCGCGATCGCGGGCGGCATCGCACTTCTCGTGGGCGCGATCGCGCTTGCACGCAAATGGCGACGACGCCGCGTGTGGCGCACGAAACACGACTGATGCGCCACCCGCCCGCCCAGGTCCCTCCCCTTCGCTTCGCTCAGGGTCGGGATGACACGCAGCCGCCCATCGCCGACTACGCCATCATCGGCTGCACGCGCTCCGCGGCGCTGATCTCGCGCGGCGGCTCGATCGACTGGCTGGCGTGGCCGCGCTTCGACGCTCCGTCGGTCTTTGCACGCCTCCTCGACTGGGAGCGCGGCGGGCACTTCTCCATCGCGCCGGCGGTCGCCTCACGCACGACGCGGCGCTACGTCGGCGACACCAACGTGCTGGAGACAACGTTCGAGTGCGACGGCGGCGCGGCGGTGCTCGTCGACCTCATGCCGGTGATGACCGAGGAGGAGAAGCGGACGCGCATCACGCCGTTCCGGCAGATCCTGCGGCGCATCGAGTGTGTGCGCGGCGAGGTGTCGCTCGAAGTGGTCTACGCGCCGCGCCCGGACTACGCGCGGGTCACGCCGCGCCTCGAGCTGCGCCGCGACTCGGTGTTCTGCGAATGGTCGGCGCGCGTGCTCAACCTCCGCTCCGACGTGCAGTTCGCTATCGACGGCGGCACCGCCACGGCGCGCTTCACGCTGCGAGCCGGTGAGACCCGCACCTTCGCCCTCGGCTTCGACGATCACACTCCTGCCGTTTTTCCGCGCTTGGATGAATCGATCGAGGCGACCATCGCTTTCTGGTCCACATGGTCGGCGCAGCTCGAATACGACGGGCCGTACCGCGACCTCGTGACGCGCAGCGCGCTAGTGCTCAAGCTCCTGGCCTATGCCCCGTCGGGCGGCATCGTCGCCGCGCCGACCACGTCGCTCCCCGAGGCCATCGGCGGCGTGCGCAACTGGGACTACCGCTACTGCTGGCTGCGCGACGCGTCGTTCACCGTCAGCGCGCTGTACGACTGCGGCTTCGAGCGCGAGGGAGGCTCGTTTTTCGACTGGCTCCTCTACTCCACGCGCCTCACGCAGCCGAAGTTGCAGGTCCTCTACGACGTCTTCGGCGAGTCGAAGCTGCTTGAGCGTGAGCTGCCGCACCTCGCCGGCTACCGCGGCTCGAAGCCGGTGCGGGTGGGCAACGACGCGCACGGCCAGTTCCAGCTCGACGTCTACGGCGAGGTACTCAGCGCCATCGACGAGGCCGTGCAGCGCGGCGAGCGCATCGATCGCGACGTGCGGCGCATGATCCGCCGCATCGTCGACGTCGTGCTGAAGCGGTGGCGCGAACCGGACGCCGGGATCTGGGAGAAGCGCGGCGGCACGCACCAGCACGTGCACGGCAAGGTCATGGCCTGGCTCGCTCTCGATTGCGCCGAGAGCCTCGGCGTCGAGGGCCTTCGCCAGACCAAGGACGCAATCCACGAAATGGTGATGGCGCGCGGCTTCGATTCGAAGCGCAACACGTTCGTCAGCATCCTGGACGGGGATGACGTCGACGCCGCGCTGCTCTACATCGCCCGCGTCGGCTTCATCGATCCGGCCGATCCACGGATGCTCGGCACCATCGACGCCATCCGCGCAACGCTCGGCCGCGGTCCGTTTCTGTACCGGTACGACACCCACACCGACGACGGCCTCCCGCCCGGCGAGGGCGCCTTTCTCGCCTGCAGCTTCTGGCTGGCCGAGGCGCTCGCACTGGCGGGGAAGCACGGCGAGGGGCGCGAGGTGTTCGAGGCGGTAGCAGCGCGGGCCAACGACGTTGGGCTCTTGTCCGAGGAGATCGACGTCGACTCGGGCGAGCTGCTGGGAAACTTCCCGCAGGCGCTCACGCACATCGCGCTGATGAACGCGGCGTTAGCGCTTCAGCGCAACGCATAAAACATCCCCAACATCCCCCCGTAAATCGCATGCGTCACCAGCACCACGGCGGCGGTCAGCCTCCCGTAGTTCTGTGCCAGAAATCCCGGCGGCTCGAGCAGCCGCGTCGGCTCGGGACCGCGAAAGTCCGACACCATGCGCGGATGCAGGCCCGGCAACGCGGGGAGGAGAGCCACCACCACGAAGAGGCCCTGCGTCGCGCCGATTAGCGCGCCGAACCACCATGTGGCAATGTGGACGTTCTCGAAGAAAAGCGCGTAGACGAAGGCGAAGAGCCACCCGTTGACCAGGTGCATGGCGATGCCGAGGAACCGCGCGCGGTCGCGGTCCGCGCAGAACATCGTGCCGAGAATGAACGGGATGTCGATGCGCGTGAGTCCGAGCGACTGGCCGAGAATCGTCAGTGCGGTCAGCACGACGGTCGCGGCGAAGCCCCAGAGGAGGATGGAGGAAACGTTCACTGGGCACGCCGCAGCAAGGAGCAGACCATCCTCCGGGTAGGGAAACACCCAGGAATCACCACACCTAGGACGTCTACATCCACATGGCAGACGACGAACAGCCGAATGGCGAAGCCGCGCCGAAGAAACGCGCCGCGGGCAACGCCCCGAAGAAAGCGACGCCGAAAGCTCGCTCGGCGACCTCGTTTCGCTTCGCGATGACCATCTCGGTCATCGTGGTGGCCGTGCTGCTGACCGCGTACTACATGTATGTCTCGCGACAACGGGCCTACTTCACGAATCGCAACCTACGGCTCCTCTCCAGCCTCGGCGCGCAAGTCAGCGCCTCCCTCGACACTCATCAGGGCTTTGTCCGCAACTACGCACGATCGGCCACCAGCCCAGCGGTTCTCCGGCGAGCGCGTCCGGAGCTGATGGATACCGATCTGGCGGAAGAGACCATCGATTCCTGGCTGCCCGATTTTGATCGCGGCGCGAAACGATGGATCGAGCCTGACGCGGCCGAAAGCGGTCAACCGCCGCCCGTCCCGGCGGGCGGAGACGTCTTTGCGCGTCAGCTGTCGACGCGGAACGGCGAATGGTGGGTCGACATTCGGTATGCCGGGCAGCCGGAGACTCTCGCGGCCGTCGGTCTGCCGCGCGATGCGCCTGCCGTTCCCGCGACCATCGCTTCGTCCTCTCAGCAGGTCGAGAAGCCGGAAGCGTCGGGCGGACTACGGCTCTCCAGACTGCTCGATCCGCTGCTGAAACAGGAGCTGGTCAACGTCTTTGACGAGATTCTGGTGGCGCGCTCCGACGGCACGGTGATGTACAGCTACCGGCCCGCAATGACGTCGGACGTGATGAGCGAGGTTGCGGCGCCGCCGAAGAACAGCGGCGCGGAATTGCTGATCACGCGGCTCGATGCGCTGCAGGAGCGGAAAGGATGGCGGCAGTCCGTTCCGCTTTCGCTGAAGGAGGTTGCCGGAGCGACGCTGCACGTTCCGGTATCCGTCTCCGGTTCGGACTACGAATTGTTCGTGCAGCCGTTCGTCTTTCATGCGACCGCACCGTCGACGCCGCCGCCGGAATCGAAGGCGGCGGCGCCGGCGAAGACAGAGGAAAAGCGGGACGAGACGCAGCAGACCACCCGTCAGGCGGATCCCAACACGTTGGTGCTGTGCGGCATCACGTCCAAGAGCCGTTTCACCTACGAAGCCTACGCGGTATCGGCCTCCATCGTGATCGCCGTCGTCGCGGTCCTGATTCTCGCCATCTGCTCCTGGCCCTTTCTCCGTGTGGTGCTGATCGGACAGCATCAGGCGCTCAAAGTCAGCGACGTGATGCTGCTCGGGTTCTCGGCCCTCACCGCCGCTGCGATCATCACTCTCTGGCTCATCGACTACCTCGCGTACGACCGGATGTCGAAGATCGCCTCCAGCCAGATGTCCATCTTCGCCCGCCGCCTGGAGGACGATCTGCTGCGCGACATCACTCGCGCCCGGGCAGTTGCGGACACACTGAAGAGCTGGTCGGTGAAGGCCACCGAAGAGGGCGCTCCGGCGTCGCTCTACAAGCTCCGCCTCGACGATCTCAGCGTCAAGCCCCAGCCGAGGTATGTGCTGGGCGACGTTTCGAAATACGTCTACTTCTCGTTCTTCGCCTGGATCGACCGCAACGGGAGACAGCGCTACAAGGGGGCGGTCGGATCGGAGAGACCGCTGGTCTCGGTCGGGCAGCGCGACTACTTCCGCGAGACCCTCGCCGGCCGCAGGTGGAACGTCACCGACCCCGAGAAGAGCGAGGCGCACGACTTCGTGCTCGAATCGCTCCGCTCCTCCACGACGGGCGGCGTGGAGACCGTTCTGGCGGTGCCGACGGGGCTGGAAGATCTGCCGGTCTTCGCCGTCACCGCGCAGATGGTGCACGTAACGCGGCCGGTGCTGCCGCCGAGTTACCGGTTCGCGTTCATCGACGGCAGCGGCAACGTCATCTTCCACTCCGACGAGCGGCGCAACCGCAACGAGAACTTCTTCGCCGAAACCGACTTCAACCGCGAGCTGCGTTCCGCGGTCTCCGCGCGTCACGAAGCGTTCGTCAACCTTCATTACTGGGGACGCGATCAGCGGGCGTACGTCAAACCGCTGGCGAACCTGCCGTGGTCCGTGGTGGTGTTCCGCGACAAGGCCCTCCTTCGCAGCGTCAACGTCGAGACCATCCTCCTGACCCTGGTGCTGCTGATCTGCAACTCGATGCTGTATCTGGTGGTCTTCGCCATCGTGGTGGTCGCGCGCCCGGCGTACCGGGCGCCGTCGATCTGGCCGATCGCCCAGAACGACGACCTGTACCGCCGGCTGGTCCTGATGTACGCGCTCTCCATCCTGCTGGCGCTGACCTCGGCGTTCGCGCTGACCACGCCGCGAGCGTTGATGATCGGCTTCCTGGCGCCCGCACAGGCCATCAGCGCGACCTACCTGGTCCTTCACCGCGAGACCAAGCGGGCCATCTACCTGCTCGTCCTGGCCATCTGGACGGTCGTGACCCTGCTGTGGGCGTATCCGCTAGTTGTCGATCCGATGATGCCCGACCTGCGTTTCGTCTCCCAGCATCCCGCCATCACCCGGGCAGTGCTGCTCATCCTGCTGGCGGTCGGGGCGTTCGTCACCATCGAACAAACCAGCAGCTTCGGCCGCCTGGTGCCGAAGGCGGCCCGCTGGATCCGGTATCCCCGCACCTACATCGCGGCCGGTCTCCTGCTGCTCTTCATCTCCTCGGCGGTCCCCACCATCGCCTTCTTCAAGGCCGCGAGCCGTCTGGAGCTGGAAGGGTTGATCAAATACTCGCAACTGGCGCTCGCGGAACGCATCGAAGAGCGCATCAACGGGCTCGACAAACTCAATGTGACGTCGTTGTCCGTTGTGGCGCTCCGTTATCCGATCCCCAACTTTTTCGACATCTCCGACTGGTGTTTCGAAGCCCCCGGCGCGATCTTCAAGAGCCCGAATCAGAATCCGGCGTGCTACTTCCAGTGTGAGGCGCGCGATCGCATATGGATCTCCTCGATCTTCGAGCCGCTTCTGCCGCAATACTCCGACCAATCGGTGTCCATTCGTCATCTCCACAGCGACCGGTCCGATGACGATCAGTGGACGTGGTGCCGCTACTACGGAAGCATCCAGCTCAGAAAAAAAGTACGCCTGGCTCCGACGACGTTGAACAAGATGTTCGCCAAGCCCCCGGGCGAGACGGCGATCACCATCCGATCCATCGTCCCCCCGTTGTTCCTCAGCAGCTTGTCCACTCTTCCACCGCAAACGGCGTTCAATCGCGACCGCCATCATGACCCGGCGACCACGATCTTCCGCTGGATCCGCCGCGGCGTGATCATCCTGATCATCTTCGCCATCACCCGCCTTTTTCTCTGGATCGTGGTCTTCATCGCCAGAAAAGTGTTCCTCATCGATCTCCGACGGCCGGAGTGGCTGTCGACCCTCCCCCTGGGGCCGACGCTCGGCGATCACGTGTTCCTCACTCATGACTCGCCCGATCCGGCAAAAGTGATCGAGGCGGCGGTGAAACGTCCCACGTTCGTCGACGTCTCGTTTGCGTCCATGAGCATCCTCACGCGGGACTGGAGGCCCAAACTGATCGAGATCGACAGCAGCGCGCCGGGGAGGCACGTTCGCTGCCTCGACTTCGAATTCGGCGCCGGCGATCCGGCCGTCGACGGCCGAAAGCTCGAGCTTCTGGAACAACTGCTCCTGCTTCCGAACCGCAGAGTGATCATCGCCTCCCGCGTCACACCGCTGCTGTTCCTGGCCACGAGCGCCGACCCGCTCGTTCGCGCGCGTTGGAACGAGGTTTTCTCGTCGTTCGTCTGGATCACCTCCGAGCAGGTAGCCAGCGCGCAAGCCGCGGCCGCAAGCGTGCCCGTCGCCAGGAAGGCGCCGCCCTTCTGGCGCTCCTTGGCGACCGCCATCGCTTCGCTGACGAAGAGAGTCATGACCTACGACGCCTCGGTTCAGAACCGCGCCGGCACTGCTGCATGGTTGAAGGCGGAGACCGCACACGATCCGTACCTCCGCGAGCTGGCGGACGAGCTGAACAACCCCGACGATCGTCGCGCCGCGCTGGACGAGTTGCGCGAGCGGGCACACACCTACTATTCAGGACTGTGGGCCAGCTGCTCGTACCCAGAAAAGCTCCTCTTGTCGGAGCTGGCCCGCCATGGGTTGCTCAACGGCAAGGACCGCAAGCTGGTGCGAAGACTGGTGGCCCGGGGCCTGATTCGACGCGGTCCGAACATTCAGATCGCCAGCGAGACTCTCCGCCTTTTCATCATCGATGCCGGAGAAAACCTCGAGCGCGAAGCCGAGCGCTTCGGCGTGGCGAGCACCTGGGACAACCTTCGCGTCCCGCTTCTGATCGTTCTCCTGAGCACGACGCTCCTCATCTTCACCACTCAGAAGGACCTCATGAATCTCACCGCGGGCATCGTCACCGCTTTGGCCACCGGGCTGCCGGCGATGGCGAAGTTGATCGGCGTCTTCACCGACCGCCGCGCCGCCGCGGTCGAAGCGCGCACCTGACATCACGTCCGTTCGGATCGGGTCTTGCTTCGGTCGCCTCTCATGGATCGCGAAGTCGTCGTCATCACCGGCGCTTCCGCCGGCGTCGGGCGCGCGGTCGCCCGGGCCTTCGGGCGGCGGCGGGCGAAGGTCGGGCTGATCGCGCGGGGACGCGACGGACTGGAGGCGGCGAAACGGGAGATCGAGGCGGCGGGCGGTGAGGCCATCGTCCTGCCGCTCGACGTCGCCGATCACGAGGCCGTCGACCGCGCGGCGTCGGAAGTCGAGGGCGCGTTCGGCCCGATCGACATCTGGATCAACAACGCCATGCTCTCCGTCTTCTCCCCGATCATGGAGACCACACCCGACGAGTACCGGCGCGTCACCGACGTCACCTACCTCGGCACGGTGTGGGGGACGCTCGCCGCGCTGCGGCGGATGAAGCCGCGCAACCGCGGCGCGATCGTGCAGGTCGGCTCCGCGCTCGCCTATCGCGGCATTCCGCTGCAGTCGGCGTACTGCGCGGCGAAGCACGCCATGCAGGGATTCCACGACTCGCTGCGCAGCGAGCTGATTCACGATCGCAGCGAGGTGCGCGTGGTGATGGTGCACCTGCCGGCGATGAACACGCCGCAATTCCGGTGGGTGAAGAGCCGGCTGCCGCGAAAAGGGCAGCCCGTACCGCCGATTTTCCAGCCGGAGGTGGCCGCGGAGGCGATCGTCTGGGCGGCATACAGCGGGCGGCGCGAGGTCAACGTCGGATGGCCGACCTCCGAGGCGGTGATCGGCAACAACTTCGTGCCGGGAGTCGGCGACTGGGTTCTCGCCGAACACGGCTATGACGCGCAGATGACCGATGAGCCCGAGGACCCGAAGCGGCCGGACAACCTCTGGGCGCCGCTGCCGGGCGATGCTGGCGCACACGGCGTGTTCGATGACCGCGCGAAGAGGGGGAGCATCGCAATGGAGGTGAACAAACGGAGGGGCTGGCTCGCCGCCGGACTCGGCGTTGTCGGGGTACTGCTTTTGCTCGCATTCAGACGAGGGCGGTAACCATGGAGGCAAGAGCGTCGTGCTATAGTGGCGCGTGCGTATGGCGAAACACCATATTCTCGCCGTTTTCGCCGCATCACTTCTAAGTCAGTCGATTCTTGCGGCCGAGGTGAAGCTCGGCCCCGAAATACCGCTCTCGCCGAGTCTCGAGCTGCGGTCGGCCGCATACGACCAGACGGCTCCGGTGGCCGCGTCCAATGGCGGCGACTACCTCGTCGTCTGGGCCGACGGACGACGGCTCGGCTCCGACATCTACGCCACGCGGGTCGCAAGCGACGGGCTTCCAGCCAATCCGGTCGGGCGGCGCATCGCCACGGGCACGAACCCGAAAATCGCGACAGCCGGCGGCGACTACCTCGTCGTCTGGCAGAGCTCTTCGAACATCCTGTCCCTCCGCGTGAACGGCGACGGCGTGCCGGTGTCGGAGCCGCACGCAGTCGGCTCGGGCGAGCCGGTCGCGCTGGTATCGAACGGGTCGACATATCTGCTGATCACTCGTCCGGACCCCGCGACGACAGAATCGTCGGCGACGGTGCTTGATCGCGACGGCATACCGCTGCGAAGCGTGGCCAAGACGTTTGCGTCGACGGCAGGCGCAGCGGCGTATGGCGGGCAGTACTACGTCGTCGACGTCGGCTCCTCGATCACGTTGTACGCCATTACCGACGACGGCGCGGTGACCGATCAAGCGATTTCAACGTCGGTATCGCCGAGCAATGGGCAAGTGACCGCGGCGTTCGCGCCGGTGGCGGTCCTCATAGCCTTTAACGGCGGCCGCTACATCGTCGTGGGCTACGACGGGAGAATCTTCAGGGACCAGACATTACCGCTCAACGGCGTGCAGCGCGCGGTTGCTGCCGGATGGGACGGGCGCGAATTCCTGGTGACCTTTACTCCCGTAGCGCCCACGAACCTTGTGTCAACGGCCTTTCGGATCGCGATCGACGGTACGCCGCCGGCAGGATCGCTTGCGCTGAGCAAAATGCCGTGGACTAGTGATGTCGCCTTCGCGACGAATGGGTCGTCGCAACTGATCGTCTGGTCCGAGCGGCGGGAGTTCAGCTCCGACATCGTCGCGCGCAAAGTGCCGGAGTTCAGCGCGCTGCCCGCCGATCCGGTTCCCGCCGCGCTCCTTTCGTACTCCGGCGAAGCGCAGACCGACGTTCAGATCGCGCGCGGCCCGAGGGGCATTCTCGCCGTCTGGGGCGACGGCGACCGATGGCTTCGCGTCTCGGCGTCGTTCAACGGCGGCCCTCCTGTCGTCCTGCAGTCCGACCCGGGGCCCGACTACGTCGGCTGGCCGGCGGTCGCCGCCGGCAACCAGGTGTTTCTCGTGGTGTGGCGCTACGCGGGCGTGGACGGCCGGCCGGACCGGCTCCTCGGGAAGCGGTTCGATTTCGATGGCAAGGACCTCGATCCGCAGCCGCTGCTCTTGACCAGTGTGGAACGCACCGACCTTTTTGAGCTGCTACGGAGACCGCAGACGCCTTCCATCACCTTTGACGGGTCGTTCCTCGTCGCCTGGGCCGAAAAAAACGAGCTCTACTTCGCGCGCCTTGGCGAAAGCGGCCCGTTGCTCGCTGAATGGGAGACCACCATCGGGTCCAGCTCGTGGAACGTAGCCCGTTCGCCGCGAGTTTTGTGGACCGGCTCCGCCTTCGTGACCGGCTTTACGCTCGAGTTTCCTTCCACCGCCCATTTGTTTCCACCATCGTGGTCTCTGGCGACGGTGCGGGTCGATCGAGCGGGAACGAGGCTCTCGGAGACGCCGTCATCGACGCTCTTCTTCAATACCTTCAGCTCCGCTGACACTCATCTCGCAGCGGCCCTGGGGCGCGACGCCATAACCTTCGCCTGGTCGGATAACGGGGTCACGCTTGCGCAGACGACGCTTGACGGGAAGGTAAGAATCCGTCCCCTGATTGTCATTCATCGCGCCGCGAACGACGGACCGTCCAGCGTCGAGATCGCATGGAATGGATCGGAATACGTGCTGGTCTGGCTCGAGCGGATCGCCGAAGGCGGCAAGGGATACATCGTGAAGGCGATTCGTCTTGACGAGGGGCTGCGTCGCATCGATCCGGAGCCCTTTGAGGTCACATCCGGCCCCGCGCCGCTACTCCCTCCGTGGTTGATCACCACCCCCGGCGGAGTGCTGATCGCCTACAGCCGCGCCGACGACGCGAACGGCGGCGCGCCGCGCGCGTTCATGCGCGCGCTCGAGCGCATCCCTAAGCCGCCGCATCGGCGGGCGGTGGGCCGCTGACGCTTCGGTGAGTCTGCTCATCGCACTGCTGTTCGCTCAACTGCGGCTGCAGAACGAGCAACTCGTCTCCCGCGCGACGGAGATGACCGGCGATGTGCGGGCCTCAGGCTGTCACGGACACCTCCTCGTGGCCTGGCGCGACGGCAACGGCATCGCGGCGGCGGCCGACGGACGGAAGCTCGTCATCAGCACCTCGACCCGCGGCACGCCCGCAGTCGCCTGCGGCAATGACTCCTGGCTGGTCATCTGGCCGAGCGAGGACTTCGGCGTCGACGGCCGCCGCGTCGCGCTCGACGGAGGGCTACTCGCTACCGCCCCACTTTTTCGCGGTCCGTTCGGCGCATCGGAAGTTGCCGCGGCGTACGGCGATAACGGGTTTCTCATGGCCTGGACCGACGGCGTGACCGTTCGCGTCACTCGCGTGAACGACGCCGGCAAGGCACTCGACGCTCCGCCGCTCAGCGTCGGGCTCACCGGCGTCTTCGTCGCGCCGCGCATCGTCTGGAACGGCTCGACCTTCTTCCTGGCCTGGGCCGAGGACCGCACCAATCCGCTGTCGCCGAAGCCGACGCGGTTCTGGGGGACGCGGGTCTCGGCGGGAGGGAAGGTCGACGCAGTCTCGCTGCCGATGATCGAAGCGGGCGCCGGTCTGCGCGGGCTGCAACCCTCGGTGACCACGAACGGCGACCGCATCACCATCGCCTGGGTCGCCGAACACGGCGCGCAGACATGCGTCGACGTCGCACAGGTCAACGATGCGCGCAAGGTCCTCGTGGCGCCGAAGCAGTTGCGCTGCTCCGGCGACGACGGAACGCCGGTCTTCGACGAGGCGGAGATTCGTTGGAGCCGCCGCGAGCTGATTCTCGTCTGGCGCGAGTTGAGGAGCGACTTCTCGTCGGTCCTTCGCGTCGCGCGCCTCGACGAGAGAGCAACGCTCGTCGACCCGTCATTCGATCTCCTGTCGCGGCCGGGCGCAGCCTCGCTCGGGCCGGGACTGGCATCGACGTCCGCGGGCGTGGCAGCCGCGTACTTTTCGACGCTCCCTCCGCCCGAGGAGACGACGGCCGGAGTCTGGATGCGCGTCGTCGAGCAGGATCCGGCTCCGGCGCGGCGACGAGTCGTCGGCCGCTGATCAGATCCGGATCAGCTTCGCGTACTTGGCGATGAACTTCTTCGAACCGGCCCGGTCGAAGTAGACCGTCAGCTTCGCGTCGGGGCCGGAGCCCTCCATGGTCAGGATCGTCCCGTCGCCGAACTGCTCGTGGCGTACGCGCACGCCGCGCTTCAGCTCCACCTTCCCCTCCCCCTTCGCGCTCGCGGCGTGAATGGCCGAGGGATCGAACTTCACCGGCGCATCTTTGAAGAACGAGAGGACGCCCTCACCCCGTCCCTCTCCCGCACGCGGGAGAGGGTGCCGCCCATTCGCTCCGCTCAGGGCAGGCTTCGGGCCGGGTGAGGGTCGCGGCGAAGGCCGCATCGGCCGCTCCCGCCAGGTCTGCGCCTCCGGCACATACCGCGGCCGCGCCAGCCGCACTTCTTCCCGCACCTCTTCCGGAATCTCGCTCAGAAACGGCGACGGGCTCTGCTCGCGGAACTGCCCGTGCACGCGGCGCTCGAGCGCGTGGAGGCAGTAGAGCTGCTCGCGCGCGCGGGTCATGCCGACGTAGCAGAGGCGCCGCTCCTCTTCGATGTCCTCGTTGGCGTCGAGCGACTGCGAGTGCGGCAGGATGCCCTCCTCCATGCCGGTGAGGAACACCACGCGAAACTCCAACCCCTTCGCCGCGTGCAGCGTCATCAGCGTCACGCCTTTCTCGGACTCGTAGCGGTCGAGGTCGGAAATGAGGGTGATGGAGTCGAGGTAGTCGCCGAGCGTGGCTGACGAATTCTGCTCCGCGAACTCGCGCGCGGAGTTGGACAGCTCCTCGAGGTTCTGCAGGCGCGACTCGTCCTGAATGTCGCGCGATTCCGTCAGCATGCGGCGGTAGCCGGTGCGCAGCAGGACGTAGTCGAACAGCTCCGGCAGCGGATTGCTCGCCGCGCGCTGGAGGTCGTGCACGATCTCGCGGAACTCGCGCACCGCCTTCGACGCGCGCGCCGGGAGAAATCCGAGGTCGCTCTCGATGACCGCCCACAGCGAGGCGTAGTCCGCACCCGTCGCCTGGTCGTTGAGCGCCTTCAGCGTGGTGTCGCCGATGCCGCGGGAGGGGACGTTGATCACCCGCTCGATCGACGGCGTGTCGTGCGGGCGGATGGCGAGGCGGAGGTACGACATCACGTCCTTGATCTCCGCGCGCTCGTAGAACTTCACCCCCCCGACCACCGAGTACGGCATGTTCGCGCGCAGCAGCTCTTCCTCGAACGGCCGCGACTGCGCGTTGGTGCGGAAGAGCACCGCCATGTCGGCCAGGCGCATCTGCGAGCGGAGGGCGGAGATCTTCTCCACCACGAACTGCGCTTCCTCGCGGTCGGTGCTGCAGCTCACCACGCGCACCGGATCGCCGCTCCCTCCCTCGGTGAAGAGGCGCTTCCCCTTCCGGGCGATGTTGTTGGCCACCACGCCGGTGGCGGCGTCGAGGATGTTGCCGGTGGAGCGGTAATTCTGTTCCAATTTGATGATATTTGCGCCTGGAAAGTCTTTCTCAAAATTCAGTATGTTATTGATGTCTGCGCCGCGGAAGCGGTAGATCGACTGGTCCTCGTCGCCTACCGCCACGATGTTCCCGCGGTTCCCCGCCAGGGCCTTGATCAGCGCGTACTGCGCGCGGTTGGTGTCCTGGTACTCGTCGATCAGCAGGTGCTGGAACCGCGAATGGATCTCGTGGCGCACGTCCTCGTTCTCCGCCAGGAGCTGCACGTACTTGCCGATCAGATCGTCGAAGTCCATGGCGTCGTACTCGCGCAGACGCTTCTGGTAGAGGCGGTAAATCTCGGCCACCCGCGCGCCGAAGAAGTCGAGATTGTGCTTCTCGTACTCCGCTGGGCCGATCAGCTCGTTCTTGGTGTTGGAAATGCGCGAGAGGATCGAGCGCGGCGGGAAGGCGTCATCGTTCATCTGCAGCTCGCGCATGCAGCGGCGGACCAGGGTGAGCTGGTCGGCGGTGTCGTAGACGGCGAACGACTTGGTGAATCCGAGGCGGTCGGCGTGGCGCCGCAGCATGCGCAGAGAGGTGGAGTGGAAGGTGCCGATCCATGGCCGTGCGCCGATGTTCGGCACCAGGCGCGCCACGCGTCCCAGCATCTCGTTGGCCGCCTTGTTGGTGAAGGTCACCGCCAGGATGTTCGACGGATACACCCCCTGCTCGCCGATCAGCCAGGCGATGCGATAGGTGATCACCCGGGTCTTCCCCGACCCCGCGCCGGCCAGGACGAGCAGCGGGCCGTGCCCGTGCGTAACGGCTTCGCGTTGCTGGGGGTTGAGTCCGGTGAGGTCGATCATGCGATGACGCCGCAACGCCGCATCCGCGGGCGAAATGCCCGGAGGCGCAGCACGCGTTACGCTACACTGTCACGGGTCCACGACTGGAGGCATTTCATGTTCGGTTCACTCGGATTGCCGGAATTGCTGATCATCTTCGCCATCATCATCGTGGTGTTCGGCGCGGCGAAGCTCCCACAGCTCGGCAAGGGTCTCGGCCAAGGCATCTCCAACTTCCGCGATGGGCTCAAGGGCCAGGACGACAAGAAACCCGCCGGCACCATCGAAGAGAAGAAGAACGGGTAGTTCGGGGCGGTCAGTCAGCCTTGGCCCCGTTCACCCCGGAACCCGCCTCCCCGCTGTACCAGACCGACATCGCCCAAACTCCACTTCCTGAAGTCCTGGTCAAGATCCACAAGTACCGCGCGCCGGGACGCCTCGATTGCCGCCGCGGCGACGAGACGAAGCGCATCTACCTGGAACGCGGCGACATCATCTTCGCTACCACCAACCAGATCGCGGAGTCGCTCGGCGACATGCTGCTGCTCGCCGGCCACATCACCCAGGACCAATACGACGAGAGCCTCCGCCGCGTGCGGCAGACCGGCAAGCGTCACGGCACCGTGCTGGTCGAAATGAAGATCCTCACCTCGGAGCAGCTCTTCAACGCGGTTCGCGACCACATCCAGGGCATCCTCTGGTCGATCTTCGCCTGGGACTTCGGCGTCGTCGGCTTCACGCCCGGCCGCGACAAGAGGCTGGAGTTCATCAAGGTCGAGATCCCCGTACCGCAGGCGGTGATGCAGGGCGTGCGGCACATGCCCGACGCCCGCGGCATCGTGGCGCGGCTCGGATCGAAGTCGACGCTCTTCATCCAGAGCGGGCAGCGCGTCGAAGGGCTGCGGCTGCGGCCGGAAGAGCAATCGCTGTTCGACCTCGTCGACGGCCGCCGCGTGCTGTATGACCTGATCAACGCCCCATCGCTCAACGCGGCCGACAACGCCCGCGTCCTCTACGCCTTCATGACCCTCGGCATGATCGAGCCGCGCGAGCCGCGCCAGATCAAAGTGCAACTGAACACCGAGGGCGGTAAGTACCAGTGACCCTGCGGTGGCTCGTCACCGGCGCGGCCGGGATGGTCGGCCACGACCTCCGCGACGCGCTTGCCGCTCGAGGCGAGGACGTCGTCGCCTTCTCGAAAGCGGAGTTGGACATCACCGACTCGCGCATCGTCGACACCATGGTGCGCGAGGTGCGCCCGGACGTGATCGTCAACTGCGCCGCGTACACCAAAGTCGACGCCGCCGAGGAGAACGAGCACTTCGCGAGCGCGATCAACGGGTCGGCGGTGGAGTTCCTGGCCGAAGGCGCGAACGCCGTGGACGCGCTGCTGGTCCAGCTCTCCACCGACTTCGTCTTCGACGGCACGTCGTCCACGCCGTACGAGATCGACGATCGGACCGCGCCGCTCTCCGCGTACGGGCGCTCGAAGCTGCTCGGCGAGACGGCGGCGTCGCACGCGAACCGCTTCGTCATCCTGCGCACCGCCTGGCTCTTCGGCGAGCACGGACCGAACTTCGTCGAAGCGATCCGCAATCAGATCCGGAAGGGAACGAGCCCCCTGCGCGTGGTGAACGACCAGCGCGGCCGGCCGACGTACACACCGCATCTGGCCGAGGCGATCGTCCGCGTCGTGCAGAGCGGCGCGACCGGCTTCGTGCAGTACGCCGACGCGCCGGAGTGCACGTGGTTCGACTTCGCCAAGGAGATCGTCGCGCAGTCGGGCGCCGGCATCGAGGTCAAGCCGGTCACCACCGACGAGTTCCCCCGTCCCGCCCGCCGCCCCGCGTATTCGGTGCTGTCGACCGAGCGCTACGAGCGGCTCACCGGCGTCCCGCCGGCGTCGTGGCAGGAGGGTCTGCGGACGTACCTGTCGCGGCGTACATGAGGTACTCGACGTTCCCCTCCGCGCCTTTGATCGGACTCTCGATCACGCGCTTGACGTCGAATCCGATCGAGCGGGCGAACAAGACCACGCCGTCGACGGCCGCGGCGCGCTTGGCGTCGTCGCGGACGATGCCCCCCTTGCCGACGTCGGCCTTCCCCACCTCGAACTGCGGCTTGATCAGGGCGACGAGCTCGCCGCGCAGGAACTTCGCCACCGCCGGGAGAATCATGGTGAGAGAGATGAAGGAGACATCGATGGAGACGAAGTCGATCGGCTCGTCGAAATCGCCGGCCTCGAGGTATCGCGCGTTCACCTTCTCGCGATTGACCACCCGCGGATCGTTGCGCAGCGACGCGTCGAGCTGCCCATAGCCGACGTCGATCGCGTATACGCGCCGCGCGCCGTTCTTCAGCAGGACGTCGGTGAAGCCGCCGGTCGACGCCCCGACGTCCGCGCAGACTTTTTCGCGCACGTCGATCCCCATCTCCGCCAACGCATGCGCGAGCTTCATCCCCCCCCGCCCCACCCACGGATGCTCGAGCGCGACGACCGCCACATCGTCGTCACCCCCCACCCCCGCCCCAGCCTTGTCGACGTACTGCCCGTTGATGGTTACGCGCCGGGCCATGATCAGCGACTGCGCCTTGGAGCGGGTCTCCGCGAGGCCGCGCTCGACGAGGGCGACGTCGAGCCGCTGCTTTTTCATTGATTGATGACGGTGAAGCCGGCTTGTGCGAAATGGTGGTCGTTCGTGAGGACGTGCTGGATGCCGTAGTCCTCCATCACGATCATCGACATGCAGTCGACCAGCGAGTACTTCTTGTCGAGGCGTTGCTCGTACAAATCGAGCGCCCGAAGGAAAAGGCGCCGGTCGGCGGGCAGAACCTGATACGTCCTCATTGCATCACGCGCATTTTCGACGGCGATGACGCGAGCGGCGGCTCCTTCGCCAGAGTAGAACGTGAGCATCTCCGTCAAAACGGCATCGTGCGTAATGAAGGGCGCGCCGCGAAGTGAGCGGTCGAGTCGGACGGCGCTGTGATGATCGGAATCGCTGCGGTCGGTGAGCGCGATCAAGAACCAAGTATCGACGAAATACCGCCTCGGCATTACTTCATCGCACGGCGGCGACTACCGTAGACCACCTCGTCGATTTGGTCCGACTTCGGGAGCTTGGCGAAGAATTCGTCGGGAAAGTCCTTTGTCCGTTCTTCGATCATCTCGCCGAGAGTGCGGCCGTCAAACTCGCTTCCGGTTCCCGCCACGAACTCCCGCACCCTCTTCGCGATCCCTTTCGCGTCGAGGTCGTACTGCGCGCGAAGAACGTCCTGCGCGCCGTGGTGGACGTACTCGTCGGGGATGCCGATGCGGTGGAAGTCGACGTTGGCGATTCCAAGGTGCTGGACGCGCTCCATGACCGCGGATCCGAATCCGCCGGCCAGCGAGCCCTCTTCGACCGTGATCACCTTTGCGTGCGGCGTGCAGTACTTCGCGATCAGCTCGTCGTCGAGCGGCTTGATGAAGCGGGCGTTGATGACCGAGACGTTGATGTTCTCCGCGGCGAGGATTTCCGCGGCATGCACGGCCGGCCAGACTTCAGTGCCGATGGCGAAGATCACCGCGTCGGCGCCCTCCCGAAGAACCTCCCCCTTGCCGATGGGCAGCGACTGCAGCTCCGCGTCCATCGCCACGCCGGCGCCGTTCCCGCGCGGATAGCGCAGGGAGGTCGGGTGGCCAGTCTCGAACGCGGTTTTGAGCATGTGCCGCAGCTCGTTCTCGTCCTTGGGGGCCATGCAGATCATGTTGGGGAAGATCCGCAGGTAGGCCATGTCGTAGATGCCGTGGTGGGTGGGGCCGTCGGCGCCGGCGATGCCGCCGCGGTCGAGGGCGAAGACCACCGGCAGATCCATGATCGTCACGTCGTGGAAGACCTGGTCGAAGGCGCGCTGCAGGAAGGTGGAGTAAATCGCCGCCACCGGCTTCATCCCCTGCGTGGCCATGCCGCCGCAGAACGTCACGGCGTGCTCCTCGGCGATGCCGACGTCGAACATCCGGTCGGGCAGCGCCTTTCCGAACTTGTCGAGGCCCGTTCCCTCGGGCATCGCGGCGGTGACGGCGATGATCTTCGGATCGCGCTTGGCCAGCTCGATGAGCGTATCGGCGAATACCGCCGTGTACGACGGCGGCGACGGCTTGTCGGACTTCTTCACCTCGCCGGAGGGGATGTCGAACGGCGTCACGCCGTGCGACCAGATCGGCTTGTCTTCCGCCGGCGTGTAGCCCTTCCCCTTCTTGGTGATGACGTGGATGAGCAGCGGGCCGTCGTAGTCCTTGTTCTCCTCGAACAGGTCGATGAGCGCCAGCAGATCGTGGCCATCGTAGGGTCCGAGATATTTGAAGCCGAGCTCCTCGAAGAGCGTGCCCGGCACGACCATGTGCTTGAGCACCTGCTCCATGTCGTGCGCCAGGCCGTGCAGCTTCCCGCCGATCAGCGGGATGCGGTCCATCACGCCCTTGGCCAGGTCTTTCGCCTGGTTGTAGCGCTGGCCTTTGATGATGGAGTTGAGGTAGCCGGACATGGCGCCGACGTTGGTCGAGATCGACATGTCGTTGTCATTGAGGACGATGAGCAGCTTGCGCTTGAGGTGTCCGGCCTGGTTGAGGCCTTCCAGCGCGAGGCCGCCGGAGAGCGCGCCGTCGCCGATGACGGCGACCACGCGATAGTCCTCTTTTCGGAAGTCGCGCGCCACGGCGATGCCGAGCGCCGCGGAGATCGACGTCGAAGCATGTCCGGCGTTGAAGACGTCGTACGGCGACTCCTCACGCTTGCAGAAGCCGGAGATGCCATTGTGCTGGCGGATGGTGGGGAACGTCTCGCGCCGGCCGGTGATGAGTTTATGAGGGTAGCTCTGGTGGCCGGTGTCGAAGACGAGCTGGTCGCTCGGGGTGTTGTAGACATAGTGCAGCGCGAGGGTCAGCTCCACGATGCCGAGGTTGCCGCCGAAGTGCCCGCCGATGGACGAGACGACGTCGATGATCCGCTTGCGGATCTCCTCGGCGAGCTGCGGAAGCTGCTTGCGATCGAGCTTCCGGACGTCGCCGGGCGTGTTGATGGTGTCGAGGATTTGCGTCATGGTTAGGATCGCCGTTCGCAGATAAAACGTGCGATCTCCGCGAGATAGTTCACGGGACCGGGGATCATACCAGCGTTCTCGACGGCCGCCGCCAGCAGCGCCTCCACCTGCGCCCGTGCGGCTTCGGGGCCGAGGAGGGCGGGGTAGGTCAGCTTCTGCTGCGCGACGTCCTTGCCCGCCGTTTTGCCGAGGGTGGCGGCGCTCTCCTCGACGTCCAGAAGGTCGTCGACGATCTGAAACGCGAGCCCGACCGCGTCACCGTAGCGGCGAAGGGCGTCGATGACGTCGTCGGATGCGCCCGCCAGGAGGCCGCCGAAGACGACGGAGGCGGTGAGCAGTTTGCCGGTCTTGTTGCGGTGGATGAACTCGAGCTGCTCGATCGTCCCCTCGGTCGACGTGCCCTCCATGTCCGCCACCTGCCCGCCGATCATGCCGCGCGAATCGACCGCGGCGGCGACTTCGCGGATGGCCCGCAACTGCCGCTCCGCGTCGACCACCGGACGTGCTAGCCAGGCGAACGCCTCGGTCAGGAGCGCGTCGCCGGTCAGGATGCCGATGGCCTCGCCGTAGACGACGTGCGTGGTCTTGCGCCCGCGGCGCAGATCGTCGTCGTCCATGGCCGGGAGGTCGTCGTGCACCAGCGAGTAGGTGTGGATCAGTTCCAGCGCCGCGATCGGCACCAGCAGCGATTCGATCTCCGCGCCGCAGGCTTCGGCCCCGGCGAGGGCGACGATCGGCCGGATGCGCTTGCCGCCACCGAGCACCGCGTAGCGCATCGCCTCGTGGATGCGGGCGGGCGGGGTGTGGGCGGGAGGGAGGTGCTCGTCGAGGGTGGCGTCGACGAGGGCGCGGCGGGATTGGAGGTACTCGTTGAGCTTCACTCCGGCGCCGTTTCCTCTTCCAGCTCCTCCGCCTCGAATGCCTCCACCCGCGGCTGCCCTTTCGCGTCGGCGAGGATCAGCTCGATCTTCTTCTCCACCTCTTCCAGCTTCTGATTGCAGAAGCGCGACAGGCGGATGCCTTCCTCGAAGAGCTCGAGCGACTCGTCGATCGGCAGCTCCTCGCTCTCCAGGCGCTGCACGATCTTCTCGAGCTTTTGGAAGGATTGTTCGAAGTCGTTGGTGCGGGAGCTCGTCATTCCGCCGGCTCCGGCCAGACGCTCTCGATGCCCATGGTCCGCGAGTCGACGGTGCAGGCCAGCGCGCCTTTCTTCAACTGCACCTCGATGGAGTCGCCGACGGCGACGTGCGACGAGTCGAGGATCGGCTTGCGGCGGCGCTTGGTGCGTGAGAAGGCGATGGCGTAGCCGCGCGAGAGGACCGACAGCGGCGACACCGCCTGCAGCGTTGCGGCGGCGGCGGTGAGGCGCTGGCGGTCGCGGGCCACGCGCGTGGGGAAGAGCGCGAGCGGCTCGTTCGCCCGCCGCAGGCGCGTCCGCAGCCCGCGAGCGCGCGCCTCGAGCATCCGGTAGAGCGAGACGCGCTGCCGATTGAGGCGCTCGCGGCGGGCAAGCACGCGCGACTCGAACGTCGAGCGGACGCGGCGCAGTAGCGAGTCGACGTGCGCGCAGATCTCGCTCTTGGCGCGGATCACGATCTCCGCGGCGGCGGAGGGGGTCGGCGCGCGGAGGTCGGCGACCAGGTCGCTGATGGTGAAGTCGGTCTCGTGGCCGACGCCGGAGATGGTCGGCAGCGGGCACGCGGCGATGGCCCGCGCCACGATCTCCTCGTTGAACGGCCAGAGGTCCTCGAGCGAGCCTCCGCCGCGGCAGATCAGCACCACGTCGTGCAGTTGCCAGCGCGAGAGATGGCGCAGCGCGGCCGCGATCTCCTGCGCCGCGGCGGCGCCCTGTACCCGCACCGGGTAGATCTGCACGTGCAGCCCGGCGTAGCGGCGGCCGAGGACGTGGAGGACGTCGCGGATCGCCGCACCTGTAGTACTGGTTACTATAGCGATCCGCTGCGGCAGCATGGGGATGGGCTTCTTCCGCGCCGGGTCGAAGAGTCCTTCATCGGCCAGGCGCTTCTTCAACTGCTCGAACGCCAGTTGCAGCGCGCCGAGTCCCGCCGGCTCGGCCATCACCGCGTTGAGCTGGAACTCCCCCTTCTGCTCGTAGAGCCCGAGGCGGCCGCGCACGATGAGCTGCAGGCCGTTCTCGATGCGGAAGCGAAGGAAGCGGGCGTTGGTGGCAAAAAACACCACGCGCATCTGCGCGCGAGCGTCCTTGATCGAGAAATAAAGGTGTCCGGCTGCGGAGCGCGTGAAATTCGTGACTTCGCCCTCCACCGCTATGTCGTTGTATCGATAGAGATCGAGGTTGATCTGCCGGATCAGCTCGCTCACCGCATAGATGCGCTCGCTCATTACGGTCGAGTCTACCAATAAGTTCAGGCAAGCTCATTGCTCATCCACTGGATTGCCAATGACGGCACACTGGAACAAGGAGCCAGGAGAAATGAAGACAGAAACCTTTCTCAAGAAAGTAAGCATCGCCCTGAGCCTGGCGATTCTCATCGTCGGCGTCAGCGCGTGCGCCACCAACAAGGCCACCGACGGACAGGACTACGGCCAGGTCCGCACCGAGGCCACCACTGAATCGACGAGCGACAATCAGGTCGTGGGAACTGCCCCCGCGCCCGCCAATGCGCAGAACGTCGAAGGGACGACCACTCCGGCCATCATCTCTGGTCCGGCGAAGGTCGACAGCACCGGCCGCGCGTTCACCAGCAGTTCGTCCGGCGGCGCCGGCAACTCGTCGGCCACCGGTCTCAACACCAACGTCAACATCATCCCCCAGAAGAGCACCTCGGAAGTGATCGTGACGCAGACCCCGGCGGTCACCACCGAGACCACGATCGTGGAGACGCCGGTCGTGACCGAGACGACCGTCACGGAAACGACCGTCGAGACTCCGATGGCGTCGAGCACGACTCAGGAGACCACGACGACCACCAGCGAGCAGACGACCACGCATCGCCGGATGCGCAAGGATTAACGCCCTCACCCGCCCCCTTCGCATTCGCTCAGGGGCCACCCTCTCCCGCCTCACGCGGGAGAGGAATTACTTTTTGGCCAGCGGCTTGCCGAGGATCGCCAGCAGGTCCGGCTTCCCTTCCACTCGCCCCAGGTGCGGATAGCGCGCGCCGCCGTGGTAGTCGATCTTCTTCGTGCTGAAGTAGTCGCCGCTCTCCAGAATCAGCTCGATCGGCGCGCTGCTCGCCGCCGACGCTTTCAACACGTCCGCCAGCTCCTCCTGCGAATAGCGCTTGCCGTTGACGGCGACGAGCTTCGCGCCGGGGGTGACTCCGGCGCGCGCGGCGGGCGAGTCGGGGATGACGTCGATGATCGATGCGTTCTCGCGGACGGCGAATCCGAGCGAGGCGGTGAAGTCCGCGAACTTGTTCGCCTTCATCGCCGCGTCCATGGCCAGGTTCGGCTTGTCGTTGTAGACCAGCCGCCAGCCGCTGGCCTCGATGCCGCCCAGCGGCGGCGTGGGATCGAGCGATGCGAGCCGCTTGTTGAGGAACGCGCGCCAGTCATTCGCCGCGACGCCGTTCAGCGCGCTGACGAGGTCGTCGAACGTGTACGGCTTCAGCTCCGGCCGCCCGCTCGTGCCGCCGAAGAACGCGCGGCAGAAATCGTCGAGCGAGCGCTTGCCGCCCGTCAGTCCGCGGATGGTCATGTCCACGTCCAGCCAGATCAGCGTCCCCTCGGGATAGAAATCGACGCTGCGCCGCCACGCGCCGCCGGCCGAGGGACTGCCGTAGAGGATCTGCGCGGCGACGGCGGTGTCGGAGAGCGGACGCCAGGTGCGGCCGACGTGCTGCGCCATCTGCGCCCCGGTCCACGCCAGCTCGTCGCGGAACTCGTCGGCTGTCCAGAAGCCGGAGCGCCACGGCAGCAGCTCGCCAAGGTACGTGGTGAGCCCTTCGTAGACCCAGAGAAGCTCGCCGCGCATCGGCATCTCGTAGTTCGGCGTGGCCAGGCCCGCGGGACGGCGGTACTTGCCGTTCCACGAATGCACGAACTCGTGCGCCATGAGGCCGGCCACCCACTTGCGAGCGGTCTCGTCGCGGACGACGTCTTCGGCGGTGCGGTCGTCGCTCGATTCGTGATGCTCGAGACCGAAGTGCGCGACCTGGTCGCTGAGCGTCAGCAGCCAATCGTAGTGACGGTAATGATTCGCGCTGAAGAGCGCCGTGGTCTCCTCGACCAGCCGCGTGTAGTCCTTGTCGAAGCCGGCCGGCGTCTCGAGCGCGAAGGCGTTCTCCGAGGCGAGATTGAGCGTGTGGCGGAGGCCGGTGCTGTTCGGGATGTCGATCTTCTTGAGCTCCACGCTCATCTGCACCGGCGAGTCGACGAGCGTGGTCAGCGACACGGTCTCGAAGAGGATCTCGTCGCCGCTGCCGCGCGTCTCCAACGCCGTGGCGTACTTCCAGCCCGCGGGGATGCGCAGCGCCGGCTGGAATTGAATGGCGTCGCTCACCGCGCCGGCCGGATAAAGCACCAGCGTGTTCCAGCTCATCAACGCCAGGCGCGACGACGACGACGCGCCGGCGGAAAAGATCGCGCCGCCGGCGAAGCCGAGGTAGTCGAAGTCCACCTCCAGCGCGGTGGCGCTCGCCGGCACGTCGACGTGGAAGGCGAACATCTCCAGTTCGTCGCGGCGCCACTCGACCGGCGCGCCATTCGCGGTGATCTTCAGGCCGACCAGCCCGACCAGCGGCCCGCTCGGCGAGTGCTCGCCGGGAATCCACTTCGGATAGAGGAGCGTCATCGGCCCCGGCGCCACGGGGATGGTGAGGTGCGCGCGGAAAACGTTTGACGGCGCGCCGGTGGCGTCGACGCGGAGAGTGATCGGCGCCGCGCCGGCCACGGCAGCGGCAAATAGTACGAATAGTACTAATGGGAAACGACGCATCTAATCCCCCTCCGTCAACGGCCCATCCGCCCGCCCCTCGATGAATTGCTGCACGATCGGATTGCTCGACTGCTGGAACTCGTACGGAGTCCCTTCCTCGACGATCTGCCCCTTGAACAGCATGGCCACGCGGTCGGCGATCTTGAACGCCACCTTCATGTCGTGAGTGATGGTCACCGTGGTCACGTTCAGCTTGGAGTCCATCTCCAGGATGAGGTCCGCGACCACGTCGCTGATCACCGGATCGAGTCCGGTGGTCGGCTCATCGAAGAGCAGGATCGCCGGCTGCAACGAGATGGCGCGCGCGAAGCCGACGCGCCGCCGCATGCCGCCCGACAGCTCCGACGGCCGCCGCTTCTCCACCCCTTCGAGGTGCACCTGATCGAGGCACTGCTCGACCCTCGTCCGGATCTGGGCCTCGGTCATGTCCGTGTGCCGCCGCAGCGGGAAGGCGATGTTCTCGAACACCGACATCGAGTCGAACAGCGCCCCTTCCTGAAAGGCCATGCCGAAGCGGCGGCGGAAGCGATTGAGCTCCACGGACTTCATGCAGCAGAGGTCCTGTCCCTCGACCAACACGTGGCCGCTGTCGGGCTGCATCAGGCCGATGATGTGCTTGAGGGTGACGCTCTTGCCGGTGCCGGAGCCGCCGACGATGACCACCGACTCGCCGGCTCCGATGTCGATCGACATGTCGCGCAGCACCGGCTTGCCGTTGAACGACTTGGTGACGTTCCGCAGGGAGATGACCGGATCTTCGCGCGCCATGGTCAGAACAGAAGCTTGGTCAGGAAAAAGTCGGTGAGGAGGATGATCAGCGACGCGCTGACCACGGCGTTGGTCGTCGAGCGGCCGACGCCTTCCGCGCCGCCGGTGGTGTAGTAGCCGCGCACGCAGCCGGTGAGGGTGAGGATCAGTCCGAAGAAGGCCGCCTTGATCAAGCCGCTCCAGAGATCGTTCAGGTTCAGGAACTGGAAGGTGTTCTGTTCGTAGATCACCGGATTGGCGTTCATCAGCTTCACGCCGACCAGGTAACCGCCGTAGATGCCGAGGGCGTCGCCGAGGAGGACCAGGAGCGGGAGCATCAGGATGCCGGCGATGACGCGCGGAACGAAGAGGTATTGAACCGGCTCGGTGGCCAGCGCGGTGAGGGCGTCGATCTGCTCGGTGACGCGCATGGTTCCGATCTCCGCGGCGATCGACGACCCGACGCGGCCGGTGACCATCAGCCCCACCAGCACCGGCGACAACTCGCGCAGCATGGCCAGCGCCACGACGCTGCCGACGAAGTTCTCGGCGTGCACGCGCTGGAATCCGATGAAGGTCTGCAACGCCAGCACCATGCCGGTGAACATCGCGGTGAGGAAAACCACGGGGATAGAATCGAAGCCCACGCGCACCATCTGCTTGAGCCACTCCCGCCCCTCGAACGGCGGGCGGAAGGTCCAGCGAATGGTCTTCCAGAGCATGCCGAACCAGAGTCCGGTCTGCTCGAAGAGCCGCATGAAGGCGCGGCCGATGCGCTCGAAAAGTGAAATCATCGATAGACGCGCGGCACGCGCGCGCTGATCCTGCAGAAGACTTCGTACGTGATTGTACTGGTCTTCTCCGCCAGTTCCTGCGCCGTGATCGTCTCGCCGAGCAGTTCCACTTCGTCGCCCAGCGACGCATCGGCGATGTCGGTGACGTCGATGGTGACGAGGTCCATCGACACCCGCCCGACCACCGGCGCGCGCCGCCCGCGCACCAGGACCTCGCCGCGATTCGACAGCAGGCGGTCGTAGCCGTCCGCGTAGCCGACGGGGAGGGTGGCGATGCGGCTCTTTCTCCCGGTGCGAAACGTGGCGCCGTAGCCGACGGGGGGCCCCGCGTGTAAGTCCTTCCGGCGCATGATTCCCGTGCGCCACCGCCGGAGGGGTGGGTGTGGGGGCGCCCCGCCCGCGGGGGTGGGGGGTCTCGCCCGGCCGCCGTCGTCGCCGGGCGGGACGCCCGGCGATGGCGGCCGGGACGGCCGCACTCCAAGCAGCACAATCCCGGCGCGCACGTAGTCGCCCGGCCGAACGATCCCGCGCAGCGTCGCGGCGCTGTTCGCCATGTGATGCAGCGGCGCATCGATCACCCCGCGCATGCGATCGAACGTCGCGCTCTGCTCCGCGGTCAGCTCGTCGTCCTCGTCGGCGCTCGCGTAGTGGGTGTACACCGCTTCGACCCGCAGCCGCGGCGTGGCGCGGATCATCTCCACCACCCGAGGCAGCTCGTTCCCCGTCACCCCCATCCGCCCCATCCCCGAGTCGAGCTTGAGGTGAATGGCGACGTCGCGCTCGCGGGCGATGGTGCAGACATCCTCCAGCTCCTCGGGGCCGACGACGCCGATGGTCACGTTCTCGTCGAGGGCGATGACGATCTGCTCGCGCGTGAGCGGCCCGAAGACCATCAGCGGCAGGTCGATGCCGGCGCGCCGGAGCTCGAGCGACTCTTCGAGCAGCGCGGTGGCGATCATGGCTACGCGGTCGGGCGCGCATCGCCGCGCCAGCTCGACCGCGCCGTGGCCGTAGCCGTTCGCCTTCAGGACGGCGATGAGGCGCGAGCCGTCGGGTAGCGAGCGGGCGACGGCCTCGACGTTGCGGGTGAACGCGCCGAGGTCGATCTCCGCCCAGGTCGGGCGCAGGTCACGCCGAATAGACATTGATGTTCTGGCCGTTCATCGGTCGCGACTGCTCCGACGCGAGAAAGAGAATCACCTCGGCGACCTCCTCGGCGGTCATCGACGCGGGCGCGCCGCCGCTCGCGGCGTCCCACATCTTCGTGTCCACCGAGCCGGGGCTGACGCAGTTCACGCGGACTCCCTGCTCCTTCACTTCCACCGCCAGCGCCTCGGTCAGCGCGATCACCGCGGCCTTGCTCGCGCAGTACGACACGAAGCCGGGGAACTTCTCCGGCCCGATGACGCCGGAGATGGAGGCGACGTTGACGATCTCGCCGGCGCGGCGCGCGATCATCGACGGCAGCGCGCGCCGCGAAGCGAGGTAGACGCCGCGGACATTCACGGCGAACATCCGATCCCACTCCTCGGGCGCGGTGTCGATCATCGCCTTCGGGTCGATCATGCCGGCGTTGTTGACGAGGAGGTCGCAGGCGCCGAAGCGCGATTCCGTTTCAGCGAAGAGGCGCTCGACATCCTGCTCGACCGCGATATCTCCGGTGACGGCGAATGCTCCCTTCGGAGCGATGGCACGCCGCGCAAACGTGGTCACGCGCGCGCCGCGCGCGACGAGCAGTTCGGCGACGGCGCGTCCGATTCCGCTCGATGCGCCGGTCACCACCGCCACGCGATCTTCAAAAATTTGGGCAGGCATATAATCCGCGCGCAGGCTACCGCAAACCACGCAGATTGAGGAGGACGCAGCATGGATCCCAATCTCAACAATTGGATACAGCTCATTTTCCGGTGGGCGCACGCCGTGGCCGGCGTGCTTTGGATCGGCCACCTCTGGTTTTTCAACTGGGTCAACGGGCCGCTGCAGGCGAAGCTCGACGCCGCGACGAAGAAGGCGCTCGTCCCCGAGCTCATGCCCCGCGCTCTCTTCTGGTTCCGCTGGGGCGCGGCGTGGACGTGGATCACCGGCTTCGTGCTGGCGGGCCTCATCTATTACCAGACCAAGGAAGTGCTCTTCGATCCCGACCACGTCGGCAACCCCTGGCTGTGGCTGGCCATCGTGCTCATCGCCATGGCGGTCGGCTTCGTGATCTACAACGCGGTCATGAAGGCGGTGAAGAACGTCCTCGCCGCGAACGCCATCGTGCTGGCGCTGTTCGTCGCCGTGTACTTTCTGCTCGAGTGCGTCGGCCACTTCAGCGGCCGCGCGCTCTACATCCACACCGGCATCATCTTCGGGACGATCATGGCCCTCAACGTCTGGATGGTCATCTGGCCGTATCAGCAGAAGATCATCCGCGGCGTGAAGGACGGCGTCCCCGCCGACGCCGAGATCGTGCGCCAGGCCGGCCTCCGCTCGCGCCACAACACGTTCATGTCCATCCCGCTGATCTTCACCATGATCAGCAACCACTACCCGACCGTGTACGGCACCGACCCGGCGTGGTGCCGCGATGCCTATCTCGCGGTGATCATCATCGTCGGCTTCGTGTTCGTGCGGCTGCTGTATGGGAAGGCGGGGAAGGTGCAGGGGTTCTGATAAGACGGGGTTGCGAGGTCTCGCGGCCCCGCCCACCCCGAGACCCCGCAACCTCGTCATGCGCCTTCTCCAGATCGACGCCTTCACCGACCAACCCTTCCGCGGCAATCCCGCCGCGGTCTGTTTGCTCGACGGCGAGCGCGACGCGGAGTGGATGCAGCGCGTCGCGGCGGAGATGAACCTCTCCGAGACCGCGTTTCTGCGGCGGCAGGATGACGGATGGTCGCTGCGCTGGTTCACGCCGGCGGTGGAGGTCGACCTCTGCGGCCACGCCACGCTTGCCAGCGCGCACGCGCTGTGGGGCGAGGGCGCCGACGACGCCGAAACGCTGCGCTTCCACACCCGCAGCGGACTGCTGACGGCGACGCGCAACGGCGACTGGATCGAGCTCGACTTCCCGGCCAAACGGGAAGAAGCCGTCGACGCGCCGCCGGAGCTGCTCGCGGCGCTCGGTGCGCGCGACGTCCAGTACGTAGGCCGCAATCAGTTCGATTACCTGGTCGAGCTGCGCTCCGAGGAAGACGTGCGCGCGCTGGAGCCCGACCACGCCGCGCTGCGGAAGCTGACGGTGCGCGGCGTGATCGTCACCAGCCGGGCGTCGAACGGCGAGTACGACTTCGTCTCGCGCTTCTTCGCGCCGGGTGCGGGCATCGACGAGGACCCGGTTACCGGCTCCGCGCACACCTGTCTCGCGCCGTACTGGTCCCCGCGCCTCGGCAAGAACGACTTCGTCGCCTACCAGGCCTCCGCCCGCGGCGGCGTGCTGCGCGTGCGGCTCGACGGCGAGCGGGTGAAGCTCGGCGGCCGCGCCGTCACCGTGCTGCGCGGCGAGCTCGTGGTGTAGTGTCATTCCGAGCGTAGCGAGGAAGCGGTGTGGGCGGGCGGCGCGGGAAGACGGGATGACAACGATTTCTGAGGCGAACGACCTGACACAGGTCCGCGAGCTGCTCCTCGAATACTCCTCGTCCCTCGGCGTCGACCTCTCCTTCCAGGATTTCCAGCACGAGCTGGCGACGCTCGAGGCGTACTACGAGGTGCTCCTGGTCGCGCGCGCCGGCGACGACGTCGCCGGCTGCATCGCTCTCCGCCGCATCGACGCCGAGACCTGCGAGATGAAGCGCCTCTACGTCCGGCCCGCCTTTCGCGGCCGGGACCTCGGGCGCGCGCTGGCCGAGGCGATCATCGCCGAGGCGCGATCGCGCGGCTACGCGCGCATGCGCCTCGACACCATGCCGATGATGAGCTCGGCCATCGCCCTGTACGAGTCCCTTGGCTTCCGCGACATCGCGCCATACCGCTACAACCCCGTGGCGGGAACGCGGTTCATGGAACTCTCTTTATAGCTGTATCTACCGCCGACCGACAGGATTTGCACTCAGAGGTTTCTGTCTGTAGGTAGCCATGCTTGTAGAAATCACTAGGAAACGGTCGAATCAGTTAGGCGGACCAGTGAACGTTGCTCCTCTTCCCCTGTTGACAAGAATGAGAAATCCTGCTCGCCGCCTCCTTGCTTCTCCTAAACTGTCGCCAATCAGCGATCGCCAGGAGGAACGAACAATCATGCGCACGCCGTTCAGAGCATTCCTGCTAGCAGGCTTCGCAACGGTGCTCACACTCAGCAGCGCGACTGCCGCAGATCTCTTCGATTATGGTAGTCCGCAGGAACTAAAGGGAGTGACACGATTCTACGTCGATGCGGGCGACGATCTCGATCTTCGCGACATCATCAAGTCACGTCTCGAGCAACTTCAAGGCGTGAAAGTGGTTAATCGCCCAGAAGAAGCCGAACACTGGGTGATCTTTCGTTGGTCTGGGAGTCATCCGTCATGGGCCCGAACCATCGTCGTCACCGGCGGCGCAACTCAGCGACCGCGCCTTCTCTTCACAGACCGTAGCTCCGAGAGCGATCTGGTTGACGTGGCTGACGACGGCGGAAAGGCGGTTGCAAAGGCCTACCGCCGGGTGAACGAGAAGTAGAATCTTTCAGCTTTGGTCTGCTCCGTTTCGTCGAAACTCTAAGGTGAAGTCGGGAGGAAGCGATGAGTCTCATAGCCGTGGCAGGAGCCATGGGCGTAACGACAAGCACACTCAATCAGTTACTTGCGGGTCGAGCAACCGTCGGTGTGGCTGGTCAGCTCGGCGCAACCACGGCCTCAATCCAAGACTTTATAAATGGAGTCGCCCGCGTCGGCGTCGCTGGCGCCATCGGCTGCACAACTTCGACGGCGCAGGAACTTCGTAATGCTCTCGATCGAAAAGGTGCGATCGGTCTGCTAATCGGCCTTTGCATCGCCCGCCATGCACCGCAGTAAACACGAGCCGCCTAACGCCGGACTGGAACACCCAACACGCTCGTGGAGCTTCAACGTAAAGGAAACTCGGAGCCAGATACGCCAATGGTTGGCGAAAGTCCTAGAACTTGTCGCCGCTGCCGTCTCGCTCGTCTTCGACGCCGAACAGTGCTGCTACGTGTTGGCGCCCGTACTCGTACGCGTCCATCGTCTTCTGCTCACTGTCAGTCAACGTCTCGCCTTGCTCTCTCTTCCGGAGCAGGCGCGAGTACTCGTGCCGTATGGCATCGTTGATATCCGTCATGGGGTTCGTCATACCTATGTTCCTCGTAGGTGCCAGTTGTTGCTGTCTGCGCGTGTAACGCGTAAATCTATTCTAACGCTCGCTCCCGCCACGCTACTTGGAAGACGCTGGATGAGTGAACAAACTCCTTGCTTCATTGTCTGACGATACGCGTGATCGGCCGCATAAAACCGTGCATCAACATCCAATCTGCAGGTCCGCCGACGCTATCAAGATTTTGCTTGACACCGGTTTCTCGCGAACTGCAGCGGAGCTGCTGCTATGGCAAGAAGGTGCTTGTTTCAACCGAGTCGCAGCGTCGGTTCTCGCTTCGGCTACTGAATGACAGTTTCGAGACATGCGTTCGCCTCCGCTCGATCACGCGGACTATTTCTTCCACGACCATGCACGACGCATCGTCATCCGCGGCACGCTCAGTTTCGTCGCCCGCGGAGTCGTTCCTCGGCTATTCCATCGAACGCTAACCTGCGTGAATGCCGGACAGTACCTGGCGATGGCTCGGCCGGCTAACTAACTATTGCGTCTCAGGACGTTGTTCCTATCAAGGCCACTGATGAGCGGATTGCTTCCGAGTTGACGCCGGTCACCAGACCGGAGCGTGTTTTGCACCAGAATTCGACATCGTGTTCGCCGTCGCGCTCCTCGCCGCCTCCCTCCAGGTCATCTCCATCGATGCCGCGGCCGACCGCCATCCGATCAGCCCCGAGATCTACGGCCTCTCCTTCTCGTCCGGGCCGGCGCTGCCGCTGTTGAACGTCGCGCTCAACCGGTCCGGCGGCAACGCGACCACGCGCTACAACTGGCAGGCGAACGCCAGCAATCGCGCCTCCGACTGGTTCTTCGAGTCGATCAGCGAAGAGGGGGCAAATCCCGGCGCCGGCGTCGACAGTTTCATCGCCGACACCCGCTTCGGCAACGGCGAGCCGATGATTACCCTGCCGATCATCGGCTGGGTGGCAAAGCTCGGGCCGGGCCGCGCCAAGCTCGCCAGCTACTCGGTGGCCAAGTACGGACCGCAGCAGAGCATCGACCCGTTCATGCCCGACGCCGGCAACGGCATCCGTCCCGACGGCACGCGGATCGCCAACAACGATCCTCACGACGCGAACATGCCGGTCGATTCCGCGTTCCAGCTCGGATGGATCGAGCATCTCTCTGCGCAGGGCGTGAAGACCATCATCCTCGACAACGAGCCGAGCCTCTGGCAGGAGACGCATCGCGACGTTCACCCCATCGGCGCCACGATGGACGAGGTGGCGGGGAAGGCCATCGACGCCGCGCAGCGCGTGAAGTCCGTCGACCCGAGCATTCGCGTCGCGGGCCCGGAGGAGTGGGGATGGGGCGGCTACTTCATCAGCGGCTACGACCAGCAGTGGTCGGCGGCGCACAACTTCTCCAGCTTTCCCGACCGCGACGCGCACGGCGGCTGGGCCTATCTCCCGTGGCTGCTCGATCAGTTCCGGCGTGCGGAAGGCGCGAGCGGCCGGCGGCTGCTCGACGTCTTCACCGTGCACTACTACCCGCAGGGCGGCGAATACAGCGACAACGTCTTGACGGTGATGCAGCTCCGGCGCAACCGCTCCACGCGCGCGCTTTGGGATCCGGGCTATGTCGACGAGAGCTGGGTCGACGATAGGGTGATGCTCATCCCGCGACTGCGGCAATGGGTGGCGGACTACTACCCCGGCACGCGGATCGGGATCACGGAGTACAACTGGGGTGCCGAGGAGCACATCAACGGCGCGACGGCGCAAGCGGACGTGCTCGGCATCTTCGGCCGCGAAGGAGTCGATCTCGCCACGCGATGGACGACGCCGTCGACGAACACGCCGTCGTTCAACGCCATTCGCATCTACCGCAACTACGACGGGAAGAAGTCGGCGTTCGGCGACGTCTCCGTTCACGCCGCCGCGCCGAATCCCGACGAGCTTTCCGCCTTCGCCGCCGTGCGCAGCTCCGACGGCGCGCTGACGCTGATGATCGTGAACAAGGTGTTCACCGCGACGCCGGCGACGGTGACGCTGGCGAACTTCACCTCGGTCGCGACGGCCGAGGCGTGGCAGCTCACGGCGCTCAATCGCATCAACCGGATCGCCGACGTGCCGGTGAGTGGCGCGTCGCTGTCGATCACCGTGCCGGCGCAGAGCATCACGCTGCTGGTGATCCCGCGCGCGACACCGCCACAGCCGCGGCGGCGCGCGACTAGGCATTAGCCGTGTCATTCCGAGCGTAGCGAGGAATCGGTGTGGGCGGGACCGGCGCGAGGGGCGCGCTTGTCGCACCACCCACCCACACCGATCCCTCGCTACGCTCGGGATGACAACCTAGGCGCGTGCTAATCTCCTCGCGGTTTTCATGACCTCCCCCCTCTTCTCGCTGTTCACCGGCCGCGCGTCGCAGCGAGCGATCGAGACCGTCACGCCGGAGCGGACGCTGGCGGACGTGGTCCTTCCGCGGCAGACGCGGCAGACGCTCGACTACGCGCTGGCACAGGTGCACAACCACGCCCTGATCTTCGGGCGGTGGGGACTCGGCGAGCGCCACACCACCGGGCTCGGGCTGGCCTTCAATTTCGCCGGGCCGCCGGGGACGGGCAAAACGATCTGCGCCGAGGCGATCGCGCATGCGTTGGGGATGAAGCTCCTCGTCGTCGACTACGCCGAGGTGGAGTCGATGTGGGTGGGAGAGACGCCGAAGAACATCGTCGGCGCCTTCCGCGCCGCCATCCAGCAGAACGCCGTCCTCTTTTTCGATGAGGCGGACAGCATCGCCGCGCGGCGCTCGGTGGGAGCGAATCAGCCGCACGAGCGGGAAGGCAATCTGATCGTCAACGTCCTCCTGCGCGAGCTGGACACCTTCAACGGCATCGTGATCTTCGCCACCAATCTCGCGGCGAACTTCGACCCGGCGTTCGAGCGGCGCATCCGCACGCACGTGCTCTTCGAGATGCCCGGCGTCGAGGAGCGCGAGCGGATCTGGCAGGTGCAGGTGCATCCGAGGAAGACGCCGCTGGCGGCGGACGTCGATTTTCGTGCCCTCGCAGAGCGCTTCGCGCTCAGCGGCGGCGACATCAAGAACGCGGTGATCAAGGCGGCGTCCGCGGCGGCCGCCGACGCGGGAACGGTGCTCGGCAAGAAGATTCATCAGCGGCACTTCGAGCGCGCGGTCGAGGAAGTCCAGGCGGCGAAAGCGGTGATGCAGCAATCGCTCTTCGTCGACGACAACCCCGTCGCCGCCATGCGCGCCCTCGAGGAGCGATGGCGCGCCGGCGTCCTGCTCGCGCTGGCCGTCGGCGGCACCGCGCTGATCGCGTCGCTCGCCGCTCTTGCTATCGTGCTCGTGCGATGAACATCCGCGAGATGCTCGAGAAGATCGAGTACGACACGCTCGTGCCGCAGGCGGCCAAGAGCGCGGACACCCGCGGTCGCGACCGCGACGAGCCGGAGGATGATCTTCGTCCCGCTTACCAGCGCGACCGCGACCGCATCATTCACTGCAAGGCCTTTCGCCGGCTCAAGCACAAGACGCAGGTGTTCCTCGCGCCGGAGGGCGACCACTACCGGACGCGCCTGACGCACGTCCTCGAGGTGACGCAGATCGCCCGCACCATCGCCAAATCGCTGCGCCTCAATGAGGTCCTGACCGAGGCCGTCGGCCTGGGGCACGACCTCGGCCACTCCGCGTTCGGCCATGCCGGCGAGGAGGCGCTCAACAAGCTGGTCAAGGGCGGCTTCGATCACTACCGGCAGTCGGTGCGCGTGGTGGAGGTGCTGGAGAACGAAGGCCAGGGACTGAACCTGACGGTGGAAGTGCGCGACGGAATCCTCAAGCACTCCAAGGGCGAGAAGGGCGAGCTGCTTCGCCGGCGTCCGAAATCGCGCGCGCTGACGCTGGAAGGCGACATCGTGCGAATCTCCGACATCATCGCCTACGTCAATCACGACATCGACGACGGCATCCGCGCCGGCGTGCTGACCGAAAACGACATCCCGCGCGACATCCGCAGGACCCTCGGCGCGACCGGCAGCCAGCGCATCGATCGCATGGTGCGCGACGTCATCGACGCCACGCTGGCCTGCGACTACGACGCGATCATGATGTCGCCCGAGGTGCTCGAGTCGCTGGAGGCGCTGCGCACGTACATGTTTCGCAACATGTACTTCCTCCCCGGCGTGCGCAGCGAGTTCGAGAAAGCGCAGCGGACGCTGAGCATGCTGTTCGAGTACGTGACCGCGCACCCCGAGGAGTTCTTCGACGTCTACGCGAACGAGCCGGTCGAGCGGCTGGCGGTGGACTTCATCGCCGGCATGACCGACCGCTACGCCATCAATCTGTACGAGAAGCTCTTCGTGCCGAGGGCGTGGGTGTGAGGGCGGTTTCGGGGTTGCGCGGTTTCGAGGTTGCGCGGCGTCCAATTCAGCGGAGCACCGCGAAACCCCGCAACCTCGCAACCCCGAGACCGCAAAAACAAAACGCCCCGCGCTAAGCACGGGGCATCGAGTTGATGGCAAAGGGAGGGTGGATTCTACCGGCGTCCGCCCTTCGCGCTCTTCTTCGTCGTGTTGACGGCGTCGCGAAGGTCCTTGCCGGCCTTGAAGCGAACGTTCTTCGATGCGGGGATGTTGATCTTCTCGTTGGTGCGGGGATTGCGCCCTTCGCGGGCCTTGCGCTGGCTTACCGCGAAGCTGCCGAGACCGGGAATGGCGCAGCGCTCGCCGCGTTGGCACGATTCGGAGATGTAGCTCACGAATGCATCGAATGCGGCGGCGGCTTCCTTCTTCGAAATGCCGGCCTGCTCGGCGATCGAGTTAATGACGTCACCCTTTCCTGCCATAAACAGTGTCCTCCTCTTTGAGCGGAAAAACCCTTATGTTTTCTGGGTTTTTCGACAATCTATGAGATGGTCTCTGGTTTGTCAACGACATTCGCCCGCGCATTTTTTTCTCTCGCGCGCGCGGAGATTTCACCGCCCTCGCGGCGCAAAAATCGGAGCGCGTCGAGGTATCCGCGCACCACGGAAATCACCTGAGCGTGGCTCCAGGTGAAGGGGGCGACCGACAGCGCCGCGCCGGTCGTGGGGTGCACCTGCTCGGGGAGGATCAGCGACGGCCGGGCCTTCGAGCGCGCCCACCGCACCAGGTCGAGCGCCGACTGCAGCTCGGCCACCGACGTTGCGCGGGCCACGGCGTGCTCGGCGAGCCACAGCGTGCAGATCAGCCACGGGTTGCCCGGCACGACGGCGTCGGAGTCGGCCGTTTTCTGGTACGCGTCGGACTCGTAGCGCGCCACACCGCCGATCTCCGTCTGCACCCACAGTTTCTCGCGCACCGCGCGCATGGTCTCCTCGACCAGCGCGCTGTCGGCGGGGAAGACGCCGAAGAAGAACGTGGCGAACGCCGATGCGTCGATGGTGCGGTCGATGGTCAGCCCGTCGTCGCCGACCAGCAGGCCGCGGGCGAAGCGGTTCTCGTCGTCGAGCCAGAGGTGGCGCACCATCGCGTCGCGGATCTCCGCCGCGGCGCGCATGTACGTCGCCTGCCGCTCCTGCTCGTTGAAGAGGCTGACCAGCGACGCGGCGGCTTCCAGTCCGGCGCAGACGGCCGACGCGGTGAAGGTGAAGACACCCTGCCGCTCCTCCCAGATGTCGAACGAAGGCAGCGGCAGTGCGGTCGCCGCGTCGCGATAGGCGACCATGAAGTCCGCCGGCTGCACGACGAGGCGCTTGTACGCGGCGCGGATGAAATCGAGATCGCGCGTCCGCTCGTAATGGCGCGCCAGCAGCCAGACCACCAGCGCGGTCTCGTCTTCCTGGATGGGAAGCTGCTTCACGCCGTTGCGCACCCACGGACTCCACGATGGCGCCAGCGCGCCGTCGGGCGTGTACTTGTGCAGGAAGTAGCCGTCGTTGCTGATGGTGTCGTGCGCGAAGGTGAGAAAGCGCCGCGCCACGTCGTGGAAGCCGGCGCGGTCCATGGCGTCGGCAACCAGCGCCGCGTCGCGCGGCCAGATGTACGAGTAGTGGTCGTTGTGGCCCCACGCGATGTCCGAGTCGGTGGCCGCGACGATGCCGCCGTCGTGGTCGCACTGCGTCTTCACCACCAGCAGCGATCGTCGATACAGCTCGATGATCTCCTCGGGCAGGTCGCTGAGGTCCTCGCCGGTCTTGTTGACCCAGGTGTACCAGAGCGAGCCGGTGCGGGAGAGGATGCGCGCCGGCGTCTCCTCGCGCACGACGCGGTCGAGATCGCGCACGTCGCCGTAGCGTTTGCCGGCGCACATCCAGTAGTACGCGGTGGTGCTGCCATGGGGCTCGAGGTCGATCGCCAGGCCGATGGTCGAGTCGACCGCGCCCTGCTGGATGGCGTTCATCGACAGCGCGCCGTCGTCCGCATCGCGCCACGTCCCCTCGCTCCCGCCGACGCCGCTGCGTCCGCAGGCGTATTCGTCGATGCCGACGCGGTTGTCGATCGCCGCGTTGATCAGGAAGTAGCGCTTCGACTTGTAGTGAATGATGCTGCGCGAGTCGGGATCGAACATCGCCGTGTCGCCGGTGGGGTTGCCGTAGAGATCGAAGCCGTGGTGGAAGAAGATCTTGATGCGGCGCGGCTCGTCGCGCAGGTTCTTGACCACCAGCTTGCGGATGTAGACGTCGCGCTCGGAGTCGACCGCGTCGTTGCAGCGGATGCGGAGCCCGAGCTCGTCGCTCTGGCAGCGGACGTCGGTGACGATCGTCTCCCGCAGGTAGCCCAGCGTGCGCTGCCAACGGTCGTCCTCGACCCAGGTGAGCACATCGTCCGCCCAAACCCCGAAGCGGAACCGCTCGCCCGCGTGGTTCTCCAGCCCGACGTGCGGGTAGCAGAGGTCGGCGAGGCGGTACTGCGCGTCGAAGGCGACCAGAAGCGATCCGTTTCCGACGATGAGGTCACGCGGCATGGGTCCTCGCAAGGATAAACGCAGTGAATCCGTCGGCGCCGGATTCAGGAGTCAAACGCAGCACATCACGATCCACCCATTTCTTCACTTCGTCATTCACCGGCAGAGGCGTGACACGCCAGCCCGGAAATGAGGCGACGACCGCATCGTTCTCCTCCGGCTCCAATGAGCAGGTGGAGTAGACGACTGTCTCGGAAGCCAGCTCGAGCGCGGAGGCGAGTAGCTCGCGCTGCAGCGCGGCGAACGACGGGAGGTCGCTCTCGCTCAGACGCCACTTCAGCTCGGGATTCTTGCGGATGGTGCCCGTCGCGCTGCAAGGGGCGTCGAGCAGGACGGTCTGGAACTTCCGCGCGAAGGGAGGGCGGCGGCCGTCGCTGACGACGAGCTTCCCCTTCAGGCGGCGCAGGCGTGCGATGGAGACGTCGTTGCTGACGACGTCCGCACCCCGCGCGCGCATGACGATCGTCTTCCCGCCGGGCGCGGCGGCAAGATCGAGGATGTCGCGCCCGGCCGCGGCAGCGATGTCGGCGATGACGCCGCTGCCTTCATCGAGCGCGTAGCCTTCGACCTCCGCGCTCGAGCCGGTCAGCTTCCACATGCCGGGCACCAGCCGCGACGGCGTGGCGTCCGGCGGCGGCGCGTCGGTGAGCACGTCGGGATACGACAGCTCCTGATTCGCTTCCGCGATGCGCGCGGCGCGCTCCGCGCCGAACGTCCGGGTCCACCGCTCGATCAGCCAGGGCGGATGCGCGGTGCGCGTCGCCAGGTCCGCCGGCTCCGGCGCTTCACCGCGCGCGATGCGCCGGAGGATGGCGTTCACGAATCCGCGCGCGCGCTGCGGCGCCAACTCCACGGTCTCAGCGACCGCCGCGTACTGCGCCACGTCCATGAACAGCAGTTGGTACGCGCCGAGGCGGAGAACGTCGAGGACTTGCGGCTCGATCTTCCGTTTGGCCAGCGACTCGATGACGAAATCGAGCCGCGAGCGCCACCGCAGAACGCCGAGCACCATCGTTCGCACGAAGCCGGAATCGTGCTGTAGGACGAGCGACGCGTACGACGATTCGCGCTCGATGCGGCGGAGAACCTCGAGCGCGCGGCGGCGGTCAGTCATGGGAGTAGACTCGGACGGTGATCGGCGAGATCGAAGAATTGCTGACGGCGCTCAACGCGGGGGGAGTCCGATATCTCGTTGTCGGCGGCGTTGCCGTCGTCCTGCATGGGTACGCCCGTGCGACGTTCGACCTCGATCTGGTCATCGAGCTCGACACCCAAAATCTCGAGCGCGCGCTACGAATCTTCGGCGCCCGCTGATTTCGACCGCGGCCGCCCGTACCGCTCGAGGCATTCGCCGACGCCGATGAGCGGCAGCGATGGATCGAAGAGAAAAATCTCATCGTCTTCTCATTGTGGCATCCGAAGATGCACGCATTCGAGATCGATCTCTTCGTCAAGGAACCATTCCCATTCGATGAAGCGTTCCGTCGCGCGAGCCGGATGCCCATCGGTGATTCCGTGGTAACCGTCGCGTCGATTGACGACATCATCGCCATGAAACAAGACGCCGGCCGCGCGCAGGACGCCGAAGACATCGAGGTGCTTCTCCAGTTGAAGCAGCCCCCGCCGCCCGACGAAATCCGCGACGCGCCATTCGACGGCTCCTTCGAAGGGACGCGCCGTCGCCAAGCGCTCCTCGGCCGCAAGATCTCTCCGGCCGAGCGACTGCGTTTGCTCGAACGGAGAACCGCCGAGCTGCGCTCCCTCCTCGGCCGCGCCTCATAACCGCCCCCCCACCCGCCACCCGCCCCCCCGCGCGAGGTCGGCGGCCGCGGCGCGCGGCTTGCCCGCGCGCTGCACGGTGATCAGGCGGATCGCGCCGTCGCCCGCGGCGACAGTCACGCCGTCGTCGCCGATCGACAGGATCGTGCCGGGCTCGCCGCCGCCGGCGGCGGGGGCGATGTCGATCAGCTTCAGCTCGGGGGTGAAGAGGCCGGGCCAGGGATCGAAGGCCCGGAACTTGTCGTAGATGGTGCGCGCCGGCTGGATCCAGTCGACCGCACCTTCGCTCTTCTCGATCTTCGGAGCGAGCGTCGCCTGCGCGTGATCCTGCGGCGTTTCGGCCGTCTGGCGCGCGAGCGCGGCGGCGAGCGCCTCGGCGCCGAGGATGGAGAGGCGCGCGGCGAGCGACGGCGTGTGCTCGTGGGGGCCGATCTCCGTCTTCACGGCCGTCAGCATTGGGCCGTGATCGAGCTCCTCGTCGACGCGCATGATGGTGACGCCGGTCTCGCGCTCGCCGTGCTCGATGGCGCGCTGGATCGGCGCGGCGCCGCGGTACTTCGGCAGCAGCGACGCGTGCACGTTGAAGAATCCGCGGCGCGGAATCTCGAGCAGCGCGGCGGAGAGGATCCTGCCGTACGCGACGACGATGCCGGCGTCGGGGCGCAGCGCGGCAATCGACTCGAGGAACGCGGCGTCGCGGATCTTCGCCGGCTGCGCCAGCGGCAGTCCGAGCTCCCGCGCGCGCACCGCGACCGCCGGCGCCTGCATCTTCATCCCCCGCCCGGCCGGCTTGTCCGGCTGGGCCACGACCAGCGCGACCTCGTGCGCGCGCGCGAGCGCGTCGAGGGAGGG
This sequence comes from Candidatus Gilichinskyi gelida, assembly GCA_038040385.1. Classification (GTDB taxonomy): domain Bacteria; phylum Acidobacteriota; class Thermoanaerobaculia; order Gp7-AA8; family Gp7-AA8; genus Gilichinskyi; species Gilichinskyi gelida. The sequence continues at coordinate 67,587 of JBBPII010000012.1, forward strand.
GACGGCGAATTGCGGAGTGCCAAAGAAGATGAGGCGCATGCAGTGTCATCCTGAGCGAAGCGAAGGATCCCCCGCAACTGTGCGCTGGTCCCCGAGGCGCGGGGGATCCTTCGCTGCGCTCAGGATGACAGGATCACGTACCAGTCGGCGCGTTCATGGCGGGGGGATTGTTCTGCTAGTCGCGCGAGCGGCCAGCGCGCGACGCAACATCGGCAGACACCCGGTTCAAGTGATGTGCCATCGCATAGAATCCGCGCCATGCGCACAGCGATCCTCCTCCTCATCGCGGCCACCGCGACCGCCCAGGTTCCCGACGGCGACCAGCACTGGGCGATGCGCGCCGAAGGACATCAGGGCGGCCGCGCGCAGGCGGCGCACGTCGACGCCGCGATCGCCGCGTACCAGAAGGCCATCGCGCAGAATCCGAACGACTTGGAGCCGCGGTGGAAGCTCCTCCGCGCCATCCGCTTCAAGGGGGCGTACGTCGCGGCGACGAACGAGGCGAAGAAGCCGGTCTACACGATCGGTAAAAAGGCGGGCGACGAAGCGCTGGCCGTCGTTGCGCGTCACCAGGGTCCCGGTGTGGCCGAGGTTTACCTTTGGGATTCGATCATCTGGGGCGAGTGGGCGCTGGCGTACGGCAAGATGGCCGCGGTTCGCGAAGGTGCGGCCGATCGTATCCGGCGCGAGGCGACCACCTCCATGAAGATGGACCCGAAGCTCGAAGGCGGCGCCGCCGCGCGCGTCCTCGGGCGCCTGCACGATCAGACTCCGCGCGTGCCGTTCATCACCGGATGGGCGTCGAGCAAGGAAGCGGTGCGTTTTCTCAACGAGTCGCTGAAGGCCGACCCCACGAACAAGATCACCAAGGTCTTTCTGGCCGAGGCGATGGTGAGCAACGACAGCAAAACCAAACCGGCGGCCATCGCCATGCTGCGCGACGTGGTGAAGGCGCCGAACGATCCGGCGTACGAGGTCGAACAGGCCGCGGCGACCGAGGACGCGCAGGCGCTGCTCAAGAAGTGGGGCGCGTGATGTCATCCTGAGCGTAGCGAAGGATCGGTGTGGGTGGGCGGCGCACTGAACAGCCCTCGGCGCGCCACCCACCCACACAGGTCCCTCGCTACGCTCGGGATGACAAAGCAACCACCACGTCACCAATGGCTACCGTCTCCACTGAATCGAATCGCAATCCCCTCTCCGTCTCCCCCACCAGCCGCATCGGCACCCGTTTGAGCGTCGGGAGCGCGCCGCCGCGCTGCTTCCACGCCGCCTCCTTCGCGCACCAGAAATGAAGCAGCGCGCGGTCGATTGTGCAGCGCTGCGCGTCGGCTTCTTCGGCGTCGGTGAGGAAGAAGCGCGCGGAGTCGGCGCGCACCTCGCGCACCACCTCCACGTCGATGCCCACCGGCGCATCGCCGATGGCCGCGGCGCCGTACGACCCGCGGTGCGAGTACGACACGTGCGCGCCGCGCGCGCCGCGACGGCGCAGCTCCTTCTCCGCGATGCGGCTCAGCATCCACTCCTCTCGCCGCTTCGCGCGCGGAAAGGCGTCGACCACCGCCAGCTCCTCGGCCGTGAACCAGCCGCGCGGATCGCCGACTTCGGCGACGACCATCGCGCGCAGCGCCCACGCCTCCGGCAGCGCGACGACTCTCATGGAACGCCGGAGAGGAACTGCGAGTCGCCGTTGACGCCGACGACCGTGGCGTAGGCGACGATGGTCCCCGCCACCGGCGTGATGTGCAGGGTGGTGGTGTCGTCGAGTTGCACGCCGAGGACGGTCTCGATGTCGGACACGAGCTTCGACTCGTCCTCGGGCAGTCCCTCTTCGAACGATCTGCCGATGGTTTGCCCGGTCCGAGTCTGCGCGGTGATGCGGAAGGTGGCGGGGATGAGGCCGACGTTGACGATGCCGACGTTGACGCGCCGCGCCAACCCGCCGCCGGGGATGCCGACGATGGTGAGGTCGCCGCGGGTGGCGGCGTCGCGCATCGACAGCGGCGCGTCGATGGACGCCTTCGCATCGTGCGCGGCGTCGTAGGTCCTGAGCCGCGCCACCGGCGGGCGCGCGCCGCGGTACTCGAGCCAGATCGCGCCGCGGCCCTCTGGAGCGCCGAAGAAGGAGCGGACGACGTCCTCCCATCGCACGCTGCGGCCGCCGGCGAGGACGACGGCGCGATCGATGCGCACGTCGCCGGCGACATAGCGAAGGTTGAGTGCGAGCGCTTCCTTGTGCGGGTTGTGCAGGGTGAGGTCGGAGCGCCAGTAGCTCTGATTCGCGCCGGGAACGCTGCCGGCGGTGGGGAACACCAGCCGCGAGCGCGTGCCGGCAGCCGCGATCTCCTCGGCGAGAGGGATGCGAATGCGGCGGAGATAGGCGTTCACGTCGACGGCGCGTTGCTGCGGTTTGCGGCGCCAGATCTCCACGCCGCGGACGGTGCGGTGGTAACTATAGTAATCGTTGATATAGCTGGAGACCGCCTGGGCGCGGACGTCGTTGTCGATGCCATCGAAGGTGTCGTAGTTCTCCGGCGACCTGCGGATGACCACCGCCGGCTTCGTCCGCTCCAGCGCGACGATGGTCTCGCGCTGCAGCTCGCGCGGCGAGAGGATGGGGATCTGGTAGAAGCGCGTCGGGTTCGGACGGTCGGCGAAGAAATAGAAGGCGGGCTGGTTCGAGAAGTCGAACATCGGCTGGCCGGGCCTGGTCAGCTCGCGCACCGCCTGCGAGACGGCGTCGATGCGGAACGCGACCTCCTCGGCCTGCGCGTCGCGATGGAGGCGAAGGACGCGCACCTGATAGCGGACCAGATCGTCGATGCGCGTGTTGACCAGATCGGGGATCCAGAAGAGGACCGCGATCACGGGCAGCGCCGCGGCGACGAGCGTCACGATGAAAGGGCGCGCCGCGTCGACATCCCACATCTCGCGCAGCCGCCGGACGATCAGCACGGCGAGCACGACGAGCATCGGTCCGATGAGAAACGCGGCGAAGTACTGATGGCGAAACTCCGCGCGTCCGAACGCGGTGCGCTGGGTGATGCCGGCGAAGACGGTGAGCACCAGAAGCGCGGCGTCGAGCGTGTCGACGCGCCGCCTCACGGCGCGCTGGATCAAGTACGTGGCTGAAATGGCGATGGTCAGCGGGCTGAGGACGAGATGAAACTTCTCCCGCAGCACGAAGTCCGCGAGGGTGTTGAGGTTGAGGTCCTTGCGGAACATCGTGACCAGGTCGGGGAAGGGCATGGACCAGACGGCGTCGATGATCCTTGGAATCGTGATGAACGATGTTTGGGCGAAGGCGCCGAGGGCGCCTTTCGCCGCGAGATAAGCGATGAAAGGCGCCGCGCCGAGGAAAAGTCCGAGCGCGAAGAGGAGTGCGGGCGTCCCGCCCGCATCGATCGGGCGAGTGCGGGCGAGACGCCCGCACACCACGATGCTCACCAGCGCCCCCGCGATCGTGTACAGCCCGATCTCGTAGCTGAAAAACAGCGCGATGGCGGCGAAGACGCCGCTGCCGATTGCCGCGGCGCGGCTGTGGCGGCTCAGCGCGATCCACAGCAGCGTGACGGCCGCGACCTGGAAGAACGTCCGGTTGTTCTCCGCGGTGGTCCAGGAGCCCATGGCCACCACCAGCATGGCCAGCGGTATCGATTGGAAGATGGCGATGCCGAGGTACCAGATGCTGACGGCCAGGAAAGCGCCGACGATCACGCTGCGCGCGATGGCCACGTCCACCGACCGCCCGAAAAGCATCATCAGCCAGGCGTCGAGCAGCCCATCCTCGAGCATGCCGTGCAGCGCGAAGACCTCGGTGTACGGCGCCTTGCCGCGCAGATAGTCGGACGCCGGTCCGATCGACTCGCCGCGATGGAAGAGATCGATGGCCTGCGACGGCTGCGCGCTCGACGCGTAGCTGAAGCAGTAGATGAGCGCCGGGATGATCAGATACGCCGCCACTCCCCACGCGCGACGCGGCGCGATCGGTTTGGGGATCGCCAGCGCCAGCACCGCCGACAGCAGCAGCGCCCCGGCGACGAGCAGCGACGGGGCCGGCGTCGGGACGCGGACCGTCGCCACCAGCGGAAGAAGAACGATCGGGAGCGCGCCGCAGGCGACGCGGCGGAAGACGTCGTCGCCGTCGGCGCCGAAGCTCAGCTCCGCCAGCCGCGAGACCAGCACGGCCACACCCCAGAACAGCGCGAGAAACACGGCGACGAACACCACCTCCAGCAGCAGCGTCGGGTAGTGCGCGATGCGGCGGATGGTGACCAGGTACCGAAAGATGATCCACGCCAATGCTTCGCAGAACAGCAGCGCGTGGTACGGGTAGAGCTCGCGGCGAAAGAGCCGGCGCAGCCAGCTCGTGGTGTCGAAGGCGTGCAGCGCGCGCACGCCGCCGTACGCCAGCGCCACCGGGAGGAGGACGATCCATCCGACTTTGCCGGTCGTCAGGTAGAAGAACGGTGAAAGGAAGAACGGAAGCGTAAAGAGCATCGCCACCGGCATGGCGCGTCGCGCGTCGAACCGGCGCTGCTCGCGCGCCAGGAGCCGCGCGCCGAGATGCCGAAACCACACGGTCAGCGGCGGAACGGTGACGAAGAAGAGCGCCACCGACAGGTAGTCCTTCAGCTTCGAATAGCGCTCGATGGTGACCAGCCCGACCGCCACCGGCGCGGTGGGCGGAAGGCCGCTCAGGAGCAGAGTGATCGAGAAAAAGAGGCCGGTGGCGAAGGCGAACGCCGCGGTCCAGAGCAGCGCCGCGGCCACACGTTCGTAGAGCCGCCCCATTTCGGCGAGTCTACAGCAGCCCTTTCGCCGCGCCGATGCGCTCGAAGGTCTCGAGAAGCGCGCGAGTCGTCGGGTGGTCGCCGTACGCCGACCAGCGGCGGACGATCCAGTCGAACGGCGAAGTGCGGGCCAACGCGAAGCGGAGTTGTTCGATGGCGGCGCGGAGACGGCTCTCGGTGAACAGGTTCGCGCGTCGCTGCTTCATCGACAGGAGCGCCAAGCGGAGGGAGCGGAGGTGCCAGGGGGCTAACCATGTGTGCTCAGCGGAATTCCAACAATTCACTGGCACGAGAATACGCTTCGTGGTGTAGACTTTCGCCTTCCAAATAATCGTCGTTACAAGCCATCCCCCTAGTCAAACGCCCGCCGCAGGTCCCTGCGTCGGCACAACACTCTCTCTCGGAGGCTCCATGAGGATAGTTTCGTGGCATAAGGCAACTCTCGCATTTACCGTCGCGCTCTTCGCGATCGCGCCCACGCCGTGGGCTCGAGCGCAGGAAGCGCGACCGGACGATTCAACCCCCAGCGTCATGCGGACCGAAGTCGAAGACCCCGACGCGACCGCCGGCGACGCCGAGCAGGACGATCCGAGCGCTCGTCTCGCATGGCAGCGCGGCGCGTGGGGTCTGGTCAGTCCCGCCTTCCGCGCCAACGCGATGAAAGAAGGGAAAAAACATTCGGACAAGAAGAACGCGCCCGGACCGAAGTGGGTGAGCATCGGCCCGCTCGGCGCCGACTACGAACAGAACGGCAGCTTCACCGGCCACGTGCGCGACAGCGGACGCGCCCGCACCGTTCTGCCGCATCCGACTCACGCCGGCACCGTCTACTTCCTCACCTCCGGCGGGGGCCTGTGGCGAACGAACAACTGGGACTCACCGAACACGAACTGGACGCCGCTCACGGACGACCTCCCGACCACCGGCGGTGGCGGAGTGGCCTTCGGAAAGAATCCGAACACGCTGTACCTCGGCCTCGGCGATCCCTACGATCAGATCCTGGTCGGTGGCTCGATGGTGAAATCGAAGAATGGTGGCAACACCTGGGAGCCCATGATCGAGCTCGGCACCGCCGTTGGCGTCCGCGACGTCAAGGTCGACACGAGCACCAATCGCGACATCGTCCTCGTGGCGACGGAGAGCGGCCTCTATCGTTCGGCGAATGACGGGGAGACGTATGCCGCCATTTCGACGTTCGCCGGGCTGTCCGTCTGGAGCATCCAGCGCACCAGTGCGGGCTGGCTCGCCTCGGCGCAGCCGTGTAACGCCGCGAACGTAGGACTGCAGTGCAGTTTTGCCACGACGCTTTACCTCTCGACCGATCGCGGCGCCACATGGGCGCCGATCTCGAACGCCGGCAACGTCTTCAGCGCCAACGGCCGCACCACGCTCGGTGTCGCCCTGCCGGGCGATAGCGTGGTCTACGCCTATTCCAGCACCGTCGGTGATGCCCAGATGCGAGATGTCTACCGCTCGGCTGACGGCGGACAGACCTGGGTCGCCAACGGCGTCAACTCGACCAAGATCCCGCTGAATCCCGTGCCCACGGCCGGCGGGAACAACATGAACATCTGCACCGCACAATGCTGGTACAACCAGTCGGTCCTCGTCGATCCGACGGATCCCTCACGCAACACAGTCTGGATCGGCGGCACACTGACCGCCGCCGTCAGCACAAACGGCGGAACGAGCTGGACGCTCAAGACTTGGTGGCTCTACAGCCAGGTCCCGACGCTGCCATACGCGCACGCCGATCATCACGCTGCCGCCTTCAAGACCACCGGAACGCCGACCATCATCCTCGGCAACGACGGCGGCCTGAACACCAGCACGGATAACGGCGCCACGTTCAGCAGCGACAAGAACAACGGGCTGGCGACGCATCTGTTCTACACGGTCGCCGGCAATCCGAAGTTTCCGAACCTCGTCATCGGCGGCACGCAGGACAACGGAACCCGCCTCCGTACCGACGGCGCCACGTACAACCAGGTGATCGGCGGCGACGGAATGGGCGCCGCCTACAGCCAGGCGAATACGAACACGGTTATCGGCAGCTCGCAGGGCTCGGGCATGCGCACGAACCTCAGCAACACCCCGCCGGACGTCTTCCAGAACTTTGTCGCCGCCACCGCCGGCCTGTCCGACGTCGGCTTCGGGTTCTTCACGGCCATCGTCCCCGCGCCGGCGAACCTCGACACCACGGGCCGCGTGTTCTTCCACTTCTCGAACGCGCGCGTGTGGAGGAGCAACAACGGCGGCTTGAACTGGATCCTGATCGGTTCCGCAGTCGGCGTCCCCTCCCCCGGTCTGCCGCCCGCGCGGCGCTTCCGCTCCAGCCCGTACAACCTCGGCGTGGCCCCGAACGACCTGAATCGCATCGCGGTCGGCGCGGCCGGCGGCTTCATCGACATCACCACCAACGGCGGCGCCACCTGGACCGACATCAATCTCATCGCCGCGATGCCTGGGTATCAGGGCTTCGTGACCAACATGTCCTGGCAGGACAACCAGAACCTGTGGGTCACCTCCGTGGCTCAGGCGCCGGGCGCGGTGCGGGTGGTCAAGGGCACGATCGCCACTCCGGCCTCGAGCTGGGCGACGGCCACCTGGACGGCGATGCAGAATGGACTTCCTGACCTGCCGATCACGCGCGTCCTCTTCGATCCGCGCGACGCCACCCGCAACACCATCCTCGCCGCGACGCACGTCGGCATCTACAGGACGACTGACGGCGGCGCGAACTGGGAGCCGTACGGCAACGGGCTGCCGACCGTGCGGGTCAACGACATCTACATGCCGCCGGACGGCGGCTTCACCCGCATCGCCACCTACGGGCGCGGCATCTGGGAGCTCTCGCAGCTCGAGCTGGTGCGCGCGACGCTCAGCGACGACGTGTCGTCATGCGACTCCGACGGCGTGCTGGACAACGGCGAGACCGGCAACCTGACGGTCACGCTCCAGAATCAGGGCCCGAACAACGTCAACCACGTGACGCTCACGATCACCTCGAGCAACCCGAACGTGACATTCCCGCAGGGCAACGTGGTCTCCTTCCCGCCGGTCCAGAAGAACGGCCAGAGCACAGGCTCCATCCACGCGACCGTCAATGGCGCGGTCGGAATCGAAACCACCGAATTCCAGATCGCCACTTCCTCGCCGGAGCTCGGCCTGTCCGGACCGTTGTACGTCAGCTCCACGCACCGCCTGAATTACGACGAGCAGCCGCAGGGCTCGGCGACGGAGACGGTCGAGTCTGCGAACAACGGCTGGTCGATCACCGGCGACCTGCAGGAGTTACCGAACATCGACGGATGGCAACGGCGGGCGCTCTCGCCGGTTCAGCACGTCTGGTGGGGACCGGACAACAACGGACAAATGGACGATATTAAGCCGAGCCTTCCCGATCAACAGGTGCTCACTTCCCCGATGATGAGCGTCGGCACCTCACCGCTGATCATCACCTTCTCGCACCGCTTCGCGTTCGAGGCTACCGGCTGGGACGGCGGCGTGATCGAGCTCAGCGCCAACGGCGGCGCCACGTGGACCGACATCGGCGTCGGCTCGTACAACGGCTCGACCAACGCGGTCACCAGCGCTCCGATCGGCGCGAGCCGGCCCGCGTTCGTCAACCGCATGGTCGGCTGGCCGAACTTTGCGACCGTCACACGCAACCTCGGCGTCACCTACGCTGGTCAGAACATCATGATCCGGTTCCGCATCGGCGCCGATGAATCGACCGGATCTCCGGGATGGGACATCGACAACGTGACCGTTACCGGACTGACCGCGCCTCCGTTCACCGGTTTGGTGCCGGAGACGGGGGTCTGCCCGTAACTCGCTAACCGAAGGGGCTCCGCATCTGCGGAGCCCCTTTCCCCTCTTCATGTTTCACATCGGGCCGTGCCCGGACGAAGCGACGTTTGAACGCCTGCTCGATCTTCGCGACGGCTTCCTCGCCCGCGCGACCGAGATGAGCGAGGCGGAGTTGAAAGCACGGTTTCGGCGATGTCCCAGCGCGTTTCACTGCGTGCTGCGTCGCGCGGAGACCGGCGACGAGTTGGTCGGTTACTTCGTTCTGCTTCCTGTGAACGAGAAATGCCGCGAAGCGCTCCGCACCGGCGCGATCGCGTCGGGCCGCCAGATTCAGCTTTCCGATCTGGTGGGGCCCGGCGACAAGATTGCCGCGTTGTACCTCAGCGTGGTGTGCGCGATCGGGGCGAGAGCGCAAAGGGCCGCGATCGAGGGTGTGATCGCCACGCTGCGTGAGCTTTACTCCAGCGAGAACGTTCGGTACCTGTTCGCCCGAGCGGCAACCGCGAACGGCGCCCGGATGCTCGAGCGGCTGAGCGGGACTACCTTCGAGGCCGATGGGCGAATCCACGCGATCGATATGGGCGGGTACGCGTTGATTGCGGCGTCACAGCCGACGCGATAGGACGACCTCCACCACCGCGTCGTGCAGCGCCTGCACGCTGGCATTCGTAGCCTCGACGTCCGGCTGCCGGCCGTGGCGGCGGAGGGCCTCCGTGGTCGTCGGGCCGATCGACGCCAGCAGCGCGCCGTTGAGCGCCGTGGGATCGGGGACAGCGGCGAAGAAGTTGTCGACCGTCGACGCGCTGGTGAAGGTGACCACGTCGACGTCGTGTAGTTCGCCGACGTTGGCGGTCACCGGCAGGGTGCGGTAGGCGACCGCGAGCAGCACCTCGGCGCCGCGGCGGCGCAGCTCTTCGAGCAACTCGTCGCGCCCTTCCTGCGCACGGACCACCGCGATCCGCGCGCCGTCCAGGAAGGCGCGGAAATGCCGGAGGAGCGAGGTCGACTGGAACGTCTCGGGGACCACGTCAGGGATGATGCCGTGTTGGCGCAGCGCGGCGGCCGTGGTGTCGCCGACGGCGGCGATCTTCGTCCCGGCCAGCGCGCGGGCATCCTTGGTCATCCGCGCGAAGAACGCTTCCACGCCGTTGACCGAGGTGAAGATCAGCCAGTGCCATTTCTCGTTGATGGCGCGGTCGAGCGATGCGAACGACTCCGGCGGAGCGATCTCGATGGTGGGGAACTGCACGACGTTCGCGCCGGACTCCTCGAAGAGGCGCCCGAGGTCGGACGCCTGCTCGCGCGCCCGGGTGACGACGACCCGCTTGCCGAAGAGCGGCTTGGTCTCGAACCAGTTGATGACGTCGTGCATGCGGACGACGTCGCCGACCACGATCAGCGCCGGCGTGGGGAGGTTCGCCGCCGCGACGCGCGCCTCGATGTCGGCGAGCGTGCCGGTCACCGTCCGCTGCTCGGGTGTGGTCGCTTTTGAGATCACCGCGATCGGACGCGTCGCCGGCATGCCGTGCTCGGTCAGCTTCTCGACGATCATCGGCAGGTTGGCGAAGCCCATCATGAAGACGATCGTGCCGTCGAGTCCCGCGAGCACGCCCCACTTGATGCCGGTGGACTCGTCCGCCTCGTGGCCGGTGACGAGGGTGAGGGACGTGGCGTACGAGCGATGGGTGACCGGAATGCCGGCGTAGGCCGGGCCGGCGATCGCCGACGAAATGCCCGGCACGATCTCCACCGGCACGCCCGCCGCCATCAGCTCCTCGGCCTCTTCACCGCCGCGGCCGAAGACGAACGGGTCGCCGCCCTTCAGCCGCACGACGCGCTTCCCCTTCTTCGCCTCGTCGATCAGCAGTTGATTGATGTTTTCCTGCGGCAGCGCATGCGCGGCGGCGCGCTTGCCGACATAGACCACTTCGGCCGATTTCGGGAAGCGCTCGACGATGTCGGCGGAGACGAGCGCGTCGACGGCGATGAGATCGGCGCCGGCGATCAATTCCGCGGCGCGGACGGTGAGGAGGCCCGGGTCGCCGGGACCGGCGCCTACGAGAAAGACTTTGCCGCTCATGCCGTCAACTCCCCGTACACCGCATCGATCACATCCTCGCGCGCGCCGCTCTTCTCCACCCGCACCACCCGCCCGTCGGGGTGCTCGTAGAAGGCGCGGATGGTGATCTGTGTCATCCCGAGCGTAGCGAGGGATCGGTGTGGGTGGGCGGCGCGCTCGACGACCGGCTGCGCGCCGCCCGCCCACACCGGTCCCTCGCTCACGCTCGGGATGACAGCCAAAAGCGTGGCGTGCACCGCGATCGGCGAATAGCAATCGAGCACCGTCCCGAACTTCTGCAGCACGCCGCGCTCGCAGCGGGCGGCGATGGCGGTCGGCTCGTGATTGATGTGGTCGACGGCGATGCGAGCGTCGCGCAGCGTCTCGACGGCGATGATTCCTTGGCCGGCGGCGGGGAGCATCTCGTCCATTGAAAATGTGGAGGTGATCTGGCCCGCGAGGCCGAGGCGCACCAGACCGGCGGCGGCGAGCACGCCGCCGTCGTAGAGACCGTCGCGCAGCTTTCGCAGACGCGTGTCGACGTTGCCGCGGATCTCCTCGACCTGCAGGTGCGGCCAGCGCGCGCGAAGCTGCGCGCGGCGGCGCGGCGCGCTGGTGGCGATCGTTGCGCCGGCGGGCAGATCGCCGATCGCCTTGCCGTCGGCCTGCACCCAGACGTCGCACGGATCGGCGCGCTCGAGGAACGCCGCGAGGACGAATTCGTCCGGCATGATCGACGGCACGTCTTTGAGGCTGTGCACGGCGAGGTCGATCTCGCCGCGGAGAAGCGCCTCCTCCAGCTCTTTGACCCACAAGCCTTTGCCGCCGATGGCGGCGAGGGAGACGTTGGGGCGTTTGTCGCCGGTGGTCTTGATCGTGACGATCTCGGTTTCACCGCCGAGGAGCCGCGCGACTTCGTTCGCCTGCCAGAGCGCGAGCGCGCTGCCGCGGGTGCCGATGCGCAGCGCGCGGCCCATCAGCGCAACCCGAAGATCTTCCTGATCGTGCGCCGCAGCGTCTCGCGCTCCGGCTCGTCGACCGGCTCCTTGAGCTGCAGGATCGGGTAGTGGAGGATCTTGTTGATCATCTGCGTGGAGAGCATCTCGATCGCCGCGCGCTGCTCGGTGCTGATGGGGCCGAGCTTGCGCAGGCATTTCTCCAGCTCCGCGGCGCGGATCGCTTCCAGTCGCTGCTGCAGCTCGACGATGGTCGGCACGGCGTCCTGGGCCACCAGACGCTTGCGGAAACCGTCGACCTCGCGCGACACGATCTCCTCCGCCTTCTGCGCCTCCTGCATGCGCAGCTCGCGGTTGGCGTCGGCGACGTGCTGCAGATCGTCGATGTTGTAGAGGTATGCGCCGTCGACGTCGGCGATGGCGGGGTCGATGTTGCGCGGCACCGAGAGATCGATGAGGAAAATGTTGCGCAGCCTGCGCGCGGCGCGGGCGCGCTCGACGTGCGCGCGCTCGATGACGTAGTGCGGCGCGGACGTGGAGGCGATGACGATGTCGCATTGCTCCAGGTACGACGGCACCGCGTCGTACTGCATGGCGATGCCGTGAAAGCGGGTCGCCAGCTCCTGCGCGCGCTCGATGGCCCGGTTGGCGACGAAGACATGCTGCACCTCGTGCTTCGCGAGATGCTCGGCGGTCAGCTCGGCCATCTCCCCTGCGCCGAGTAACAACACCTGAAGTCCGCGCAGCTCGCCGAAGATCTTCTTCGCCAGCTCGACCGCCGCATACGGGACGGACACGGCGTGCTCGCCGATGCCGGTGTCGGTGCGCACCCTCTTGGCCACGCGCATGGTCTGGTCGAAGAGCTGCGAAAGGAGCGCGTCGAGCGCGCCGCGGTCGCGGCTGAGTAGGAACGCCTCGCGCACCTGCCCGGCGATCTGCGGCTCGCCGACGATCATGGAGTCGAGTCCCGAGGCGACGCGGAAGAGGTGCTTGACCACATCCGCGTGGCGGATGACATAGACGTGCTTTTCCAGCTCGGCCCGGCCGGCGCAGGCGCGCGCGCAAAGCCAGTCGACGATCGACTCGATGACGTCTTCGCTCGCCGCGGAGACCACCGCCTCGACGCGGTTGCAGGTCGAGAGCACCGCCGCGCCGTCGATGCCCGGCAGCGCGCGCAGGCCGCCGAGCGTCTCGTCCATCTGCGCCGAGGCGACGCTGAGGCGCTCGCGGACCTCGACGGGGGCGGTGCGGTGGTTGACGCCGACGAGGAGGAGCGTCATACCGCCGCCCTCCCGGGGTTGCGGAGTTGCGGGGTTGCGAGGTTTCGCAGCGCTGCGCTAACCGTGCGATCGGCGCAGCACTGCGCAACCTCGAAACCCCGCAACCTCGCAACCTCACACATGGTGTATCCCCAACATCGCCACCACGATGGCGATGAACGCTCCCGCCGAGATCAGGATCGTCCGGCGTGCGCGGTAGACGCCGCTGATGTACGACTGCAGCAGGATGGCGAAGAGCACCCACGCCACCACCGCCCCGATCTGCTTGACGCGGAAGTCCATCGGGCCGGCGGTGGTGCGATACGACCAGAGCACGCCCGCCAGCAGGCCGGCGGTGTAGATCGAGAACCCGATGGCCAGCGCGCGGTAGCTGACCAGCTTGCAGACGCTGAGGCTGGGAATCCACTCCCACAACCGCCCGCGCGTCTTGGCCCGCAGCGCGCGGTCCTGCAGATACGACATCAGGAAAAACGCGAGGCTGATGAGCAGTCCCGCCACGCCGACCGTCGTCAGCAGGATGTGCGCGGTGAAGACCCGCGAGCGCAGCGCCGGATCGCCCGCGGCGAACGGCTCGGTCACCACCGCGGAGACGGTCAACAGGATGAGCACCAGCGGATAGACGAAGAACGCCGCGGCGTGCACGCGATAGCGAATGAACAGCACGAGCTCCACGAGAAAGACGGTCCAGGCGATGAACGCCGCCGTCTCCGGCAGGTTGGTCAGCGGCGGGTGGTGGGTCCGCACGCAGATGGTGCCGATCCAAAAGGTGTGCAGAATCCAGCCGGCGATCATCAGCCCCAAGCCCGCGTGCTGCAGCCGCTTCTCCCGCGTGAACAGCGACGCCAGCGCCACCAGCGTGCCGCCGCCGTACAGCGTCAGCGCGAGATAGAGGGATAGGTTGGGGCTCATGGGAGCTTCTTACAGAAGATGACTTTGTCGTCTTCGATCCGGTAAAAGTCCTTGATGCGCGAGATCTCGTCGTAGCCGCTGCGCTCGTAGAACCGCAACGTTGGGCCGTAGCTTTCCTTCGACGAGGTCTCGATCAGCAGCATCCGGCCGCGCTGGCGGCGGACTTCATTCTCCACGAAACGCAGCAGCAACTGCCCGAAGCCGAGGCCCTGCGTCCGCGGATCGACGGCGATCCAGTAAAGGTCGAACACTCCCTCGGTCAACGGCGTGGCGCCGTAGCAGACGTAGCCCTGCACCGCTTTGTTCGGGCCGCTGTCGGGCTCCTCGAGGACGTGGACGATGTAGTCGCCCTTCTCCGGATGCTCGACGGCCGATTCCACCAGCTCATCGGCGCACCGCACTTCCTCCTCGGTGAACCGATTGGTGGCGACGAGGATCTGATGGATTCGTTCGCGATCGCGCGACTCGACTGGACGGATTTTCATGAGCGCCGGCGACGAGCCGGCGCAGCCATGATAAGCGCCTCGAGGAATTCGCGGAACGGGATGCCCGCGGCGTCGAGCGCGCGCCGGAAGCCGGCGCCGGCCGAGATGTCGGGATTGGGGTTGATGTCGACGATCCAAAGTCTTCCGTCTCTCGACTGCCGCATGTCGAAGCGGCAGTAACCGCTCAACGAGAGTACGGAAGCGGCGGAGAGCGCCAAATCGGCGATGTCACGCCGCAATGTGTCATCGATCGCAGCGGGCGTCTGGTTGCGGGTGGCCCGGTCTTCGAACGAGTCCTTCGCCCACTTCGCCTTCCAACCCACCACTCGTTCGCGGGCGTCGAGGGCGTCGTCGAAGACGATCTCCCCCGGCGGCAGGACCACCGGGCCGTCGACGGTGAAGTAGACCGCCTGATTGAACTCCCGCCCTTCGATGAACTCCTCGACCAGCGCGGGCTGCTTGTACGTTTCGAGGACGACCTTCACCCGCCCTTCGATCGCTTCCGCGCCGCTGACCACCGAAGCGGCATCGATGCCGATGCCGGCGTCCTCGCGCGACGGCTTGACGATCCACGTCCCGTCGTTCTCCCCGTGCCACAGCCGCGGGCTCGGCAGGCCCGCCGCGCGAAGGAGGCGCTTCACCAGGAGCTTGTCGGTGCAAAGGCCGATGGCGATCGGCTCGACATTGGCGTTGGCGATGCCGAACATCTCCAGGCCGAGGGCGAAGTTCATCTCCCAGTTCGATCGGCCGAGGACGCCCTCGCAGAGGTCGAAGACCACGTCGAACTCGCGGAGCCGGCGGAGCGCGCCGACCACGTCGTCGCGCACGGCGACGAGCGTCGCGCCGATCGGCTCGGCGACTTCGCGGGCCATGTCGGCCACGCTCTCCTCCGCCGTCAGCTCGGTCTCGTTGAGATTTTTCTTGAAGTGCCAGTCGTCGTTGTAACAGACCGCTACGTTCGCCGTTGGCCGTTGGCCGTTGGCCGAGGCAACGGCTGCCGCCGGTACACGGTCAACGGCCAACGGCCAACGGCGAACAGCCGAGTCGACCACGCGCCCAATCAACTCTTCATATGGCACGCCGTTCAGTCGCGCGCAGATCACAAGGTCGCCGGTGACGGGATTCATGCCCGGCAGCGGATTGACTTCCACGAAGCTCGCCACGCCGTCGCGGTCGCGGCGGACGTCGACGCGCCCCACGTCCTTCAATCCGAACGCCCGCCACACCGCCCGCCCCACCTCGGCCACGTCCGGCGCGTCGGCGGCGCGGTAGTCGACGCGGTTCAGGTAGTCGCGCTTCACTTCCAGCGAGTAGATGAACGCCTCGTCCTTGCGCCGCGGGACCACCTGCATGACGCCGACGACCTCGCCGTCGACGAGGCCGACGGTGAACTCGTCGCCGGGAAGGAACTCCTCGACCAGCACCGGGCCGTACTTGCGCAGCCGGGCGAGCGCGGCGTCGAGCTGCTGTTCGTCCTCGCACCGCGACGCCGCGGTGATGCCCATCGACGAGCCCTCGGCGGCCGGTTTGGCGAAGAGGGGGAAGTGCAACCCCTTCCCATCATTCACGCGCCACGGCGCCGTGGCGATGCCGTTCGCCTTCGCCAGTAATTTCGCCAGCGGCTTGTCGAGGGTGATGGCGATGGTCAGCGGCTCCGAGGCGGTGTAGTGGATGCCGAGCATCTCCAGCATCGCCGGCACCTGCGACTCGCGTCCCCGCCCGCCGACGCCCTCGGCGAAATTGAAGACGCCGTCGACGCGCTCGCGGTCGAGGATGTCGAGCATCTCTTCCCCCCACCCGAGGCGCAGCGTGTCGTGGCCGCGGGCGTGGAGGGCGCCTTCGAGGGCCTCGACCGTCTCGAGCGAGTCGAATTCTTCGAATTGATCGCCCGTCGCGTCGGGAGGCTTGAGGTTGTAGGTGAGGCCTATCCGCACGTCGTCACGATTGGCGCACGCGCTTCTTCACGTTGACGCCGCGCGGGATGTCGCGGACAGGCTTCGGCTCGAATCGGTCGGCGGTGCGGTTGAGCAGCTTGGCCACGCCGCGCTCCTCGATGTGCTCGCGATCGTTGCAGCGGTCGCATGCATGATGCGCGGACGGCACGTCGTCGTAGCGGCCGATCACGCCCTCGAAATTGCGGTAGACGATCGAGTCGCCGTAGTTGCCGAGGACGTAGTTCGGCATCAGCGGGACCTTCCCGCCGCCACCCGGCGCGTCCATGACGAACTGCGGCACGGCGAGCCCGGAGGTGTGACCGCGGAGGAACTCGATGATCTCGATCCCTTCGCCGACCGAGGTGCGGAAGTGCTCGGCGCCCATGACCTGATCGCACAGATAGAGGTAGTAGGGCCGCACCCGGATCTTCATCAGCCCCTGCACCAGGTCGCGCATGATGTACGGGCAGTCGTTCACGCCGCGCAGCAGCACCGCCTGATTGTTGACGGGGATTCCGGCGCGGAGCAGGCGGTCGCAGGCGCGCGCCGACTCCGGTGTGATCTCGTTCGGATGATTGAAGTGGGTGTTGATCCAGACCGGATGGTACTTCTCCAACATCGAGCACATCTCGTCGTCGATGCGCTGCGGGAGGAACACCGGCACGCGCGAGCCGAAGCGGATGATCTCCACGTGCGGGATGGCGCGCAGTCCGGCCAGGATCTTCTCCAGATAGGTGAGCGACAGCGACAGCGGATCGCCGCCGGAGACGATGACGTCGCGGATCTCGGGATGCTCGGCGACGTAGCTGATCATCGCCTCGATCTTGCGCTGGCCGGTGGTGCCGTCCTCGTCCACCCACTTCCGCTTGCGCGTGCAGTAGCGGCAATAGAGCGGGCAGTATGAGGTTACGAGGAAGAGGCAGCGGTCGGGATAGCGATGGACGATGCCGGTGACCGGCGAGTCGCCTTCTTCGTTGAGCGGGTCCCAGGTCAGCTCGCCCGGGTTGAGCAGCTCATCGGCCGACGGCACGGACTGCACGCGCAGCGGATCGAGCGGATTGTCGAAGTCGATGAGGCAGAGGTAATACGGGGTGATGGCGGTGCGGTACAGCTCGAAGATGTCGGTCAGCCGGGCGTCGGTGACTTCATCGAAGGCGAAGAGGTTGGAGATCTGTTCGAGGGTGGTGACGCGATTCTTCTGCTGCCACTTCCAATCGTTCCACTGTTCGTCGGTGACGTCGGGGTAGAGCCGCGCCCGATTGAGTCGGTACGTGTCGAGATGATTGTGGCGGGGGGGACGATCTAAGGCGGGGGGTGGCGGCTCGTGCTGGATGGAGACAGAGCTCATGGCGCACATCCTTTCCGTCTGCAACTTGGTATTTTGCGCAGTCTGATGAGGGAGGGACCCGGTCGGAACGTCAACGCGCGCATTCCGCTCAACCCGCCTTCACCCGGCGCACGCTCGCAACGTATGCGTCGAAGAGATGGAGCGCGTCGCGCGGCACCCACGCGGTGATCAACATCGCGTGGTCCGTCACCCGCTGCTCGTACACCTCGGCGACCTCGTGGAGCTTCGCGATCATTCGAGAATCATTATGCGGGATTTCTAATGAAATGACGTCACCATTTTTCAGCTCGCGCAACTTGATCGTGGCGACGAGTTGCTCGATGCCTTCGCCGGTCAACGCGGAAATCGGGGTTGCGAAGTTGCGCGGTTGCGTGGTTGCGTGGTGCGCTGATCGCTCGCTTGGCGCAGCGCTGCGAAACCCCGCAACCTCGCTACCTCGCAACCGATCGTTCTTGTTCAAGACCTCGAGCACACAGTCCGGCGCGACCCCGAGATCGCGCAGCACTTCACTGCCCACCTCGCGCTGCTCATCGAATTGCGGATGGCTCACGTCGATGACGTGCAGCACCAGATCGGCGGCCACCGCTTCCTCCATCGTCGAGCGGAACGAGGCGACGAGGTTGTGCGGCAGTTTGCGAATGAAGCCGACGGTGTCGACGACCACAGTCACGCGCGGCATGTCGAACGCGATGCGCTGCGTCTTGGCGTCGAGGGTGGCGAAGAGCTTGTCGACGGCGACGGCTTTGCCGCTCGTGAGGCGGTTGAAGAGCGTCGACTTCCCGGCGTTGGTGTAGCCGACCAGGGCGACCACGAAGGTCTCGACGCGGCTCTTACGCTGGGTTTCCCGAGTGCGCTCGATCTTGCGCAGGTCGGTTTTCAGATGGGCGATGCGGTTGCGGATGATGCGGCGGTCGAGCTCGAGCTGGGTCTCGCCGACGCCGCGCGTCCCGATGCCGCCCGCCTGCCGCTCGAGGTGCGTCCAGGCGCGCGTCAGGCGCGGGAGCGTGTACTCGAGTTGCGCCAGCTCCACCTGCGTGCGCGCCTCGCGGCTGCGCGCGCGCCTGGCGAAGATGTCGAGGATCAAGCCACTGCGGTCGATCACGCCGGCGCCGGTGGCCTTCTCCAGGTTGCGGGCCTGCGCCGGCGAGAGGTCGTCGTCGAAGACCACCAGCGTCGCACCGAGACGCTCCACCGCCGCCTTCAACTGTTCGGCCTTCCCCTTGCCGACGAAGGTGGCGGGGTCGGGCGCCGGACGCTTGGCCAGGATGCGGTCGACCACCGTGCCGCCGGCGGTTTCCACCAGTTTCTCCAACTCCGCGAGATGTTCCTCGGCGACGCTGCGGGTGAGTGCGGGGAGCACCAGACCGACTACGATGACTTTTTCGAGCACGCTTTTAGGTGACATTAATCTTACACGGTTCGCAGTTGACCGTTGACTGTTGACCGTCGTGAGTCACGGTCAACGTCAACTGTCAACGGCCAACCAGTATCATCGCGACCATGTTCCTGCTGTACGACCTTTTGCTCGTCCTCGCGCTGCTCGTCGCGTTGCCGTACGTTCTGGTTACCGGCGTGATGCGCGGCAAGTACCTGGCGAATTTTCCGGAGCGGATGGGCTTCTACCGCACGCCGGCGGCGGAGCACGATCTCTGGATTCACGCGGTGTCGGTCGGCGAGACCGTCGCCGCGCGGCCGGTGGTCGACGAGATCCTGCGGCGCCGGCCGACGACGTCGATCGTCTTCACCACCACCACCATCACCGGACAGGCGCAGGCGCGCCGGCTCTTCCCCGACGCCACGGTGACGTACTTTCCGTTCGACTTCGCGATGAGCGTGAACCGCTTCCTCGCCCACCACGCCCCGCGCGCGTTCGCCACGATGGAGACGGAGATCTGGCCGAACGTGACGCGGCTGGCCCGCGCGCGCGGCCTGCGCCTGATCCTGGCGAACGGGCGCATCTCCGATCGCTCGTTCCCGCGCTACCGCGCCATGCGGCCGGTCGTGGCGCGCGTTCTCCGCAAGTACGAGCGCATCCTGGCGCGCGAGGAGGCTGACCGCCAACGCTTCATCGCCATCGGCGCGCCGGCCGAAGCGGTGGAGACGACGGGGAACGTGAAGTTCGACTACCTGCCCGACGAGCGACCGCTGGAGATCGCGCCGCAGCTCGAGCAGCTCATCGCCGGCCGCAAAGTTCTGGTCCTCGGATCCACCATGGCGGGAGAGGACGAACTGCTGCTGCCGCACATCGAGCGATTCGCGCGCGAGCACAATGCCTTCGTCATCATTGCTCCCCGCAAGCCCGAGCGGTTCGAGCTCGTGGCAGCGATGCTGCCGGACGCCGTTCGTCGTTCGTCGTTGGTCGTTGGTCGTTCGTCGTTTCTGCTGCTCGATTCCATTGGCGAGCTGGCGCGCATCTATCGTTACGCCACCGCAGCGTTCATCGGCGGCAGCCTGCTGCCGGGCGTCGGCGGGCACAATCCGATCGAGGCGGCGGCGGTCGGGGTGCCGGTCGCGTTCGGGCCGCACATGTCGAACTTCCGGGAGATTGCGGAGATCTTTCTGCGCCAGGGTGCGGCGTCCGAGGTGCGCAGCGCCGAGGAGGTGATCGCGTTTGCGGCGCGCATGTTCGAAGACTGGCGTGCCATGGGCGAGCGCGCGCGGAAGGTGGTCGAACAGAACCGCGGCGCCGCGGCGCGCACCGCGGCGCGGATCGTCGAGCTGCTGGCGTGACCGTCCTCCTCAAACCGCTCGAGCTGCTGTGGCGCGGCATCAACCGCGCGCGCCGCGCGCTCTACCGCGCCGGCATCCTCGAGGCGAAGCGGCTGCCGCGGCCGGTGATCTCCGTCGGCAGCATCGCCGCCGGCGGGGCGGGGAAGACGCCGGCCACGATCGCCATCGCGCGGTTTCTCATGGCGCGCGGCTACAAAGTCGCGGTGCTCACGCGCGGGTACGGGCGGGCGGGGGCGGGAGGGCGGGTGGAGGCGTTTGACGCCGCAAAGTACGGCGACGAGCCGGTACTGATCCGAAAGGCCACCGGCGTCGAAGTAATCGTTGGTGATAATCGATATCGAAATGGATTATCGGTTAATTGCGATGTTTTCATCCTCGATGATGGGTTCCAGCACCTTCAGCTCGCGCGCGACGTCGACGTCGTAATCGACGCCCCCTGCAAGTGGTACCGCGAGGGGCGTTCCGCCCTTCGCCACGCCGACTTTGTCATTCCCCGCCGTCTCGCGGTCCGATGCGACGCCGTCCGCGGCAAGCGCATCTTCGCCTTCGCCGGCCTCGCCGACAACGAGCAGTTCTTCGAAGCCCTCCGCGCCTGCGGCGCCACCCTCGTCGGCACGCGCGGTTTCCCCGATCACCACCGCTATACCGCCGCCGACCTCGCCGCGATCAGGAACGCCGAGGCCGACCTCATCGTCACAACCGAAAAGGATGCGGTGAAGATTGACGACCGTGACATCATCGCCGTCCCCGCGGAGATGGAGATCGCACCCGACGTTCTCGAGGCGATCGAGGCGCGGATCAAACGATGAACGATGAAGGATGAGGGATGAATGAGACATCTTCATCCCTCATCCCTCTGCCCTCATCCCTAAGCAATGGCCCGACCCCGTAAAAACCGACTCCTGCAACGAATGGAGTACGCCGCTTACCGCGCGGTCGCCCGCCTGCTCCGCTCCGCCTCTGACCAGGCGGTGGTCCGCTGGGGCTCACGCCTCGGCGCCCTGGCCCGAATCGTCGTCCGCCGCCGCGACCGGCTGGCGATGCGCAACCTCCGCATGGCCTTTCCGGGAAAAACGGACAAGGAGCGGCGTCGCATCCTCGACGCCTGCTGGCGCCACTTCGGGCGCGAGGCGCTGGAGGGCATCCACACGCAGCACCTGTCGGCCGGGGAGATCCTTCAGCGATGCACGATGGTCAATGCCGAGTTGCTCGACGAGGGCATCGCGCGCGGGCGGGGGGTGCTGCTCATCAGCGCGCATTACGGCAGTTGGGAGGTGGGGGGGCTGGCGCTGACGTCGCGGCTGCGGAACGTCCGCACCGTCGCCCGGCCGCTGGACAACGAGTTCCTCGAGCGCGACCTGGCGCGCATCCGGGAGCGGACCGGCGCCGAGGTGGTCGACCGCAAGCGTGCCGCGCGGTCGCTGTTCAAGGCCCTGTCCGACAACGGCGTGGTCGTGCTGCTGCCCGACCAGGCCGTCCAGCCGCGGGAGGGGGTGCTCGTCCCCTTCATGAACCTCCCCGCCTGGACCACCGATGCCCCGGCGAAAATGGCTCTCCGCCTCGGCTCTACAATTGTGTTCGGCTTTTGCATACCGGATGGAATCGGACATCGTTTGGAGTTCGAGGAGCCGATTCAAATCGATCAACTGAGCAACGGCGAGAAGGATGCAACGGCGTTGACGGGGCGCATCAATGAGGTGATTTCTCGCCGTATTGCAGCTCACCCGGAGCTATGGTTGTGGATGCACGATCGGTGGAAAGGGACGACGCCGGGTGAAGGCACGACATCAGATGATCAGTAATACGGTTGTCATCGGCTTGAATTGGGTCGGCGACAACGTCCTCGCGCTTCCGACCTACCGCGCCCTCCGCCACCGCTTCCGGCAGGAGGGGGGCATCTCCGTCGCCGCGCCGCAGCACATCGCCACCCTGCTGTCGGCCACCGGCATCTTCCGCAAGGTGATCCCGTGGAACGGCGACACCCGGGAGCGCATCCGCCTGCTCAAGGAGGGGCGGTTCCGCCGGGCGATCATCCTCCCCAACTCGTTCCGCGCGGCGATGATCGCCTTCGCCGCCGGCATCGACGAGCGGTGGGGCTACGCCAGCGACGCGCGCGGCATGCTGCTGACGCACCGCGTGGCGCGCGACCGCGACCGCGGCCATCAGCTCGACGACTACGCCCCGCTGCTGGCGGCGATGAACGCGCCGCGCGTGGTCGACGAGATCCCCACCATGAACATCCCGCAGGCGGTGCGGGACAAGGTCCGCCGCCTGCTCGGCGGCTACGACGTCCATCTCGACCGCCCGCTCTTCGGCCTCCATCCCGGCGGTTTGTACGGGCGGGCCAAGCATTGGGGCGACGCGCGCTACGGCGAGCTGGGCGACCGCCTCCGCGCCGCCGGCTACTCGGTGGTGCTGCTCACCAGCCCCGGCGAGCGCGAACAGGCGGAGGCCATCGCCAATGCCAGCGAGGGCATCCCGATCATCGGCCACGACGGCGACGTTCTGCAGCTCGCCGCCGCGATCTCGCACTGTTCTGTCGTTGTGACCAACGACAGCGGGCCGCTGCATCTGGCCACCGCGCTGGCGGTGCCGTCGGTGTCGATCTTCGGGCCGACCGATCCCGATCGCACGGTGATCCCCGGCGCGTCGCGCGTGCTGCAGAAGCCGTTCGCCTGCCAGCCGTGCTACAAGCGTGACTGCCCGCTGATGCACCACCGCTGCATGACCGAGATCAGCGTGGACGACGTCTTCAACGCGGCGGTCGGGCTGTTCAACGAGATCGACGGTAAGGTCGAGGAAGCCGCCGACGGCGAAGTCAGAGTCCTATAATCGGTCGATGTCCGACGACGACCGGCTCTACAAGATCGGCGAGGTCTGCAAGATCGCCGACGTGCAGCCGTACGTCCTCCGCTACTGGGAGACCGAGTTCCCCGCCCTCGCCCCCAACAAGAGCGGCGGCGGCCAGCGCCTCTACACCCGCCACGAGATCGACGTGATTCTGCGGATCAAGCAATTGCTGTACTCCGAGGGGTTCACCATCGCGGGGGCGAAGAAAAAAATGGAGACGGACGGGGAAATCGTGCCCGCGGCGGCGGCGCTGGCGAAGGACGTTGTTCGGGCGTTGCTGGATGTGAAGAAGGAGTTGCGGGGGATTTTGGAGATTTTGGAAGAGTGATGAGGACGAGCTCACGCGGAGGCGCGGAGAGGCGGAGGAACCCCGCGTCTCCTCCGCGCCCTCCGCGTCTCCGCGTGAGCCCGTCCTACATACGGAACAACGCCACGATCCGCTCCAGCCCGCGCTGATCTTCCTCATCAAACGCATCGAGCCGGTCCGAATCGACATCGAGCACCGCGATCAGCACGCCGTCGCGATCGAAGACCGGAACCACGATCTCCGACTTCGAGTTCGGATCGCAGGCGATGTGGCCGGGGAACTGGTGGACGTCGGGAACGATCAATGTCTTCCGCTCCTGCGCGACGACGCCGCAGACGCCGCGGCCGAATTCGATCTGAAGGCAGCCGACCGTGCCGATGTACGGGCCGACGACCAGGCGGTCGCCGCAGACGCGGTAGAAGCCGGTCCAGAAATAATGATCGAAGCGGTTGGCCAGGACGGAGTTGACGGTGGCCATCAGGGCGATCTCGTCGAGCGACGCGCCCCCCTCGTCGCGCCAGACGGCGGCGATCGCGTCATAGCACTCGTCGTAGGCCTGTTTCTTCACGACGCCATCGCCCGCCGGTATACGAGATCGTACTGGTCCGCGGAGCGCGACCATGAAAAGTCAGCCGCCATGCCGTTGTCCTGCAGCGCGCGCCACGTCGTCGCCTCGCGATAGTTCAGCATGCCGAGCCAGGTCGCGGTGTAGAAGTCGCCCGCGTTGATGGAGAGGAATCCGAAACCATTCGCCTCGGCGGCGTTCGTCCCGTCGTACGGGATCACGGTGTCGGCGAGGCCGCCGGTCAGGCGCACCACCGGCACGGTGCCGTAGCGCAGCGCGTACATCTGATTGAGCCCGCATGGCTCGTAGACGGACGGCATCAGCAGCATGTCCGCGCCGGCGTAGATCTGGTGCGCGAAGGCGGTGTCGAAACCGATGCGCACGTGGCAATTCTCCGGATACCGCGCCCCGATGCGCGTCAGCAGGTCCTCGTAGCGCGGCTCGCCGCTGCCGAGGATCACCGCCTGCGCGCCGGCGCGGATCATGTGTCCGAGCGCGGCGATGAGAAGGTCGACGCCCTTCTGATCGACGAGGCGGGAGATGAACGCCAGGAGCGGCGTCTTCGCCTTGTGCCGCAGCTTCAGCGCGCGCAGCAAGGCGCGCTTCGAGAGGCTCTTGCCGCTGAGGCGCCCCCGCTCGAAGTGCGACGCGAGATGCGGGTCGGTCGACGGATCCCACTCCTCCACGTCGATGCCGTTGAGGATGCCGGTCAACTTGAACGACAGGCTGCGCAGCACGCCGTCGAGTCCCGCGCCGTGCTCGGAGGTCTGGATCTCGCGCGCGTAGGTGGGCGAGACGGTGGTGACCTGATCGGCGGTGATGATCCCGCCCTTCATCAGATTGAGCGCGCCGAAGTGCTCGAGCGCGTCGGGGGCGAAGTAGCGGCTGTGCAGGCCGGTGACGGCGAAGAGGTCGGGGCTGGCGATGCCCTGATAGTTGAGGTTGTGGATGGTGTAGACCGAGCGCGCCCCGCGGAACGCGTCGCTGCCGCGCAGGCCGGAGTGGAGATACGCCGGCAGCAGGGCGGTGTGCCAGTCGTGGGCGTGGACGAGATCGACGGAGATGCCGAGGATCTCGCAGGCGTTGATGACCGCGCGGCAGAAGAAGGTGTAGCGCTCGATGCCGTCGTCGTAGCCGTCGCGACGCGGCGAGTAGATGTGCTCGCGATTGAAGAAGTAGTCGTTGGCCACCAGGTAGAGCGGAATGTCCGTCTCCGGCACCACCGTCCGCCACACGCTGGCCTCGGCCGCCCAATTGGCCCAGGTGACTTGCGTCGGAGCGATGGCCGGCTCCGGCTCGATGCCGCGCTGCGCGAACCAGTCGCGCGCCTGCCGGTACAGCGGCATGAAGACGACCACGTCGTGCCCCAGCTTCCGGAGCGCTTTGGGCAGGGAGCCGCAGACGTCGCCGAGCCCGCCGGTCTTGGCGATGGGGGAGACCTCGGCGGTGATTTGGAGGATTCTCATGCGACCAGTACCGAGGCATAGCCAACCACGTGCCCGTAGTCCCCGTTCACTTCCCCCGACGTCGCGTGCTTCAACAATCGCGCCGAGGAAGCGCCCAGAAGCCGCGCCGCAATGAGCATGGTCGTGGTGGGGATGAAGCCGCACATGGAGACGTCGTACTCGTCGACCGTGCGCCACAGCTCTGACGGCGACAGCGCCAGCACCTGATCGATCGCCAGTTGGTCCTTGCGCAGCGTCGACTTCTGATCCTCGTAATGATTGAGATCCGAGCTGGCCAGGATGCCGATCGGCTCCTTCTCCGCAGCGACCACCGCGGCGATCGCCCCGCCTAGCTCCTCGCAGTAGTCGTAGCGGTTCGCGCCGAGGCAGATGGGGACGAAGGTGAAGTCGCCGGCGAGCTGCTGCAAAAACGGGAGCTGCACCTCGAGCGAGTGCTCGCGGGCGTGCGCGCGGCTATCGTCGGCCAGGAGCCTGGTACGCTCCATGAGAGCGCACGCCAGCGGCGCGTCGATGGCCGCGTCGCCCAGCGGCGTCCGCCACGCGCCGTCGCTGTTGATGGCGGCGAAGTGCCCGAAGCCGGTGTGATTGGGGCAGAGGATGATGAAGCGCTTCGGCAGGTCGGCCTGCGTGTAGAACGCCGCCGCGACGTGCCCGCTGTACATGAGTCCCGCGTGCGGCACGACCGCGCCGATGAACGGCTCCTTCGCCGACGGCGCCGGATTGGCGGCGATGCACGCCCTCACCTGCTCCCGAAGCCGGACGGGGTCCGCTTCGTAGAACGTACCGGCGACAGCGGGCGGGCGGGTGGGCATGGGAGGGCGAGTTTACGCCGGTCCATGTGGGACGGGCTCTCCAGCCCGTCCGGACGGGTTGAGAACCCGTCCCACATCTAGTCGCGCGGGAACGACGGCGAATACAGCACCGCGTTCATGAACAGCGGCAGCGTCCCGCGCCAGAAAAGCCGGAAGTGCGGCTCGTCGGCGAAGGTGATCACCTGTCCCTTGCCGTACGGCTCGGCCACCAGATACGCGGATCCTTTCAACCGCTCGATCGACTCGTTCCAGGCCACGCCGGCGACCAGCGGCTTGTCCTTGGCGATGGTGACGACGTTGTCGACGGTGTGGCTGACCGGGAGGAAGATCGACGTCCCCTCGATCAGCACGAACGGGCTGCGCGGGAGGCCGAAGGTCAGGTACGACCGCTCGTTGATCTGCGTGCGGAACGTCGCCCCCGGCACGCGCAGCTCGTTGTAGCGCTCCGCCGGCGCGGGGCCCTTGTCGTCGTCCTTCTTCTTCGGCGGCTCCCACGGCTTGATCTTGGAGATCTCCACGTCCTTCTCGCGCAGGAACTCGTTCGCCCCTTTGATGACCACCAGCGTGCCGCCGGCGTTGAGCCACGCCTTCAGTTTCTCGGCGTTCTTGCCAAAGCGGCCGGCAAAGTCGCCGTCGGGGAGGACGAGCACGCCGTAGTGCGAGAGGTCGACGCTCTTGAGCGACTCCACGGTCAGCCGCGAGTGCGGCACGGGGGTGTCGACGTCGAGCGTGTGCCACAGCATGCCGTATGAGCCGGAACCGACGCCGGTGCCGCCGGCCAGCGCGATGCGCGGCGCCTTGACGTAGCGAATCTTCTCCGAGCCGAAGCTGGTAGTGCCGGTCCATCCCGACTCGACGGGGACGATCTCCGCCATGGTCTCCAGCGCCAGGCGGTCGAGCCGCGCGTCGAGATCGGCGATGTTGTTGCCCTTGAGGATGACCAGCGTGCCGCGGGCGAAGGTGCGGTCGCCGGCGTTGACAACGTCCTCGCTGACGCTGAACTTCACCCCATCCTTCAGCATCCGCCCGGCGAGGCGATAGACGTTGGCGTCGTTGCCGTCGACGACGTAGCCGTAGGAGGCGGGGCGGAACGCCGGGGTCGCGGCGGCGGCGTAGGGCTGTACGCTGGCAGTGACCGGCAGCGCAGTGACATAGGCGTCGACGTTCATGGCCAGCGGCAGCGACCACGACGTCAGGTCGTAGAAGTCATCCGGCTCATCGGCCTCGGCCTTCTTCTGCTGCTCTTCGACGAAGCCCTTCGAGAACGCCGGCGACTTTTCCAACAGCGTCTGCGCCAGCCCGCCGAGGGGCTGCCTGGTGCTGATGACCGCCGTTCCGGCGGGAAAAGCTGTCATCGCAGCTTCGGCCGATCCGTCGACGCGCGACGCCCGCACTGTCGCCGGTGCGGTGAGGCGGCCCAATTGAATCGACTGCCGCTGCAGCATCTCCATCAGCGGGCGGAAGTTCGGCGCACCGGGCATGATGAGGTAGGTGTTCTGCCAGGCCGCGGCCTCTTTGCGCATGGCGTCGTAGGTGTAGAGCAGCAGCCCTTCGCGGTTCTCCGACGCCGTGCGCAGCGTGGTCATGCCGGTCGTGGCGTGGCGCGCGATGCGGTCGGCGAGCGTGTAGGTCGTGCCGTCGTCGCGCAGCACCGCGCTTCCCGCCCGCCCGCCGCCCGCCACTTCGTAGGTCATGCCGATCGCGCCGTGCAGCGCCGGCCATGAATCGCCGTAGCCGGGATAGAAGAGGTCGAAGCGCTCGGCCACGAAGAACGGCCAGCCGCGCTTCGTGAACTCCGCGGCGTTCGCGCGCCCGAAGCGGTCGAGCCAGGTCTCCACTTCCTTCGGCAGGTTGGCGTTGATGGGGCGCGCGTCGGGCGGGAAGAAGTACGTCGAGTTGTGGCCCATCTCGTGGAAGTCGACGAAGACCTGCGGATTCCACTTGCGGTACTCCGCAATGCGGGCCAGGGTCTCCTTCTGCGACGACCACGTCCAGTCGCGGTTCATGTCGATGAGGTAATGGTTGGTGCGCCCGCCGGGCCACGGCTCGGAGTGCTCGAACGACTCGACGTTGGAGTCGACGCGCTCGCCGCGGGCGCGGATGAACCACTGAACGTATCGCTCTCGGCCGTCGGGGTTCTGCAGGGGATCGATGATGACCACCAGGTTCTCGAGCAGCGCCGCCGACGCCGGATCGCGCAGCAGGTTGCCGGCCACGACCATCGACGCCTCGGCCGACGACGACTCGTTGCCGTGGACGCCGAAGCCGAGCCAGACGATGGCCGGCGTCGCCTTGGCGATCTCCGCGGCGCGCGCCGGCGTGGTGGCGCCCGGATCGGTGAGCGCGGCGACATTAGTACGAATCGTACTAATGGCCTCCCGGTTCTTCGCCGAGGTGATGACCGCCAAGACCAGAGGGCGATGCTCATAGGTCTCGCCGAATCGGTGGACGGTGATCAGCGGGGAGCGCTTCGCCAGCTCGTCGAAATAGTCGAGGATGCGCCCGTACGGCGTGAAGCGCTCGCCGAGCTTGTAGCCGAGGAAGTCATCGGGCGCGGGGACCTGGGCATGGGCGGCGGCAGCGAGGAGGAGGCCAAGGACCACGGCGGCGATACGTCTCGTCATGGAGCGAAACGTATCATCGTCGTCATCCTGAGCGAAGCGAAGGATCTCGGCGGCGGAGATCCTTCGCCGTCTGCGCGGCTCAGGATGACGAATCGATCATTCGGGGACGGTGATTTCTTCCTCCACCGCCGCATTCGACCGCGCGTGGATGCCCAGCCGCTTCATCATCTCGTTCAGCGTCGACGGCTTGAGCTGCAGCAGCTCGGCGGCGCGTTTCTGCACGCCGTTGGCCATCTCCAGCGACTGCAGGATCATGGTCCGCTCGTAGCGCGAGACGGCGTCCTTGAGCGAGATTCCGTCGGAGGGGACGATCATCGCCGGCTGGTCGGTCTGCGCCGGAAAGCGGAGGTAGTCGGGCAGCATCTCGGGGCCGATGTGGTCGCCGGTGCAGAGCACCACGGCGCGCTCGATGGTGTTCTCCAGCTCGCGCACGTTTCCCGGCCAGGTGTAGTCGAGCAGGATGCGCATGGCGTCCGGCGTCACTTCCCTCACCTTCCGCTTGTTCTCCTCGGCGTACTTTTCGAGGAAGTGCGCGACGAGCAGCGGGATGTCCTCGCGGCGGCGGCGCAGGGGCGGGAGGGCGATGGTGATGACGTTGAGCCGGTAGTAGAGGTCCTCGCGGAAGCGGTTCTCGGCCATCAGCTTCGACAGGTCGGCGTTCGACGCGGCGATGATGCGGACGTCGACCTTGACCGTATCCACGGAGCCGAGGCGCATGAATTCTTTTTCCTGGATCACGCGGAGCAGCTTGGCCTGCGTCTCCAGATTGATGTTGCCGATCTCGTCGAGGAAGATCGAGCCGCCGTCGGCCACCTCGAACAGTCCGCGCTTGGTAGCGATGGCGCCGGTGAAGGCGCCCTTCATGTGCCCGAAGAGCGACGACTCCAGCAACTCGGGCGGCAGCGATCCGGAGTTGACGGTGACGAACGCATTGCGCGCGCGCGGGCTGGCGTGATGGATGGCCTTGGCCACCAGTTCCTTGCCGGTGCCCGACTCGCCGGCGATGAGGATGTTCGAGCGCGACGGCGCGGAGAGCCGAATCAGCTCGTACACCTTCTTCATCGGCTCGGACTTGCCGATGATGTTGGCGTAGGCGTACTTCTCCGAGAGCTCTTCTTTCAGCCGCTCGTTCTCGTTCGAGAGGCGCCGCTGCTCGAGCGCCTTGTTGACGGTGAGGACCACTTCCTCGTTCTTGAACGGCTTGGGGATGTAGTGAAACGCGCCGTGCTTCATGGCCTCGATGGCGCCGTCGATGGACGAGAAGGCGGTGATGATGATGACCGGCAGATTGGGATTGGAGATGCGGACGGCGCGGAGGGTATCGATGCCGCTGATGCCCGGCAGCATGATGTCGAGGATGACCAGGTCGATGTTGTCGTCGGAGTCGAGGATGGAGAGCGCCTCTTCGCCGCTGGCGGCCATGGCGATGTCGAAGCCCTCGCGGCGAAGCACGGCGTCGAGGACGTCGCGCAGCACTTCTTCGTCGTCGACGATCAGGACTCTCATGTTCATTCGCGTGGATCGCCGGCGTCCTCGCCGGCTGGCTCGAGAGCGTCTCGCTCTCGGCGGCGTGACGCCGCCGGTCCAGCCGCCGGGGACGGCGGCGCTCCGTTCGGCAGTGTAATGGTGAACTCCGCTCCACGTCCCGGCGTGCTCTCCACCGCGATCTCACCCTCGTTCGCCGTGAGGATGCGGCGGGTGATTGCCAGCCCGAGTCCCGTGCCGCCCTGGCCGCGTTTGGTGGTGACCAGCGGCTCGAAGATGCGTCCGATGATGTCGGCGGGGATGCCCTTCCCGTCATCTTTGATCCGGATCTCGACGCGGTGGTCCTTCTCCTCGGCGGCGATCCAGATGTTGCCGCCCGTGCCGACCGCGTCGCGTGCGTTGAGCAGGATATTAGTTACAACCTGCTGCAGATCCTGAAAGTTCCCCTTCACCTGGAGGTCGGAGATCGGCGCGACGCTCACCCGAATCGACTTCGCCTTCAGCAGGTCTTCGTGCAGCGACAGCGTCGCGGAGATCAGCGACGGGATGCTCACCATCTCGCGGGTGCGCGGGCGGTTGGCGATGAGGTCGAGCAGGTTGTTGACGAGGTTCGAGGCTCGGAACGACTGCTGCTCCATTTTCTTCAGCAAGCGGTATTTCGGGTCGTCCTGCGGCGTGTCGGCCAGCAGGAGCTGCGCGTACGACGAGATGCCGGTCAGCGGCGTGTTGACCTCGTGGGCCACGCCGGCGGCGAGCAGGCCGAGGGAGGCCAGGCGTTCCTTGTCCTGCAGCTCGCGCTCGAGGCGCACCCGCTCGGTGACGTCGCCGATGACCACCACGTGCGCGCCGTTGACCACGTCGTCGGCGTGCAGCGGATTGGTGGTCAGCGTCACTTCCTTCTCCACCCCCTCGCGGTTGACGAAGTTCGTGGCCAGCGCGCGGTCGCCGCTGCGGCGCAGCTCCTCGTACGGCGGGAAGAGCACGCCGATGGGGCCCTCGAGCTCCGGGCCGCCGACCAGGTCCCAGAACGCGCTGTTCGCGGTGAGGATGAAGCCTTCCGCCGAGACGACGGCGATGGCAGACGACGACGACTCGATGATGTTCTCGTTGTACTCCTTGAGCGCCTGGATCTCCGCGAGCTGGCGGCGCAGGCGGCCGTAGAGCCGCGAGTTCTCGAGGGCCAGCGCGATGGGCGCGGTGAGCGATTCCACGAGATGGAGGTCGTCGCGCGACAGCGGCTCCTCGCCGCGCTTGTTGCCGAGGATCAGGACGCCCTGCAGCTCGCCGCGGTTTCGCAGCGGGAAGACGTAGCGGAAGCCCGACCGCAGCAACTGCCATGGCACGTCGCTGGCCTCCGGCAGCCGCGGCTCGCTCAGCAGCAGCGGCCCTTCGGCCGGCATGCTGCCGAAGTCGACGATCGCCGCGCGGCGCGGAACGCCGGCTTCAGGCTCGTAGATCACCAGCGTCGGCCCCTCGCGAGTGAAGAGGTTCATCCGCTGCAGGCCGAGCGCGGCGCGCAGGCGCTCGCGCATCATGGAGATCAGCTCGTGGACGTCGTGGAAGGTCGCCAGCTCCTGCGCGAACTCCGACATCGCCCGCCGATGCTTGTAGCTGTCGCGATATACGAAGCGCTCGATGACCGACTCCACACGTCCCTTCATCGGGATCAGCACGCCGGCGATCAGCAGGCCGGATGTGAAGGCCAGGAAGTTCCGCTCGAAGACCGAGCGCTCCTCGATGACGTGCGACAGCAGGAGGTTGATCGTGGAGAAGGCGATCATCCCGAAGATGAAGGTGATCGAGTACGCCAGGATCTCCTTGATGACCACTTCGACGTCCCACAGCTTGTATTTGAGGATGGAGACGGCGAAGGCGAGCGGGATCAGCGCCAGCGGCAGGATGGCGATCGTCGAGTAGATCGGCTTCACCGATCCGATGAACAAGTACGGGACGAGGTAGACGGCGAGGAACGGCAGGAAGCCGAGAGCCATGCCAAGGTAGATCCACTTGATCTGCTTGCGGCCGACGGCTGCCGCGGTGCGGTAGGTGTACGCCAGGGCGACGACGGCGAGGGTGAAGTAGATGGCGAAGTGCGCGAGCTCCCAGCGCTGGATCACCTCGAACGAGCGCAGTGGAGAGGCGATCGGGAAGCGGTTGCCGAGGACCAGAAGGTCGAGGTCCCACGCCGCGAGCAGCGCCGGCGGGATCCACAGCGCGGCGAGCAATCCTCGGTGGCGGACGATCGGCCGCGGGAAGACCAGGAAGAAGTTCAGCGTCAGCGGCGGAAGGATGATCGTGGCGAAGTCTTCGATCAGTTGCAGCGCTTTGTACAGCGTGTCGATGTCGCCCGCCGGCGTGTAGACGTAGACGATGAACGACAGCAGGGTGACGAAGTAGAAGATCATCGATTCCCGCCGCCCGCCTCGGAACAGCGTGAAGAGGCCGATGGCGAGGTAGAGGAAGCCGATGAAGCTGAGGATCAGATACGAGTAGTCGACCTTCAGCTCGGGGACGCGGTAGGTCAGCTTGAAGGTCTCCCCTCCGCGATTGATGAGCATCGGTACTCGATCGCCGATGCGGCGGAGGGTCTTTTGCAGCCCTTCGATCTCAGTGGTGGGTGTCCCGGCGATCGTCCAGATCTGGTCGCCCCTGCGCAGGCCGGCCGCCTCGGCGCCGCTGCCGGGGTCGACGCTCTTGACCACGACGAGGCCGTTGTGGCGGCTGAAGGTGAAGTCGATCCGCTCGAACGACGAGCGCTTCCGCTGGAACGACCCGAACGCTCCGACCACGATGGCGACGGTGATCGCCAGGATCAGAAGGTTCGCGAGAGCGGATCTACGCATGCGTGGGGATGGACGATATTCAACTGAGGTGCCGCGAGTAGAGGCGATCTAAGTTATTGAATCGAAACGTCCGGCCGTTTGAATTGATACCGACAGGAAGCGCCGCAGGTTCAAAGCGCCGGATTCCCGACGCGGTTTCTTGGAGCGCCGGCGTCCTCGCCGGCTGGACCGGCGGCGTCTCGCCGCCGCAGGCGTGGACGCCTGCGGGCCAGCCGGCGGGACGCCGGCGTTCCCTCACGTCAGTGGAAAGCGGCAAACGTCGCGCAACTGACAGACGTCGCAGTTCTCTTTCTTTTTCTTGCGCGAGCAGAGGTCGAGGATGCCGAGGCGGCAGAGGGCGAAGTCGTAGCGCACGGGATCGCTTCGGTCGAATCGCGCCAGGCGGTCGGTGAGCGCGCGCGCCGCCTTCCAGTCCGCCGTCTTGCGGCGGTTGAGACCGAGAAAGGTGGCGATGCGGTGGACATGAGTGTCGAGCGGCACGATGAGCTTCGCCGGATCGACGAAGTCCCATAGGCCGAGGTCGGGCGAGGTGCGGCGGACCATCCAGCGGAGGAAGAGGTTCATGCGCTTGCACGCGCTGCCGTCTTGCGGCGACGAGAGCAGGTAGCTGATGGCTTTGTCATCCCGAGCGTGAGCGAGGGACCGGTGCGGGCGGGCGGCGCGCGTCGGCGGCTCTTGGGCGCCGCCCACCCACACCGGTCCCTCGCTACGCTCGGGATGACATCGCAGCACAGCAACGAAGCGCGCCAACGACGGACCGATATCCGCGTCGCCCTCTTCGTAGCATTCCCGGAACAGCGCGCCGAGGGAGCCGTGCGCGCGGATCGCGGCGGCGATCCTCTCGAGGAACGCCACCAGCTCGGGAGTCTTGTGAAAGCGATGCGCGAAGCCGGCGAAGCGGCGCATGGCCTCTTTGCGATCGAACGAGGCGAGGTATCGATAGGGCGACGGCGTCATCCGCGTCAGCACGACGCCGATGTTGGCGACGATGATGTCCGCACGCCCGTACGCGAACGCGGCGGCGACGATGCCGGCCACTTCCTGGTCGAGCGGATCGTCGTAGCGGAGGACGAGCTGCAGTGGGTCGGGCTCGATGGTCGAGACATCGAAGGTGGCCACGAGCGCGTCGAGCCGCTCGTGGAGGAGGGACTGCCCGACCGGATGTCGCATTCGAAGCCGCCAACGCGGAAACTTGCGGTCACATTCTGCGTCTAAGAGGACGAGTCGTATTCGGGTCAACAGGAGGCCTCCACATGCGCATCGCTCCGCGCCTGCTATCGCTCTTGGCGGCGTTCGCCGCCCTTCCGCTTTCGGCCGCGATCTCCGGAAGCGTCATGAATGCCGATGGGCAAGCCATCGCCGGGGCGAAGATCTCGCTCTTCGCGCCGGAAACGCTCACCGCGCGGCGGGAGCGGATGGTGTCGAAGACGCCGGAGCGGCAGGCGCTGGTCACGGCGAGCGCGGACGCGAACGGCAACTTCCGCATCGAGCCTCCCAAGAACAAGATCGTCGTCGACCTGCGCGTCGACGCCGCCGGCTACGCGCCGACCGCGACGCGCCTCCAGAGCGATGACGACGCGGGCGCGCTCATCCTCACCCGCGCGGAGTCGAAGACCGGCACGGTCAAAGCGGCCGGAAAGCCGGTCGCCGGCGCCACGGTGATGTGGGAAGGGGCCGCTGAATACACCACCGTCACCGATGCGAACGGCCGCTACACGGCGCCCGACCCGTCGAAATGGGCGAATCGTCTGATCATCATTCATCCCGACTACGCCCGCCTGGAAGAAGGGAACCTCCTGGCCAGCCGCCGCGATGCCGACCGCACGCTGACCGCGGGCGTGAAAGTGAGCGGCAAGGTCACCGGCGACGACGGCGTGGGCGTCGCCGACGCGGCGATCTTCATCGACGGCTGGCCGGCTGGCAAGAGCGGTGCGGACGGCACGTTCGCAGCGGAGCACGCGCAGAAAGACTGGCAGGAAGTGCACGCCATCAGCGGCGCCCGCATCGCCGCGCGCGCCGCCGCGCCCGGCGCGCTCAATCTCAAGCTGGCAAAAGGGGCGACGGTTACCGGCACGATCCGCGACGTGAAGTCGCAGCTCCCCCTCGCGGGGGCCGAGGTGCTGTTGAACATCTCGGGACGGATGGGATTCGCCGTCCGGAGCGCGCAGACGGACGCGAAGGGCAACTTCACCATCTCGCCTCTGCCCGCCGGCAGCTACGGCCTCAACCCCAGCCGTCCGAATTACACCATTCCCAACGCGAGCGTCTCGGTCACGGCAGGGCAGACGCAGTCGAAGCCGTTCTTCGCCACGGCGCTGGCGCGCGTGAGCGGCGTGGTGATCGATGAAGACAAGCGCCCCGTCGCCGCCGCGCGCCTCTCCGCCCAGAGCGCGGGACGCGAGGGCGGCCCGATGATGATGATGGGACGGCAGCCCATGGGGGGTTCCGCGTCCAGCGGCCCGGACGGCCGCTTCGTCGTCCGCGTGACGCAGCTCGACTCCGACGTGGTGCTCAGCGCGGCGAAGAGAGGCTATCCGCCGGCCAAGACTCCCATCATGCGTCTCACCTCCGGCGAGCGGAAGAGCGGCGTCACCCTGACTATCCCGCGCGGCGTCGCCTTCTCCGGCCGCGTCACCGACAAGAACGGCAAGCCGCTCTCCGGCGTCAGCGTCGACGCCGCGGAAACGCAGAACGACATGGGCGCGCAGTTCCGGCGGGTGATGATCGGCGCCGGCGGGCTTCCGCGCGGCGACGAGAACGTCACCAGCGCCAGCGACGGCACGTTCACCATCCGTCTGAAGGAAGGGAAGTACGACGTCATCTTCAAACGCGAGGGCTACGCGGCGAAGACGCTGCGCGCGCAGCCGGTGGCGG
This sequence comes from Candidatus Gilichinskyi gelida, assembly GCA_038040385.1. Taxonomy (GTDB): domain Bacteria; phylum Acidobacteriota; class Thermoanaerobaculia; order Gp7-AA8; family Gp7-AA8; genus Gilichinskyi; species Gilichinskyi gelida. The sequence continues at coordinate 103,720 of JBBPII010000012.1, forward strand.
CCAGCGAGAAGCCGGTCGACGTGACGATGGACCCCGGCGTGGAGATCAGCGGCCGCGTGGTCCGCAACGGCATGGGCATCGAAGGGGTCAACGTCAACGCCTTCTCGCAGGACGGCAGCGCCAACTCCGTCACCGGCGTGGACGGCAGCTTCACGCTGACGGATCTCACGCCGGGCCAGATGATGCTCGCCGTCAACAAGATGGACGCCATGATCCAGGAGATGCGGCCGATCAGCGCACCCGCGCGCGACGTGGTCATCGAGCTGCCGGCCGGCGGACGGATCACCGGTCGCGTGGTCGACAAGTCGACGCGTCGGCCGATCGCCTCGTTCCAGGCGGGCGTCAGCACCTCGCGCGGCGGAGGCGGGATGATGATCATGACTCCGCCCATGCTGCGGCCGTTCACCAGCGACGACGGCTCGTTCACGCTGGAGAACGTCAAGCCCGGTCCGACGCAGGTGATGGCCATGGCCCCCGGATACACCACCGGCCGCGCGCCGAACGTGGAAGTCGAAGACGGCAAGACCGTCGCCGACATCGAGATAGCGCTCGAGGCGGGGGCGAAGCTGGTCGGAAAGGTGACCGATTCCGGCGGCGCGCCGCTCGCCGGCGTCATCGTTCGCTCCGACATGATGGGTCCCGGCGGCTCGCGCGTCATGCGTTTCGACCCCGCCGAGACCTCCGCCGTCACCGATCCGAACGGCGAGTACACCATCGATTCCCTGGAGCCCGGCGAGAAGACGTTCATGTTCGCGCGTTCCGGCTACGTGACCGAGTCGAAGACGGCGACGCTCGCCAGCGGCAAAGACACCCGCATCGACGTGACCCTCGGATCCGGACTCCGCGTCGGCGGAGTGGTGGTGACCGAGGGAGGCGCGCCGGTGGCGGAGGCGACGGTGCGGGCCAGCTCGGCGGCGGGCGGCGGACGGGAAGCGCATACCGACGCCGGCGGCGCGTTCCAGCTCGAAGGGCTAGCGCCCGGCCACTACACGTTCACCGCGTCGAAGGCCGGCATGGCCAACGGCATCACCCGCGACGTCGACGTGGTCGCCATGAACAACGTCCGCATCGTCATGAAGAGCGGCGGCACGATCACCGGCCACGTCACCGGCCTCTCCGCGCAGGAGCTGTCGCAAACCAACGTCATCGCGCAGTCGCCGAACGGCAGCGCGTCGGCGCCGGTCGATTCATCCGGAAACTTCCGCCTGGAGGGCGCCCCGAGCGGAACGGTGCGCGTCAGCGCCCGCGCGGGGCAGATTTTCGGCAGCACGAAGACGGCGCCGCCGAAGACCGTCGAACTGGAGCCGGGCGGTTCCGCGCAGGTCGAGATCGACTTCAAGTCGGAGACGGTCATTCGCGGCCGGGTGACGCATAACAATCAGCCGGTGGCCAACGCCGGCGTCAACTTCATCCCGCGGCAGGGAAAGGCACAGACCACCGCCAGCACCAGTGCGGACGCCGGCGGCAACTATGAGCTGAGCGGCCTCGAGGACGGCCCATACAACGTGCAGGTGGTCGACATGCAGAAGATGACGCCGTTCACCACCACGTACGACGTGCACGGCTCCGGCAACTTCGACATCGACGTGCGTACCGCGCCGCTGCGCGGGCGCGTCGTCGACGGGTCGACCGGGCAGCCGATCTCCGACGCACAGGTCGACATCCGGCCGCGTGGCGGCGACAGCGGATTCTTCGGCTCGCGCCCGGCGGTCACCGACTCAAACGGCACCTTCGTCGTCGACGCCGTCTCCCACGGCGCGTATCAGGTCAGCGCCGACAAGACGGGCTACGGCCACGAGATGAAAGAGGTCAACGTCACCGAGACGCCGCAGGAGCTGGAGTTCAAGCTGAGCCCAAGCGCCGGCGTGACGCTGAAGGTCGTCGACGGCCGCGACGGCCGCACCCTCGGCGCGAGCGTGCGCGTCACCGACGCCCAGGGCCGCGACTTGCCCGGCGACATGCCGTTCCGCTTCGGCCCGGGTGGCAGCAACAGCGAGCCGATCAAGCTGGCGCTATCGCCCGGCACCTATCGCATCACCGTGCAGGCCATGTCGTACGCCCCGCGGACGCTGATGGTCTCGTCGCCGTCGAATCAGACCGTGGCGCTGACGCCCGGCGGCTCGCTGCTCATCCACTCCAAGAGCAGCACCTCGCTCCGCGGCCGCCTGATGGACGCCGGCGGCTTCCCGTACTTCGCGTCGCAGTTCAATCCGACCGGCTCGTTCCGCATCCTGGAGTCGCCGGGAACGACCACGCTGCAGAACGTCGCCGCCGGCCACTACCGGCTCGACGTGCTCGACACGAACGACCGGGTGCTGAAGTCGATCGAGATCGATGTCGTGGAGGGCCGGCCAGCGACGTACGACGTGTAGGGGCGCGGGGGGGGGGGGCCCCCCCCCACCCCCCCCCCCCGGGGCGGGCGGCCGCCCCGAACCAAACCCAAGAAATAGGGAGAGGCACGGCACCGCCAAATACCCCCCCCCCCCCCCCCCCCCCCCCCCCCCCCCCCCCCGCCCCCCCCCCCCCCCGCCCCCCCCCGCCCCCCGGGGGCGCGCCCCCCCCCCCCCCGCGCCCCTACTCCTCCTCGTGCTCGTCGATCGGCAGCGGCTCCGGAATCTCCGCCACCGCTTCGAGCGGCACGCGCTCCGGGCGGGGGGCGACCGGGCCGCCGAAGTTCTTGCGGTACTTTTCCAGTCGCTTGAAGAGGTGGTGCAGGTCGTACGTCAGGCGCATCACTGTGCGGCGCAACTTGTACTTCACGCGCTTGAAGGCCTCGATGTCGTCGCCGCGCAGCGTGGGCAGGAAGGCGTGGATCTCGGCGATTCGCTTGCGCACTTTGTCCAGGTCTTTGTCCTGGATGTTGAGGAAGACCTCCTCGCCGTTGATCAGCATCGGCTCGATGCCGCTCATCTGGTCGTCGAACCAGCGCCAGAGCTGGATCAGGTCGACGCGGCGTCCCTTGGAGAGAAAGCGGGTCTCCAGCAGGTCCTGCCGGAAGTATCCGAGGAGCTTGCGGTCGTCGGCACGGTTGAATTCTTCGTCGCTGACGTTGCGGGTGTTCCAGACGGCGTAACGGATGATGTCGTTGCGCGCGCTGCGCAACTGCCGCAGCGTCTCGTCGAGCATTTTGAAGGGCAACTGCGCGAGCGTCTGCGGCTCGCTGACTGTTTGGACTGAGGACATAGCCGGCGGAGGATAACTCATCGGGCGGGGACGTAAATGGCGTCGCCGGACCGGTTGTCGACCATCGAGGCGTAGGCGAGGACGTTTCCCTCTACGCGAACCCGCGCGTTGGCCACGTCGTGCGCCACGAGGGAGCGCAGGGGGAATTGCACCAGCTCGCTCGGCCGTAGAACGCGCTCCGTGGTGCCGAGCTCTACTCCCGAATCGTCGAACGCTGTGAAGCGAACCTTAACCGGAGCCGTACCGATGTTCGCCGCGCCGACGTTGGTGCGGAAGGCGTCCGATGACTCGAGTTGAATGAGATCGCCGCCATGACCCTCGGCCGTGAACGGCACGAATTGCCCGTACGACCCGCCGTCGGAGGGTGTCGAGATGCGCGCCATGGCGATCGCGCCCGGCGGAAAGTCCACGCGCAGCAGTCCCATCGTCTCGTCGCGATGGAACAGCTCCGTCAGGATGTTTGCGAAGCGCGCCGGCGGCGTGATCGTCGCGCTCGCCCCGCCGAAGAGTGCGCCGATGGGTGCAATCGAGTCCGCCAGTTGGCGCACCACCACTTCCGTCGACCACCGCGTGCCGAGGGCACCGGTGGCGCTGATCGCCGGGGCATACTCGGTACGCGAGCTCGCCGGCGCCACGTGCGCCGGGATGTAAATCGCGTCGCCGGACTTGTTGTCGATCGCCGATCCGTACGCCAGGATGCGCGCCGCGCCGGAGACGACGCTGAAGTCCGCAACCAGCTCGCCGCTGCCGGTCGCCGGCATCTGCCAGTGCTGAAACGGCGCGACTGCGATGTCGCGGTCCGACACTCGGACCACCCCCGCTTCTCCGGCGACCTCGGTGAATCCGACGTTGGAGCGAAAGTCGGCGCTGTTGCGCAAATGGATGACGTATCCGTGCGTCAGCCCGCCCACCGCATCGGAAGTGTCGGCGCCCGGAATGAATTGCCCGAACGTGCCGCGCGCGTCCGCGGTGTAGGTCCGGCTGGTGACGACCAGATCGGCGACGTCGCCTTGGAGCTCGAGCGATCCGAGGCCGTTGGGGCTCTGCATCGGCGAGCGCACGACGTCGTTCAGCGCGAGGATCTGCTTCGGTGCGATGACCAGCTTCACCGCCGCGAAGCCGCCCGCGTCGGGCGTGTAAACCGCCATCACGTTTGCCGCCTTCGACCCGCGGTTGAAGATGCGGACGTCGGAGACCCACGACGTACCACCGACACCTTCCGCGTGCGCCACCACCGGAATGTGCTTGCGCGGCGCGAACGAGAACGGGCGTGCGGCCAAGAGCTGATCGCCCGCGAATTGAATGAGCAGCGACCATGAGCGGAGCGTGCCGCCGGTCACTTCGAGCGTCCACGTTCCCGCCGCGGAGCGGCCGCGGAAGGCATCGTTCGCCGGCAAAGCGACGCGCGCGCCGTCGGGTCCGATCAGGACAAGGTGCGCGTCGCTTCCCGCTACGTCGGCCTGCACCGCGAGCCGCTCGACGGCCCGCACATCGGTGATGACGATCGACTGCCGCGACGACTGGAAGAGCGTCCACTCGCCGTGCGGCGCCGGGTCGCAATCGGCGACGACGATGCCTCGCCTGTTCATCGCCGCGCAGACGACGTCGCGATCATTGGGACTCAGCGCGCGCGCGGCGGCGACCGTCTGCCGCGCCAGCAGCGCGAAGGTCGGATTCGACGGGATGCCGAACATCGACTCGATGACGATCTGGTCGGAGAGCTGCCGCCCGGTCGCCGGATGCCGGGCGATGAGACCCTCGAAGATCTCGCGCAGCGCGGAGGACCAGATCGCGCCGTTGTCGTGCTCCTGGCCGGGGCGCTCGACGGCGCGGAAGTCGGCCATGGTCTTGGCGCTGTCGACGCGGCGTAGGCAGTCGGCGCCCGGCGGGTAGCCGCATTCCTGGGTAGGATCGTCGCCCTCGCAGCGCGCGTCCCAATCGCCGATGCAGTACGGATCGCGGCCCGACGCCAAGGTCTGCACGTACGTCTGCGAGAACGCCCAGTAGTCGGCGATCCCCTCCGCCAGCGCGCGCGACTCGCTGGCCGACGACCCGAAGAACGCGCCGGGCGCGATCCAGTCCTGAATGGCGTGTGTGTACTCGTGCAGCACGATGTCCGAGTCCTCGGCGTCGTCGACTCCGCCGTCGCCGAAGAAGAGGACGCCCTGCCCCACCACGCTGCTGCTCTCGTAGACCGAATTGTCCGAGCCGCCGAGGGCGTGCGGATCCACGGCGATCGGATAGCCGACCAGCCGTCGCGGACCGGCATAGCCGAGCGACTGCAGATATCGCTGCGTGCGGTCGATGTTGTAGTAGACGTTGACCTCTTCGAACTCCGGGCGGCTGCGGTCGAACAGCAGCGACTGCGACGCATCCGCGCGCGGGGTATTCGGCGTCTGCGGATCGACGATCTTCACATTCGGCCCCGACAGCGTCCCGGACGGCGCGAGCTCGGGAAGTTCGACCTCGGCGTACGCCGCCTCGGGCACCGCGGCGGCGATGTCGTTCTGGTCGCGCAACTGCGGCGCGTTCAGTTTGGCCACGGGATTCACTTCGAAGACGCGCCCTTTGACGTTGAAGAAGAGGGGGATCTCTTTCAGGATGGCGCCGGTGTCGTCAACATACCGGGCTACAGGCTCGTGGGGGCGCTCTCGGACGATCACCCGCCGGGCGGGACGCGCCTCGCCGTTGATATTCACCCTCACCCGGTCCTTCGCTTCGCTCAGGTGCCCGAAGGGCGGATGAGGGTCCCGCGCGAGCGCGCGATACACCTCCAGCCCATCCCTCTCGATCACCTCCCCACCCAGAACCGGCACGCCCTCCACGTACTGCGTGTAGTGGCGGTAGGTGGCGGTCAGCGAGTGTCGGACGTAATCGAGTCGCAGGTCGATCGCTGCGAGGAGGAGGGCGGCGAGCACGTCCACCACTAACTATGAATGGCCGACCAACTGTTCCGAGCCCGCGGGTTTGGGCGCGGCGACGCTGGCCACGGGGAGGGAGAAGTAAAACGTGGTCCCGACGCCCTCGGCGCTCTCCACCCAGATCGAACCGCCATGGCGCTCGATGATCTGTTTGGTGATGTAGAGCCCGAGCCCGAGCCCGCCGTAGTTGGTCGACGACACCTGCCGGCCGCGGTGGAAGCGCTCGAAGACCTGCGCCAGCTCGTCGGCGGGGATGCCGATGCCGCGGTCACGGACGGACGTCACGAGCTGGTCGCCCTTGTCCTCGACGCTGACCAGAAGCTCGCTGCCATCGGGCGAGTACTTCACCGCGTTCTCCAGCAGGTTGCCGAGGACCTGCTCGAGGCGGTCGCGATCGCCGATGACGCGTTTCCCGTTGACCGGCACGTTGAGCGCGAGGCGGCGGTCGCTGACGGTGGTGTGGTGGTGGTGCACGACGTCGTGCACGAAGGCCGGCCAGTCGATGGGCTCGCGGCGAATCTCCAGGCGCCCAGTCTCGATGCGCGACACGTCGAGCAGCTCGAGGATGAGGCGCGACATCCGATCGATCTGGTCCAGCGCGATGTCGAGGTACTCCTCGGAGGTGCCGAGATCGTTTTCGTGAATGAGCGTCTTGGCCAGTTGCGTGTAGCCCTTGATGGAGGTCACCGGCGTGCGCAGCTCGTGTGAGGCGATGGAGAGGAACTCGTCCTTCAGCCGCGAGAGGTCTTCCACCTTGCGGCGCGCATCGACTTGCTCGGTGTAGAGCATGGCGTTGTCGATGGCCAGCGAGGCGCGTTCCGCGAGCATCTCCGCCAGCGGGAGCTTGTCCTCGGTCATGGCGTTGTCGGGGTTGTTGGCGGCGATGACCAGCGCGCCGATCGTCTCCCGCCGCGTGCGAAGCGGAAGGATGAGCAGCGATGCAAGCTGCATCGACGGCGTGTGATACGACGTGGTGTCGGTTGCCGCGCTGAAGCCCGACTGCATGCTGTGCACGTTGGTGGTCAACGAGGGATAGCCGGTGGAGATCACCTGCCCGATGATGCCGTCGCCGACTTTGAGCGACTGGCGGTAGATGTACGACCAGGCGAGACCGAGCGACGCCAGGTCGCGATGGTAGATGGAAGCCACGCGCAGGTCGGCCGAGTCGCGCGACTTGATGATGACCGCCGACCAATCGCCGAGGACTTCGGCGGTGCGCTCGGCGATGGCCTGGGTCACCCATACCGGATCGATGTTGCTGGTAAAGAACGCGCCGGCGTCGGCGAGGATCTGGGCGCGCTCGGCCTGCAACTGCAGTTCTTCTTCGAGGCGATGCCGCTCGGTGACGTCGCGGAAAGTGACCACCACGCCGGAGATGTTCCCATCCTCCTGCAACGGCGTCGCGCTCATGGAGATGGCGATCTGGCGGTCGTCGCGCTCGATGATCAGCGTTTTGTCGCGCACCGGCTTACCGGTCGACAGCGCGCGCGCGGCGGGCAGCGCCTGCTCATCGATCGGTTTACCGTTGCTGTCGCGCAGGCGGTACGCCGTGGCCTGCTGAAAGATCGGTATGCCGACGTCGGCGCGTCCGAGAAGGCTCTGCGCCGCGGAATTGAGAAAGACGGTGCGGCCCTCGCTGTCGACGAGCATGACGCCGTCGGCCATCCCGGCGATCATGGCCTCGGTGCGCCGCACCTGCCGCGCGATCGAGGCCCCGAGCGAGTGCTGGATGCGCGTGATCAGATAGGCAGCGATGAGGATGATTGCCAGCCCGATGAGCACCGCGAGCATGGTCAGCCCGTCGCGCATGCTGGTGATCCGCTGCAGCTCCGCGCGGTTCCGCTGCTCGTGGTCCTGGAACATCATTCCCGCGTAGTCGGGCGTCGAGCGGTTGATGCGGGCCACCTCGCGCATCACCTCGATGGCATTCGCCGCCTTGTCGTCCCGAAGCAGCTCGAGCTGGCGGTCGGTGAGCTCCTTGATCTCCTGGTACTGGCGGCGGATGGCGTAGACGCGCGGCGAGTCGCGGGGATCGGTCGCCAGCCGCACCGCGGCGTCGGACGCCTTCTCGAAATCGCGCACCGCATCGTCGTATTGGACGAGAAACGACGACTCGCCGGTCAGGGCATAGCCGCGCGACGCGCTGATGAGCGTCATGATGTCCTCGTCCATCGAGCTCACCGCGTTGAGTAGCGGGGCGGAGCCCTCGACCACGCGGTAGTCCTGGCGGTTCGCCGACTGCAGAATGCCGACCGTCACCGCCAGGCCGGCCGTGACCAACAGGACGAGCGCGGCGTACGCGCCCCAGAGTGTCTTGCGGATGGAGGAGTCCATTTGCGGCTCAGTCGCTTCGCAGATGCAAAATCGACGCCGCTGAGGCCGCGCCCGGCACGCTCTCAACTGCCTTCGATTCAGAGGTTTCCGGCGCCGTAAGTGGTGGTGTCCCCAACACGAGGAGATCGTGTCGTCCGCATCGAGGGCGGCGGCAAGACGTACAAGCTGCTGGCGACGGCGATGAAGAAGGAGAACAAGGTCGCCGTAGCTCGCTGGGTCGCCGGGGGCAAGGAACACCTGGTGGTGGTGCGGCCGTACGACAAGGGACTCGTCCTCCACACCATGTACTACGCCGACGAGGTTCGCGACTTCGGCGCCATCGACATCGAAGACGCTCCGGTGCGCGAGAAGGAGATCCAGCTCGCGGAGATGCTCATCGACGAGCTGACGGAGAAGAAGTTCAACCCCATGGCGTACAAGGACGAGTACCGCGAGCGCCTGCTCGATCGCATCAAGGACAAGGCGCGCGGCAAGACGATCGTGGCCGAGGAGAAGGAAGAGGAGAAGGGCGGCGACGTGATCGACATCATGGAAGCGCTGCGGCGCAGTCTGGAGAAAGGCGGCGGCGCGCGCCGCGCGCCGAAGAAGACCGCGGCCAAGGCGCGCAAGACGCGGGCGACCGCTTCGCGGAAGAGGAAGGCGTCGTAAAAAGGTCTCGCGGTTGCGGGGTCTCGGGGTCTCGCGGTAAAACCCACCCCGAGACCGCGAGACCTCGAGACCTCGCAACCCCATGAGCGACCCTCTCAAAAAGTACCGCGACATGCGCGACTTCGGCGAGACGCCCGAACCGGCGGGCGGTAAGCCGAAGCACGGCAAGCTGCCGATCTTCGTCATCCAGAAACACCAGGCCTCGCATCTCCACTACGACTTCCGCCTGGAGATGGAAGGGGTGCTGAAGTCGTGGGCGGTGCCGAAGGGACCGTCGTATGACCCGACCGTCAAGCGGTTGGCGATGATGACCGAGGACCATCCGTACGACTACGCGTCGTTCGAGGGCGTCATCCCGGCGGGTAATTACGGCGGCGGCAACGTCATCATCTGGGACAACGGCACGTTCGAGCTCACCGAGCCGGACGACGGAGTCAAAGGCATCAAGCAGGGGAAGCTGGCCTTCAAGATGTACGGGAAGAAGATGTTCGGCGAGTGGGCGCTGGTGAAGATCCGCGGCCGCTCGCCGAAAGGGAATGAGTGGCTGCTGCTGAAGCACCGCGATGAGTACGCGAACGCGAAGATCGACGTGACCGAAGTGGCGCCGCAATCGGTGGTGTCGGGGAAGACGGTCGAGGAGATCGGCGACAGCGAGAACTTCTGGCAGAGCAACCGGCCGGCATCCAGCCGCCGGGCGCCGACGCTGGCCGACCGGAACGCCGCCGTCCCGGCGGCTGGCGCGGAGGCGTCTCGCCGCCACCCGCCTATGGGCGCCGAGACGGCGCCCGGCCAGCCGGCGGGACGCCGGCGATCCGCTAAGTCGACGAAGAAGCGCGCTTCGCCACCGACTCGATCTGCTCCAGCGCCGCGGAAAGCAGCTTCTTCTCGCTCTCGAAGCTCGCGCGGCGGATCGACTCCGAAAGCTCGACCCACTCGACGTCGTCAACCTCGGTGAGCTGCGGCGTCAGTTTCCCGCCCACGTACTGCATTAGATAAAAGTCCACCCGCTTGCGGATCAGCGTGTCGCCGGCGCGGAAGAAGTACTCGATGGTGTCGAGGGGACAGACAATGTCGGCTAGGATTCCGGTCTCTTCCTGAACCTCGCGCAGCGCCGCCTGCTCGGAGGTCTCGCCCTTGGAAACCGCTCCTTTGGGAAGGCCCCAGCGGCTGCGGCCGCGAGTGGCGATCATGGCCACGTAGGGGCGGCCGTCGAAGAAGTGGATGACCGCGCCCCCGGAGGAGTGCTCGTTGCGCGACTTCCGGCGGCTTTCAGCCATGAGGCGATTGTATCCGGTGGCTAACCTTTCCGGCCGTATCGCGTATTGGTAGAGGGGAGTGTGACGTTTCAGTCAACATGACGTACCATTTCCATACGCGCAAAACGACTCGAGGAGGTCCAGCATGCCTTCGGTAGGAATCATCACCGGCGTTGGGGTAGTCGTGTTGGTCGCGCTCGTATACCTGTTCCTTCGCGTCCGGATGAAGGACTTGCTCGACGAGACCATCAAGAGACGCAGCGCCACTTCCCGCGTCTGCACGCGCGCGGATTTCGTCGAGGGGATGGAGCGGATCCCGGTGGCGCTGGCGCTCACCGACGACACCATCTACTACGAGAACTCCGACCTGCAAGCCTCGCTGGAGCTGAAGCAGATCGACGAAGTCGAGTACGACGACGAGACGGCGACCGGTCAGTCGGTGGACGGCAAGGCGCTGCGGCTGCGGGCGCACGGACATACGTTCGAGTTCGTGATGGATTCGAACACCGCGCGGCTCTGGCAGACCGCGCTGCCGCCGCACCGGCTCGACGAAGGCCCCGCCGCGCAGGCGATGTAACGGAATCGGGCTCGCCGAAGTCACTGTTGTGTAGTTGTTTCCGCGCACCGCGTCGGGGTGTAGCGCAGTCTGGTAGCGCACCTGCTTTGGGAGCAGGGGGTCGGAGGTTCGAATCCTCTCGCCCCGACCAACTTCATCGTCCCTCACCACTCCCCGTAGCTCAGGTGGACAGAGCAACAGCCTTCTAAGCTGTGGGTCGCTGGTTCGAGTCCAGCCGGGGAGACCAAGTTCGGGTGAAACGTTTAGCCGTCCTCGGGCACCAGTCAGTACGAGAGATGGCAATGTCAGCAGAAATCCGTGAACTCAGAGGGTGTGGAAATCCCCCTACCGCGCACTCCATAATCAGAAGCACACATTCCAGGACCAGCAACAAAAGCTTCTTGATTGGGAGGCCCGTGGAGTTCTATCCCTTCGACGCGGAGTACGTGCGCCGCCTCTGCGCTGGAGAGGCGGAAGTACAGGAACACTTCTCGATCTACTTCGCCGAGCGCCTGCGAATGAAACTCCGTAGCGGCAGGTACTCTCGGGATGAAACCAACGACATCATCCAAGACACCTTTCTCCGCGCTCTCGACAAGCTTCGCAGCGGCGAGCTCCGGAAGCCCGGGAGTTTGGGCGCATTCGTCTTCGGGATCTGCAAGAACATCTGTCTGGAGCGCTCGCGGCCGAAGAAACTGGAGCCGCTCCCCCATGACTACTCACCGCCGAGCACGGACAATCCCGAGCGGGACACGTTAGAGGCCGAGCGCGCCAGAGCCTTGCGGCGCACCATCAGCGAAATGCCGCCGAAAGAGCGGGGGCTGCTGATTGCCTACTTTTTTGACGAGCGGTCCAAGCCTGATATCTGCAAAGAGTTTGGCGTCACCAAAGACTACCTCCGCGTCTGCCTCTGCCGGGCGAAGAAGTCACTGAAGCGTCGTTTTCTCGAGAAATTCGACGAAAAGTACAAACCCAACGACGAAAAAAAGGATCACTGAGGCCATGACTCACGATGAAGCGATCCACGACGGCGCGACCGAACGCTACGTCCTCGACGAGATGACGAACGAGGAGCGCGACGACTTCGAAGAACATTATTTCGACTGCGCGGTCTGCGCCGAGGACGTGAAAGCGGCCATCGCCATTCGAGACGGGAGTCTGGCTTTCGTCGAACCGGTCATCGTGGATCCCGTCATTCCATTCGAGCAGCGCCGGCGCAGATTGCCGGCCTCATTCGCGGCGGCGGCGGCAGTCGCGGTGGCGCTTCTCGGATGGATGCAGTTTGGTGTCGTAGAGCCGCTGCGGAGCGCGGTGGCGGAGGCGCGCGAACCGTATACGCCGAAAACCTATCCGCTGGAAAATCTCCGTGGCACTCGAATCGAAGTAGCCAATTCGACATCGGGAGCCCAGCTCGATGTCGACACCTCGGCCGTCGCCGGCCACCCGGGGCCGTACACCTGCCGCATCGTCGACGCCCAGAACCGCCCGCACGGCGCGGCCTTTACCAGCAGCGCCGACGATCAGAAGATCGTCATCCCCCCCAAAGGTCTCAAGCCTGGCGACTACACAATTCGTGTGTCCGACGCGAACCAGAAGGTCGTCACTGAATATCCAATTGCCGTCCGATGAACAGCAGAGAAGAGAGGACCTCATGTCGTACGACAGCAAGCAACAGATTTTCCTGTACCACGCCTATGCGCACGGGTGTGGCGGGTTCCTCGAGCGCAAGAACCAGCTCCTCGCCATACCGAGCGTAGGCGGCGCCGCCCTCTCCATCGCCGGAGGGGAGGCGTACGGCGAGACTGGACGGTTCGAATGGGCACCCCCGTTCGAGCCCGACCCGCCGCGTGGGTTTTACCTCGCAGTGGACCGGGTCACCAGCCACCTGTGGACGGAGGAAACCGAGCACGCGTGGATCACCAACGCCGACGTTCGCGTCTACGGGTTCAACCTCTCCGAACGGGTGAAGGTCGGTCTCATGGTCAACCGGCTGACGTCGACGCACCTGAAAGGGCTCAATCGGGAGGCGCTTCCCGATGGAGGGCAGCCGCACATCAGTTTCAACGGGAGCCAGTTCTGGAACGTCTTCATCGACAACGCGCCGGTCGCGATCTCGGTCGACAGCGATCTCGACAGCTATCCGACTCACGTCGGATTGAAGGGCGTCGTTACTCAGGCGACGCCGACCCCCTACTGCCCCGGCAATCTCTCCGTGGCAAGCCCGCAATACATGCGCGATCTGGCGACGAAGTACACATCCAACAAACTCACGCGCTGCTCGATCGTCGGCGAGATTGGTCATGGCAAGGCATACGGGTATTCTGTCGACCTCACCGACAGCGCCGCTCCCGACGATCCGAGCAAGAACCTCGGTCGCGTCTTCTTCGGCGAAATGCTGGTGGGCGACGAAATGAAACGCCTCAACATGATTCGATGGGACCTCGGCTGCGATAGCTGCGGCGGCGGAAGCGGCGGCGGCGCCGACATGAACGGATTGCCCATGCCATGAAAACCCGGGCGATCGTGACGCTCCTGCTTCTGCTGGTCGCGTCGGCGTTCACGGTCGCGCGGAAGCAACGCGTCACACCCGAGGAGTTGTACGCTGAGGCGCGGCTCGCCTTTGATCGCGGCTACATTAACGACGCGCTTTCGTTGGCGCGTAAAGGGCAGGAGCGTTTCGGAAAGAATCTCAAGTGGCAGGAGCTGTTCGGGATCATAGCCATCGAGGCACTAAGCCGACAGCGCGATCCTCGAGCTGAGGCAGAACTCGATCGCACGCCGAGCTCCGGCAATCCCGAGGCAACGATACGCCGCCTGATGGCGCGCGGATACGTGCTGCGGAATGCCGAAGTCCTGGAGGAGGCCGATCGCTTGGCCACTCGACAGATGCCTTCGCTTCGAGCGGAAATCGCCGTTCGGCGGGCGGTAGCCTGCTTCTGGAAGGACGACTATGACTGCGTCGAACGCTTCGCGAATCAGGCACTCGCGCTGGTCGATCGTTCGCGGGAACCATATGTTTTTGCCAATGCCCACGGCAATGTCGCCTTGGCGGCGATGCGGCGCCGGCACTATCAGGAGGCAATCGAACGCTACGACCGCAGCATGCGGTTCGCCCACGTCGCCCTCGCCAAGGGAACGCTCTCGAGGATGCTCCTCAACTATGGCTGGTCCTTCATGCAGCTCGGCGATGCCGACGAAGCGAAGGCGGCATTTCGGAAAGGGGTTGAGATCGCGCGTGAGCAGGGCGATCGTCTCGCCGAGTTGACCCTTCTCGGCAACATCTCCAGTGCGGCGATCGCCCAGCAGCGTTTTGACGAGGCGCTTTCCTTCGCCCAGAGGTCGCTCGATGTCGCTCGAAAGTACGAAAAGGCCGTGCACACGGCTCTCGCGCTGACCAACCTCGCTCAGGCGCAAATCGAGCTCGGCCACGCCGAGGCCGCGCGAAAAGCGAACGATGAAGCACTCGCTTTGTACGAGACTGCCGGCGGTGACAAGAGCTATGCGCTCCTCAACGCGGCGCGCATCGACGCGCTGACAGGCGCGCGAGACGCGGCAATGGTGACGCTCGCCGGTCTCGAAAAATCGAAAGATCTTCCGCTGCGCTGGAACGTGCAGGCCACCATGGCGAACATCTATGCCGCGGAAGGACGCGTGCCGGACGCGGAGCGAATGTACGAGGCAGCGCTCGACACCGGCGACGATGCCAGCGTCATGACGCAATCGAGTGAGAGCTATCTCTTCGCCTTCGAGTCGAACCTCATCCGCACGAACGACCAATACATCGAGTTTCTCCTCCGCGCCGGCCGGCCGCTTGACGCGCTGCACGTCGCGGAGCGGACCCGGGCGCGCACGCTCCTTCGCGACAGCGAGAAACCGCCGTTCGCTCCGGTGCAGGCGGCGCGCATTCACCACGCGACGATCCTCTCCTACTGGCTCGCGCCCAAACGCTCGCTGCTCTGGGTGATCACGGCCGACGGCGTGTCCGTCGTAACGCTGCCGCCCGGCGCGGCGATCGACGGGTTGATCGACGCCTATCGCGACGAGATCCTCTCGCGCACCGCATCGCTGGACAGCGCGCGCGGCGCGCGGCTGTTCCAACTACTTGTCGCTCCCGCCTTGCAGCGCGCTCGCTCGAGCCGCTTCATCATCATTCCGGACGGTCACCTCAACGTCATCAGCCTCGAGTCACTGGTATCGGGCGATCCCAGGCCGCACTACTGGATCGAGGACGCGACGGTCAGCTACGCCCCCGCTCTCGCCCTGATCCCGCCCGCCGCGGAGCATCGCCCGTTTCGCGAGGCGCACGCTCTGCTGATGGGCAACGTTCCGGCGCAGGGAGCGCAGTTCCCGGCCCTGCCGTACGCGCGCCTGGAGATCGAGCGCATCGCGCGCCATTTCGGCGAGCGATGCCGCATCGTTACCGGCGATGACGCGACGCCAGCGGCGTATCTGACGGCCGACCTCCGGCGGGTCTCGCACGTCCATTTCGTCGCGCACGGGACAGCCAGCATGCGATCGCCGCTCGAGTCGTCGGTCATCCTTTCGCGCGGCACGTTGTCGGGCCGCGAGATCACGCGCACGCCGCTCAGCGCGGAGCTGGTCACCGTCTCGAGCTGCAACAGTGCCGGGCGCCGCAGCTACGCCGGCGAGGGTCCGGTCGGTCTCGCCTGGGCCTTTCTCCGCGCCGGCGCGCGGCGCGTGGTTGCATCGCAGTGGGACGTGAGCGACACGGCGACGGCGAGCGTGATGGATGGGATGTACCGCGCGCTCGCCACCGATCGCGCGCCGGCAGAGGCGTTGCGGGAGGCGAAGATCGAGCTGCTGCGCTCGCAGAACAAACAGGCCCGCCCCTTCTACTGGGCCCCCTTCATCCTCTACGGAGCACCATGACCGCTCGATCGTAGGCCTTTCCGATCTTGTGCGTTGCGCAGTCGACGCCGCGAGCATACGTTCATTACTTACCGAAAGGGGTATTTGATGAAACATCGTTTCTGGACGATCGGCGTTGCTCTGCTTGTTTCCCTTCCACTCTTCGCTCAGGAACCGCGGCATCTCTTCCACGCCTCGGCGTTAGCTGTCGAAGGGCGCGCTGACGGTCATGAGATTGCCCGGCAAGCAGGAGTGGTCTTGCCTGAGAGCGGCGGCTCGCTCTCGCAACGCGTGGAGCAGTTCGACGATGGCGTCGTTCGATTCGCCGAGGCGATCTCCGAGGTCACTGGCATTGAGCGCGACGGAGTGGCCATCACCAGGTCGAGCGTTTCCATTCGCGACATCGACATCATGGGTGTCGTGCACGCCGATCGGATCGTATTGCGCACCACGGCGCGCCAGGGCATTGATGACGCGGAGGCAACGTTCTCCTTCGCCGGCTCGCGCATCGATGGCCTCACCGTGCGCGGCGAGCCCGTAGACGTCGCGATCGATACGCAGCGGTTCAATCGCGCATCGACGTTCGGGCAGCTACGCGAGAAGGTCCGCTCGGAGCGTGAGGGATTCGCCATCGAACGTGCCGGTTCGATCTCCGACTCGATCGTGCGATCGATCAACCTCGCTTCGCTCGGCAGCACGAAGGGTTATGCGCTTCCGATCGAGGGCGTCGGCACGCTCTACCTCGGTCACGTCATCGTCAAGCCCGGCGAGCGACGGTTGGCCATGATTCGCATCGACCTCGGCCGGCGCGGCATGATCGGCATCGGTGTAAACGACACGAACGGCGAGACGGTGCCGTAAACCACCCGGCTGACGCTCATCCTCTACGGAGCCCCGTGATCGCCTTGCGCAGCGCGGCGTGACCGACGGTGACGTCGACGTCGCGCTGCAGCAGCGGCAGGTAGCGCTCGGCGAAGGCGGCGCCGGCGCTCGCGCCGAAGAGCTGTTCGAGCCGGTCGGCGACGCGCGCGGCGTCGGCGGGCTCGAAGTCGGTGCGGACCATCTCGTCGATGTCGACGATCAGCGCCGTCAGCGGCTTCAGCCAGGCGAAGAAGGGCTCGGAGTTGACGAGCTGCAGCAAGTGCGAGGGGGACTCCACCGGCGCGTAGGCGAAGGCGTAGTCGTCGCGCGTGGCGTCGATCAGGCGGCGATGCTGCGGAATCAGCGCCCGGGAGACCTCGCGCAGCGCCAGGCGGAGCGCGGCTCGTTCGGGAGTGTCGGGGGCGTGCATGGTCCGCGCGTAGAAGTCTTTTTTGTCGAAGGCCATGAGCGACAAAAAATCACGCCTCCACGGTTGGCTGGGGAAGGGTGGGTAGGCAGTAGCCAACCGTAGAGGCTGTGAAAACGGATGCTGCTTTGAGGCTGTCGAGTCTATCGCAACTCGTGTGCCGAGGATAGTATGGCGCGCGCCCGGCTCGGAATGTACACTTCGCGGCGTTCGTTAGCTGGCTGTGCTCGCACCCATAGCTTAATTGGATAGAGCATCTGACTACGGATCAGAAGGTTGCAAGTTCGAGTCTTGCTGGGTGCACCAAACGGAATCTCAACTGACGGCGGGCAACGAGCCCGCCGTTGTACTCTTTGAACGATGGATCAGGCGCAATGGCTTGCTGAATCGATGGCCGAAGCTCTTGCGCTTGCAGAAGAAGCGGCTCTGGCCGGCGAGATTCCGATCGGCGCGGTGGTGGTCGATCGCGACGGACGCGTCATCGGACGCGGCCGCAATCGCCGCGAAGAAGGCGACCCCCTCGGCCACGCGGAGCTCCTGGCCATTCGCCAGGCCGCGCAAGCGATCGGCGACTGGCGGCTGGAGGGGACGACCATGGTGGTGACGCTCGAGCCGTGCGCCATGTGCGCCGGCGCCCTGGTCAACGCCCGCGTCGAGAAGCTCGTCTTCGGCGCGTACGACCCGAAGGCCGGCTTCTGCGGGACGCTCGGAAATCTCGTTCAGGACCCTCGGCTCAATCACCGGCTGGAGGTCGTGGGGGGATTCGAAGAGGAGCGGTCGCGCGAGCTTCTGCAGCGGTTCTTTCAGCAATTGCGCAAGCGTACTCAGGATGCGGAGAGGTGGCAGAGTGGTTGAACGCGGCGGTCTCGAAAACCGTTATGCCTTAACGGGCATCGGGGGTTCGAATCCCCCCCTCTCCGCCAGATACGCTAGTCCATCGATAACGAACCTCCGGAGAGATGGCCGAGTGGCTTAAGGCGCACGCTTGGAAAGCGTGTGTACGTTAACAGCGTACCGTGGGTTCGAATCCCACTCTCTCCGCCAGTTTCTCACCATCTCGCGGAGCGTCGCTCCCCACCACCAACAGAAGAAAATCCACAGCGGCAGCCGGTCGACGACCGTCGCCATGCGATCCAGCGGATCGTTCAGCGCGCGGGCGTAGCCGATGTGCGGAAGCATTCGCACCGTGTCGCCGAGGAACCCGGCGTACGGGCGAAACAGCACCTCGAACGTGAGCGTGGCAGTGGCCAGGATGGTGTACGCGACCGCCCGCCGCGGATCGGCGATCAATGCGAACGGCACGATCCAGATGAAGTTCTGCGGCGCGCAGCCGGGGGTGGTGACGTAAAAGGTCAGCAGGAGAAACAGCGCGCCGGCGGGTACCGGCGCCCGACTCCTCCACACCACGACGGCCGCAAGGAACATCGCCGCATAAAAGATCCACGTCACGATCTGGTCGGATGCCGCGACGGGGAGCAGCGACCGCAGCGAAGTCAGCCCCCACCAACCCGACATTCCGCGGTAGCCGTACGCCATGGTGACGGCGATACGCCCGAAAAACGGCCATGGCAGGAGCAGCGCCGTCACCCAAAGCGACACTGCGGTTCCGGCGATGACGATCCGCCGCCGCATCGATCCCGACGGCGTCAGCAGGGCCGGAAGCACGAGCAACGGCCACGTCTTGAACGCGGCGCCGACGCCCAGCCAGCCTCCCGCGCGAACGCCCCTGGGGTCGGCGTCGGCATCGGGCGCGTACAGCAGCGCCGCAACCGTCGCGCACAGCATGGGAAACGAATCGAAATTGCCATGAACGCTGGTCGTGTAGATCGAGACCGGATTGAGCGCATACGCCAGCGCCGTCCGCTGCGCGTGCCTCCCGTAGCGCTCGGCAACGGAGTACAGCAGAAACGCGATGGTCACGTCGGCCAGGATGGACGGGACCTTGGCAACCAGGTGAAACGGCAGGTGAAGGGTCTCCGAGAGAGAGACGGCGAGCGCCGTCACGGGAAGCCAGAGCGGCGGCCAGGCGATCGGGAACCTCGAGCTGTACGGATTGAGGCCTCCCAGCAGCGTCCGGCCCCAATGGTTCCACGCTTCTACGTCATCGGATCCGAAGATGAGTGCCGCCGGCACGAGGCGCACCAGGAGCGCAGCGATGAGGAGACGCCGCTCCGGGGTGCGTACGAAGACGTTGAGCATCCCTCCGGATTATCCGTCCGAAGTTGCGTCGAACCCCCGAGTTCAGTACCTTTCTCTTCACACATCATGAGACGGGCGATCCTGACGGCTGTCCTGCCGCTGCTCTTGCTTTCCTCCCCGCTTCTTGCGGCGACCACGCCTGCAAAGCCGTCCGCCGCCTACGACTGGCTCGACGTCTCACTCGAGGCGACCGCGCGCGAGGTCGACCGCCACGGTGCGCGGCCGACCATCATCTCCCGCACGCTGGCCGTGGCCCTCACGGCCATGTACGACGCCTGGGCGGCGTACGACGACAAAGCGGTCGGCAGCCGGCTCGGCGCCTCGCTCCGCCGCCCGCCGGCCGAACGGACGCAGGCGAACAAGGAGAAGGCGATCGCCTACGCCACGTATCGCGCACTCGTCGACGTCTACCCCGAGGACAAGGTGTGGATCGACGAGCAGATGCGCCAGCGCGGCTTCGATCCGAACGACGCCTCGATGGACGTCTCCACGCCGCAGGGCGTCGGCAACAAGGCGGCGAAGGCGGTCTGCGACTATCGCCACCACGACGGCGCGAATCAGTTCGGCGACGAGGTCGGCTCGAACGGCGTTCCCTACTCCGACTACACCTTCTACGCGCCGGTGAACACCGCGGAGAAGCTGGTCGACCCGAATCGCTGGCAGCCGATTCCGTTCGTCAATCCGAAGGGCGGCACCATCACTCCCGGCTTCCTCACGCCGCACTGGTATCGCGTCAAGACCTTCGCCCTCGACCGCAGCGATCAGTTCCGCCCGCCGGCGCCGCCGAGGGTCGATTCCGAGCAGTTGCGCAAGGAGACCGACGAGAACATCGCCATGAACGCGAACCTCACACCGGAGCAAAAGGCCACCGTGGAGTTCATGCGCGACGGTCCTCGCTCGACCGGGCAGTCGGGGCACTGGCTGAAATTCGCGCAGATGGTCTCGCGCCGCGACCGCAACGATCTCGATCGCGACGTGAAGCTCTTCTTCACCATCGGCAACGTGGCCATGGACGCCTTCATCGCCGCGTGGGAAGCGAAGCGCTACTACGACACCTCGCGACCGTGGACGCTGGTCCGCTACTACTACGCGGGGAAGAAAGTTGAGGGTTGGGCCGGTCCCGGCAAGGGCGTGGTCAGCCTGCCGGCCGAGGAGTGGCATCCGTACTCGCCGTTCACGTTCGTCACGCCGCCGTTCCCCGGGTACGTCTCCGGCCACAGCACCGTCAGCGGCGCGTGCGCCAAGGCCCTCGAGCTCTTCACCGGCAGCGACACCTTCGGCGAAGTGGAGCGACGCACGGCGGGGATGCTGACGGAGGCGGACATCGACTGCGCGACGATGATGGGCCGCGGCGGCAAGCCATACGACAAGCCGGTGAAGTGCGACGTCGAGCTCCCGCTGCCGACCTTCACCGCGACGGCGGAGATGGCCGGCATCTCGCGCGTGTTGGGCGGCTATCACATCCAGGCCGACAACATCGAAGGCCTCGTCCTGGGGCGGAAGGTCGCGCAATTCGAATGGCCGCGCATCGAGGCCTACTTCGACGGCACCGCGCCGGCGCCGAAGGAGTGACCATCAGCCGCCGGGCGAAAAGTTGGCTGCTCGCGGTAGGCGTGATCATCGCCGGCCTCGCCGTCTTCACGCCCGCCTGGCTCATCCAGCCGTTCCGCCTCCAGACCGAGCGCGGCGTGCAGGTCGCGCTGACGCTGCGTCGGGTATCGCCGCTGCTGACCATCGTCATTCTCGCGGCGATCGCCGTGCTGGTGTCGAAGCTTTGGCGCGGCGCGCGGTGGTGGAGCCGCGCGCTGATGGTCGTCGCGCTGCTGGTGACCACCGCGTGCACCTGGCTCGCGAGGCAGAACCACTTCGAGTGGATGTTCAACCCGCTCCCGAATCCGGCGTACGTGCATGTCCCCGACGCGACGTTCGTCGATGACGCCGATCTCGTCCTCGCCGTCGAGCGCGGCGGCGAGGCGGCCGCGTATCCCGTCCGCCAGCTCGCCTACCACCACCTGGTGCACGACACCGTCGGCCGCGTGCCGATCGTCGTCACCTATTGAACGCTCTGCCACACCGGTCTGGTGTGGGAGACGACGGTGAACGGGCGGCAACTGCACTTCAACCTCGCCGGGATCAACAATCAGAACTTCATCATGCGCGACGAGGAGACCGGCTCCTGGTGGCAGCAGGTCACCGGCGAGGCATTCCTCGGCCCCCTCAAAGGCACGCGCCTCAAAGCCGTGCCGCAGGATGAAATCTCGTTCGCGCTCTGGAAGCGCGAGCAGCCCGGCGGACGCGTGCTGCGCCCCGACCCCCGAACCCTGGCCGCGGGCCGCTACGAGAAGGCGGATTGGGAGACGCGCATGCAGAGCATGCCGGTGGCCACGCGCACCTTCGACAAGCGCCTCGCGCCGCGCGAGCTGGTGGTCGGCGTGACCGCCAACGGAAAGTCGAAGGCCTATCCGATGAAGCTGATCGATCCGCAGGTTCCGCTGATGGATGTCGTCGGCGGCGTGCCCATCGTGATCGTCGTCGCCGAGGATGGGCGTTCGGTGCGCGCGTTCAGCCGCCGGCTCGACGACGGCCGGACCATCGAGCTATTCGGAAGAGCCGAGGTTCTCCTCGACAGCACCAGCGGCAGCCAGTGGGATTTCACCGGCCGCGCCGTCCGCGGTCCGTGGACCGGCCGCCGCCTGGAGAAGGTCGAAGTGCTGCGCGACTACTGGTTCGACTGGCGCGCCTACCACCCCGACACCGCGATTTACCGGGCCGGGCTGTAACGCGGCGGAACGCCGCCGTCCCGGCGGCTGGCCAGGCGGCGTCCTCGCCGCCTCTCGGGGTACGCAGGCGCGGGACGCCTGCGGGCCAGCCGGCGAGGACGCCGGCGCTCCCTTGGCTTTTACCGCGGAAGGAACCTCGGAACCATCGCGTTAGCTGCTGATACGATCAGGGAGCCCGTTGGGATGAGCCCGGGTCCTGTGCAGCAGGCGCACCGAACCTCGTCAGGTCCGGAAGGAAGCAGCGATAAGGTGCATCCCCTGCGTGACACAGTTCGGCCTGGGCTCTTCCGAGCGGGCTTTGTCATAATCCCGCCCTCCATGTCCTACCAAGCTCTCGCTCGCAAATACCGGCCGCAGTCGTTCCACGACATCGTCGGCCAGGAGACCACTGTCCGCACGCTGCAGAACTCCATCGAGCAGAAGCGCATCCACCACGCCTACCTCTTCTCCGGCGTCCGCGGCGTGGGAAAGACGACGGTGGCCCGCATCCTGGCCAAGGCGCTCAATTGCGTGAAGGGGCCGGCCGGTGAGCCGTGCAACGAGTGCACGGTTTGCCGCGAGATCACCGAGGGGATCGACATGGACGTGCGGGAGATCGACGCGGCGACGTACACCGGCGTGGACAACGTCCGGGAGCTGCGCGACGTCACCCAGTTCCAGCCTGCGCGCGATCGCTTCCGCATCTTCATCATCGACGAGGCGCACATGCTGTCCGTCGCCTCGTGGAACGCGCTGCTCAAACTGATCGAGGAGCCGCCGCCGCACGTGGTGTTCATGTTCGCCACCACCGAGATGCAGAAGGTGCCGGCGACGATCCTCTCGCGCGTGCAGAAGAACGCGCTGCGCAAGATCACCCTCGACGAGCTGATGGAGCGCCTGCGCAGGATCGCCGAGAGCGAAGGGATCGAGATCGACCGCGGCGCGGTGGAGATCATTGCCCGCCGCGGAGAGGGAAGCGTGCGTGACGCTCTCTCGCTGCTCGACCAGGTCATCGCCTTCAGCGGTCACGCTGTCACCGCCGTCGACGTCGCCACGGTCCTCGGCCTCTCCGACACGAACTTCTTCGCCCGCCTCGCCGACCTGATCGCCGCCGGCGATCACGGCGGGATTCTCGAGGCGCTGCAGGAGGCGGCGGAGAGCGGGCGCGATTTCAAGATGCTCTACCGCGACCTGCTGTCCTTCGTGCGCAGCCTGCTGCTCGTGGCCGGCGGAGCGCCGGAGTCGATGCTCGCCGCGTCGCCCGAGGACCTCGCCGCCATCCGCGCCGGCGCCGGCAAGTTCTCGTATTCCGAGCTCCTCCGCGTCGCCAACCTGCTGCTGCGCGACGACGAGACGGTGAACAAGGCCGAGCATCAGCGCCTGGCCGTGGAGATCGCGCTGCTCAAGGCGGCCACCTTTCCGAGATTGCGGGCTGTCGAAGAAGTCCTCAGCGGCGCCCCCCAGAAACCCAGCAACCCAGTAACCCAGCAACCCCGCCCCCGCGAGACCCCGAGACCCCGAGACCCCGAGACCCCCGACATCGCCTCCTTCATCGAAAAGGTCACCAAAGCCCGCCCCCTCATCGGCGGCTACCTGGCCGGCGCGAAGAGCCACCGCCGCGACGGCGACCGCATCATCTTCAACTTCGACGATCGCTTTTCCGCCGATTCCGTGTCCGAGGCGCGGGCGGGCCTCGAGCAGATCGCGGCGGAGGTGTTCGGCGCGCCGGTGACCATCGAAGTGGCGACGTCCGAGGAGGCGCCGCGCGGCGAGGCCAAGCAGTCCCCACTGCGCGACGACCCCATCCTCCAGGCCTTCAAGAAACACCTCGGCGGCGAGATCGTGGAAACCAGGAGATCGAAATGAACCCCAAGAAGATGATGCAGCAAGTCCAGCAGATGCAGGAGCAGATGCAGCGCCAGATGAGCGAGATTCGCGTCGAGGGGAGCGCCGGCGGCGGGATGGTCAAGGCGACCATGGACGGCCACAAAAACCTCCTCGGCGTGACCATCGAGAAGGACGCCGTCGATCCGAACGACGTCGAGATGCTGCAGGACCTCGTCGTCGCCGCGGTCAACGAAGCCTCGCGCAAGGTGGACGAGGCGATGCAGTCGTCGCTTGGGGCGATGACCGGAGGAATGAAGATTCCGGGACTGTTCTGACGGGGTTGCGAGGTCTCGGGGTTGCGAGGTCTCGCGGTCCCGCCCGCCCCGCAACCGCGCAACCTCGATACTTCGCAACCCCATGACAGCGCCTCCACTCGCCAACCTCATCAACGAGCTCACCAAGCTGCCCGGCATCGGCGGCAAGTCGGCGTCGCGGCTGGCGTACCACATCCTCAAGCGTCCGGCCGGCGAGGCGGAGTCGCTGGCGAGCGCCATCCTCGAGGTAAAAGAGAAGATCTTTCGCTGCCCGTTGTGCAACAACATGACGGACGTCGATCCCTGCGCCATCTGCTCCGATCCGCGCCGCGACGCCGGCGTCATCTGCGTGGTGGAAGAGGCGTTCAACATCCCCACCATCGAGCAGACCCGCGACTTCAAGGGGTTCTTTCACGTGCTCCTCGGCGCGCTGTCGCCGCTGAAAGGCGTCGGGCCGCAGGAGATCGACGTCGCCGGACTGCTGCGCCGCGTGCAGGGCGGCGGCGTGCGCGAGGTGATCGTCGCCACCAACCCGAACGTGGAGGGGGAAGCCACCGCGCTTTACATCGCGCAGCAGCTTCGCCCGCTCGGGGTGAAGACCACGCGCCTGGCCTTCGGACTGCCGGTCGGCGGCGATCTGGAGTACGCCGATCAGGTCACGATGTCGAAGGCGCTGGAGGGTCGTCGCGAGATTTGACGCGAAGCGTCATCCTGAGCCGCGCCAGACGGCGAAGGATCTAGATTTCTGTTACATTTGCCCGTCCGATGGCCACTCCTGATCTCGTGATGTACGAGGAGGAGTACCTGCTGATCAAGGACACGCTCCAGCGTCTGCAGGTCGACTCCAACTCGAAAATCGTCTTTCTGGTCGATAAAAACGGCCAGCAGATCGCCTGTCACGGCGACATGCGGGGCGTCGACGCCACCTCGCTCGCGTCGCTGACCGCCGGCAACGTGGCCGCCACCGACGGCCTGGCTAAACTCATTGGCGAGAAGGAGTTCTCCATCCTCTTCCACGAGGGGGAGCGCGACAACATCCACATCTCTCTCGTGGCGCAGCGCGTCATCCTGGTGGTCATCTTCGACGACCGCTCCTCGCTCGGCCTGGTGCGCCTGCGGGTGAAGAAGGCGTCGCTGGAGCTGGAGCGGACGTTTGAGGTGTTGATGAAGAAGTCGGAGGCCGACCGCGGCAACCTCTCCAGTCGATTCGACTCGCCGTTCGCCGAGATCACCGACGAAGACATCGACAGCCTCTTCAGCGAATAGCAGCCCATGACGTTCATCAATTACGCGGCGCGCGAGATCAATTGCAAGATCGTCTACTACGGGCCCGGCCTGTGCGGGAAGACGACCAACCTGCAATGGATCTACGACAAGACCAATCCCCAGGCCAAGGGCAAGCTGATCTCCCTCGCCACGGAGACCGACCGCACGCTCTTCTTCGACTTCCTCCCCCTCGACCTCGGCACGGTCCGCGGTTTCAAGACCCGCTTCCACCTCTACACTGTACCCGGCCAGGTGTTCTATGACGCCTCGCGCAAGCTGATCCTCAAGGGCGTCGACGGGATGGTGTTCGTCGCCGACTCGCAGGAAGCGCGCATGGAAGCGAACATCGAGTCGCTGGCGAACCTGGAGAAGAACCTCAAGGAGCAGGGCTACGAATTGAAGAGCGTCCCCTACGCGCTGCAGTTCAACAAGCGCGATCTCCCCACCGCCATCGCTCCCGACGAGATGTACCGCCAGCTCAATTTCAAAGGCGAGCCGACCTTTGAGGCGGTGGCCATGAACGGTACCGGCGTGTTCGACACGCTCAAGGCAGTGGCCAAGCTGGTGCTGACGGAACTGAAGAAGAAATAGGTCTCGGGGTCTCGGAGGGTCTCGGGGTCTCGCGGTCCCACCCTCCCCCGAGACCGCGAGACCCCGAGACCTCGCAACCACTCATGCGCCATCACGGCCTCAACATCGCCGCCATCGGTGGCGGCACCGGCCTCTCGACCCTGCTGCGCGGTCTGAAGCGTTACGTCGGCGCGGAGGGCACCTGGTCGATCAACCGCCTCGGCGCGATCGTCACCGTGACCGACGAAGGCGGCTCGTCCGGCGCGCTCCGGAAGGAGTTCGGCGTCCTCCCGCCCGGCGACATCCGCAACTGCATCGTCGCGCTGGCGGAAGAGGAAGATCTCCTCTCGAAGCTGTTCAGCTACCGCTTCTCCAGCGGCGAGGCGCTCGCCGGCCACGCGCTGGGCAATCTGCTGCTCATGGCCATGACCGACATCACCGGCAGCTTCGACAACGCGGTGCTCGCCGCGTCGGAGGTCCTGGCCATCCGCGGCGACATTTACCCGTCGACGCTGGAAGACGTTCGCATCCGCGCCACGCTCGCCGACGGCGCGGAGCTCATGGGCGAAGTGGCCATCAGCGGCTCGCCGCTCGGCGAGCGCCGGCGCGTTCCGCGGCCCCACGCGCGCATCGTTCACCTCGCGCTCGATCCACCCGACGCGCAGCCGCCGGAGCGCGCGCTCGAGGCGCTTCGCAGGGCCGATCTGATCCTCATCGGGCCGGGATCGCTCTATACCTCGGTGATCCCGAACCTGCTGATCAAGCCGATCGCCGAGGCGTTGCGGCAGGCGAAGGCATTGCGCGTGTATATCTGCAACGTGATGACGCAGCCGGGCGAGACCGAGGACTACACGGCCGAGGAGCATTTGAGCGCGATCATCGAGCACGCGGGGCTCGTCGCCGACGTCATGGTGCTCAACGGGCGACGGCCGTCGGAGTCGATCCTCGCCGCGTACGCCGCGGAGAATCAGCATCCGGTGAAGTTCGACATCAACGCCATCCGCGAGCTCGGCTTGACACCGTTCTTCGGCGACATTATCGCCGAGGGCGATTTCGTGCGGCACGACTCCGCCGCGCTCGCGGAGACGATCTTCCGCCTGTACGATCGCTACGGCCGCTCGGTGGAGCGGATGAGAGCGAAAGAATGACTGACGACCTCGACGTGATCATCCTCGCCGCGGGGCTCGGCACGCGCATGAAGTCCGACACCATCAAGATCCTTCATCGCGCCGCCGGCCGCCCGCTCATCGACTACGTGCTCGATCTCGCCGCGGAGGTCTCCGGCCGCCCGCCCATCATGGTCATCGGCCATCAGCGCGAGAAGGTGCGGGAAGCCGTCGGCGACCGCGCGCGCTACGTCGTGCAGGAGCCGCAACTCGGCACCGGCCACGCCGTTCTGCAGGCCGCGCCGCTCGCCGGCGGCAAGCGCGCCCTGATCCTCTCCGGCGACGTGCCGCTCACGCGCGTGGAGACGCTCCGGCGGCTCCTCGACGAGCACGAACGCGGGAAGAACGCGCTGACGCTGCTCACCATGCGCCCCGCCGATCCGGCGATGTATGGCCGCATCGTCCGCGACGCGGAAGGCGGCGTGGAGCGGATCGTGGAGGCGAAGGACGCCTCCGACGACGAGAAGAAGATCGGCGAGGTCAATGCCGGCGTCTATGTCTTCGACGCCGAGCATCTGTTCGACAACCTCCGCGCGCTCTCAACGAGCAACGCGCAGGGCGAGTACTACCTCACCGACCTGCTCGCCGCGCTGCGCGGCGCCGGCAAGCGCGTCGGCGCGGTGGTGGCCGACGATCCGATCGAAGCTCTCGGCGTCAATTCGCGCGCCGACCTCGCCGCCGCGGAGGCGGAGATTCAGCGCCGCGTCGTCGAGCGGCTCATGAGCGAAGGCGTGACGTTCCGCAATCCGGGCACCGTGGTCATCGACTCCACGGTCTCCATCGGCAACGACACGGTCATCTATCCGTTCGTCACCCTCGAAGGGAAAACGCGGATCGGGCCGCGCTGCGTCATCGAGCCGGGCGTGCATCTGATCGACGTCACCGCCGGCGAGAACGTCCATCTCAAGAGCGGCACGGTCGCCGAAGGGGCGGTCATCGAGGACGACGCCACCGTCGGCCCCTACGCGCACCTCCGCCCCGGCACGCGACTCGGGCGGAAGGTCAAGGTCGGCAACTTCGTGGAAACGAAGAAGGCGACCTTCGGCGAGGGGGCGAAGGCGTCGCACCTGTCGTACATCGGCGATGCGGAGGTCGGCGCCGACGTGAACATCGGCGCCGGCACCATCACCTGCAACTACGACGGCGTGAACAAGAACACCACGGTGCTCGAGGACGGCGTGTTCATCGGCTCCGACACGCAACTCGTCGCGCCGGTGCGCGTGGGCAAGGGCGCGTACGTCGGCGCCGGCTCGACGATCACGAAGGACGTCCCTCCCGACGCGCTCGCGCTCAGCCGCGTCCCGCAGCGCATCATCGAAGGGTGGGCCGCCAAGCGCCGCGCTGAAATCAAGAAGAAGCCTCCGTCATCCTGAGCCGCGTAGACGGCGAAGGATCTCAGCCGGCGCATCCTGAGATCCTTCGCTGCACTCAGGATGACGGAGAACCTACGGCGGCGGCAAACCCGGCTGCTGCGTCTCCACCGGCTGCTCGAACGCGGAGGGGTGCACCAGCGGCTGCAGATCGAGCCGCATCCGTCCAAAGTCGATGGTGACGATGAAGTTCTTCAGAAAGTTCTCCCCGAGGATGCCCGACGACAGCCCCTTCTCCTGCGGCGGCGGCTCGTACATCGGAATGTCGCGGAAGGTACCGGCCCATTTGTCGATGCCGATCTCCACGTTTTCCACCTTCGAGCCGCGCTTCTTCGCGCCGCCGAGGCCCTGCAGCGTGGCGTTGTGCGCCTTCGCCGCGAAGATCTGAATCGGCAGGTTGCCCATCTGTCCCGCATTCAGAAAGCTCACCTCGGAGCCGGTGTCCAGCATGAACATGTACCAGCCGCGCCGGTTGATGAAGCCGCGCACCGCCGGACGAAAGTCGGTGATGAAGAGGTTCTGGTCGGGAGCGGGACGGCGGTCGATGGGGCGGAGATGCGTGAACGTCACCTGCTTGCGGCGGTAGTCGATCTCCGTGCGCATCTCCTTGAGCAGGTTCGCGCCGAGAAGAAAGTTCATCCTGAACTCCGCCTGTCCGGCGATGACGAACTTCAGCTTGTCGTCGGGCATGATCGCCACCGGCACGTTCTCAATGGTCATCCTTCCGATTTGCAGGGTGTCGAGGATGCCGAATTGGACGGTGATCGGCTCGCCGAGGAGGCCGAAGAATGTACCCTGGAACGTGCCGAGCTTCCGCACCGGGATCTCGGACGCGAAGCTGGCGGAGATGATGGAGAGCACCGCGCCGGAGTCGATGATGCCCGGGACGTCGCGCTTGCCGTTGAGCTTCACGTCGACGCGCGGTACGTCGGGGCGCCCGATGTGCAGCGTGACGCGCTCCGATTGCAGGCCGGGGACGCGATAGACGTCGACGTTGGCCAGCGCGGTCAGGTAGTCGATGTGCCACTGCTTGACGACCAGGCCGTGCTCGGAGGCGATGCGGGCCCAGTCCAGCGCCGCCTCGAAGTTGTTGCTCTGGAACTCGATCTGCGACAGCGTCCAGGCGATCTCGGAGTAGGTGGTGTGGAACGGATTGAGGTCGACCGCCGCGCGCAGATGGCGCCGCGCCGAGTCGTATCGCGCGGCGATGGCCTCCCCCGCGCCGAGCGCCAGCAACTCCTGCGCGCTGCGGTTTTTCTTCGCGTCGATGCCCGGCGCCAGCTCCACCAGCCGGATGTAATCCGCCTTGCGCAGCATGGAGTTTGGATCGCTGCCGCGCTCGATATTCGTCAGCGGGACGAGCAGGGGCGAGATGGAGACATCGGAGTACAGCGCGCAGCCGCCGACGAGGGCGGCCACGAGGAGCGCTGCGAGACGTCGGCGGGTCATGGAGTGCCAGCGATTGTACGCATGGCTGCTGTGGACTCCAGGTGAGCGGTCTGTCACAGTGCCGGAAGGATGCTCTTTATGGTGATCGAGCACTTCAGGAACGGCGATCCCGCGCCCATCTACCGCCGCTTCCGGGAGCACGGGCGCCTCATGCCCGAGGGGCTGCGCTATATCTCGAGCTGGATCACCACCGATTTGACACTCTGCTACCAGGTGATGGAGTGCGACGATCGGCGCCTGCTCGAGGAGTGGATGGCCCGCTGGAGCGACCTGATGGAGTTCGAGGTGCTGCCGGTGGTGACCTCGGCGGAGGCGGCGGCGCAGGCTCAGCGCGAAGGGGACACGAGCAACACTGCTCTCTGAAGGATCTCGTGGATGACCTCCGCCGGCAGCGCGGCGATGCGCTCTGCATTTCGCGCGCGCCAGTCGAGACTCTTCAATTGATCGGCGAGCACGGCACCGCGTACCCTCAAACCCGACGGGAGAATCACTTCGAACGGATAGCCCTTCACCTGACTGGTGATGGGACAGCAGACGGCCAATCCTGCCTTACCGTTGTACGAGGATGGCGACAGAACCACGGCGGGTCGACGTCCCGCCTGTTCGTGCCCGGCATGCGGATCGAAAGTCAGCCAGACGACGTCGCCCCGCTCGGGGACGTATTTCCGCTTACCAGACTTCTTCGCCAACCGCCGCTCCCGTATCCGTTTCCCGGTGCCGATTGGCGTCTGTGATCTCGTCGACCAGCGACTCGAGAGTGAGCTGCGGTTCGACGATCATCTTCCCCTCCCGGACGCTAAGATCGACCAGCGTGTCCTCGTGCAGGTTGGCTTCCTCCGCGAATGCGCGGGGAATCCGGACCGCCAGGCTGTTTCCCCACTTCTGAATTCGGCTCTTCATGTATCTACAAAGTAGATACTACTCCTTCCTCACCAGAATCCCCAGTTCCCGGATCTGATACGCCAGCGCCTGGCGCGAGATCTTGAGCATCGCCGCGGCGCGGTTCTGATTGCCGTTGGCCTGGATCAGCGACTTCTCGATCAGGTCGCGGCGGAAGCGGGTCACGGCGTCCTGATAGGAGCCGGCGGCGGCGCGCACCACCACCGCGCCGCGGATGCGCTCCGGCAGATGCTCGATGTCGATCAACTTCTCGTCGCCGGCCAGGGCGTGCGCGCCGCGGATGGTGTTCTGCAGCTCGCGCACGTTGCCCGGCCACCGGTACGACAGGAACACAGACTCGGCCTCGGCCGACAACATCGACGGACCGCCGCGATGTTTGTCGCGCTCGATGGCCAGAAAGTGCGCGGCGAGGACGGGGACGTCCGACGCGCGGTCGCGCAACGGCGGCAGCGCGATCTCGATGCCGCCGATGCGGTAGTAGAGGTCCTCGCGGAACCGCCCCTCCTCCACCGCCGCCTCCAGCTTCCGGTTGGTGGCGCTGACCACGCGCACGTCGGCGGTGCGGTTCGCGGTGTCGCCGACGCGGCGGAACTCCCCTTCCTGCAGGAATCGGAGCAGCTTGGCCTGCGCGGCGAGCGGCATCTCGCCGATCTCGTCGAGGAAGAGCGTGCCGCCGTCGGCGGTCTCGATCAGCCCCGGCCGGTCGCGATCGGCACCGGTGAACGCGCCGCGCACGTGGCCGAAAAGCTCGCTCTCGATGAGCGTCTCCGGCAGCGCGGCGCAGTTGACGGCGGTGAACGGCTTGTGCCGCCGCGCCGACTGGCGATGGATGGCGCGCGCCACGAGCTCCTTGCCGGTGCCCGACTCGCCGCGCACGCAGACCGGAACGTCGCGTCGCGCCACGCGCGCCACGAGGGCGAAGACCTCGCGCATCAGCGGCGACTGGCCGACGATGCCCTCGACCGTTTCGCTCGCCGACTGGCGCGTGCTCGCTTCCTGCTCGATCACCCGGCGCAGCCGGTGATTCTCCGCGCGGGTGCGAAAGAGAGCCGCGAGGGCCTCGCGCGATTCGGCGGGCCAGCCGTCGATGCCGTCGACGAACAGCAGCTCGCGGTCGCTGCACGCCATCCAGTCGTCGTCGAGCGAGGTGAGGATGCGATCGAGATCCGCGCCGGGAAGCGGCGACAGCGAGCCGATCTCGCTCCACTGCTCGAGGCGATTGCGCGTGGCGAAACGCCAGCCGATGGGTCCGAAGTCGCTGCTGCCGAAGGGGAACTCGCGCACCGCGGCGTCGCACAACATGCGCAGCTCGATCGCGGCGGGCTTCTCCGTGGCCGACGGCATGTCGATGCGCAGCTCGGCGGCGAAGCGGGCGGCCAGGCCGTGGTCGCCGCGGCCGAGGGCGTCGCGGAACAAAAGTGTCTTTGTAACGCCGGCGAGGTCGACCGGCCGCGACTCGCGCCGCG
Source organism: Candidatus Gilichinskyi gelida (assembly GCA_038040385.1). Classification (GTDB taxonomy): domain Bacteria; phylum Acidobacteriota; class Thermoanaerobaculia; order Gp7-AA8; family Gp7-AA8; genus Gilichinskyi; species Gilichinskyi gelida. The sequence continues at coordinate 136,061 of JBBPII010000012.1, forward strand.
CGCGCAGCAGCTCGTGACGTCGCGTCAGCTCGACGTTGCCCGATTTGCCCGTCGATCGCAGCGGCGATTCATGGCCATCGATCCAGTCGATCTCATCGAGGATCAGCGCCGCGGCCTCGCGCATCTGGCGATTGACGGGAAGTTGCAGCACGGCCGACGCGGCGCGCGCCGCCTCCGCGAAACGCGCGCGGCAGAAATCGAGATGGGCGCTGAGCAGGTCGATCTCCGCGAGGCGGCGCTCGTCGCCGGTCTCGCGATAGAAACTCTTGAGGCGATGGATGCGCTGCGACGCGTGCGCCCACTGCCCGTCGTCGGCGGCGAGAAAGGCGAGGATGAAGAGGATGCCGCCCGCGGCGCGATCGCCCTGCGTCTCCTCGACCAGACCCAGAGTGCGCAGGGCCTCGTCGCGCGCCTCGCTCCAGGCGCCGGCGGTGAAGAGGACGAAGACGCGGTCGAGCGCGGCGTCGATGCGCTCGACGACCGTCGTCGCGCGCGCCAGCGAGAGCGCGGCCGAGCGCGCGGCGGCATCAAGGTCCGACCGCGCAATCGCGGCGTAAAACGCCAGCCTCGAAGCGAAATAGTGCTCGGCGGGCAGAGCATCCTCCACCTCGCGATGCAGCGCGCCGAGGTAGCGGGCCCGAATGTCGTCGCCGCAGGTCTCGAGCGGGGCGCGCATTTCGTCGCCCCGATCGAGCAGGTACAGCAGCTCCGCGCGAAGCAGCTCGGACTCGACGCCGCGCGCTTCGAGCCGCTCCAGGCGCGCCAGTGCCGTGGTGTAGTCGCCCGTCCGGCGCTCGGCGCGCGCCAGCAGCAACTCGCGGTCGTCGCCGTCCAGGAGCGACGCGATCTCGCGCGCGTCGCGGTAACGCCCCGCATCGATCAGCGCGGAGGCGAGCGTCTCCGCGAGACGCGGCGTCAGCGCCGGCGGCGGCAGCTCGCGCAGCGCGCGGATCGTTTCGTCGCCGCTCGTCCATCTGACGCGCTCGAGCACCGCGGCTGCCGCGCGTGCGTCGCCCGTGTCGATCAGGAGGGTCGCCGCCGCGCGCAGATCGCCGTTCGCCTCGAGTACCTCCGCCGCCACGCGCGCCAGCGGGGCGCGCGACGCGGACGGCATCCCCTGCAGCGCCGCCTCACGCATCGCCGCGGAGGCGAAAACGATCGCGCCATCCTCGATCACCGTAACATCGGCCACTTCGAGATCGGTCACCGCGAATCCAAGCCGTTCGAGGAACGCCGACGCGACGCGGGCCGGTACGCGCAGTCCGAGCAAGGCGATCGCGGCGAGATACGACCGCAGCGGCTCGACGACATGTTTCAGCGGCACGACCTGATCGGGATCCACGATCACGCCCTCGGATAGGTAGCGCACGAACGCCGGCGCTTCGACGAACGAGGCGATCCACGCGCGGGGATCCGCCGCCGCGGTGATGCGCGCCTCGAGGTCGCGGCGCGCGGCAAGCGCGGGCGAGACGACGAAGAATCGCGCCGGCGGCAGCTCGACGCCGGCGTCGTCCGCGATCCAGATGCCCACGTCGCTCGCGGCCAGCATCTCCACGATGTTGCGCGACGCGGCGTCGAACCGCTCGCGCGATCGGACGATGAACAGCAGACGCTCGCGCGACGCCGCATCCAGGACCCGCTCGACAATCTCGCTCTCGCTTCGCTTCTCGAGCGATCCGATGATCGACGACAGCGATGCCACGGCGGAGCACCGCTGCAGCGGCGACGGATCGCTGCCGATCTCGATCACTCGCTCGCCGCCGAGCGCCGCCGCCGCGCGGACCGCCGACGGATCCGCGGTGCGCCAGCGGCCGTTGGGCGAGACGAGGAGGTCGCGCAATGCCTCGACTCCCGGCGCGGCGATCTCGCCGTGCGCAGCGCGGCGCATCCAGCGCAGATCGGCCGCCGCGCCGGTGCGCAGGCGCGCGTCGATTTCCTGGTAGATCATCTCCGCGCGTCCCCAGGAATGCCGCAACGTGTCGACGTCTGCCGCCCCAATGGCCTCGGCGAACTGCTGCACGATCGTCAGCGCCGGCGGGCCCTCCGAGGTCGGCGCGAGCGCCGCGACGCGCATCAGCCGGCAGTCGCTGCCGCGCTTCCGCGCCACCACCCACTCCGCCGGATCGCACTCGGAGTCGCCGATGCCGGCGAACTGCAGCAGCGCCTCGTGCGCCGCGAACTGCGCGACGAGCGAGAGCCGGTCGCGCGCGCCGAGGTCGTGGCAGTCGGCGAGCGGCGCGGCGTCGAGCGTGATCGAGGGGGCAAACCCGTCGTGCCAAGGCAGCGTCGGATGGCGTAGCGTCGCCACCAGCGCGCGGTTCCACCCGAACTGCCGGAGGTCGACACTCGCCTGCGGGCGGGCGCGGCGGGATGCTCCGCGCATGGACACACTGAAGGAGTGCCGGATTGGGTGATTCCCCTACCCCCTTCGTCATCCTGAGCGTAGCGAAGGATCTCTGCCGCACAGATCCTTCGCCGTCTGCGCGGCTCAGGATGACGGAGGCCGCTATGATCGGCGTCGTGAAAATCAGCATCGCCGGCGCGGGCGTTTCCGGCCTCACCTGTGGCGTCGTCCTGACCGAACTAGGCCACGACGTCACCATCGTGGCGAGCGAGATCGGCATCGCTTCGAAAGCTGCAGCCGCGGTGTGGTTCCCGTACGACTGCTCGCCCGAGGAGAGCGTCGTGGCGTGGGCGCTGGTCACGTACGGAAGGCTGCTCGAGCTCGCGCACGACCGCGATTCCGGCGTCTCACTCGTCGAGTTTCGCTGCCTCGACGTCCCGCCGCCGCCGTGGGCATTCGCGCTCCAGGCGCGCCCGGTCGGGTGCGGATTCACCGTCAACGTGCCGCTGATGGAGACGCCGAAATACCTCGATTACCTGCGCGAGCGCTTCACCGGCAAACTTCAGACGGGAATCAACTTACGGTCGCTGGCGGAGCTGGACGGCGACGTCGTCGTCAACTGCTCCGGCGTCGGCGCGCGGCTGCTGGCGAACGACGACGAAGTCGAGCCTCACCGCGGCCAGGTGGTCGTCGTCGACCGGCTCGACCTTCCCGGCACGCTCGTCGCTGAAACCGCTCTCGCCTACGCCATCCCTCGCTCCACCGACTGCATCCTCGGCGGCACGAACGACATCAGCGACAACCTCGATCCGGATCCCGCCCAAACCGCCGCGATCATCGATCTCTGTCACCGCGAGCTCGGAACGCCGGCCGATCCGCAAATCCGCGACGTGAAAGTCGGTCTCCGCCCTTTTCGCCGCGGCGGCATCCGCGTCGAGGCCGCCCGCCTCCTGGACGGCCGGCCGGTGGTGCACAACTACGGGCACGGCGGCTCGGGATTCACGGTGTCGTGGGGGTGCGCGGAGAGCGTGGCGCGGCTGGTGGAGGGGTTCTAACTCGCGCGCCGCGCGGCGCCTGCGAGAGCCTTGGCAACCACGCGTGGCGCTTTCGAAGCGACAACGAGCAGAGCTCGCGCGGGCCCGACCGGCTCGCGCCGCCCCTGCTCCCAGTTCTGCAATGTCGCGACGCTGACACCGATCATGCTCGCAAACTGCGATTGGGACTTTCCGAGCCGTTCTCGGATTTTCCGAACGTCTTCGGGTTGAAATACGAAGGTGCGAGATGCCTTCGCCTCGCCGCGATGGATCCTGCCGGCTTGCTTGATGCTGTCGACCAAGTCGTCGAAGAGCTGTTTCTTCATGTGAATTCCTCCGCCACCAACCTCACCAGCAACCGCTTCTGCGCTGCGGACAAGTCATCCTGCTGTCCTTTGGAGTACGCCAGCAGCAAATAGATCAGCGACCCTGCGACGTACCAGTAGTAAATGACTCGAATGCCGCCGCGTTTCCCCTTGCCTCGCCGCTCCTCGGCCCAACGGAACTTCCTGAGGCCGCCCGTTCCTGGAATCAAGTCGCCGGCGTCCGGCTGAACAATCAGTACGCCTTGCAATTTGGCGTATTCGTCGTCCGTCAGGAGCGATGTGATTTCGCGTGTGAAAATATCCGTTTCGCGGAATTCGAGCACGCCGGCTGATTATACGCCACTGGCGGATAGCAGAACGATCGTGTTGTGTGCACCATTCCGCGCGCGCTCACCCCGTCCCCACGCGCTTGATCAGCGCCACGAACCTCGGGTCCTTGCGCAGCGGCTCGAACGTGGGGTCGACTTTCAGCCAGACGATCGACTCGGAGCGGTCGGCGTAGACGCGCTCGAGGTAATCGAAGGCCTTGTCGTTCTCGCCGAGGGCGGTGTGGATGCGGGCCAGGAAGAGCGGGAGAACATATTTCGACGAACGGGTGCGCAGGTCGTCCATGGCGCGCATGGCCTCGACGCGGTTGCCGGCGCGCGCGTTCATGTAGGCCCACGTGGAGATGAGCAAGGTGTTGGGTCCGCTCAGGGTGAGCGCGCGCTGGATCAACGAGAGCGCCTCGTCGACGTGGCCGTTCCGCAGCGCGATCTGGGCCTGCAGGTAGTAGACGTAGGGGAAGTTGCGGTCGAGCTCCTGGGTGCGTTTGGCCTGTTCGATGGCCTCGTCGTAGCGGCCGGCGTAGTAGAGAGCGCGGCCGACGTCCTGGCTGGGGGTGATCGACAGCGGGTCGAGCTGCTCGGCGCGGCGCTTCTCGGCGATGGCCGCATCGAAGCGCCCCATGGCGATGAGGAAGTCGCCGTAGTAGCGGTGGGCGTCGGCGTCGTTCGGATTGAGGGCGATGGCGCGCTGGAACTCCTGCTCGCCCTTGGCGAAGTTCCAGTCGTACCAGACCAGCGCCAGCGCCATCGAGGTGTGCGCCGCGGCGAGCGAGTCGTCGAGGGCCAGCGCGCGTTGCGCCGCCTGGCGCACGCGCGGCATCGCCTCGCGCGGCGGCATGTGCAGGTTCGACAGGTTGAAGTACGCGTCGGCGATGCCGGTGTATGCCAGGGCGTAGGTCGGGTCGCGCTCGATGGCCTGATTGAAATGATCGATGCCGCGGCGGATCGCTTCCTCGTCGTTGTACTTGTTCGCGAAGTAGCGGCCCTTCAGGTAGAGCTGAAACGCGTCGCTGTCCTCCGACGTCCCCTTGGCCAGCAGCTTCTTCTCCTCGCCGGTGAGGCGCGAGCGGAGCTGCGTGGAGATCTCCTGCGCCAGCTCCTGCTGCAGCGACAGCACGTCGGCGACCTTGCGGTCGTACTGCTCGCCCCAGATCTGCGTCCCCTTTTTCGTGTCGGTGAGGCGCACGCGCACCAGCACCCGATCGCCCTGTTGCGTCAGCTCGCCGGTGACGATGCCTCGCACCTTCAGCTCGCGGCCCACGGCCAGCGGATCGACGCTCTTTCCCTTGTAGCGGAAGACCGTGCTGCGCGCGACCACGTGGAGCTGCGGCAGTTGCGACAGGCTGTCGATGACGCTGTCGCTGATGCCGTCGGAGAGGTACTCGACGTTCGGATCGTGCGACACGTTGACGAACGGCACGACGGCGACGGTGTCGATGCGGTCGGCGAAGACGCCGTTCTTGACCACGGCGACGGCGATCACCGCCAGCAGCGCGACCGCACCGATCATGGCGGCGGTGGTGAAGCGCGCATTGCGCAGCACTCGCCGCAGTTTCATGACCTTCCCCGACGACGACGAAAGCTGCGTAGGAAAGCTCATCCGCGCGGTGGGATGCTCGTCCAGGACTGGTCCGGAGCCGCGCCCGTCGAGGGTCATCAGCTTGTTCTCGAACTCCAGCTCCTGGCGCAGCGTGCGGAGGTCGCTGATGAGCTGGCGCGCGGAGGGATAGCGCTGCTCGCGGTCCTTCTCCAGCGCCTTGAGGACGATGCGGTCGAGCTCCGGCGGGATGTGCGGCGTGGACTCCGACGGCGGCTTGGCGCGCTCGTTGGCGATGGCGATGGCCAGATCGAGGAAGTTGTCGCCGCGCACCGGCGGCACGCCGGTCAGCATTTCGTAGATCACCGCGCCGAGGCTGTAGAGATCGGAGCGGGCGTCGGGTTGCAGGCCGCGGGCCTGCTCGGGCGAGATGTAGATCAGCGTCCCCATCACCGCGCCGGTCGCGCTGTCTTTGATCACGTCATCGGCGAGCTTGGCCAGCCCGAAGTCGAGCACTTTCACGTAGCCGTCGGGCCGCAGCATGATGTTCTCGGGCTTGATGTCGCGGTGGATGATGCCGGCGTCGTGCGCGGCGGCCAGCGCGCCGGCGACGCCCATGGCGATCTCCAGCACTTCGTTGATGGCCAGGCGCCGCGACGCCATCCGCTCCCGCAACGTCTCGCCTTCGATGTACTCGGTGGCGATGTAGTGGATAGAGTCGGCGTGGCCGATCTCGTAGATGGTGAGGATGTTGGGGTGGTTGAGGGCGGAGACCGCGCGCGCCTCGCGCTGGAAGCGGCGCACACGCTCCTGATCCTGGGTAAATCGCACCGGCAAAAGCTTCAGCGCCACCTTGCGGCGCAGCACTTCATCCTCGGCGAGATAGACCTCTCCCATCCCTCCTGCGCCGATGAGCCGGCCCACCCGGTATCGCGCAATCGTCGCCATTTGCATGGATGGAGGGAGCATAGCTGAATGCACGATTAGAATGCGCGCTCCATGAGTGGAGAGGTCGAAGCCGCCGTCGACGCGGCGCGCGCCGGCGCGGAGGTGCTCCTCCGCCACTGGGAGCAGCTCGGTAAGGACGACGCGGACGTCAAGGCGCGCAACGATTGGGTGTCCCTGGCGGATCGTGACAGCGAGCGGGCGATCGTTTCACTCCTTCGTGACCGATTCCCCGACGACTCCGTCCTCGGCGAGGAGGGGGCGGACATCCGGGCCGGCAGCGGGCGGACCTGGATCGTCGATCCGCTCGACGGCACCTCCAACTATCTGCAGCACTTCCCGATCTGGTCGGTCTCCATCGGCTTGAAGGCGGGCGACGAAATCGTGGCCGGTGTGATTTACGAGCCGCTTCGCGACCTCGTCTTCACCGCCGAGCGCGGAGCCGGTGCATTCCGCAACGGCCGGCGGATGCGCGTTTCGGATCAGGCCACCGTGCAGGGCTCGTTCCTGGCCACCGGCTTTCCATTTCGTGCACAACAATTCGTATCGGTTTATTGCGCTATATTTCAGGATGTCATTAGTGTATCTAAAGGAGTGCGGAGGGCCGGCTCCGCGGCGCTGGACCTCGCGTACACCGCCGACGGCATCTTCGACGGCTTCTTCGAGCTGCACCTCTCGCCGTGGGACGTCGCCGCCGGCTCGCTGCTGGTCACCGAAGCAGGCGGCGTGGTCAGCGACTTTTCGGGCGGCGATCGCTGGCTGGAGCGCGGCAACATCGTCGGCGCGCCGCCGGACATCCACGCCGACCTCCTCCGCATGATTGGCCGGCACGTCACCGAGGAGACGCTGGACCGGTGAAGCTCCCGCGCGACTTCTACTTTCAGGACACCGTCACCGTCGCCCGCGCTCTGCTGGGATGCGTTCTCTGGCGCCGCATCGGCCGCACCCTTCTCGCCGCACGCCTGGTGGAGACCGAGGCCTACCTCGGCGCGAACGACATGGCCAGCCACGCCCGGCGCGGGCTGCGCTCGCCGCGCAACGAGTCGATGTACCTCGAGGGCGGCCACGCCTACGTCTACTTCACCTACGGCATGCACTGGTGCCTGAACGTGGTGGCGCAGGAAGCGGACATCGCGGAGGCCGTGCTGCTGCGCGGCGCGGAGCCGTTGCGCGGGATCGAGTCGATGCGCAAGCGCCGTCCGAAGGCCAAGCGCGATCGCGACCTCACCAACGGCCCCGGCAAGATCACCGCGGCGATGCAGATCGACGGGATGCTCGACGGCGCGCGCCTCGACGGCAACCTGCTTTGGATCGCGGAGCGCGACATCGACGTTCGCGACGAGGACATCGGCGTCAGCAAGCGGGTCGGCGTCGAGAACGCCGGCCAGTCGGCGCACTGGCCGCTGCGCTTCTTCCTGCGCGGCAATCAGTTCGTGAGCGGTAGCCGCCTTCTCAACGCCGATGCGCGCCTCAGCCAGGGGCGCTCGCGCCGCCGCTGATACGCGGGCATGGTCCGCTTGCGGAGGGCGATGTGCTCGACGAGCTCCTTCGCTTCCTCTTTTCTCCCGCGCGCGGCGAAGAACTCGGCGGCGTGGCAAACGGCCTCCGTCGTTCCCTCGACCAGGCTCTCGAAGACAGGCGTCGCATCGTCCGCCCGTCCGGTGCTCGCCAGCGCCCGGGCGTAGTAGAGGCGGGCGCGCGAGTAGTCGTACTTTGGACTCTCCTTCACCACCCGCTCGAAGTCGGGCAGCGCCGCCGCCGCGTCGCCGAGCTCGAACGCGGAGATGCCGCGGCGATAGAACGGGTCGATCGTGTCGGTGCGCACGTTGATGGCCAGATCGAAACACTCCCGCGCCCTCTTGTAGCGCTTCTCCTCGAGCAGGAGATCGCCGAGCTCCTCGTAGTTTCCCGGCGACGGATTGACGAGGACTAACGACTCTAGGTCGCGGATCCGCTTGCGGCGCGAGAAGCCCTTCATGGAGTGGCTCAGCAGGCCGAGGTCGGGGATCATCTCAATGAGGATGTACGCCGTGGCGCCGATCGGCCCGCCGAGGAAGATGATCCAGATCCAGAAAGTCTCCGGCCGCCGCCGTATGAAGTGAACGATGGCGATCAGTTGGAGGAGGAAGCCCCAGCCGAAGAATCCGCGCATGTGGATTGGGGAATTATAGGGTTGCGGGGTTGCGCGGTTTCGAGGCCCCTCCCACCGCGCAACCGCGCAACCTCGCAACCCCGCAACCCCTACAATCCCCGCATGCTCGCCAAACTCGGAATGCGCTTGGCCGACTTCTGCGAGCGCTTCTTTCCCGACGCCTTCGTCTTCGCCCTCGGCGCGATCGTGCTGGTGTTCGTCGGCGGGCTGGCGTCGGGCGTGCCGGCGGTGAAGCTGGCGACGGAGTTTGGCAACGGATTCTGGTCGCTGGTGAACTTCACCATGCAGATGGCGCTGGTCATCGTCGGCGGCTTCGTCGTGGCCTCGTCGCCGCCAGTGGCGCGGCTGACGCGGCGGCTCGCCTCGGTGCCGAAGACCGCGCGCGGCGCGGTGGCGTTCGTCGCCGCCTTCGCCATGCTCTCGTCGCTGATCTCCTGGGGCCTGTCGCTGATCTTCACCGGCCTGCTGGTGCGGGAGATCTCCAAGCGCGTGAAGGCCGACTACCGCGCCCTCGGCGCCGCCGCCTACCTCGGCCTCGGCAGCGTCTGGGCGCTCGGGTTGTCGTCGTCGGCCGCGCTGCTGCAGGCCACGAAATCGTCGATCCCGCCGGCGCTGCTGCCGGTCACCGGCGTGATCCCGCTGACGCAGACCATCTTCCTCTGGCAGAACGTCGTGATGGCGGCGGTGCTGGTGACCATCTCCATCGCCATCGCCTACTTCTCCGCGCCGACGGAGGAGAACGCGCGGGCGATGCAGTTCCAGGAGCCGGCGGAGAGCGAGGAGGAAGCGTCGAAAGACTCGCCGGTCCTGAGCGTGATCGTGGCGCTCCTGATGCTATGGTATTTAGTACTACAGTTCCGTGAGAAGGGCGGTCTCGCCGCGGTCGACCTCAACAACTTCAACTTCTTCTTCCTCGCCGCGGGTCTTCTGCTGCACTGGCGTCCGCGGTCGTTCCTGCGCGCTGTGTCGAAGTCCGTTCCCGCCACGGCGGGAGTGCTCATCCAATTCCCCTTCTATGGCGGCATCTTCGGGATGATCTCCAAGACAGCGATCGCGGAGCGCCTCGCCGCCGTGTTCATCCACATCACGACCAAGGAGACCTTCCCCATCGTGGTGGCGATCTACTCCGCGGTCCTCGGCATGTTCGTGCCGTCCGGCGGGGGGAAGTGGGTGGTGGAGGCGCCGTACGTGATGGCCGCGGCGAACGCGCTGCACGTGCACCTCGGATGGACGGTGCAGATCTACAACGCGGCCGAGGCGCTGCCGAACCTGATCAATCCGTTCTGGATGCTGCCGCTGATGGGGATCCTCAACGTCCGCGCACGCGACCTGGCAGGCTACTCGATCCTGCAACTGATCTTTCACCTGCCGGTCGTGCTGCTGCTTTGCTGGCTGTTCGCGGGGACGCTGCCGTACCTCCCTCCGTCACCCTGAGCGCAGCGAAGGGTCTCCGCGGTGGAGATCCTTCGCCGTCTGCGCGGCTCAGGATGACGGAGGCGCTAGTCCCTGAGGAACTCCAACAGGTACTCCGTCGCGTCCTTCGAGTGCATGATCGAGAGCTTCTGCACGATCTCGCGCTTCAGCTCGGGGTCCTTCTCGACGCGCGCGAGGTCTACAAGCGCTTTGGCGTTGTTCTGAACGAACAGACCGTGGATCACCGCCTCGCGAACCTCCTCGCGCGTGTCCTCGCGATACAACTGCACCAGCAGCGCGCCGGTGCGCGACCCACCCATGAGCCCCAGGTTGCGGATGGCGGCGACCTTGAGATCGAGGTTCTTCTCCGTGCGCGCGATCTCGTTGAGCTTGTCGGAGTTGCCGCCGATGAACATAGCCTGGATGATCTTCTTCTTCACTTCCACCGTCGGCTCGAGCGAGTAGAGCTCCGCGAGCTCCGTCTTCGCGCCGTTGACGCCGAGCTGCATGACCGCCTCGGCGCGCAGCTCGGAGTTGGTCTCCCCTTTGGCCAGCGCGAGGAGGTGTCCGCGGTCGCCGGAGATCATGTAGGCCTTGAGCACCGACTTCTTGACCTCGATCTTGTTGGTGCTGTTGTAGACGTCGGCGAGGACGTCTCGGGCGCGTTGCCCGCCGGCGATGCCGAGGAAGCGGATGGCGCGCATCTGCAGATCGGGAGAGCCGCTCTTGGCGATGCGGGTGAGGATCTCCATGGCCTTCGGCGACGACGACTGCGTCAGCACGAAGAGCGCTTTTTCCTTCATCTTCTCGGACTTGTTGCCGCTGAGGATGCTCTCCACGATGGGCAGCGCGCGCTCGGGATCGCTCTGCATCAAGCCGTTGAGCGCCATCAGCTTCAGCTCTTCGTCCTCGACGCGCGACGGCTCGAACTTCTGGCCGGACATCTGGCGAACTTCCACCTCGAGCTGCTTGGCGTCATTCACCCACTTGCTCTTCGGGTACCACTGCTGCAGCTCGGCGATGGTGGCCAGCGCGTCGGGACGGCTGCCCATCTTGGCCTGCGCGTGCGCCTTCCAGAAGAGCGCCGCGTCGGCGTGCGACATCTTCATCTTGGCCACTCTGTCGAAGTACCTCACGGCGCGCGACCAGTCGTGCTCGTCGAGCGCGTCGTTACCCTCGTCGTAGAGGTCCGCTTCCTTGTCGGCTTTGGATTCCTGATCCTCGCCGTCGGCGTAGATGGTCAGGGTCTCCCCGGCGCCGACCGTTCTGCCGGCATGGACTGCAGGCGCCGCGGCGATCAGGCCGGCGGCGAGAATGAAGCTGATGCGTGCGTTCATAGAGAATTGGTTCCTTTCGCGACGACCGCCGTCTCACGGTCGCCCACTTGCGCGCTCACCACGCGCACCTTGAAGAGAAGGCCCTTCGACTCGATGCGCTTCTGTAGCGCGGCGAGCTTTTCGGGCGAGAGAGTCGAGCCGGCATGCGCCAGCTCGAGGAGCACCGGCTCGATGTCCGACAGCAACGTGGCGATACGCGTCTCGCCCCGCTGCGCGGCCGTCTGCCGGTAGATGCGATTCGATACCACGAGATCCTCGGCGCGCCGGCTCTCCTCGGACATGTCGAGCGAGCGGCGCGTGTCGGCGTTGGCCACTTCGAGAAGCATGCGCTCCGATGCGTCGAGGTGGTCGCCGACGACGACGAAGAGGATCTGAGTCTGACTGGGGGGGACGGACAATCCAGGCTGTCCCTGGACGGCCGTCTGCGCGACGGGGACGGACCGGCTCGTCTGTCCTCCACGCTGATGCCAGAGGATGCCGCTGACGAAGGCGATGGCCAGCATGGCCGCCGCGGCGAAGCCGACCTGCCAGTGGCGGAGGCGCCGCCGCTCGCTGCCGAGCTTCCAGCGCAGCCGCGTCCACACTTTCTCCGAGTAGCCGTCGCCGCGGTCGGGGACGGGCAGCGTGTCGACCAGCGCGAGGACGCGGCGGAGGGTCTCGAATTGCGCGCGGCACTCCGCGCATCCGGCGAGGTGCTCCTCGGCCTGCGCGGCGCCGTCGCCGTCATGGTAGTGGTGCAAGACGAGCTGTTCTTCGTTCAGGTGTTGCATGGTTTCGGCCTCACGAATGGCTCCAATGACTCCCGCAGCTTCCGCACCGCGCGGAAGATGGTGTGCTTCGCGGCATTGACCTGGATGCCGAGGGTCTTGCCGATTTCTTCGACCGGCATGCCTTCGAAGTGACGCAGCACGAAAGCGGTCCGCTCGTTTCCGGAAAGCCGCTCCATCGCCGCGGTGACGTATTTCTGCAGCTCGGCGGAGAGGAGCAGGCGATCCTGCTGGGCGTCGGACTTTGCCGCGCCGCTCAGCTCAGCCTCCTCGGGGTCGCCGCCGTAATGCTTGTCGGCGCGAACGCGGGCGCGGAGCAGGTCGAGCGAGCAGTTGATGGCGATGCGGTGCAGCCAGGTGCCGAAATTGGCGCGCTCCTCGAAGCGCTCCATCTGGCGGTAGGCGCGGAGGAGCGCCTCCTGAACCACGTCGTCGGCATCATGTTCATTCCCGGTCATGCGATACGCCACTCGAAACACGGCATGGGAATGACGGTCGACGAGCAGCCGGAAGGCGTCCGCGTCGCCTGCCCGCGCTCTGCTCACGGCAGCGGCGTCGGTCATCTCCATCCGCGCCATTAGACTGGAAACTGCTGAATCGGTTAGGTTCACGGGGTAGTCCCAACCTTTATGAGCCAACTCGTCGACTATGTCATCCGCTACGGCGTGACTCTCGTCGCGCTGAACGTCTTTGCCGAACAGCTCGGCGCGCCGATCCCGGCCGTGCCCTCGCTGGTCGTCGCCGGTGCGCTCACCCGGACGGGGCAGATGTCGTCGACCCACGTGCTGACCGCGGCGGTCATCGCCTCGGTCATTGCCGATCTGATCTGGTTCGAGCTCGGCCGGCGCTTCGGTTATCGCATCCTCAAGATCCTCTGCCGCGTTTCGCTGTCGCCCGACTCGTGCGTCCGCGACACCGAGGCGCGGTTCGAGCGGTGGGGGCTGAAGTCGCTGCTGATCGCCAAGTTCATCCCCGGCTTTTCCACCGTCGCGCCGCCGCTGGCCGGCGCGGCGCGGCAAAGCCGGCTCGCATTCATCATCTACGACGGCATCGGCGCGCTGCTGTGGGCGGGAAGCGCCGTCGCGGCGGGGCGGATCTTCTACCGGGCCATCGATCGCGTTCTTCTCGCGCTCGAGAACCTCGGCTGGTGGGCGCTGCTGCTGGTCGGCAGCGCGCTGGCCATCGTCATCGTCGTGAAGTGGATGCAGCGCGTGCAGTTCCTCAAGCAGCTCCGGCTCGCGCGCATCGCACCGTCGGATCTGAAGGGGCTCATCGACAGCGGCGCGTCGCCGGTGGTCGTCGACGTCCGTTCGCCCGCGGCGCGCAAGCGCGACCGGCGGCGCATCCCGACCGCCATCGTGGCGCACGCCGACAGCATCGAGCAGGACTTGTCCGGCCTCGCTCCAGAAACGGAGATCGTGCTTTACTGCACGTGACCCAACGAAGCCTCAGCCGCCCGTGTGGCGCGCCTGCTGATGGACAAGGGATTCACCGTGGTAAGGCCGCTGGCAGGGGGATTGGACGCTTGGGCGGACTCGGGGTATCCGCTAGAGGAGATAGTCTTCGAGTGAGCTCCATCTACATCCACGGCACCTCCGAGTCCGAGCAGAAGCGCCTCTCGCTCCTCAACGACGTCCTGCTCAATCAGGCCATGCTGCGGGAAATGAACCTGCGCGGCGACGAGCGGGTCATCGACTTCGGCTCCGGTCTCGGGCAGTTCTCGCGCGCCATGGCTCGCGCCGTGCCGCGCGGGCGGGTGGTGGGCATCGAGCGCAATCTCGATCAGCTCATGAGCGCGCGGCGCTTGGCGAACGAGGATGGCGAGACGAACCTCGTCGACTTCCGCCAAGGCGACGTCCTCGACCTCGACCTCGGCGGCGAGTGGGAGAGCTTCGACGTCGCGCACACGCGCTTCCTCCTCGAGCATCTCCCCGACCCGCTTGCCGTGGTGAAGACGATGGTCCGCTCCGTCAGGCGCGGCGGACGCGTCGTCCTCGCCGACGACGATCACGGCGTGCTGCGCCTCTGGCCGGAAGCGCCGGGCTTCTACGACTTATGGAACGCGTACATGCGCACGTACGACCGCATCGGCAACGACCCGTTCGTCGGGCGGCGGCTGGTGCAGCTCCTCGCCGACGCCGGCGCGCGGCCGGTGCGCAACACCTGGATCTTCTTCGGCGGCTGCGCCGGAATGGAGACCTTCCCCGTGCTGGCCTCGAACATGGCGGGGGTGGTCCGCAGCGCGCGAGAGACGATGATCTCCATGCGGCTGGTGGAGCCGGAGGTCTTCGACCGGGTCATGGACGACTACGCGGAGTGGTCGAAACGCCCCGACGCGGCGCTCTGGTTCGCCGTGGCGTGGGCCGAGGGAGCGCGACCGTAACGGCATGCACCGTGCAGACTTTGCACGGTGATGTCGCCCGCCAGCAGCGGCGCCGCCGCCGTTCATCTCGATGACGAGACTCGCCAGTTCTATCGCGATGCCATGGCCATCATGGAGGCCGGCGGGCTTGAGTTTCTCGTCGGCGGCGCGTACGCGTTCGCGCGATACACGGGCATCGAGCGGCACACCAAAGACTTCGACGTCTTCATCCGCCGCGCCGACTTCGCCCGCGCCGAAAAGCTCTTCAAAGATGCCGGCTACAAGACGGAGCTGACCTTCTCGCACTGGATCGGCAAGGCGTTCAAAGGCGAGGACTTCGTCGATCTGATCTTCAGCGCCGGGAACGGCGTGGCGGTCGTCGACGAGCGGTGGTTCGAACATGCGGTGCCCGGCCGCGTCTTCGACATGGACGTGCGGCTCATCCCGGCCGAGGAGATGATCTGGTCGAAGGGGCTGATCATGGAGCGCGAGCGCTACGACGGCGGCGACGTCGCGCATCTGCTCAACGCCGTCGGACCGAAGCTCGACTGGCGTCGCCTCATCGAGCGCTACGGCATCCACTGGCGGCCGCTGTACGCGCACCTCATTCTCTTCGGCTTCGTCTATCCCTCCGACCGCTCGAAGATCCCGGCGTGGGTGATGGAGGAATTCGCGCAGCGCCTGGCGAAGGAGACCGCGGCGGGCGATGCGAGCGAGAATATCTGCTTCGGCACGATCATCTCGCGGCAGCAGTACCTGGCGGACATCAATCAGCGGAACTACAAGGACGCGCGGCTGCAGCCGATTGGCAACATGACTCCGGACGAGATCGCCGCGTGGACGGCGGGCATCGAAGTGGACGGCGCGAAATGACGGAAAAGGAAACCGTCCGCATCGCCGCCGTCGCCGACATCCACGTCAAGAAGACGTCGCAAGGCGCGTTTCAGCCGCTCTTCGCCAAGGTGACCGAGGAGGCCGACGTCCTGCTGCTGTGCGGCGACCTCACCGACTACGGCTTGGTGGAGGAAGCGAAGATCCTGGCCAAGGAGATCAGCACGTCGCTGCGCATCCCGGCGATCGGCGTCCTCGGCAATCATGACGTGGAGTCGGATCACGCCGACGAGATCGTGAAGATCCTCACCGACGCGGGCGTGGTCATGCTCGACGGCGACTCGCACGAAGTGCACGGCGTCGGCTTCGCCGGCGTGAAGGGCTTCGGCGGCGGCTTCGGACGCCGGCAACTCGGCGCGTGGGGGGAGAAAATCATCAAGGCCTTCGTGCACGAGGCGATCGAGGAAGCGCTCAAGCTCGAGGCCGCGCTGGCGCGCCTCCGCACGCCGCAGAAAATCGCCGTGCTGCACTACGCGCCGATCGCCGCGACGGCCGTCCCCGAGCCCGCCGAGATCATGCCCTTCCTCGGATCGAGCCGCCTCGAAGACCCCATCGATCGCTACCGCTGCAGTGCCGTCTTCCACGGCCACGCCCACCGCGGATCGCTCGAAGGCCGCACCAAGAGCAACGTGCCCGTCTACAACGTCGCCATGCCGCTGCTGCTGGCCGCCTACCCCGACCGCCTCCCCTTCCGGGTGGTGCAGGTACCGGTGAACGAGGCAGTGGTGGCGTAACGCTACAATTCCGCCCCGTGCGACATGCTTCCTTTCCCGACGGCGTAACCCGCGACGATCTCGTTCGCTGGTACCGCCGCGGGCGGGCGCTGTCGGAGAAGATCTTCTCCATCCCCATCGCCGACGCGTACTACGACCGGCCGATTCCGCTGCGGAATCCGATCGTCTTCTACGAGGGGCACATCCCGGCGTTCGCGGTCAACACGCTCATGAAGCTGGCGTTGAAGTGCCACGGGATCAACGAGCGGTACGAGGTGCTGTTCGCGCGGGGGATCGATCCGGAGAGCGTCGACGCCATGAAATCGCCGACCGACCTCTGGCCGTCGCGCGAGGAGATCCGCGCGTACGCCGCGCGGGCGGACGCCATGGTCATCGACGCGCTGCTCAACGCGCCGATCGACGATGGGCGCGAGCCGCAGCGCGTCAACGCCGAGGCGGCGTTCGCCATCCTGGAGCACGAGCAGATGCACCAGGAAACGTTGCTGTACATGTTTCATGAAATGCCGTACGAGCGGAAGGTTCGCCGTTGGCCGTTGGCTGTTGGCCGTGACTTCTCCTCCTCGGCCAACGGTCAACGGTCAACTGCCAACGACGTGCGCATTCCCGGCGGCGTGGTGACCCTGGGCGCCGATGGGTGGTTCGGGTGGGACAACGAGCTGCCGGCCCATCGGGTGGAGGTCGGCGACTTCACCATCGACCGCAACAACATCACCAACGGCGAGTACCTCGACTACATGAACGCAACCGGCACGGAGCCGCCGCACTTCTGGACGCGGCGCAACGGCGCCTGGTTCTGGCACGGGCTGTTCGAGACCATTCCGCTGCCGCTCGACTGGCCGGTGTGGGTCACGCACGACGAGGCGACGGCGTTCGCGCGCTGGCGCGGCAAGCGGTTGCCGACCGAGGCGGAGTATCACCGCGCGGCGTTCGGCACGCCGTCGGGCGCGGAGCGGATGTATCCGTGGGGCGACGAGCAGCCGGACGCCACGCGCGGCAACTTCGGCCATTCCAACTGGGATCCGGTGCCGGTCGGCTCGTATCCGGCGGGCGCGAGCGCGTGGGGCGTGCACGATTTGACAGGGAATGGATGGGAGTGGACGTCCACCCTCTTCGACAGATTCGACGGTTTCCGGCCGATGCCGTCGTACCCGCTGTACTCCGCCGAGTTCTTCGACGCCAAGCACTACGTGATGAAGGGAGGCTCCCCCGCCACCCCACCCGAACTGATCCGCCGCTCTTTCCGAAATTGGTTCCGGCCGAGCTATCCGTACGTGTACGCGGCGTTCCGCTGCACGGTGTGAATCCTGCACGCCCCACGTGCATGGAAACCAGAAACTACAAGGCTCAACAGTTCAATCTCAGCGGCCTGGAGGGCATCTCGGACAAGACTCTGGAGATGCACTTCAAGCTCTACGAGGGCTACGTCAAAGCCACCAATGAGTTGACCGCGCGCATCGCGGCGATCCTCGCCGACGGCAAGGTCGACAAAGAGGAGATGCCTGCCTACTCGGAGCTGACCCGCCGCCTCGGCTTCGAGTACAACGGCATGGTCCTGCACGAGTACTACTTCGCGAACATGAAGCGCCAGGGCGGCGGCGAGCCGTCGAAGGGCTCACCGTTCCGCCAGGCGGTCGAGCGCAGCTTCCCCGACTTCGCCATCTGGAAGACCGACTTCACCAGCGTGGCGAAGATGCGCGGCGTCGGCTGGTCGATCGCGTACCTCGATCCGGCCACCGGGCACGTTTCGAATCACTGGGTCGAGCTCCACGAGAGCGGCAACGTCGCCGGATTTGTCCCGCTGGTGGTGATGGACGTTTGGGAGCACGCCTACCTGCTCGACTACGCGCCGGCCGACCGGCCGAAGTACATCGACGCGTTCATGGCCAACGTCGACTGGAGCGCGGTAGACCGCCGGACGCAGGCGGTGGCGGCGGTGACGGCTGGGGCGCGGTAGGAGCTCGGGGTTGCGAGGTCTCGGCGGGGTCTCGCGGTCTCGGAGTCCCGCCCACCCCGAGACCGCGAGACCTCGAGACCCCGCAACCCCGAATACTCGCAACCCTGGGCCGGTTCCCCCGTAAGACGCTTTATATGGCCCCTCCTGTCATCGAGGTCTCCGGCCTCAGGAAGACCTATCGCGGCGCGCTGCGGACGGCGCGCATCACGGCGCTCGACGGCATCGACTTCACCGTCGCCGCCGGCGAGATGTTCGGCCTTCTCGGCCCGAACGGCGCCGGCAAGACCACCACCGTCAAGATCCTTCTCGACCTCACCCGCCCCACCAGCGGCGAAGCGCGCATCGGCGGCTTGCCGGCCGGCGATCCCGAGAGCCGGCGCCGCGTCGGCTACCTCCCGGAAGGGCACAAGATCCCCGGCTACCTGACCGCGCGGCAGACGCTGTCGATCTTCGGGCGGATGTCGGGGATGGACAAGAAGGACATCGACCGGCGCGGCGTCGAGCTTCTGGAGAAACTGCGCATCGGCAAATGGATCGACGTGCGGGTGAAAAAGTACTCCAAAGGCATGACCCAGCGCCTCGGACTCGCCTGCGCGCTCCTTCATTCGCCGACGGTGCTGTTGCTCGACGAACCGACTGACGGCGTCGATCCGGTGGGCCGCCGCGAGATCCGCGACCTCCTGCAAGAGGAGGCGAAGAACGGCACCGCGGTGCTCCTCAACTCGCACCTGCTGTCGGAGATCGAGCTGACCTGCGATCGCGTCGCCGTTCTCCGCAACGGGAAGGTGGCGGCGTTTGGGCGGGTGGACGAGCTGACGCGCCGCTCGGAAAAATACAAACTGGTCGCCTCGCCGATCGACGACGCTCTCCTGGCCGCCTTCCGCGAGACGGGGGCGGGCGTGGAGCGGGTCAACGGCCACGTGGTCCTCTCGGTGGACGGCATCCAGCACCTCAACGCCCTGGTCGACAAGCTCCGCGCCGGCGGCGGCATGCTCAGCGAGCTGGCGCCGGTGCGCTCCACGCTGGAAGACGTGTTCGTCGATCTGCTCCGCGCTCCGGAGGCGCCGCCATCATGAAAATCCTCGTCGCCAACCTCGAAGACGTGATGCGCGAGGCGGCTGCCCGCTGGACGCTAATTGCTTACTTTTTATTGTCGTCAATATTCATCCTGATATTTGCATCGGCTATTAACCTTGATATCGTCGACGGCGCGCTCGCCGGGGCGAAGCTCTTCGGCAAGGAAGTGGAGATGAACGACACCATCTCCATCGAGAAGCTGGTCCTCGGATTCGAGTCGGGCTTCTCGGCCGTCCTCTACTTCCTCTGTACCTTCCTGGCAGTCTTCGCCACCGCGCACCTCGTGCCGAGGATGCAGGAGAAGGGGACCATCGACCTCTATCTGTCGCGTCCCGTGCCGCGGGTGAAGCTGATCCTGTCGCGCTACGTGGCCGGACTGATCCTCGCCGGGAGCAACGTCCTTTACCTGATCGGCTCGATCTGGCTGATCGTGATGTGGAAGACGCACGTCGTCCACCCACGATTCTTCCTGGCCGCCGCGGTGATCATGTTCATCATCGCCACGCTGATGGCCTTCGCCTTCCTGGTGGGGGTGATCACGTCGTCGACCGCTGTCTCCATCATGACCACCTATGGCCTCTTCTTCTTCGGATTGATGCTGGTGGGACACGACCGCATCGCCGCTGCGGTGTCGAAGGAGTGGCAGGCGACGGTCATCAACACGCTGTACTGGATCATCCCGAAGACCGCGGAACTAGGCGGCGCCGTCGTGGCGTTCGTCTCCGGCGGACAGGCGCCGGAGCGCCTGGCGCAGCAACTCACCTGGTCGCCCTTCCTGAGCACCGCCGCGTTCGGCGTGGCCTCGCTCATCCTTGCTTCCTGGTTGTTCACTCGAAAGGAGTTCTGACATGAAGAAGCTGTTCCTCTCCGTCGCCGTTCTCGTTCTGCTGATCGCCCCCGCCGCGTTGGCCAAGACCGACGCGCTGGGCCTGGTGCCCAACGACGCCGTCTCGGTGGGCGTGGTGAAGCTCGCCGAAATGCGCACCAGCCCGCTCTCCGGCGCGCTCTTTCAGCAGACCGCGAACGTGAGCATGGACGCCGACGCGATCCAGTTCCTCCGCGACGCCGGCCTTCAGCCGACGAAGGACGTCGACGTGGTGGTCTTCTCCACCTCGCCGCGCTCCACGCTCGGCAGCGAGGCGGAAGTCCTCATCGCCGCCGACGGCCGCTTCAACGTCGAGCGCCTCGGCGCCGCGCTGGTCACCCGCGGCGCGGTGAAGAAGTCGTCGCCGAATGGCGCGTATTACATGCTCCCTGAAACGGCGCGCCACGGTGATTCGAAGGACGGCGCCGTCGCCTTCCCCGACGGCCATCTCGCGCTGATCGGCACGGAGTCGGCGGTGCTCGAGGCGCTCGCCAGCCGCGCGTCGGGCGGGACGTCGTTCTTCTCCGCCAGCGGCCTCGGACGCGACCTCTCGCGCGTCGACGCCAAGGCGACGGCGTGGGTGCTGATCGACGTCACTCGCGCGCAGCGGATCATCGGCGCGCCGAAGATGAAGACCGACAGCGCGCCCGGCATGGCCATCAGCAGCGCGCTGAAGAGCGTGTCGACCGTCGCGCTGTGGGCCACCGACACCGGCGACGCCATCAAGCTCGGCGCGTTCGGCCTGGCCCGCGACACCGAGACCCTCGAGCTGCTCGAGGACACCCTGCGCGGCGCCCTCTCGGCGATGCGCCTCGCGGTGCAGGACAAGTCGCCCGAGCTGGTCTCGACGCTCCGCCGCTTCACCGTCTCGCGCAGCGAGGACTCGGTGACCATCAACGGCAGCGTGCCCTCGGAGACGTTCAGGACGTGGGCGGCGAAGAGGGAGAAGAAGGAAGCGAGTAAGTAGCCCCTCACCCGGCCTTCGGCCACCCTCTCCCGCTCACGCGGGAGAGGGCCCACGAGGGTTACCTCGACGCCCTTCGCCGCGCCGGGTACTCCGGCCCCACCGTGAGCGCCGGCTGCATGAGCAGAGAGCTCGTGTTGCCGGCCGCGTCGGCAAGATCGATCTTCAGATCGACGCGCGCCGAGCTGACGTTCGCGGCTATGCCGGTCAGGTCCGCACGAAACAGGATCCCCCCGCCCACCCGCCCTTCCACTCCTACGTCCTCCGACATCTGCGTCACGGGGAGCGGCGTCCACGCCGTCGCGTCCGCATAGCGGTATGAGACCGCCGTCGCGTCGCCGCGCACCGGCTGATACGTCTTCGCCGGCGTGTAGCTGTAATCGGCGGCGGAGAAGTACAGCGATGCCGTCGCGTTCGGGGCGAGGTTGCGGATCGCGCCGCCGGCCTGATCGACGACGAAGAGCGTGGTCACCGTCGGAGGGATGTAGTCGGCTCGGGACGAGTCGACGTGCATGATCAGCTTCGTTTGCAGGGTCAGGTCCGGGAACTGCTTCGCATCGTTGACCGCCTCGATTGTGTAGCGCCCCTTCACGGAGAGCTCGAGCGGCGTCGGATTGCGCAGCGCGGTATTCATGAGTTTCCCGTCGGCCCCGAAGGTGTAGGTGACGGTCTGGGGACGCTCGCTCGCCCGCGTTTCGCCGAGCGGCCCGAAGAGATCGATGGACACGGACGGCCGCAGAAACACGGTCACATTGCTGAACGTCGCCGTCGCGAACCGCGGCCCGCTGCCGAAGATGAACCGGTCGCCCGCGTACAGCCACGGCATCGCCGAAGCGCTGGTGGTGATCTCCCCGTCGGCCACGTGCAGCCGCGGCGTCTGATAGTGCGTGCTGCCGTCGCCGCTGGCGATGAACACGATGCCGGCGGAGTAATTCGGATCGGCGTCCGGCGTGAGGAAGACCCGTCCGTTCCACACCGTATCGCTCATCGGCCGGGTAATCGACATCCCCGGCGCGGTCTCGCCCGCACGTGCGGTGGGGAAGATCTGCACCACGAGCTTCGCGTCGAGCCGCGATGCCGGCGGGATGAGCAGTTGCACGCCGGCACTCTTCATGTTGCCGGCGATGAGGTTGACGCTTTCGGTGATCCCCTTCATCGCCGGATGCTGCAGCGCGTACAACGCGTTACCGCGGAAATCGACGTACGTCTCGTTGATCAGAAGCGTGTTTTGGTCGCCGATGTCGTTGACTCGCAGCTCGTGCAGCGGCAGCGGCGGAATGGTGAGCGAGCGCAGCGTCGACGGCGGCCAGACCAGGCGGCCGCTGAGCGCGTACGTCTGATCGCCGGCGTTCTGCAGTGGCTTGCCATCGGGCGTCGCCGTCAGGCCGCGAATGGTGTTCGACGCATCGGCCTCGGTGGTGGCAATCACCACGTCGCCCTCGAGCCGTCTGCCTTCGAGGTAGATCAGGCTGGCGCGCGTCAACGAGCCCGTCTCGCTCAACGTCGATCCGAAGACGGCGATGTCGTAGTTGCCTGGCCCGGCGAGCAGCGCCTCCGAGGCGTTCGAGTCGAGATAGGCGGACTCGTAGATCGTGGTGCGGAGACCGTCGAGCCACACCACCGTGACGAACTCCTTCTCCCAGGTCACCGTGGCGCGGACGGCCTTCACGAACGTCCACGGCACGTGCATGGTTCCGCCGGGATTGATCAACGAGATCACGCCGCCGCTGGAAAGCGACTTGGGATTGACCGGCGTATTCGAGTTGTCGATCTCGATGGAGAGCGTCACGTCGGCGGAGGCGCCGGGCGTGAGGGCCAGCGTCGAGGGCGTGACCTGCGCAACGATTCCCTGTCCGTCCGAGGTGCGCACCGTGTAGGTGAGGCTCTGCTCGCTGCGATTGGTAACTCGGAACGTGCGCGACTGCGTCCAGGAAGCGTTCTGCAGCGGATCGAGGCCGAAATCGATCGATGGCTTGTCGATGGTCAGCGGTCCTGTCGCCGCGCTGTAGACGTCCAGCCGGCCCGAGCCGGTACCCATGGTTTCCTGATCGGTGAATCCGGCGTTGATCATGATGGCCATCTTGATCTGCGCCGGCGTCCAATCCGGGTGCAGCGCCTTGAGCAGCGCGCAGGCGCCGGCCACGTGCGGGGCGGCCATCGACGTTCCGCTCGCTGGGCCGTAGCGATTGCCGGGCAGCGATGAATTGATGCCGACGCCGGGCGCGCCGATCTCCGGCTTCATGGTGAGGTCCTTCGGCGTGGGACCGCGCGAGGAGAACCCCGCGACGACGTTATTGCCGTCGACAGCGCCGACGGTGATGGCCTGGCGGGAGGTGCCCGGGCTGGAGACGGCGTGGTACCGCCCGGAGTTGCCGGAGGCAACGCAGACGACGATGCCGGCCTGCGAGGCGTTGTCGAGAGCGCGCGAGCCGGGATCGTCCGGATTGCCGCTGCCGCCGAGGCTGAGGTTGATCACGTCGACGCGGTCGCTCAGATCGCCGTCTCCGTTGGGGTCGACGGCACGCTCGATCGCGGCGATGACGTTGGACTCGCTGCCGCTACCGCCCGCGCCGAGGACTTTGAAGGCCATCAACGACGCCTCGGGGGCAACGCCGGTGATCGTCCCTGAGTCGCCGGCGATGATGCCGGAGACGTGCGTGCCGTGGCCGTTGTCGTCGAACGGGTCGCCGTCCCGGTTGTAGAAGTCGTAGCCGCCGAGGATCTTGAAGCCGGGCCCGATGCCCTTGCCGAGCGCCTCGTGGTTGTAGTCGACGCCGGTGTCGATGACGGCGACGACGACGCCTTTGCCGCGCGTGCCGAGCGTGGTCCAGACCTTGTCCGCGCCGATCTGCCCGGTGGCGGCGCCGGCCATGGCGCGCATCTCGCGATCCTCATGCACCCGCTTCACGTACGGCAGCCGGGCGATGGCCGCGACCGCGGAGCGCGGCACGCGGATCGCCGCGCCGTGGAACACGCGCGAGTACTCCCACTGCACCTCGGCGGCGATCGCCGTTTTGGCCAGATCCGTCCGGAAGCGCGTGAACGTGGCGCGGTAATCGGGAAGTGCTGCTTTGGCGGCGACGGCCAGCGGCGCGTCGCGGAACTCCACGATGACGCTGTCGGTCACCGGCGCGGTAATCGGGATCAGCTCCTCGCTTCCGTCCGCCTTCTCGATGCGGATATGGGTGTCGAAGGTGGCCTGCGCGAATGCGGAGAGGGACACCAATGCAACAGCAGCGGCGAAGAGGCGTTTCATGAGGGAGCTCCTTGTGTCAGACGAAGCGGCGCAGGTGCTCGCGCCACCACGGCCAGTCGTGACCGAATACGCCGCCCCAGAATTCCGAGTGGTTCGGAATCCCCTTGGCCCATAGGAGCTGCGAGAAGTCCCGATTCTTCTGCACAATCGTGTCGTACTCGCCGGTGGCGATGATCCAATCGACGCGCGCCAGCTTGGCCGTCCACTCACCGTCCATGTTCGGGATGTTCGCCGTGGGGCAGTGGAAGTAGCACGTCTGATCCCAATAGCCGTCGAGCATGGAGTGGATGTCGTACACGCCGGAGAAGCAGATGGCGCGGCTGACGACGTCGGGGTAGCGCGAGGCGAAATCGGCGGCGTGGTACGCGCCGAAGCTGGCGCCGTAGACCGTGAGGTCGCCCCGCTGCGCGCGATTGAAGATGTACGGCACCATCTCCTGGCGGAGGTAGGCGTCGAATTGAGCATGCCGCGCCGCGCGCACCGGCGGGGGGATCGACTTGTTGTACCAGCTCTCGTGGTCGATGGAATCGACGCAGATGAGCTGGATCTCGCCGTTGTCGACCTTGTCGGCGACCGAGTCGGTGAGGTGGAAGTCCTCGTTCTCGAAGTAGCGGCCGCCGGAGGTGGGGAAGAGGATCACCGGACGGCCGAACTTGCCGAACCAGAGGAACTCCATGGTCCGGCCGAGGGATGGAGAGTGCCAGGCGCCGTATTCGCGAAACATGGTCGTTGTTGGTTGTTCGCCGTTGATCGCTGACCGTTGGCCGTAACCCTTCAGTCAACGGCCAACAGCCAACGGCGAACCCGTTTTTGCACGGGCGAGAGATTCTATTACGATGCGCGCTCTGCTGGAGGGCCACATGCGCAAGAAACGAATCGGCTTACTGTTCGGGATGGAAGACACCTTCCCGTGGGCGGTGATCAACGCCATCAACACGCTTGGCGGCGACCGCGTGCTGGCCATGCCGGTGGAAATCTCGTACGTCAAGGACGACGGCGTCTTCGGCTACGACCTCATCCTCGACCGCATCAGCCACGAGATCCCGTTCTACCGCACCTATCTGAAGTGCGCCGCCGCCTCTGGCGTTCGAGTGGTGAACAACCCGATCTGGTGGTCGGCCGACGACAAGTTCTTCGACAACCTGGTGGCCAAGTCGGTCGACGTCGCCGTGCCGCGCACCGTTCTTCTCCCCCACAAGCAGTACCCGCCGAACACCGAGGCGAAGTCGTTCCGCAACATGCAATGGGTGAACTGGGAGGAGGTCTTCGACTACCTGAAGTTCCCCATCTTCATGAAGCCAGCGTACGGCGGCGGGTGGAAGGACGTGTACAAGTGCGACAACCCGCAGGAGTTCTTTGCCGCGTACGACCAGACCCGAGACCTGGTGATGATGGCCCAGGAGGCGATCGAGTTCGACTCGTACTTCCGCTGCTACGTCCTCGGCCGCAAACGCGTGCACATCATGGAGTACGACCCCAGGCAGCCGCACCACCTGCGCTACGTGCAGGATCCGGCACCCCTCAGTGAGCAGTTCGATGCACGCCTGCGACGCGACGCGATCGCCCTCTGCGAGGCCCTCGGCTACGACATGAACACCGTCGAACTGGCGGTGCGCGACGGCATCCCCTACGCCATCGACTTCATGAACTGCGCCCCCGACGCCGACCGCGCCTCCGTCGGCGACGCGAATTTCGAGTGGGTGGTGACGAATATGGCCGAGGTGCTGATTGAGATGGTGGAGGGGGAAAGTCAGTTCGAACTGACGGGGACGTGGCCGAAGACGATGAAGGTTGCGAGGTAGCGAGGTCTCGCGGTCTCGGGGGCCCACCCACCCCGCAACCTCGCAACCACGAAACCGCGCAACCCCGTCTACAATCCCACGCATGCACCCCTCCTTCACACTCGGCATCGAAGAAGAGTTTCAGGTCATCGATCCGGAGACGCGCGAGCTGCGCTCGCACATCCAGGAGATGTTCGCCGAGGGAGAGAAGATCCTCAAAGAGGAGATCAAGCGGGAGATGCACGACCCGGTGATCGAGGTCGGCACGCCCATCTGCCGCAACGTCGAGGAGGCGCGGCGCGAGGTGACGCGGCTGCGGCGGGAGATCGTCAACCTCACCCGCGCGAACGGCCTGCGCATCGCCGCGGCGGGGACGCATCCCATCTCGCACTGGTCGGACATCCCCATCACCGCGGCGGCGCGGTACGATCGGATCGTCTTCGACCTCCAGGTGGTCGCCCGCGCCAACCTGATCTTCGGACTGCACGTCCACGTCGCTGTGGAAGACCATGAGACGCGCATCCAGGTCATGAACGCGGCGCGCTACTTCCTGCCGCACGTCTTCGCCCTATCGGTCAACTCGCCGTTCTGGTGCGGACGGAACACCGGTTGGAAGAGCTACCGCGCCAAGGTCTTCGATCGCTTCCCCCGCACCGGGATTCCCGACTACTTCCGTGGCGCGGGCGAGTACGACGAGTACGTCCGCACTCTGGTGGACACCAACTGCATCGACAACGCGAAGAAGATCTGGTGGGACGTCCGGCCGCATCCCTTCTTCCCCACCCTCGAGTACCGCATCTGCGACGTCCCGATGCGCATCGACGAGACCATCTGCTTCGCCGCCCTGTTCCAGGCCATCACCGTCAAGCTGTACCGGCTCTACTCGCAGAACATGGGATGGCGGCTCTACAGGCGGTCGCTGCTGGGGGAGAACAAGCAGCGCGCGGCGCGCTTCGGCGTGGATGGGAAGCTCATCGATTTCGGCAAGCGGAAGGAAGTGGAATTCAGCGAGCTCCTCGACGAACTGCTGGAGTTCGTGGACGACGTCGTCGACGAGCTCGGCTCGCGCAACGACGTCTACTACGCGCGGGAGATCCTGCGGCGCCGCACCGGCGCCGACCGCCAGCTCGCCGCCTACGAGAAACGCCACGATCTGCGCGACGTGGTCGACACCATCATCGAGGAGACCGAGCACGGCATCGTGCTCGCATCGTGAACACCGAATGAATCGATTCTTCGAATATGCGCGCGTGAACGGATCCGTTCCGCCGCCCGACCGCGACCGCATCGACGTCGCCGTGCTGGACATGAACCACTCCTGGCCCAACGTCGGGCACGACTCCATCGTCCGCGCCGTGCGCGAGACGGCTGAGTGGTACCAGGGATCCGGACTCATCGTGCGCGTGATCTCCTTTGACGTGCGCGGGGAGATGCAGATCCCCTCGAGCGATCGCTTCAAGCTCTTCATCGGCACCGGCGGTCCAGGGCATCTCGACCCGCGTCGCAACGACGGCCAAGGGCACTGGAGCCAGGGCATCGTGGAGAACGCAGCGTGGGAAGCGCCGCTGTTCCGCCTCTTCGACCAGATCGCCGCCGACGACGCCTCCGCGCTGATCGCCATCTGCCACAGCTTCGGCCTCCTCTGCCGCTGGTCCGGCGCGGCGCGTCCGGTCCTCCGGGCCGAGAAGAGCAGCGGGATGCCGACCAATTCCCTCAGCGACGCCGGCACCGTCCATCCCTGGTTCAGCCGTTTCGCCCATCAGCTTCCCGATGGCCGCCACTTCCGCGTAGTCGACAACCGGCTCTTCGACCTGGTCGCCGAGCGCCGCGATGCGACGATGATCGCCTTCGAGGACGAAGCGAGCGACTGTCTGACCATGCTGGAGCTGGCGCGCGACGCCGACCAGATGCCGCGCGTCTTCGGCGCCAACCACCACCCGGAGATCGTCGACCGCGAGCACATCATGACCGTGCTGGAAAGGAAGCGGAATCACGGCGAGGTGACCCACGAGTGGTACGCCGAGCGCGCCACGACCATGCTGGACCTCTTCACCGGCGAGCGGGAGCGCCAAAGCCGCCTGACTTCGGAGTACACGCTGCTGGCGCCGCTGCGGCATCACGTGGGGAAGCTGGTGGCGGAACGCTGCGGCGTGCCGGCGTAGGGCGATGGACCCGCGCTTTCGTCCCCTCTTCAACGCGCAGATCACGCCCGAGCGCTACGACTGGTACCAACGCGAGCTGTCGCGGCGCCTCGACTCGAAGTTCGAGTTCCGCCTGGCCGAGTCGCCGCTCTTCCTCCCCGACGACTTCAAGGCGCGCATCGTCGATGCCGCGGAGGCGATCGTCGGACAACTTTCCGACCCGGCGCGCATCGCGGAGATGAAGCGCGCCATCCCCGCGCGGTGGAACACGCCCGGCATGGATGCGCTGCCGAACCTCACGCAGGTCGACTTCGCCGTGGTGCGCCAGAACGGCACGCTCGTGCCGAAGCTCATCGAGTTGCAGGGCTTCCCGTCCCTGACCGCGCTGCAGGTTGTGCAGCGCGACGTCTGGCGCGAGACGCTGGCGTCGATGGACGGCCTCGACCTCGACTGGTCGTGCTGGTTCAGCGGCCTGGGGCGCGAGGCGTTCCTCGACCTGGCGCGGCGCACCATCGTCGGCGATCACGACCCGCGCGAAGTGATCCTGATGGACCTCGACCCGCCGCGGCAGAAGACGTGTGTCGACTTTGCCGCCACCAAGCTGCTCTTCGGCGTCGACGCCGTCGATCCGCGCGAGCTGACCAAACGCGGCAGGCGTCTGTTCCGCGGAACGACACAAATTAAGCGTATCTATAATCGCGTTGTATTTGATGAACTGATTCGCGTCGGCGCCGAGCTGCCGTTCGACTATCGCGACGACCTCGATGTCGAGTGGGCGCCGCACCCGAACTGGTACTGGGTGTGGTCCAAATACTCGCTGCCGTTCCTCGATCATCCGTCCGTGCCCAAAGCGACGTTCGTCTCCGACGTCGACCGGATTCCCGAAGACCTCGCGCAGCGCTACGTCCTCAAGCCGCTCTTCTCCTTCGCCGGCGGTGGTGTCAACGTCGAGCCCACGCCCGCCGACATCGACGCCATCCCCGCCGCCGACCGCCACAATTGGTGCATCCAGGAGAAGATCGAGTACGAGCCCGCGCTCCTCGCGGCCGACGGCGGCGGCGTGAAGATCGAGATCCGGATGATGTTCCTCCGCCCCGACGCCGAGGCGAAGCCGCTCCTGGCGCAGAACCTGGTGCGCCTCTCGCGCGGCAAGATGCTGGGGGTCGACTTCAACAAACAATTCACCTGGGTGGGATCGTCTGTTGCACTCTCGCCGTCGTCGTGAGGTTCATCGGCGAGCAGCCGGGCGATCGCGAGGACCTCGCCGGCCGCTCGATGAGCGTGGGTAGCGGGTCTCGGGGTCTCGGCGGGGTCTCGGGGTCTCGGCGGGGGTTTGCTGGTTCCTCAGCCTCCCCCGCCGAGACCGCGAGACCGCGAGACCCCGAGACCTCGCGACCCCGCTACTGCCCCAACAACGGCGCCGGCTCCGCCGCCAGGAACCGATCGAGGTCCTTCTGCGCGCGATCCGCGCGGGAGTCCACCACGCTCTGATAGCAATCGCGGCGGAGGACCAGCGTGAAGCCGTTCCATGGCGGCCATGGCTCCAGCGCGCGCAGCGCGGCAAGCGTGCGCGGCCCGCAACCCTGCAGCTCCTTCGCCAGAGTCAAACGCCGCACGGACCTCATGTCCTCCATCTGCCCGGCGGCGAACGGCTTCTCCAGCGCGTCGAGCAGCAGCAGGGCATGTGCGTTCGTTTTCCCCACCTCCAGCGCGAGATCGAGCGCGCGCTGCATGGTGCCGGAGGTCGACCACGGCGTCGTCCTGGCGGTGACGAACGCCCGAGCGAGGAGCGTGGCGCTTTCAGCGATCCGCGCCTGCCGGAAGCGCAACCGCGCGAGGATGGCATCGGCGTCCGCCGGACGGAACGGCCGGAGCTGCTCCGCATACGCCTCGGCGGCGTGGCTGCCGGCGTCGGCGAGCGCCTCGGCGATCATCGTCAACTGGCCACTGTTCACCGGCGGAAAGGGATTCGCGCGCCACTCGGCGACCACCTGCGGCAGCGCTCCATCGCTGAAATGCGACGCCGCCCGATGCTGCGCCAGAAGGCTTTCCGACGGCGAGTCGGGCAACTGATTGATGTAATCGAACGCGGCGCGGTTGGCGTCGACGACGCTCCAATCGAGCGCGCCGCGGACGCGGAGCGGTCGGTCGGCGCCCCGCGAGCGCGCCAACCCCGCCAGCTCGTTGAGGTCGAACCGGTCGGTCTCGCCGAGGCCTCGGGCGAAGCCGAACTCCACGAGAGTGCGGTCGTCGGTGTTGCGCGACGTCTCTCCCTTCGCAATCGCCCGCGCCAGCGAATCGTTGGCGATGAAATGCGCGAAGAAGCCCTCGACCGTCTCCATCCGCCAGGCGTTCGACATCGCGCTCAGGTACGGCTGCTGGCGCACGCGCGCGCGTAGCCGGTCGGCGTCGATCACCCGCGGGGCCTTCGAAGCCACCAGCAGCAGGTCGCCGGTGTCGGTGTGCCAGGTGTCGACGAACGGGAAGACGGCGGAGATGGTGGCGTAGATGGTGCGGATGGTCTGGGCGTCGACGTCGTAGCCCTGGACCCACTGCAAAAAGACGCCGTCGGCATTCAGGCGCACCGCGGAAGCGCGATAAAACTCCTCGGTGAAGAGGCTGGCGATGCCGGCGCGATAGGGATTCGACGGCTCGGAAAAGATGATGTCGTACCGGCTGCGCGACGCCAGCAGCACCTCGCGCGCGTCGCCGATGCGGATGTGCACTCTCCGGTTGTGCATCACGTCGTGGTTGACCGCGCGGCACGCGGCGGCGACGCGCAGCACCGCCGGCTCGAGCTCCACCACGTCGACGCGCGTCATCGTCGGCACCGCGGCGAGCCACCCCGCCGTGCTGCCGGTGCCCAGCCCGATCACCATCGCGCTCCGCGGGTTGGGATGCAGAATCGCGCCGATCATGCCCGACATCACCTGCGTCCCGGCGTCGCCGCGCGCGCTGCCGTCCGCCTTGCCGTTGATGATGAACGCGAGGTCGTTGCTGTCCACCAGCGCCACGCTGCTCTCGCGCCCGTCGGCGTCCCAAAGCAACGTACGGCGGACGCCGTAGGCCCAATCGCGGATCGCGTTGACGCTCTCCGGCTTCTGCGCGCGGCCGGCCCCGATGCCGGAGTGGCGCCAGACGGCGGTCGGGCCGAGCACGACGAAGGTCGCGGCGACCGTGGCCAGCGCGATTACGGCCGGGACGAGCTTTCTGGTGGCCATCGCGGCAAGCGCCAGCAGCACGATCACCAGCCGCCAGGTGCCGGGCGCGGTGAGAATCGGCAGGAGCCCGAAGCCGCCGGCGAGCGAGCCGGCGATCGCGCCGGCCGTGTTCCACGCGTACGCCAGTCCGACATGACGGCCGACGCCTTCGCGGCCTTCGCCGAGCAGCGAGATGAGAAGCGGAAACTGCACGCCGGCGATGAAGGCGGCAGGAAAGACGACGACGAGCGTGAGCAGCGTCCAGCCGATCACGTAGCCGTGGAAGCCGAGCGCGCCGAGGGTGCGGAGATAGTTCTGCACCACGGCCAGCCGGTCGCCGAGGATGTAGGGCAGCGCGAGTGCCGCCGCCTCGAGCGAACAGGTGAGTGCGAATCCGCCGGCTGTGGCGCGCCTTCGGCCACCCCACAGGGAGTAGACCGCGCCGCCGAGACCGATCCCCAGCAGCGCAACGGCGAGGATCAGCCCGAAGGTGAAGGTCGAGCCGCCGAGCAGCGGCGCGAGCATGCGATACCAGACCAACTCCATGAGGAGGAAGGCGAAGCCGACCAGGGCCGCGGCGGCCAAAATGAATGTGGGACGGGTTCTCCAACCCGTCTCGGCGGGCGTCGACGTGGACGGGTTTGAGAACCCGTCCGACATTCGCCCCCACGACCGGGCCGTAATCCCCACGATCAAGTTGACCAGCACCGCCACGAACAGCGTCCTCCGGTTGCCGAACACCTCGAGCATGAAGAACGTCGACGTCAGCGTTCCCACCACCGCGCCCAAGGTATTCACCCCGTAGAGAAGCGCGAGACGTCGGCGGCCGGCGTCATCGGCAGTCTCCACCGCGCGCGCGGCGGCCGGGAGCGTCCCGCCCATCAGAATCGTGGGGATCGCCAATACCACGGCCGAGAGGAGCAGCCGCACGATTGCGGCAAAGAAGGGGCCGAGCGTCACCGAGCCGCCGATGCCGAAGTAGATCTTCGCCACCAGCCACAGCAGCACGGGCGACAGCCCCGCCGAGAGCGAGATCAGCAGCTCGAGGTTGCCGTAGAAGGCCAGCGGCCGGGGGTGCGCGTCGGCGCGCTTGCCGAGCAGGGCGCTCCCTAACCCCAAGCCGCCCATGAAGATCGCCAGCACCGCGGCGGTGGCGAAGGTCGACGCTCCGAAGATCAAACGGAATTGCCGGAGCCACGCGGTTTGGTAGATCAGCGCGCAGAATCCGGAGCCGAAGAGGAGCGCGGCGATCGCAGCCGGCGAGCGCGTCACGGCCGGAAATACTACAACGGGTAGAGTTTCTTGACGGCCAACGAAACGGCGCTACACTCGTTTCACCACACGAATGCCCGTCGATCCAACCTACCAAAGCTCTGTCCACACAATTCATGAACTGAAGGAGCAGCCATGATGGTTAGCGTACCTAGTGACAAATTAAAAGCGGCGGAAAACGCGCTGTCGCAGATCGAGCGGCAGTTCGGGAAGGGCTCCATCATGCGCCTCGGCGCGAAGGAGTTCGCCGCCATCAGCTCGATCTCGACGGGATCGATCGGCGTCGACGCAGCGCTCGGCGTCGGCGGCCTGCCCCGCGGCCGCATCATCGAAGTCTTCGGACCGGAGTCGTCGGGCAAGACGACGCTCTCGCTGCACGTCATCGCCGAGGCGCAGAAGTTGGGAGGGCTGGCGGCGTTCATCGACGCCGAGCACGCCCTCGACGCCGAATACGCCAAGAAGCTGGGCGTGGACATCGACAACCTGCTGGTCTCGCAGCCGGACAGCGGCGAACAGGCGCTGGAGATCGCCGAGGTGCTGGTGCGCAGCGGCGCCATCGACATCGTCGTCATCGACTCGGTGGCCGCGCTGGTCCCCCGCGCCGAGCTGGAAGGGGAGATGGGCGACGCGCACATGGGCCTCCACGCACGCCTGATGTCGCAGGCGTTGCGCAAATTAACAGCCATCGTTTCGAAATCAAAAACATGCCTTGTTTTCATCAATCAAATTCGTGAAAAAATTGGTGTGATGTTCGGCAATCCGGAGACCACCACCGGCGGTCGCGCACTCAAGTTCTACGCCTCGGTGCGCCTCGACATCCGTCGCACCAACCAGATCAAGGAAGGCGAAGAGGTCATCGGCTCCCGGGTGAAGGTCAAGGTGGTCAAGAACAAGTGCGCCGCGCCGTTCCGCCAGGCGGAGTTCGACGTGGCCTACGGCGAAGGGATCTCCAAGACCGGTGAGCTCATCGACTTCGGCCTGGAGCACAAGATCGTCGAGAAGTCCGGCTCATGGTTCTCCTACGGCGACATGCGCCTGGGCCAGGGCCGCGAGAACGCCAAGCTGTTCATCAAGGAGAACCCCGACCTCGGCGCCGAGATCGAGAGTAAGGTCCGCAAGGCCCTCGGCATCATCAG
This sequence comes from Candidatus Gilichinskyi gelida, assembly GCA_038040385.1. Taxonomy (GTDB): domain Bacteria; phylum Acidobacteriota; class Thermoanaerobaculia; order Gp7-AA8; family Gp7-AA8; genus Gilichinskyi; species Gilichinskyi gelida. The sequence continues at coordinate 169,875 of JBBPII010000012.1, forward strand.
CCACGAGCTGACGGTGATCGAGGGGGGCGAGGCGGGGGCCGCGAAGGCCGACCGCGCCGTTCGGAAATGATGGAGCGGGCGGCATGCGCCTCGATCAGGCCATCGCCGCCCGTTTTCCCGACCTCTCTCGCCGCAAGGCCCGCGAACTAATCGCCGCCGGGCGCGTCCTCGTCAATCAGCGCCCGGTGCGCGTGGCGTCGCGGTTCGTCGCCGACTCCGACCAGCTCACGGTCGCCGGCGACCTTCCGGCGATCGAGGTCCTGGCGTCGGGCGACGACTGGGTCGCGGTGAATAAACCCGCCGGGATGCCGGTGCAGCCGACCCGCGACCGCGCCACGCTGTCGCTCGAGGAGATGCTGCGCGTCGAGCATCGCGAGATCTTTCTCGTCCATCGCCTCGATACGCCGACCAGCGGCGTGGTGCTCTTCGCCCGCACGCGCGAGGCGGCCGCGCAGTTCTCCGAGCTCTTCGCCGGCGGCGCGATTCGCAAGACCTACCTCGCCGTCATCGGCGGGACGATCGAGCGCGAGACCACGATCGACGCGCCAATCGACGGCAAAGAAGCGCTGACAATCGTTCGCCCTCTGCGCGACTCGCTGGTGGAGGTGGAGATCAAGACCGGGCGCACTCACCAGATCCGCGTCCATCTGGCGTCGATCGGGCATCCGGTTGCCGGCGACCGGCGCTACGGTGGTCCTTCCGCGCCGCGGCTGATGCTGCATGCGTGGAAGCTGCAGCACGAGTCGATCGGCGAGATCGAAGCGCCGATCCCGCCGGAGCTCAGTGACCGATGGCCCGGCGGCGCGTCTCCACCACCGGTCGCACCAGGATTCCCTCGCGCAGAGTGAGCGCGAAGACCGCGCCACTCCGTGGATCGACGGCCACGCCGTTGAGCAGGAGAGTCGGAAGGTTGTCGTTGAACGCGCTCCACGTCAGCCCCGAATTGACGCTACGCAAGAGACCGTTGACCCTCGTCCGCGCGTAGACGACGTTGGGCCGCTGCGGATCCGCGGCCAGCTCGCGCACATCGAACGGCGGCTCCGGCAGCGTTTTCCATGTCGCGCCGCCATCGTCGCTCCGGTGCAAGGCGTGCGAACAGCAGTCAATCCTGTAAATCGTCGATCCCGCGACGGCGAGCGAAAAGATTTGATTGAAAAAAGTGCCGAGCGTCCGCCACGTCTCCCCGCGATCCTCGCTCTTGACGATGTTGCTGTCGAAGACGTAAATGCCCGAACGGTCGGCGAACAAGCGGTAGCTGCCGTATCCGAGCGGCGTCGAATACACCGCACGCCAGTTCGCGCCGCGGTCGCTGGTCTTGAAGACGATATTGGAATACGTCGCCACGTAGAGCGTCGACGCATCAACCGGGTCGGCGACGATCGTCCGGGGGATGGTATTCGCCGGAAATGGCATTTCGATCCATCGCGACCCGTCGAAGCGCATGATGCCAGGACTGTTGCCGGTCACGCGCTGCATGGTGCTGAACGGCGTCCCGTCCGCGGCGATGGCCAGCGAGGGCGCCGAACTGGTGAACCTCTCCTCCAGGCCGTTCCTCAGTGGCTCCCAGGTACGTCCGTTGTCGCGGCTGCGGACGACGGTCTGCGGTGCGAAGTCGTCGGAAAGGAGGGCGTACAGCCACCCCGGATGCGCCGGATCGAATTGGACCTCGTGAGGTGCGGTGGCCACCTGCCCGATCTCCATCTCGTCCCACGTCGCGCCGGAGTCTGGCGATACGAAGAGCCCGCCGTTCGCTCCAAGGTAGATCCTGCGACTGTCAGCCGGGTCGATGGCCACGCTCAGCGCGACGCCCTGTCTCGAAGACGTGAGCTTGCTCCATGTACTGCCGCGGTTCGTCGTTCGAGCGAGTCCGAAGTTCGTCGCAGCATAGATGATGGCGTCGTCATTCGAATCGACGGCGAAGGCGTTGATGAGCGGCCCGAACGGCGCGGCGCTGGTGGGATTCCACACCCCCCCGTCTTCACTGATCACGATCGACGCGCTGCGGTCACTGTCGGAAATGGCAAAGCGGCGTCCGCTGCGCGGGTGGATGACCAGATCGCGCGACGGCCCATAGTCTCCACTCATGACATCCCACGTAGCTCCGGCATTCGTGGACAGCGAACGGCGCCTGAACAACGTGAACTGATACGTGTCGGAATACGAATAGATCCGATTGGGCACCGCTGGATCGGGTGCCACCCCGCGGATGCAGAGATCATTTCCGGAGAGGCCGCCGCTCGAGAACGTCCACCTCTCCCCCCCGTCAATGGATTTGTAAATACCGACGCCCGCCGGTGACGCCGCGGCCGAGCACGGATCACAACCGGTCTTGAAGGAGAGCTCGCGGCATGCCAGACCGAGATAGAGCGTCGACGGATTGAATGGATCGACCGCCAGAGTCCTGATCCACTTCTCCGACGGGAGGTTCTGCGTCGCTTCATGCCACGTCGCGCCGCCATCGGCACTCCTGAAGACGCGCGACGGCACGAAGGTCACATCGCCAGACGACGCCACGGCGAAGACAGCGACGATGTTGTCCGGCAGGCGAGCATCGACGGCAAGCATCGATGCGTTCCATCCGGCGACCTTGACCAGAAGCGTCCAGGTGGCGCCGCGATCGGCGCTGGCGAACACGCCGCCGTCCGCCGCGGCGTACATCCGCTCGCCGGCGAAGCGGACGGCATTCACCCCGCCGCCGGGCGGTCCGATGGGCGTCCATTGGGCGTGAGTTGCAGGGGCGAGGAGGAGGATCGCGAGGAAGAGGTGTTTCATGGGAAGATCACCGGTCTTTATGAATGAGGTCATTCACGCTACCACCGTTTGTTGCGTCCGGAAAGACGGCGCCGTGGCCATGGCCGGCGACGGCCAGGTCACAGTCGGCAACACGGTGATGAAGCACGGCGCCGCGAAGGTGCGCCGCCTCTATCACGACAAGATCCTGGCCGGTTTCGCCGGCGGCGCGGCCGACGCTTTCGCACTCTTCTCCCGCTTCGAGGCCAAGCTCGAGGAGTACCGCGGCAACATGGAGCGCGCGGTGGTCGAGCTGGCGAAGGACTGGCGGATGGACAAGTACCTGCGCCAGCTCCAGGCGTTCCTGATCGTCGCCAACACCGAGCGCGCGTACCTGATCTCCGGCACGGGCGATCTCATTCAACCCGACGACGGAATCCTGGCCATCGGCTCCGGCGGACCCTTCGCCATGGCCGCGGCGCGCGCGCTTATGAAGCACACGAACATGACCGCCGCGCAGATCGCCGAGGAGTCGCTGCGCGTCGCGTCGACCATCTGCATCTACACCAACGACACCATCACGGTGGAAAGCCTCTGAAATCATGGTCATCCAACTTCCGGGAACGACCGAGGAGCCGCCGACCGGCGAGCGTCTGACGCCGAAGGAGATCGTCCGCGAGCTCGACAAGTACATCGTTGGACAGCGCGCGGCCAAGCGCGCGGTCGCCATCGCGCTGCGCAACCGCTGGCGGCGGCAGCAGCTCGCGCCCGAGCTGCGCGAGGAGATCGCCCCGAAGAACATCATCATGATCGGTCCCACCGGCGTCGGGAAGACGGAGATCGCCCGCCGCCTGGCAAAGCTCACCCGCTCGCCGTTCCTCAAGATCGAGGCCTCGAAGTTCACCGAGGTGGGCTATGTCGGCCGCGACGTCGAGTCGATGGTCCGCGACCTGACCGAGATCGCCGTCAAGCTCGTGCGCGACGAGAAGTCGAAGTTCCACCGCGAGACCGCCGAGCGCAACGCGCGCGAGCGCATCCTCGACATCCTTCTCCCCGACTCCCGCCGCCCCGCCGCCCGCCCCGCATTCGTCGGCGCGCCGGCGACCGCGGCCGGCGAGGAGCTGCCGACCGAGACGCGCGAGAAGCTCGGACGCTGGCTGGACGAGGGGAAGCTCGACGAGCGCGAGATCGAGATCGACGTCAAGGAACAGAGCTACCCGTCGTTCGAGATCTTCACGCCGCAGGGCGTGGAGGAGATGGGCGTCAACGTCAAGGACATGCTTCCCGGCCTTTTCGGCGGCCGTTCCAAGAAGAAGATGATGCGCCTCGGCGACGCCCGCCCCATCATCGTGCAGGAGGAGGCGGAGAAGCTCGTCGATCAGCAGAACGTGGCGCGCGAGGCGATTGAGCGCGTGGAGCAGAGCGGCATCGTGTTCCTCGACGAGATCGACAAGATCGCCGGCCGCCAGCACGCCTTGCACGGCCCCGACGTCTCCCGCGAAGGCGTGCAGCGCGACCTGTTGCCGATCGTCGAGGGGACGACGGTGAACACCAAGTACGGGATGGTGAAGACCGATCACATCCTGTTCATTGCCGCGGGCGCGTTCCACGTCGCCAAGCCGTCGGACCTCATTCCCGAGCTGCAGGGACGCTTTCCGATTCGCGTGGAGCTGGAGTCGCTGACCGAAGACGACTTCGTGCGCATCCTGCACGAGCCGAAGAACGCGCTGACCATGCAGTACTCCGCGCTGCTGTCGACCGAGGGGGTGGAGCTGAAGTTCGCCGACGACGCCGTGCGTGAAATCGCCCGCTACGCCGCGATCGTCAACGACAAGACCGAGAACATCGGCGCCCGCCGCCTGCACACCATCCTGGAGCGCCTGCTCGACGAGCTGTCGTTCGACGCCAGCGACATGCGCGGGCAGGGGATCACCATCGATGCCGCGTACGTGCAGCGGGTGCTGGCGGAGACGGTGAAGGATGAGGATTTGAGCCGGTACGTGCTGTAGAGGAATCGCTGTCAAGGCTTTTCTTACGCGGTTCTCCAGCCCAGGAATCTTGAAACCATCTTGAAAAGGCCTTGAAACGAACTTCAAGACTCTTGAATCGCTGAGGCGCAGTTCTGAGGCAATTCGAGTTCTTAAACCACGCCTACAATCGCTTCGAATGAAGCGCCGCGACTTCGAACAACACCTGACACGCCACGGCTGTTATGTGCATCGCGAGGGCGGTGGCCACACGATCTACGCCAATCCCGCGAATGGAAGCTGGGCTAAGCTGGGCAGCGGTTCCGCGGCACTCCGAGATCAAGACGCCAACGCTTCGTCGAATTTGCAAGGATCTCGATATTCCGATCCCGCTCGCGCGATGAGACTACTCGCCGACGACGATCTTTTCGCGAATGATGCGTGCCTCGTCGACGTCGTCGAGAGCCTTTTCGCGATTCACTTCGAGAATCAACTGGATCGCGTCTTTCAGATTCTCGCGAGCTTCGTCGAGCGTCTCGCCTTGAGAAATCGCCCCCGGCAATTCCTCGACGAAAGCCGTGAACCCACCCTCCTCGGCCGGCTCGAACACTGCTGTGAATGTGTGAGTCACCCGGCTAGCTTACCCCATCAAAACCTCCCACTCGCCCCGCCCGTCTCCCCTACATGCGATTTGCGAAGGTGTGTCTGCTCGTGGTGTTCGCGGTGTCGGCGCGCGCCGATTCATTTGCTGACCTAAAGTCCGCGGTTGCTGGGTTGCGGGGGGCGGCGCCGATCCGGGCGACGATCGAGATTCAGCGCGTCGACCTCGACAAAGGAAAGAAGCCGCCGGAGACGATTTCCGGCAGTGCGGTGGTCGAGGCCTTGGTGGACGGCGAGGGACTCCACGTCGCGTACGCGCCGGCGCTGCTGGCGAAAGTGGCGGAGGAGCAGGCGAAGCGGCAGGCGAATCCCGACCTGCATGCGCCGACGGCGCGCGCAATCGCGGAGCTGGGGCCGCTGCCGATCGCCGAGCGGCTCGATTTCGGCCGGCGGCTGCTGGGCATTCTCGGCAGAGCGGAGCTGGTGAGCGAGAAGCGGTTGATGTACGAGGGGCGGCCGGCGCGCCTGCTGGCGCTGAAGGTCAAGAATCCGCCGCCGAAGACGTCCATCGGCCACGTGGAGATCCTCGAGGACAGCCTCAACGTCTGGGTCGGCGATGACAACATCCCGGTCGCCGCGCAGCGCACCGAGCGATACACCGGTGGCATTCTGTTTCTGAAGGCCGAGATCAAACAGGCCAACCGCTGGACGTTCATGCGGAGAGACGATCGCCTGGTCGCCACCCGCAGCGAGAGCAAGAACGCGCAGAGCGGCTTCGGGCAGAACAACGAGGAGACAGAAGTTGTCACCGTGGCTGTCCGGTAAGACACTTATAGGTGGCATCGGCATGTGGCAGTAAAAGGCGCGCTACAATAGTGGCCTATGAAGACGATGCGGCTGCTGTTGTACCTGCGGCGCAACGGCTTTCAGTTCACGCGGCGCGCGCCGGAACACTTCGTTCTACGCAACGGCGACACGATTGTCGTCGTGCCGCGTCAGTCCGAACTTCGGCCTGACACAGTGGCCGACATATGCCGGAAGGCGGGACTGGCCGTGCTCTCCTTCGTCCTCAGCCTGTTGTGACCTGCTCCTCCCTCAGAAGAACGTGCCGCTCGCGGAGATTCTCCGAGGTAATCTGTCGGTTCGCGTTGATGAGGAGTAGTACGGCCTCGCGTAGACGGCGGCGCGCTTCCTCGATGGAACGTCCCTCCGTCACGATCGCCGGAAACTCTGCCGCATAAGCGATGACCCATCCTTCTCCTCCGTCGACGTAGTAAGCAGTGTATGGGTGTCGCATCCCAGTAGTGTGCAGTATAAGCGCACCACCATTGGGCTCTAAAAGTGACTCTCATGCGTGACTTGCGCGAGCAAGGTGTCAGCGGCGACCGGCTGCTCGGAGAGCGGCCGACTCCAACCCGCGTAGAACTCCGTCGCGGTGCGATGAATCAGCCGGCCGTCGCCGGACCGAATCCCCCGTCAGCCCGGCGGCAGGCTGCCCTTGATGTCCTCGAGAATCCTGACGATGACGTTCTTGAGCCAGGACTTCTTGCCGGATCCTTGCTGATCCCGGGGTGCGGCGAGTGCGACACCATTCACGCACAACGCGACCAAAAGCGCCAACGCCAGCGTTGATTTCCTTTGCTTCTGCATACGCCCTCCTTTGCCGGCGTTCAAGCCGGAGATGTTGGGAGGGCACCCTCGTACACACCAGTACCGCGAGAGGTCGATTCCGGACAAACGATCGAAACTTCACGCGGGAGGGGTAAAAGAAATGTCGGGCCGCCGCGGAAGCTGGGCGAGATACGTGCGGACGCTGCGGAGCAGCGCCGGCGTAGCGCGCTGTCTCGCCAGCGCCTCGTGAACGTAGGCCAGCGCGAGACGGGCTTTCTGCATCATCCCTTCGGATTCGAACACCAGCATGATCTGGCGGCACGCCTGCTGGACGCCATCGGATCGGCCAAGCGCGAGACAAACTTCCGCCCACTCCAGCGTCGCCAGGCCGTGATCGTCCTTCAAGCCGAGCAGCAGAAGGTCACGGCGGGCGGCTTCCAGTGCCGTTGCTCCCTCTTCGAGTCGACCTCGCGCGACAGGGATCGACGCGAGTGCCCAAACCACTCGCGCCTGCTCGATCGTCATTCCGAGCTCATCGTAGATCGCGAGCGCATCCGCGAAATGGCGCTCGGCATTCTCGAGGTCATGGAGGTCCGCGCTCGCCAACGCCGCGTTCTTGAAACCGTGGGCCATCATGCTCTTGTGATCTACATGCCGCGCGTCCGCAATCAACTGCTCGAAGGCAGTGAGCGCTTCGGCCGGACGCCGGAGATGGAGCAGCGCCAAGCCGTTGAGCAATCGCGCACTCATTTCGCGAGATTGGTCTCCGTACGCATGAAACGTTTCGACGGCACGAAGGCTGATCGCCAGTGCGTCGGCGGTGGTGTCGTCCAATTGAACCAGCACCGTTCCGCGAATGTAAAAGACGATCGCCAGTTCAAAGGGCGCGAGGGAAGGGTCGCCGGCCCTGAACAGTGTCTCCGCCTTGGCCAGCGCTTCGAGGGCCTCCAGGAACGATCCGAGGTAGCGCAGGGCGTTCGCGCGTTCGCGAAGGGCCATCGCCAGTAGAAACCGGCGGGAAGCGACCGGCGCCTCGAGCTTTTTAGCGATCTCGGCAGCGGCAGCGGCGAGTGCGGCGCTGAACTTCGGCCACCGGTCGAGCAATGAATGCGCTTCGGCACACAGCATGCGCACCGCGCCCGGCGTTTGAAACGCCGGGTCTGCGGCGACGTCGGCGTCGAGGAAGCGGAGCGGCGATTTCAGGAGCGGCGCGATGCGGCGTGCGGCCTGCGCGTTCTCCATTTCGACCGCCCGTCGCGCCGCGCTCGCCTCGCCGAGGCGGCGCGGCGGGGTGAGGAAGGCCTCGACGTCGCGCCACACGGCGGGATCGCCCGCCATCGATTCGAACTCACACTCCAGACAGTCGTCGTCGGTACAGTGCTTCACGTCAGTCTCCTTCCACGCAGCTCGCGGTAGAGCTCCACGGCGCGCTGCCGGCATCGACTGATCAGCCGCTCGATGTAGGCCGGCGACGCGACCAGACGGTCGGCGAGCGATTCCTTCGACTCCTCGGAGATGAAATGGCCGCGCAACGTCTCACGGCATTTCTCCCCCAATTGCGCCAGGACGGCGGCGGCGCTGAGATGGCGAATGCACGACTCCACCTTCGACTGCGCCGTTCCATCGGCCGTTTCCTCGTCTTTGGGAAGGCGCGGCGTTTCATGCCGCCGGTCGCGCCAATAGTTCATGCATCGATTGCGGACCGTCGCCGAGAGCCACGCCTTCGCGTTGTGAATGATGGTTTGACGCTGCAGGTAGGCCATGAACGCGTCATGTACCAGCGCCTCGGCGTCCTCCAGCGGCACCCGGTAGCCGCGCATGGCGATGGCGCGCAGCAACACGCCGTACTCTACGTAGAGTCTTTCAAACACCTCGCCGGCCGGCGTCGTCTCGGACATCGCGGGAACGGATGCGCGCTCCGCGGTAGCCGGCTCCAGCTTGAAAAGCTCGGAGGCCTTCAGCGCCACGCCGGTGAGCTCGCGGACGGCCGCCGTGACGATGAAGATCTTCTCTTCGGTCGCCGCGCCGCTTCCCCGCAGTAGGCGGCCCAGGTGCCGCCGGCTGATCGAATCGACACCGAGCTTGGCGGCGATGGTGTCGGCGGTGCGCACGATCTCTCCTACCCGGATGCCATGAACTTCGGTCAAGCGTCTCAATGGCGTTGGTTGCATCGCTTGACTAGTCATCGCAATAGGAGTGTCATGCAGCCATCATTCCCTACCCCACTGTACGAATTGACTCTTATGAGTTACTCAAATGGTCGGATTTTCCGCATAAGTGCCTCTTATGAGAGGCTATTCGCGTAGACCCCTCTAGTAGTCTTTACGGCGTGGCGCGACAACGGAGCCATATGCGCCCCAGACCGGCTGACGCCCGAATCGGGCAGATCATCCGTCAGGCACGCATGAACGAGCGCCTTACGCAGACGGAGCTCGCCATGCGATGCGGGATCAGCGTGCGCCACTTGGAAAGGCATCGAGCACGGCTCGAACTTCACTGTGGCCGTGCTGTTCGCGATCATCGAACAGCTTCCGAAAGCGCGTGAGACATTCGCCCAATTGCTCCCGACTTCATAAGACGCACGGCGTATGTGTCCCATTTTTTGATTGGGGTGGGTCTTTCGCCTGCTGCCGACTCCCTCGTACAAGGAGGGCGCCGACATCGAACAGAGGCCAGCGATCTATGGCACGCGATTGGAGCGGTGGATGGCGTCGCGCGGAGTGCGGCCCATGGCTCTGGCGCGCGAGTCGGGATACAGCCGACAGCACCTCGGCCGCGTGCGCGCCGGGAGAATGGACCCCACGCGCAGATGCATGGCGGCAATCGTCGGCGCCTGCCGGCGCCTCAGCCTCGAGCCGGTCAAAGCCGCGGAGCTTTTCGATCTCGATGAGGAGCAGAACTAGCTCATCGTCTTCTGAAACCCCCGCGCGCTGAGCGCGATCAGCACCGCGCTGATGGCGAGGAGCGCCGCGACCGATTCCCACAGGTCCCAGAATCCGGCGCCGCGGATGACGATCCCGCGGGCGATCCTGATGTAGTACGTCGCCGGCAGGATGTGCGAGATCACGCGCAGCGGGAGCGGCAGCGAGGCGATTGGGAACAGGTATCCGGAGAGCAGCACGGACGGGAGCAACACCCCCATCGCGCGTTGCATCGCTTCCATCTGCGTCGTGGCGCGCGACGAGACCAGCAGGCCGAGGGAGAGCAGCGACAGCAGGTAGATCGGCGACAGCAGCAGGAGCAGTGTGATGTTGCCGTGGATCGGCACCCGGAAGAGGACGCGCATCAGCACCAGGATGATCATGAGCTGCACGTAGGCCAGGCCGAGGTATGGGATCAGCTTGCCGACGACGACGGCGAGCGGCGAGACCGGCGTCACCATGAGCTGCTCCAGCGTGCCGCGCTCGCGCTCCTTCACGATGGCGAAGGCGGCGAGGATCGTCCCCGAGAACGTCAGGAGGATGGCAATGAGGCCTGGGATCAGCAGGTTCGCGCTGCGCATGTCCGGGTTGAACATCATCACCGGATGGGCCTCGATCAGCGGCTCCTGCCCCGCCTTGGCCACCAACTGTTTCAGCGACTCCACGAGCACGACGCCGTTGGCGGCGGAGAGGGCCTGATTGGCGACGCTGGAGTCGGAGCCGTCGATCATCACCAGCACATGCGCCTGGCGGCCGGCGGCGAGATTGCGCGCGTAGTCGGGCGGGATCTCCACCGCCACCTGCGCATGTCCGGCGACGATGGCGTGCTGCAGCGCCCCGCGCGACAGCACGTATTGCGTGACCCGCAGGTTCGACGTGGCGTTGAACTGCTCGATCAGCCGCCGGCTCTCCTGCGTGCGGCTCTGGTCGAACACGGCGGTGGGGATGTTCTTGGCGTTCATATCGATGACGCCGAAGAGAATCAGCTCCACCACCGGCACGCCGAGGGCGAAGAACAGAGTGCCGCGGTCGCGCAGCATCTGGGTCAGCTCCTTGCGGAACATGGCCATGAAGCCGTTCACGAGGCCACCTCCATCCGCGCCGCTTCGACTTCCCTGCCGCGGGTCTCGGTGAGGCGCACGAAGACGTCTTCGAGCGACGGGTCGATCTCGCGGATGGTGACATCGGCGATGCCGAAGGCCTCGAGATCATTTTCCAATTGCGCGTTGCCGACGTTGGCGTCGATCAGCAGATGCAGCGACGTCCCGAAGATCGTTGCCGCGCGGACGTACGGCAGCGTGCGCGCGGACGTCATCAGCTTCGCCACGCTCTCGTTGGCCTCGGCCTGCACGCGCCGAGTCCCCTCCGGCGTGACTTCCGGGAGCTTCTTCAGCTCGTCGGGGCGCCCCTCGACGATGAGCTTGGCCAAGTAGAGGTAGGCGACCGAGGCGCAGCGCTCCGCCTCGTCCATGTAGTGCGTGGTGACGAACATGGTGACGCCGGCTCCGGCGAGCTCGAACAGCAGGTCCCACAGCTCGCGCCGCGCGACCGGGTCGATGCCGGCGGTCGGCTCGTCGAGAAAAATCACGCGCGGGCGGTGCATCAGCGCGGCGGCGAGCGCGAGGCGCTGCTTCCATCCACCGGAGAGCGCCCCGGCCAGACGGTCGCGGTACGGACCGATGTGCGTCAGCTCGATGGCCCAGTCCATGCGCTCCTTCCGCTCGGCGCCGCGCAGGCGGTAGATCGAGCTGAAGAAGTCGAGGTTTTCCTGCACCGTCAAGTCGCGGTAGAGCGAGAACGCCTGCGAGACGTACCCGATGTGCTGGCGCACCCGCTCGCCTTCGCGCTCCACATCGAAGCCGTCGACGAACGCGCGCCCCTCAGTCGGCACGAGCAGCCCGCAGAGGATGCGGATGAGCGTCGACTTGCCGGAGCCGTTCGGGCCGAGGAGGCCGAAGATCTCGCCGCGCGGGACTTGAAGCGTGACCTGGTCGAGGGCGCGGAACGTGCCGAAGTCCTTCGACACGCCCTGGACGTCGACCCCGAGCTCGGCGCTCATGATGACTTTATCCTGAGGCCCGCTGAGCGGAGCGAAGCGGACCGAAGGGTCTCCGGCGCCGAATGACACGCAGATGCACGTTTCGGCGAGCTTTGAAAATGCGGAGAGGATGCACCAAAGATCCTTCGCCCCCAGCTCCCCACGCCACCGCGCTCAGGATAAAGCTGGCGGGCGCTCATTTCGCGCGCCCTTTCACCCCGAAGTCGACCTCGGCGGCCATGCCGGCATGGAGGCGCGGAATGGGGTCGACGAAGACCCGCACGCCGAAGACCTGCTCGATGCGCTGCGCGCGCGTCTGCACGTTGCGCGGCGTGTACTCGCCCTGCGAGCTGACCGAGGCCACGCGGCCGGAGAACCATTGGTCGGGAAAGGTGTCGACGCGGACGCGCACTGGCTGATTGACGCGGATGAGCGCGAACTGCGTCTCGGGAACATAGACGCGGACCCAAAGCTGGCTTTCCTCGAGAATCTCGGCAACGGTCTGGTTGGCGGCGACGATGTCGCCCGGGCGTAACGGAAACGACTGAACCATGCCCGTGACGGCCGACTTCACATCGGTCTCCGTGCGCTGCTGGAGCATGGTGTCGAGACGGCGCTGCTGCTGCTCGACCTGCGCGCGCAACGCGGCGATGTCCTCCTTGCGCGTGCCTTCCCGAAGGATGCGGAGGTCGTCCGCGGAGGTCTTGGCCTTCGTCGCTGCGTCGTCGGCCAGCTCCCTGGCGACAATGCCGGCGCGGTAGAGCGCTTCAAACCGGCGACGCTCGCTCTCGGCGTTAGCGGCGATGGTGGCCGCTTTTGCGATGTGTGTAGAGCCCGGACCAGCGATGGCCTTCGCCAGCGCGGCCTTCGCGGCGTCGATGGCGGCGCGTTGCTCGGCGAGCTGGCGGTCGATGGTCTCGGTCTCCAGCGTCACCAGCGACTGGCCGGCGACGACGCGAGCGCCTTCATCGACGAGCGTTCTTGTCACGCGGCCGCCGACGAGCGATCCGACGTTGACCGTCCGCGCCTCGAGGGTTCCGGAGAGGACGATCTCCTTCGGCTCCTGCTCGCGCAGGTAGAACAGCGCCGCCGCGGCGGCGATCACCACGATCACCACCGGCACCACGATGCGGCGCGCGCGCCCTTTTGGTTTTGCGGATCGTTTTTCTGACACCAGCACCTCCCACGATCGCCCCTTCGCACCAGAGGTCGATCAGCGTGTCGATGTATTCGGAGAGCGAGCAGACCGGGGGCATCTTCAGGACGTGATGGAAGAGGACGTATCCCTGCAGCGACCCCATGAAGAGCAGCGCCGCGGCGCGCGGATCGCGGATCCGCAGACGGCCGGCGGCGGCGGCACGGCGGAAGTAGTCGGCGACGATGGGGAAGCCGCGGCGCGGCGGGCTGTCGGACTCGTCGAACGGCAGGACCAGCGACGTCCGCCGCGCGTTCTCGTGCATGGCGACGACGATGCTGGCGGCGATGATCCGCTCGGCGAACGGGACGAACTCCTCGGCGATGCGGCGGAGGACGGCGCGCGGATCGGCGTCGGCGGGGGTGGCGGGGAGCTCGAGGATGCAGGCCGGCGGCTCGAGCACCGGACCGCTCTTCATGGCCTCGTCGAAGAGGGCGTGCTTGGAGTCGACGTGGCGGAGGAGCGCCGCGGCGGTGACGTCCAGCTCGCCGGCGATGTCGGCCAGGGTGGCGGCGGCGAAGCCTTTGGCGGCGAAGACGCGGCGGGCGGTGTCGAGGATCTGATCGCGGCGGATGCGCGGGGGGCGTCCCATTTGTAAATCAACGTATATTTACAAATGGCGGTTGTCAAGGGACGCCCTCACCCGGCGCTTCGCGCCACCCTCTCCCGCAAGCGGGAGAGGGGAAGAGGGAGGGCCCTCTCCCGCGTGAGCGGGAGAGGGTGCCCCTGAGCGCAGCGAAGGGGCGGGTGAGGGTCGTTGCTAGAACGTCACTTTGCCGGCCAACTGCACGACGCGCTGCCCGGAGGTCGTCGTCGGCGTGCCGAACGTCGCCAGCGGGGTCAGCACGCGCGTGGTGGCGTTGTACGAGTAGAACGCCCGGTTGTAGCCGTTGATGTTGTTCGCGTTCGTCAGGTTGAACGCCTCGGCGATGAGCTGCAGGCGTGTGCCGCCAAGAAGCGGGATCTCTTTCGTGATGCGCGGGTCGACCGAGAACTGGTACGGCAGGCGGAGCGAGTTGCGCCGGAAGCCCGGCGCAATGTCGTTGGACGGGTTGCCGTCGTTGTTCAAGTCGCTGTTCACGTTCGGCGTGTACGGCTGCCCGCTCTGGTAGCTGACGATCGCGCTGACCGTCCAGCCCGAGGCCAACGCGTGCCAGACGCCGCTCTTCATGTTCTGCGCGTAGCTGTCGAGCGACCAGACGCCGCTGAGAACCATGCGATCGCGCACGTCGGTGTCGCCCCAGGTGTAATCGCGGTTGATGTTCAACGGATCGCTGACGTACTTCGCGTCGTCGCCCGAGGAGAACGGCACGACGGCGGTGGCGTCGGGCTTGTTGTCCTTGACGCCGGCGTGGGTCCAGGCCAGGCGCGCCTGCCAGTTGTCGTTGAATCGCTTCTGGACGTCGACGGTCACTCCCTTGTACCGCGAGCGCGCGCTGCTCTCGAAGGCGATGATGCGCGCGAAGTTCGTGAACGGCCGGGTGCTGCTGTAGCGGGTGAACTGGACGGTCGACGGGCCGCCGGCGATGGTGGCGGTGGTCGCCGCGCCGCCGCCGACGTTGATGTCGCGCGAGCGCTGCAGGTCGTCGCCCTGCACCACCTGCACGGTCACGCCCACGGCGATGTCGCGCGTCACTTCGCGCTCCACGCCGACGCTGTACTGCTTCACTTCCGGATTCTCGAAGTGCGGGTCGAACACGAAGATGGTGATGGGGTTGAGCGTGGCGCCGGTCGGCACCGCGGGGAAGATGTTCGGATACGCCGGCATCGCCGCGCCGGTGAAGGTGATGGTCTGCACGTTGATGCCGTTGTTGGAGTGCGCGGTGCCGATCATGATCGACGGGGTTCGGCCGAAGAAGACGCCGTAACCGCCGCGCACGACGGTGCGCTTGTCGATGCTCGGGGTCCAGGCGAAGCCGATGCGCGGCCCGAAGTTGTTGGTGTCCACCGGGATCACGTCGGTGCGATAGCCGGCGGCGTTGAGCTGCGCGTCCTGGTTGCGGACCGACGGCTGCTCCATCTGCTGCTTGTCGTAGCGGAGTCCGAGGTTGAAGGTGAGCGTCGGCGAGACGCGCCATTCGTCCTGAGCGAAGAAGCCGGTCTCTTTCAGATCGGGATGAGTTTCCGGGCCGGTGGTGCCGGGGCCGGGGAAGGCCTGGGTGAAGGAGGCCGGCTTACCGTTGGCGAAGTCGGCGACGCTGTTGAAGCGGTAGACGCCGAAGAAGTTGCCCGGGAAGTAGTTGAAGATCTTGTCTTCGCTGTAGTCGAAGCCGCCCTTGAAGGTGTGGTTCTGCCAGAGGAACGTGGCGGTGTCGGCGATCTGCTTGCGCTTGATGGTGGTCTCGCGCGGCGAGAACGAGTTGCGGCCGATGGTGAGGACGTTGATGCCGCCCTGCAGGATCAGCGCTTCCGGCGCGTCGCTGTTCGCCTCGCCCGGCTCACGGTCTTTCAGGTACTGCGCGCGCACCTCGTTGAAGAACGAGTTGGTCGGCGTGGTGCCCCACACCGACGACAGAGAGTCGGTGAAGACGTTCGAGTTGCCCGTGTGCTGCGAGGAGTTGAAGAGGCCGCCGTTCTCGAAGTTGACGCCGTGGAAGGTCTGCTTGTTGTAACGCAGCGAGACGTGGTTCTTGGCGCCCAGCTCGTGATCGGTCTTGACCAGGTAGACGTCCTGATTCTGCTGGCGCGGATAGGTCTCGGCGAGCGGGGTCAGGGTGGCGAGGCCGCGCACGGTGTCGGCGTCGGTGGGGAAGTTGGTGATGCGGCCGCCGCCGAGGACCACGAGGTTCGGCACCGAGTTGCGCTGCCGGTCCCAGTTGGCGAAGAAGAAGTGTTTGTCGCGGATGATCGGGCCGCCGGCGCTGAAGCCGTACTGATCGTAGTGGTACGGGCTCTTCACACGCCCGTTGATGACGTTGATGTAGTCGTTCTTGTTGAGCGATTTGTCGCGGTAGTAGTCGAACACGCTGCCGTGCAGGTCGTTCGAGCCCGACTTGGTGACGACGTTGATCACCGCGCCGCCGGCGCGGCCGTACTCGGCCGAGTAGGCGTTGGCGTTGACCTGGAACTCCTTCACCGCGTCCTGCGAGAACTGGTACGGCGCGCGGCCGGAGCCGGTGCGGCCGACGGTCTGGCCGAAGAAGGTGTTGTCGTTGTTGGCGCCGTCGACGACCACGGAGTTGAGCGTGCCGCGCTGGCCGGCGAAGCTGATGTCGCCGAGGCGGACGTCGCGCACCACGCCGGGCGTGGTGAGGACGAAGTCGATGAAGTTGCGGCCGTTGGTCGGGAGGTTCTGGATGGCCTTCTCGTTGACCACCGAGCTGACTTCCGACCTGGTGGTGTCGATCACCGGAGCCGCGGCGACGACGGTCAGCTCCTCGGAAACGCCCGGCCTCAGTTTCAGATCGAGCGTCGTGGCGCTGCCGACGTTCACCACGACCTTCGGGAACTTCAGCGGCTGGAAGCCGGAGAGCTCGCCGGTGACGGCGTAGGTGCCCGGCACGAGGAACGCGAGCTCGTAGTGGCCGGCGGTGTTGGTGGTGGTGGTGCGGGTCGCGTTCGTCGCCTGGTTGGCGGCGCTGACGGTGACCCCGGGAAGGGCGGCGCCGCTGTCATCGACGGCGTTGCCGGAAATCGATCCTGCGCTGCTCTGCGCGAATGCCGCGAACGGCACGAGCGTCGCGAGCAGAGCGATCGCTAAAGTGAAGCGGATATGCTTCGCGAGCGTCATGAAGCCTCCTTGCGTGAAGGGTTGGTTTTGAGATTTTGAACCCGTTGGACGAGGCGAGAATAGCGCATGCCCATCGCAACCGTAAACCCCGCCACCGGCGAGACGCTGAAGACCTTCGAGGCGCTCTCCGAGAAAGAAATCGATGCCGCAATCGGCCGCGCCGCCAACGCCTTTCGAATCAATCGCACGCGGTCATTTCCGGAGCGCGCGACACGCATGCGGCGCGCCGCGGAGCTGCTCGAGTCGCGCGCGAGCGAGCTGGGCCGTTTGATCACCATCGAGATGGGAAAGCCCATCACGGCATCGATCGCCGAGGTGAAAAAGTGCGCGCTGGTGTGCCGTTACTACGCGGAGCACGCGGAGGCGCACCTCGCCGACGAGCACATCGAAACCGACGCGAAGGCGAGCTACGTCCGCTACGAGCCGCTCGGGCCGGTGCTGGCGGTGATGCCGTGGAACTTCCCCTTCTGGCAGGTGTTCCGCTTCGCCGCGCCGGCGCTGATGGCGGGGAACGTCGGACTGCTCAAGCACTCGTCGAACGTGCCGCAATGCGCGCTGGCGATCGAGACGGTCCTCCGCGACGCCGGCTTCACCGATCACGAGTTTCAGGCGCTGCTGATCACCTCGGATCAGGTGCAGCGCGTGCTGGAAGACGAGCGGGTGAAAGCGGCGACGCTCACCGGCAGCGAGCCGGCAGGGGCGAGCGTGGCCAGCATCGCGGCGAAGAAGATCAAGAAGAGCGTTTTGGAGCTCGGCGGGAGCGATCCGTTCGTGGTCATGCCGTCGGCGGACCTCGGCGAGGCGGTGAAGATCGCGGTGAAGGCCCGCATCGTCAACAACGGACAATCATGCATCGCGGCGAAGCGCTTTATTGTGCATGAAAATATAGCCGATGAATTCATCGCTAAATTCGTTGATGCAATGAAGCAGCTGAAGACCGGCGATCCGCTCGACGAGTCGACGGACATCGGTCCTTTGGCCATGCCGCAGATCGCCGACGACATCGAGAAGCAGGTGAACGCGTCTGTGGCCAAAGGGGCGAAGCTGTTGACGGGCGGCGAGCGGCGCGGCAACTTCTACACGCCCACAGTGCTCGCGGATCTGCCCGACGACGCTCCCGTCGCGCGCGAGGAGACCTTCGGCCCCGTCGCCGCGGTATTCCGCGTCCGCGACACCGCTCACGCCATCGCTGTCGCCAACGACACTCCGTTCGGCCTCGGCGCCAGCGTCTGGACCAACGACCCGGCCGAGATGCAGCAGTTCATCGCCGGCATCGAGTCAGGCCAGGTGTTCGTCAACGCCATGGTGGCGTCCGATCCGCGCCTGCCGTTCGGCGGGGTCAAGCACTCCGGCTTCGGACGCGAGTTGGGCGTTCACGGGATTCGGGAGTTCGTGAACGTGAAGACGGTGTGGATCGCTACGTCGTCTCGCTCTCGAGCTTGAACTCCCAGGTGTCCGCGTCGATCGGCTCGTCGGAGTGCACCAGGAAGACGCAGCGGCCGTCGCCGTTCTGGAACTTCTTCTCCCGCTCGACGCGGTGACCGAGGATGCGGGAGAGGGCGTTGACGGAGACGCTGCAGAGCGCGGGGCGCTGCATGGCGGTGTTGATGTAGGGGCAGTTGCGCTCCACGAGGCGGTAGTTACCGTCGGACTTCTCGACCTGCATGTGCGGGTCGCCCTCGAGGTAGAAGTTCTTCAACGCCTCGACGCGCTCCTCGAGCGACTTGCCGCGCAGGGAGGCGCCGACGGTTGCCGCGCGGTCGTCCGAGACGCGCTTGAGCATCCGCTTGGCGGCGTCGGGTCCGAGCTCGTCGGAGACGGCGTCGATGAAGGCGATGTTGAGCAGGTCGTAGTTCTTCGGAAAGAGGTGATCGCCGGCCTCGGTGAGGCTGTACCGCGTCGCCGGCCGTCCCGTCCGCCCCCGCTCCTCGCTGCGGGCGATGCGGGAGTCCACCCACCCTTCGCGCTGCAGTTGCAGGAGCTGCTGGCGGACGGCTTCGCCCGTGAGTTGAAGCAATTCCGCGAGCTGGGCGATGGTGGAAGGACCTTCAGTCTTCAGCGCGATGAGGATCGCGCGGCGGCTGTCGGGGAGCTGGTCTACGGTGATGATGGCTGACCTTCCTTGGGGACGACGCTAACGGCCGGTTGAATCGAGTGTTCAAAACATTGGATTCAAACGGTCTCTTTGTCAAGGGCGTGCTTGTGAAAAGGGGAACGCAGCTATCGCGGAATCCATTTCTCGATCCACTCCACGCTCGACTGCGCCGCCTTCACCCGCATCTTCGGCTCGGTGAGGCCGTGGTGCTGGCGCGGGAAGACAATCATCCGCACCGGCACGCCGCGAAGCTTGAGGGCGTTGTAGAGCTCGTACCCCTGCGAGATGGGAACGCGCTCGTCGGCCTCGCCGTGCTCGAGGAGCGTGGGGGTCTTGACGTTGCTGACGAACATGATCGGCGAGTGCGCCTTCCACGTGTCGTAGGTCTCCCAATAGTGGCCGCCGAAGTAGTCGGGGAGGAAGCCGGGGATATCGGCGGTGCCGGTGAAGCTGAGGAGATCGGTGACGCCGGCGCCGACGATGGCGGCCTTGAAGCGGTCGGTGTGGCCGATGATCCACGAGGTCATGAACCCGCCGTAGCTCCAACCCATCACGCCCAACCTGTTCGGATCAGCGACGCCTTTGGCGATCACATGATCGACGCCGCTCATCAGGTCGTTGTAATCGCCGCCGCCCCAGTCCTTGTAGTTCGCGTAGCGGAAGTCGCGGCCGTATCCCGACGAGCCGCGCGGGTTCACGCGGAGCACGGCGTAGCCGTCCTGCGCGAAGACGGCCACCGGGAACGGGCTGTAGTTGCCGAGGAAGGCCTGTTTGAAGACGCCGGCCGGACCGCCGTGGACGATGAGCAGCAGCGACACGCGCTTGCCCGCCGCGTAGTCCATCGGGTACGTGAGCAGTCCTTCGATCTCCTTGCCGTCGGTGCTCTTCCAGCGGAGGACTTCGGTCTTCGGGGCCGGGTACTTCGCCATCGCCTCGTTGACGCGGCTCACCTGCACCGGCGCGAAGCGATCGACGGGCGTGACGTACGCCTCGACCGGCTTGGCGAGCGATTGCATCGCTAAGCCGATGTGTGTCGCCGTGTCGTTGAGGTTCGCCTCGTTCAACGCGCCGTCCGAGGTGCTGACGTCGACGACCTTGTTCGACGCGACGTCGATGGCGTAGACGCGATCGATGGTGCCCCGCGCTTCACGGACGTAGATGCGCTTGCCGTCGGCGGAGAAGCCGGCAATGTCCGGCTGCGAGTCGTAGGTCGCGGCGACGTCCTTCTTCTCGCCCGTGGCGAGGTTCACGAGCTGCACGTGCGTGCTGGTGCCCCAGCGCGGCGGCATGTCGCTGATGACGTACGCGAGCCACTTGCCGTCGGGCGAGAAGCGCGGTGCGAGCTCCGCGGCGTCTGTCGCCGCGACCATGCGGACCTCGCCGCTGTCGGCGTTCACGATCGCCAAGTCCGAGGTTGGCCAGTCGTTCGGGCTCGGCGTCTTCACCCGCTCGTAGGCGATCCACTTCGAGTCGGGCGACCAATCGATGTTCGGTCCCTCGCCGCCGACGCTGAAGTCGCCGCTCGCCAACTTGCGCGGTTTGCGCTCGCCGTCGAGGGCCATGATGTACAGCCGCCGGAAGCCGAGGTCTTCATCGATCCAGCGATAGTCCTCTTTCGCCTTCGCCTTTTTCTCCTCGTCTTCCTTCACGTCGGAGGCGGTGAAGGCGATCGACTTGCCGTCCGGCGAGATCTCGAACGCCACCACCTCGAGCTTGCCCGAGGTGAGCGGCTCCGCCTCCCCGCCGCGGAGGCGGAGGAGGTAGAGCTGCGGCTTGCCCGAGCGACGGGAGGTGAAGACGATGCCGCTGGCGTCCGGCAGCCAGTGCGGATCGTTCGACGACTTCTCACCGAAGGTGAGCTGCGCGTTCTCGCTGCCGTCGCTCTTCACCATCCAGATCTGGCGAACGACTTCGCTCTTGTCGTCGGCGATCACCTGCTCGCTGACGGTGTAAACCACGCGCGTCCCATCCGGCGACACGCGAACCTCGGCCACCGGTTTGACTTTGACCACGGTGTCAGGCGTCCACTTCTGGGCGAACGCGGCCGGGCAGAGCAGGAGCAGGGCGACGGCGATTCTTTTCATCATGGCCGCGAAGCCTACGACAAATGCCGGGCGGAGGTAGGGGAAACGAAACGCAGCGACACTCCACTATTCAGTAGGCCATGGCAAAGACGACCGACGACGGAGAGGGCGTTAAGCGCAGGATCGTTTCGGCGGCTCGGGCGCCGCTGATCATCACGATCGTGGTGATCGTCGTCATCGGCGCGGCGTACTACGCGTTCTATCGCAACCAAGTCGACTATTTCACCGGCCGCAACCTCCGTCTGATCTCCACGGTGACGGCGCAGATCGACGGGCGGGTCGCGATGTACTCCAGCTTCTTCCGCGAGGGCACTCTGAAGCCGGACCGGCATCCGGAAGCCGCAGCGGTCCCGCAGCCGGAGCCGATCCTGCGCGGCATGGAAGAGAGCAGTCGCGGCTGGGCGCTTCTGCTGCAGGCCTCGAACGGCTCGGCCGCGCGCGTGCCGCTCGTCGAGGTGCTGCGACCGATCTTCGCGCGCCGCGTCGGCGCGGCGTTCGACATCGTGCTGGTCGCCGACGCCCGCGGCGACATCCTCTATAGCTTCCGAACGCCCCCTGCCGCCTCATCGCTCCTGACCAACGAGGAGGAGCCGCTCGACAAAGAGGAGAGAGGGCTTCCCGCCAGGACCGCGGCGATGATCCGGGCGAAGGAGCGCGAGAGCGGCTCGGCGCTGGTGATCACCCGGCTCAGCGCATTGTCGGAACGGAAGGGATGGCGCGAGTACCGGCCGCTAGATCCGGCCACGCTCCTCGCCGCGACCGAGCAGATCAGGGTCCGCCTCGGCGATGACGAATATCTGCTCTTCGCGCAGCCCTACACCTTCGCCCGCAAACCGGTGAGCCTGGAAGCCGGAGCGAAGCAGTTGATCCTCTGCGGGCTGGTCGCCGCGCCGCGGTTCCGTTATGACGTCTCCGCCGTCTCGGCGTCCATCATCCTGATGGCCGTCGGCGTCGCTCTGCTGGCGCTTTGCTGCTGGCCGTTTCTCCGCATCGCCCTCATCCATCCGAGCCAGGAACTGACAATCACCGACGTCGCGCTCATCGTCATCTGCACGGCCATCGGCGCGGCCGTGCTCACGCTCGCCGTGCTCGACGGCTTCGCATACCGAACACTCGCCAGCGGCGCCGACGAACAGCTCCACCACTTCAGCGAAACCGTCGTGGAAAACTTCGGGATCAACATTCAGCGCGCGATGAAGGTCCTCGATCGGGCGAAGGACTTGACCGCGCCGCTCCTTCCGCCGGCGGACAAGCCGGAGAATATCTCGAAGCCCCTCCCTCCGGCTCTCACGGCCACCGAAAACATCGGCGAGTATCCGTACATCGATTCCATCACATGGATCGATCGCTTTGGCAAGCAACAGGCCCGCTTCACCGCGCAGAACCTGGTCCCGCTGTCCGATGTCGGGCAGCGGCAGTACTTCAGGAACGCGCTATTCGACAGAACATGGACGGTCAATCAGCAGCCGTACGTACTGGAGTGGGTCCGCTCGAGGGCGACCGGAGAGGTGCGGGCGGTCCTGGCGAAGAAGACCGGCAACCCGCAGGTGCCGGTCATCGCGCTTTCCACGGACCTGATCGACGTGACGTACGCGGTACGGCCGCCGGGCGTCGAGCTGGCGATCATCGACGAGAACGGCGAGGTGGTCTATCACTCCGACACCGAGCGGATCGAGTACGAGAACTTCTTCGCCGAGACCGATCGGAACCGCGATCTGCGCTCGGCCGTCCTGGCGCGCCACGAGAGCCACGTGACGGCGAGTTACTGGGGGGAGGACAAGTCGATGTTCGTCCGCCCGCTCACTGGCTCGCGCTGGACGCTCATCGCGTTCCGCGCCAAGCGGCTCACGCGCGTGCTGAACATCGAGGCGGCGCTGCTCACGCTCGTGCTGCTGATGATCGGCGCGGCGCCGTACGTCTTCCTCTACATCTTCACGCTCATCGTCGCGCCGCGATACCGCGCGCCGAGCATCTGGCCCGACGAGTCGCGGCGCAGCGACTACCTGCGTCTCTGCATCATTTACCTTGGCCTGCTGCTCCTCTTCGGCCTGACGGTGTATGTGCTCACGCCATGGTCATCGTTTTACGCCGTGATGATGATCCCCGCCGTCGCCATTCTCAGTACCTATCTGGTCCTGCACCGCGTCGCCACGCCGCGCCGCTTCGCCATCGGCGCCGCGCTCTGGATCGTGGCCAACGCCGTTCTCTTCAGCGTGCTGCTGCGCTACAACGTCGCCGCGGGCCGCTTCTTTTCCGGTCATCCGGCCGCGGCAAAAGCGGTGCTCGTCACCGTGGCGGTCGCGGTTGCAGCGCTGACTGCGGTGCTGACCTCCACCTCCGGCGGAAGACGTCTGGCGAGGTTCGCCCTCTCGCGGGTGCCGCTCGGATACTCGACGCTATACCGCCTCTGCGGCGTGCTGATTCTGGTGCTCTGCGCGGCCCTGCCGGTGGCGGCGTTCTTCAACATCGCTCGTCACGTCCAGTCGGAGCTGCTCGTGAAGTACGGGCAGCTCCGCGCCGCCGCCGATCTCGAGCACCGCATCGATCGCATCGAAACGCTGAACGTGGGGAGCGACAGCACTCCGGCGGTATACCGTGATGTGCTCCGGGCTGACATTCTGGAGAAGATGTTCGGCAGCAAGTGGCAGCTGCAGCCGGTCGTCGGAGGGGCGCCCGAGCTCCCGACGTGCGAGCCTCCTGACGACACTTCCTCCGACAGTCCCGCCGGAACCGACTGGACGGTCCCTCCGGACGCGGCGAGCCTGCTGCCCTCTTTGTACGAAGACTCGATCGCCATCCGGCCTCTGTTCAACATCGGCGCGACGGACGCGCTCTGGCATTGGTGCCTGCAGGAAAAACTCATCACGCTGGTCCGCAAAGTCCGTTTCGACGTCGACGTCTCGCAGAAGCTCTGGCCGTCCAGAGATACGCCGGCCGATCAGAAGATCGTCATCTCGTCCCTGCGAACGCCGGCGGAGAAGGACGATGACCGCGGCGGCCCAAGCGCCCTCGCGGCGATGCTGCTCGGCGGCCTCGGACTCCTCGTCGTCTTCTGGTACGCCGCGGGTTTCATCGCTTCGCGCGTGCTGCTCATGGACGTGACCGAGCCGCACTGGATGGCGCGTCTGCCACTCAGTCCGACCCTCGGCGATCACATCTTCCTGGTCCGCCGCGACAAGGACGCCGCGACTCTGACCGGCGACGATCCGATGGGGAAGGGACTGCCGTTCCTCGACGTCTCCTTCGAGGAGCTCGCACGCATCGACTCATGGGATACGGCGCTCGAACGGCTCGACAGCAGCGCCGCGGGACGGAATGTGCGCCTCGTCGATTTCGAATACGGCATCAACCACGGCGCGATCAACCTGAAGAAACTGCGGTGGCTGGAACGGCTCCTGTCGCTTCCCGACCGGACCGTCATCGTGATCTCGACCGTCAGCCCGGCCTTCGTCATGACCGCTCCGCCGCCGGAGGCCGACGCTCCGCCGGACTATCTCGACCGCTGGCGCAGGCTCCTCGATCGCTTCGTGACCGTGACGGCCGAGGAGCTCGAGCTGAGGCATCAGGAGTGGAAGCGGCGACAGGAGTTCCGCACGTTGAGCCAGTTGACGGCGGGGAGGCCGAAGAGCTGGCTGGAGAAGGAGACGGCGTACAACCCCTTCCTCCGGCGTCTGCGCGACGAGCTCGAGCCCGGCGCCGATCGCGCGCATCTGCTCGACGAAATCGCCGAGCGGGCCGAGACGTATTACGCCGGACTGTGGGCCAGCTGCCGTCAGGACGAGAAGCTCTTGCTCTATCAGCTCGCGCGCAACGGGCTGGCGAACGGGCGGAACCGCCGGACGCTGCGGCGCCTGATCGCGCGCGGCCTCGTGCGCCGCGATCCCAACCTCCAACTGTTCAGCGAGACGTTCCGCCTCTACGTCCTCACCGCCGCGCAGCGCGAGGATCTCGTCAGCCGCGCGCGCGCCGAGCGCGGCACCAGCACGTGGGACTCGCTCCGCCTGCCGTTCTTCATCATCATCATCAGCTTCCTGCTCCTGCTGTTCGCGACGCAGAAAGACCTGCTGACGACCACTACGGCGCTCGCCACCGCCCTCACCACCGGCCTGCCGATCATCATGAAGTTGATCGGCGTGTTCTCGGAGAAGCGGATGGGAGGACCGGACCGGGCGTGAGCGAGGGCTGTTGAGCGCGGTCAGAACGAAACGCTTTGCCCCCTGCCGTCACTACCACGCATGTCGACGAGATGGATTCGATGCCTTCGCGTAGTCCTCCTCTTCCTCCCCGCCGGCGCGTTCGCCCAGCCCGATCTGAAGCTTGAAGGCCTGTCGGTTTACTCGACGACAGTTCAGCGCGACGGCAATCGGCTCGTCTCGGTGAGCGTCCGCGTCGTGAACACCGGCCCCGGGGCTGCCGCGGCCTCGGTGACGCGGGTTGAGATCAATCAGAGCGGAGTCGATCTGCAAACGCCGCGGCTGCAGCCACAGCAGACCGCGTATCTGTCGCACTTCCTCCGCACAACCTCGAGCTCGGCAAAGATCGTCGTCAATGCGGATGCGCAGCAGCAGGTTGCCGAGGGGAACGAGATCAACAACGGATTGCAATCGGTCGTCGATACGGTAGGCGTCGAGAACGGACGATGGCAGTTCCTCGGCCCATCGGTCGTGCGCAACACCAACGGAGTGGCCGTCGGCGTCGGACGGGTGACCACGCTCGCAATCGATCCGCGCACGGCCGACACCGTCTATGTCGGAGCGCGTGGAACCGGCGTCTGGAAAACGACCAATGGCGGCGGCACCTGGGCTCCGCTCACGGACGCGCTGCCCTTGACCACCGTCGCCGCGATCGCCATCGAACCTGTTCATCCGAATCGCGTCCTCATGGCGTCGCCGGCCGGCGTCTTCGAATCGCGCGACGGCGGCTCGGTGTGGATACAGCTCACGAATCGCGACCTCCACCCGATCGGGCACGACGGCGCGGCGTTCCTCGTACAATCGGTTCCCGAGCCGGTGATCGCCCTCGCGGCACCCGGCGCGGTCGTGGCCCCCGCCGCGATCCGGCCGGAGCCCGCGCTTTATCTGTCGTCGACGGACGGCTTGTATGTCTCGACCGACCGCGGTCGCACGTGGAACCTGGTGCTCGACGGCGCCTCGATCGGAAGCCTGCAGTTCAGCACGGGGACTCCGTCGATCCTCTTTGCATCGTTGAACGGACCATCGGACAAGCGCGGCATCTACATCGGCGACAACGGCGGCCTCACCCCGTCGTCGTGGCACAAACTGCAAGGCTGCCCGACCGCGCCGTTGCCACCGATTCCCGCCAGTTCCCGAGTGTGGGTCGCCGCAAGCGGTGTTCGTCGCTGGATGAGCTTTCTGGCAGGCGGCGCCGACGGCAGGGTGCGTCAACTCTGGAAGACCAGAAGCCGTGCCTGCACGGTGAACGGCCTGTCCGAATTCGAATGGGTGCAGGTCCCGATCAGTCCGAGCTGCGACAAGGAGCCGAAAGACAACTCCAGTTTCTTGTTCCTCCACCCGAAGAACTCGTCCATCGTCTTCAAGGCCGGCCTCCCGCTGTGCCGTGACGGCTTCGGCAGCTCACCTGCGCTGACGCCCGAGCCCCGGCCTCATGTCGATCAGCATGCGATCGCCGTGGCACCGTCGCAGCCGTCGACCATGTACCTCGGCAACGACGGAGGCTTGTATCGTTCCGACGACACCGGCGTGACATGGCGCTTCGTCAGCGAGGGACTGGGAATCGCCGAGTTTCTGGACGGCAGCATCACGGCGAATGCCGCCGGGATCGTCGGCGGCTCGTGGGACAACGGCGCGTCCTCCGGAACGTCCACCTCGCCGAGCTGGCGTGAAGTCGCCGGCGGAGACGTGACATCGGTCGCCTTCGATCGCTCGGCTCCCTCGACCATCTTCACGGTGGCTCAAGGCATCCACAACAACATCGTGCGCGTCGGCGGAGGCCCGGCGAAGAACCTTTCCGATGACTCGGTCCTTCCGGTGTGCACGACCGGTACTGAAGACGGGCCGTCGATCACGGGGCAGATCGTCTCCACCGGCGACTCGTCGCCTCTCGTGATCGCATGCGCGGGACTGTGGGGCGGCCCACCTTGGCATTCGATCGCGGCCGGCACGAGCTCCGGCTTCGTGCGTGTGCGGCTCGCTCCGGGCAATTTTTGGATCGCCGGGACGAATGACGGGCGCGTTTTCGGCGGCCTGAACATCTTCGCGCCGTCGTTGATGATGACGGCGTCGCCTGCCGCGAGCATTTCCGGCTTGGGGTTCGGCGGCGCGGGCACGTTCTACGCGTCGACCCGGTCGACGGCGGCGGCTAGGGGCCGGATCTTCCGGATCACTTGCACGGGCACGACTTGCGGCAGCGAGGACATCGGCCTGAATTTGCCGACCGGCGAGATCATGACGATTGCGGGCGACCCGCTCGCGCCCGACGCCGTGCTCGCTGCCCTTCGCGACAATGGCATCTTTCGCGGTACTCGGACGGGAGCCAACTGGACGTGGGAGTCGTACAGCAACGGCCTGCCCGGCGGCGTGACAGTGACCGACATGGAGACGGCGTCGAACGGACAGATCGTCGTCACGACTTGGGGCCGTGGCGCGTTCCGCCTGCACTCAGGCCCGCCGCGGGATGGAACGCAGACCGCGCGCGGCCGGGTGCGGGACTTCGAGGAGGAGCGCGTCGATCCGGATCGGCCGGTCGGGCCGTCGAATCCGCTGGTGGTGACGGTGACGCTCGACTCGCAGCCCGATACCGTGTTCACGGGGACGAACTTGCCGGCGTCGACGCGAACGGTACTGCGCACGGCGTTCACGAACGGCCGCATCATCACGATCGACTTCGTGCGGACTGGCGCGAGCTCGGGACGAATCCTTCGCGCGCAGTGAGTGGGCTGGGAATTGGCTCCGGCAGTAGGACTCGAACCTACGACCCGCGGATTAACAGTCCGCTGCTCTACCAACTGAGCTATGCCGGA
>JBBPII010000013.1:0-186789 GCA_038040385.1 Candidatus Gilichinskyi gelida
GATAGCGGCCGTCGGGCGAGATCGCGATGCCCGCCGGATACGACGTGCCGCTCTTCTTCGGATCGGGCTTGACCTTGAGAGTGATTTTGCCCGCCTCGGTCGCCTGGCGGGCGCTCCAGCGATAGAGGTAGATCGCGTCCTCGTTGCCGCCGGAGGCGTAGAGCATCGTGCCGTCCGGCGAGAAGGCGAGGCCGATGAACGCCGCCGGCTGCGTGAGGGTCTGCGTGACGGCGCCGGTCGCGGTGTCGACGATCTGCACGCCCTGCTCGCGCCATCCGCACAGCAGCACCGCGGCGCGATCGCCCTCGGGCGCCATGGCGATGGCCAGGGGAAAGCTGCCGACTTTGTGCGCCGGCGCGGCCGGATCGAGCGCCAGGCCGGTGGGCAGCACGCGCTGCTCGGCAGCGGTCGCCGCGACGGCACACATCGAGAGAAGGAGGACGTATCGGCGAATCACGCGCGGATGATAGTCCACGCACCGATGGCGATGAATCCGATGCCGGCGATGAGCTTCAGCGTGTGCGGTTTGATGAAGCGCTCGACCTGCCCCCCGGCCAGCACGCCGATCGCCGCCGCGGTCACCAGCGCGGCTGCGCTTCCCGCGAAGACCACCCACTTGCTGGTCTGCCCCTGGGCGGAAAAGAGCATGGTGGCGAGCTGGGTCTTGTCGCCGATCTCGGCGAGAAAGATGCTGACAAAAACCGCGGCGAAGCTTCTCCACATGGAGGAAGCGTACCCGCAATTTCCGGTTCGCGGATGAGGTTTAGTATGGTTCGTCTCTCTTTGCCCGGCCCGGTAGCTCAGCGGTAGAGCAGCTGGCTTTTAACCAGTTGGTCGTAGGTTCGATCCCTACCCGGGTCACCAGGAGCAGCGCGACCGCCCGCATCCGTCCCCATCGTCTAGAGGCCTAGGACAGCGCCCTTTCACGGCGCCAACACGGGTTCGAATCCCGTTGGGGACGCCACCTTCGCCATCGTCACCGCGGAGGTACGACGCGAAGTCTGGCAGCCATCGTCACCAGGTCGGCGAGAGAGTCCGCCCTCATCTTTCGCATCACCTTCCCTCGATGCTGTTGCCTACGGAGCTACCGTTCCTCACCCACCGCAGAGAGGTGGCCCCGCCGAACAGCGAAGCTATGTCACGGCGGCAACACGGGGTCGAATCCGTTGGGGAGCAACTTATGGAGAAGTCTCGATGTTTTGATGAATCAAAGGCCAAATGACGCTGCCGGCAGTGTCCTCACGTTGAATCTTGATCGCCCGACGGCCGAACAGATTGGTCACTTCAAACTCGATGATGATCTGGACTCGTCCTTTGCGCAGCGCATCGAGCAACTGCGGCGGCGATTTGGAGTAGCGAACGGGTGGAGTGATGGTGAACTCTACGGTACGCGTCGACTCAGGCGGAATGACGGCCTTCGCCCTGTCCACGAGATCCATCGATGTTTGAAGGAGGCCAAGCGCCGGGCTCTCAACACTGGCTCGGCGGATGAAAGCGAACCGACGGCTTTCGTTGACAACTGCGACATTCAAAACCGCGCTTACCCGATCTCCGGTCGGCGCGCGGTCCATTCCCAGAACGCGCGCATAGACGTCCGATCGGGAGATGTTCCAGAGCTGAATACCACCGGTCATCACGACCAACACAGCTGCTAGTAGGTATGCCAGAGCAGGTGACCGCAGGCGGTCCACCCAACTAGTCGGTTTGAGCTCACGGGCCTCCTTTTGGTCTTTGCGCGTCTCCTTTGCGCTCAGGCGGATGAACTCGCGCTCCTCATCGCTGAAATCGTCCCGCCTCCGGTCGGCCCAGCTCTCCGCGTCGACCAACGACCGTCCTCGCAGGAGGAGTGACTCGTCGCGATCGGCTAGCTTCCACGACTGCATGGCGGCAGCGAGCGTCTGGCGCACGATCAGAAAGTGCCGGTTGCGCTCGATCCAATCGCGAAGCGTCTTCCAGCTCTCCACGATCACAGGCTCGGCGAACGTCACGGTTCGCGCGGTGGCGGAATCGGAGATCGTCACCAACTTGGCCTGAACAAACGGGACGATCATCGCCTGGCGCCGGCCGAAATCCTCGATAGAGGCCGATTTCGGTCCCAGCGTGCCCTGGCTGATCTGGATCAGTCTCGCCAGCGCGCTCAGCGTCGGCTCCTGCGCGTCCAAGGGAACGCGGTCGAAGATGTCCTGCGCCAGCCACGCCGCGTCAGAGCTGGATTCGGCCGAGCGGCGCAGATACCAGCCGACGATGATCCGCCGTATGCGCTCCGCCTCCACTTCGTCTTCAGACAAGGCGGGATAGTCGGTGATCTTGCCGTTCGTGATCGCGCCGGCCAACTGCTTGATGGCCGTGCTCAAAGAGAGGAGCTGATTGGGACTGTCGCCGAAAACACTCGGAATCTCTTCAAAGGCATAGAAGGGGAAGTAGGCCATCTGAATGCGACCCCAGTACTTTCCCTGCGATTCGCGGGGGACGTCGAGATACGGTGAAAAGATCTGCTGCGCGATCTCGAGGCCGACCCGCAATTTGTCCCGCTCGCTGGTGATCTCGACCCGCGTCGGCACGGGGAGGATGCGGATCAGATTTGCCGGTACGACGACGCTCTTCCCATCGATCTCGCTGCGCTGAGGACGATTCCGGAGGTTGTAGACGGAGTCGGCGACCGCGGAGGCTCCGGCGATGCTTTGCCGGTTCAGCGTGAAGCAGATCACGAGCGTATCAGGCAGCTCCGCCGTGCAGATGCCTGAGGTGTCGCTGACGCCGGTGCGGCTGTCGATCAGCACGTAGTCATAGATGCTCCGCATCTGCTCCTTCGCCGCCTCGAGCAGCTTGCGGCCGCCCAGGCGCTCGTAGAAGTCGACCCAGTTGAACATGGCCAGCTTGCGCGAGTACGCGGGGCCTTGGCGCCCGGCCGGAAGGAGATCGATTCGGCCGCGCGGTTCGAATTGTTTCCAAGTGACGTTGATCCCGGCGTCGCGCGGCCACTCAAGAGGTTGGATGTAGTCGATGAGATCCACCGCCGCATCGGCTTCAGGCACGCTCAACGCCGCCGAGTGCGCGGCGAGGTTCTCGACGTAGTCGAGCAATCCCTCGGTCGAGAGAAGCTCCTTATCGTGGAGAAAGGGATGAAAGTACCGATGAATCCCCGGAGCCTCCAGGTCCCAGTCGATCACCAGGACGCGCTCTCCGTTCAAGGCGAGCAGCCATGCCACGTTAGCCAACGCCATGGAGCGGCCGGTCCCGCCCTTGTATGAGTAAAACGTGACGATGCGGCCCTTCGGCGGCGGCGAGGTCTGTCTCGCCGATGACGGTGCTCGGAGCTGCATCGCCGGGCTGCGGCTCATGTCTTAGAGTCTCCAGAGGGACCGGTGACCTGCGTCGGCGGCTCATCGGTCTTCGGCTTCTTTTCAGCCTCCGCGTGCGTCACGGCTCCCCGCAGATTGACCAGTGTGAGGTCGAGCATCGGCTCGAAATCTTCGAATGCTTTGATCGGCGCCTGAAACGGGGGAGTTTTCACCTGGGAGCGGATCTTGAACATGTTCTTGACGATTTCCAGAGTGTCCTCCCACCGGCCCAACGACGGGTGTTCGTCCCACGGCATGAGAACGGCAGACCCGTCCCATGGATCGTCATCGAACGCGCTGACGGCGCGGTATGCCGGCATCGGCAACGTCTGGGGATCGGCCACTACGATGGTCAGGTTCTTGCGATTGCGCGCTCCGGCCAGCTCCTGCGGCAGGTTCTCGCTGACCTGGATCTCGCGGTATTTCAACGACTGCTGTTTCGCCACCGTTCTGGCCATCTGTTCGATTGTCTTCTGATGGGGAGGGAGGTACGGGCGCCATTCGGAAGCCCTCGTGCCGTACCGCCCGGGCGGCTGCGGCAGTTCGGCGCCTGACGATGCGGCATAGACGAAGTTGGCTACGCCCGGTCCCAGCAGCCAGCCACCCGGTCCGGCCGCCTCCTCCCATGTCGTTTGCTCGGCGAACGGGTCGGGGATCTCTTCGAAAGCGGCGACGCCCGGCAATTCCGTGACATTCCGATACGTCAGCCAGGCATCCTTGATGGCAGTTGCAAAGGCCACGACACATCGATCGTATTCGACGGGCTGCAGTTTCTTGAGGTGCCGTAGCCCCTTGGTTTGATACAGCGCCGGCATATCTCCCTCGCGCCATTGCACGAGGTCCATCGCCGGCGGAAGACCTGTAGGAGTGGGAACCCAGATGACCGGAAGGATGACCGGCGGCGGCGCCTGGCCGGCGGCCAGTCCCTGGCGCCGCCGCTGATCGAAGATGTAGTACTCCTTTGGACCGAATCGATTCGGATTTTGAAAATAGGCCGTCGACGTGAGGCACACCAGCACCGCTGACGTCTGCAGTCCTTCGAGCAGGTTCAGACGCCACTCGTCCATGAGGGGCAAACTGTTCTGGTCCCGGAACGCAACCCTCGGATCCTTCGGGCCCCACGGCGTGTGTTGGGCGACTTCGATACAAAGGTCTTCGAAGAATGTCCCGAGCAGGCCGTCCGAATTGTTCTCGGACGCGTAGCTAAAGAAGAACACGTGGGACGCAGGTTGTGGGGGCATACCCCTATACTACACTCACGTAATTCCACACCGATGGAAATCGAAGGCGTTTCCGGCGCGCAGATCATCGTGCAGGTCGAGCAGGCCGGCGGACGCTTCGAATGTACGGCCTACAGCAACGTGGCGACGGCGCGGTGTGCGCTGATCGTCATCGTTGGCGCGCCGGCGCAGGCCGAGGATCTCCGGCGGGCCATCGATGCGGCGCTCACTGGCGGCCGCGACGTCCAGCGCACCGATCTCACGCAGTGCCCGGCACCGCAGCAGGGGGGCCCCGGCATCGCTGATTCGAAGTGTCAAAAGCTGCTCATCCTGGTCAGCGACGGCGAAAATGCCGTCGCCTCGCCGCCGTTCGCCTCCTTGTGGAAGGGCAGCGGGGACTACTCGGTGCTTCCCGTTCTTCCTGAGACCGCGCGCGCCTCGTTCGGCACGCTGATGCCTCCGATCTTCGCGGAGAAGAATGCCGCGTACTGGACAGAGGCGATCGATGAAGTCGTTCCGAGGGTTTTCTCCGCGGCGGCGATGACCGTCGATGCGCCGCGGCTCTTCGTCAGCTACCGCCAGAAGGAGAGCGCCGGGTTGGCCGTCGCGCTCTTCGATGCGCTGTCGCACGCCGGCTTCGACGTCTTCCTCGACCACTACCGCATCCCGCCGGCGGCAAATTTTCAGGAGCGGCTGACGCAGGAGCTTGGCGATAAGTCGATGGTCGTCGTGCTGGAATCGGCGGGAATCCTCGAGTCGGAATGGACGACTTATGAGATCAACACGGCCAAGGCATGCGAGCTGACTCTTGTGGCCATTCATCTTCCCGGCGGCGTGAAGGTGCCGGGCATCGATGACGCTGCGCGGCGGACGCTCAACGGCCCGGACTTCGATGGCGGCGCGTTCACCGTCTCGGCGATGCCGCAGAAGGCGAAGCTAGCCGAGTTGGTCACTTGGATCGAGCAGGAGCACAACGCGGGAGTGCTGCGGCGGCGCGGTTCCCTACGCGGCGCGATCGAGAACGCTCTCGCGTTGCGCGGCGTGAAGACGGTGACGATCGACGGCAGCGGGATTATGCAGGTCACCGCCGCAGGGCGTGACTACAAGATCTGGCCGAGCGTCCGTTCGCCGGAGCTGAACGACTTTCACATAGCGTCCCTGGCCACGATGCCGCCGCAGCATGGCGTGGTGGTCGGTCTGTCCCGACTCTTCATGCTGACCACGCAGACGCGTTACCAATGGTTGTCGACGGTCTGCAAGGTGGCGATGGTCGACAAAGGCGAGATCGGCGCCGCCGCCGATCTCATCGCCAGAGGGGAGCCCCTCCTTTGAATTCGTCCCGTCGCATGAGCGGGATGGCCGTTTTCCTCTCCGCGAGCGTTCCTGCGAAGCATTCCGGCTTCGAAAATGCGCGTCTCGACCTCAACGTCGACGAGGCGGTGATCACGCTCGCCCGAACCATCTTTGCCGAAGGGGGGAAACTGGTGTTCGGCGGCCATCCGTCGATTTCGCCGCTCGTGCTCACCATCGCCTCGGAGTACGTGGTCACGAGCGACGTCGAGGCGCCTCTCGCCTTCATCTATCAGTCTCAGATCTTCCGTGAAATCATTCCGAAGAAAACGCTCGTGCTCGAGGAGATGGGCTATGGACGTATCGTTTGGACCGCCGCGGCAGAGGGAGAGCAACTTTCCCGCGATGAGAAGACGGGCCGCTGGCTGGCCCCTCGCAGCCTTGAGCGCATGCGCCGAGCCATGATCTCGCATACGACGCCGGCGGCGTTCGTGGCCATCGGAGGCATGGAAGGCGTCGAGCAAGAGGCCGACATCTTTCGGGAACTTCGGCCGAATGCTCCCGTCTTTGCCATCGAGTCGACGGGGGGCGCGTCCGCCCGGCTGGCAGAGACGCGGCAGTACGTCAGGGCAATCGACCGGTCGGTGGCGGACGCGATCAGCGCGCACGGTTGGGATGTCGATCGTCGCCCTGCGGCGCTCTATCCGGTGGTGATGGAGCAACTCGTAGCCGAAATCGTTCGGGAGAGCCAATGAACGAAGAAGACGAAAAGAAAACGAAGCACCTGGAAATGCTGCAGGCGGTCATCAGCCGCCTGGCGAGCAACAGCTTCACGATCAAAGGGTGGGGAACCACGCTCGTCGCCGCACTCCTTGCCTACATTGCGAAGGACGGCAAGCCGCAGAACGCTTGGATCGTTTTGATGCCGACGGTGGTTTTCTGGGGTCTCGACGCGTACTACCTCGGATTAGAGCGCGCGTTCCGCGATCTGTACAAACAGGTGAGCGGCCAGTCACATACCGACTTCTCGATGGTTCCTCCCGCGGGGAAAGCGTATTTTTCCGAGGCCCTTTTCCGGCCGGCCGTGTGGCCTCTCTATCTGATGCTGATCATCATCACTCTGGTCGTATGTCTCTGCGTGCAATAGCCGCTATGCCGCTCCTCCGCCTCCTCGTTGCGGCGAACGGCACGTTGTCACCGCTCACCCGAACTCGCAGCAGCCGCCGGCAGCCTCGGCGTCGGCGAGCGCACGCACTTCGCTCGTGTACGCATCGGTAAGGAGTTGTGTATGGCAACGCGAGCGCGCGCGGGAAGTTCTCTTTCTCTTCGAACCGCTCGCTGTTTGCCCGTGTACTCAATATGTACCTTCGATGGGCTATTTGAGCGGTTCGAGTGGTTCTAGAGCCTAGCGTTTTATGCAACTTACACAGCCGTCGAAGGGCGAACGAATACGAATCCCGTTGGGGACGCCACCAGACCGAGCGACCTTCCTATACTGCACGGCACGTATGCCGTGGCGTTGCCTTCTCCGTTTTCTGCTGATGACGCTGGTGGCCGGCCGTGTGGCATTCGCGGCGGACGAGGCAGACCTCCGTACCGCCGAGCGCCTCGGATGGGAAAAGCGGTTTGCCGAATCGGAGGCGTTGTATCGCCGCATTCTCGCGAACGATCCGAAGTCCAATGCGGCGAAGCTCGGGCTGGCGCGGGTGATCATGTGGCGGGGGGGGTATCGCGAGGCGATCGCCTTGTTCGATGAGCTCGAGGGAATTGACGCGCTCGAAGGAAAGGCCACGGCGGAGTACTGGAACGGCGACTGGCGCGCGGCGGCGCGCGATTTCCGGCGCGTGCTGGCGCTCGACCCGAAGCGTGAGCTCTCGGGTGCGTCGCTGCGCGAGATCCAGGCGGGCACTCGGCCGTCGCAGCGGATGACCGTCGACGGCGCGCATGACGATCAGCCATTGAATGCGGTGCGCGTGGAAGCCGCGTCCACGTTCTTCAGCGATCCGCTGACGCGCTGGACGGTCGTCGGCGGGAGGTACGACCTCGACGCTGGCCGGATCGGGGAACGCGGCGGCGAGTACGTCGCGGTCGAGAACAAGACACGCGCGGGACCTTTCACGTTCGGCGGCAGCATCGGATTGTTCACCTTTGCCGACGGCGTGCGGCGGCCGATCGGAAGCCTCAGCGTTCGCCACGGCGCGTTCACGTTGCGCGTCGATCATCGCGAAGAAATCGCCAGCGCGACGTCGCTGCGCACGCACGCTTCCGCGACCACGAGCACGCTGCGGTGGAATCACGACGGCGACTGGATCGCCGCCGCCGAGATCAGTCATCGCCGCTACTTCGACCGCAACCGAGGCCATGCGCTGGTCGCGTATGCCGTCGCACCGTTGCGCCGCGGAGAGTGGACGCTTTGGAGCGGCGGATCGGCGTGCGCGCGCGATACCCAGTCGTCGCGCTTCCGCATGACCGCCATCTCCTCCACCCTCGATCAGGGGTTCTTTCGCTACCAGTATCGCGGCGAATACGACCCGTACTGGTCGCCCGACGATCTTCTCGAAGCGCGCGTCGTCGCGGCGCTCGAGCGCCGCACGCCGCGCGGCGGCGTGAAGATTCACGCCGACGCGGGCTACGCGCGCGACCGCGGACGCGCATTCGGACCTGAGGCCGGGCCCGGTCCCTTTCCCGCTTCCACCTTTACCTTTGCGTTCGACCGCACGTCCCGCCCGTGGCGGACTGGTCTCGCTGCGGACGTCGCGCTCGCATCTCACTGGCGCCTGGAGGCAGGCATCCAGCGCGCGGTCACCGTAGACTATCGCTCGACGACCGTTCATGCCGCTCTGGTACGACAACGCTGAGCTCTTCCGCCATCGCCGCGCCTCGCCCGTTCGCGGCTGGGAACGGTGGATCCTCGGGGTGCTGCTCTTCCTCGGCGTGCAGAGCGTGGCATGGTTCGCGGTGTGGTGGTTCGCCGCAGGCCATGTGAATCATCTGACGCTCTTCGTTCTGCTCTCCTTCGCCACATGGTTCGGCGTCTTCCGGATCATGGTCGGCTGGTACAACGTTTTTCACATCGATCAGCCGGAGGCGGTGACGCCGCGGGAAGGGCTCGGCGTGGCGATCTTCACCACGTCCGCGCCAGGCGAGCCCTACGACATGTTCGTGCGCACCCTTTCGGCCGCGCGCGCGGTCACCTATCCGCACACCACGTACCTGCTCGACGACACTCGCGATCCGGCCATGCGCGCGCTGGCGGAGGAGATGGGCGCGGTGCACCTGGAACTGCTCGACATCCCGGGCGCGAAAGCGGGAAAGATCAACGCCGCGCTGCAACAGACGACCGAGGAGCTCATTCTCGTCCTCGATCCCGATCACATTCCGTTCCCGCAGTTTCTGGACCGGGTCCTCGGCTACTTCGAAGACCAGGAGGTCGGCTTCGTGCAGGTCGCACAGGCCTACGGCAATGCCGGCGAATCCTTCGTCGCGCGCGCCGCGGCGGAACAGACGTATGCGTTCTACGGTCCGATCATGCAGGGGATGAACGGCACGGGGACCGCCGTGGCGATCGGGGCGAATTGCACGTTCCGGCGCGCGGCGCTGGATTCGATCGGCGGCCATGGCCTCGGCCTGGCCGAAGATCTCGTGACCTCGATCCGCCTGCACGCGCGCGGATGGACGTCGGTGTACGTGCCGGAGGTGCTCTCGCGGGGGCTCGTGCCGTCGGACCTCGATTCGTATCTGAAGCAGCAGTTGAAGTGGTCACGCGGCGTCTACGAAGTGCTCTTCCGCGAGTACCCGCGCGCGTTTCGCGCGCTCACGGCGCATCAAAAAATCTCCTACTTCATGATCGGCAGTTACTATCTCGTCGGCGTGACCTCGCTGATCTTTCTCTCCGTGCCGCTGATCTATCTCGTTTTCGGCAGACAACCCGCGGTCTTTCTGCTCAGCGAATACATTCAGCACGCCGTTCCAGTCGGCGTGCTCGGCGCGGCGATCTATTTCTTCTCGCAGCGATGGCTGTGCGACCGCGGTGGCGAGCGGGGACTGCACTGGCGCGGAATGCTGCTGAAGATCGGCTCCTGGAGCGTCTATTTGAAGGGCCTCGCGCTGGCGCTCCTCGGAATCGCCGTCCCGTACATCCCGACGGCGAAGCAGCGCCGCCGCGCCCGTTTCTGGACTCTGGCGCGACTGCCGGTCGCCGTGCTGGTTGTTTCGTTGTTGGCCAACGCCTGGACCGCGTACATGCAGCTTTACGTCGTCCCGGAGTCGGAAGTGCTGATCACCACCGAGGTCACGCTCGGGATGGTGGCGTTTGCGATCATCAACGGACTGCTCATGAGCGGGCGTTTGTATGCGGCGTGGACGGACCGCGCCCGGAAAGAGGAATCGTGAAGCCGAAGAGCCGCTACAAACTGGCGTTTTTCGCGCTCGGATGGCTCATCGCCGCCGGCGTCGTTTTCCAACTGGTCATCGGCACCGGATTTCATCGCCTCTTTACCGCCGTGGACGAGCGCATGAGCCGGATCGGGCAGTTCTTCTCCGACCGGCAGCACACAGCACTTCGCAATGCGCGCCAGACGTCGCGCAGCGAATACCTCGAGCCGCTGCGGCCAATGCTCAACTCCGTCACCGCGCTGCGCCGGCCGCAGACGACGCTCTTCGGCATCTACGACGGCGGCTTTCCGAACACGTTCGCGGGCATGGAGCAGGTCGAGAATCAGATCAACTACAAGTTCTCGATCATCTCGTTCTACTCGGCCTGGGGCGACAAGCCGACGCAGCAGTTCCCGCTGCGCATGGTGGAGACCATTCATTCGATGGGCTCCGTACCGATGATCACGTGGGAGCCGTGGGTCGTCGATTTCGACGAGCGGCTGCGCACGAATCTGCGCCCGATCGCCGAGCGCGAGTACGCATCGCTGGCGTCGATCGCGAAAGGCGATTACGACTTCTACGTCGTGCCGTGGGCCAAGGCGGCGGCCGCGTATCGCCGTCCGCTGTTCATCCGCTTCGCACACGAGATGAACGACCCGTACCGCTATCCGTGGGGCCCGCAGAACGGCAATCGCCCCGAGGACTTCGTCGCCGCGTGGAAACACGTCCACCTCATCTTTCAGAAGATGGGGGCGACGAACGTCCTTTGGGTCTGGTCGCCGCACATCTCGATGCCGTGGTTCGAGTACTACTATCCGGGGCCGGAGTTCGTCGACTGGATCGGCACCGGCGTGCTCAATTACGGCACGATCGCGTCGTGGTCGCGTTGGTGGAGCTTCCACCAGATTCTGGAGAAGGCATATCCGACGATCCTGCGCATGGAGAAGCCGCTCATGATCTGCGAATTCGGCACGCTGGCGCAGGGCGGCGACATGACGGAATGGTATCGTCAGGCGTTCTATCACCTGCAGCACACATACAGCCGCGGCGTGCGGGCGGTGATCTTCTTCAATCAGCCGAACGACATCACGATCTCGCCGCAGTATCCGCTGAACTGGAGCATCGTGCAGAGTCCGCGCGCCGCGGAGCTGGTGGCGAAGGAGATCGCGCGGCGGAGCGCGCTATAGCATCGCCGTGCGCGGCAGCCGTTCCGTTTCGCGGCGCGTGAGGAAGCGCGCCGCGAACGCAGCGGCGTCGACCGGCGTGCTGATCAGGTATCCCTGAATGTCGCGGCAGTCCAGCCGCGCCAGAAACGCCGCCTGCTCCTCGCTCTCCACTCCCTCCGCGATCGTCCGCAAGCCGAGGTGATTGGCGAGCATCAGCACGGCGGTGATGATCCATTCGTCGTTGTCGCCGCTGACGAGATCGGCGACGAAGCTCTTGTCGATCTTCACCGCGTCGACCGGGAAGCGCTTCAGGTAACTGAGCGACGACTGACCGGTGCCGAAGTCGTCGATGGCGACGGCGATGCCCATCTCGCGAAGATCGCGCAGCATGCCGATGGCGCGCTGCGAGGTCTGCATCGCGACGGTCTCCGTGATCTCGAGCTCCAGGCGCATGGGCGCAAGGCCGGTGGAGCGGAGAACGCGCTGCACCATTCCGACGAAGTCGCGCTGATAGAACTGGCGCGCGGAGACGTTGACCCCGATGCGCGACGGCACGGAGCCGATCTTCTGCCAATCGACCATCTGTTGGCAGGCCTTGGTCAGCACGACCTCGCCCAGGACAGTGATCAGGCCGCTCTGCTCGCAGACCGGGACGAAGCTCGCCGGTGGCGCCAGCGTTCCGTCGGGACGCTGCCAGCGCACGAGCGCCTCGGCGCCGCTGAGAAGCCGGGTGTTGATCTGGACCTGCGGTTGATAGTGCAGCACGAACTCGTCGCGATCGATTGCCGTGCGGAGCTGATCCTCGAGCGAGAGGCGTCCGACGCTGCGCCTTTCGCTGCCGGTGCTGAGCCGCACGTCGTGTCCGCCTGTTTCCTTCACCCGGTACATCGCGCTGTCGGCGTAATGCATCAGGGCTTCCGCGTCGTCGCCGTCGGCGGGATACAGCGCCACGCCGATGCTGGTGGTGAGATACAGCTCGTCGTTGTCGACGAGCAGCGGCTCGGAGACTCGCGACAGGATCGTGCGCGCCACTTTCTCCGCATCGGCCGGCTCATCGATCGCCAACAGGATCAGAAACTCGTCGCCGCCGACGCGGGCCACGGTATCGCCGCCGCGCAGCGCTTCCGTCAGCCGTTGAGCGATCGCCCGCAGCACGCGGTCGCCGGTCGCGTGGCCGAACGTGTCGTTGATCGACTTCATGTCGTCGAGATCGAGGAAGAGTACGGCCAGGCAGCCGCCGTTGCGCTGCGCCTGTGCCAGCGCGACGGCGAGGCGGTCGAGAAACAGCGCGCGATTCGGAAGCTCCGTCAACGCGTCGTGGTAGGCCTTGAACTCGATGGCCTGCTCGGCGCGCTTGCGGTCGCTGATGTCGAGGAGAATTCCTTCCAGCATGGCCGAGGCGCCCGGCGCGGGAACGACGCGGCGGACGTTCTCGAGGGCCCAGACCGCCATCCCGTCGCGGCCATGCAGCTCCACTTCTTCGTTCGCCACGGTGCCGTAATCGCGGAGCCGCCGGACGATCGAGTCGCGCTCGTGCGGGTTCATGTACTCGATCCGGCCGGACCGCAGAAACTCGTCGCGGCCGTCGAAGCCGAAAAGCGTTGCGCACGCTTCGTTGCAGTCGATGACGCGCCCGTCTTCGGTGGCCATGTACACGCCGGCCAGGTTGCGCTCGAAGAGCATCCGGTAGCGCTCGTGCGATGCCACGAGCTCGCCTGTCCGCTCGTCGACGCGCGACTCGAGAGTGCGATTCAGGTCCTCCAGCTGCGCGTAGGCGCTCGCCACGCGATCGACCATCTTGTTGAACGAGCGCGCCATATGTCCGACCTCGTCGTCGGTGGTCACCGCCGCGCGTTTGGTGAAGTCGCCCGCGGCGATGTCTTCGGTCGTCTCGACGATGCGCTGCAGCGGACCGGTGATCACGGTGCTCAGGGCGAAGACGAGAATCGTGCCGAGGACGAACGCGATCAGCGTCACGATGGCGATGGCGGCCCGGCTGCGCGCAGCGTCCGCGTTCGCCGCTTCGAGCGACATCCCGATGTAGAGCCGGCCGATGGTTCGCCCCTCATGGCGAACCGGCTCCATGCTCTGGTGAATCGTGCCGTCGGCGCTGATGCCGCCGACGACCGGCGGCGCCGGCGCACGCATCTTCTGCCCGCCCTGCAGCACGCCATGAGCTCCGCCGACGCTCTTCATCGGCAACGTCTGGTACGCCGCCTGACGGGCCATCAAATCGTTGAAGGCGGCGAAGACCTGGCCGTTTGCATCGAGCAGAACGAGATAAACGAGATCCGGATTGTTACGCAAACCGGTGAGTGCCGCGGCAACCGCGGCGTGATTGCGATCCCGCAGCCCGGCGGCGACACTGACGGCCCCCATGCCGGTCAGCGCCGCCGATTTCTGAACCACCGCGTCCGTGATCTGCCGGTGGAGCCGAGCCGGGAAATAGCGATACACCGCCACCGAGACGATGGCGAGAACGAACGTCATCAACAGCGCGATCTTCGTTCGGATCGACAGACGCATTGTCGGAAGCTTTCTAGTACACTGGCCGGCGGCCCGGTGCAAGCACTTCGGCCGCTTCGGCTCCTCTAGCGATATCCAATAACGACCTCATGCGTCTCCTCGTTCGAGCGCTTCTCACTGTTGTCCCTCTCCTCACCGCGAGCGCGGCACATGCCGCCGCCGTCACGGGAACGGTGTCCAGCGCCGCCGCCGGCTTCCCGCTGAGCGGCATGGTCGTCGCGGCATACGATCCCGCCGGCATGCTCCGCGGCACGGCGAGCACGGATGGAACCGGACTCTATGTGCTGGCCCTCGCGCCCGGCGAATACCGCCTTCTGGCATACGATCCCGCGGGCGTCTACGCCACGTCGTTCGACGCCAATGCGGAGTCCTTCGAGACCTCCCCGGTGCGCACGATTTCGGCGAGCGGCGCGCAAATCTCATTCGCGCTGGTCAAAGGCGGCAAGGTGACGGGGGGAGTGCGGAGCGCCAACGGAACGGCAATCCCCGGTGCGGTGGTGGAGGCGTACAACCTCTCCGGGACTCGGCGCGGATTCGCGATCGCGAACAACTCCGGCGACTATTCGCTCGTTCTCCCGCCGGGCGATTACAAACTCGTGGCCTACCACCTCGCCGGCTACTTCGCCCCGGCGTTCCATCTCGCCGCGCGGTCGTTCGCTGAAGCGACGCCGGTGCGTGTGACCGAGGCCGCCGCGGCGGCGGTGACGCTCGTCCTCGACGTCGCCGCGCAGGTGAGCGGAACCGCGATCGATGCCGCCACGCAGCAGCCCCTCGCTTCGATGTTGGTCTACGCCTTCACACCGGCAGGCGCGCAGGTGTCGGTCACTACCACGGACGCCACCGGCCACTTCCGCTTCTCGCTCCCCGGGGGCGACTATCGGTTCGTCGCCGCAGATGCTTCGCGTGCCTACGCCACCGCGTACTACGACGGCAGCCGATCGTTCGAGCGATCCAGCATCATCGTCGTGACCGCCGGCGAGCGGCGCGATGACCTGCGGATCGCCCTGACCCCCGGCGCGCGGATTAGCGGCCGTGTGAACGCGCCGAATTTCATCGTCACGGCGTACAACCTCGATGGCACCCTTCACGCGACGACGACCAGTGACGCCGCGGGTCGCTACACGCTCGTGGTTGCGCCGGGCGAGTACAGGATCGCGGCGTCCGATCCGTCGCTGACGTACGCGGCGCTCTTCTACGGCGGCATGGCCGATTTTCGCTTCGCGCAAACGCTCTCGGTCACGGGAGATGTGGCCGGGATCGACGTGACCCTGCCGCGCGGCGGCCGCGTGAGCGGCACGGTGCGCAACAGCAACTCGCAGGTGCTGAGCGGCATTACCGTCGCTGCATATGACGCCTCCGGCGCACTCGCCTCTGCGGCGATCACCGGTGCGGACGGCCGCTATGCGCTCGTCGTTGCGCCCGGCACGTATCGGTTGCTCGCATTCGATCCGCAGCTTGCGTATGTGACGAGCTACGCGGGCGGCGCGGCGTCGTACGAGACCACCGGCCCGTTGGCGATCGAAGCCGATGCGATGATCACGGCCGACCTGACGATGCGCCGCGGCGTGCGCGTCAGCGGCACGGTGAAGACCGACAAGGGCCGCCTGCTCACCGGTGTCGAGATCTTCGCGCTCGACGCCCTCGGCAACCGCACCGCGGGGGCGACGTCAAACGACGGCGCCTTCACCATCGTCGTCCCGCCGGGCACCTACCGCTTCGTCGCTGTCGACCCCTACCGCCGCTACGCACCGGCCGAGCCCTCGGCGGCGGTGGACATCGTCGAAGGGCAAACACCGCCCGCGATCGCGCTGACGCTGACGGCCGTCTCGCGCCGGCGCGCGGTTCATCATTAATGATCACCTTCCCCACGAGCCGCCGAACCTGAAATCGTCGGATTCAGGGCAGATCAGTCTCGCCGCGGGCGCCGGACAGCGTCTTCGGTTTCACGCCGACGCCTTTCACGGCGCCAAC
Source organism: Candidatus Gilichinskyi gelida (assembly GCA_038040385.1). Classification (GTDB taxonomy): domain Bacteria; phylum Acidobacteriota; class Thermoanaerobaculia; order Gp7-AA8; family Gp7-AA8; genus Gilichinskyi; species Gilichinskyi gelida. The sequence goes on from JBBPII010000013.1 coordinate 15,889, forward strand.
ACGGGTTCGAATCCCGTTGGGGACGCCAATGCCATCCTCTTCTCCGCCCTCACGCAGAGCGTTGACGCCGGGCCGACCGTCATTCCGTCATCCTGCTCTTGGCATCGCCGTCGCGGCGCGACGCTGCTGCGTCCGCCAGATCCCCGTGTAGCGCGCGAGATCGTAGTGCCGTGGAACGGCGGCGCCGCCTTCCCACACCAGTAATCCGAAGCGGCCCGTGTCGACGGCGGTGGAGACGCCCGACATCGACGACAGCGCGCGCCACGCTCGGCGCATGCCGTCATAAAGCCGGATGTCATCGAGGATCAGCAGTGCGCGTGGCGAAAGATGCGGGACCAGCGTTCGCACGTAGTGCAGCGTCGGCGCTTCGTCGTGGTGTCCGTCGATGTACGCAACGTCGACCGAATCGACCAGGGTCAGCGCGCGCGGGAGGCCGGCGTCGAATGGAGCACCGATGATCGTTGCGTTGAATGAAGCGAGCATCTCCTCGGCGACCGGCACGAGGCTCGGCGAGCCTTCGATGGTCACGAAACGCGGTCGCGATGGTGCCGACGCGAGGTAAGCGCCCGAGATGCCGGCGCACGCGCCCAGCTCGACGATGGCACGCGCGTGGAACTGGCGCGCGCAGAGATGGAGAAAGACGCCCCAGCGCCGCGGCACGCTGACGCTGTTGGCGAGGCGCTGCGACGACAACACCGGTCCCGTCAACGTGCGGTATTCGCCGCCGCGGCTGGCGATCGCCGCGCGTCGCGCCTCGATCCGTTCCGCGAGCGCGAGCACTTCGGGAGCGGCCTGGCCGGTGAACAGGAATCGCAGCGGCGGGCCGAGGGAGTCCGCCAGACCGTCGCGCAGCATTCGTTCCAGAGCGCGCATACCGAACGGCGCGGCGAGCGCGCCATAGAGTCTGCCGGCCAAGCGGCCGATCACGATGCCCGCTTCGCCGCGAGCGCGGCTTCGATCAGCTCGCTCATCCGCGATATCTGCTCGCTCCAGTCGAACGTGCGCGCGACCGCCATCCGCCGCGCGGCTGCTTCGCGCGTATTCGATGCCACTGCCGCGCGTAACGCGGCGACGAAGCCCGCGGCATCGTCGGCGAACGTGATCATCCCCGGGTGTTCCTCCGCGAACCGCACGACCTCGGGCAGCGTCGTCGACACCACCGGCAGCCCCGCTGCGAGGTACTCCTTCAACTTCGCCGGCATGATGTACGCGGTGAAGACATTGCGCACGTAGGGCAGGATGCCGGCGTCGAAGTGAACGGTGTGGCGGATGACGTCGGCGTGCGGCAAGCTGCCGATCAGCCGCACATTCGGATACGACGCCAGACGTTTCACGTCCGCCATCACCGGGCCGGCGAAGAGGAAGGTCAGGTCCGGCGCGAGCTCTGCGGCGTCGCACAACAGCGCGATGTCGAGCTCGTTGCGGAGACTGCCGGCGAAGCCGATCACCGGCCGAGGGAGGCTCTCGAAGACCTCGGGTGCCGCGCTTCCGTCGCGGGCACGCGCGAATTCGCCCGAGCGCACGCCGCACTCGAGCAGTTCGACGTGCGGCGCGTGCTCCTCGGCCATCGTGCGCAGGCCGTTCGACGTCGTCAGCACCACGTCCGCCTCCGCGAGCAGCGCGCGCTCGGGCTCGAGCAGCTTCCGCGCGCCGGGCGAGCTTTCAGGCAGGCGGTCGATGCAGTAGTAGACGACCAGCGCGGGGTCGAGCTCAGCGATCACCTCGCGCACCAGCGGCGTCGGCAGGAAGGTGATCACGATCAGCGGAGCGCTGCCGTTGCTCTTCAGCCAGCGGCGCACGGTGCGCAGCAGCACGTGGCGGTTGGCGCGCACGGCGAGCCGCGAGTAGGGAAGCGGCACGAGCAGCGGCGGCAGGATGTCGAGGCCTTTACTTTCCGCACGGATGCCGTGATCGGCGTCGCGCCAGGCCCTGAAGCGGTCGCGCAGGCGTCCCGCGTCCTTCAGCGACGGCCGGCGCACCCCGGTGTTCTCGACGAACAACACGTGATTGCCGCTCGCCGCGAATGCCGTCGCGATCTCCTGCGGCGGCTGCCAGTTGAACGCCCAGTCGATTGACCCGAAACAGATGATCGTTGCTCCGCGCAGCACACGTTCTCCTAGCTTCTGCGCGAAACGCCGGCGGTGAGTCCCCCGGCCAGCTCGATCAGCCGCGTCCCGAGAGTCACAGCGGCGTAGTACGGCACGGCGAGCGGAGAGATGCCGATCTGGCGGCGCTTGCGCACCAGGCGCATCCAGTCGAGCGCGATGCGCCGCACGGTGATCGGGAAGAGCGCCAGGCCGCCGATGCGCCGGTACAAACTCGTTCCGCGCAGCACGCCGCGATCGTCGCAGCGATAGACGCCCACGCTATCGAAGCCACGGTCGAAGTGCTTGCGGACGAAACCGAGGCCGCCGATGTCGAGTCCGTGCGCGGCGCGTGCGCGCGGTTCGTAGACCATCTTCACTTGGTCGGCGCGGAGCTGGTGATAGAGCAGATAGCAGCCGCCGTTGCGGCGGATGCGCTCGTCCAGCGGATGGGTGAGGAACACCTCGCGGCGGAACGCGACGTTGTTCACCAGGATTCCGGACGCGCTGCCGTCCGCCTCGCAGGCCACGCTCGCGAAGTCGGGAACCGAGAACGTACGTCCCACGAGCGAGTCGCCGCTGTAGCGCGTGCAGCCCGCGACCACGCCGATGCCTTCGTCGAAACGCGAGACCAGCAGGTCGAGCCAATCCGGCTGCGGCTCGCAGTCGCCGTCGAGCAGCGCGATGATCGAGCCGGTCGCGGCGCGCGCACCGGCGTTCTTCGCGCTGAAGTAATTCGTCTCCGAGGCCCGGACCAGTTTCACGAACGGAAAACGCTGCTGCAGTTCGTGGGCCGCGGAGTCGCCGACCGCGTCGTCGATCACCACGATCGCCTCGAAGCGATCGTGCGGATAGGTCTGGCGCTGCAGTCCGGCCAGCGGCGGGGCGAGGTCGGTCGCCAGCGAGCCGGTTGCGGAGTCGGAGTCGTACCGCGCGGTGACGGTTTCGATGACCACGGAGACGAATGGTTTTTCGGTCATGAGAAGAGACGGCGCGTGCGCACGCGCACCTGATTCACTGCAAACGCGGCGCTCCACGGCCACGCTTCCCGCCGCGCGACGGACGCGGCCGTATGCCACGCCAGACGCAGCGGGTGCGCGACGTTGCGCGCCCGTCCGCGGAGCGTGGCGAGCCCCAGGTGCAGCGAAAGGTTGAAGAGCAATCGGCGGAGCACGGCGCGCGTCGATGCGTCGTCCGTGCGCGCCAGCTCATCGGAGAAAAGGCGGATGCGTGCCTCGAGCGAGCGTCCCAGGTCCGCGCTGATGCCTCCGGCGTGGACCATGTACTCGGCCACCGGCGCGTCGACGTAGTCGAGCTCGTGGCGCAGCGCGATGCGGAACCACATCAGGTAGTCCACGGAGATCGCATTGCTCTCCGGAAATCCGCCGGCTTCGTCGAGGATGCCGCGCCGCACGAGCACGCATGTCGTCGGGACGAAGTTCGACCACGCGAACTGCGGCGCCACGCGCCCCCGGTGCGGCGGCGAGACGCGGAAGCAGGTGCGCTCCGAGCGTCCGTGCGGCGTCACGTGAATCGCGTCGCCGAACACCAGCCCCACTTCCGGGCGCTGCATGAGCGGCACCTGGGCGCTGAGGCGATGCGGGAACCAGACGTCGTCGGAGTCGATGAACGCGACGAATTCGCCGCGCGCGTGGCGCAGTCCGAGGTTGCGCGCCGCGTACGCGCCAGCGTTCGGCTGCCGGAGGAGCGTGATCCGCGCGCCGAACTGCTCGAGCACGCGGCGCGTCCCGTCGGTGGAGCCATCGTCAACCACGATCAGCTCGAGCGGCCGGTAGGTCTGTGCGAGCACGCTTTCCACCGCCCGCGCGACGCTGGTTTCGCGGTTGTATACGGGCAGAATTGCGGAAACGAGGTGATCAGGCATCGACGCCTGATGATAAACGCTAACGGCAGAGCCACTCGTTCTCGTCAGGCCAGGCCCAGCTTGAAGAACGACAGGATTTCGTCGCGGGCGGCGATGGTCGGCTCGCCTGCTTCATCGATCAGGTGGGCGGTCAGCACGTTATGCGGGCAAGCCACGTGTCGTGAAAAGAACGGTGCCGTCTTCGTGTTTCCCCTTTCACGGCGCCAACACGGGTTCGAATCCCGTTGGGGACGCCAATTCGCCTGATGATGCCCGTCACATCCGACGCGCGTCGAACTGGTAGGATAACTTGATGACAATAACGAGAATGGGCCGGGCCGCGCTCGCGATGGCGTTCAGCGCGTTGTGCGGCCTTTCGGCCTACGCTGTTCCGCAATCCAGCCAGGCAAGTTTCATGAGCGTGAAGGACTTCGGCGCCAAGGGCGACGGAGTGGCCGACGACTACGACGCCATGCAGGCGGCTGCGGCCGCGATCTGCGCCGCCGCTCCCGGCAGCAAGCTGATCTATCCACCCGGCACCTACCGAATCAACCGCTACCGGATTTTCCGCGGACCTCAACCGAACGGCGTCAACGACGTCGTCTACCGGAACTGCCACGGCGTGACGATCAGCGGCTACGGTGCGAAGATCGACGTCAAAGGGGACTTCTTTCAGAGCGCCGATTTCGAAGCCGACGGCTTTTTTTACTCCTGGCGCAAACAGGTGACGCCGTTCTTCATGCTCGATTCAACTGATTTCAGGATCGAAGGCTTCGAGATGAACGGCAACGTCCAGAACATGACCAAAGATCCTCGGGTCCTCGAAGACGCGTGCGCGGGCATCATCACCAGCCACTCCTCGGGGTATCTGCTGCGCGATCTGAACATTCACCATTTTTCAGTCGACGGGATCATGTTGGGCATTCTCGATTGGGACGAGGTTGTGGCCGACAAGGACGTGCGCCTCGAAAACGTCACTTGTCATCGCAACGGCCGGGTGGGCCTGGCCGTCATCCACGTGCGCCGGGCGTGGATCGTCAACTCCGTTTTCAGCGACAGCGGCGTCACCGGGGCGTTCGGCAGCTTCAACCCCGCGGCAGGTGTCGACGTCGAGCCGGATTTCACCCTCGCCGACGGGGTCGATCTCGCAACGGGAGAGATCTACTTCCTCAACTCTACGTTCAGCGGCGCCAAGGGACCCCAGTTGCTCGCCACCTTTCCCGAGCGGGTCGATTCCGTGACCGTATACGGCTCGAAGGTCATCTCGTCGCCGGGCGCGGAAGCGGCGTATGCGGCCGTCGTCGCGCCGAATGCAGGCCTGGTCGAGAACTCGACCTTCGACCTTCGCAATGGCCAGGGCGTGCTGTTGGGCTCCTGGCAGAGCGGCGCCTTCTCTCCGAGCGCCCGCGTGACCTACGCGAACAATTCGTTTCTTCTCGGAACGAACGACGGTCTCGTCTCCGAAGGTATCGTTCCCTTCGACTTCGTGAACAACACGGTCGATGTGAACGCCGGCGGGCCCGACGGCTCGGTCATGATGCTCACCGGACTGCGCACGCTCGCCGGCAACAAGTTTTTCATCAACAGCTCGGGTACCGCAGACCCCAACGGACAAACGGCGATTCTCACGAACGATACCCAAATCGTGCAAAACAACGAATATCGCACGGACCTCAGCGCGCCCGGCCGGTTCTTCGCGAGCGATTATTCGACGACCACCAGCTCAATCAGCGGGGAGCAATATCCGAACGCGCCGAACTTCATCCCTGAGTTGTGGAGGAATTGGAACCCGGCGACGCTTTATCCGCGGGCGACATCGCCGGCGAGTGACACCGTGCTGCCGCGCATCACCTCCGTCGTGGCTCTGGCGCTATCGCACAGCACGCTCATTTCCTGGCTTACCGACGAGCCGGCGGATGCGACTGTGGAGTACGGTTCAACGACCGGCTATGGCAGAGTCGGACGCTTGGCGGCTTCGACTCGCTATCATCCGGTGTTCCTCACCGACCTTCAGCCGAATACCACGATTCATTACCGGGTGAAATCGCGCGACGCAGCAGGCAATGTGTCGGTATCCGCCGATGCAACGTTTACGGTGCCGTACATCCCGCCGCCGTTCTGGAACGAGATTCCCGCCAATCCGAGCCCGGGGCGCTCGCGAAGCGTAAGGCACTGAATCAGAACGCGAGCAGCCTCGTGCGATCGGTCGAGCTCAGCGCGTTGAAGCGATCCCGCGATGCGCGACCATGACCGTCGTGCAGCAATAACGTGATGACGCGCAACCCCCACAGCGGCGCCGTGCGAATCTCCCGTCCGGTCGCGGAGCCCTGCTCGATGCCGTCGCCGACCGGCCCCATGTCGTGCAGGAGGAAATCGGAGAATGGCTGATACGTGACGCGATCGAGCGCCGGATTCGCGTTGGCGCCGGTCTGCGGCGTCGCGACGTGGCAGGAGTTGAGCTCGAAAACGTCGCCTGCGGCTTCGACGTCGCCCTCGGATGGCCGTGATCGAATCAGGGCTCTCCGCTCAACCGGTACACCACCCAGTAGCACCCGACCCCGATGAGGAGGATCCCGATGATCCCCAGCGCCAGGACCGGTGCGACGCGGCGGTCGAGCTCGGGGACGCTCTCGCGCGGATAGCTGCACAGGAACACGACATAGACCACCCACGCCATGAAGATGCCGGCGACGACGTCGAGGATGTAGTGCTGCTTGGTGTACAGAGTGGAGACTCCGATGAGTGAGGCACAGAGCGCTGCGGCGATTCCAACCCCGCGGTGCACGCGCCAGCAGGCCAGCGCCGACACGAACGAGTGCGCGACGTGGAGAGAAGGAAAGCAGTTGTACGGCGGGTCGGAATCGTACAGGACCCGCAGGCCCCAGACCGCAAATCCTTCTCCGACCACCTCGGTCGGGCGCGGGGCCATGGACGGATACACCAGAAAGCAGACATACGCAGTAATCCACACCATCAGATAGGCCAGAACGGTGCGGCGGATCTGCTCATCCTGACGGACGACGAACACCGGCAGCAGGATCACGAACAGATAGAGCGCTCCGTAGACCAGCGCCCAGGCGGGCTGCAGGGGCACGACACGGTCCAAAGCCAGCTCGGGGACGTGCAGCGTCCGGCCAGGCATGAGCTCGGGAATGAAGATGTAGAACGGGACCAGCAACACGAGGACGACCATGGGAATGGTCACCCGGTAAGGCCGGGACAGCGACTCCACGACCAGGCTCCATCGGGTTCGAGAAGAAGATTCGCCGATGGGACGATTGTAGCGGACCCCTCACCCGGCGCTTCGCGCCACCCTCTCCCGCACGCGGGAGAGGGGAGATTAGATGTCCTTCTCCCGCGTGAGCGGGAGAAGGTGCCCGAAGGGCGGATGAGGGGTGCGCTTACCTGGCGAATTCGGCGAGCTTGCGCAGGCGGACATTGGGGTTGCCGGCGAAGTCCTGCCGCAGCCAGCCGAGGTGTCCGGCACCGTAGATGACCAGCACGCGCTCGTTCGGAGAGGCGACGAGCTTCATGACGTTGCTGTAGATGCGCATGTTGCGCCGGAACCAGTCGGAGACGAGGTCGGCGCCCGCCCAATCGCCCGGCTCGCCGATTTCCGCCTGCCGGTAGTAGAAACCGACGTCCTGGGCGACCTTTCCGTCCGCGTTCATGTAGAGCAGCGTCTCGAGGACGGTGTGCGAGCCGAGATACGCATTCTGCGCCTTGACCATGGTGCCGATCTCGCCCAGGAGCGCATCGAGCTCCTTGGTGCGGCCGCTCCCCTTGGCGTAGTTGACGAAGCGCTGCCACGGGAAGTCACCGTCCACGTCGACCGGGTACACGGTCTTGTGGCCGAGGTCCTTGGCCAGGCGGAAGCCGAGCTGCTCGATCTCGTTGCGCGTGAGCTCGTGCTTGCCGGCCAGATAGTCGGCATACTCCTTCGGCCTGCGATCGGAGTAGACGTCAGTTTCGAGCGCGATCTTCGTGGGATTGAATCTTTTCAAGGCCCCGATGACCTGCGCGATCTCGGCCTGACGCTTGGGCGCGAGCACGTCGTCGACCTGCATATTGAAGACGTCGCGTCCCGGGTTGTTCATAGGATAGACGCCGAGCACCAGCACCTCGGCGCGTTGCGGTTGCTGCGCGGCGGCGCTGAGTGTCAGCGCGAATATGCAGAGAAGTCTCTTCATCAGATGAACTAATACGTCACCGTGCCGCCGCCGGTTACGCCGTCGCCGGCTTGTCCACTTCCTCGATCCGCGCATCCGAGGGCGGTCGCTCCTTCTGCAGGCGCGCCGCCACGGCCTCGGCCTTCCGCATCACTCGGAGCACGTTCCGTCCGGCGATGGCCTTGAGCTGCTCGTCGGTGTAGTCGCGCCGGATGAGCTCCGCGAAGACGCTGGGGTAGGCGGCCACGCTCTCCAGGCCTTCCGGCGTGGTGGTGATGCCATCGAGATCAGCTCCGATGCCGGCATGCGCCGCCCCTGTGACCTGCACGATGTGGTCGATGTGATCGGCGATGTCCTGCACGGTGGCGCGCGGAACCGGATTCGCGGCTTCCCAATGGGCGAGCGCCGCCTTCATCTTCTCCGGCTGGCCCTGGTAGAGCGCCTTGAGGCGTGCTTCTTCCGCGTCCTTCGCGGCGCCGCGTGCGCGCACCTTCTCCGAGACGAAACCGGGGACCCACGTGACCATCACCACGCCGTCGTTCTCCTTGACGCGGCGCAGCACGTCATCGGGAACGTTTCGCGCGTGATCCGTGAGCGCCCGCGCGGATGAATGGGAGAAGATGACCGGCGCGACGGCGACGTCCAGGATGTCGTGCATGGTCTTCGGTGCGACGTGCGAGAGATCGACGAGCATGCCGAGGCGATTCATCTCCGCGATGACCAGCTTGCCGAACGGGGTGAGGCCGCCGTGGATCGGATCGGCGGTCGCCGAATCGGCCCAGTCGTTATTCGCGCTGTGCGTGATCGTCATGTAGCGCGCGCCGATGGCGTACGTTTGGCGAAGAACGGCGAGCGAGTTGCCGATGGAGTGGCCGCCTTCCATGCCGATGAGCGAGGCGATCTTGCCGCTGCGATGGATGCGCACCACATCATCGGCGGTGCGGGCCAGCTCGAACGTGTCCGGGTACCGCTCGTCCAGGCGGTGGACGACATCGATCTGCTCGAGGACCGCGCGCACGGCATCCGCGCCTTTCAGCGTTGCCGGAACGTAGACGGACCAGAATTGGCCGCCGACCCTCCCCTGCCGCAGCCGCGCGATGTCGGTGTGCAGCGCCGGCGTGAGCTTGCTCTGGTCCTGCCCGATGTCGAGCTGCGCCAGATGGTTCTTCACCCGCTCCTCGTATTGCCCGGGAAGATCGTTGTGTCCCTCGATCAGCGGCACCTCGCGCAGGATGCGATCGATGCGCGCGGCAGCGGCGTTGGTCTGCGCATGTGCGGAAGTGGTGAGAAGGACGAGGGCCAGAGCGACGGCTTGCACACGATTCATGGCCCGGATTGTAGGTGAGCGGCGCAGCGGATCACCTGATATGATCGCGATCATGCGATCGACGGCCGTTGTCCTAGCCATTCTCTGCCAGTGCCGGGGGAGAGCCGCGGGCCGTTTCCGACGATCATGATCTGAACGAACATCGAATCCGACGAAAGGCCCGTGAGCGATCACGGGCCTTTTCTTTTTCCAGGAGGAGTGATGAGACCGACCGAGACCTCGATCACCACAGTGTTGTCCCTCGCCAGTGATGCCGCACTCCGGCGCCGCTTCATGGTCAGCGCCCAGCCGATGCGCGGCAATCTTCGCTTCGGCCTGACGTTGGAGCTGCTCGACAAGATGGCGGAGGAGACCGCCCTCGAGTATGTCCGGCGCTTCGATCCGAACGCGCGTGTGGTCACGGCGGCGATCGACAACATCCGCGTCCGCCGTCCCGCCGACGTGATGCGCGACCTCCGTTTCCTGGCGCGTGTGAACTATGTCGGGCGCACGTCGATGGAGGTCGGAATCCGGGTCGAGCAGGATGGCGACGTCGCGGGTCACATCGCCTCCTGCTATTTCACGATGGTGGCGCGAAGCGGGGAGCGGAGCATCGCCATTCCACCGCTCGAACCGGCGGACGCGCTCGAACGGCGCCGGCACGAGCGTGCCATCGCGCGGCGGCGACGCGCCCGCGCCGACGAAGAGAAGCTGCAGCAGCCGCCGACACGCGAGGAGTTCGAGATGCTGCACCGGCTGCACATGGAGCAGGAGGCCGACCAGTTCGATGGGCTCCGCGTGAGCGAGCTCGGGACGAGCTCCTGGGACCGCGTTTACCCGGAGCAGGAAAACGTCCCGCACAAGATATTCGGCGGGTACCTCGTGCACCGCGCGTACGAAGTGGCGGCGATGCTTGCCGAGGAGCTGACGACGCACCGCGCAGTGGTCGCGGCCGTCAACCGCATCAACTTCAAGCAACCGGTGCGAATCGGCGACAAGCTCCGCTTCGCAAGCCGGATCGTCTTCACCGGACGCACCTCGATCGGCGTGGAGACGAAGATCGAGCGTATCGCGCGCGGCGAGCAGGCCGTCCGCGACTTAACCAATGACTGCACCTTCACGTTCGTCCACGTCGACCAGGAGCTGCGGCCTCAGCGCGTGCCGCGTGTGTTTCCGGCGACCTACGATGAAGATGCGCGGTATCTCGCTGCGTTCCGGAGGAATCGGACCGATGCGGAGCTCAAGAGGGGTGTCGCCGTGGAGACGGTGTGACCGGTTACCATCACTTCGATGATCTTCCGCGCGCCAGATGATCCGATGGCGATCCCCGACGCGTCGGCGACTTACGTCTTCAACCGATCGTGGCGCCCCGCACGACCGTGAGCGGCGTGAAAATCTCCGCCTGCAGCAGCCATCCCTGCGCGGTGTGGTGCCACTTCGCCGCGTAGACGCCGGCGAGCTCCATCGGGCCGTCGTTGGCCATGAGCGTCCCCGTCCACCGCCCATGCTCCTCGGCCATGCCCCACTCCTCGTTCACGTGGATCTCGTCCGGCGTCCGGCCGTAAGTGGCGGTGCTGTCGCGGTCGAACATGTCCGCCCAGCTCCTGACGCTGTCTTCCTTCCCGTTGCGCTGCATGCTGCGCGCGGTCACGACATGGTAGGAAGGGAGGAGGAACGCAGCGATGGCGTCGGGATCGCGGCGGGCGATGGCGTCGTTGAACGCGGCGCGTGCGGCGCGGATGGCTTGATCGATGTCGTTTGTCATTCACGGCGATCATATCTATCCCCGCCGGCCATCCTGAGCATCGCCGCCATGAACGACAGTGCCGATTCAGGACGTGCGAAGATTGTTTGCGGTGGACAGCAACGCGTACGCTCGAAACATCGCAGCCGTGATTGCGGCCCTCATCGTCGCGTGGTTAGCGATGCAGCCGTTCAGCTGGATCAGCATGCGGTTTACCGAGGGGCGGACATTCGATGGAGTGGCAGGCGAACTTCTCATGCGCGCATTGCACGTACTCCCGTGGATCGCCGCCGCGATCGCTCTCGGCGCGATGGCGGCGATGACCGTTTCAACCTCTCATCCCAGGCGCTGGGCGCTCTCGCTCGGTCTCTTGATGACAGCGCTGTTCGGAGCCGCGATCCAATATCTCGCTCCGGATCTCATTGCTTGGTTGGAGACCATTGCCGAGATTCTCGTGACCGGCTGCATCGCCTCGGCAGCCTTCTGGCTCGGCCGGCGATGGAGAGGGCGCACCGGCGGCGCGCTCACAGCGACTTCAGGAACGCCAGCAGCCTCGCCCGATCCGCCTCGCTCAGCGCAGTGAAGCGATCCCGCGACGCGCGAGCCTGACCGTCGTGAGCGGTGATGGCGTCTTCGAGGGTCTTGGCGCGCACGTCGTGAAGGAATGTCACCATCACGCGCAATCCCCACAGCGGCGCGGTGCGAATCTCCCGGCCAGTCGCGGAGCCTTGCTCGATGCCGTCGCCAAGCGCGCCCATGTCGTGGAGGAAGAAATCGGAGAACGGGTGGTACGTCACGCGATCGAGCGCTGGATTCGGATTGGATCCCGTCTGCAGCGTCGAGACGTGGCACGCGTTGCAGCCGATGGCGTTGAAGACCTCCTCGCCGGCGATGGCGTCGGCGGTGATCGCGCCGCGCGGCGGGGCGGCGAGGAACGACTGGAAATCCGTCAGCGCCTGCACGCCTGGCCCGATCTCGTTGAGGCCCGGCCGCGGATTGAACTGCAGCTCGGCGCAGTTTCCCGACGGGCAGTTCTCGTCCGGAAATCCGGGATTGGTGATGCCCATTTCGTTCACCAGCGCGTCGCCGGAGAACTGGAAGAGCGTGGGGACTTGTGCCTTCCAGCCGAACTTCCCCATCGTCTGCATCCCAGCGGCGGCGTTGTCGACCATGTGCACGCGTCCCGCGGTGCCGTCGCCGCGCGCCGCCTGCTGCGCGGCGAGGGCAATGAACGTCGAGTCGGGCGTGGCGTCGACGAGTCCGAGGCCAAAGAGCGGCGTCGAACGCCGCAGCGTGACGATCGTCGCCTCGGGTGGAGCCACTTCCACCGCGAAGTCGTGCTCGACGCCGTCAAACACGCTGATGGTCCGGACCTGCAGAAGCGAGCCGCCGAGCCGCGTCAGCGGATCGAAGTGGCCGTTGACCGTCGTGCCGATGCGCGTCACCATCCGCTCGCTGCCCCCGCCCATGGCCGGAGCGAGGTGGCATTCGCCGCAGGTCCTGCTGTTGAAAAGCGGTCCCAATCCGCTCTCGACGGTCTCGAGCTGCTCGAAACGCAGTTTTCCGGCCTCGAATCGCGCGAGCAACGCCGGCGACAGTCCCGGGAGAGGCTCGCCGAAACGCAGCAGCCGAGGGATCAGGGCCACGGCGCGCTGCCGTCCGGCGAACAGGGCAGGAGCGAGAAGAGCGCAGAGGACGGCAAATGGGAGTAGGCGCTTCATCCTAGGTTCGGGACTGATGGACTGGTAGGAGCTTTATAACCCGGCAGGCGTGGCGCGGCAACGTCCGCCCATCCATTCCCCTCCGAAGCGCGTACTCTCTACCGACGACGGAGGTCCGCATGCCCCCCACCCTTCCCCCCGGAAGCACCGGCTTGCCGCTGGTCGGCGAGACGCTGACGTTCGCCAAGAATCCCTTCGGCTTCATCGACGAGCGCCTGGCGCGGCATGGCCGCATCTTCCGCTCCCGGCTCCTCGGCCGGAACGCGGTGATCATCTCCGGCCCCGAGGCGGCGGGGCGGTTCATCGACGGTAGCGTGGTGATGCGCGACGACTCCATGCCGCCGCACGTGCAGCAGCTCTTCGCCGGCCGCAGCCTCCCGCTGCTCGACGGCGACGCGCATCGCGAGCGCAAACGCGTCGTCAACCAGGCCTTCACGCGCGCCGCGATCACCGACTACCTCCCGCAGATGCAGTCCAGCATCGAGACGGCGTTCAAGCGATGGGCGGGCGCGGGCGAGATTCGCTGGCTGGACGAGATGAAGCGGCTGTCGATCGAGGTGATCTGCTCCACGATCATGGGCCTGCCGCCCGGCAGCGCGATGGATGCGCTGCGCCGCGATTACGAGATTCTCCTCAACGGCTTCTCCACCCTGCCGATCAACATCCCCGGCACGCGCTACAACAAGGCGCTCAAGGCCCGCGACCGGATCATGGACGTCTTCCGCGCCACCGTCCGCGAGCGGCGGAAGGCGCCGACCAGCGACGGGCTCTCGCGCATCCTCGCCGCCGGCGGCGCGACCCTCGGCGATGAGGACGCGGCGCTCGAGCTCCACCACATCGTCATCGCCGGCTTCATCGTCTTCGGCGAGCTCGGCGCGACGGTCATGCAGCTCACCGAACATCCGGACGTGCGCCACACGCTGGCCGCGGAGATCGCGGCGAAGTCGCCGGGCGGCCCGCTGACGCTGGAGGCGCTGATGTCGATGCCCTACTTGCTGCAGGTGGTCAACGAGGTCAAGCGCCTCACGCCGATCATCCCCGGCGTCTTCGGCATCGCCAAGGACGGCTTCGAGCTCGAAGGGATGACCGTCCCCGCCGGCTGGATGATCATCTGGACCATCCGCCCCACGCACGTCGCGCACGGCGTCTACGACGACGCCGAGCGATTCGATCCCGATCGCTTCTCCGCCGCGCGCGCCGAAGACCGGCGGCACGAGCACGCCTTCGTGCCGCAGGGGGCGGGACCGGCCACCGGCCACCGCTGCCCGGGACTCGATTTCGCCACCTACTTCATGGAGGTCTTCACCGTCGTCCTGCTCCGCGGCTTCTCGTGGGAGCTGCCGCCGCAGAACCTCGACCTGGACTACAGCAAGGTGCCGCCGGAGCCGAAGGACGCTTTGAGAGCGAGGGTGCTACGACGTGACTAGGGGAACGCCGGCGTCCTCGCCGGCTGGCCCGCAGGCGTCCGCGCCTGCGCGAGAGAGGCGGCGGGACGCCGCCTGGCCAGCCGCCGAGACGGCGGCGTTCCGCTGCGTCACGGGGAGACCCTCACCCCGTCCACCGTAATCTCCACGTCCGGCGTCTTCCCCGCCGGCACGCCGGTGATGGTGAAGATGTACGTGCCGGTTTGACCGCGGTCGACCGGAGTCTCCGACGCCAGCTTGCCGGCGCTCTTCAACTTGAGCTTGACCGCTGCGCCGGGGCCGATGAAGTTGCCGAAGCGATCGCGCGGGGTGACGGCGATGGAGACGATGCGGGGATCGGTGCGGGTGGTTTTGACCTCTGTCTTCGCCGGATCGGCCTTGGCCTTGACGAACTGCTCGAGGCGTTCCTCGCGATGGGTGTGGCCGGTGCGGGGATCGTTCCAGTCGAGCGTGGTCTCGAAGGCGTACGTTCCGGGGATCGATGTGTCGTCGAACGTCGTGGCGTAGACCCCGCGTCCCTGTTCCTTGAGCGTGATGGTGGCGACGTCCTTGGGAGCCGTTCGCCCGAGGGCGCCGGAGCGGATGAGCGCGTTCACCTTGCGGTTGTACGGCGTTTCCACCTCGCCCGACGGCGTCTTCACCGGCCCATTGACGCGATCGGGGACGCGCGCCTCATGAAGGATATTGCCCGCCGCCACGGGCGGGCGGGCGACGCGGACGCGAATGGCGTCGGCGGGCAGCCCGGTGAGCGGCTTGCCGTCCCACGACACCGTCGCGCGGATGCCCAGCCTGTCGCCGGTCCCGGCGTGGATCTGATCGAACGACAGCCGGTAGTCGAGGTGGCGCTCGAGGAAGAGCACATTGAGCGTGTACGGCACCGGCTCGTTGGAACCGTTGGAGCCGCGTTTCACGCGCACCTTCCACGTGCCGACGGCACCCGGTTTTAGGTCGAAGGTCTGAAAGGCGGCTTGGGGCGTCTTCGCCGACGATGTCGGCACCGCCGGACTCGCGGCGCCCGGCGGCAGAACTTCGAGCTCGAGCGCCTCGCGAGCCGGCGGCGCCCACTGCGCCATGAACACCACGCGTTGCGCGGAGCGGTCGACGTCGACCGCCAACCCGGCGGTGGGGCCCTTCCCCGTCAGCGTCCCGTGCTCCCTCTCCGCCAGCGAGGCGGTGTTGCCCTTGAGGATGGCCACCAGCGTCGAGGCGAAGACGTCGAACATCGTCGACGCGCTGACGGCGATGTACGACACGCCGGAGGTCTCGAACGACGTGTAGCGCAGCAGGTCTTCATCGACCTGCTCCGGCGCGCCGAAGCCGATGGTCTGAATGGGGATGAAGCGCTTGCGCAGCTCCTGCGGCAGTCCGCTCACCGGATCGAGCCCCAGGAAGCCGCTCGGCGTCGGCAGGATCAGCGGCGCGGTGTTCTGCATGCCATCGGTGGCGACGATGACCGTGAGGTCATTGTCCGGATCGGCCTTCCACTGCTTCATCGCCTCGTTGATGCCGCCGCCGATCGACGTCGCGCTGCCCGGATTGAGGCCCAACACGTTGCTGCTGACGGCGTCCCAGGCCGACCCGGCGCCGCGCTTCAGGAAAAAGTTCGCCGGGGGATCGGCGCCGGGCAGCGTCTGCGGGGTGACGGCGCTGTCGAAGAACACCACCCCCATCCGGTCGTTCGACCACTCCTCGCCCGTTGCCAGCGGTGCATCGATCTGCTGCCATCCGGTCACGAACGCCTGCACAGCCGATTTGAGGATCTCGTGCTTCTTCGGACCGGAAATGGCGCCCGGCGGAAAGTCGGACATGCTCCCCGACTTGTCGAGCACCAGCACCACGTCGTAGGTGTGCCGGCCGCGATTGGTCGCCACCAGCGCGGACGCCACGCCGTCGTCGACGGGCGTAAGCGTGGCCGGCGAGTCGCCGGTGTGCTTGGCGACCTGCGAGCACTCGGCCTCCGGCGCGGCGACGATGTAGGTCGAGATGCGGTAGTCGGTGACGTCCTGCGCTCCGGCGAAGCGCATCGGGACGCTCTTCCCCACGGCGCTCCCGCCGGCGCAGAAGTCAGCGCCGAAGTTGGAGAGCGGCTGGTACGTGATCTTGACCTCGTTTCCGACGCCGCTCTCGAACTTGACCGTGTCGCCGCTACCCAAGTTCGTGCTGCCACCGAGGTTCAGCGTGGTCGAGCCGTTGACCACGAGCTGCGCGCCGGCCGGCGCGGCATTCAGCGTCAGCGTCACCAGCACCTTGCCGGTCTCCTGCTGCGCGTTGAAGCGCAGCGGGATGTCGAGGGTGAAGCTCTCGCTCGCGAGGGCCGCGGCCGCGAACAGGGAGACCAGAGCGCCGAGGACCGCCGTCTTTCGTTTCATAAGGCCTGCGATCTTACCGGTACGCGCTAAGCTTTGGCGATCATGACGCGACGACTGCTACTTCTCGTCACATTGGCCCTGCTCGCTGCGCGCCCGGGAGCGGGCGCGCCTACACAGGAGGTCGCGCGGCTTCACGCGCTCTTCGACCGGGCGTGGGAGACGCGGCTCCGCGAGAACCCGCTCTTCGCCACCTCGGCGGGCCGGCACGAATACAACGACCGCCTGCCGTCCGCGACGCCCGCGGACCTCGAGCGCCGCAACGCCCAGCGGAGGGCGAACCTCGCCGAGCTGGCCGCCATCGATCGCGCGAAACTGCCCGCCGCGGAAGTCGTGAACTACGACATGTTCCGCCAGGGCATCGAGAACTCCATCGCGTCGTACGAGCTGGGCGACTACCAGATTCCGTTCAACGCCGACTCCGGATTCCACACCGGCTTCTCTCGCTTGCCGCAGGACGTGCCGCTGGCGACGGTCAAGGACTACGACAACTACATCAGCCGGCTGAAAGCCTGGCCGCGCTACGTTCGCGAGGAGATCGCGCTGATGCGCCTCGGTCTGGCGCGCGGCATGACCGTCCCGCGGGCGACGCTCGACGGCTACGACCACACCATCTCCGCGCACGTCGTCGACGATGCGACGAAGAGCGTCTTCTGGCGCCCGTTCGAGAAGTTCCCGTCGTCGATCCCCGAGGCCGAGCGCGAACGGCTGCGGCGCGAAGGTCGCGCGGCGGTGATGGACGGCGCGGTGGCCGGCTACCGCGAATTCCTCGACTTCTTCGACAAGGAGTACCTCCCCGGCGCGCGCACGACGCTCGCCGCCTCGGCACTGCCGAACGGGCGCGCCTTCTACGCGCTCAAGATCCGCGAGTTCACCACGCTCGACCTCCAGCCGGAAGAGATCCACAAGATCGGCCTGGCCGAGGTGGAGCGGATCGGCGCCGAGATGAACGCGGTAATGAAGAAGGTCGGCTTCCAGGGCGACTTCGCGGCGTTCCTGCAGTTCCTCCGCACCGACCCGCGCTTCTACGCCAAGACGCCCGACGAGCTCCTGTCCCGCGCCGCGTGGATCGCCAAACGGATGGACGGCAAGCTCCCCTCGCTGTTCAAGACTCTCCCGCGGCTGCCGTACACCGTCGAGGCGGTGCCGCCGGACATCGCGCCGAAATACACGAGCGGCCGCTATGTCGGCGCGCCGCAGGGAAGCACGCAGCCCGGCATCTATTGGGTGAACATCTACAAGCTCGACAGCCGGCCGCTCTACAACCTCGAGGCGCTCACGCTGCACGAGTCCGTCCCCGGCCATCACCTGCAGGTCGCACTGAGCCGCGAGCTCGGCGACCTCCCGAACTTCCGCCGCTTCTCGTACATCTCCGCCTTCGGTGAAGGGTGGGGCCTGTACTGCGAGTGGCTCGGCCTCGAGGCCGGCTTCTACACCGATCCGTACAGCAATTTCGGACGGCTGACGTACGAGATGTGGCGCGCCTGCCGGCTGGTGGTCGACACCGGCATCCATTCGATGGGGTGGACGCGCCAGCAGGCCGTCGACTACATGGCCACCCGAACCGCCCTCCCCCTCCACGAAGTGCAGACGGAGATCGACCGCTACATCTCCTGGCCCGGCCAGGCGCTGGCGTACAAGCTGGGAGAGCTGAAGATCAAGGAGCTGCGCAAGCGCGCCGAGCGGGCGCTCGGTGCCCGCTTCGACGTCCGCGAATTCCACGACGTGGTCCTCGGCAGCGGCGCGGTGCCGCTCGGCGTGCTGGAAGGGAATGTGGATCGGTGGATCGCGGCGAAGCCATGAGCGCGACTCGCCCCTCCGTCATCCTGAGCCGCGAAGACGGCGAAGGATCTCGTCCACGTAACCTGAGATCCTTCGCTGCGCTCAGGATGACGGTCGTACTCCTCCTCCTCGCCGCGCCCGCCCTCGCCGACGACGAGTTCACCCTCTACGACCTCCTCCCGCCCGAGACCCATCAGTTCGCGATCACCTACGACGTGACGCAGGCGCGCGAAGGGGCGACAACCTTCGACAATCCGATTCGGGCCGGCGCCGTGGCGACCAAGGAGCGGGTGATCGCGCGCGCCAGCGGGGAGGAACTGAGGTTCGAGGTCGTCGAAGGAAAGTTCATCCGCGTCCACCTTCCCGGCCCGGTGCCGAAGGGCGGCGAGACGCGCATCCGCATCTTCAAGACGTACACCGACGCCGCGTCGTACGGCGTCAAGGACGGACAGTTGTTCTTCGAGCGCCCGCTCGGCATCAGTCGGAACGTCGTCCTGCTGCCGAAGGGATGGCAGTTGACCGGATGCGCGTCGCCGGGAATGGTCTCCACCGACGCCGACGGCCGCGTGCGCGTCAGTTTCGTCAACGATCGCGATGACCAGTTGCCGGTGAAGTGCACCGCGACGCCCGCGCCCGGAGCGGGCGCAGCTACACTCGACCATCGCGCGGAGCAGGATCGCCAGATCCGTTACTGGCTGCTCGATCCGTCGACGCACCAGTTCCGCATCTCGCACGATTTCACCGTCGCGCGCGCCGGGCAGAAATCGGTGCATAGCTTCGTGCGCAAGGGAAGCGTGGTCTCGCCCGACGCGAGGATGATCGACCTCGACACCGGCAAAGTTCTCGAGACGCACACCGTCACCGGGAAGGACGTCAACGCCCTTGGCTACTATCCGACCCCGTCCGATCCCGACTCCGTAGTGGTGCAGGGAGACCTCGGACGCGCCATCGCCGCCGGGCAGTCGGCGCGCATCCGGGTGGAGGAGACGTACACCGATCCGGTGGGTTACACCGCGCAGGACGGTGAGCTGGTGTGGAAGCGCACGCTCGGCCGCCCCGTCAACTTCGTCACCCTCCCCGCCGGCTGGATTCTGACGTCGGTCAACACGCCGGCAACCATCACGCGCGACGACGAAGGGCGCATCAAATTGCGCTTCGTCAATATCCGCAACGACGAGCTGTCGGTGACGATCAAGGCGCGGCCGAAACCTACTCCCGCGAAGTCGCGCTCCGACGCTTTTGTAACGCGCAGCGGACTCGCTTCACTACTCTTGCAAAGACATGAGGAGGGGCGATGAAGAACCTGACCGTGGCCACCCTTTCGGTCCTCGCGCTCGGTATCGCCGGATGCCACACCGTGACGACGCCGACGACGGTTGCCTGTTCCCCGCCGCCGACCGCGCTGGTGACCGTGCCCGTCATCGGCCAACACACCTCGATGTGGTGCTGGGCGGCCAGCGGCGAGATGACCATGAACTATCACGGCGCGTCGGTCACGCAGTGCGACGAAGCCAACAAGCAGTTCGGGATGACCACCTGTTGCGCGTCGACCGCGGGATGCGTCACCGGCGGCTGGCCGGAGTATCCGAAATACGGCTTCTCTTCGGTCCACACGACGAACGCCCCTCTGACGTGGAACCAGTTGCGCGGCGAGATCTACTGCCAGAAGCGGCCTTTCGCGTTCAGCTGGCACTGGATCGGCGACGGCGGACACATGATGGTCGTCAGCGGTTACGACACCATCGCCGGCGTGAATTACGTGCGGGTCAACAACCCGTGGCCGTGGGACCCCAGCGGCGGCGGCGCGCAGTACTTTACGACTTACGACGACTACGTTTCCGGTCCGGACCACACGCACTGGGACGACTACCACCAGATTCACAATTGAGGAGGCACCCATGCGAAGGATCATCTTGAGCTGTCTGCTGGCGATACCGGTGGCGGCGATGGCACAGAGCCGGACTAGGCCGCCGCAGAGCCGGGTTGCAGAGAACGTGAATGCCGAGGCGACGCGCGCGGCGACGACGGGGCTGAGCACCCTCCGGGCGCTGGCGGAAAAGTCGCCGGAGGTGATGGGACTCTCGGCGAGAGAGGCAGAGAGCGCCGTGCTGCGGCCTCCCCTGCGCGTCGTTTTCGTCCGCCTCGACCGGCTGAAGGCGTACCGCGCCTCCGACGATCCGCGTTCGTTGCTGGCGGACGTCTCGACGCTGTTTTATCCGGTCGCCGTCGGGGCAGACATCCGCTCATCGATCACCGTCAAGCGGACCGAGCGCGGCTGGGTGGCCGCGGAATTCGGCAACGACGAGCTGGCGAAGAAGATCCAGAGCGTTCGCGGCGGCGCGACGGCGTCCGCGCTGCTGGTGCGCGTGCCGGCGCTGAATCTCGACTTCGTCGGAAACGAGAGCGGAGGCACGCTGATGCTGACGTCGCTGTTCGACGTTCCCGGGACGAAGATCCGCGCCGGCGCCACCGCCGATGCGCGCGCGGTCCTGGCCGCGCTCGTGCCGATGGCGAACGCGCACAACGGATTGCCGACCTGAGGCGGCGGGCGGGTTCGGACGTCATCGCCGGCGCGCCACGTCCGCCACCCCCTCGGCCATCATCAATCCCGAAGCCTCGTCGATGACCGACAGCACCGCGCGCGTGCCGTCGGGGGAGACGGCGAACGTCTCCGGCGTGACGGTGAAAACGAGGCGCCCGGGACCGACGACGTCGACGGTGTCGGCCGCGCCGTGCGCGTTGCGCAGCAGCACGCGGGCGTCGCCGTCGCTGACGTCCTGCAGAACGATGGCCGCCGCGCCGGCGCCGCGGCGGAGCGACACGCCGGTGATGGCATCGAACTCCGCGTAGACGACGGCCTCGCCCTCATTGACCCACGCCACGCCGGAGAGCAGGCCGTGCGGCTCGCGGCGGCCGAGGACGCGCCGCTCGGCCGAATTGGGATCGACCAGCAGGATCGAGCCGGCCGAGGTCGCGTGCGGAAAGCGCGAGACGGCGATCCATTTTCCGTCGGGCGACCAGCGCGGCGCGGCGTAGTCCTCCACCGTCGACGCGGCGAGCTCGCGCACCTCGCCGCCTGCCAGCGACGCGATGCAGAGCGTGGAGAAGCGGTCCGTCCCCGGGTCATTCTCCGGTGCCGGCCGGTCCGACCTCGCCTAATTTGGACAGCAGTGATTTAGAATGGGATCTCGTCGCCTGCGGCTGGTTGCTCGGCTTTCTGATTGAGATCGATGGCGGTGCGCACCAGAAATAGAGCGTAAACCGCAGCCAGATGGACCGCGAGTTCCGCATAGCGTGCCGGAACGTCGATGACGTCAGTTCCTTGACCGTGGGCAGCAAGCCGATTGCGCAAGAAAGGCAATGCAGCGAAAACGCTCTCAGGCATAGCCGCTGCGATATCCTCAGGAAGGTCGGCAAAGAATAGGGTATCGCGCAACTCGCGGATCAGTTGACTCGCGTTACCTGTATCTGTGCCGAGAATGGTCTTTAAGACGCTTTCAAAGCTCTTCGCCGCCGCCTGAATTGCTGACTTATAGTCTCTTGAGGTGAACTCGGACACCGCGGTCGCCAATTCATCGAGTGCACCGCGATACTTGGCCGCGCGGAGCTCCGCGAACGCCGGTTCGATGATCTGCGTGGCGACGAAATCGCGATCTATGCGGAAGATTCGGCTGTCAGCGATCAACCAAGAGCATTGCTCCGATGCGAAGATGTCATTGATGGCTCGCTCGAATTCTCGTTGTTCGGAGCCACCGAGGAAATCACTCCACGCTTCGAGCACATCAAAAAGATATGGCGCGGTCACGCTTCGAATATACGATTCTGTGATTTCGTCAGGCAGCGCCGCGGGATTCTCGTCATACCGCTTTATAAGGTCTTCGCGAACCTCGACGGCCGCGTCGGAGTGCACCTCGTAAGCGTCGTAACGGTTGGGACGAACAACGCAGGGTGCGTTGAACTCCGCCAGCACACGCCAGAGCTTGCGACGGGTGCGATCGGGGACATCGTCCGGCATCTTGCCGTCGGCGATCGGCTGGAAACAACGCCGGGAGAACAGAGGCTTATCAGCGGTCATCGCGAAGAGTAGAGCTTGCACTAATCGCCCACTCGACAGCAAGAGCGATTCGTGTATAGGCCACGCGCGTGGACGACCTAAACTAACTGTGGTTGAGCCGATTGTAGGCCGACGAAACGAAACCGCGAGACGCGGATTTGGCGCCGGACGGCCCGTCGTGAGGGTTAATTCCATGCGTTGAATGGACTCTTGCCCAGGGACAACTCTTTGACCCGTCCCGCCAATCCACATAGCGCGCACCATCGCCGCGATGGCAGGAGTCCGAGTCCGCGTATCGTCCCGACACGACGGGCTCACGACGCCTCCTGCGAGCTCCGAGCCCCCGCGCCTTCCCGTTTGGTTCAGCACGTGTGTAAATCATGGTGGTGGTGTTCACGGCGGCATGGCCCAGCAGCTCATGGATCGTCCAGATGTCGTATCCGTCCTCCGATTACATGGCGAAAGAGTAGCGGAGGGTGTGATGGCGGCCGGCTTGTCGATTCTCGCGAGGCGCACCGTCGTTCGGACCGCTTTTCTGGAGGCCCGACGGGTCGAGGCGATGCCGTCGCGTGACGCCCCCCGCGCGGGCCGGTACTCAGACGGTCGCGCCTGCCCCCGGCGTCGCGCCGTCCCCAGTGTCGACCGAGAGTTGCGCCGGTTACCCAGCATTCGTGGATGGAGCGAACGATGGTAGTAAATCGCTCACGCCACCGCCGCGGAACGCCGCCGCTCCCGCGGGGCGCAGGCGAGGACGCCTGCGGGCCAGCCGGCGGGACGCCGGCGCTCCGCAGACCACATGTATCCTTCCGCCCCGTGTCCACCCGTGAACGCGTCCGTCTAGCGTTGCGCCGCGCGCCGACCGCGCTCGCCATCCTCGTCGTGCTCGCGGCGTACGCCTTCTTCCCCAGCGGCGGCACGTTCAGCTTTCGGCGCATTTCGTGGGATCAGTCGTACTACGCCGGCCTCTCCGAGGGGTTCTTTCGTGGGCATCTGTACATGGCCAATGAGCCCGACCCGCGGCTGATGGCCATGCCGTTTCCGTACGACCACAAGGCGCGCGAGGGGCACACCGAGTACATCTGGGACGCCAGTTATCTCAACGGGCACTACTACCTCTACTTCTCGCCGGTGCCGGCGCTCGCCTTCTACATGCCCTACCGGTTGCTGCGCGGCGCGTATCCGCGCGACGGACTGGCGGCGGCGGTGTTCGCCGCGTGGGCCTTCCTCGCCGCGGTGGCCTTTGCGCGACGCGCGCTGGCGCTGACGTTCGGAGCGCCGGCGTCCTCGCCGGCTGGCTCGCAGGCGTCCACGCCTGCGCCGGAACCGGGCGGCGGGACGCCGCCCGGCCAGCCGCCGGGACGGCGGCGCTCCGTCGGCAGGCTGCACATCCCCTTTCCGGTCTGGATGCTGATGATCGGACTGGGCAACGTGGCCATCTTTCAACTGGCGGACATCCGCATCTACGAAGTGGCCATCCTGGCCGGCGCGGCGCTGACCGCGACGTGGGCCTACGCGCTGGTGCGCTTCGTCGAGCAGCCGACTGTGCGGCGCGCGGTCTGGATGAGCGTTTGGCTGGCGCTCTCGATCGCCGCGCGCCCCAACGTCGGTGTGCTGCTCTTCGTCACCGCGGCCGTCATCCTGCTCAACTCCAGGGATCGGCGGCGGACCTTCGCCGCCGCGGCGGTGCCGCTGGCGGTCGTCGCCGCGGCGATGATCACGTACAACGTGGCGCGCTTCGGGCGGCCGCTGGAATTCGGCGAGACCTACCAGCTCACCTTCGTGCCGATGGAGGGGCGCGCGGTCTGCCGCCTCTGCACGCTGCCGGAGCTCTCGCGCTTCGGCAACAACGTGATGCACTACCTCTTCTGGGCGCCGACCATCCGATCGGAGTTCCCGTTTGTCGGAGTGCAATACGCGAATCCCGATCCGAGCGTGTCGTTTCCCATGCCCGGCTCGGAGCCAATGCTCGGCGTCGTGCCGCTGGTCCCGCTGACGATGCTCGGGACGCTGCTGGCCGTTCTCTTCGCCCTTCGCCGTACGCGCCCCGACAGCGGGACGCGCGTGGGGATGCAGGTCATGGCCGGCGCCTGGCTGATCCTCCTCGCCCTCTCGACCTGCTGGTGGATCGTGTCGCGTTACAGCCTGGACTTCATGTTTCTGATGGCGGCGGCGTCGGTAATCTGCGTCGAGAGCGGGCTGACGTTTCTCGACTCGATCGGCATCCGCCTGCTGCCGCTGCGCATCGCGGTCTTTGCCTTGGCGGTCTACTCGATCCTGATGGGCTTCATGCTCGGCTTCGCGAACGGGACATTCAAGCGCCTGCACCCGGAGGTGTTCGAGAGGATCGTGAATGCGTTGAAGTGACAGCGGAACGCCGGCGTCCTCGCCGGCTGGCCCGCAGGCGTCCCGCCTGCGTTCCCGAGAGGCGGCGAGGACGCCGCCTGGCCAGCCGCCGGGACGGCGGCGTTCCCTACACCCGCGCCGACGCGAGCATCTCCAGCTCCCCCGCCGCCACCAGCGACGGCATCGACTCCCGCACGCGCAGCATGAGCGTGTCGGGCGCGAGGCAGTCGCGGGCCACGACGCCGGTCCAGCAGTTCCGGCCGGAGCGCTTGGCGGCGTAGAGGCAGATGTCGGCGATGTCGATCACCTCTTCCCACGACACGCGACGCGGGTCTTCCGGCAGGAACGGATATGCGGCGAAGCCGATGGAGCAGGTCATGCGGATGATGGTGCCGTCGCTGACTTGGAACTCGAACTGCTCGACCGCGTTGCGGATCCTTTCCGCGATTACGCTGGCCTCGGCGCGCGACGCGTCGCGCGCCAGGTAGAGCAGCTCCTCGCCGCCCCACCGCACGATCGAATCGCTCTCGCGCCGCAGGTTGCCGAGGAGCTCGCAGAGGGAGACCAGCACCTCGTCGCCGATGCGGTGGCCGTGGCGGTCGTTGACGTCCTTGAAGTGATCGAGGTCGAGCATCAGACAGACCAGATCGCCGTTCGCGCGGGTCGGATCGACGCCGGCGCGCGAGAGCACTTCGTGCCGCCGCAGGGCCAAGCTGGTGAACTCCGGCATGCAGAGCTGGAGATAGCGGCGGTTCTTCAGTCCGGTCAGCGCGTCGGTGACGCTCAGATCGGCCAGCTCGCGCGTCCGCTGCGCGACGAGCGCCTCCAGCTCGCGGTTCCGCCGCTGCAAGAAGGCCACGCGCCAGCGGTAGACGAGCCAGATGAGCAGCGCCAACACCACCACCGCGCCGGCGCGCGCCGACGTCTTCTGCCACCACGCCGGCAGCACCGCGAACGACATCTCCGCCGGCGCGCTCCACGGGCCGGGCCGCAGGCGCGCGCGGACTTCGAAGCGGTAGCTGCTTCCTCCAGGCCGAAGCGGCGGAAGCGGTTGCCGTCATAGCGGTACACGCCGTCCTGCGTGGCCACCCAGAGGAAGCCGGTGGTGTCCTGCACGATGCGAATCGCCGAGAGGTTGCCGAGCCCCGACTCGACGCCATAGGTCCGGAAGGGATAGGTGCCCGGCGGCAGCACGTAGGCAGCAGTCGCGAGAAGGAGCGCCGAGAGCATGGGAAGCGACCATTGTCGCCGATTGCGCCCGCGGCGGCGGGACGGCGGCGCTCCGGCGCCGAGCGGAACGCCGGCGTCCTCGCCGGCTGGCCCGCAGGCGTCCCGCCTGCGTCAGCTCAGATCACCACGCCGTCGGCGCGCGAGAGCCAGCGCGTCGGTTGGAATCGGGGGATGGCCAGCGGCTCGAGCGGCGGCATTCCCTCGCGCCAGAACTCGCGGAACGGCCGCTTCTCGCCGGTGCGGTAGAAGTGGATCAAATACGCGGAGTCGCACGCCGCGAAGTCGGCCATCCACTGGTCGAGATCGAAGACGCCCGCGTCGTGAAAGAGCTGCAGGCTGTAGCGGCACGCGGTGCGCTCGTAGTCGCGCACCGCGTCCAGCAGCTCGTCGGACGGCTTCTCGATCCGCGCCATGCCGATGGTCCGCGCGCCGGGGTCGGTGTTCCACTGGACGGTGTGGCCGAAGAGGTGGGCGATGATGAACAGCGCGTCCTCGCACGACTGGTCGTAGTCGACCGCGATGTGCGCGCCATCGAGGTCGCCGGTGAAGGGATCGGCGACGTCGCCGATGACCACCGGAAGCTCCCACCGCCGCTCGATGTGGGCCTCGACGCGGTCGAAAACCTCGCGGAAGCGGGCATCGGAGGCGTAGGGTGTCACGCGCAGATGATACGACCACGTTCCTGGATGCTCCTCGCGGCGATTGTGGCGACATCATGCGCAACGCAGATGAACGACCCGCGGATCGACGAACTGATGCGCCCGTACGACGGCGACGCGCCCGGCGCGAGCGTGCTCGTTTTGCGCGACGGCCGTCCCGTGCACCGCGCCAGCTACGGCATGGCCGATCTCGAAGCGCGCACCGCCGCGACGCCGGCCACCAACTTCCGCCTCGCTTCGGTGAGCAAGCAATTCACCGCCGCCGCGATCGGGATCCTCGCCGGGCGCGGCGCGCTCTCGTATGACGACCCGATCACGCGATTCCTCCCCTCGTTGCCGTCGTATGCCCAGCACATCACCATCCGGCAACTACTCACGCACACCTCGGGACTCATCGACTACGAAGACCTCCTCCCAAAAGAGACCGTCGAGCAGATCAGCGACCTCGATGTCCTGCAGATGCTGGAGAAGACCGATCACACCGAGTTCGCCCCCGGCACGACCTACCGCTACAGCAACAGCGGCTACGTCCTCCTCGGGCTGATCGTGGCCAAGGCTTCCGGCGCGTCGTTCGCCTCGTTCTTGAAACGCGAGATCTTCGAGCCCCTCGGCATGCGCGACACCGTGGCGTACGAGAGCGGCATCTCCGAGGTCGCGCATCGCGCCTACGGCTACACGCGAAAAGACGGCGCGTGGCTGCGCCGCGACCAGAGCGTCACCAGCGCCACGCTCGGCGACGGCGGGATCTACTCGTCGATCGACGATCTCGCCAGATGGGACGCCTCCCTTCGACCGACGACAGAGCCCACGGTGGCGACCGACGACCCCGCGGTGCGCTACGGTCTCGGATGGCGCTTCAGCGAACATCGCGGCCGGCGCACGCAGTGGCACTCCGGCGAGACCACCAGCTTCCGCAACGTGATCGTCCGCTTCCCCGAGGAGCGCCTCACCGTGATCGTGCTGACCAATCGCGACGATCCGCAGCCGTACAAGACGGCGCTGGCGATCGCGGACTTGTATCTCTGACGGCGACCCTCACCCGGCGCTTCGCGCCACCCTCTCCCGCACGCGGGAGAGGGGCTGGTCGCGCCCTTACGGCAACCCGCGCGTCCTACGCTGGATGCTCGGCGCCTTCGCCCGCGGCGCGGCCATCGCCTTGAGCTTCGTGGCCGGCTCGGTGACGTCCGCGGCGATCAGCGCCGGCTTCGCGATGCGATCCACCACGTGGATGGCCGAGCGGATCGCCCCCTCCTGCCAGCCGGAGAGGTGCGACATCTGGTCGCCGGCCACCCAGACGTTGCCGTCGGGACGCAGGAGGCGGTTGTAGTTGGAGTCGGGACAGTTCCAATCATCGGCCCAGCCGCCGAGCTGATAGCGGATGTTCTTCCAGGCGATCGACAGCCCCAGCTCGCGCGGCACGTCCTGGTCGAAGCGGGGGTGCAGGAGCTTCGCGCCGGCGGCGGCCAGCTCGAGACGGTCGGGCAACTCGAGCCTGGCCATTTCGTCGGCCTCGCCGTCGTAGTTGTATGTCCCGGTCAGCACGCCCTTCGCGCCGAAGTAGCCGTGCGACGGGTACCACATCTGCGTGATGTTGTGATTGATGTACGAGATCCCGCCGTAGATCTGATCGTCGAGCTCCCAGAAGCGGCGATTGGCCTGCCAGCCCACCTTGCAGGTCGAGGCAAAATTCACCGCGCCGATGGCCTTCTTGAAGTCGTCGCTGAAATTGTTGTTCGTGATCGTCTTCAGGATCGGCAGCGGGATGGTCGAGATGCAGTAGTCCGCCGTCTCCTGTTCGCCGCCGTACGTCGTTCCCGACGCGCGATGCTCCACCCGCACCACGCCATCCGCGTTGTGGACACCAGTCACCTCGCGGTTGTAGCGAATGAGATCGCCGACGTGGCCGAGGAATCCCTTGACGATGCCGTCCATGCCGCCGACCGGCTCGAAGAGCGTCGGCTGCCATTCGTAGTCTTCGCTCTGATAGAACTTGTGAGTCCAGAAGTCCGACTTGATCAGATCGTTGAGCTGCAGCTTCTCAATCACCTCGGGGCATCCGACCACGCCGGGCTCGATCTCGTATCCCGACCGCGACGATCCGATGTACGCGTATGCATTGGTCTTGTCGACGTCGCCGAATTTGCTCAGCAGATCGAGCAGCGCCTGCTTGTCGATGCCGGTCAGCTCCTTGTTCAGCGCTCCCTTGTTGATGGACTTGGCCAGCAGATCGGCGATCCAGCCGCGGGTGTCGTTGGCGATGCGGCGGTTCGGCATCGGCAGTCCGCCGAATCCGTCCTTGTTCTGAAACAGGTTCGCGCGCGCGCTCATGATGTACACCTCGAGCGGCACGCCCAGGATCTTGCAGTATTCGAGGACCGCGGTGTGGTGATACGGCAGCCGCCCGGGGCCGGCGTTGAGGTAGAGGCCCTCGTCGAAGCGGCAGAGCTGTTTGCTCCCGGTGATCTCTTCGATGACGTCGCCGCGTCGGACGGTGAAGTTACGTCCGCCGGGGCGTCCCTTCGCCTCCAGGATGCTGACCGTGTAGCCGGCGTTTTTCAGCTCGTACGCCGCGGTCATTCCGGCGATGCCCGCACCGAGGATGAGCACTTTCTTGTCCCGCCCGAAATCGGGCGGGAGGGTGGGGCGGCCGGCGAAGGCGTTGGGGACGCGCAGCAGCCCCATGGCCACCATCGTCTCGTAGGCCGCCGCCGCGCCGCCTGCGCGGCCGACCGCTTCGAGGAAGCGCCGACGCGTCCAGCTCATTTGGTGAGAAGACGTTTGCAGGTTGCCAGTTGTGAGACCCTCACCCGGCCCGCTTCGCTCAGGGCCACCCTCTCCCGCTCACGCGGGAGAGGGCCATCGAATCTCCCTTCTCCCGCGTGCGGGAGAAGGTGCCGCGAAGCGGCGGATGAGGGCCGTCAGAACAGCACGCGGCAGCCGCGCTCGCGCAGCGCGTCCACCCACGGCGGCAGCACCAGCGCGCGATTCCAGCGGAGATCGAGCTTCAGCAGGCGCGGAAGCTCGGCAAGGAACGCGGGCAGCTCCCTGAATCCATTGCCGCGCAGGTCGAGGTGGGTCAACCGCCCGAGGCCGCGCATCGACTCCGGCAGCGTCGCCAGCGAGTTGTCGCGCAGCGCGAGCTCCGTCAGTTGCGCGAGCCGCCCGATCGCCTCCGGCAGCGACGTCAATCTGCTGTTCTCCAGCCGCAGCTCCTCGAGGCTGGCCATCGCCGCGATGTCCTCCGTCAGCGGAGCGAGCGGGTTGTCGCCGAGGTTGAGATAGCGCAGCCGGCCGAGACTCCTGAAGGAAAGCGAGCGAATGCGATTGTCGTGCAGGTAGAGAAAGTCGGTGATCTCCGGCAGCTCCGGCACCTTGACGATCCGGTTATGCCCCGCGTCGAGCGTGCGAAGGTTCGTGAGCCGCGCCAGGCAGGATGGAAGGGCGGTGAGGCGGTTGTTGGCGACGAGGAGCGTGTGCGCGTCTACGTGATCGCAGATGTCGTCGGAGAGCGACTCGAGGTCGTGCGCGTAAAAGTCGATGATCTCTCGCAACTCGCAACTCGCAACGCGACCCCTTCGGAGAACGACCATGAACGTTCAGCAATACCCGCTGAAAAGGGCCAATACTTTCCGACCTCACCGCGACGAAGTTCGTCGTCTGGCACGGTACGGCCGGCCGCACGATGCACACGCCGGTCTCCGGGACGACCGGGCAAAGCCACAACCTCGATCGACGGCTGGAACCTCACGGCCGATCGCGTCGGCGCTCCGTGGCTCGTCGATCGCGACGGCACGGTCTACCAGACCTTCAACGACGCGGCGTGGATTTACCATCTCGGGCTGAAGGGCACGAAAGGCGCCTACGACAAGCAATCCGTCGCGATCGAATTCGCGAACGAAGGCCCGCTCGACCTCGACGGCGATCGCCTCTACGCCTTCGGCATGAACACGCCGAACACCGTCTACAACGGCCCGTTCATCGCTCACGACTGGCGCGGCTTCAACTACTTCGCGCAGATGGACGAGGCGCAGGTCGACGCAGGCATCGCCCTCACACTCGACATCTGCGGCCGCCACAGATCGAGCCCGTCTTCTACTACTCGTCAACCACATTCGACTTCCCGCGCTGCTTCCAAGTGGCGACGATCATCTGTCACTCCAACTGCCGCGCCGACAAGACCGACATCTGTCTGCCGCAGTGGGTCTTCGAGAAGATCGAAGCGGCCGGCATCCGCATCGCCTCATGAAGGAGTCGAACCATGGACGAGATTCTCTGGTTACTCGAGCAGGCGATGCGAGACCTTCAGGCAGCACGCCGCCGCGCTGGCAGCAAGAAGGTCCGCGCGCATCTCCGCCTCGCGATCGCGCGCATCAACCATCACAGCCTCACCACGTAACGAAGCGGGGAGCCGTGCGGCCACGTCCCGCGGCTCCCTTCGCGCGGCGCGGAAACGTGGGCGCGGCCGTCGCTGTCTGAAAATTCAAGTTGGTGCGCCTGTTCGAGGCAGAAGACGAATATATCGTCCGGCGCCCACTTATCGTCGTGCCGTGCGCGAGCTGCATCCAGCGACAAGCCGCCGGCGTTGTGAGCGACAACAAAAATCCGCGGCTCTCCGTCAGGCGTCGTGATTGGCTTCATGGCGACATACACGCTTTCGCCCAACGGCTGATCGGTGTATTGCAAGCGAAGGTGAGGTCCTACGTCGGGTGAACAGAGTTCTAGGCCCAACTCAGCACCCCGGCCGCCTGTGAACGGAGCTGAGTATCCGAACAGGTCCCTGTCGTGTTCCGAGCCGATAATCTCCCTCGTAAGCGCACCATCAGCAAAACCGAGATCCGCTACGCGTAAGCGAACCGTTTTCACTTCCATCGCATGAATCCTCGTTGCTTACGATTTGGCTGCACGGGTACCGTACTCGGTCTCGGCCCTTCGACGATTGCGCGGTCCGTTTGCGTAGCGCATCCAATCAGGGGTGTTTCGGCAGGCGCCTCTGCACGAGCGGGCGACATCATCATGCGGATACCGCCGGCCTGCGGGTCAGCAAGACACCTGACCTCTTCTGCCGTTGCTCTCAATTCTGGGTCGGTCAAGTTCGGCACAGGTGTGGCCGAGCGCCCATGCGCCACTCTCCAAAGATATTCGGCTAGTGCACGACACTCGGCGTTGGCGCGAGCCATGAGAGGGAGTGACATGCTGATGCAGTCGCCCATCTCACCGCCCCCATGTCGCGAGCGAATTGCAGCCAGCCCAACGAGCGACGGCGCAACCGGTATCGGCCTTTTGTACACGATAGCGTCAAGCTGCGTCAGAAAAAGGCGAAGGGCCATGGGCAAGTGGTCCTCCTGCTCCGGCCGTGCTCCGGTGACGAGACCCCGCAGGCGTTGCGCGACGACACGACGCTCCACATCACCCGCTTCGAACGTCTCGATTGTATCTAAGAGCTCGCTGGGGATCTCCGTTGTGTGGCCCCGCAGGTCTGCCAACGCATGAATGACCGAGAGGAGGTCGACACCCGTTGGCGGGTCACCGATGCCTACTCCCAGAATGTCCAGCGTGCGTGGTTGCTGCACTCCGGCGGGCGTCGCTGAATATCGGATCCTCGTAAGGTTCTCGTACAGCAAGTTCGGCAACGAGGCGGGAACCGGCGGTTCGTCGCCCGCTGCGATGGCGTGGAGGAACGCTACGACGTCCGGCCAGTATCGGCCCGTGCTCTTCACTGCATCCAGCATATCGATCGTCGATTGGCCGAGCGGTGCCTCGCCAATTCGCGCTTCGAGGCATTCGTTCGCTAGCCGTCCAAGCAAGCCGGCGGGCACTTCGCCCGAAGTGGCCCAATCGATAGCCTGCTTCAGGAATCCTCGCATGTGATGCGGCAGCCTGCGTGGAAGGACAAGTTCCCGTCCGCTCGCAAGGTCACGGCAAAATTGAGCTACCGCCGGAGCGGGTGGAAGAAGTTGTTGCAGTTCGGTCAGGCCATCCTCTATCTCACTGTCCAGCGGGGTCGCGTTGTAACGAGCGCGGAGTGCTCCGATCACATACTCGCTGAGGTTGAAGTACTTTGCTGCCCCGTCCGCGGCCAGTGACAACTCTCGCAACGCTCTGCGCATCCCGCGTGGTAGGGCCTGTGGAACTGGCGGGACCGTCTCGCCCGTTGCGGTTGCCTTCACGAACGTAGCGATATCTGTTCCGGTCGTACCGGTGCGGACGAGATCATCCAGGACGATCTCCTGCTCTCTTTCGAGTGGCGCATGCGCTGTGCGAGCGGCAAGGGCAGCTTGCGCCAATTCACCGAAGTGGAACGGTCGCAAGCCATCGCTTCGAAAGATGGGGCCGGCGGAGAACGCGGCAAATTTCTCTGCATTCTTGTAGTAGATGCCATGAGCTGGCGAGCGGTTGATCTGTTGAATACTGGTGATCGGATCGGTTCCATACCTTTCGCGGAACCTACTCGGCCAATCAAGCGCTAGGCCCGAAGGCACTTTGATCTTCCCTCGCTTCAGTGGCACGCGATACGGCACGACGAGCGTCGGGTCGAACTCATGCGATATGTCAGCGGCCAGCATCGACGCTCCGAGTGATACACCCAGCCAGTCTTGGGCTTGCTCCAGCTTCGCCGCTTCCACGATCGGAGGTCCGATGAACGTGCTACTCGACTGGTGCATGACGGCGCGTCCCGCTGATACGGCCCCGCGCAAAGGAAGTCCCATCTGGAGTGCTTCGCAAACCATATCGGCGCATCGCGCGAGAAAGGGAGCGATGTAGTGCTGAACAAGCGGAACCCAAAGCAGGATGGTGTCGCTGAAATGCGCGTGCAGCACCGGAAGTGCGCCGATGATGCTGCCGCTCTGCGTCTTGCTGAAACGGATGATGTTGTACGTTCGCATCGCCGGCTTCGTCACCGCTTCCGCGATCAGCCGACCGTATTGCTCTGTTACTGCCTCGAGTCCCTTTGCTCCCAACATTGCCGAGAAGCCGAGCACGTCGAAAACGCCGATGAGGTAGCGGCGAATCTCTGGTACGTCCGCATCGGGTTCGAGCGGCGGGTCATTCGAGGGCCCGGTTGAGAAATCAGGTTTGATAAGGCCGCTGACCGTGCACCTGATCTCAGTCGATTCGCCACCCGCTCTCTTCAGGAGGTCGGCCGCTCGCCAGTGCGTGTACTCGTCCGGCTTGTTCCGCACTAGGCGTTCCACGGATTGCAGCGGATCGAAAAGAAGCTTGAAGGGGAATTCGGGCGACGCCTGACACGAATCCCACGCTTTTCGGCAGATCGCTGTGTACTCGTCCTCCGTCAGTCCACGTTGGATGTGAAGGCCCTCTTCGATGAGGTCTGCGACAGCCTTCCGAAATTGCGCCTCGTCATCGAATTCCATTGGATAACGTCCGCAGTTCCGTCATGATCGCACCGCGCACCATCGCGCGCGCATTCGTACGACGGCTGCGCTATCTTCCGACAGCCCGTTTCGCGTCTGCGTGAGACGAGAGCGCCTGTTGTCCGGAAAGGGGATGCGCTTCAGCGGGTCTTTGATCATCGCGCTGGCGTTGCCTCCATCCTACCGCGCGACGGGTTACCGAGGCGACCTGCATGCGCGCACATTGTTCGCGGTGGTTCCTTCTCGAGCGCGAGGTCGCCCGGCTGCCGTCACGTGATCTAAGGGGTAGGGTTCCGCTTGCTGCTGACACTCCTTGAGTGAATCGTCCGAACCCCGCAAGGAGCATTCATGGCAAGGGCTTCCTCGTCCGTACGGATCAAGGTTGTGAGACGCGATAGCTCGGCCGTCCGCGAAGCCGCGCGCGCGGCGCAACTTGCACGCCCTCGGCGTGATCTACCAGGCGTAGATGCGCGCCCCCCTCGTGGCGTCACCGTTTTTGCAGAACGATGGGATGAAAGCGGCGCGGCGCGGCTCGGCCGCAAAAACGGCGCCGCCACTTCCCACCTTCCCGTGCCTTGTGGGTTCGCTCGTCGCGGCCGCACGTTTCCACCCCCCATGCGCCGTCACGTCGCTTGCAGCGGGTGTCCGTATCGTGCACGCGAGTCTCTCGCGGGCAAGCGCCGCGCCGGCGCCCCCTTGTTCTACGCCCGGTGGATTCCTGCCGAGTTTCCCGAGAGCGCTAGACGGATCGCGCATCTCGCGTGATGTAATTCAACCAAATGATCGTCGATTTTCCCGAGGTCAAGAAGCGAATCGACAAGCTGGTCGTTCGGCTGGTCGCCGACCAGATCAAGTCTTCCGTTCCGCTCATGAAGATGGTCGGCGTCCGTCATCAGCATGAAGGCGAGGTTCTCGACTACAACACGATGGACAGCGGGGATCGGAAGACGATGGAGTATCTCCAGCACTCGTTCAACGTTTCGTTTGATTCGACAGAGTTCGAGACGTTGACGATTCCCGACGTTGTGACACGTCTTCTGAACGGTGCGCTTGAGATGGCGTCCAGTATCGAGAGCTCGGCGCTCGACGCGATCAACGCCGCCACGGACGAAGCGGGAAATGTCGTGAAGTCCGCAGACATTGCGGATCCCGAGACTCTTCTTCGGTTGTTAGAAGCCGTGCAGGTTGACTTCAAGGGATCGCGCTCTCAACCAGACATGCCAACGCTCGTCGCGCATCCCACCACGATTGCTGAGCTTCAGCGACGCATCGAAGCGCTCACAGACGAACAACGAAACGACCATCTTCGTCGCCGCGACGAGATACTCGACCGCAAATATGCCGAATACGTTTCTAGAGAAAACAATCGAAAGTTGGTTGATTAAGACCAACGAACTCGGCTACACGTTACCTTTCGCCGAGGTTCTGGTGGCCCAGGGCCACGCAGTTATCCACATCTCGAAGCAAAACGCTTTCGAGCAGGGGAAGGACCTTATATCGATCGGCCCGGACGGCACCGTTTGCGGCTACCAGCTCAAAGGCGGGAACATCACCGACCACCTATGGACAACCGTTGTTTGGCCTGAAATAGAGAAGCTTCGAGGTCTTCCGATCATCCACCCGTCCATCCCGGCGGGTACTCCGCATGTATCCGTTCTTGTGACCAACGGCTACATCGAAGACACGGTGCGCCGCGCAATCACGGACCTCAATAACACCCGATGGCAAGATGCGCCGTTGCAAACCATTGTCCGCGGCCAGCTCGTGCGGCAGTTCGTCGATGCTTCGTCCGCGTTCCTGCCCACAAAGCCGGCCGATTACCAAGCGTTTCTCGAACTGTTCTTCGCCGATGGTCGAGGCTTTGTCAACGATGAGAAGCTTTCTCGACTGCTCGAGGATGTACTCGATCTCGAGAATGCGACCGCGGCCACAGAGGCAAGGAAGCGGAACATCGCGGCGGCGATTCTCTTTGGCTCGTACGCCATCAGTGGCGCTGCCGCAGCACAAAATTACGTCGCATGTATCCACGCGATCGCCCGTATTACTGGCTACGTCTTTTGCCTCGTTGAACGCTACGCCGTTCCCAAGAAGCACTGGAAAGATTCGATCGATCTCCTGCTCGGCGCTATCGCCGATCACGCTCACGGACTTGAATCCGAAATGCTCGCTGGCCGCTACGACGATTTATGTCGAGAGATCTGGGACGGTTCCCTCGCAGTATTCCGCCGCAGCGCTGCATTCGACGCTTTGACCGCATACAAGCTTTCTCAGCTCATTCGTTCTGACGCCCATTGGTCTTCGGTTCCGCCGGAACAGCTGGTCCCCTGGCACATGAAGGGACTTGCGTTGTGGGGCGAAGCCGCAGTAATCGGACTGGTTTTGCGGTTCTTGCTGTTTTGCGCATTCGCCTCGAAATCCGAGCGCATCGTCGACCTGCTCGCTGGTCCGCTACGCGAGATTCTTCAGGCCAACACCCCCGAGTTCGGCGGCCAACCGTTGTTGTCGCCTTATTTCGACATCGAAGTTGCTGTCCGCCTCGCGACTGGTACGCTGGCGGAACCGATCGGCGAGTCGTTTCGCGGGCACTCTTTCACCGTTGGCCTTCTGGTCGATCTCCTTGCTCGCTACGACCAGCGCTCTGCTCTCGCCGAGCTATGGCCCCAAATCACATACATTTCTCACGCAGAATATCGCCCTGCCGAGAAATGGGAATGGTTTCGCCGAAGAGGCAAGTCTGGGTCAGAGACTAGTGACTATCCGCCGCAAACCATGAGTTGGGCTGAGCTCCAGCGACAAGCTCGAACGATCGACGTCGATTCTCTTCCCTCCATGTTGATCGAGTACCCTCAGTTTCTACCGTTTTTTGCGATCGCCTATCCGCACCACGTCACGCGCAATTTCGTACGTCACCTCGACGAAACCGTGGCACGTGCGATCTCCGCGGGAGCACAGGTCGGCGACCAACAAACGCGCAGTCAAGCTACTCCACGATGATCTTCAGCGGCTCGTCGGGTGCGTCCACGGGCACCCGTCGCGTAATCATGAACGTGCGATTCGGATCGGTCGGATGCTCGACGTGATCGACCCGCATCCGCGTTCCCGTTCGATCGATCCGCGTTCGGCGAACAATGCTACGGAGGTGTGCCTCATCCGCAGCAAATACGAAGCGTTCCGCTTCGCGCGCAAGTTGCAGAACTACTCGGCCGCTACCTGAAACTGCTCCAGCCTTCCGTCCGGCATCCAGAACGTCGTGATCCGCAGGTTCTTCTGCGGGAAGCGCACGCGGTACCGGCGCAGCGTCATGCCACCGCGCAGTCCCTGCGAGGCCTGCGCAAACTCCTGCGGCACGCCGAGCGGGCTGAGGCTGGCGGCGAAGTCCTTCACCGCTTGCTCGGAAAAGTAGGCGTTGGCGTTCGAGGTGAACAACGCGCGGTCGATCTCGCCGCGTTGCAGGCCTTCGAAGATCTTGCGCGCCAGCTCGGTCGCCTTCGGCGTCGCGCTGTCGGTGGTGGTGAACAGCAGGCTCCCGACCTTCGACGCGATGAGGTCGTACGCGTTCGCCGCGTCGAGGTTGGTCAGGACCACGACGGCCGCGCGGTCGTCGACATAAACATCGTTCTTGGCCGTGAATCCCGACACCTCGCCGCTGTGCGAGATTACGCGGCGCCCATCGACAACGCCGATGCCCACGCCGAGTCCGTACCGCGTCCCCACGCCGTTCGCCAACTGCACCTCGGTCTGCATGGCGCGATACGACGCCGGCTGCAGCACCGTCTGCTCGATCATCGAGATGTCCCACAGCGCGAGGTCGGACGCCGTCATCGCCAACTCGCCGGCGGCGAAAAGCCATCCCTTCCCCTCCTTCGGCGCGGGGCGCAGCGGGCCGAGGGCGTAGCGCATATAGCGCGACGGATCGCCGGCGCCGAGCGGCGCGGCGTCGATGTCGCTGACGGTCGTCATGTGCAGCGGCGTGAAGACGCGCTTCTGCAGGAAGTCGAGCAGCGGCATGCCGGAGGCGCGCTCCACGATCATGCCGGCGATGACGTAGTTGGTATTGCTGTACTGGTACTTCGTCCCCGGCTCGAAGTCGAGCGGCTTTTGCGCCCACACCTTGGTGATGCCCTCGGCGGTGACCGGCTCGAGCATCATCGGCATGACGTAGTCCTGCGGCCAATAGTCCTGATAGCCGGAGGTCATGGAGAGAAGCTGGCGGAGGGTGACGTCCTTGGCGCGCGTCAGCTCCGGCAGCCACCGCACCACCCGGTCGTCGAGCGAGAGCCTCCCCTCCTCGGCCAGCAGGAGGACGGCGGCCGCGGTGAACTGCTTGCTGATCGAACCGATGCTGTAGCGCATCTGCGACGTGGCCGGCATCGGCGGGTCGATGCGCGCCAGTCCATACGCGCGGACGTAGGCGATCTTGCCGTCCTTGACCACGGCCACCGAGGCGCTCGGCGCGCCGGTCTTGGCCAACGCGTCGGCGACGATCTTGTCGATCGCGGAGAAATCCTGCGCCGCGAGAGGCAAAGAACAAAATAGTACGAATAGGACTATTTGGATTCGCATGATCACTTCGCCCGGCTCGAATGCAAGGCCACCGCTTTCCACACGCCGCCCTTGTTGACGAAGGTCGCGTTGTAGGTCCCGCGGACGACGGCCGCGTCGCCATAGATGTTGATTACGATGTTCTTCATCTCCGGGGTCGGGTATTTCAACTTCCCGGCGCCGATGGCGTCGAGGAGTTGCGCGCGCGTCATCTGCTCGCCGGTTCGATGGGTCCAGATGAAGGTCTCGTCGACGATCGACTCGAGCGTCTTGACGTCGCCGGCGAGCACCGCCTGATGGAAGGTCGCTTCCGCCGCGGCCACTTCCTTCTTCGCATCGTCCTCGGAGCGCGGGACTTTCGTGGCCTGCCAGCTCACCACCTGCCACTTGCCGTTGCGATCGAGAAACGTCCCGCTGTTCAGGTACTTCGAAACGATCGTACGGCCGCCGTCCACCGTCGTGCCGACCAGCCGGAAGGCCACGATCGCGGCGTCCCCATACTGCTGGACGCGAACCTCCTCGGCGGTGAACGTGGTCGTCGGGGCGTCGGGCTTCGCGGGAGGCGCCGAGCGGATGTCGCGCAGGATGTCCGCCTTGCCGGTGCGGCGTCCGGCCGAGCCGGTGTAGATCAGATCGTCGGCCCAGAAGCGATCGTGCACGCCAGCGTCGTTGCCTGACGCACCGGCGAGAAATGTGTCGAGAAGTTTGGTCAGCTCGGCAACGTCGTCCGGCGGCGGAGCCGGCGCGTCGGCGCCGGAGTTCCAGATGTCGATGACGCATTTCCATTGCCCGCCGGCGTCGCGCCTCCAGATGGAGACGCCGCGGCCTTTGATCGTCACCAGCTTGCCGTCCGGTCCGGGGACCGTCACGGCATTCTCGGCGGTGGTGTAGCCCAGCGTGCCGTCGTCGCTCAGCCATGCATGGTCGGAGTGCCAGGTGATGTGAAAGCCCGGAATGGCCTGACTCTGCCGGACGAAGTCGCGAATGGCGGCCTTGCCGTGAACGACCGGAGCGCCTGGCGGATAGACGGTGGCGTCGTCGCTCCAGAAGGAGACGATGCGCTCGACGTCTTTCCCCTCCGACGCCGCTGCTGCCCATTCCCGGTCCACGGCGAGCAGCGTGTCTCGCTCCCGGCTCGAGCTCGTCGCGGTGGCGCACGCGGTCAGAAAAAGCGCGATCAGAATCAACCCTGTGGTGGTTCTCGAGTCATTCATGGATTTCAAGTTTATCCTTCGGCGCGAAGGGCCGGAGGATCTGGCATGAGGTGGACAATCGGCGAGCGGCGAATTCTGCGCGGTCTGCGCACGCCGGCGCACGTTCAGCGATTCCTCGACGAGCTCGAATACGAAGAGAAGTCCGGTGCCGCCTCGCCGCGCACGGTGATGCGCAGCGGAAGGGCGCAATGCTTCAGCGGAGCCCTCTTCGCCTGCGCCGCCCTTCGGGAGCTCGGTCACCCGCCGCGTCTCATGTACATCGATGCGGTCTCCGACGACGTTCACCTGCTCGCGGTGTATGAGAAGGACGGCCTCTGGGGCGCCGTGGCAAAATCGAACTACACCACGCTCCGGAGCCGCGAGCCGGTCTACCCCTACCTGGCCCTCGGCTTGAGCTATTTCGACGGCTACTTCAACGCGTACGGAAAGCGGACCATGCGGTCCTTCACCGTCCCCATCGAGCTGGAGACGTTCGAGCATCGCGGGTGGCGGTTCAGCGAGGGAAACCTTCCATACGTCGATCGCGCGATCGATGGAGCGCCGAAGGCATGGGCGCTTCCGCGTCGCAGCGTTAGGGACGTCACCGATGTCAGCGAATTGCTGCGACTGGCCGGGCTAATGGGATCAAACCCCGAGGGTCTGTGGCGGCCCGGCCGCTAATGTCGGACCGGGCGCCTACGCGAAGATCCCCCCGGCGAGATCGCGGCGGCGGCGCTCAAGGCAGATCCGCAACGGTTCGACACGCGCACCCAGTAGCGGCGCATGGGAACGGGCGGAATCGACAGCGAGGATCCGGTCGCGCCCACCGGCGCGGCGGTCACGCCGCTTTCGCCTTCGAACCATTCGTACCACAACGGCTGCGCGCCCGTGGCCGACACGCTGAGCGCGCCCGAGCTGCTGAACGACGTAATCGTCGGCTTGGCGCAATCGGGATCGGCAGAGCCCTCATTCACCCGCACGAACTCCAGCCAGAGCGCTCGGGCCTGTGCGTCGCCGCGCACCGGCGTGGGCGCTTCGAAGTAATTGAAGAGCTGCTCGTCCGTTTCATCCCCGCGCAATTCCCAGGCGTCAGCGAAGCCGAGGTAGTTGTGCGCGTTCCAGCCGTACCGGAGAGACGCAGGACGGCTGGCGAATCGCTCTCCGCCGTCCGGTCCGGGCCAGATCCAGGGAGCGCCGGAAGACCATGCCATGCGGCC
The DNA here is from genome assembly GCA_038040385.1 of Candidatus Gilichinskyi gelida. Taxonomy (GTDB): domain Bacteria; phylum Acidobacteriota; class Thermoanaerobaculia; order Gp7-AA8; family Gp7-AA8; genus Gilichinskyi; species Gilichinskyi gelida. The sequence continues at coordinate 56,960 of JBBPII010000013.1, forward strand.
GTCCTCGTGACCGGCGGGGTGATATCGCGACGGAATCGGATCCTGCGCGCGGCGCGCGCGCAGCCGCGACACGCCGTGCGTGCCGAACCCGCCCACCAGCACCGCGCCGCGCGGATCGACGGCAATCAGCCACGGATAGTGCGGCGCGTTGGCCGCATCCCGCTTGCCCCAACCCTCGGGATACGGATTCCAGTCGTCACCGAAGATGAATCGACTGCCCCCTCCTTGCGGTGGCAGCCACGCATAGACCTCATTGAAGTGCGATCCCGAGTCGCCGTCGATCTCTTCTCCGACGGACTTGCACCAGTAGATACCGTTCCTCGGACCGCTGTTGCCCCAGCGGTCGACATCCATCCACGCCCATCCGCGGTAGGTGTCCGCTCCCCCTTCGCCGAAGTGCTGATGGACGTCGCCAAGCCGCACGGCGGCGCCGGTGGCCGGCACAATGCGGCGGATCGATCCATACCCGAGCTCGAGCAGGATGATGCTCCCGTCGCTGTCGACGCGGATGCACTGCGGTTTGTAGATGTCCGGACGCGTGCCTCCCCCGGCCTCGGCCGCCGTGACCGTGAAATTGCTCAGAGTGCGGTTCGAGGTCTGATCGAAAACATCCGACGCTCCACGCGCGCGGAGTCTGTCCGCCATTCCCGGACTGCCGAAGAGGGTGGTGACGGCGCCGCCGCGCGAGATCCTCCGGATCGCGTCGTTGTCCTGGTCCGCCACATAGATCGCGTCACTGACCGGGTCGAAGACGATCGACGCCGGGCCATTGAAGCGCGCCGCGTGTCCGTTTCCGTCGGCGAATCCGGAGGTGTGATTCGGATCGCCGGCGAAGACGCTCACGCGCACCCGATTGGCGGCCAGATCCTCGATCTCGATTCTCCAGACGCAGTGATCCTCGTAACCGACGACATACCAGACGTTCTCGTCACGAGGATCGATGGCCAGATCGAGCGGCGTAAAAAATTCGCCGCGGCCTTCGGTCCACTGTCCGCGCTTTTCCATAACGCCGCGGATGGTGGCCAGCGGCTTCGACTTCCAGATCGGATCGCGCCCCGGCCGGACGCGCCAACCGGCCACGGTGACGATCTCGCCGTCCGGCTTCAGGTAGCGCGCCGGTCCGCCCGTTTCCACGAAGGCGAATCCGCCGCGGGAGTCGACCTGCCCCGAGACGTACGGGCTCATCCAGCCAACGCCCCGAGGACCGTCGCGGAATGGGAACTTCTCATGCTGGGCGTCGACGCGCAGGAAGCGGTGGTCCTGACTGTTGTTCGGATCGAGCGCGCGGACGAACGGAACGCCCGGATGCGGCGGATCCTCCCACCACAGTTGCGCGCCGGCCGCGTAGTCGCCGTTGGGCGCGAGCTGCTCGAGATACAAATCGGCCTCGTACGGAGGCGCGGTCCAGGGCGTAACGTTCGGGTTGGCCGGATGTCCATTGAGCCGGCGGTGCCGCGAATCGACGTAGACCACCGCCGGTCCGAAATCGCCGGTGCCGTTGTAGCCGGTCACGCTGTTGATGATCGGCACGAGCGTGCTGACGGGGCGTTCGTTGCGCGTGATGTGCAGGAACGCCCGATGCGGCTTGAAGTTCAGGCGATCGGCGCCACGCACTTCGACGCTGATGTCATGAAACCCGTCGGTGAGCGCATCGAGCGCGGGATTGTCGACGCGGAGGGTGAACTCGAAGTTCGTCGCCGGCGGGAGCCAGTCGGAGACCGGCACGCCGTGTACGGTGTAGCGGATGTCGATCCCACTCGCTGACGGCAAGAGCGTGTCGGCGGCCGACCTGCTCCCGCGAAAGATCTTCACCTTCAGTTGCACCGCGTCCGACGCGGCCGCCGAATGATGCCCGACGTGTAGATGCATCCAGCTCGGATCCTCCGGCTCCAGTCCCGAGCCCTTGACCACTTCGATCGAATACTCCGCAAAGTGCAGCGGCCACTCCTGCGCCACGACCGGAACCGCGGAAATCAGCAACGATAGGAGTGCGAAGGCGACGCGAAGGGAGCGCATGGAGGTTCAAGGTAGTGCCGGCGAGCGGCGGACAAGTTGATGGCCGTCACTTGCCACCATAGGATGTCTTCTTGACGAGGATGTAGAGAAGGATGACGCACCCGATTCCGTATATGGTGAGGAAGAGGCCATCGACACCAAACCAGAGGTTTCGGACCGCCTGTCCCTGCGGCCCAGCGTAGTAGAACCCGTGCTGGACACTCATCGAGAGGACTTCGTATCCGATGGTGCCGTTCACCGCGACACCGATGGTCCCGATGACCGCTAGCCAGAAGTGAAGGCGGATGAGGGCCAAGGGCGGATCGCCGCCGTTCACGGAATTCGGAATCGCTCGATAGACGAGTCCGAAGAGTGTCATTCCGACAAAACTGAGCAGAATGGTATGGCCGTGCACCGGCGCGGCAGGACACGACGGCAGCGCGTCCTTCATGAGGTAGTGACCCAACGGCAAGTACCCCGTAATGAGCCCGACAACACTCAGGCCCATTCCCCATCGAAGAAACTTCAGACCCCAATCGTTCATTGACGTCATGTGAGATCTCCCCCGCGCCGGTACTCGATGCATACGTTGCGTGTGATCGCTATCACCCACGACTTCGCCCGCGGCGTCGCAACACCAGATGACAAGATCCTGAGAACCACTTCCTGGACGATCTGGTCAGCATCAGCCGTATGAATCGCGAACTCCTTGACCGCGACGAGCTTGATCAACTGAGCGTGAGAGGCGACCAATGCTTCTAGATCGGGTGGCTCGCCGGCAGTTCGGTGGCCCCTGGCCACAACGCGTCGCAACGTCAGCCAGACCGCTACGATGATCGCCCACCAAAAGACGAACGTACTCAATACGCCCACCTGTTTAGGAGCGTGGATGCCCAACCCGGCAAGCCCGGACCTGACGAAATGCCCGGGGAGAAACACCAAGTGGGGCTCGACGCCAAAGACTAGCAGCGCGGTAATGAGCACCGCCGCCAGGATTGGCGCGAGCACCAGCAGACCGACCAGCGCGCGCGCAGTGCTAGCGGCGATGACCATACGCGCCAACCTACCACGTCCGCTACACTCGGGGTATGCGCTACGCGTTGGCACTCGCTGCCGTCCTTTTCGCCGCCGCCGCCGTGCACGCCCAGGTGCCGAAGGAGTCGGAGGCGGACTTCGTGGTCAAGGACTTCCGCTTCCGCAGCGGCGAGACGCTGCCCGAGGTGCCGATTCATTACGCGACGATCGGGACGCTGCGGCGGACGGAGCGCGGCACCAACGCGGTGCTCGTCCTGCACGGGACCGGCGGATCGCTGCGGCAGTTCCTCAACGACCGCTTCGCCGGCGTGCTCTTCGCGCCCGGCGGGCTGCTCGACGCCAGCCGCTTCTTCATCGTCATCCCCGACAATGTCGGTCACGGCAGATCGAGCAAGCCGAGCGACGGCCTCCGCGCCAAGTTCCCGCACTACGACTACGACGACATGGTCGAGCTCCAGCATCGCCTCCTCACCGAGGCCCTCGGCGTCGATCATCTGTTCATGGTCATCGGGACGTCGATGGGCGGGATGCAGAGCTGGATGTGGGGCGAGCGCTGGCCGGACATGATGGACACCCTCGTGCCGCTGGCCAGCCTCCCCGCGCCGATCGCCGGCCGCAATCGCGTCTGGCGAAAGATGATGATCGACGACCTTCGCGACGGCCAGCTCGTGCCCGCCATCCAGATCCTGCTTCTCGTCGGCAGCAGTCCGCTGCAATGGCAGAAAGCGGCGCCGGCGCGCGACGACGCCGACCGCTGGCTCGCCGAGCAGATGAAGAGCCGCGCCGCCTCCACCGACGCCGACGATCTCCTCTACGCCATGGAAGCCTCGCGCAACTACGACCCGTCGCCGCAGCTCGAGCGCATCACCGCGCCGCTGCTGGCCATCAACTCCGCCGACGACTTCATCAACCCGCCGGAGCTGGGGATCATGGAGACGGCCATCAAGCGCGTGAAGCGCGGCCGCTACGTGCTGCTGCCGGTCAGCGACGCCACGCGCGGCCACGGCACGCATACCTGGGCGGCGGTGTGGGAGGGAACCTTGAGGGAGTTTCTGGAGAAACGCAGATGAGTCTGATGGAAGAAGTGGGAACGGGCCTCGATGGTCTCTCGCAACTCCGGGCGCTGATCGCCGCCGGGCGGCGGCCGGGGATCGCGGTCTCGCTGCAGTTCAACCTGGTGGAAGTGGAGGACGGACGCGCGGTGTTCGCCGGCACGCCGGGAGACCACGCCTACAACCCCATCGGCAGCGTGCATGGCGGCTACGCGGCGACGCTGCTCGATTCCGCCTGCGGCTGCGCCGTGCACACCCGCCTCACCGCCACGCAGGCCTACACAACGCTCGAATTGAAGGTCGCGTACCACAAGCCCATCACGCGGGACACCGGGCCACTCCGCGCGGAAGGACGCATCGTCTCCATGGGTCGCCGCGCCGCCTTCGCCGAGGCGACGCTGGTCGACGCGGAGGGACGGCTGTATGCGTCCGCCACGTCGACGCTGCTGGTGATCGATCGGCGGTAGAGTGCGATCTGGCGGGGACGCCCGATTGGTCCGGTCTGGATCCGTCTAGTTGCGAAGGCCAGGCGACTTGTGGCTGCTGCACTCCACATACCACTGCGGTCTACAGATCGTGGAATCCGCTGGGTTCAGCTCTCTCTTGCTTGGATCGATCGCATCCTATTCGACCGGCAATGCGATGATATGAAATGAATGATCAAGATCGACTTTGACGAACCCGACCTGGATTCCTTGATTCAGCAAACCGTTCAGCAGCACATTGCCAGCGCCGTGGCTGCGGTGATTTGTCCGGTGCACGGCACACGCCTCGAGAGCGTACACATCGCTGGCGAGGTACCCGATCTGCAGATTCAGATGAAAGGGTGCTGCGACGAAATCCTTTCCTTGGCGAATCGCGCGCTTGGTGCGTCCGAAGACGGGATGTCGAGCGAACAGGAGGACGACACTGACATGCCGGCTGAGACTGATCGGTCTCTTCGAACATTCATTTGCCACGCTTCGGAGGACAAGGAACTCGCGAGTCGTCTTGCGAACGACTTACATGCGGCCGGCATAGATACCTTCTTTGCGGAATGGGAAATTAAAGCCGGCGACAGCCTTCGGCGCAAGATCGACGAAGGAATCGAGTCGTGTACACATTTCATCGTCTTGTTGACGCCGAGGAGTCGAGAGAAGCCGTGGGTGAACGCCGAAATTGATGCCGCCTTTGTGAGAAAGGTTGGCGGACAGTCAATTCTGATTCCACTTCGCCACCAGCTCGGAGTGGATCGCCTGCCTCCTTTGCTGGCGGCTCTACTTTCACCAGAGATTCGCGAGTACGAGGAAGACGTCAAAGAGCTCATCAACGATATTCGAGGACTGACGCGGAAACCGCCCGTGGCTTCGGTTGCGAAACAAAGTACGCCGTCATGGGGGCCGAACCTCGCCCTTAGTCCTCTGGCCGCCCAACTCGCCGAGCTCTTCGCGCAGCGGTCGGAACACGGCCGCGCGTGGGACCCACAGTTTGGAGTCGAAGAGATGAAGGAAGCGACGGCGGCGTCTGACAACGATTTGATCGACGCCATTAGTGAACTCGAGGATCTCGGTTGGGTTGAGCCGCAACGGGTTATGGGCGCAGCACCTTACGGCTATCAATTCGCCACGCCGACAGATGGCCTGTTTGAGCATGTCGACTTGAATGTCATGGGCTGGGATCCCGCTCAAGACGCGCTACGTGTGGCGGCAGAGGTCGTGAATAGCAGTGAGCGCGGCCTTCAAGCTCACGAACTCGTCGAGCGGCTGGGGTGGAATCCGCGACGACTAAATCCAGCGCTCAGCTACCTCGTGTCTCGCGACCTTGTCCTCTCGAGCCAAGTGAACGATCCTGTTTTCGTTACGCACTACATCGCAGAAACACCGAAGACACGGCGGTTCGCGCGCAATGCAAACTAATGAACCTTCCACGACGACGCCACTCGCGGACACGACACGCAGTATGGAGAGTTCCTGGAGAGGTAAAGCAATGCTCACGAAGCTCGTACGCATCGGCGATGACCTGGCGGTCGTTCTCGATAGGACGCTGCTCGAAGTGCTCGGCCTCGATGAGAGTTCGGAAGTCGAGCTTTTCACGAACGGAAAGGTCGTGGCCGCGATCCCCCACGATCCCGCGAAACATCGAGACGTGATGCAACTCGTCACCGAGCTCGATCATCAATATGGCGGCGTGTTCAGGCGGCTCGCAGCTTCCTAGGTGTGGCCCGTAGAACGCGATCGGGCGGTGACGCCCGATCGGTGCGGGCGGGACGCCCGCACTCCGTCCGTCACGCGTGCACGCCCGGCGCCTCATGCCCGCTGCGCTCGACGTACTCCACGTACGTCCCGCCATAAGTCGTCGGGCGGGCGTCGATCTCGAGGACGCGGTTGGCCAGGCCACGCAGGAACGTGCGGTCGTGTGAGACGAAGAGCATCGTGCCTTCGAAATCCTTGAGCGCCTCGATCAACATCTCCTTTGTCGCCACGTCGAGGTGGTTGGTGGGCTCGTCGAGGACCAGGAAGTTCGGCGGGTCGAGGAGCATGCGGGCCATGACCAGGCGTGACTTCTCGCCGCCGGAGAGCGCGCGGATGCGCTTCTCCACGTCGTCGCCGGAGAACTGGAAGGCGCCGAGCAGGTTGCGCAGGACGCCGACGCCCTCGAGGGGGAAGTCCTTCTGGATCTGGTCCCAAACGGTCAAGTCGGGATCGAGCAGGTCGAGCGACTGCTGCGCGAAGTAGCCCATGGTCAGGCTGGCGCCGAGCTTGACCGTGCCGGCGTCGGGCGTCAATGCGCCGGACACCATCTTGAGCAGCGTCGACTTTCCCGCGCCGTTCTTCCCCATCACGCACCACCGCTCGCCGCGGCGGACCTGGAAGTCGAATCCGTCGTAGACGTGCTTCGCCCCAAACGATTTTTTCACTCCGGAGAGCGTGGCCACGTCGTCGCCGGAGCGCGGCGGGCGGCGGAAATCGAACTTCATGGCCCGCCGCGTCTTCGGCGGCTCGAGGCGCTCCTGCTTGTCCAGCATCTTGATGCGGCTCTGCACCTGCGCCGCCTTCGCCGCGTGCGCGGTGAAGCGGTCGATGAAGCGCTGCTCCTTGGCCAGCTTCGCCTGCTGCCGCGCGTAGGCCGCCTCCTGATTGCTCTCCCGCTGCTCGCGCTCGCGGACGTAGAAGTCGTAGTCGCCGCTGTAGGTGACGATGTCGCCGTCGTCGATCTCCACGATCTTGCTCACCACGCGGTTCATGAAGTCGCGGTCGTGCGAGGTCATGAGGATGGTTGCCGGCGAATTGCGAAGGAAGCGCTCCAGCCAGACGATGGACTCGATGTCGAGATGGTTGGTCGGCTCGTCGAGCAGCAGGACGTCGAACTTGCCGAGGAGGATGCGAGCCATGGAGACGCGCACCTTCCAGCCGCCGGAGAGCGCGCCGGAGTCGCCGTCGATCTGCGCGTCCTCGAATCCGAGGCCGTGCAGCACCTCGCGGGCACGAGCCTCGAGCTCGTAGCCGCCGAGGTGTTGATACTCCTCCTGCACGTGGCCGTAACGTTCGAGCGCGGACTCGTCGTGCAGGTTCTGCTCGAGCTCGATGAGCTCGTGGTGCAGGTCGCCCAAGCGGCCGCTGCCGGCGATGGCCTCGTCGAGGACCGGCCGGCCGCGCATCTCATCGACCTCCTGGCGGAAGTAGCCGATGGACAGCTTCTTCGGCACGGCGATGGTGCCGTCGTCAGCGCTCTCTTCGCCGGCGATCATCCGGAAAAGCGTCGTCTTGCCGGCGCCATTGGGGCCGACCAGACCTGCTTTCTCGCCCGGGTTGAGCTGAAAGGAGGCGTCGACAAAGACGAGCTGCCGGCCGTACTGCTTGCTGACGGAGGCGAAGGAGATCATGGACGCGGGGTGAACAGTACGCGTGGCGGTGATATTCGTTCGCCGTTGGCTGTTGGCCGTTGACCGAGGCAAAATCGGCCAACGGCCAACGGTCATCGGCGAACGGGAGGCAACATGAACGACCTGGACCACATCATCGCCCGCATGTACGCCGGCGTCTGCTTCGAAGCCGGCCAGCGTCCCGACTGGAAAACGGAGGACGAGATCTTCGCGCCCGGCGCGCGGATGGTGCGCGTCAACGACGACGGCGTCTTCGCCTTCGACCTCGAGTCGTATCGAAAGGACTTCGACCGGATGATCGACTCCGGCGAGATGCCGAGCTTCTGGGAAGGCGAGATCTGGCGCGAGACGCGGCTGTTCGGCGACGTCGCGCAGGTGCTGAGCGCGTACGAGACGCGGCGCACGCGCGGCGGCCCGCTGCTCAACCGCGGCGTGAACAGCATTCAACTGTTCCGCCGCGACGGACGGTGGTGGATCAGCGCGATGATCTGGCGACGGGAGGGGAAAGAGGTGTCAATACCGCCTGCTCAGGTGCAGCGCGACTGAGGCGTTGAACCCTCTCCGAGAGGCGGAGGACTTCAAGCTGTCGCGAATGCCTAGAGAACCTGGCCCCGTCGCCGTGTTTCCGCGCGCGCCGCGCTTCGGATCGCCGAAGATTCCGGTGGCGATGTCGAACCCCAGCCAGAATGCCGCGTCCTGTTCGCGCATTCGAACCTTGGCCACGACCGGGTCCACTTCGGCGATCGCCGCCCCCGTCTCAGCGAGCAAAACATTGGCGTTGTGGTCGACCGAAAAGTATGTCGCGGCCCTGAACCCCTCCTGTTCGGCCCCTTCCAGCGAATCGAGCATCGCCTGCTTGCCCGGACCCCACAAGGTCTGATCCTTGGCGGACACCATGCCGAGATCGAATCCGCGTCGGCCAGCCCCTTCCGGCTGCTGCGCCCGAAGCGCCGCGGAGAGCGGGTTGCGCGCGGCAATCGCTTCTCCCTCGCTCATCGGAGTCGACGCTTCCGCTTTCGGCGGCGGCGCACTCTTCTCGACCACCGCTTCGACCGGCGGCGCGCTGCTTTGAAGCTGAAATGGAAAATGCCATTCTTTGAAAGAGCCCTTGATGGATGCGATGCTCAACGCCTGCGCGCCTTCGGCCGAATCCTGCAAGATCATGCCGACGATGCCGGAAGAGGCGATCAATGGTCCGCCGGACGAGCCCGGCTTGACCGCCAAATCATCGATGTTGATTCGCGAATCGCGCGGTTCGTCGCTCGAAATCTTCACGTTGCTCGTCGGCACATACCACTTCTGCAACCGCCCCACGAACGACACCTCGGTCATGAAATTCTGATGCTCCTGAAGGCCCAGACATTTCTTATTCCACTCAAAACCGTCCGGTGCCGGGAACGTGATCACCGCCAAGTCGTGGGCGCTGTCATGTGTGCCCAGCAGTTTCGCATCGATCATATCCTCGCCCCCGAACAGCTCGACCTTGACCTTCCCCGGAGGCCTGCCGGGAGCATCGTGCGGGTCGGAGACGACGTGATACGCAGTGACGGCGTACAGCGTCCCCGCCTTCTCGCCCACGATGAAACCGAAGCCCAACTCAGGCTGATCCTCCGCAAAATACGCTTCGATGCGCACGGTGTTCTGGCGCAGATCCAGCGCCACCTGGTGCGGATCCGCGGCTGCCGCGGGCGACGGCGGCGCGAGAAGGAACGCTGTGACTACAAAAACGACTGTCGCTACCGGAAAACCGTATTTCGCACGCTCCATATCAACCCCCATAGAAAAACAATTGCGCCCCAGAAGAAACCGAGGGACTTCTTCCCGTACAGATACTCCAGATACGAAGGGGCAAGGTTTCGCTGAGACGCAGAATCGCCCACTCGAACGCTGGATACCAGTCCGCTGAGAGTGACGTGGATTGCGTCGTCCGCTCCACGGGTCAGCAGCACCGCCGACTCGGTCGGACGGATTCCCACTACGTCGCCTTCGCGCAGGTCCAATGCAGGCCACGAGGTGTCGTCGAACCGCAGCGTGCCGCTCTTCACCCCCGAAGTCAGCGACCGCTCGCCGGCACCTCGTATCTCTTCCCGCTCAAAGTCGAGCTCCACGGCGGACAGCCGCCCCAGGGCCCACGTATTGGGCGAATGGACCGATAACTGCGACGCGATCCGCTGCGGCTTCAGCACCGCGAACTCGACGGTTTCCGGGATGTCGAGTTGATACGAGCCGGTCACCGACGTCTCACCGGCACGAGGTCCGGCCGTCACGATCACTTTTCCGACCACCGTCAGCTTGCCGCTCACGCGTGCGCCGCTGGCATAGATGTCCATCTCGCCGGGATCGGTGTTGATCTCCACGCGCGCGTCGCGGCCGATGTCGAGAGTCTGCAGGTCGATGGCGCCGCCGCTCAGCTCGAACCAGGCATCGGGAGAGGGTTCATCAATGCTCAATCCAAGATTGGGCGCCTGGATGGTCGAGAGACGCTCGAAGTGCATCAGGGGCGAATGAAAGGCATTCTCGACGTGCCATGGCCGGGCCAGCGAAAAGCGCAGGGTGCCGGTCTGCACGGCCATGGAGATGCTGGTGCGAGGAACTTTCACGCTCCAAAGAATGCCGGCCACCGCGATGCAGACAAAGGCCACCATTGCCGGCGCGATCCAGGTGCGCCGGCGCCTGGGGCCCATGGCGTTCAGAACTTTCGAGTAGGCCTCGATCTCGTCCAGATCCGGCTGGACGTCGCGCACGGCATCGCCGTTGAGCAGTCTGCGTCCGATTTTCGCGATCCGCTCCTCGCGTTGCAACGCCAGCGATTCGCGGACGTCGTCGCTCATTGCGCGGGGATGTCGATCCGGAGCTTCAACGGAGACCAGTCCGTGCTCACCCCCGATTGCGCCACCGCCTCGAAGCAGTGCGTGCCGGCGGGAAGCTTCGACAGGTCGATGGCGATCGGCCAGCCTGCAGTCACCGGACGGGGAATCGCATCCTGCCATTGGCCAAACGCGGAACACCGCGCCTCGCCAAAGACCCCCCAGCGCCACTTGACCTTTTGCGCGTCGAATGAGGCTTGAATGGTCAACAGCGGCCCCTGCGAGGTCGTCGGCGCAACTTGTGAGACGCGCACCGGAACGAGGATCCCGTTTTCCTCCGTCCCCCTCCAACCGAAGATGCCGATGCGACTGTCCGTCAGCCCTTCGGGAGCGAGGACATCGGTCAAAGGCCACAGTAGCGTGGCGTCGGCCGGCAGCGTCGCGTCCATCCGGTAATACGTCTTCAGCGGGATCGCCACAGCGCGAATGTTGACGGACTGCGTCTGGCCCGGGGCCGAGACTCGAGCCGGCGTGGGCGATTTCAAGTCGAATCGGATGCGGCCGAGCGTGAACGACATCGCGGCGAGACTGCGAGAGCCGACATTCGATACATACAAACCCTCGCAGCGGTTGCCTCGGCTTTGATATCCCGACTTGCTGCCACGCAATCGTGCCAGGCTGTCGCACCGTAGCTCCTCTGCGCGCGCGGAATGCGACAAAAGGCATGCGCACAGCGCCGCAACGGAGGCGGAAAGGGAGCGAGCGTTCATTGATGCGATGCGGCCACCCTACACTGGCACTCCTCGCTTTGCAATGAAGCTGACGCCGGACACCTGTCCGCGTACAACTGTCCGTCCGGACACCGCGCGGACACGTCCGAAATGACCTAAGTCCAATCAAGTCAGCGAATCGCTGATGGCACCTCGGTTGCCCTTAGAGCCGTTCATGATCCAGAACGCCTCTTCGATGGACCGGCCTGTCGCGACGCCCGGGCGCCTCACCCGCCCGCGGTTGATCGCGCTCATTGCGCTGGCCGTCGCCGTCATCCTCGCAGCCATCGCCTTCCCCTCGGTGCGGCGCTGGTCGCGGGCTGACCGCGCCATCGACGCCACCACCCTCGCCGTGGGCAGCGTGGCCCGCGGCGATCTGCGGCGCGACGTATCGGTGCAGGGGCGGGTGGTCGCGGCGCTCCACCCTACCCTCGTGGCGCAGGCGTCCGGCTCGGTCACGCTGCAGACGAAGGCGGGCGCCGTGGTGAAGGAGGGCGACGTCCTCGCGGTCATCGACAGTCCCGAGGTGCGCAGCGCCCTGGAACAGGCGAAGGCGCAGTTGCTGACGCTGCAGTCGGAGGTCGAGAGGCAGAAGATCGTCAGCCGCCAGGCCGACGCGCGGCTGCGGCAGCAGGCCGAGCTGGCGCGGACGCGGCTGGAGGCGGCGCGCCGCGCGCTCAAGCGTGCCGAGACGCTGCACCGCGAAGGGCTGCTCAACGGCGGCGACTACGAGAAGGCGCAGGACGACGTCCACATCGCCGAAGGCGAACTGGCGCAGGCCTCGCGCGAGATCACGCTCAGCCACGAGTCTGGCGACTTCGACGTCCGCGCCCGCGTGCTGCAGGCCGGGCGGCAGCAGTCCGCCACTGTTGAGCTGCAGAAGCGATCCGAGAGCCTGACCATCCGGGCCCCGTTCGACGGCATGATCGCCTCGCTCGCCGTCAACGACCGCGACTCGGTCACCACCAACCAGCCGATCCTGAACATCGTCAACCTCTCGTCGCTCGAGCTGGAGCTGACCATCCCCGAGGAGTACGCGAGCGACACCGTCATCGGGACGCCGGTCACCATCACCTACGGCGCCGACGAGCAGTCGGGACACATCACCGGCATCTCGCCGGAAGTGGTCGGCAACCAGGTCACGGCGCGGGCGGTGCCGGACAAGGGGTGGCCGGCGGGGATGAAGCAGAACCAGCGTCTCACCACGCGGCTGGTCTTCGAGTCGAAGCACAACGTCCTCAAGGTGCCGCGCGGCGCGTGGCTGGAGAGCGGCGGCGGGCGGAGCGCGTACGCCGTCGACGGCAAGACCGCCGAGCGGCGCGCGGTGGTGGTCGGCGCGGCGAGCGTGTCGGAAGTGGAAGTCATCAGCGGGCTTCGCGAGGGCGAGCGGATCGTCGTATCCGACACCTCCTCGTTCGGCAACGCGCGGTCAGTGATTCTTCATTAACCGGAGTGTCGGGCGTGCTGCTGCACGCCCCTACGAGAGACTCGAGGAGATTGTGAATGCTGCAGATGAACGACATCAAGAAGGTGTACCGCACGGATCTGGTGGAGACCCATGCGCTGGAAGGGCTATCGCTGACCGTCGGTGACGGCGAGTTCGTGGCGGTGATGGGGCCGTCGGGCTCGGGGAAGACCACCTTCCTCAACATCGCCGGGCTGCTCGACGTCTTCGACGGCGGCTCCTACCGGCTGGACGGCGGCGACGTCAGCCGCCTGAGCGACCGCGACATGTCGCACATCCGGAACCGCAACATCGGCTTCATCTTTCAGAGCTTCAACCTCATCCCCGACCTCGACGTCTTCGACAACGTCGACGTTCCGCTGCGCTATCGCGGGCTCCCCGCGGCGGAGCGCAAACGGCGCATCGAAAAGGCCGTGGAGCTGGTCGGCCTCTCGTCGCGCGCCCATCACCTCCCCTCGCAGCTTTCGGGCGGGCAGCAGCAGCGCGTGGCCATCGCCCGCGTCCTGGCCGCCGAGCCGAAGCTGATCCTGGCCGACGAGCCGACCGGCAACCTCGACTCCGTGATGGCGCGGGAGATCATGGACCTGCTCGACGACATCAACCGGCAGGGGACCACCATCGTGATGGTGACGCACTCGCCCGAATGCGCCGCGCGCGCCACGCGCGAGATCCACCTGCTCGACGGCAAGGTCGTCGACGTCGAGCGCCCGCCGGCGCTGATCGAGACCGCCGCCGCCGGAAAGTGAGGATGCCGTGCTCGCCTACAACACTCGCGTCGCCACCAGGAACCTGAAGCGCAACCCGCTGCTCGCCGCGATCATCGTCGCCGGCATCGCCCTTGGCATCTGCGCTTCGACCACCTTCACCACCGTCCGCCACATGTTCGCCCGCGACCCGCTGCCGGGAAAGAGCAGCAAGATCTTCTACGTCCGCATGGACAACTGGGATCCGGCGCAGGCCTATCCCGACGCCGGCGGCGGGACCAACCCGCACCACCTCCCGACGCAGATCACCTACCGCGACGCCATGGAACTGATGCGCTCCAATCTCCCCGTCCGGCAGAGCGCGCAATTCCAGTCCTCGATGGTCGTCTATCCCGACCGTCGCATCAGCCGCCCGTACACCGAGCGGGTGCGCCTGGTCTTCGGCGACTTCTTCCCCATGTTCGACGCGCCGTTCCAGTACGGACACGGGTGGGACCGCCGCGCCGACGCCAAGGGGGAGCAGGTCGCCGTCATCAATCAAGCCACCAACGAGAAGCTCTTCGGCGGCGCCAACAGCGTCGGCAAGCGCCTTCGGCTCGGCGACCGCGACTTCACCGTGGTCGGCGTCCTGGCCCGGTGGCGCCCGTTCATCAAGATGTACGACCTGACGCAGAACTACGTCGAGGAGCCGGAGGCGATCTTCATCCCGTTCAGTCTCACGCGGCCGATGCAGATCCGCACCTTCGGCAACAGCGACGGCTGGAAGCCGCCGACCGGCACGACCTTCGACGACTTCCTGGCATCCGACATCGACTGGGTGCAGTTCTGGGTCGAGCTCCGCTCGCCCGCGGACCAGGCGGCGTACCAGCAGTTCGTCGACAACTACGTCCGCCAGGAAAAGACCAGGGGACGCTTCCCGCGGCCGCTCAACAACCAGGTGACCTCGCTGCTGACGATCATGCGGGAGTTCGGCGTGGTCCGCCCGGCGATGAACGCCATGGCCGCGATGTCCCTCCTCTTTCTGGTCATCTGCGCCCTGAACCTGACCGGCTTGCTGCTCGGGAAGTTCCTGGCGCGCGCGCCGGAGGTCTCGGTCCGCCGGGCCCTCGGCGCCACGCGCGCCGACATCTTCATGCAGCACATCATCGAGTGCGAGATCGTCGGCATCGCCGGCGGCGTCATCGGCATGCTGCTGTCGCTCGGCGTTCTGAAGTTCATCGGCAAGCTGATCACCGCGACGACCGTCATCTCCCTCGACGCGGAGATGATCCTCGCTGCGATCTTCCTCTCCCTCGTCGCCGGTCTCATCGCCGGCCTCTATCCGGCGTGGCGTATCTGCGCGATGCAGCCGGCCGTGCAGCTAAAAGTGTGAGAAGGAGCCGACCATGGAATTCGGACCGATCGTTCGCGCCCTGACCCGCAACAAAGTGCGCGTTCTGCTCATCGTTCTGCAGATCGCCATCACCCTCGCCGTCATCACCAACGCCATCAACATGATCGCCGCCGAACGGGTGAAGATGCAGAAGCAATCCGGCTTCGACGACGAGAACCTGCTCTGGGTTCGCAGCCGCCCCTTCGCCGAGGCGTTCAACGAGCGCTCCTTCCGCATCACCACCACGCAGTCCGACGTCCGCGCCCTCGCCGCCATCCCCGGCGTCCGCGGCGCGGCGAATACGAGCTTCCTCCCCTGGCAGGGCGGCGGCAGCTCGGGCGAGGTGAAAGCCGGGGGCGGCGACGGCACGCTCTATCGCATGCAGATGTACACCTCCTCGCCGGGGATCACCGACACCCTCGGCGTCCGCATGGTCTCCGGCCGCAATCTTCGCGACAGCGACATCGACCTCGATCCGAACGCCACCACCAGCGCCATCATCATTTCGCGAGAGCTGGAGAAGCTGGTCTTCAAGGGACAGAGCGCGGTGGGACGGCAGTTGATCGAGCGCGACAACAGCGTCGACAACATCGTCGGCGTCTTCGATCCGTTCTACAACCCGTACGGCTGGCCGATCCACGAGTACACGTACTTCGCCGCCGGCGTCGTCTCGCGCGGCGGCGCGAACTTCCTGGTGCGCGTCGAGCCTGGGAAGATGAAGCAGGTCATCCCGATGATCGAAAAGCGGCTGCTGGTGGTCAATGACGGCCGCAATTTCGACCTGAAAACGGTGAGCGAGATCAAGGACCGCTACTTCACCGAGTCGCGCATCGTCATCGGCGCCATGACCGCGGTGATCGTCCTTCTCATCATCGTCACCGGGCTGGGAATCGTCGGCGTCACCTCGTTCAGCGTCACCGAGCGCCGCAAGCAGATCGGCACGCGCCGGGCCCTCGGTGCAACAAAACAGGCCATCCTCCGTCACTTTCTGCTGGAGAATTGGATCATTACGAATTCCGGAGTGATTCTGGGCCTCGCCCTCGCCTACGGGTTGAACTACGTCCTGGTGACGAACACCGGCGGCGTGAAGCTCGACTGGCGCTTCGTCGCCGGCGGCGTCGTCCTGTTATGGGCCCAAGGCATCTTCGCCACGCTGGCGCCGGCGACGCGCGCCGCAGCCGTCTCTCCGGTGGTGGCCACACGCAGCATATGAGTGGGCGTCGGGCCCCGGCCGGTACGGTCCTCATCGTCGAGGACCAGCCGGCCGTGGCTCGCGCTCTGGTGCTGCTGTTCGACATCCATGGCATCGACGCCGAGGTGGTCGCCGATGCCGACGACGCGATCAGCGCGGTCGGCCGCGGCGACGTCGACGTCGTCGTGCAGGACATGAACTTCACCCCCGGCGCCACCGCGGGCGGCGAAGGGATGACGCTCTTCCGCCGCCTCCGGCAGATGGACGCCGGCATCCCCGTAGTGCTGCTCACCGCGTGGACCTCGCTGGAGACGGCGGTGCAGATGGTGAAAGAAGGAGCCACCGACTACCTCGCCAAGCCGTGGGACGACGAGAAGCTGCTGGCCATCGTCACGTCACTCCTCGCCTCGCGGCGCGGCGACCGCGAACGGCGCAGCTCGCACTCCGCGCTGGCGCGCTCGTTCGACCTGCGCGGGATCGTCTACCAGAGCGCGGCCATGCACCGCGTCGTCACCCTGGCGCTGCAGGTCGCCGCCGCCGACGTCCCCGTCCTCATCTGCGGTCCGAACGGCGCGGGGAAAGAAAAAATCGCCGAGATCGTCCAGGCCAACTCCGGACGCCGCAAGATGCCCTTCGTGAAGGTCAACGCCGGCGCGCTCCCCGATCAATTGCTGGAGAGCGAGTTGTTCGGCGCCGAGGTGGGCGCGTTCACCGGATCGACGCGCCTGCGCATCGGGAGGTTCGAGTCCGCGAACGGCGGCACGCTGTTCCTCGACGAGATCGGCAACCTCTCCCCCGCCGGACAGGCGAAGATCCTCCGCGTGCTGCAGAAAGGGGAGTTCGAGCGCCTCGGCTCGAGCGAGACGCGGCGCGTCGACGTCCGCCTGCTCTGCGCCACCAACGCCGATCTGCCCGAGGCGGTCCGCCGCGGCACGTTCCGCCAGGACCTGCTGTTCCGCCTCAACGTCATCGACATCGGCGTGCCGGCGCTGCGCGACCGCCGCGACGACATCCTTCCGCTGGCCGAGGCGTTTCTGGCGGCGGCGCGCCGGTCATCCGGGCGCCCGCTGCGTCTCGCCGACGCGGCCGGCGAAGCGCTGTTGGCCTACGACTGGCCGGGCAACGTGCGCGAGCTCGAGAACCGCATCCAGCGCGGCGTGGTCACCGCGTCCGGCGACACAATCACCCCCGCGGACCTCGGATTCGCATCCGGCGAGGGCCAGCCAAGCGTCCCCGTGTCCGGTGAAAAAGAAGAGATCGAAGCGCTCCTGCGCCGTTTCGGCGGCAGCGTCTCCAGCGTGGCCAAGTCGCTCGGCGTTTCGCGCCAGGCGCTCTACCGGAAGATGGAGCGCCTCGGCATCGTTCTCGAACGCCGGCCGAAGGAATGATCGCCCCGCAGCGCCGCCGGCTCAGCCGCGCAATTGCTCTTCTCGTCGCCGTCGACGTCCTCGCGCTCGCCGGGACTGCGGCCCTCGCCGCGAACTTCACAACGCGCCCGCTGGTCATCGCCGCCGTCACGCTGGCCGTCGCGCTGCCGCTCACCTGGCTGCTTCTGCGCTTCCCGCTGCGCCGCATGCGCGCGAACCTCGGCGCACTCACCGACGGCGTGCGCGGCTTCGCCGACGGCGACTTCAGCCTGCGCCTCCGCGTCACCGGCGACGACGAGATCACCGACCTCGTGGCCATGTACAACGACATCGGAAACGTCCTGCGCGCGCACCGCAACGAGGCCTTGCAGCGGGAGCTGCTCTTCGAGACCGTTCTGCAGGCCACGCCGCTGGCGGTCGTCCTCACGGTGGAGTCCGGCCGCGTGGTGTACGCCAATCGCGCCGCGCGCGACCTCTTCACTCCGGGCGAGCGTCTGGAGGGACGCCGCCTCGACGAGATCCTCGGCACCGCGCCGGCCATCCGCGAGGCCTTCGCCGGCGACCGCGACACCCTCTTCACCACCGGGAGCGAGTCGTATCACCTGTCGCGCCGGACGTTCTACCTCAACGGCAATCCACATCTGCTCTGGATCGCCAACCGCCTCACCCCCGAGTTGCGGCGCCAGGAAGTGGAGGTGTGGAAGCGCGCCATCCGCGTGCTCAACCACGAGCTGAACAACTCGCTGGCGCCGATCCGGTCGCTGTTCCACTCGGCGCGCGTCATCCGCCACCGCGAGGAACAATGGCATCGGATGGACGAGATAAACGCCGCCGTCGAGGAGCGCCTCGATTACCTGCAGCGCTTCCTCGACGGCTACGCGGCCTTCGCACGGCTGCCGAAGCCGCGTCCGGCGCCGGTGCGGTGGATCGACGTCCTGCAGGCTGTCCAGCACATCGTGCCGTTCGAGATCGCCCACCCGCCGCCCTCCCACGGAGGTACGGTTGATCGCGCCCAGATCGAGCAGCTCATCATCAATCTGGTGAAGAACGCCGCCGAGGCCGGGAGCGACGACACGTTGGTCGACGTGCAGCGCCGGGCCGGCGGCAGCCTTCTGGTGGTCAGCGACCGCGGCGAAGGCATGAGCGACGAGACCATCACCCGCGCCCTCCTGCCGTTCTGGTCCACCAAGGCCGGCGGCTCCGGATTGGGACTGCCGCTCTGCAACGAGATCGTCGACGCGCACGGCGGGCAGCTTCGGATTGCGAAGCGGGAGGGCGGGGGGACGACGGTGAGTTGCTGGCTGCCGGATGCGCCGGTTTCTCCTTCTCCCGCATGAGCGAAGAAGGGCGCGAAGCGGCGGATGAGGGCGTTTACCTGGGCGCCGGCCCTTTCTCGTCCGCTTTCGCCTCGCGAATCACGATTCTCTCGATCGTCGTCGGCTCGATCGGGCGATCCTGTGCGCCGGTCCGCGCGTTCACGATCTTGTCGGCAACGTCCATCCCCTTGGTCACCTGTCCGAAGACGGAGTACTGGTTATCGAGGGACGGATAGTCGGCGACCATGATGAAGAACTGCGACGACGCGCTGTCGGGGTTGTTCGACCGCGCCATCGAAACGACGCCGCGCTTGTGCTTCACGCTGTTGAACTCCGCATTGACGTTCTTTCCGGAACCGCCGGTCCCCCAGGTGGCGGGGCTGCCCGAGACGGTGTTCGGATCGCCCCCTTGGATCATGAAGCCGGGCATGACGCGGTGGAACTTCGTGCCGTTGTAGAAGCCCTTCTTCGAGAGATCGATGAAGTTCTTCACATGGTTCGGCGCCACATCGGGGAAGAAGCGAATGTCGATCTCCCCGGCGCTCGTATGCAGCTCGGCGACCTTGTCCTGGTAGTAGCTCTCGGAGGAACCGTCGTACAGCGGGCTCGCAGCCGAAGGCTGCGGAGCGCTCGTGGCTTCGAGCTTCCATGGATGGTTCCATCGCTGAACCGCCGCCTGGATGATGTCGATGCTGAGCACCGTCGCATCCTCCTCAGAGTCTTTCAGAACCATCCCGATGATTCCGGTCGAGGCGATCACCGGCCCGCCCGACGATCCGGGCTTGACCGGCAAACCCTCCACCTTGAAATGCCCGTTCTCCGGCACGTCGCTCGAGACGTGACCGGCGCCGGCGTTCGGTCTCCAGAGCCGCGATCTCCCCACGATCCAGACCTCGGTCAGTAGATTCTGCTGTTCCTTCCGCGCGACACACGCCTTCGTGTACGCGAATCCCGGCGGGATGGGCACCGTGAGTACGGCCAAGTCGTAGTTGACGTCTTTCGTGCCGAGGAGTTTGGCGGCGAACATCTCCCCCTGGTGATCGTAGAACTCCACCTTCACAGTCATCGACGCGTCATCGCCGACGTTCTGGGGATTCGAAACGACGTGATACGCCGTGACGACGTACAAAACACCCCCCCGCTCGCCCACGATGAAGCCGAAGCCATTCTCCGTTTCTTGTCCCTGCGCTTCGATCCGAACGACATTCGAGCGGAGACGATCCGCCATCTGCCGCCCTGTCAGCTGCAGCGTTTTCAGATCGGGGACTGACGTCGTCGGCTGCGTTTTCGTGGTGGCGGGCGGCGGCGCGAGCGCCGGCCGCCTTACCCGCGGCGACGCCGTGCCGCTGGCCTCCTGCGAATTCACCGTCACTTGAATCGAGCGCACGCGGATCTCGCCGCCGCCGGTGGCGGTGCCGCTCTCCGGGTCGACGCTTACGCGGTCGCCGACTTCGAGATTGGCGAAGCGGTAGGTGGCGCCTTTGTAGACGACCGGCGTCGACGTCGTCCCGCGCACGGTGAGGATCTCGCCGTTGTCGGTCTCGATAACAAGCCGCCCGTCGGCGACGCTGATCTGGCGGATGATGCCTTCCAGCCTCCAGAGCTCCTGGGCGAACAGCGGAGCGACAGCGGCGGCGACGATCGACAGCGAGACCGCTGCCCTGACTACCGCAGCACGGCATTGCGAAGACCCCATATGACCCCCCAGAGAAAGACGATGGCGCCCCAAAACAGGCCGAGCGATTTCTTGTTGTAGAGATACTCCAGATAGGTCGGGGCGAGATTCGCGGCACGCTTGGCGTTTCCGACCCCGATTCCGGAGACGATGCCGTTCACGGTTGCGTGAATGACGCCATTCGCGCCGCGGGCGGTGAGAACCGACGATTCCGTCAGCCGGGCCCGGATGAAATCTCCTTCCCGCAGCTCCATCACCGGCCGCGAGCTATCGTCGAAACGAACCGTTCCTCCCTTGATACCCGAGGTGACCGATCGTTCGCCGGCTCCCTGCAACTCCTCGTGCGAAAAACCGAGCTGCGTTACCTCCAGATGGCCAAGCGACCATGCACCCGGCGAGTGCACGCTCAACCGCGCTGGAATGCTCTGCGGCACGTCGACCGAGAACTCGATCGTTTCCGGGACGCTGATGTCGTGGGACCCGTCGACGGTCGTCTCGCCGACTCTCGGCCCCGCCTTCACGGTGACTTTGCCGGTGACTGTGATCCTGCCGCGCAACCGCGCACGGCTGGCAAACAAGTCGATTTCATCCTGATCGGTATGGATCTCCACCGACGCGTTCCTCTCGATCTCCACCATCTCCAGCCCGATATCGCCGCCCTTCAACTCGAACCAGGCATCCCCGGCGTGCTGCTCGATTGCCAATCCGAGATTCGGTGCGTTGATGGTGGACACTCTTTCGACGTGCATCAGCGACGAATGAAAGACATTTTCGGCACGCCATGGGCTCCGCAGAGTGGCGGCCAGGCTGTCGCTGTCCACCATCATCGAGATGTTTGTGCGAGGGACCTTGAGGCTCCATAGGATTCCCGCCACCGTCACGCACACCAACACGACGACCGCTGGCCAGACCCACTTGCGCTCCCTATGTTTGGGTCCCGTTGTGGCCAGAAGTCGCGAGTACGCATCGATCTGTTGAAGCTCAGGAAGGAGCTCCTGCACGTCCTCGCCTTCGAGGAGTCTGCGCGCCGTCCGTTCGATCCGCTCCTCTCTCCGCGCTTCGAGCAATTCGCGAAGTTTGCCGGTCATCGGGCCATGATCTCGACTCGCAGCTTCAGAATGGCCCACGCTGTGCTGTTTCCCGACTGCGCCGCAGTCTCCACGCAATGCCTGCCTGTGGGAAGCGCCGAAAGGTCGATCCTCACGGGCCAGCTCGCAGTCACCGGCTGGGAGATGGCATCCTGCCAGGCGCCGAAGGTTCCGCACTGCTTCTCGTGCGCCGGAGCCCACCGCCACTTGAGCTGTTGAGCATCGAAGTTGGCTTGAACGGTGAGCAGAGGACTCGCGGATTTGGTCGGCACTCCATTCGCCACCACTCGCAGAGGAATCAGCGTTTTGCTCTCCTCGCTCCCTTTCCAACCGAATACACCGATCCGACTGTCCCCCAGACTCTCGGGCAAAAGAACGTCCGAGACAGGCCAGGACATCGTGGAACCAGGCGAAAGAAGCGCGTCCATTCGATAGTAGGTCTTTGGCGGGATGGCGACGGCGCGAACGTTGACGGCCGATTGTTGGCCAGGTGCCGAAACCTGGAGATGGGTCGAGGCCCTCAGCTCGTACCGGACACTCCCGAGCGTAAACGAAATCGCGGCTAGACTGCGGCCGCTGACGTTGGACACATAAAGGCCTTCGCAGCGGTTGCTTCGTTTCTGATAGCCAGTCTTGCTCCCCTCCAGCGCCATCAAGGGCTCGCACTTCACTTCCTGAGCATCGACGACGCCGCGGCATATGCAGACGCAGAGAACGGCGGCGATCACGGAGGCAACGTCATGGCGGGCTGACATCATCGGTCGATAGACACTCTCGCTCGCCCGAATGGCATCCGGCGCAGGGAATACGATCGTTGGGCTTGTCGAGAACCTACACCCGAGCTTATGTGATTGCAATACGACGAGCGGCCCGCGAGGCCGTCAGTCAAGCCGCGTGCGAAGGGTCTTTATTTTCGCCCGCCGCTTCTTCTCCTCCAGTCGCCGCTGCTTCGAGGCTTTCGTTGCGCGCGTCCTTTTGCGCGGCTTCTCCTCGGCGATCGCCTCGCGCAGCAGCTCCTCCATGCGCGCCAGGGCGCGATCGCGGTTGGCGAGCTGGCTCCGCTCGGCCTGCGAGGTGACGCGCAGAACGCCGTCGCGATTGATGCGGCCGGCCAGGCGCTCGCGGATGCGCTGCTTGCGGTCGTCGGGCAGCGGGAGGGCGTCGACGTCGACGACGATCGTCACGCGCGACTCCACCTTGTTCACGTTCTGCCCGCCCGGCCCGCCGCTGCGCGAGGTCTCGGCGCGGAGCAGCGGCGCCGGAACGATGATGCCGTCGCCGAGGTCCAGGTCGCGCATTTCACTTTTATCCTTGCGCGAGCGCAAGGATCTGGCGCCCATGTGCGCAGTGCGAATGGGCGCCAGATCCTTGACGCCTGCGGCGTCAAGGATAAATCTTGACCACCCCGATTACGGCGATCGTCTCGCCCTTGGTCATCGACGGCACGGCGCGGATGAACGTCACGATGCCGGCCGCGGGCGCGCGCACCTCGAGAATGGTCTTGCCGACGTAGTCGGTGAGGTAGCCGATCTTCATCCCCTGCGCGACGGTCGTGCCGCGCTTGACCAGTGGGTAGAAGATGCCGGTCTGATCGCTGGTCACCGACTCGACCTTCTCGATCCACACCGGGTTGGCCACCGGCGTCACCGCGCCGGGGAGCATCTTCAGGAATCGCATGACGTTGAAGCAGCCGTTTGCCAGCGCCTCGACGTCGTCGGTCTCCACCGTCCCCGCGTGCCCCGCCTCGACGGTGATCGACGGCTTGCCGCGCGTGGTCGCGGTGTTCTCGAGGTACCGCGACGCGGCCGGGTCCTTCGGGCGCTCGGTGGAGATGATGATGTGGTCGAGGCCGAAGGCCAGCACCATCTCTTTTGAAATCGCGTCCTGCTGCGCGTTGCCGCTGACAGTCCAGTAACTGTATGGGCGCAGGCTCTCGTCGATGTCGCCGCCGTGGAGGTCGATGAGGTGGTCGCAGCGCTCGACCACCTGCTTGGTGATCAGATACGACGCGCGCTCGGTCTGCGTGCCGTCCATCCGGCCGGGGTAGAAGCGGTTCATGCTCTTGTTGTCGACCGGATTGACGTGCGCGATCTTCTGTTCGAACGAGCGGACGTTGACCAGCGGGACGATGATGACCGTGCCCGACAGCGCCGCCGGATCGAGCCGCGCGATGACTTTCTCCAGCGCGATGATCGACGCGTACTCCGTGCCGTGCGCGCCGGACACCAGCGCCAACACCGGGCCCGGTTTCGCGCCATTCACCACCACCACCGGAATGCTCAATGCGGCGTCGGATCCAGCGGGGACTTCGATCGTTCCGGAGGTCTTCTGACCCGGCACCGCGGTTGCCGTACCGACTGAGAAGTCGGCGATCGCGAAGAACGCGCTGAGCGCGACGGTCGTGAGCATAAGAGATGTCATCCCGAGCGTAGCGAGGGATCGGTGTGGGCGGGGGGCGCACGGAACATCACTTTGGGCACCGCCCGCCCACACCGATCCCTCGCTAACGCTCGGGATGACAGGTAGAGAGTAAACGATCTTCCCACAACGCGAGTAGTGATTGATGATCGCCAAGCCCTTCTGATGGATGACCTCCTACTCGCGAACATCCGGGCGGCTAAGGCGGGCGACCACCGAGCTTTCGAGAACGTCATGATCGCAACTGAACGACGCGTCGCAACTCTGGCCTGGCGAATCCTCGGCGACGCCGAGGAGGTGAGGGAAGCGCTCCAGGAGACGTTCCTCCGCCTCTTCCGCCATCTCGGCAAGTACGACGAAGCGCAGGACTTCACCGGCTGGCTCTATCGGATCGCCGTCAACGTGTGCCGCGATCTCGACAAGCGCCGCCGGCGGCGCACGTTCTTCGGCCTCCTGGAGCAGACCGTGCCGGCGCACACCGCTCTGCGCATCGACCTCGCCCGCGCCATCGACAGCCTGCCGCCGAAGGAGCGGCTGGCCGTCATCCTTCGCGACGTCGAACAGCTCTCGACCGAGGAGGTTGCCGCGATTCTCGGGAACTCCCCGGCCACCGTCCGCGTGCAAGTGAGCAAAGCGCGCGAGAAATTGAGGAGATGGTTGTCATGAGAGGACCGCTGCCGCTCCACGATGCCGATTTCGCCGCCATCCGCGCGCAAGTGATGGCGAAGATCGAGACGCCGAGGCGCGCGCCGGTTGCGTGGCGGTTCGCCTACGTGTCGGTAATGATGGCGCTTCTCTCAGTGATCGTCTTCGTGCAGACGCCGCCCGCTGTTGCGCCACCCCCAGGAGTGCGGGCGTCCCGCCCGCATCCGACGGCCGTCCCGGCCGTCGGCATCATGGCTTCGAAACAACCGGAGAAACCGCAGCGGCGCGGGACGCGCCGCCGGAGCGGGCGGGACGCCCGCACTCCACCCCAAGTCGCCCGCATCGAGCTTCAAACCGCCGATCCGGACGTCCGCATCATCTGGATCACCAACTAGGAGGAATCGTGAAACGCCTGTTCATCGCAATGCTGCTCGTCACCACCGCCGCCTTCGCCCAGGAAAAGAAAGTGGAGCCGGAGTACAACACCACCCGGGAGTTCAAGAACAAGGTCTTCGAGGTCAAGAACCGCGACCCGCGCATCGTGGCGCAGTCGGTCAAGCTGCTCGGCAGCGGCTTCAAGGGCTCTGATCTCAGCACCAGCACGGAGCTGAAGACCATCACCGTGCGCGACTTCCCGGAGAACGTCGCGGCCATCGAAGACGCCATCAAGCGGCTCGACCGGCCAGTCGAAATCTCGCCCGACGCCGAACTGAAAGTCTGGGTGCTCATCGCCGGTAAGTCGCCGATGCCCGGCGCGCCGCTGCCCGACGAGCTGGCGCCGGTAGTCAAGCAACTACAGACCACGTTGCGCTACTCGCACTACGGCCTGATGACCGCGGCGGTGCAGCGCACCAAGGCCGGCGACAACGTCACCGGCTCCGGTGTCGCCGAGCCGACGCTCCTCGGCATGACGGCCAATGAGGAGCGCCCGATCTTCTACAGCTATCGCGCGCGCGACGTCCGCTTCACCGCCGGCGACCGCCCGTCGGTCGAGCTGTCGAACTTCAACTTCGCCATGCGCGTACCGGTGTCGATCGGCAACAACGTCCAGTACGAGTCGGTGGGCTTCGAGACGTCGGTGTCGCTGCGCGACAAGGAGAAGGTGGTGATCGGCACGACCACCATGCGCGACAAGGCGCTGATCGTGGTTCTCACGGCGACCATCGATCCGAAGCCGTAGCCGCCTCCTCCACCCGATCCGCTTCGGCGACGACTGGCGATCACCTCGCTCACAGTCGTCGAAGCGGATCGCAGCGCTTCCGCGACCTTTCGCGTAAACACCATCGCTTACTCTTCGTCCAGACCGAGCTCGCGCCGAAGTTTGGCAACCGATTCGGGGCGCCGACTCTTCGAAGTCGCTCGCTCCAGCGCTCGAACGAGGCGCTCCGCGTTCTTCGGCGATCTGAGAAGATAAACAGTCTCCATCAGGCTGCGAAGTTCTTCCGCCACGATGATCGCGACGTCTTCCGCTCCGCGGCGATGAATGATGATCGGCTCACGAGAGTCGGCAGCTTCCTCGAGAAGGGCTTTTAAGTTCGCCCGAGCGTGTGTGTAGGTGGTCTTGACGGCCATGGCCCCTCCGGCAATGCCAATTCCCTCCTGAACATCTATCATCTCCGCGCTCGGAGGTGCTCATGGTCCTGCGCCGTCTGCTTGTCATCGCTCTGCTTTCGTGTGCCGCGTCACTCGATGCCGCCGTCGACCCCTCCCTCTTTCAAGACCTGCGGTGGCGCATGATCGGCCCCTTCCGCGCCGGGCGGGTGCTCGCCGTCAGCGGCGTGCCGGGCGAGCCGGAGCACTTCTACTTCGGCAGCGTGAACGGCGGGGTGTGGGAGACCACCGACGCCGGGCGGACCTGGCAGCCGATCTTCGACTCGCAGCCCATCGGCTCGATCGGCGCCCTGGCGCTGGCGCCGTCGAATCCGAAAGTCATCTACGTCGGCAGCGGCGAATCGGACATGCGCTCCGACATCTCTCAGGGCGACGGCATGTACAAGTCCATCGACGGCGGGAAGACGTGGGGCCACATCGGCCTCGCCGACTCGCAGCAGATCGCGCGGATCATCGTCCATCCCACAGACCCGCGAACTGTGTACGTCGCCGCGCTCGGCCACCCATACGGCCCCAACGCGGAGCGCGGCGTCTTCCGCTCGCACGACGGCGGCAAGACCTGGCAGCGCATCCTCGGCAAGGACGACGACACCGGCGCGATCGATCTGGCATTCGAGCCCGGCAACCCGACCGTCATCTACGCCGCGATGTGGCAAACCCGCCGCACGCCGTGGAGCGTCTACCCGCCATCGAACGGCCCCGGCAGCGGGCTGTTCAAGTCGACCGACGGCGGCGACAACTGGACGCAGCTCACCAACGGACTGCCGAAGAAAGTGGGGCGGATCGGCGTCGCCGTGGCGCGCACGCAGCCGCAGCGCGTGTACGCCATCGTCGATTCCGAGGGTGAAGGGGGGATGTACCGGTCGGACGATGCGGGGGCGACGTGGACCCGCACCAGCGCCGACGCGCGCATCTGGAGCCGCGGCTGGTACTTCGGCGAGATCACCGTCGAGCCGGACAACGCGGACGTCGTCTACTCCTGCAACGTGAATCTCTACCGCTCCGTCGACGGCGGCAAAACGTTCGTCCCCATCAAAGGCGCGCCGGGCGGCGACGACTACCACGTGCTCTGGATCGATCCGCAGCATCCCCAGCGCCGCATCCTCGGCGTCGACCAGGGGACGCTCGTCTCCGTCAACGGCGGCCAGACGTGGAGCTCCTGGTACAACCAGCCGACCGCGCAGTTCTACCGCGTCATCACCGACAACCGCTTCCCCTACTGGGTCTACGGATCGCAGCAGGACTCGGGCGCCGCGGGCGTGCCGAGCCGAACCACGAACATCGACGGCATCACCCTGAGCGAGTTCCGCGAGGTCACCGCCGGCGGCGAGAGCGACAACCTGGCCCCCGATCCAAAGGACCCGCAGATCATCTACGGCGGGCGCGTCGACAAGCTCGATCTGCGAACGATGCAGACGCAGTCGATCGACCCGACCATCGCCCACCCCGGCAATTACCGGACGACGTGGACCCTGCCGCTGGTCTTCTCGCGGCGCGATCCGAAGGTCCTCTACTTCTCACATCAGCGCGTGTTTCGCACTGAGGATGGCGGGAGTCACTGGAGCGTGATCAGTCCCGATCTGACGCGCGAGAACCCGCCCGACCCGCCCAACCTCGATCCGCTCAGCGCGGCGAACAAGGCGCGGCCCGGTCAGCGGCAGGGCGTGGTCTACGCCATCGCTCCGTCGCGGCTCGCCGACCACGACATCTGGGTCGGCACCGACGACGGCTTGATCTGGCGCACGCGCGACGAAGGGGCGAACTGGACCAACATCACCCCGCCGGCGCTGACGCCGTGGTCGAAGGTCGGCATCATCGACACCTCCCATCACGACGCGGAGACGGCCTACGCCGCCGTCGACCGCCACCGTCTCGACGACTTCAAGGCCTACGTCTACCGCACGCACGACGGCGGCAAGAACTGGACGCTCGCCGCCGACGGCATCAACGCCTGCGTCAACGTGGTGCGCGAGGATCCCGTGCGCAAGGGACTGCTCTACGCCGGCACGGAGAAGGGGGTGTACGTCTCCTTCGATGACGGCGACCACTGGCAGCCGCTGCAACTGAATCTGCCGGTGACGTCGGTACGCGACATCGACGTGCACGAGAACGATCTGGTCATCGCCACGCACGGCCGCGGCTTCTGGATCATGGACAACGTCACGCCGCTGCGAAGTGTAGCGGCCGGCTTCAGCCGGCCGTTCTTGTTCCCCCCCGCCACCGCGTATCGCGAGCGCCCCGCCGGCTTCGTCGGCACGCCGCGGCCGAAGGACGAGTCTCTGGCCCCGAATCCGCCCCTCGGGGCGATGATCGATTACGTTGTACCCCCGCCCGTAGGGGCGCGCAGCAGCGCGCCCGGTACCCCCGCCGCGACGGAAGCCGCGGGCGCGCTGCAGCGCGCCCCTACGATCACCCTCGACATCCTCGATCAAAAGGGCGACATCGTCCGCAGCTACAGCAGCAAGGATCCCCTCCCCGCCCCCGACCCGGCGCGGTTGCGCACCGCCGCGGAGTGGTTCGTCGCGCCGTCGGCGCTGCAGACCTCGGCCGGCATGCACCGCTTCGTCTGGCCGCTGCGCTACGCGGCGCCGGCCGGCGTGACGGGCGGGCGGCGGGCGGGCGACGGCGTGTGGGCGCCGCCGGGCAAGTACACCGTAGCGCTCACTGTCGACGGGCAGCGCCTGACGCAGCCGCTGACCGTGGCGCGCGATCCGCGAATCAAGATGACGCCGGAGCAGTTCGCCGCGCAGTTCGCGCTGGCGAAGAAGGTGGAGAAGCTGCGCGCGGGCATCGCCGCTGCCCTTGCGGAGGCCGAAAAGATGAAATCGACAGGAGTGATCGTCGGCGGACCGGGTGGGTTCGGAGGACCGGAGCCGCCGCTGAACACACTGCGATGGCTGGAAGGCGCGCTGCAGCGATTGATGGGCGTCGTCGACGGCGCCGACGCGCCGCCGACCCGCGACGCGCGCACGAGCCATTCAACCCTGCGGGCATCGGTGGAGAAGGCGCTCGCGGCGTGGGAACAGAACAAAAACACCAAGGAGAAAACCAAGTGAGCCGAGCGGCAGCCTAAAAGGCCGCCGCTCCACTGGTCAGCGGTAGAAGCCGCCCTGCGGGTCGAGCGAGTCGAGCCGGTAAGCGATGAACACGCCGGTGCGCGTCCAGTCGCCTGAGAGCTCGATGTAATCGCCGAGCCGCACGTCGTCCAGCCGCCTCTCGTAGTCGCGCATCTCGACCGTCACGAACGCGTTCGAGACGTCGTCGTGCACGATCAATCTGCCGCGGCGAAGGTCGACGCTCTCCACCACCCCGCGCACGTCGCCCGAGGTGTAGGAGGAGCCGTCGTAGTAGTCGTAGTAACCGCGGGGGTTATAGTAGCCACCCAGGCGGATGTCGATGCCGACGGCGAATCGGGGGAACAGCCGGAAGCGCGCCTCGGGGATGAAGAACGGGTACGCCATGCCGCCCAGCCACACGCGGTAGCCGCCGCCGAAGCGCTCGTAACGCGAGACGCGCCCGTGGGCGAAGTACGGCTGCCGGTTTCCGCGGTAGTCGTTGGAGCGGTAGCGCTGTGAGCCGCCGCGGTAGTCGTTGTTCCGGAAGCTTTCACTGCTCCGGCTCCGGCCGCGATCGAAGCTCCGATCGTTGTTACGGTTGTTGTTTCGATCATTGCCTCGGCCGCGATCGAAGTTGCGATTGTTGTTACGGCTTGCGTCGAGACTACGGGCATCGCGCTGGCTTCGGTCGAAGCTGCGGTCATTGTTGCTGCGACCTCGGTCGAAGCTGCGCGCCTCTGTACGACCTCGGTCGAAGCTGCGGTCGTCGGACCGGCGGTCATGCGCGCGAACCCGATCGCGGCCGCGTGTCTCACGCGAGGGACGATTGTCCGCGAACGCGGACGCGCCGAGGAGCGTGGTGAAGGACAAGGCAAGGGCGAGCGGCGAAGCTAACTGCTTGGATCGATTCAATTTTCCCTCCTGGGAACTCTCTACTGCCGCGGCCGTCTCTGGCAAAGGCGGAGCCAACGCGGCCGCCGGCGCTCTCACGGATACTGCGGTTTACGGTTCTTCCACGCCACCGGGTAGCGCGCGCACGACGTGGTGATCGTATCGGTCACGTTCGCCGGATAGCAGTCGGGCATGGCGTAGATGCCGTACGGGTCGAAGAAGTACCACTCGTTGTTCGTGAGATCGCGATGTGCCCAGAAGATGTGCAGATGAGTGTTCGGACCCATCCCGCCGGACATGCAGCCGCAGCCGCCCGGTCCCGTCGATCCGGCTTTCGCCAGAAAGTCGCCCGCATTGACCTGCTTGCCGAGAAGGCTCATGTCGATGGCCTGCGCGTTCGTTCCCCACTGCGGCTCGGCAGGGCTGGGGTTGTTCTTCGTGCATCCCGTGCTGGTCAGGAAGTTCTTGTATGTCGTGAGCGCGTCGCCGGAGAGCGTGGGGACGGTCATGGACCACGCCTGCTTGCAGTCGTTGACCGCACCGTTGCGCAGGTGCATGTAGATGGTGCGGTAGGCGTCCGTCACACCCCCGACGTCGTGGCTGACGACCATCGTGCCGCCTGACCACGAGTCCCATCCGATGTGGATCACCCGGCCCGCCGCGCTGGCGACGATGTTGAAGGTGCCGACGTCGTCGCGCTGGTAATCGCCGGCGTGATGCCACCCCTTGTTCGAGTACCGCCAGATGCCGCGCCGTTTGACGTCCGGGTCTTTGAAGGGGAGCTTCAGGAACTCCGAGATTCCGGTGACGGCAGAGATGCGGAGAACGCGCTGGTCGCCGGACATGTCCACGGGCCAGTGATAGACGACCGTCGCGCCGGCGCCCGGCGACCCGCAGGTATTCGGCAGACCGGGACAGTGCGTGGCCGTTCGAGTGATCCCGTAGTCGTAGCCGGAGTTTGTCTGGACCGTGCCGTCGGAGAGTGTGTATTGCTTCGGCATCACGGCCTGATTGAGACAGCCGTCGTCGCATGACGTCGGATAGATGTCGAGACCGACGATGCGCAGGCTCGTGGCGTGCCGCTGAACTGCGAGCCCCAGGAAGTATTCGGAGTCGAGGCCGAGCGAGACCCAGTTCGCGTAGGTGCCGCTGCGCCACACGCCCGCCCACTTGCGGGAGCCGCTCTCCACGTAGCTGGTCATGCTGACGATGCGGAGGTTCTGTTTGTGGCGCTCTTCGAGCAGATCCGAGAACTGGCCCGAGCTCAAGCCGACGGAGAAGTAGTTCGCGTCCGTTCCCGACCTCCAGAGCGCCGCCCACCTGCGCTGACCTCCTGATCCGTAGGTTTCGAGGTCGACGATGCGGAGACTCTTGCCGTGGCGCTCGGTGGCCAGCGTTTTCAGCTCATCGAGCGTCAAGTCGGTCGTGTAGTACTCGGCGTCGGATCCGCCGCGCCACACGCCCGCCCAGACGCGCTGCGAGCCGTCGAGATAGGTCTCGATGTCGACCAGCCGCAGGTTCTGACCGTGGCGCTGGGTCGCCAGATCCTTGAATTGCTGCGCGCTCAAAGCCACCGAGAAGTAGTTGGCGTCCGTTCCCGAGCGCCACACCGCCGCCCAGCGGCGCGCGCCGTTCTTGAGGTAGGTCTCGATGTCGACGATGCGCAGACTCTGCCCGTGCCGCGTGGTGGCCAGGTCTTTCAACTGCTGCAGGGTCAGATCCACCGAGTAGTAGTTGGCATCCGTTCCCGACTGCCAGATACCGCTGTAGAGCGTCCCCTGATTGGCGGCGATGTCGTCGCCGAGGCAGATGGCTGCCGAAAGGAGCAGCGAGAGCACGATCGCCGATTTCATGATGATTCCTCCGGATCGCCGAAGCGTAGCACCGTTAGAATCAGCGCATGACGAACGGACGAATCCAGGGCGCGGGCGGCACTTCCGGCGGCATCGGGCAGTTCCTCCTCGGCCTCTGCATGGCCGTGGCCGGGGCGTATCTGCTGACCACGCAGGTTACGGTGACCTCGAACTTCTGGCGCTGGGGCGGGAACAACGCGTTCGGCCTGTCGCTCATCCCGCTGATCATCGGCATCGGCCTGCTCTTCTTCAACGGCCGCTCGATCGCCGGATGGCTGCTGACCATCGCCGGCGCGGTGATCATCTTCGCCGGCATCCTCACCCACCTCGACATCTACTTCCAGCAGACCAGCCTCTTCAACACCATCATCATGCTGGTGCTGCTGGCGGGCGGGGTTGGGCTGGTGGCGCGGTCGCTGCGCGCGCAGTGAGGCTTCGACGCGATTGACCCCTTGAGCCCGCCGTCTCTGGCTCGCCGCGCGCATTGTTCCTCCCCGGAGGAACACAGCGATGAAAAAGACATTCATTGCCTTAACCGCTCTGTTGCTGGCGGCCGCGGCCGAAGCGCAGATGTCGGTCCGTTGCGAGTCCTCGGACGGGAAGTACGTGGAGTGCCGCACCAACTCGCTCAATCGAGTGACGTTGTCGAGACAGTTGAGCGATACATCGTGCGTCGAGGGGAAGACGTGGGGCTTCCGCGACAACGTGGTGTGGGTCGACCGCGGCTGCCGTGCCGAGTTCGCCGTTGCCGGAATGGCGTACGGCACGCCGGTGGCCGCCGATAAGCTCGTGGTCTGCGAGTCGCTCAACAACGGGCGCCACACCTGCCGCGCCGACATCAAAGGCGGCGTGACGCTCACCCGCCAACTGAGCGACAACGCGTGCATCCGCGGCAAGTCGTGGGGCATCAACCAGCGCGGCATCTGGGTCGACCAGGGCTGCCGCGCCGAGTTCGCCATGGGCACGGCCGTCACCGACCGCTACCGGACTCCGAGCAACACGCAGATGTTGGTTTGCGAGTCGCGCAACGGCAACAAGACACGCTGCCCGGTCGACACGTCGATGGGCGTGCGGCTGACCAAGCGAACCAGCGATCACGCCTGCGCCCTCGGCCGCGACTGGGGCTATGACGAGAACGGCATCTGGGTCACCAACGGCTGCCGCGCGGAGTTCACGGTGAGCACGTCGGGATACAGCCCGATGACCTCAGCCGCCTCGCGCCCCGCGGTGCTCTGCGAGTCGAAGGACGGCCGCCGCAGCCTCTGCCCGGCCGACACGACCTTCGGCGTGACGCTGTCGCGCCAGCTCAGCGACAACGATTGCATCCGCAATCAGACGTGGGGCTATGACAGCGGCGGCATCTGGGTGACCAAGGGCTGCCGCGCGGAGTTCGTGCTGGATACGGTGCGGTAAACGCCCGTCATCCTGACCCTGAGCGAAGCGAAGGGGAAGGATCTCAGGTTAGGCAGCCTGAGATCCTTCGTCGTCTGCGCGACTCAGGATGACGGCTTCGCCGTCACATCAATCCGCGCGAGGCCAGCAGCGGCTCCACCTTCGGATCCCGCCCGCGGAACGCCCGGTACATCGCCGCGGGATCCTGGGTGCCGCCGCGCGAGAGGACCATGTCGCGGAAGCGTTGGCCGTTCGCGCGGGTCATGCCGCCGTGCTCCTTGAACCAGGCGTACGCGTCCTCGTCGAGCACGTCGCTCCAGAGGTAGGCGTAGTAGCCGGCCGCGTAGCCGCCGCCCCAGATGTGCGAAAAGTACGTCGTGTGGTACCGCGGCGGAACCTCGGGGACGTCGACGCGGAATCGCTTGAGCGCCTCGGGCTCGAAGGCGTTGGCCTCCTTCGGCGCCGCGTCCGCGGGCAGCGTATGCCACGCCATGTCCACCAGCGCCGCGGCGAGGTACTCCGTCGTGGAGAAGCCCTGATTGAACTTCGCCGCCTTCTTGATCTTCTCCACCAGCGCCGCGGGGATCGGCTCGCCGGTCTTGTAGTGCTTCGCATAGTTCGCGAACACCGTCGGCTCAAGCGCCCAATGCTCGTTGAACTGCGAGGGGAACTCGACGAAGTCGCGCGGCACACTGCTGCCGGAAAGGCTCGGATAGCGCACGTTGGAGAACATGCTGTGCAGCGCGTGGCCGAACTCGTGGAAGAGTGTCGTCGCTTCGCTGAACGTCAGCAGCGCCGGCTGCCCGGGCGCGGGCTTGGTGAAGTTCTCGTTGTTGGTGACCACCGGCTTGGTGCCGAAGAGATGGCTCTGGCCGACGAAGCCGCTGGCCCACGCGCCGCCGCTCTTGCTGGGGCGTGAGAAGGCGTCGAGGTAGAAGAGCGCCAGCGGCTTGCCGTCAGCCTCGAAGACCTCGAAGACGCGGACGTCGGGGTGATAGACGGGGATGTCCTTCCGCTCCTTGAACGTCAGCCCATACAGCTTGTTGGCGGCGAAGAAGACGCCGTCGCGCAGCACGCGATCGAGCTCGAAGTACGGCCGCACCTGCGACTCGTCGAGGTCGTACTCGCTGCGGCGCAACTGCTCGGCGTAGAACTGCCAGTCCCACGGCGCGATCTTGGCGCCGGCGATCTTCTCCATTCGCGCCGCCTCGGCGCGCGCCTTTGCCGTCGCCGCCGGGACCATGTCCGTCATCAGCTTGAGCGCTGTCTCGGGCGACTTGGCCATCTCGTCGTCGAGATTGAACTGGGCGTAGTTGGAGAATCCGAGGAGCTTGGCGCGTTGCGCGCGGAGCTGCGCCAGGCGGGCGACGATGGCCGTCACGTCGTTCTCGCCGCCGTGGTTGCCGCGCTGCGACGACGCGGTGAACAGCCGCTCGCGGAGCGCGCGGTCCTTGATGTAGGTGTCGGGTGGCTGCTGCGTGGTGTTCTGCAGCGTGATCACCCACTTCCCTTCCAGCCCGCGGTCCTTCGCCTTCTGTGCCGCGGCGGCGATGTCGCTCTCCGGCAGGCCGTCGAGCAGCGCCTTGTCGTCGATGACGACGGCGGAGGCGTTGGTGTCGGCGAGCACCTTCTTGCGGAAGTCGTTGGTGAGCGTGGACTGCTCTTTGTTCAACGCGCGCAGCGCGTTCTTGTCCGCCTCTGACAGCAGCGCGCCGGAGCGGACGAAGTTGCGATAGGTGCGCTCCACGAGCTGCTTCTGTTCGGCGTCGAGCTTCAGCGCCTCGCGCTGGTCGTAAATCGCCTTCACCCGCGCGAAGAGTTTCGGATTGAGATTGATCGCATCGCGGTGCGCGGCCTGCTTCGGCGCCAGTTCCGTCTGCACCTTCTGGATGGTCGGATTGGTATTCGACTGCGCCAGCCCGCCGAAGACGCGCTGCACGCGCCGCAGCAGCTCGCCGGTGCGCTCCATGGCCTCGATGGTGTTGGCGAAGGTGGGCGGCGCCTCGCTGTCGGCGATGGCGTTCATCTCCG
Organism: Candidatus Gilichinskyi gelida; assembly: GCA_038040385.1. Classification (GTDB taxonomy): domain Bacteria; phylum Acidobacteriota; class Thermoanaerobaculia; order Gp7-AA8; family Gp7-AA8; genus Gilichinskyi; species Gilichinskyi gelida. The sequence continues at coordinate 92,557 of JBBPII010000013.1, forward strand.
CCAGCTCCTGCTTCATCCCCTCCTCGATGGCCGGCTGGAAGTGGCTGTCCTGGATCTTGTCGAAGGGCGGCGCCTGATACGGGAGGCTGCTGGCGGTGAAGAAGGGATTGGTGTCGTCGGCCTGCGCGACGGCGCAGACCAGGGTCAGCGCGATCATGATTTTCTTCATGGCCGCAGAGGATACGACACTGCGGCGAAGGTTCTTTCGTCACAATGGTGTGTCTAAGCCACAGTGGAACGCTGGCGTCCCGCCGGCTGGCCAGCAGGCGTCCTCGCCTGCGCGGCGGCGAGACGCCGACGGGCCAGCCGCCGGGACGGCGGCGTTCCTTCAGAAGGAGGCCCCCATGAAGCGAATCCTCGCCGCGATCCTCATCGCCGCCGCCTGCCCACTTGCTCTCGCCCAAAGCGAGCCGGAGCAGACCGCCACCGCCTCCCACGTCACCCTCCCCCTCGCCGAGTACGACCGCCTCCGCGCGCCCGACCGCCCGGAGAGCATCACCGTGGTCGACACGCTCCTGCTGTCCGGCACCTTCAAGGAGCGCAACCTCACCGTCACCTTCACCGGCAAGAGCGTCGGGAAGCGCGTGGCCACGCCGGTGCTGGGGACGGCCAGCGGCCTGGTGATCTGGGGCTGCAGCGGCAGCGCGGTGATCAGCCGCGGCGACGACGCCTTCCGCATCACGCCGCTGGCCGACTCCTTCACCGCGACGTGCAAGGTCGCGGCGCCGGGCAGCGATCGCCTCGAGCTGAGCGGGACGCGCGACGTCCTGGCCATCGCCTCCTCGGTCGGCGACGGCGAGCTCGTCGCCGGCGACCGCGGCGGCGACGGCACGCACGCCTACTCACTGGTGCGCCAGAGCGCCGGCGGCGCGCAGAACATCCCGCCCACCGCCACCGGGCACTACCTGATCACCCTCCTCCCCGACGAGACCCGTTTCCGCTACGCAATCGAGGTCCACAATCCGAATCGCAGCCGCTGGCCGTTTGAAGTGCGCCTCCGCTCCGGCGAACATCTGCAGCAGGTCGACGCCGTCGCGCCGTACGAGATCGTCGACGGCGCGTACCGCTTCGACCTCCCGCCCGGCGACACTACCCTCGTCCTCACCGGCCAGCTTACCGGCGACACTTTCGTCCCGCCGGTCGACGCCAGCCTGCAGTACCTGACCATCGAGAACCATCCCATCGTCCGCCCAGTCATCGACGGCGCGGTCCGGCGCATCAGCGCCGCCGAAGCCGGCGTCCCCATCCAGTTCCGCGGGCCACAAGCGTTCCTTCTGGGCAAGGGCGAATCGCTGAAATGGAAGAAGACGAAGCTCGAGGTGCTGCACACCGTCAGCTACGCGCTCACCGGCGCGCGGCATACGTTCTTCGTCCCCGCCGAGGGTGCCGTGCTCGGCGAGAGCGTCTTCGCCATCGACAACCAGGGCGCCTCGGACGTGAAGCTGCCGCTGCGGCCGGAGCCGACGTACGCCAGCATCGAGAACGAGCCGCTGCTGATGACCAAGGGCCCCGACGGCAAGCTGACCGTGCCGCTGTCCGCGGGCAAGCAGCAGGTGCTGGTGCAGCACCGGCAGGGCATCAAACACATCCTCGGATTCGGCGTCGGACGCCTGGTCGTCCCGCAGCTCAGCGTGCCGGCGACCTCGCTCTTCGCCACCATCAACTATCCGCGCCAGTGGTACCCGCTCGTGCAGTCGTTCTCCACCCGGACGCGCTTCTGGCGGCCATCGACGGAGATGATGCTGATCTTCCTCGCGCTGTTCCTCTGGACGGAGCGCCTCCTCGCCTGGCTGACGATTCCGTTGCGGAAGCGGCTGGTGATGGCGGCGCTGATCGCCGCAGCGGCGGCGTCGTTCGATCTGATCGCCGGCCTCGCCGCGTTGGCGAACGCGTTCCTCACCATCGCCTGGCTCATCCCGCAGTTCAAGAAGGAGAAGTGGACGTGGATCAAGGGCTTCGTGTCCACGGCCATCGTCGGCGCCGGCCTGCTGGTCTTGATCGTCATGGTCGGCGGTCAGAAGAAGATCATGCCCGTCAGCACGGTGGATCAGATGTCACGCTCCGACAGTTACAAGGTCAACGCGTTCAACGCGCCGGCGCGGAAAGCCGAAGAGGCCAACGCCAACTACCAGGGCCTGCCCGCGCGATTCGAGATCCCCGCCGGCGTGCGCCAATCCGTTTTCGACCAGGAGATGCTCTCCACCGACCGCGAGCACGCCGTCACCGTCGTCCTCGTGTCGTCGACGATCGTCTGGCTTCTCGGCGTGGCTTTCCTCGCGTCGGCGATCCTCGCGCTGTGGAAATCCCGCCGCGCGCTGGCGGCGGGACTTCGAGCGCGATTGGCGACGGCAGCGGCGCCGACGACGGCAGTTTAAGGAGCGCCGGCGTCCCGCCGGCTGGCTGGGCGCCGTCCCGGCGCCCGTTGACCGGCGGCGGGACGCCGCCGGGCCAGCCGCCGAGGACGGCGGCGCTCCACGTCACTCAAGTCCCAGCATCTTCCGCACGTTCGCCGCGACTTCCTCGGCGGCCGGCGGGCTGTAGTTCGCCAGGACGATGATCTGCCAGTCGCCGCCGCTCTCCACGGCCGCGTTGATGCCCGGCGCGCCGCCGCCGATGCCGAGGCCGTCCTTCGGCAGGGTCATTACCAGACGCAGGAGATCCTCGCCCGTGGAGTATCCGCCGCCGGCCGAGGAGCCGCGTCCCGGCAGGGTGTAGATGTTGGAGTGCCCCTCGGAGTAGCCGGTGGCGCGGCGCGGCACGATGTCGTCGGGCGTGTAGCTGTCGGTCGACGTCATCCCCGCGGGTTTGAAGATGTGCTCGCGCACGTAGTCGTAGTAGCTCACCCCGCTGAGCTTCTCGATCACCAGGCCGAGGACGATGTAGCCGGCGTTCGAATAGCGCTGCTGCGCGCCCGGCTCGAAGAGCAGCGGTTTGTCGACGAAGAACGGCAGGTAATCGGCAAGCGTGCGGATGCGATTCTTCGGCGCCGCCTGGTACTCCGGCCCGAAGAAGTCGCCGAGGCCGGAGCGATGCTCCATCATCTGTTTGATGGTGATGCGGTCGGCGATGGGCGACGGATAGTCCGGCAGGTACGTCCGCAGCGTCTTGTCGAAGTCGAGCTTGCCGGCGTCGCGGAGCTGCTTGAGCGCCAGGCCGGTGAAGAACTTGTTGATGGAGCCGAGGTTGTACTTCGTATCGTAGGTGTTCGGAACGCTCCACTCCTTGTTGGCCATGCCGTACGACTTGAAGAACAGCGGCTTCCCGTTGCGCGCCAGGAGCACCGTGCCGGAGAAGAGATCGCGGGCGACGAGGGCGTCGAGGTAGGCGCCGAGGGCGCGGACGCGCGCGTCGTCGGTCGGCTCGGACGGCGCCGTCAGCTTCGGCCAGTCGCGCGTGCGATCCTCGTCCTGCCCGCCGCCGGCGCGGACGATGACGCGCTTGGGCTGCTGGGCAAGAAGGGAGCTGGCGAGGAGGAGGAGGGGTATCAGTTTTCTCATGCTCTTAACGTACGGGGGAGTCGTTAAGAAGTGATGAAGCCCTCTACAGTTCGTCGTCGGGGATATCGGCAAGCCTCATCAGATGGTGCAGCAGTCCTGGCTTGAGAGACTGATTCCCATGCACGGCGCCGGAGATCTTTTTCAAACGGCAATCTCGATGACTCGGGCGGAAGCCTCATCGGATGGCCGATCGACGTCGACAGACAGGCAGCCTTCGACTGCCTCATAGAGATTCTGAAGAAGCTCCTCGAAAGTCTCTCCCTGAGTTGCACAGCCGGGAATGGCGGGAACTTCGGCCCAGTAGCCGCCTTCCGCCTCCTCATGAATCACGACTTTCACTTTCATTTTTCGATCCTCCAGACGAGACGTGGAACTCTCAGTTTAGTGTGAAGGCAGCGTGAACCGCACCACCGCACCGCCGCCCTCCCGGTTCCCCGCCGAGATCGTGCCGCCGTGCAGGCGCACCAGCTCACGCGCGATCGCCAATCCGAGGCCGGAGCCGCCGCCCTCGGCGCGGGAGCGGGAGGCGTCGGCGCGGTAGAAGCGGTCGAAGACACGCGGGAGGTCGGCGGGGGGGAAGCCCGGGCCGTCGTCGGCGACGGAGACGGCGCCGTCGCTGGCTTCCACGACGATCGACGTCCGTGCGTAGCGGATGGCGTTTGCCAGCAGATTGCGCAGGATTTGGCCGAGGCGGGCGGGATCGGCGCGCACGCGAAGCGAGGGATCGACGGCCACGCGGATGGCGACGTCGCGCGCTTGCGCGCGGACTCCGTCGACGGCCGCGGCCACGACCTCCGCCAGCGCGACGTCCGACAGCTCGAGGCGGAGCTGCCCGGCGTCGCTGAGCGAGAGCTGCTGCAGGTCGTCGACGAGGCGCGACAGCGCGGCGACGTCCTCCCCGATCGACGCCAGATCGGCCGGCGCCATGCCATCCTGGGCCGCCTCGATCGCGCAGCGGATGTTCGTCAGCGGCGTGCGCAGCTCGTGCGCCACGTCGCTGACCATCTGCCGGCGCGCCTGCTCGTTCCGCTCGAGCGCCTCGGACATGGCGTTGAACGCCGCGGCCAGCTCGTGGACCTCGTCGCGACCGGCGACCGGAATGCGCGGCCCGCGTTCGCCTCTCGCGATGGCCCGCGCCGCGCCGGTGAGGGCCTCGATCGGCGCGAAGAGGCGGCGCAGCATCACCGCGGTGAGCGCCATGCCGGCGAGTGCGGCGGCGATGGTGGCAATCAGCAGCGAGCGCCCGACGGCGCTGGCAAACAGCGCGCGGGCGGGCGGGCCGGGGCGGGGCAAGAAGTACGCGGTGCCGCCCGGTACCGGATACGCGTTTCCGTGCAGCTCGATGGCAATCATCTCCCCGCCGCGCTTTTGGCGGACTTGCAGCCCGTCGGGGAAGAGCCGCAGCTCAGCCTGCGCCAGCTCCGGCGGGTTGGCGGCGATGATCTTGCCGTCGCTGCGGACGACGAGCGTCTGGAAGTTCTCGAGGCGCGCGTGCACGTCGCGGCGGATGACGGCCGCGGCGGCGTTCATCTCCGCGGCGCTCTTCAATCGCAGTGCGCGGTCGAACTCCGTCCGCGCGGTGAGCTGCGAGGTCACGGCCACGGCGACGATGGCCAGCAGCAACACGACCGACACCACGAGCAGGACGCGCCGCCTCACGCCCGCTCCATCCGGTAGCCGGCGCCGAAGACGGTGACGATGGCCTCCCCCGCGTCGCCGAGCTTGCGGCGCAGATTCATGATGTGCACGTCGACGGTGCGATCGAGGCCGTCGTAGTCGTCGCCGAAGGCGTTGCGAATGAGTTGCTCGCGGGTGACGGTGCGCCCCGCCGCCCGAGCCAGCGCATCGAGGAGGCGAAACTCGGTCGGCGTGAGCGCGACCTCCCGCCCCTCCACAGTCACCGCCCGCCGTCCGCCGTCGATGGTGATGCGACCCATGGTCAGAGTGTCGGTCGCCGCCGGCGCACGGCGGAAGACCGCGCGCACCCGCGCCATCAGCTCGCGCGGGCTGAAGGGCTTGGTGACGTAGTCGTCCGCGCCGACGTCGAGCCCGCGCAGTTTGTCCTCCTCGGTCGAGCGGGCGGTGACAAAGATGATCGGCGTCGGCGACGCGGCTCGGATGGCGCGGCAGATCTCGATGCCGTCGCCCCCCGGGAGGAGGATGTCGAGAATGACGAGATGCGCGTCGCGCGCCGCGGCAACCGCCTCGTCGCCGCGCCCGACGCCGACGACGTCGAATCCCTCATGGCGGAGGTAGAGCTCGATCGTGGAACGAATCTTCGGGTCATCTTCCACTACCAGCACGCGGCGCCGCACGCGGGCATCGTAGCCGGTGGTCATGAAGAAGTGATGAAGGGGCGACCCTCATCCGCCGCTTCGCGGCACCTTCTCCCGCAAGCGGGAGAAGGACAACCTGGCCCCTCTCCCGCGGTCAGCGGGAGAGGGTGGCCGACGGCCGGGTGAGCGCGTCTCTGACTTCCCTCACCAACTCCGCCGCATCCACCCCCATCGCCTCGGCGATGCGAATCAGCTCGACGACGTCGAGCCGCCGGGTGCCGCTCTCGATCTTCGAGAGATACGACGCCGGCAGTCCGAGCCTGGCGGCGACGTCGGACTGCTTGAGCTTCGCCCGCTCGCGCGCCCGGACCAGCACCTCGCCGAGGATGCGCAGCTCGGGGGCCAGCTTGGCCTTGGTGGAGACGCGGTCGGCGCCGCCGTGACGGGTGGTCATTTGACTCGCGTGAAGTGGATCCGCTCGACGCGCGCGGAGCCCTCGGTCGCCCCGAAGTCGGTCTTGATGTCGACGCCGTCGACGCGGCCCTTGGCGTCGCGGGTAAAGTGCGCCAGCGTACCGCCGGCGGTGAAACCGTCCGCGTATGTCGGCTCCAGCTCGAACGATTGCACTGGCGGGAGCTTGGCGACGAGCTTCCCCTTCTCCACGACCATGTTGTACGTCGCGCCAGCTTCATCGCTGGTGTACGAGCCGGCGTAGTCCTCGAGCTTCGGCGACGCCTCGGGCATCTTCACGTAGACGGCTTCGGGCTTGTGCACGGTGATGAGATGGAGCGTGTCGCCGTCAAAGCGGAGCTCGACGGCGCGGCCGGCGCGAAAGCGGTTCTCGCCCATCGGCGTCAACTTCGGGCCGCGCACGATCGAGTCGCCTTTGATGCGGAGGATGGCCCCGGTTTGCTTCTCGAGGTAGAGGCCCTCGGGCGGCTTCGCGTCGCCCACGGCCGGCGCAGGAGGCGGGACGACGACATCGAAGGCGGCGGCGACTCTGTCCGCCAGCCCGCCGGTGCCGGCGTCGCCGCGATTGCAGAGGACGGCGATGGTCAGATCGTCCTTCGCCCGGCGCGACAGAAGCGCGCGCCAGCCGGCGGTGGCGCCGCCGTGGTAGGTCTCGCCGTCGCTGCCGATGAAGAGGCCCAAGCCGTAGTCGGTCTTCACGCCTCCGGACAGCGCGGTGGGCGTCTCCATCGCATCGCGAACCGGACCGCGGAAGTTCGCCGTCCACCGCAGCAGGTCGCCGACCGTCGTCAGCAGGCAGCAGTTGCCGTAGATGTTCTCGATGTCCATGTCGGAGCTGTAGCTGCCGTCGCGGTTCGGGTCGTATGCGGTGGCGCGCCCTTTGACCACGCGCGTGTAGTCGTCGCGCCAACTGCTGCTGGTCATGCCGTTCGGGACGAAGAGGCGCTCGCGCGTGAACTCCGGAAACGACTTGCCGCTGACGCGCTCGACCACGATGGCCGCCAGGTTGTAGCCGCTGTTGCTGTACGACCACTGCGTTCCGGGCGTGAAGTTCAGCGCGCGCTGGCGGCCGAGGACCTCGAGGACGTGCGCGTGCGTGAAGAGGCGCGTGCCGCGGCGCCAGCCGGCGAGGCCGACGATGGTCCCCCAGTCGCGCAGCCCGCTGGTGTGGCTGAGCATCTGGCGGATGGTGACGGCGGCGGCGGAGTCGGGCAGCTCGGGGACGTACTTGCGGACGGGATCGTCGAGCGAGAGCTGGCCGTCGGCGGCAAGAGTCAGCACCGCCGCAGCGGTGAACTGCTTCGACACCGAGCCCGCCTCGAAGATCGTCGATGGCGTCAGCGGCACGTCGTATTCGAGGTTGGCCATGCCGTAGGCGCGCTCGAGGACAATCTTCCCGCCACGCGCCACACCGACCGCGCAGCCGGGAGCGTCCTTCTTCGCGTAGTTGGCGAAGACGGCGTCGACTTTTTCGGCGACGTCGGCGCGCGCGGCGGCGGCGATCAGGAGGATCGTCACCGTCATCCTGAGCGAAGCGAAGGATCTCAGGTTGCGCGGACGAGATCCTTCGCCGTCTGCGCGGCTTCTAATGAAGCGTCTTAACAATAACTACTCGATACCGTAAACGTAGAATGGCGAAAATCAATGAATTAGAAGGACTAAGGCCAGCCAGCTTCATCACCACTTCACCGGCGCCTGCGCCGTTAACCCGCTCAGGATGACGAGATTCGTGAAGTTCATGGAGTGATTATGGTGGTCCTTGCGAACCCCGCGGCTCGGCTGACCTGATCGACCACCGCGATTGACACCAGATTCTCACCCCGCTTGAGGGTCAGGTTCACGCCGAACGTGATCGGCATGCTCCGGAAGGCCGCCTCCTCCGCCGCCGGCACGACCACGGCCTGCGGCGAACGCGACATCGTGGACAGCGCTCCCTGCTTGACGCCGACGGCGATGTAGACGGTCAAGCCGCCGGTGAGCTTCCCCTCCTCCGACAGCAGCGTGAGCGTCGGCGGGACGGTGACCTCCACCGGCACCACGAACGTACCGCCCTCTCCCTGCTGCTGAGGCGCGCCCGCACGCAGCGTGACCAGCCATCCCGATTTCGTGGGCGAGAAGATGTTGGCGATGACGCGATCGCTCATCTGCTCCTCGGCCGTCTTCAGCGCGTAGGTCTGCCGCGCGCGGACGGTATAGTCGCGGTTCTTCGTCCGTACCGCCACGACGCGGTCGCGCCCGGCCGTAACCGGCGGTTGATAGCCGATCGCGTAGTACGAGTCGAGATCGCCGGCGATGCTGCCGATCGCCGCGCTGAAGTCCGGCGGACGCATGATGGCCATGCCGCCAGTCATCGCCGCGAGCGTCCCGAACGCCGCCTCGGTATTCTCCATGCGGAGGAAGTCGGCGCCGAAATCGTCGCCGCCGGACTTGGATTGAATGCCGACGGCGTCCGCGACCGGCGGCGCGTCGATCGGGTAGAGCGAGACGCCGTGCGCGTTCGCGCTGCGCGCCAGCTTCTCCACCATCTCTCTCTGCATCTTCACGTCGCCGTCGGAGGGTTGTTCGTTCGGCCAGTCGAAGCCGCGCATCACGTGCATGTGCGTCATGTTCGCCCACCGGTACACCTCGTAGCCGGGTTTCTCCGGGAGGTTCGCGCCGACGAGGATCAGGACCTTCTTCCCCTCCGCGCCGGCGGCCGTGGTCATGGCCACGTTGACCGCGTTCATCATCTGGCGCGACTCGTTGAGCAGGTGCGAGACTTCCTGGCGCACGACGTTCGTGCAGTCCCTATAGGCGATGTCCCCCCTCATGGCGGCGTTGCGCACCATATCGAGATTCCGTTGACAGTGCTGCAACACACGGCTGTAGCTGGCGCGGATGGAGTTCGGTGACTGCGTCGCCTCCGCGGCGTCGATGGCCGCTTTCAGGACGTTCTTGTCGCTGGTGAGCGGCGCCGCGATCTCCAGGCTCCGGTTCCAAATGACGACCGACGCCTGGTCGCCGGACTCGAGCTGCGCGTCGACGAACTTCCGCAGGCCGGCGAAGCACTGCTTGCGTACCACCGGCTGGAGCGAGTCGTTGTCGACGAAGATGAGGTAGCGTCGCGGCGCTGGAGCGGCCGCTACACCAACCTCTTGAAAGTTCGTGATGGTCTGAGGCTTGCCGTCGTCCGTCACGACGAAATCGCTCTTCGTCAGACCGGTGACGCGATGGCCGGCCTTGTCAGTGACCACGGCGTCGATGCTGACGACCGGCACCTCGGCCGCATGATCGAGCTTTGTTTGCGCGCTCAGCGTGAAGGCGGTGAGAGCGAGGAGAGCCACTCCCGTCATCCTGAGCCGCGAAGACGGCGAAGGATCTGGGTGGCGGAGATCCTTCGCCGCGCTTCGCCGGCTCAGGATGACGGGGTTCGTGAAGTTCATGGCCCGATTATGGTCGTAGACTTGCCCCATGCGCGTCCTATTCATCGCCGTCCTCCTCGCCGCGATCCAGTCAGGACCAGACTACCCCGCCACCCCCAAACGCCCCTCCCCCCAGGCTTACGGCGGCACGACGTTCATCGACAACTACGAATGGCTGGAGAAGGCCGACGATCCGGCGGTGAAGGCGTGGGTGGCGGAGGAGAACAAGCTGACGCGCTCGATCCTCGACGCGGTGCCGGGGCGCGCGGCGATCGCGCAGCGCCTCACAGCCCTCTTGAAGGCGCCGCGCCTCGGATACTTCGGCGTCACCGAGCGCGGCGGAAAGCTCTTCGCCATGAAGTCGGCGCCGCCGAAGGAGCAGCCGCTGTTCGTCGTCTTCGACGATCCGTCGAACGCGAAATCGGAGCGGGTGCTCTTCGATCCCAGCGCCGCCGACGCCAAAGGCGGCGTATCCATCGACTGGTACGTCCCCTCGCTCGACGCGCGGCGCGTGGCTGTCTCGCTCTCGCTGCACGGCAGCGAGGACGGCTCGGTGCACGCCTTCGACGTGGCCACCGGCAAGGAAGTAGGCGACGTCGTGCCGCGGGTGAACTTCGCCACCGCCGGCGGCAGCGTGGCGTGGAACGCGGACGGCTCCGGCTTCTGGTACACGCGCTACCCGCAGGGTGAGGAACGGCCGAAGGAAGACCGGGACTTCTACCAACAGGTCTTCTTCCACACCCTCGGCACACCCGCCAGCGCCGACACCTACGCCCTCGGCAAGGAGCTTCCGCGCATCGCGGAGACCACGCTGGCGACCTCCGACGACGGCAAGTACGTGCTGGCCGCGGTGCGCAACGGCGACGGCGGCGAGGTGGGGCACTGGCTGCGCAATCCGGATGGCGCGTGGACGCAGGTCACGCGCTTCGAGGACAAGATCCCGCAGGCGGACTTCGGCGGCGACGGCGCCCTGTATCTGATGTCCCACAGCGGCGCGCCGAACGGGAAGATCCTCCGCGTCCCGCTCGACGATCCGAAGCTCGCTACCGCGCAAGTTGTGGTCGATACGACGAAACAGACGCCGCTCCCTGACGGGCTGAAGCCCGTCCTACATGCGGCGGATGCGGCAAAGCGGCCGATGTCGATCGACGGCTTCGTCGCCGGGCGCAACGTGCTGTACGTGGCGATGATGGCCGGTGGACCGTCGGAGCTGCTCACCTTCGACCGCGCGGGCAAGCCGCTGGGGCGTGTTCCGATCCCGGCGGTCTCGGCCATCAACGAGCTCCTCCGCCTCGGCGGCGACGATCTCCTCTTCCGCAACGGCAGCTATACCGTGCCGTCGATGTGGTATCGCTACGACGCGGCGACGAAGAAGGTGACGCCCGCGGCGCTGCGCACCGTGTCGCCCGCGAACCTCAGCGACGCCATCGTGGTGCGCGAGATGGCCACCTCGAAAGACGGGACGAAGATCCCCATCAACATCATCTATCGCAAAGGGACGAAGCTCGACGGCACGAACCCCACCATCCTCAGCGGTTACGGCGGCTACTCCATCAGCATGCGGCCGGGGATGAACCTGCGCAACCGGCTGTGGCTCGACGCCGGCGGCATCTTCGCCGTGGCGAACATCCGCGGCGGCGGCGAGTACGGCGAGGCGTGGCACGAAGCGGGGAAGATGCTGACCAAACAGAACGCGTTCGACGACTTCGCCGCCTGCGCCCGGCATCTCATCGCCCGCAAGTACACCCGCTCCGCGAAGCTGGCCATCGAAGGCGGCAGCAACGGCGGCCTCTTGATGGGCGTGCAGCTCACGCAGCATCCGGAGCTCTACCGCGCGGTGGTCACGCACGTCGGCCTCTACGACGTGCCGCGGTTCCTCCGCTCGCCAAACGGCGTCTTCAACACCACGGAGTTCGGCTCGCCCGACGACCCGCGGCAGCTCGAGGCGATGATGGCCTACTCGCCGTACCATCACGTGGTCGACGGCACGAAGTTTCCCGCCGTGCTGCTGCTGACCGGCGACCACGACGGTCGCGTCGACCCGATGAACTCCCGCAAGTTCGCCGCGCGCCTGCAGGCCGCCACCGCCTCCCCCCGCCCCATCCTGCTGCGCACCACCTCCAGCGCCGGACACGGCATGGGCACCGCGCTGAGCGAAGCCATCGCCGGGCAGACCGACGTGTTTGCGTTTCTGTGGCGGGAGCTGGGGATGAAAGAGCCGTGACGTTGAGCGCACGGACCAAAGTCGCGTTGAGCTACGCGGCGGCGGTCCTAATTCCGCTGATCCTCGCCGCTGGTTGGGACGATTTTCCGCCGATCCTGCAGGACCTCCCGACAGTGCTCTTCCTTCTTCTGGCTGCTCTCATCGCCAGATTCCTCGGTTTCGGTCCAGCGCTCGTCTTTAGTGTGGTCTCCGGCGGCGTGCTCTGGTTCCACCTTCTTCGGTTCGTTTCCACAGAGCCTCTGCCGGTACTGCTGCGCCTTGTCCTCTACCTCGCCGCCTCGATCACCATCGCCAGCATCAGCCGGCAGAGATCCGAGGAGGTCAGGGAAGCGGAGGAGAGATACCGCAGCCTGGTCGAGCTGGCGCCGGACGCCATCGGCGTCAGCGACGACAAAGGGCAAATCCTTTTCGTCAACAGTGCGATGATCCGGCTTGTGGGCGCTGCCGACGCCTCGGAGCTGATCGGCAGGAACACGTTCGACCTCGTTCATCCCGAGTACAAGGCAGTGATCGGAAAGCGGAGGGCGGACCTGGCCTCGGGCAAGGAAGCGCCATGGATGGAGGTCAAGTGGGTCCGGCTCGACGGAAGCCCGATCGACGTGGAGACCGCCGGAGTCCCTGTTCGCAAGGAGGGCAGGCTCCTATTCCAGGGGTTCGCCCGCGATCTCACCGAGCGCAAGAAGGCAGAAGCAAGGATCGAGGAAGGCCGGCTCCGGATGCAGGCGCTCTTCGACACGGCGCTGGATGCGATCCTCTTTCTCGACTCCTCCGGACAGTACATCGAAGCCAACCCGGCGGCATCCGAACTTCTGGGATTCACACACGAAGAGATCCTCACGATGAAGTTCGGCGACTTCACGCCACCGGAAGAACAAGAGCGCCTCGCCAAGTCTCGGAACGACATCGTTCAATTCGGACACTCGAGCGGAGAGCTGACGATCTTGCGCAAGGACGGTACGCGGCGTGAGATCGAGTACCGAACGGTGGCCAATGTCCTGCCCGAATACCACGCGACATTCATGCACGACATCACCGGCCGCAAAGAGGCGGAGCGCTCGCTGCGGAAGCTTTCCGGCCGCTTGCTGCGACTCCAGGACGAGGAACGCCGGCGGATCGCCCGGCAGTTGCACGACACCACGGCCCAAAGCCTGGCCGCGCTGAGAATGAATCTCTCGGTGATCAAGCGTTCGCCTGCCGCCTCGGATCACGCCATCAAGGAAGCCGTAGACGAAAGCATCGCCCTGAGCGACCAATCGATTGCTGAGATCCGTGCGTTGTCCTATCAACTGCATCCCCCCTTCATCGACGAGGCCGGTTTGCTGACCAGCCTGCGCTGGTATGTCCGGGGATTCGAGCGGCGCAGCGGAATCACCGTAACCGTCGATGCTCCCGACGACCTCGAGCGCTTTCCGGGCGACCTGGAGACGGCCGTTTTCCGCATCATTCAGGAAGCGCTGACCAACATCCAACGGCATTCGGGAAGTGCAATTGCACACATCCGCCTGGAAAAACAGGCGGAAGGCATCCGCTTGGAGATCGAAGACGAAGGCCGGGGCATGCCCGAGGACCTCCGCGCTGACGAAGGAGCGCTGGCCTCGGCGGGTGTCGGCATCGCGGCAATGCAGCAGCGAGTCACAGAGCTTGGCGGTCGCCTGCAGATCCAGTCCCAGGACCGAGGAACGAGGATCATCGTGACATTTCCTCTCATTCAGTCGTAGCCATGAAGGCGCTGCGCATCCTGATCGCCGACGATCACGCCGTGGTCCGGCGCAGCCTCCGGTCGCTCCTGGAGTCGCATCCGGGATGTACCGTCAGCGAAGCAGCAAACGGGCGGGAAGCCGTCGAGCAGACCAGACGGCTCGAGCCGGACATCGTCCTTCTCGACATGACGATGCCCGAGCTGAACGGTCTGGAAGCCACGCGGCAGATTCTGAAGGAAGCGCCCGGCACGCCGGTGCTCATCCTGACGGTGCATGAATCCGACGAATTGGCCGATGAGGTCCGGCGCGCCGGCGGGCGGGGAATGATCGACAAATACCGGGCGCATGAGACCCTCATCGCAGCGATCGAGTCTCTTGTCGGATCGAAGGCCCCGATCCACCTTGCTGGCTCCGTCGTCGGCCGCGCGCGGCATATCGCGGCGTTCTTCTCCTCAGATGCGGAGCGAGATCGCGTTCTCGCTCCCTTCATCGCCGAGGGCCTTGAGCAGGGCGAGAAGGCCCTTCACTTCATTGATCCTTCCGATCGCGATCTGCACGTGCGGCGGCTGAGAGAAGCCGGGGTGAACATCGAGCGAGCCGAGGAGCAAGGTCAGGTGCAGCTCGTTCCGTGGGAGAAGATCACGTTACGGGGAGGGTATTTCGATCAAGAAGCGATGCTCACGCGGATCCAGGAAGTGCTCAGCGACGGAGCCGCGAAGGGATTCCCCCTCACCCGGCTGGTTGCCCACATGGAATGGGCGCTCGAGGATCGGCCCGGTGTGGAAGACCTCGTCGAGTTTGAAGCGCGCTTGAACTACGTCCTCCCGAAATTCGACGATGTGGTGATTTGTGCATATGACCTGACGAAGTTCAAAGGCGACATCATCGCCGGCGCGCTGCGAAGTCATCCGGCAGTGGTCTTTGGCGGCGCTCTACGTGAGAATCCCTTTTATGAGTTGGGACATTAGCCGCCTCACCCGCTTCTTCACGCAGCTCATCAGCGAGACCGGCGGCCTGGCGATCGAAGACACCCTCTCGCTCGCCGAAGCGGCGCCGCACGCCGACCCGGCGCTCACGGCGCAGGTGCGCGAGTTCCGCGCGCTGCTCGGCCGCTTTCGCCTCAACGCGGCGCCGCTCGAGATGCTGCTCGACCATCCCGTCTCGCAGGCCCTCGCCGAGTTCTTCCGCGCCTTCCCCCTCCCCTTCCGCGACGAGCACATTCACCTCAGCGGTTCGCTCGACGCCGATTTCATCTACCCGCGCCTAGCGCCGCTGCTGGAAGACCCCGTGACCGTCGCCAAGATCCGCGAGATCTACGGTCCCGACACCACCATCCGCAGCGCGCGCGACGTCGCCGCCTTGATCCGCCTCGGCGAGAACGATCGCTTCGACCGCTACCTGAAGATCCTCTACCTCCCGAAGCTGATCCTCACCAGCCGCCAGGCGCACCGCGACGCCGCGTACCACATGGCCAGCCGCCTCTATCGCACGGCGAACGTCGGGTCGCTGCGGCTGAAGTTCACGCTGTTTCGCGAGACCACCGACCCGACCGAGCAGCTTCCCGGCGCCGTGACCCCCGAGGATGTGCTGCTCGGGTTGTATGAAGGGTTTCGCGCGTTCAAGAGCGAAGTGCCGGCCTTCGACTTCATCCTCTCACCGAGCTTCCGCAAGGAGCCCGGCTTCTACGACGCAACGCGCTACAAATCGAAACGCGAGAGCTTCGACGACCAGGTGCGGCAGATCGTCGAGCTGCTGAAGCGCTTTCCCGAGTTGCGCGACGTGGTCACCGAAGTCGACACCGTCGGCAACGAGCGCGGCTTCTACCGCAAGGCGCACTTCCAGGAGATGCGGGTCGGCATGCGCAAGCTGCAGGCGTACGGCTTCCGCACCCGCAGCCATCACGGCGAGACGTGGAACACCCTGCGGCAGGGCGTCCAGGCCGTCGACAACGCCATGAACATTTGGTACGTCGACGCCATCGAGCACGGCCTCTCCCTCGGCATCAATCCGAACTACTACTTCCACAGCATGCTGCAGCGCATCCTCCACGCGAACCGCCTCGGCGAGGCGGTGGCGCCCGGTTCCCGCGAGTACATGGAGCTGATGGACATGGACACCAGCGGCCGCGAGGACATCCGCGACAAGCTCCTCCGCGGCGTCCCGCTCACCGACGCCGAGGCCACCAAGGCGACGAAAACGAAGTTCCACCACGCGCGGGAGGTCGAGCACTACCAGCACGACGTCCTGAATCGGATGATCGACAAGCGCCTGACGCTGGTGTCGCTGCCGTCCTCGAACAAGAAGCTGACCGGCGCGCTGGAGGACTACAACGACCATCCCTTCTCCTGGTGGGAGAAGAAGGGGCTGCGTCTCGGCGTCGGCACCGACAACGACGTCACCCTCGGCACGAGCTTCATCCGGGAGATGCTGATCCTGCTCTACACCGATCCGCTGGAGCTGAAGATCACCAAGCTGCTGATCGTGACCACCGGGGAGTCCCGCCGGCCGCATCTGAGCCACCTGCTGTGGGAGATGCGGAAGGCCGGCGACGCGACAGCGTAAAATGCGTCCTCAGTGTCCTTTCCAGCCGAAGAGCGACGGCGCTATCAGCGAGCCAGTCTCGTCCGCCCGCACACCGCGCGCGTCGGCGTGGCCCGCGTCTACATCCTCGATCTCTCTCTGAACGGCGCGCGCATCGCTCATCAGGGGACGATGCCGCCGCCGGGACGCGAGTGCGTGCTGGCCTTCCAGTGGGAAGGATTGCCGATCGAGCTGCGGTGCGAAGTCACGCGCAACACGCTGGAACGGCTGGCGAAGACCGCTGCGGAGAAGAGCGTCTACCACGCCGGATTGCGGATCATGGAGGCCGACCGCCAGTCGCGCGCCCTGCTGCGGGAGATGATCGCCGCGCTGGTGGCGCGCGCGCTCGACGAGCAGAAGGCGAACGCGCGTGGCATTCCGGCCGCCGCGGCGCAATGTTTTCAGACCGGAAAGGGCGCGGAGTTCCTGCGCTTCGAGCTGGTCAACGGTGCGTGGCGCCGCACCGCCACCACCCGCCCCGACCAGCCGGCGCACGGCTTCACCATCTCCGCCGAGGAAGACCGCGAGCACATCGAGATGCTCTGCCACACCTTCGCCAACGCCGACGAGCCGGGACGGAAGCTGATCAAGATGATGGCGGAGCTGAGCATCAGCCAGACGGAAGGGGTTCCGACCAGAAGGTACACGCCGTGAACGCCTGGAGCGGCCGCCGCATCCTCAAAGACCTCGCCGACGGCGACCGCCGGCGGCGCATCCTCACCGTGTTCTGGCGCTTCGGCGACGACGGCGCCAAGGCCGTCGCCGCCGTGCAGCTCGCCCGGGCACTGCACTTCCGCGACGACACCATCCGCCGCATGCCACCGGAGAAGAAGGCGGAGCTGCTCGCCGGCCGCGCCGGCGCGGCCGAATTCGAACAGACCTTCGAGACCGCGCTGATGCTCTACCACACGCACGAGCAGCGCGACATGCTCGCGGCGTTCCTCGACCACTGGAAGGTGCCTCACGCCAACGGCTCGATCGAGACCGACGACTACACGCCTCCCGACGCCGCCGCGGTGCGCGACGCGGTCGCGGCGCTCGGCGAACGCTTCGACCGGCGCGACGTCGCCATCTACCTCGCCGCGGCCGGGCTGCTCATGTCCGACGCGTGGCGCGAGGCGACGTGGCCGGTCGTGGATGAGTTAGCCCCTTGACTTCCTCCGCCGTCAGCTCCCGCGCCTTCCCCATCTGCAGACCGCCGATGCGGATCGCGCCGATTGCCACGCGCACCAGCTTGAGGACCTTGGCGTCGAGCGCCTCCACCATCCGGCGCACCTGACGGTTCCTCCCCTCGGTGATGGTGATCTCGAAGACGCTCTTGCCTCCCGCCTCGCAGATGCGCTCCACCTTCGCTGGCCGCGTCATGCCGTCGCGAAGCTCGATGCCGTTGCGCAGGCGGGCGAGATCATCGTCGGTGAGGTGCCGGCTGGCCTTCACCAGATAGGTCTTCGACACGTGGTAGTCGGGATTGGTGAGGCGCTCGGCGAACTGCGCGTCGTTGGTGAGGATGAGCAGGCCGCTGGTGTCGAGGTCGAGTCGGCCGGCGGAGAAGAGATATTTTTTCTCATCTGGCAGCAGGTCGTACACCGTAGGCCGGCCCTGCGGGTCGCGATGGGTGGTCAGATACCCCGTGGGCTTGTACAGCAGGATGTAGACGCGCTCCTCGCGGCGCAACGGCTTGCCGTCGAACACGACGCGGTCGCGCTCGAGGTCGACCCAGACGTCGGGGTCGCGCACCGGCTTCCCGTTCACCTGTACCCGCCCCCCGGCAATCCACCGCCGGGCCTCGGTGCGCGAGCCGACGCCGGCCTTGGAGAGCACGCGCTCCAGGGTTTTGATGGGACGCATTCGCGTACAATCTCTCACAGACGATGAAGCGGTTGTTCGCGATCGCAATCGTCGCCTGGGCGGCGGCGGGGCAGGCAGAAACGCCGCGGTCCGAATACCGCGCCTATTGGGTCGAAACCTTCCGCACCTCGCTGGCCACGCGCGTCGACGTCGGGCGCGTCATCGACGCCGCAATCCGCAGCAACGCCAACGCCCTCTTCGTCGAGGTTCGCCGACGCGGCGACTCCTGGTACCTCGATTCCGCCGAGCCGCTGACCGAGCTGCCGGGCGTCGGCGAGCCGGACGCCGACGGCCGCTGGACCTTCGATCCGCTGCGCGCGCTGATCGATCAGGCGCACGCGCGCTCGATCGAGGTGCACGCCTTCGTCATCGTCGGCGCGGTGGCCCGCATCGACCCCCGCACCGGCCCTCTCCCCCGAGACGGGCGCCACGTCTTCCTCCAGCACATCTGGGACGCCGACACCAAGCGGCCGTACGCCGGCCGCCGGCAGTGGGCCACGCGCGCCCTGCCGCACAACGCGCGCGGCACAACGTACGACGGGCAGCGCTTCGGCGACGACTGGTACATCGACCTCGGACATCCCGACGCCGCGGCGTACACCATCGACGTCCTCCTCCACCTGGTGAAGGCCTACGACATCGACGGCATCCATCTCGACCGCGTCCGGTATCCCGAGGCGCCCATCGACTACAGGCGCGGCGAGCGGATGGGCGTCAACGTCGGCTACAACGAGATCAGCGTGGCGCGGTTCAAGACCCGGTACGGCGACATGGCGAAGTACTACCCGTCCGGCTACCCGCGCAGCAACGATCCGCTGTGGAACCAGTGGCGGCGCGACCAGGTCACCAACTTCGTGCGGCGCTTCTACCTCTCGGCGACGGCGATCCGGCCGTCGATCAAAGTCTCCGGCGCGCTGATCTCGTGGAGCGCCGGACCGAAGGCGGCCGGCGGCTTCGAGGCCACCGAGGCGTACGGGCGCGTGTTTCAGGACTGGCGGTCGTGGCTGCGCGAGGGAATCATCGACGTCGCCAGCCCCATGCTCTACAAGCGCGAGCACGCGCCGATGGAGCGCAAGCAATTCGACGACTGGCTGAAGTTCCTGGTGGCCAGCGCACACGAATCGGGGCGCGCCGCCGTCCCCGGCATCGGCGCCTACATGAACGCCATCGAGGGGACGCTGCGGCAAGCGCGACGCGCGCGGAAGGCCGGCGCGGACGGCGTGATCTTTTTCGCCGTCGGCGACACCACCCCCCGGACCGTGCGCCTGAACAGCACCAACAAGGCGGTGCCGCCGAAACCGAAGCGCACCAACGACGAGTTCTTCGCCGCGCTTTCGAAGGGACCGTTCGCCGCGAAGGCCACGCCGCCGCGGAAGCCGTTCGATGCCGGCGGTGCGGTGATGGGCTTCGCGCCGCTGGACAGCGGGACGGTGGTCATCGAGTCGGCGGACATCACGCGGACCGCGACCACCGACGGCGGCGGCTTCTTCGGTGCGCTGAAGCTTCCGCCCGGCGAGTATCGCGCTAAGGTGCGCGACAACTCTTGCGCGTTCCGCGTCGTCGCGGGGAGCGTCGCGCGCATCGACCTCCCCTGCCGGATGACCGTGGAGGCTGCGCAATGAGCGACCTCGATCCCGGCGTGCAGCGCCAGCTCGAGGCCCTCGGCATCGCGCATGAGGTGCTCGACTGCAACCCCGAGTGGGCGGACACCGACGCCTTCTGCGCCAACTACGACATCCCGCGCGAGAACGCCGCGAACGCCATCGTGGTCGTGGCGAAGACGGAGCCGAAGCAGTACGTGGCCTGCCTGGTCCTCTCCACGACCAAGCTCGACGTCAATCACAAAGTCAGCAAGTTGATGGGAATCAAGCGGTTATCGTTCACATCGGCCGAGGAGACGAAGGCGCTGACCGGACAGCTCATCGGCGGCGTGACCGTCTTCGGCCTCCCCGACGGTATGCGGGTCTACCTCGACGCGCGGCTGATGGAGCGCGAAACCGTGATCGTCGGCGGCGGGAACCGCTCGACCAAGATCAAGCTCCCGCCCGACGAGCTGCGGAAGCTGCCGGGGGCGGAAGTGGTGGACATCGCCGTTCCGCGCTGACCAATCCGCTCGCCCCGTCCGGACGTAGAATCGGCAAAACAACAAGGAGAGAAACGATGAAGATTCGATGTCTCGGGGTCATTCTCTGTCTCGTCGTCGCCGCGTCGGCGTTCGCCAAGGGAAATCCGAACCTGGAGCCGCTCGCCGGCATGTGGAAGTGCAGTGGAATCACGTTCGCCAGCCCCATGGGGCCGGAGCATGCCACCAAGGCCACCGTGGCCGGCACGTGGATCATGGGCGGCAAATGGCTGGAGGTCGTCTACAAGGAAATGAAGACGCCGAAGAACCCCAAGCCCATCCAAGCCGAGTTGCTCATGAGCTACGACGAAGCGCTCAAAAAGGTCGTCGCCGGCTGCGTCGACAGCATGGGCGGCTACTGCACCGAGGAGACCGGCAATCCGCCGTGGGACGGCGACATGATGGTCCTCAGCGGCAACGGCACCATGGGCGGGCAGGCCATGAAGGTGCGCGACACCTTCACCAAGGGCACCGGCTGGGTCAAGCACATGGGGGAGATCGAGACGCCGACGGGGTGGGTGAAGGTGAGCGAAGAGACGTGTAAGCGCTGATGTCGTAGGGGCGCGGGGGGGGGGGGGGGGCCCCCCCCCCCCCCCCCCCCGGGCGGGGGGGCCCCCCCCCCCCCCCGCCCCTACTCGAACAGCGTATCGACGTACGCGGCCGGGTCGAATGGGATGAGGTCGTCGGCGCCCTCGCCCACCCCCACGAACTTCACCGGGATGTCGAACTGCCGCATGATCGACAGGATCACGCCGCCTTTGGCCGTGCCGTCGAGCTTAGTGACGATCATGCCGGTCACCTTCACCGCCTCCAGGAACGCCGCGGCCTGACTGACGCCGTTCTGGCCGGTGGTGCCGTCGAGGACCAGCAGGGTTTCGTGCGGCGCCCCGGGCAGCTCCTTCTCGATCACCCGGCGCACCTTCGCCAGCTCCTGCATCAGATGCGACTTGTTGTGCAGTCGGCCAGCTGTATCAATGATTACTATAGCTGTCCCGCGGGCCTTCGCCGCGGCCACCGTGTCGTGGGCCACGGCGGCGGGATCGGATCCGGTCTTGTGCTTGACCAGCGGCACGCCGACGCGGTCGGCCCAATGCTGCAACTGCTCGATGGCGGCGGCGCGGAAGGTGTCCGCCGCGCCGAGGATCACCGACTTTCCCTCGGCGGTGAAGCGCTGCGCGAGCTTGGCGATGGTGGTGGTCTTCCCCGTCCCGTTCACGCCGACCACCAGGATCACGAACGGATTGGCCGCCGAGGTGTCGATCCCCGTGGCCACGCGCGCGGGAATGAGCGCGCGCGTCTCCTCTCGCAGCACCTCGGTGAGGCGATCCATGCTGCTGATCTTCTCGTCGCGGATGCGGGTCTCCATCCGGTTGACCAGCGACATGGTCAGCTCCGCGCCGACGTCCGCACCGAGGAGGCCCTCCTCGAGCCCGTCGATGGCCTTGCGATCGATGGGAAGGTCGGGCGTCATCGCCTCCTTCACCTTCTCGATGATCTCGGTGTGGGTCATGAAGAGCCCACGCTTGAGCTTCTGGAACAGCGATTTATCGGGTGTCATCCTGAGCGTAGCGAAGGATCGGTGTGGGTGTGTCTGGCGCGCCACCCGCCCACACCGTTCCCTCGCTCACGCTCGGGATGACATCCGCCCCTGATCGCGTGCGGAGATGGCCTGCTTGACCATGTTCTCGTCCAGGGTGAGGACGCGCGTGCCGGCGTCGGCGGGGTCGAATTCCAGATTGCGAATCACGCGCCGGTAGGTCTCGCGCAACGCGCGCGCGCCGAGGCGCTTCTGCCGCGCGGCGTCCCAGGCGATGGCGATCAGCGCGCCGCGGGTGATCTGCAGATCGATACCGAAGCGCTCGAAGAACGCGCGGGAGGTGCGGAAGATCGATCCCTCCGGCTCGGTGAAGATGCGCGCCAGGTCGCCCTCGGCCAGATCGTTCAAGACAACGATGGACTCGAAGCGCGAGACGAACTGCGGCGTCATGCCGTAGCGGAAGAGATCGTCGTACTTCAGGTAGTCGCGCAAGTGGAACGGCAGCTCCTCGCGCACCTCGCCCGAGGCGGAGACGACCACGATAGGCTTCATCGGCGCGACGTCCTGCCCGATGGTGGCGCGGCGCAGCACGGCGTCGTAGAGCTCCTCGAACGCGCCGCCGGCCACGAACAGCACGCCGGAGGAGTTGACGCCGAAGCGCTGCCCCTCGATGTCGAACTCGACGTTCTCGTTCTCCATCAGCGTCAGCAGAGCCTCCTGGGCCACGATGCCGCGTACGTTCGGGGTGCCGCTGACGTGCGCGCGGATCTTGTCCACCTCGTCGATGAAGACGATCCCGTGCTCCACGGATCCGAGAAGGATCTCAGTCGGCGCGTCGGGGCCGTGGATGCGTTTGGCGTTGGCGAAGAGCCGCCCCAAAACCGCCCGCCCGTACCCGTTGTGCTCCTCGGCCAGGACGTTGGCGTTGATGCGGATGACGTTGGCGAATTCGTTGAGGTCCGCGCGGCCGGTCAGGAATTGCTCCACGGCGCGCATGAGGGTGGTCTTCCCCGATCCCGAGTTGCCGATCAGCAGCATGTTCGGCGCCGGATGGCCGACCAGATGCTTGACGACGGCGACGGAGATCTCGCGGATGGCGTCGTCCTGGCCGACCACCACCTTGCGGAGATCGTCGAAGACCTCGCGGGGGCGAAGGGGAAAGGCGTTCATCGCGGGGCCATTGTTCAGGAACCGCCGCGAGGTGTCCAGCGCGGCTAATCGGCGAAATCGAGGGTGACCACGATGTAGCTGAAGGTCGTCGTGTCGACGACGAGGTTACCGCCGGAGACCCTGATGCTGTGTGCGCTCCATGGCGGCACTGACTCGCTCGGAGTCTCGCGCAGCGCGATGACGTAGACGCCGCGCTGCAGCTTGAGGGCGCTCGAGTCGGAGCCGAGGGTCAGCGCCACGCGCGTCTCGTCCGCCTTGCCGATCGCGAACTGGAGGCCGTCCGCCGCCGTCACCGGCACGTTGAATCGCACCGGCCGCCGCCCCGAGTCGAGGCCGTTGCTGCCGTCAAAGGTCCAGGCCTGAAAGCGCGGATAGCGCGCCGCCTGATAGCCAAACGCCGGGTAGATCGCGGCAAGCGCGTAACTGCCCGTCTTGCCGTCGTACTTCGCCGCGCGCGTGTACGAGCCCACGGTGACGCGCGCGCCGCGGCGGATGAACGCCGGGTCGCCGGCGAGCGTCCGCTCCGCAGGCGCGAGCGCGACCTTCTCGCCTGTAGCAGGCGGCATCGGCGCGTAGCCGACCGAGAGGAGCGCCGAACCGCCGGCGGCGGCGGCGGCGGCGGCGAAGAGGGATTCACCATGAAAGGCGGTGAAGGCCAAACCGAGCGCGGCGGACGAGCCGGTCTTGAGAAACTGGCGACGAGCAATAGGATTGGACATGTGCGGCACCCCCGAAAGACACATTGACGCAGTCAGTCCGATAAATCGTTTATCTACAATGACTTACCGGTTACGCGACTCACCCTACCATACCCCGGACGCGCTTTTGTGACGCGAATCACGGCCGGACGAACGAATCGCTCAGAAGCGACGCCATTCGATTCCCGGAGAAGCCGAAATACGATAGCGAAACTCGACCGTCTCCCCGCCGATCATGGGCGACAGAGGCCAGATGATGTCCGGCATCGTCAGCCCTGAGTCGTAGCATCGCAGGCGCTCGCTTCCGAACGTAGCGATTTCGGTCAACAGCCCGATCCAGTATTCGCGACCATCGGCATCCGGAAACGTCACGACAACGGGGGCCGAGCATACCTCGGAGCTCGAGATCTCAATTAGCCGTGCCAACGGCCGGTGGGCAACCGTAGTCGTTGCGCCGTTCCATCGCGCTTTCTCGAGCTCCGCATCGATCGCCGCGGCTGTAATCGCGACGCGCTGAGGAACCAACAAACCACCTACGGCGAGCTGTCCCTTCAGATTCTGCGCGACCGCAACGAACGGCTCCCTGCTGAGCGCACGCTGCATGGTCTCCGTCACCGCCACGTGAATTGGCGTCGAATGCCTGTAACAGGTGGCGTCACCATGCACGATCCGGCCTACGTGCGGGGTGAGTCGCAGAGTCTCCAACAGCGTCTCGAGAGAGGTGATCGACCGTGCGTTCACCTCGATCAGAGTGAAACGAACGTCTCGCGGGCTCAGCAGGGGCATGAGCGGCGTCGCCAACGAGGCGAAAGGGCCCGTGCCCGCGTACACCACTTCCACAACCGCGCCGGGGAAGCGGCGCTGCGCGTCGCGGATCGCCGCCCAAAGACCGCGCACAAACGCGACGGTGCGGTTGGTGTCGAGAAGACACGCCGCTGCGTTCGCGGCCGCCAAGTCCGTCGAGTCGAAGCCGCCGGCGCGCGCAAAGACGTCGTAGAGCTCCGCACAGGTATTCGTCAACTGCTCGTGCGTCGACCCCTCGTCCAGAAGCCGCTCAGCGAGCCGCACGATCGAGAGAGTCATGGGCAGGCGGAGAGGGCCGCGGCGCCCGCAGGGGCGTCGATCGCGGGCCCGCCGGTGGTGTCGCGGACGACGCCGAGCCGCGCATTCGGCGTGCCGGTCAGGCGGATCGGCGCCACGGCGGCCGCGACGTAGACGCGGCTATGCACGACGGCGACGCAGGCCGAGGCGCCGTCGCTCGCCGCCACGGTAACGGCGGGACGATCGACCACCGCCGGCGTCATGACGTCGGCGCGCTCGAACGAAAGGCTGGTCTGCGCCTGCTCGCGTGCGAAAACCTCGATTGCCGTGCGGCCGAAACGCTGCACGTGCGAGTCGACGAAGGCGAGGCGCAGAACGCTTCTTCCCGCCGCCTCGGCGCGAACGGCGCTGCCGGCGTTGTCGTGGACGTCGGCGTTGCGCACCTCGATGTCGAGTCGCCCGGCGGCGCTGCTCCGGAAGGTCAACAGATACGGCGCGGCGACCGGCCGGCCGGCCGCCCCGATCGTGCAGCGGTCGAAGATCATGCGTCCGGCGTTGAACTGCTGCGCGACGACGATCGCACCGCCCGCGGCGTCCTCGAAGACGCAGCGGTTGAACCGAACGTTGCCGCGGACCTCATCGATGACCGCGGCCGCCTCGGCCGCATCGTCGCCGACGCCGCGAATCTCCAGTCCGCCGAAGACGACGTCCTCCAGGTTGTTGGCGTTGAGGCCGATTTGCTTCCCGCCGCTGACGGTGACGTTCGAGAATTCCGAGCGCGCCACATGGCGGAGGTAGAGCGCCGCGCGGCAGTGCAGGTTCGTCTTCGACTCGATCTGCTCGTCACACTTGGCGCGATCGCCGCCGCCGTCGTCGGTGAGCACCATGTGCGCGATGCGCACGTTTGACGACTGTGTCACGGCGATGCCGTGTAGCCGCGCGTTGCGGATGGTGCCGCCCGAGGCGGGGCGCTCGTTCTCGCCGGAGATGACGAGCGTTCCGCGGAGCTTGTCCACCACGATTCCCTCGCGGAGGCGCCCCCCTTCCAGACCCACCGCGGAAACGCTGACGAACGCCGCCTCGACGTTCGCGTCGCGGATCTCCAGCGCCGTGGCGTCGGTGGTGGCGATCCATGACGAGCCGCCGCTGATCTTCGCCGTCGATTGCGTGATCGACAGGCCCGGAGCGCGCGCCGTGATCTGAAGCGGAACGGCGATCTCCACGCGGCCCGCGCAGTTGGCGATGGTCACCGCCGGCTGCGTGGCATCGGCGATCTTGATCGCCGCGCGGCCGCGGAACGTTACCGCTCCACGCGTCCGGCCGCGCACATCGATGGCATTA
Organism: Candidatus Gilichinskyi gelida; assembly: GCA_038040385.1. Taxonomy (GTDB): domain Bacteria; phylum Acidobacteriota; class Thermoanaerobaculia; order Gp7-AA8; family Gp7-AA8; genus Gilichinskyi; species Gilichinskyi gelida. Next base: position 118,463 of record JBBPII010000013.1, read on the forward strand.
GCGAAGTTGCCGCCGACTGCGAATCCGTCGAAGGTTACCTCTCCATTGCCGCCCCAGATGGCGATGCCGTTGCCTTCGGCCGTCGCTTCCAGGCCGCCGCCGGCGATGGTGACGGGATGATCGACGCCGGAGAGGACGATGCCCATGGCGCGGTTCGAGGTCCGGACGTAGGTATTGCGGATGGTGACCTGGCCGGCCGCCCCGGAGGCGCTGATCGCCGCCGGCCCCGCGGTGGCGACGGTGAAGCCGGCCACGAGATTGTCGCCGGCGACGGTGACAGTGCCGCGGATGGTCGGCCCGGGCCCCTGCACGGCGGCGACGATGGGCGCGTCGAGCTCCATGCGCAGATCGGTGCGCAGCGTTTCCAGTCCGTACGCCGCGCCGATGAAGTACTGCCCCCGCCGCAAGGTGATGCTCTCGTCGTACGGGGCGCTCCCCTCGGCCACGTAAATGACCTCGCCGCCGTTGTAGCTCCCGGCAGTCTGCGCGGAGGAAAGCCGCTTGAACGGCCGCTCGTACGAGCCGTCGCCCTCCCCATCGCGGCTGTTGTCGACGAAGATCACGCGCCGCCCCGCCGCGGCGGCGGGGAGCGCAAGGAAGGACGTCAGAATGAGCAGAAGAAGGAGGAGGCGACCGGTCATCTGATCGTGCTAAAACCCGAAAACGGGAGACGGCATTGCAGGCAAGGACGCCGGAAGGGACGACGAGAGCGATGTCTTTCGATGACGTGCTGGCGAGGCTGGTCGATGACGGCGTGCGATTCGTGGTGACCGGAGGGAGGGCCGTCGTATTTCACGGATTCGATCGGCCGATCGCCGATCTCGACATCGTCGTCGAGGCAAGTCCAGCAGAATCTTCGCTCGCCGTCCGCTGCCTCCAATCGATGGGGTTCATGGCCACCCTTCCATTGCCACTCGACTGCGTCGTGGTGATGCGAATGATCGACGGGAAGTGGATGTCAACGTGCGGTACCTGATTCCCTTCGGTTCGCTCCTAGAGCGCGCCGAGCATTTCGCCGTTGGGGGACGGGACGTGCCGGTCATCTCGCGCACCGATTTGATGGCCATCAAGCAGCGCCGCGGCCGAGACTATGACCTGAGCGATCTTGCCAGCCTTGCGGCTGTTGTAGAGTGACGGCCGAAATGCTCGATCAGCTCACCATCGAATCCTTCGAGCCGCTCGTCGGCACCTCGTTCTGGCTGCACCACAACGGCCACAAAGTGGAGCTGCGTCTCACCGGCGCGGCGCGGGTCATGGAGAGCCAGGCGGCGCGCCTGAAGCGGACGCCGTTCTCGCTCTTCTTCCTCGGCCCCGTCCTCCTCCCGCAGCAGATCTACCCCCTCACGCACGAGGCCTTCGCCGATCCGCTCGACATCTTCCTGGTGCCGGTGGCGAAACAGGACAACGGCTACACGCTTGAAGCGGTCTTCACCTGAGGCGGCGTCCAGCGCATGAGGAAGTAGACACCGTTGGTGTCGACCTTCTCGAAACCGAGTCGCTGATAGAGCTGGAGCGCCGGGTTGAATCCCTCCACGTGAATGGTGACCGGCTTCCCTGCCGCGGCGCCGCGGGCGAGCACCTCGTGAAGGAGCGTTGATCCGATGCCGCCGCCGCGACACTCCGGGATCAGAGCGATGTCGACGAGCCGGATCTGATCGCGCCACTCGTCGATCCAAAGGCGGCCGACGCGCTGCCCGTCCTTCTCGATGATGTTCCGCTCACAGGTGGGGTAGTGGATGCCGTAGTGCTCGAACTGCGCGGCGAACTGCTGGTCGAGGAACGTCTTCTTCTGCGCATCGTCGAAGGGAAACTGCTGCATCTCCTCCGCCCGGGTGGAGTGGTAGAGGAGGCGCATGAAATCGTAGTCGGCCTCCGTGGCGGGACGGAGGGAGATCACGACTTCGCGTAGTCGATGCGGAGCACGAAGTGCTCGAAGGGCGCCGGGTCGCCGCCGGCGTCGTGCAGCGCCCAGCGGCCGCCGAGTCGCTCGAGGTGATAGGCGGACCAGCGCGGCTCGGCGTCGCGATCGAAAAGCGGGACGATGATGTAGAAACCGCGGACGAGCTTGAGACCACCCTCACTACGGAGCGACAGCGTCACGGGCAGCCCTTGGCCCTCGATGGTCGACGGACCGGCCGCGGCAGCGCGCAGCGTGAGCGGCGTGCCGGGCTGGCGGTCGCCTCTTTCGACCCCGACGCTGAGCGTGATCTTCTGCATCTCGTCGACGGGAACGGTGAAGCTGACGGGATTGCCCTGGCATCCGGTTCTACGGCTGCATGCCCAGGCGCGGAAGGGCGCATCGCGCCGCTCGGCACCATCGAGATACGAGTAGTGCACGAGAAGCTCGACCGCGCGGCGGGCCCGCGGATCAGCCGGTGCGCCGCTGACGCCGGAGAGCGAGACGCGTGCGCCGCGGCCGATCAAGGCGCCGTCGCCGGCGGGAATGGACGCCGCGGCCACCACGGCCGCGGCGTCATCGAAACGTGCAAACCCGACCGCCAACCGCTTCGGGGCGACCGTCTCGCCGGCGAACAGATTCGGTGCGACCGCGGCCGTGGCGAGCGCCGCGGAAGAAGCAATCAGGAACTGTCGCCGGCCAACCAGATGGCGGTTCGTGCTCATGGGCGGATCTCCTCGTATCTCTCTCTCAATCTCCGAGGCTGCCTGACCTAGGTGCGCGGCGGGAAAACGCCCTGCAGCGCGATGTTGAAATAGAACGTCAGGTACGGTTGCATGTTGTTGTGGGGCTGGTCACCGCCGGCGGGGGCGAGCGCGCTTGACGACATCGCCACTAGCGGTGCTCCGGCGGGTGGCAGATAGGGGGTCACGGTGCCGACGCTGGAGCGTGCAAGGACGTTGCCCGTCGGAAGGTTCGTGTCGGCCGGAGGCACCTGCCCCACGAGCGTGTGCGTGTGGGCCGGAATCTCCGACTCGAGGAGCGTCACGGTCTCGCTACCTCCCGTCTCGCCGAGGTCGTGAAGTGATAGTCCTGGCCCCTGGCCGGGATGCATTGGCGCGCGGCCCTGAAGATCGGGGAGTGCGAAGTTCGACTTCCCGTCACCGCCGTAGGTCGTGCCGAGCAGTGAGAACAGCGCGGTGTTCTGAGAAAGGGGCAGAAGCTGCCCGTCGCACCAGGCCCACCCCTTGGGAGGGAAGTTGAAGGGGAAAATGCGGATTTCAGCGACAAACGGATCGGCCATTTTCTGTCTCCTCTTTCATGCGTCTTTGGTGTTCGGAAACTCCACCGACTCCTAGGTCGGAGACGGGAAAATGCCGAAGAGCGAGATGATGAAATCGACGCAGAGATACGGTTGAAAGTTTGTGTGCGGCTGGCTTCCGCCGACCGTACTGATCGACTGCGGCGCCATCGGCTGCCCGCCGGGGGTGCTCTGGTACAGGTCAAAGGTATTCGTCTGACCAGTCACGTTGTTCGCTGGGTTTGCGTCATTGACGATGCTCGTCGTTCCCAGAAGAGGGTGGCTGTGCGCCGCGATCTGGTTCACCGTCAGGGTGATCTCCTCCGCGCCGCCGGTCTCGGCCAGGATGAAGCCGTTCCCCATGTGGATGGGAATGCGACCGCGGAGGTCGGGGAGGGCGAACGTCGACTGACCATCGCCCCCGTACGTCGTTCCGATCAAATTAAAGAGGGTCTCGTTCTCACTGATGGGGAGAAGTTGCCCCTCGCAGAACATCCAGCCCGCCGGCGCGAAGTTGCCGGCGAACATCCTGATTTCACCAACGTATGGTTGCGCCATTCTCGTGCTCCTTTCCTAGTTCGGGGATGGGAAGATGCCCTGCAGGGCGATAGAGAAGTTCAGGGTCAGGAACGGCTGCATGTTGAGGTGCGCCTGCGAGCCGCCGACGTTCGATACCGCTTGTGGGGCGAAGGCGCTCAGAGCGGCGTCGGCTGCGTGGTACGCCTGACTCGCTGTAGGCGCCAGCAGATTCCCCGCCGGAATCACCGCGTTGCCGTTCGTACTGGTTCCGTTCAGGACATGGGTGTGCGTCGGCAACTCGGCGATGCTGAGCGTGTGCGCCTGTTCACCGCCCTTCTCGCCGAGGGTATGACCGCTGCCGACATGGATCGGCGTGTTCCCACGCAGGTCCGGAAGGGCGAAGTTCACGCGCCCATCACCGCCGAAGGTCGTGCCGAGAAGGGAGAAAAGCGCCTGGTTCTGATTGATGGGCAATAGTTGGCCGTTGCACAACGCCCATCCCTTGGGAGCAAAGCTAAAACTCATGATTCGAATCTCGCTGAGAAAGGGTTCTGCCATGACTCCTCCTATGTTGCTTTGTCACATCCTCACGGGGTGTTGATCGGGCCGGGGATCAAAGTACAGGCGGCGCTCGCGCTGGCGCTGCCGGTGTTCGTGCTGGTCAGTTGCGCCGTGCACGAGGGGCTGGCCGGCGGCGTGTCGACCAGTTGCAGCGTCGACGCACCCGACCGGACCAGGGCCAGGAACGTCGGCAGGATCTCGGTGGTCGAGCCGGCCGGCACGGTGTTGTTCCGAACGTCGGAGCGAACCGTGTTGCACACCGACACGCAATTCGACTGAACGAAGATCGCCGCCAGCGGGAAGCCGGAAGTGTCCTGCGGATTGACATCATTGCCGGTGACGGTGACGTCGAGACCACCATTGCCGTTGCGTCCAATGATCTCGATTCCCCGGCTGAGCGGCGTCTGACGGATCACGTTCGCGTCGACCAGAACGGTCGCATTCGCGCCGCCGTTGATGTTGACGCGAATGCCGTTGCCGCCGGCGGCGCCGGAGCCGGCGATGCCCGCATTTCCGATGGTGTTGTTCTGGACCGTGACCTTCAGCACGCCACCAGCCGGAGTAGCCGCGCCGGTGAAGACATTGATGGCGTGCAAGGTCTGACCGGTGAAATTGTTCGACAGGACGTTGGCTGTGTGCGACGCCGTGTTGTTCTGTGTCAGATCCACACCGATGTTGTTGTTCGTGAAGGTATTGTTCTGGATGAGCGTGGCCTGAACCTGCGCCGTCGATTGGGCGCTGAACTGAATACCGTCCGCCCGGTTGCCCGACAGCGTCGAGTTGGTCAGGTTGAATGCCGTGACGATCGACGTCCCACCGGCAGTAAAGTTGATTCCGCTGTTGCCGGTCGACGGATGCGTGTTGCTGATCGTGCTTCCGGTGATCGAGTACGACGACGTGCCGGCGGTGTTCACCACGTCGAGGTTGTCGTGCGGCGAGCCGGTAACCACGGAGCTCGTCATGGTCACCGCGCCCGTCACCTCGCGGAACTTGATCCCGTCGTGCAGCGTGGTGCCCGTGGTGTCCGACACGGTCGAGGAGACGAGGGTGAACCCGTTGACGTTCGTGGCGCTGATGCCGTCGGTGCCCGAGTTCTGAACGATCATGAACGAGAGGCTCGGGCTCCTGGTGTTCGTGAGCAGCACTCCCTCGGCGGTGGTATTGGCGATCGTGCCACCCGAACCGGCCGCACCGGAGCCGGCCACGACCAGGCCGCCGGAAGTTCCGGTGTTGTTCAGCACGATGCCGTTGGCACCGCCGGTCGCCGAGATACTGGTCAGGTTGAGGTTCGCCGTACCGATGGTGGTGTTGGTGACGCTGAGCCCCACGCCCGCCGGCGCACTGATCGAGCCGCCACCGCTGGTCAGGCGCATGCCTGCCGAACCGGTGAAGAGACCGGAGCCGCCGATGGTAACGCCGGAGTTGCCGCCGAAGACGGCGAGGGAGCCGATGGCGTAGTCGCCGCTGACGTTCGTCATCACCACGCCCGCGCCGCCAACGGGATTGCCGCTCGAACCGACGGCGATCGTGCCGCCAGTGACGACATCGAACGTACCTCCGGCGATCGCGTCGAACTTCGCCGTGTTGATATTGATGCCGTCGCCGGCGGTATTGCCATCGATTGTCACGTTGGAGAGACCGATGACGAAGAGGTTACCACTGGCGGACCCGTCCATGCGAACGCCGGTACCCGCGGTGGAAGTGATGGCGCCGTTCGAGTAAGCGACGATCGCCGGACCGTTGCCGGCGACGTCGAAACCGTTGCCGGTCGAGGTGATCGAGGTGGTGTCGACGATGACGGACGTGCCGGCAATGCTCGCGGCGGTCACACCGATGCCTTGGAGCGCAGCCGCGCTGACGACGTTGTGGTGGATCGACGCGCTCGCGCCGATAAGGCCCGAACTGGCGACACCGATGCCCCTGCCGCTCGAGCTGGAGAGATCGAGGCCTGCGATCTCCACGCCGTTTACGCCGTTGACGGAAACCGCGTCACCGGCGGCGACGATTTTCGCCTTCGTGCCGGCCGGCACGAGGGTGTAGGCGCTGACGGTCAGGCCGACTCCCTCGCCGATGAGATGCTGATTCGGCTCGAGGGCGATGCTGCCGGCCACCGTTGAGTTATGCACGAAGATGTACGCGCCCGGGCCATCCACGTCACCCGACCCGTTGAGCGAGGCGAAGGAGTTGAACGGCGCGACCGATGTGCCGTTGCCACCCGAGGGGGCGGATCCGTTCACATACCAGATCATCTCGGTGAAGGTGATGGTGACCGTGCCGGTGGCGCTGGCCGGCGTGCCGGCCGGCGGTTGATCGGTGACCACGTACTGGAACGAGGCGCTGGTCACTCCGGGAGCCGGGATGAAGCTGAAGGTGCCGTTGGCGTTCATCGACAGATTGCCGGAGGCGAAGACGCAGTTGTACGGCGCGGTGGTGTCGCCGCAACCGACGATGCTGGTCACGCTGATCGGATCGCCCTCTGCGTCGGCGTCGTTGTCGAGCACGCCGCGGCCGGAACCGGTGGTGCGAACCACCGTCGGCGTCGCGGCGGCGGCCAGATCGACGCGCAGCTCGGTGTTGCCGAAGGTGGCGAAGGTGTCGTTGCCGGCCGTCGGCGCATCGTTGACCGCGTTCACCGTGATGGTGAAGGTAACTGTGGCCGAGGTATCGACGCCGCCGTTCGCGGTGCCGCCATTGTCGGAGAGGCTGACGGTGAGAGTCGCCGTGCCGAAGGCGTTCGACGCCGGGGTGAAGGTGAGCACGCCGCTCGGCGAGATGGCCGGTTGCGCGGAGAAGAGCGCATTGTTGTCGTTGGCGACGTTGAAGTTAACTATCTGGCTCCCCTCGTTCGGGCCAGCGGAGATCGCCGAGGCCCACGACGCGGAGTAGGCGCCACTGTCCTCGTTGACCGTGACGTTGCCGCCCGGCGTGAACGACGGCGCGTCGTTGACACCGTTCACGTTGATGCTGAAGGTCACGTTGGACGAGGTATCGGCCCCGCCGTTCGCGGTGCCGCCGTTGTCCTGCAGATTGACCACGATCACGGCGCTGCCGAAGGCGTTCGGCACCGGCGTGAACGACAGCGTGCCGTCCGCCGCGAGCGAGGGACCTGCCGAGAAGAGCGATGGATTGCTGTTGGAGACGATGTTGAAGGTCACGGTCTGACCCGACTCGTCGGCTGGGCCGGCAGTGATGCTGGTGGCCCACGCCGCGCTGTACGCCGCGGAATCCTCGAGCACCGTCACATCGCCACCGCTGGTGAACGCCGGCGCGTCGTTGACGGCCACGATGGTGATGGTGAAGGTCACCGGCGCGGAGTTGTCGACGCCGCCGTTCGCGGTGCCGCCGTCATCGTGAGCGTAGACGGTGACGATGGCCGAACCGTTCGCGTTCGGCGCCGCGGTGTAGGTCAGCACGCCCGCCGGCGAGATCGCCGGCTGCGCGGAGAAGAGCGCGTTGTTGTCGTTGGAGACAACGAACGTCACGTTCTGTGTCTCGCCGGGACCGGCGCTGATGCTGGTGGCCCAGGCCACCGATTGCGGCCCGCCATCCTCGAAGGAGGTCTGGTTGCCGCCCGGCGTGAACGACGGCGGATCGTTGACACTGTCGACTGTGATGGTGAAGGTCTGCGGCGCGGAGCTGTCGACGCCGCCGTTGGCGGTGCCGCCGTCGTCCTGCGCGTAGATCGTCACCGTAGCCGTGCCGGTGGCGTTCGACGCCGGGGTAAAGGTCAGCACACCGGTCGACGAGACCGCCGGCTGCACGCTGAAGAGCGCGTTGTTGTTGTTCGACACCACGAACGAGACCGTCTGCGACGACTCATTCGCCGGGCCGGCGCTGATCGCCGTAGCCCAGGCCGCCGAGTACGCGCCGGAGTCCTCGCCGACCGTCACGTTGCCGCCGCTGGTGAACGACGGCGCGTCGTTGACGGAGTTGACGGTGAGCACGAAGGTCTGCGACGGCGAGGTGTCGTCGCCGCCGTTGGTCGTGCCGCCGTCATCGGTCAGATAGACCGTGACCGTGGCGCTGCCGAACGCGTCCGCCGCCGGCGTGAAGCTCAGCACCCCGTTCGGCGCAACGCTGGGCTGCACGGCGAAGAGGGTGTTGTTGTCGTTGGCGGCGTGGAAGGTGAGGCTCTGACCCGATTCGTTCGGGCCGGCGGAGATGGCGGTGGCCCACGGCGCGGTGTACGCGCCGGAGTCTTCGTTGACCGTGACGTTTCCGCCGCCGGTGAAGGAGGGCTCGTCGTTGACCGGGGTCAACGTGATGGTGAACGTCTGCGAGGGCGAGGTGTCGGAGCCGCCGTTCGCCGTGCCGCCGTTGTCGGAGAGCGTGACCGTCACGGTCGCGCTGCCGTAGGCGTTTGCGGCCGCGGTGAAGGTGAGCATTCCGGTGGGCGAGATCGACGGCTGCGTGGAGAAAAGCGCGTTGTTGTCGTTGCTGGCAGCGAAGGCGACCGTCTGGCCGCTCTCGTCCGCCGGACCGGCGCTGATGCTGCTGGCCCAGGCCGCAGAGTAGGAGCCGGAATCCTCGAGCACGGTCACGTTGCCGCCGCTGGTGTAGGACGGCGCGTCGTTGACGGCGTTGACGGTGATGGTGAAGGTCTGGGACGGCGAGGTGTCGTCGCCCCCGTTCGCGGTGCCGCCGTCATCGGTCAGATAGACGGTCACCGTGGCGCTGCCGTTCGCGTTCGCGGCCGGCGTGTACGTCAGCGTTCCGTTCGAGGAAACGCTCGGCTGCGCGCTGAAGAGCGCGTTGTTGTTGTTCGAGGTGTGGAAGGTGAGCGTCTGCGACGACTCGTTCGGTCCGGCGGAGATGGCGGTGGCCCATCCGCTGACGGTCTGCGCGCCGGAGTCCTCGTTCACCGTCTGGTCGGCGCCCTTGACAAAGGACGGCTCGTCGTTGACGGGGGTGACGGTAATCGAGCTGCTCTGGGGCGCGGAGGTGTCGTTGCCGCCGTTGGCGGTGCCGCCGCTGTCGTGCGCGGTGACGGTGATGGCGGCGCTCCCATACGCGTTTGACGCCGGCGTGAATGTCAGCGTGCCGTTCGGCGCGACGGACGGCTGCACGCTGAAAAGCGCGTTGTTGTCGTTGGTCACGGTGAAGGCAACGGTCTGCCCCGACTCATCGGCCGGTCCCGGCGAAATGGCGGTGGCCCAGTTGGCGATGGTCTGCGGGCCGGAGTCCTCGATCACCGTGACGGTCGGTCCGATGAGGAAGCTCGGCGGATCGTTGACGGGGGCGATGGTGATCGCGGCGGTCGCGTCGTCGGTGCCGCCGTTGCCGTCGTTGGCGCGAAAGACGAAGCTGTCGGTGCCGTTGTAGTTGAGCGCCGGCGTGTAGACGACGTCCGCCGTGGTGGGGCCGGTGGAGACTACCGTGCCGACCGAGCCGTGCGACGGCCCCGACACGATGGTGAACGTCAGCGAGTCGCCGTCGGCGTCACTGCCGCTGAGATGAACGGTGACCGAGTTGTCCTCGTTCGTCGAGGCGCTGGTGTCGTTGGCGACCGGCGGCGTATTGCAGGTGACCAGCGGCGCCACGCCCGTGGGAAGCGTGGGAGCCGCGGGCGAGCAGACGCCGGTGTGCGTCTCGGGGAAGACGCTGGTCGGCGTCCCCATCACCGGATAGGACGAGCCGGTGGTGTTCACCGTGCCGCAGGCCGTCAGGATGATCGAGCCCTGATCAGCGGGCGGCAGGCCGGAGGCGGAGCCAACGGGCCGTACTTCGCCGACGCCGTTGGTCCAGATCACGTTGCCGGAGTACGAGCGGACGCGGATGGCGCCGCCTCCGCGACTCGGATTGCCGGTGCTGGAGTCGCCGACCGCGCGGATGACGGCGGTGTCGAGGTTGACGTTTCCCTTCGCGGAGATCTCTTCGGTTCCGCCGGAGTCGCCGCTGGCGGTATGGCCGGCATCCATCACATTGCCGGAGGCGTTGACGACGTCTCCAGTGGAGATGACACGAATGAGGCCGCCGTAGCTCTTCGAGTCGTGCAGGCCGGGATGCGAGGTAATGGCGAACAGAGAGCTGGCCGCCGCTGGCGGACCGAGGATGTCGATGGTCTCGCCGGCGAAGAGATCGACACCTTTGTTGACCGCGGTGCCGGTCGGCGCGTCGGCGCGCACATGGCCCAGGCGGCCGAGGACGGCGCCGGTGACGCCGAGGTCGCGCGAGTCGATCAGAAGGTCCTTGCCGGAGCGGATGGAGACCTGCGCCGGGGTGTCCTTGCGCGAGAGCGCCGCGACCAGGCCGCGGACCTGCACTCCGCAACCGTCGATGGTCAGCGGGCCGGTGCCGTTGTTGTTCTCGCCCTGGGTGATGATGTTCGCGTTCGAGCCGATCACCATCGCCGGTTCGACGAATGTGGTCGAGCCGATGGTGATCTGCCCGCCGATTTGATTGGCGTTGCCGCCGTCAAGGGCCACACCGGTCAAACGGGTGGAGAGGATGGTGCGGCTCGGTCCGGAGAGGACGTTCCCGTCGACGCTCACGTGCCCGGCGGAGGCGATGCTGATGTTGCCGCCGCGCGCGTTGCGGCTCCCCGAGTCGATGGTGGTGCCGGCGTCGAGGGTCACGTTGCCGCCGGCGTTCGCGGAGATGGCGCCGCCGTTTCCGCCGCTGGAGCTGGTCGAGGCGCTGGAGACAATCGCCGTGCCGTGGAGGGTAAGACCGCCGCTGACGTTCAGCGTGATGGCGCCGCCGGTGCCGCCGCCCGAGCGGTTCTCGGCGTAGAGCGCGCCGCCGGAGTTGACGGTCATGGCGCCGCTCACGGCGAAGGTCATGTTGCAGGCGCTGGGACTCGCGCCGTCGTCGTTGCAGTTCACGACGCCGTTGACGGTGAGGTTGCCGTCGTTGACGGAGAAGACCCCGTTGGCCACGCCGTCGTGGTCGGCGGACGAGCCGTCCAGGGAGCCGAAGGTCTGCGTTCCGTTGATGGTCACGTCGTGCGCGAGCAGGGCGGGCGCGACCGTGAGGGCAAGCAGAGACAGCAGGAGCCGAAGCGACAGGGACCGCATAGGGAAAACCCCTCCGTTTGAACCGCAGTCGATCGTCTTGTAGCTAGTGGACCCGATTACCAAGCGCTGCGCCGGTTGAACCGTGGAACCGGCGCCTCTCTCTCAAATCTGATGGCAGACAATCTAGCGTGCCTTACCTCGGCGCGCAAGAGCAGAGTTGTGTCCAGCGCGGAGGAGGCACCGCTATCTGGCGGTGCCTCCTCCGGAAAACTACGGCGAAATCTTACGGTGGCGTGTTGATGGGGCCTGCGATCAGCGAGCAGCCCGCGCTGGCGGCCGTGAGGCCGGTGTTCGTCGCCGCGAGCTCCGAGGCGCACGTTCCGGAGATCGGAGCGGTCGTGTCCACGAGTTGCAACGTCGACGCGCCGCTCTCGAGCAAGGCAATCTGACCGTTGATCAACTCGCCCGTCGGCGAGAACGCCGGCACGGTGTTGCCGGTGACGTTGGAGCGGAGCGTGTTGCAGACCGTGAGACAGTTCGACTGCAGGAAGATGGACGATAGTGGGAAGCCCGTGGTGTCCACCACCGTGACATCGTTGTTCGTTACCGTCGCATCTGTGCCGCCGGTCCCATTGCGCGAGATGATTTCGATCCCTCGGCCATTCAGGACCTGACGGATGACGTTCGCGTCGAGGAGAACCGTTGTGTCGGCTCCGCCGTTCACGTTGATCCGAATGCCAACCCCGCCGCCAGAGTTAGGGATCGCGTTGCTGCCGATGCGGTTGTTGAAGAACCGGCCGTTCATCGTGCCGCCCGTTCCGACCGCAGCAGAGGTGAAGAAGTTGATCGAGTTGGCGACCTGCGAGAGCACCGTGTTGCTCAGTACCTTGTACGTGATGTTCGCCGTGCCGTCGTGATTCAGATCCATCCCGATGTTGTTGCCGAAGAAGGTGCTGTTCTGAATGGTGGCCGAGGTGATCGTCCCCGCTGTTCCGCTGGCCGGCTGCATCTGCATGCCATCGGCGAACTGATTCTGGAGGACGCAGCCATCCATCATGAAGCTGGTCATGGTCGCGGCCCGGATCTCGTGATTGAAGCCACTGTTCAGCACCGAGCCGGTGAAGACGGTGCTGGTGATGCTCCAGGTTGACGTGCCGCTGGCGATGCCGACGCCGAAGTTGTCGTGAGGCGTCGGTCCGATCGTCGAATTGCTGATGGTGATCGCGCCGTTCACCGGCGTGCCCGTTGCGAAGTCGCCCATCTCGATGCCACGATCGCCTGCCGCGCCGGCCGAGTCGGTGATGTAGGAATTGGCCAGGGTGAAGCCGTTGATGTTGGCTACGTTGATGCCATCCGACCCGGCGTTTTGGATGAACATGCGCGTCAGCGATACGTTATCCGTGTCGTTGAGTGAAATGGCCGGGCTGCCGCCGGTGATCGTTCCGCCCGTGCAGTCGGCGGTGACCGGTGCGTTGGCTGTGGACCGGGTGCCGAGCGGCTGCACGGTGATGGTGCCGCCGCAGTTGCCGGCGGTATTGCCCTTCACCTTCAGGCCGCCGCTCGAGCCGGTGGTGTTCAGGATGATGCCGCTGGAGGAGGGACCGCTCGACGAGATGCTGCGGAACTCGAGGTTGTTCGCGCCGATGTTCGTGTTGGCCACGTTCAGCGCGACGCCGCTGGTGGTGCTGAGCTTGTTGATCAGCGCGCCAGTCGCGGCGTTGTTGCATGGGTTCTCGTCGCAGACGTTGACGACGCCGCCGCCGGTGGCGGTGAAGGCGGGGTTCGCGCCGGTGGAGAGCACCAGGCCGCCGCGGAAGGTGATGTTCGCGGTGCTGTTTGTGGTCAGCGAGACGCCGCTGCCGTCGCCGTCGTCGCCGTCGGTGATGGCGCCGCTGAACGTCTTGGCGCCGCCGGTGGTGTTGGTGATGTTGACGACCGTCCCGACGTCGTCGGTGATCGTGCCGTCGTAGCTCACCGTGGCGTCGCTGCCGTTGATGACGAAGGCGTTGCCGGTGGGGTTAGTGATCGAGCTGCCCGAGCCGGCGCTGAACGTTCCCGGAGTCGTGACCAGCGAGACGCCCTGGGTCGTGCTGTTGGTGCTGATGATCGATTGCAGCGGCAGGTTGGCGGTGACGATGTTGAGGCTGACCGCGGGACCGGCCGTGGAGGTGATGTTCGCCACGTTCGCGTTCGACACCACGATCTGGAAGCCGGTGCCGGTGGCGGAGACGAATGCCGCGGCGGCGCTGGCGGACAGGCCGGCGCCGTTGTCGTTGACGATGTCGAGGTCGGTGAAGCTGAGATCGCCCTTGACGGTGGTCAGCACCATGCCCGCGACGCCGACACCGTTGCCGACAGAACCGATGAGCGTGTTGCCGCCCGAGACGACGTTGAAGGGGTTGCCGAGGACGGCGTCGAAGGTCGCGCTAGTGACCACGATGCCGCTTCCGGCGGTGCTGCCTGTGATGTTGTTGTTGGCGAAGCCGATGATGGTCGTGGTGCCGGCCACCGAGCCGTCGATCACCATGCCGCTGCCGGTGGCGGTGATGGTGTTGCCACTGACGCTGAGCAACAGGTTGCCGGCGCCGGCGGCGGTGCGCAGGTCGAAGCCGTTCTGGGTGGCCGCGCTGACTGTGTTGTTCTGAATGATCACTGTCGAGGTCGTGGTGCTGGCGGCCGAGACGCGGATGCCGTTGTTCGTGGCACTGTTGACGACGACGTTGTCCACGGTCACGCCGAGCGTCGGAGCGTTGGCCGAGGTGATGTCGATGGCCTGGGTGGTGCCGGCCACCGCGAAGCCTGTCATCAGGATGTTGTTGCGCGGGCCGTTCGCAGTGCTGGAGGCGGTCGTCACGCCAACACCGGCGCCGTTGCCGATGGTCGGACGGCTCCCGGCGACGACAAGCGTGTTTCCATTGACGACGAGCGCAACCGCCTCGCCCCAGAGCTTCTGACCGTCATTGAGGGTGATGCCGGCGTTCTGGTTCGTGTTCGTGCCGTCGCCGTTGTACACGAAGATGTGGTCGAAGTTCGGACCGGTGCTGCCGATCGCGGCGCCCTGGGCCGCGCCGAGCGTGTTGAACGGCGCCTGCGACTGCCCGTTGCCGCCACCGCCCGCGTTGTTCCGCACGTACCAGACGCGGTTGGCCAGCGTGAGGGTGGCCGTGGCGTTCGCCGTCGTCGGCGTCGCGGTCCCGCCCGTGTTGCTCGAGATCGTGTACGTGAAGCTGTCGGCGGTGGTGATCGCGGCGCCCGAATTGACCTTCGGCGTGTAGATGAAGGTGCCGTCGGCCGCGATGGTGACGCTGCCGCCGGCCGCGGTGGCGACGGTGCCGGCGTTCGCCGTGACGCCGCCGCTCGGCGTGTCATTGGCGATCAGCCTTCCGGTGAACGCGAAGCTGACGAACGGCGTGGCCGGCGATGTGGTCGCCCCGCTGATGACCACGGCCTGCGTGTTGTCGACGAGGTTGGCGTACGAGTCGCTGGTCGCCACCGGGTTGATGGCCAGGTTGTACGTGGCGCTGGTGCCGGTGCAGCCCGTGGGCGTATCGCCGTCAGTCACCGTGACCACGATGGGGAAGGTGCCGGTCTGCGTCGGCGTGCCGGAGAGGAGGCCGCCGGTGGAGAGCGTGATGCCGAGCGGCAGCGTGCTGGCGGTGGTGAAGGTCGCGCCGCCGATGGCGCCGGTCTGCGTGAAGGTCTGGCTGAACGGCACGTTGAACGTGCCGGTCGAGACGCCCGGGTTGGTCACGGTGATGACCTGGCAGGCGATGGTCAATTGATACGTCGCACCGCTGCCGCCGCAGCCGTTGGCGTCGTTCACGCTGACGATGATGTTGAAGACGCCATGCTGGGTCGGCGTGCCGGAGAGCGTACCGTTCGTCGCCAGCGACAGACCGATCGGCAACGTGCTGACCGTCGAGAACGTCAGGGTACCGATGGTGTTGCTGGCGGTGAACGTCTGGCTGAAGGCCGTGCCGCGGGTTCCGGTGTTGGTGGCCGGATTGTTGACGGTGATGGTCTGGCAGTTGATGGTGAGGTTGTACGTCGCGCTGTCGCCGAAGCAACCGTTCGCGTCGGTGGCTCTCACCACGATGGGGAACGACGCGGACGGCGCGGTCGTCTGCGTCGGCGTGCCGGAGAGGACGCCGCCGGTCGAGAGCGAGAGGCCGGTCGGCAGGGTGCCGCTGAACAGAGACCAGGTGATCGTCCCGTTGCCGCCGCTCTGGGTGAACGTCTGACTGAACGCGCTGTTTATGGTGCCGGTGGCGATGCCGGGGTTGGTCACGGTGATCACGTTGCAGGCGATGATCAGCGTGTACGCCGGGTTGGTGCCGGTGCAGCCGTTGCCGTCGGTGACGGTGACCACGATCGGGAACGAGCCCGACTGCGTCGGCGTGCCGGCCAGCAGGCCTGCCGTGGAGAGCGTGACGCCGAGCGGCAGCGTGCTGGCGGTGGTGAAGTTCGCGCCGCCGATGGAGCCGCTCTCGGTGAACTGCTGGCTGAACGGAGCGCCGACCGTGCCAGTGTTGACGCCCGGGTTGGTCACAGTGATGGTCTGGCAGTTGATGACCAGGTTGTAGGTCGCGCTGGTCCCGGTGCAGCCGTTGCTGTCGGTCACGGTGACCACGATCGGGAAGGTGGTGTGCTGCATGGTGGTACCGGAGAGCAGGCCGCTGGTGGACAGCGTGAAGCCGGTCGGGAGCGTGGAGGCGGTGGTGAAGGTCGCCGTCCCGTGCGCACCCGTCTGCGTGAACTGCTGGCTGAACGCCACGCCGACCGTGCCGGTGGTGACGCCGGGGTTGGTGACGGTGATGGTCTGGCAGTTGATGACCAGCGTGTAGGTCGCGCCGGTGCCGGTGCAGCCGTTGCTGTCGGTCACGGTGACCACGATGGGGAACGTGCCGTTGACGGTCGGCGTGCCGGAGAGGACGCCCGCCGTCGACAGCGTCAGGCCGGCCGGAAGCGTCGAGACAGTGGTGAACGTGGCCGTGCCGTGCGCGCCGGTCTGGGTGAAGGTCTGGCTGAACGGCGCGTCGACCGTGCCGGTGGTGACGCCGGGGTTGGTGACGTTGATGGTCTGGCAGTTGATGACCAGCGTGTAGGTCGAGCCGGTGCCGGTGCAGCCGGCGCTGTCGGTCACGGTGACCACGATCGGGAAGGTGCCGTTGACCGTCGGCGTGCCGGAGAGCAGACCCGCCGTCGACAGCGTGAGCCCGGCCGGAAGCGCGGACAACGTGGTGAAGGTCGCCGTGCCGAATGCGCCCGTCTGGCCGAAGCTCTGGCTGAACGGCGCGTCGACCGTGCCGGTCGTGACGCCCGGGTTGGTCACGGTGATGGTGCCGCAGGAGATGACCAGCGTGTACGTCGGCCCGGTGCCGATACAGCCGTTCTGGTCGGTCGCGGTGACCACGATCGGGAACGTGCCGAATTGCGACGGCGTGCCGGAGAGGACGCCCGCGGTCGATAACGCCAGGCCGGTCGGCAGCGTCGACAAGGTGGTGAAGGTGATCGTGCCCTGGCCGCCGGCCTGGGTGAAGGTCTCGCTGAAGACCGCGCCCACCGTGCCGGCGGTGTTCACCGGGTTGGTCACGGTGATGACCGGGCAGTTGATGGTCAGCGAGTACGCCGGGTTGGTGCCGGTGCAGCCGTTGCCGTCGGTCACGGTGACGACGATCGGGAACGTGCCGCCCTGCGTCGGCGTGCCGGACAGCGTGCCGTCAGTGGCCAGCGACAGTCCCGTCGGAAGGGTCGAGGCGGTGGTGAACGTCGCGCCGCCGATGGCGCCCGTCTGCGTGAAGTTGATCGAGAGCGGCGTGCCGGCCGGGCTGTTCGTCGTCGCCGGGTTGTTCACGGTGATGGTCTGGCAGACGATGATCAGGTTGTAGGTCGCGCCGTTGCCCGTGCAGCCGTTCGCGTCGGTGACGGTGACCACGATCGGGAAGGTGCCGGGCTGCATCGGCGTGCCGCTGAGAAGCCCCGCGGTCGAGAGCGTGATTCCGGTGGGCAGCGTGCTCGCCGTGGTGAACGTCGCGCTGCCGATGGCGCCCGATTGCGTGAAGGTCTCGGAGAACGGCGCATTGACCGTGCCGAGGTTGTTGGCCGGGTTGTTGACCGTGATGACCTGGCAGCCGATGACCAGGTTGTAGGTCGCGCCGGTTCCGGGGCAACCGTTGGCGTCGGTGACGGTGACCACGATGGGGAACGTGCCGGTTTGCGTCGGGGTGCCGGAGAGCACGCCGTTGGTGGCCAGCGTCAGGCCCGCCGGCAGCGTGCTCGCGGTGGCGAACGTCGTGGCGCCGATGGCGTTGGTGGCGGTGAAGGTCTCGCTGAACGGGCTGTTCACCGTGCCGGTGGTGCTCGCTGGATTGTTGACGGTGATGACCTGGCAGCCGATGACCAGGTTGTAGGTCGCGCCGGTGCCGGTGCAGCCGTTGCCGTCGGTGACCATGACCACGATCGGGAAGGTACCGGTCTGCGTCGGCGTGCCGGAGAGGGTGCCGTTGGTCGCCAGCGTCAGGCCGGCCGGCAGCGTGCTCGCGGTAGTGAACGTCTGCGTACCGATGGCGTTGGTCGCCGTGAAGGTCTCGCTGAACGCGCTGTTCGCGGTGCCGGTGGTGGTGGCCGGATTGTTGACCGTGATCACCTGGCAGCCAATGACCAGGTTGTAGGTCGGGCCGCTGCCGGTGCAGCCGTTGCCGTCGGTCACGGTGACCACGATGGGGAACGTGCCGGTCTGGGTCGGCGTACCGGAGAGGACGCCCGCAGTCGATAGAGTCAGGCCGGTGGGCAACGCGCTCGCGGTGGTGAACGTCGCGCCGCCGAGGGCGCCCGTCTGCGTGAAGGTCTCACTGAATGCGGTACCCGCGGTGCCGCTGCTCACAACCGGATTGGTGACGGTGATGACCTGGCAGTTGACGACCAGCGTATAGGTCGCGCCCGTGCCCGTGCAGCCGTTGGAGTCGGTCACAGTCACAACGATCGGGAAGGTGCCGTTCTGCGTCGGGGTACCGGAGAGCACGCCCGCGGTCGACAGAGTCAGGCCGGTGGGCAACGTGCTCGCGGTGGTGAACGTCGCGCCGCCGATGGCGCCCGTCTGCGTGAAGGTCTGGCTGAACGGCGCAGCCGCGGTGCCGGTCGTCGTGGCCGGGTTGGTGACGGTGATGGTCTGGCAGTTGATGACCAGGTTGTAGGTCGCGCCGTTGCCGGTGCAGCCGTTGCCGTCGGTCACGGTGACGACGATCGGGAACGTGCCGGTCTGGGTCGGCGTACCGGAGAGAACGCCCGCAGTCGACAGAGTCAGGCCGGTGGGCAACGTGCTCGCGGTGGTGAACGTCGCGCCGCCGATGGCGCCCGTCTGCGTGAAGGTCTGGCTGAACGGCGCAGCCGCGGTGCCGGTCGTCGTGGCCGGGTTGGTGACGGTGATGGTCTGGCAGTTGATGACCAGGTTGTAGGTCGCGCCGTTGCCGGTGCAGCCGTTGCCGTCCGTGACGGTGACGACGATCGGGAACGTGCCGGTCTGGGTCGGCGTGCCGGAGAGCACACCTGCGGTCGACAGCGTCAGACCGGCCGGCAACGTGCTGGCGGTGGTGAACGTCGCGCCGCCGATGGCGCCCGATTGCGTGAAGGTCTGGCTGAACGCCGCGCCGGCGGTGCCGGTCGTCGTGGCCGGGTTGGTGACGGTGATGGTCTGGCAGTTGATGACCAGGTTGTAGGTCGCGCCGTTGCCGGTGCAGCCGTTGCCGTCCGTGACGGTGACGACGATCGGGAACGTGCCGGTCTGGGTCGGCGTGCCGGAGAGCACACCTGCGGTCGACAGCGTCAGACCGGCCGGCAACGTGCTGGCGGTGGTGAACGTCGCGCCGCCGATGGCGCCCGATTGCGTGAAGGTCTGGCTGAACGCCGCGCCGGCGGTGCCGGTCGTCGTGGCGGGGTTGGTGACGGTGATGGTCTGACAATTAATGATGAGGCTGTAGATCGCTCCAACCGCGGTGCAGCCGAGGCTGTCGGTCACGCGAACGGTGATCGGGAACGAGCCGGTGACGGTGGGCGTGCCCGAGAGCGTGCCATTGGCCGCGAGCGTCAGACCGGTCGGCAGCACGCCGCTATTGAGCGTGAATGTCGCCGTGCCGACGGCGCCCGACTGCGTGAAGTTCTGGCTGAACGCCGCGCCGGCGGTGCCGGTGGTCGTGGCCGGATTGGTCACAGTGATGCCGTTGCAGACGATGATGGTGAAGTTCTGAGTCGCGGTGCCCGCGGCATTGGTCGCGGTGAGCAGGAGCGGATACGTACCGCCGCTGCCGTTGGCCGGCGTCCCGCCGATGGTGGCGGTGCCGTTGTTGTTGTCGGTGAAGGTCACGCCTGTAGGAAGCGCGCCGCTCCGGGTGATCGCCGGATCCGGGAAGCCGCTGGTGGTCACCACGAAGTTGGCCGGCGCTCCGGCCTGCAGGTTCACGCTGTTCGCGCTGGTGATCACCGGCGGCGTCGCCGTCTCATTGATGGTGAGAGTAAAGACCTGAATGGCCGAGCCGACCACGTTGGTGGCTTTCAGACCGAACTGGTACACGCCGCCGGACCCATAGGGCGGCGTGCCGGACATCGTGGCCGTGCCATTGCCGTTGTCGACCAGCGTCACGCCCGGGGGCATGCTTAACAGGGAGGTGATATGCACGGTGGGATGGAGCGGCGTGGTGGTGACGGTGAAGCTGCTGAATTCGCCGGCGTTGAAGGTGGTGTGGTCGGCGCTGGTGAACTTCGGGGTGGGAGGCGGCGGGGGGCCGCTGCCGGCTCCGATGCCGATCTGCACCTGCGCGGCGTTCGAGAGCAGCGTGCCGTTGCTGGCCTTGTACTCGAAGGTGTCGATCGGAGCGTTCGAGCCGTCGTTGGCGTAGGTGAAGCTGCCGTTGGCGTTGAGGGTGAGAGTGCCGTGCTGCACGCCGGCGATGAGGACGGCGCTCAGCGGAAGGGAGTTCGGATCGCTGTCGTTGGCCAGGACGCCCGAGCCGGCGTCGATGTTGAGCGTGCCGCCGACGGTCTCCAAGCTGTAGGCGTCGTCAACCGCCGTCGGCGCGTTGTGGTTGGCCTGCAGCCGGACGGCGAAGAAGAGGTTGGTCATCGTGCCGAATGCGTATCCGTTGAGGATGCGCAGGTCGGCGGTTCCGCCGCCGCCGCCCGCCACCGGCGGAATCCCGGCCCAGTCGCCGTCGAGGCCGTCGAGGGTGATGGTCCGCGGCGGCGCGGGCGTCGGAGAGACGGCGTGATGCCGTCCCGGGTGCGGCCACACCAGCGGGTTTCCGGAAGGGGTGGCCATCACCGCGTCGTTGAGTGCGCCGGCGGTGACGAAGAACGCGATGCGCATCGGTGTGACGCTGGCCAGTCCGAGCTCGGCGGGTGTTACGTGCGTCTCGATGAATAGGTCGCCGGCCGGGGTGAGACCTGCCGGCCAACTGCTCGAATCGACGGGCAGCACCGATCCCACGATCCCGCCGACGCATGCCTGCCGCGTCACGCCGAAGGTCGTCGCCGTGCCGCCGCTGACGTCGACGCGGGTGTTGAGCACCTGTTCGGCGCCCGCGAAGGTGCCGGCCGGGGTGGTGACCGTACAGCCGGTCGCCGCGTTGCGGTCGATGTCGAGGACGACTTTCAGGTCGTGGGTGACCGCATGCGCGGAAAACGCGACGAGCAACGTGACGAGACACGCAAAAACGGCGTTACGTTTCATAAGGTATTTCCCTGCCAGCCATTTGATGGACTAAAACGAAAAGTTCCCCGTGCGGGAGGAACTTGGAATAGCACCCTGTTGGACCGCGGGCGATCATAACCGAAATCGTCTCTTTTTACTCCACATAACTTACGCGCGTGCCGAAGAGCTCGCCAACAAAAAAAACGGCGCGGGGGTCCGCGCCGATCGCCGTTCGCATCCAAAACGCCCTATGTCAGGAATGGCCCTTGCCCTTTCCCTTCCCCCGCACTTCGATCTGCCGCGCCTCTAGGGTGTGGTCGTCGATGCGCTTTCCCATGGCGTTGACCTCGTCGCCGGCCTTGATTTCGGCCAGGGTGATGTGAACACCCTGCTTCTTAATGATGGTACTGGCCACCACCTGCACCGTGACGTCGCCCTTTGACGCGCTGCTGACCACCAGCGAGGTGGCGCCCACCGACTTGACCGCGCCGTTGGCGGTCATGGTCGCGCCACCCTGATCCTCGTTCTCGTCGTCGTCCTTCCCCTGGTTCTGGACGATGACCTCGAGCGCGGTCTTCACGTCGTCCTTCACCGCAGCCTTGACGTGAACTCGGTCGCCGGGCTGGAGGTCAGCCGCGGCGATGGCGGTCTGGCCGTGGCGGATGACCGTGGTGCCGGTCAGGACCACGGTGACGTCGTCTTTGTGCGAGGTGGTGATGACGAGCGAGCCGGGGGCGGCGGTCTTGATCACGCCCTCGATCTCGATGGGGACGACGCCCGGGGCGGCGCGCTTCTTCCCTGCCTTCGCCGAACTGCCGTTCAACTCGATCACGAACGCCCGTGCCGCGGCGGGCACGCCGAGCCGCGCATCGATGCCGTCATCGCGCATGAAGCGCAGCTCCGCCTCGCCCGGTACGCCGGCGAACGTGAATCGCCCATCGGGGCCGAGGAGCGTCGACATTCCGGTTCCCACCACGCTGACCCGAACTCCTGCCGGAGATGCCGACGTCCCCGCCGCCATCACGACTTGACCCGTCACCACGCCCGCGCCGTACGTTCCGGTCATCGACGCGTGCTCTCGGCACGCAGCCAGACCGGCCATCGCGACCACAACCACCGCCCAACGAGTCATTCGCATCCTGAGATCCTCCTGGAAACGCAAAGGGGGGCGTGCGGTACGCCCCCCTTTGCTGAACTGCAATTGTGATAGGCCGTGCAGTGTAGCGATGCGGGATGGCGGCGAACGTGAGCGGGATCACACCGTGCTAACCTGCCCGGCACAGAGAGAGATGTCCGAGGCCAACCACCCGTTCCGTCTGGTCGGTGGCACCAACACCGACTCCGGCACCGCCGCGGAGCTCCAGCGCTTGCGCGCCGAGATCGAGGCGCGCAACCGGCAGGAAACGGCGATCGCCGAATTGGGCCAGGCCGCTCTCACCGGCGTCGATCCCTACATTCTCCTCGGCCAGGCTTGCGCGCTCGTGGAGCTGACATTGGGCGTCGAGCACGCGCGTGCCCTGGAGCTCAACTCCATCGGCGGGGTGACGCTCTGTTCCTCCATCGGCTCCAACGCCACCTTTCTCCACTGCGACCGCGACGACGAGGAGAACGAGTCGATCGCGCTCTACGTCGCCGTCGCGGGCAATCCGGTGACCTTCAACAACCTCGAGCAGGAGACGCGGTTCAAGTCGAGTCATCTGCGCGGCTACCACGGCGTGCAGTCGGGCGCTGGCGTCACCATCCCCACCGCCTCGGCGACGTTCGGGGTGCTCCTCGCCTACTCCAGCCGCGAGCGGACCTTCGCCGACTACGAGGTCGCCTTCCTGCAGTCGACCGCCAGCCTAGTGGGCGAAGCGGTGCAGAAGGCGCGCACCGAAGAGGCGCTGCGCAAGTCGGAGTCGCGCCTCAAACAACTGATCGCCTCCACGCCCGACGCCGTGGTCAGCGTCGACCGCGACGGCCGGGTCATCGAGTGGAACCCGCAGGCCGAGGCGATCTTCGGCCTGCGCGCGCGCGACGTCATCGGCCGTCCGTTGCCGCGCGAGGCGATCGGCCCGAAGCTGGCCGACGTCTTCGAGCAGCGTCCCGAGCTGCTCAGACGACGGATCGAGACCGCCGGCCGCCACAAGAGCGGCGCCGAGTTTGCGGTGGAGATCACCATCGAGCCGGTCGGCACCGGCAGCGAGCAGACCTTCACTGCCTTCATCCGCGACATCTCCGAGCGCAAGCGCGCGCAGCTCGAGCTGGAGAAGCGCGAGCAGCGCTTCCGCGCGCTGGTGGAGAAGAGCTGGAGCGGCGTCGTGCTGCTCGACAGCGATCTGGCTTTCAACTACGTCGGAGCGTCCACCTTCCGCCTGATCGGCTACTCCGAGCAGGAACTGAAGGGGACGACGTTCCTCAGCTACGTCCATCCGCGTGAGCGGCCGGCGGCGCGGGAAATCTTCGCCGAGCTCGTGGCCGGCAAACGGCAGGAGTCGCACGGCGAGCTCCGTTTCATGCACAAGAGCGGCACCTGGGTGTGGCTGGAAGGCTTCGCCCAGAACTTGCTGCACGACCCCAGCGTCGGCGCGATCATCGTCAACTACCGCGACATCAGTCAGCGGAAGGCGACGGAGAAACAGCTCGAGTACCAGGCGTACTACGACGCGCTCACCGGCCTCCCCAACCGACTTCTCTTCCGCGACCGCGTGGTCATCGCGCTGGCGCAGGCGCGCCGCAACAAGCGCGGCATCGCCGTGATGTATCTCGATCTCGACCACTTCAAGCTGGTCAACGACGGGCTCGGACACTCCATCGGCGACGCGCTGCTCTCGGAGGTCGCCGCGCGGCTGCAGGGCTGCATCCGCTCCTCCGACACCATCTCCCGCCTGGGCGGCGACGAGTTCACCATCCTGCTCAACGAGGTCGCCGACAGCGACTCCGCCGCCGGTGTGGCCCGTAAGATCCTGCAGTGCTTCGCGCGACCATTCCGGGTCCAGGCGCACGAGCTGTTCGTCACCGCGTCGATCGGCATCAGCCTCTTCCCCAACGACGGAGAGGACGTCGAGACGCTGCTCAAGTGCGCCGACAGCGCCATGTACCGGGCCAAAGAGCTGGGCCGGAATCAGATGCAGCTCTTCACCGCCAGCATGAACGAGCGCTACGTGCGCCGCCTGGCGCTCGAGCAGAGCCTGCACCACGCGCTGGAGCGCGATGAGCTGGAGGTCTACTACCAGCCGATCTTCGACCGGACGCGGCGCCGCATCGACTCGCTCGAGGCGCTGGTGCGGTGGAACCACCCCTCGCGGGGCCTGGTGCTGCCGGGCGACTTCATCGCCATGGCCGAGGACACCGGGCTGATCGTGCCGATGGGCGACAGCATCCTACGCACCGTCACCCGGCAGTTGCGGCAATGGCACGACGCCGGGCTCACCGGCTTGCGCGCCAGCGTGAACATCTCCGCGCCGCAGTTCCAGCAGCCGAACTTCGCCGCCAGCGTCGCCGCCGCCATCGCGGAGAACGGTCTCGATCCGAGCGCGCTTCAGCTCGAGATGACCGAGAGCATCGCGGTGCAGAACATCGAGATGACCATGAACTTGCTGCGCGACCTCCGGGCCCTCGGCGTCAGCGTGGCCGTCGACGACTTCGGCACCGGACAGTCGTCGCTGATCTATCTGAAGCGCTTCCCCATCGACACGGTGAAGATCGATCAGGTCTTCATCCGCGACGCCACCGCCGACGAGTCCACTGCCGCCATCGTGGCCTACATCATCAATCTGGCCCACACCCTCGGCCTCACCGTGGTGGCCGAGGGGGTGGAGACCGAGGAACAATTCGCGTTTCTCAAACTGCACGCCTGCGATTTCGTGCAGGGCTTTCTGTTCAGCCCCGCGATGCCGGCGCACGAAGTGGAGGCTTTCGTGAGGGGGAATGTGGGACGGGTTCTCTAACCCGTCCGGGCGGCGGGTTGAGAACCCGCCCCACATACATTGCTATCCTTCGCGTCCGATGCGTCGAATCCTCCTTCTCCTCCTCCTCTCTTCCACCGCCCTCGCGCAGAAACCGTCGACGGACGACGCGTTCCTCGACGCGATGTACGCCGTCCGCACCTTCCACTCGGTCGCCATTTCCCCGGACGGCAAGCGAGTGGCGTGGGCGGAGCGGAAGGGCGGCATCGGCATGGCGAACGCCGACGGCTCGGCGCTGCGGCAGATAACGAGCGGCGACGAGCAAGACGTCGCCTGGTCGCCCGACAGCAGCGCCATCGTCTACGTCGGTGGTCCGGACGCGCGCAAGCAGCTCTTCGTGGCGCGCGGCAGCAATGCTCCCAAACAATTGACCAACGTGACCGGCTATCTCGCCGAGCCGCAGTGGTCGCCCGACGGCAAGTCGATCGCCTTCCTCTTCATCGAGAACGCCAAACGCGCCGCCGGGCCGCTGGTGGCCATGTCGCGCAAGGTCGGGCCGATCGAGGAGCACATCGAGGAGCAGCGCGTGGCGATCGTCGACGTCGCCACCAGGAAGGTCCGCATCGTCACCCCCGCCGACATGTACGTCTATCACTTCGACTGGTCGCCGGACGGCAAACGCCTGGCGGCGATGGCGGCACCGGGCTCCGGCGACAACAACTACTGGATCGCGCAGCTCCACGTGGTCGACGTCGGTGCGGCGACGATGAAAGCGGTCTACAAGCCGGAGCTGCAGATCGCCAATCCGCGCTGGTCGCCCGACGGCACCCGCATCGCTTTCATCGAGGGGCTGATGAGCGACGAAGGCTCCACAGGCGGCGATCTGTTCGTCGTCGACGCCGCCGGCGGCGCGGCGCGCAATCTCACGCCGAATCTGAAGGCGACCATCACCTCGTTTGCCTGGACCGCGAACGACCAGATCACCGCCGGCCAGAACGTCGCCGGCGAGGCGGCGCTGGCGCGGCTACGCGTGAGCGACGGGGCGATGGAGACGATCTGGCGCGGCGCGGAAATGATCAGCGGTCATGGTCTGATCGGCGCGTCGCTGGCCCGCGACGGCGTCACCAGCGCCGTCATCCGCAGCTCGTTCCGCAAGCCGCCCGAGGTGTGGGCGGGCCCCATCGGCGCGTGGAAACAGATCACCCGCCGCAACGCGAGCGCGCAGGTGAGCTGGGGCGACGCGCGGTCGATCCGTTGGAAGAGCGACGAGTTCGACGTGCAGGGATGGCTGCTCGCGCCATCGGAGCCGTACCGATCGGCGCAGAAGTATCCAGTCGTCGTCTGGATCCACGGCGGCCCGGCGAGCGCGTCGCTGCCGCGCTGGCCCGACGAGCGGGCGGCGCTGCTCTCGTCGCTCGGCTACTTCGTCTTCTTCCCCAATCCGCGCGGCAGCTACGGACAGGGCGAAGCATTTGTCCGGGCGAACGTAAAGGATTTCGGCGGCGGCGATCTGCGCGACATCCTCGCGGGCCTCGACGCCATCGCCAAAGAGGCGCCGGTCGACATCGAGCGCGCCGGGGTGTGGGGCTGGAGCTACGGCGGCTTCATGACCATGTGGACGGTCACCCAGACGCAGCGCTTCAAGGCCGCGGTGGCCGGCGCCGGCATCGCCAACTGGGTGAGCTACTACGGACAGAACGACATCGACCGATGGATGATCCCCTACTTCGGCGCGTCCGTTTACGACGATCCCGCGGTCTACGCCAAGAGCGCGCCGATCAATTACATTAAGCATGTTAAGACGCCGACGCTGGTCGTGGTCGGCGAGCGCGATGGTGAGTGTCCCGCGCCGCAGTCATTCGAGTTCTGGCACGCGCTGAAGGAAATGGAAGTGGACACCCAACTGGTTGTCTACCCGGACGAAGGGCACTCGTTCCAGAAGCCTGAGCACAAGCGCGATCTCGCGCGGCGCCTGGCCGGCTGGTTCGCTAAACACCTCCAATGACGACCGCCATTTTCCTGATTGCGTTCAGTTTCAAGATCATCGGCATCGACTGCGCCGGATGCGGGCCTCCGCTCGTGAAGGCGCTCTCCGCCGTGCCGGGGGTGAAGAACGTCAAGGTCGACACGAAGACGTCGATGGCCACCGTCGACATCGCCGCCGGCTTCGACAAGTCGAAGCTCCGCGCCGCGGTCTCCAACGCCGGCTTCGAGGCGGAGTTCCCCGGCGAGACCCGCATCGACATCGCGCCGCTGCCGCCCGAGGTGGTGAAGACGCTCGACATCGTGGCGTACGACGGCAAGTCGAAGGTCGACATCGCCAAAGCCCTCGCGCCGGGGAAAGTGACCGTCCTCGATTTCTACGCCGACTGGTGCGGCCCCTGCCACGTCCTCGAAGCGCGCCTGCAGCGTTACATGCTCGCCCACCCCAAAGTCGCCCTCCGCCGCATCGACATCGGCAAGTGGAACAACGCCGGCGCGCGCCAGGCCACCCAATTCGGCGCCGAGGCGCTGCCGTACGTGCGCGTTTACGACGCAAAGGGGAAGCTGGTGGAGGCGGTGGTGGGAGGGATGTGGGATGAAGTTCTCGAGGCGATGGAGAAAGCAGAAAAAAGGTGAAGTTCTTCTTCTTCGCACTTTTCCTCGTTGCGCTGCCTTTGCACGCCTGACCCGCCTGAGCCAACCCCAACCTCTCCGGCGGAGCAGGTCAGAACTCGATCGTCGCACCGAAGCAGTGGCGGATCTCGCTGGACATCGCGCATGGTGATTTCTTCGTATCGCACGTGGCCGACGATCCCGCCCTTCCGCCGCACGAGCATCACGTGCGGCTCGGCCTCACGCACACGGAGCTGAGCGCGCAGTACGGGCTGCGCGAGAACATGCAGCTCGCGATTCGCGTCCCGTATGACGTGAAGGCAATGCGCGTGCGCTACTCGCTGCTCGACGGCGGCGCGCCGTACACGCCGCCGTACGGCGACATCCATCACCGCACCGAGACGCTGCGCGGCATCTCCGACCCATCGTTGCGCATCGAGCTCGCACCGCGCGCCGGATGGGTCCTCGGTCTCGGCACCACCCTCCCCCTCGGCCACATCGTCCCCGACCCGATCGTCCTGGGGAACGAAGGAAAAACGCACGAGCACATCCAGTTCGGCAGCGGCACTTTCGAGCCGATCCTCTCCGCGCAATGGGCGAGCCGGCGCTTCGTCGCCGGGACCGAGGCGAGGCTCAGCCTCTACGAGAACCGCAACGGCTTCCGCGCCCCGTCGACGCTGAGCTGGTCCGCCGGCCCGACGTTCCGCGTCCGCAGCATCGCCATCGACCCCCGCCTCAACGGCCAGGTCCAAACCCTGGCTCGCTGGAGCGGCGAGATCGACGAAGGCAGCGGATTCCGCGACGCCGGCGTGCGGCTGCAAATCTCCGCGCCGCTGCGCGGCACCGTCATCTCGCCGAGCGTCTACCGCCAGCTCTGGTCGCGCGGCCTCGCCGGCCAGACCTTCCGGCAGGGAACGACGTGGGCGGTGTCGCTGACGCGGACGTTCTGACGGAGAGCTGGTCACGCTTTGATCGGATCAAATCCCGCGACTCCCTGATAAGCGAGGATCGCGGCGTCGGCGGTCATCAGCCGGCGTCCCTCGGCAATTGCCTGTGCGATCAGGAGCCGATCAAAAGGATCCTGATGATGGTCTGGAAGCAACGCCAGCGGCAACGTGTGCGCGGCGCGGATCGGAAGCTCTTCGAATCCATCGGCAGCGGCCGCCTCCTGGACGTCAGCGATAGCAACGTCGATCCGGCCGAGACTCGCTTTGATGGCGATCTCCCAGAAAGAAGCAGCGCTCACCGAAACGTCGTTGTCGGCGGAGGCAATCAGAGCGCGGGCCGCTTTCGCCAGGCGCCGATCCGCCATGACCCACCAGAGAAGAATGTGGGTATCGAGAAGAAGCCTCACCGATCACCGCGCTCGAACAATCCGTCGGGCAAGGGATCATCGAAGTTCCGCGCGAGCCGGATCTTGCCGCGCAGGCGACCCGGCCGTCTGATCACCGCCGGTCGCCGGAAGGCAACAATGCGCGCGACAGGGCGACCGTTCCGAGCGATGATGACTTCTTCACCGTTGGCCGCGCGGTCCACCAGTTGCGAGAGCCGCGTTTTCGCCTCGTAGATGTTCACCGTTTCGCTCATCGACTTAGTCTGATCTAGTCAGAGCGAGCTGTCAATCACGCCCGGGGGCGGCGCTCGGGGCGCCAGGTCTTGATGCGCTTCTTGATGTCGCCGGCGCGGCTGAATTCGCCGATGAGGACGGCGCGGGCCAGGTCGCTGACCTCCGCGTCGTCGCTGAAGCGCAGGGCGATGAGGTGGCTGGTGCGCAGTTCGCCGATGCGCCCGCGCAGGTCCTCGGGGAGGCAGCGCGCCAAGCGCAGCGACTCCTCCAGCGCGATCACCCGGTCCTGCACTCGCAGCGCCATCGAACGCGCCACCAGGGCGAACAGCAGCAGCGCAATGGCCATGACCAATTCCCACCAGTTCAGGCGCGCACCGGCGTGGCGCACGGCGTAGACGATGCGCACGATCAGGTTCAGCGTTAGCAAGGGAAGGAGCACGAAGTGATACAGCGGGTAATAGCGGCGGTGGTTAGCGTAGCTCTGCGACTCCATCGATATCCTCCTCAAAATACGTACCGGGGAGTGGCGTGGACCTTCTGGAGCGCGGCGCTCAGCGCGGGGCCGGGCTGCACGCGGAAGTGCTGGCTGATCTTGAGGCGCACCTGCCCGCTCTCGGTGAGGGAGGGCGGCAGGTCGACCAATTCGACGCTGAGCGGGATCTCTCCCTGATGCTCCTCGACGATCTCCCGGATCCGCTTGATGGTGTCTTCAGTCATCCGCGGATACGGCACCTCGAGGGCGATCTCTTTCACCTTCTTCTCGCGGATTCCGTCCAGCGGCACGATCTCCAGGGCGTTGAGCTCGGGGGTGATGGGAGCCTCGTGGAAGGTGGCGGCGTGCGCGGCGAAGGAAGGCTCGTCTTCGGCGAGGACAATCGGTGGGGCTACCGCTTCGCCGAACAGGCCGAGGTTGTTCTCGCGATCGCCGTACTTCTCGCGCTCGACTTCCTTCGGATCGCGGTCGTCGGCGGCGTCGTCTTCGCGCACTTCATACGCGGAGACGTGGGCGTACTCGTCGTCGACGCGCTGCGCGTTCTGTTCCGCTGACTGCAGCGCGGCGCTGCGGCCGGCCATCACGCCGCCGGTGTCCTTCACGGAAGCGGTGAGTAAGACGGCGATGCCGTTCTCCAGCCAGCGGGCGTACTTGGCGTAGAGATCGCTGAAGACGACGACGTCGACGGAGCCGCGCTGGTCGTCGAGGATGAACTTCGCCATCACCTTCCCCTCGTTCGGCCCCTTCTTGATCTTCGATTTCTTCATCTGCGAGACGATGCCGCCGATGTTCACCACTTCGTCAATATGTTGATGAAGTGTGTCGGTGGTGACGTTGGCGAACAGCTTCAGCTCGTCGCCGAATTTGTTCAGCGGGTGGCCGGTGATGTAGAACCCGAGGGTCTCTTTCTCGTTGCGGAGCTTCTCGTCTTCGGGCCATTCGGAGCCGTGTAAGACGGGCTTCAGCGGGTCGGGACGGGCTAAAGCCCGTCCTACATTGCCCCCGAACAGCGCACCCTGCCCAGACGCCTTGTCATCCTTGAGCCCCTGCGCCGCGTCGGCCGTCGATTCCAGCGACTCGAACAATGCGCGGCGCGGCTCGCCGAGAAAGTCGAACGATCCCGACTTCACCAGCGCTTCGATCACTTTCTTGTTGCAGGCGCGCAGGTCGACCGACTCGCAGAATTGCAGCAGCGAGGTGAACTTCCCGATCCGCCGGCGGGCCTCGAGGATGGAGTCGATGGCGCTGGAGCCGACGCCCTTCACCGCTCCGAGTCCGAAGCGGATGTTCTGCCCGACCACGGTGAAGGCGTAGTTCGACTCGTTCATGTCCGGCGGCAGGATCTTGATGCCCATCTGCGCCGCCTCGTTGATGAACTTCACCACCGCGTCGGTGCGGTCCATCTCCGAGGTCATCAGGGCGGCCATGAAGTGCAGCGGGTAGTGCAGCTTCAGCCACGCGGTCTGGTACGCCACCAGCGCGTAGGCCACCGAGTGCGACTTGTTGAATCCGTAGCGCGCGAACGGCTCGATGTAGTCGAAGATCTCGCCGGCTTTCTGCCGGGTGTAGGAATTTGACACGGCGCCGGAAATGAACTTCTCGCGCTGCTGCTCCATGATCGCCTTGTCCTTCTTCCCCATCGCCTTGCGGAGAAGATCGGCGTCGCCGAGCGAGAAGCCGGCGACGGCCTGCGCGATCTGCATGACCTGTTCTTGATAGACGATGACGCCGTAGGTCTCCTCGAGGATCTCCTTCATGGCCGGCACGAGGTAGCGCGCCTTCGACGTGCCGTTCTTGCGGCGGACGAACTCGTCGACCATGCCGGCGTCGAGGGCGCCGGGGCGGTAGAGCGCATTGAACGCGGCGAGGTCCTCGAATCTAGTCGGCCGCGCGCGCCGCAGGACGTCCACCATCCCGCCCGACTCGAACTGGAACACGCCCTTGGTCCGCCCTTCCTGGAAGAGGCGATAGACCTCGGGTTCGTCGAGCGGAAGGTTCTCGATGTCGATGTCCACCCCTTCGGCCGCCTTCGCCGACTTGATCGCGTCGTCGATCACCGTCAGCGTCCGCAGGCCGAGGAAGTCAATCTTCAGGAGGCCCATCTTCTCGACCACGCGCATATCGAACTGGGTGACGATTTCGTCGCGGTTCGTGCGGTAGAGCGGGACGTAGTTGGTGACCGGCTCCGGGGTAATGACCACGCCCGCGGCGTGCATGCCGGCGTGGCGCGCCAGCCCTTCCAGCTTCGAGCCGATCTCGATGATGCGCTCCACTTCCTTGTCGTTCTTCATCGCCTCGGCCAGGGCCGGCGAGTCCTCTGCGGCCGTGATCAGGGTGACGTCCGGCCCGGCGGGAATGGTCTTGGCCACCTTGTCGACGAGGCCGTACGGCAGTCCGAGGACGCGGCCGACGTCGCGCACGACGGACTTCGCGGCCATGGTCCCGAAGGTGATGATCTGCGCGACTTTGTCCTCGCCGTACTTGCGCCGCACGTACTCGATGACCTCGCCGCGGCGGTTCATGCAGAAGTCGATGTCGATGTCCGGCATCGAGAGGCGCTCCGGATTGAGGAAGCGCTCGAAGAGGAGGTCGTAATCGAGCGGGTCGATGTCGGTGATGCCCATGGAGTACGCGACCAGCGACCCCGCCGCGCTGCCGCGCCCCGGCCCGACGGGGATGTGGTTGTCCTTCGCGTACTTGATGAAGTCCCACACCACCAGGAAATAGCCGGGGAACCCCATGTTCCTGATGATCTCGATCTCGCGGTCGAGGCGGTCCCAGTACTCCTGCTGCTCGTGCTTTTTCTTTTTCGCCGCGAAGAGGTGGGCCATGGCGTCGAGGCGCTTCTTCAGCCCGCCCCGCGCCACTTCCTCGAAATAGCCGGCGAGATCCTTTCCCGGCGGCATCGGGAACTTCGGGAGGTGGTAGCCGCTGACGTCGATGTTGACGTTGATGCGATCGGCGATGCGCAGGGTGTTCGCCACCGCTTCGGGATACTCGCGGAAGAGGCGCTCCATCTCGTCGGCACTCTTGACGTAGAAGTCGTCGGAGTAGAACTTCATCCGCTTCTCGTCGCCGAGGGTCTTGCCGGTGCCGATGCAGAGGAGGACTTCGTGGGCGAAGGCGTCTTCCTTGTTCAGGTAGTGCGAGTCGTTCGTTCCTACGAGCTGTAGACCGACCTCCTCGCCGAGGCGCGCCATCATGGGGACGATCTTCTGCTGGTCGGGGATGCCGTGGTCCTGGATCTCCAGGAAGAAGTTCTCCGCGCCGAGGATGTCTTTGTACTGCAGCGCGGCGTCTTTCGCTTTGGTGTAGTTGCCGCCGGCGAGGCTCTGCGAGACCTCCCCTTTCAGGCACGACGAGAGGACGATGAGCCCGTCGCGATGCGCGCGCAGCAGCTCTTTGTCGATGCGCGGCTTGTAATAGAAACCCTCCGTGTAGCCGGCGGAGACGAGCTTGACCAGGTTTTTGTAGCCGGTGTCGGTGGCGGCGAGGACGATGAGGTGGTTGTTCGATCCGGCGTCGGCGGCCTGGTCTTCGACGCCGGCCTTGTCGAAGCGCGAGCCGTAGGCCACGTACATCTCGCAGCCGATGATCGGCTTGACGCCGGACTTCTTCATGGCCTCGGTGAACTCGACGGCGCCGAACATGTTGCCGTGGTCGGTGATGGCGCAGGCCGGCATGCCGAGCTGCGCCACCCGCTTCGCGAGCTGGTCGGGGCGGCTGGCGCCGTCGAGGAGCGAGTATTCGGTGTGAAGGTGGAGATGAACGAAGGACATCGAGGGTCAGGCCATCTTACTGCGGCATCGCCGTCCCCCAGTAGTACTGCTCGAAAAAGGGCTTGTAGTCCTTCTTGGTGATGAAGCCGAGAAGGCCGGCGACGTCCTTGGTGGTGCTGTACTTGAAGTTGAACGACTTGGTGTACGACTTCAGGAAAGTGAGAAACACCGTGTCGCCCACTTCCTTGTGCAGGGTGTAGAGAAGGTACGGCCCCTTCGAGTACAGCAGTGCGTTGCGGGCTATGAAGGACATCATGTAGTCGCCTTCGATGCGGTTGGCGTACGGAATGGGCGCCACGTTCACGCCGTCTCGGGCCCGGCTCTTCCACGTCGAGACCAGCCGGTTGTAGACGGCGTCGCCGCGCAGCCGCTTCAGCACGATGGCCGCGGAGTACTCGGCGAACGACTCGCTCAGCCACTGCTCCTCGGAGCTCGGCATGCGGACCACGTAGCCCCAGTACTGATGTGCAAGCTCGTGCGCAAACCGCTCGTTGATCCCCTCGGAAAAGATCTGGTCGACGAAGCTCTGCGTCGGGTTGAAGGCTTCGTTGGTGATGTACATCGTTCCGGGAGGCGCTTGGCCGTTGCCGTACTCGTTCATCTGGATGATGTTCAACTCGTTGAACGGGAACGGGCCGAGGAAGATCTCCAGCTCTTCGATGAAACTGAAGGCGAGACTGGTGAGCTGCTTCGCCGCGCGATCGTTGCGCAGGCCGTAGGTGGCCACGCGGATGGTGCGATCGCCCTTCTTTTCCTCGTAGACGACGTACTTGCCGGCCTGCACGGTTGTGAACTGCACCGGTTTGTCGAGGACGTTCTCGACCACGTTGAAGTCACCCTCCTCGGCGCGCTTGACCGTGGTGCCGGGGGCGAAGGCGATGAACGGCTTCTTCACCTTCACCAGCGAGTGAATGGTGAACGCCTGCCCCAACCACTCATGCGGCAGCGGCATCCAGGGAGAGCCGAGGCCGAGCTGCCAGGCGTTGTCGCCGCCTTCGCGGACGAGAAAATCGCCGTCGATCACGAATTTCAATTTGAAGGTCGGGCCGGCGATGCCGGTGGTGTCGACGAGAAGAGCGGAGCGATGGTGGTCGAACGGAAGGGCGCGCCCCTGTTCGTCGGTCACGCCGCGGACGTTGTACTTCCGCGGCGCCACGTTCGCTCTGAAGATCCGTTCGTCCGACATGGCGAAGGGGAGGACGTTGATCGAGGGCGCCGAGCGGGTGATGGTCTCGGTGATCTCCAGCTTCGCGTTGTCGCCGTCGGCGATCAGGGTGTAATCGACGGCGGAGAGGGCGAAGGCCGGGCGCGGAGCCGTGGCCCGATCGCGCCCGACCGGCTGCTGCGAAAGGAGGCCGGGATACAGCCGCTGCTGCATCCGCTTGTCGTCGCTGAACCTGCGGAGCGGGGCGACGGTCCAGAGATTCTCTTCCGAGTAGTCATGCAGGTAGAGAAGGTTGTCGCGCCCGCCCATGAATTCGGCGTGAATCATCTTCGCCGCCGGAAACGAGAACTTCTGCAGGGCCAGGAAATGCGATCGCGGCCCGAATCCGTACAGACGCGCGAAGAGCTCCTCGTGCG
This sequence comes from Candidatus Gilichinskyi gelida, assembly GCA_038040385.1. Classification (GTDB taxonomy): domain Bacteria; phylum Acidobacteriota; class Thermoanaerobaculia; order Gp7-AA8; family Gp7-AA8; genus Gilichinskyi; species Gilichinskyi gelida. Next base: position 153,280 of record JBBPII010000013.1, read on the forward strand.
CCTTGAAGGCCTCGTTGACCGCCGTACCGCCGCTGCCGGCCAACTCCGGCCACGGCACGCCGCCGCCGACGATCAAGACCTCGGTGAAGTTGTCGCTGATGACGGCGCGCGCCGCGTCGGCGGCCAGCTTCACGTGGGCAATTGCTTTCACGTTGTGGTTGACGACCGGGAGCTCGGCGGTGTCGGTGCTCTCGTATTCGAACGAGCCGTTGCCCTTGAAGAAGAATCCGACCGTATCGGCGCCGGCGAGCACGCGCGCGGCGGCCCCCGAGGCCAGCTTGATCTTCATGTGTCCGACGGTGAACGAGACGTTCGACACCGGCGACGCGTCGGCCGCGAGTTGAGGATGATCGGCCGCGGCGAGGAAGTCGGTCAGCGGCGCGGCGGCGAATGCGGGAAGGGCGAGGCACACCAGTGCCAGCGAGAGGAGGAATTTTGCGGATTTCATGGTGTGCCGCTGTAACTGGCTAGCTGTCGAAAGCTATTCCGCCGATGCCCCGGTGCGCCCGCCCATCCAACAGCTCGCGGAGATTGGTCATCTCCAGGAACATGTGCCGATGGCGGATGCAGTGCACGGCGATGGCGAAGAACAGCAAGGTGACCACGGCGAAGAAGACCAGCGACGCAGGGGTGGCGGGAGGGAGGGGCCGCAGCGGCGCGGAGACGAACAGCTCCTGCAGCAGGACCAGGCAGAAGAGCGGGAAGGGAATCAAGACCAACGCGCCGAGGACGCGGCTGGCCTGCACGCTGAAGTAGGGGCGCAGGGCGAGGAGGGTGAGCGACACGAAGCAGCCGAGCATCAGGAAGGCGACGAAGTGAAGCTGCCCCACCGCATCGAGCGCGGCGCGGTCGCGCGCCAGCATCAGCATTCGCGACTGCAGCAGCAGCGTCCATGCGAGCGACAGCATCGTCGCGGTGATCGACAGGAGCGCCACGAAGGCACCGAAGAGATTGCGCGCCGCGAGCAGCGCCGCCATCCGCACCAGGATCGCCGCCACCGCCATTCCCGCCACTAGGGCGACGACGATGCTCCAGCGGGCCGCCGCGCCGCTCGCCACTCCCCCGCCGTGCACGGCGACGAAGCTCATCGCGCCGCCGTCGATCTGAGCGGCGAAGCCCGCCGCCGACGAGAGCGCGAGAAACAGGCAAAAGCCCGTACCGGCGTAGAAGAGGAACTTCGGCATGGCGCGATTCTACGCCTCGCGCATGGCGATGATGTGGTCGAGCCGGATCTCCACCGGCCCGGCGTCGCCGACGAACTGGGGCTCGTAGCGTTCCTCGGTCATCGCGAACTCCTCCGAGAGTGAGACTTACACGATCGGTGCCGGGTGATGTAGGGGCGCGCAGCAGCGCGGCCGGCACTTCGGCGGGGGTATCGGGCGCGCTGCTGCGCGCCCCTACGCGTCGCCGTGCTACGATTTCCTCTCGGGTTTCCCTTCATGACGAGCCTCTTCCGCATCGACTCGGTTTCGTCGGCGACGCCGCTGATCTTCGCCGGCGTCCTGCTGCTGATCCTGGTCATCTCCTTCCGCTCTCGGGCGGTGGTTTTCTGCCAGTACCTGCGGGCCATGACCGGGATCGAGCTCAAGCCGTCCGACGTGCGGCGCGTCTACCGCGAGCGCGGCAAGGACGGCGTGCGCGAGTTCTTCCTCGACCTCATCATCCGCGAGGATTTGAAGCAGGGTCCGATCGAGATTCCTGCCGACACGCCGGACGAGACCGAGACCTTCCTCGTCAACAGCTAGCCAGCGCGCGGCTGTACGCGGCGTAGACCTCGTCGCCGAAACAGGTGAAGAGCACGCGATCGAATCTGTCGTCGGCGCAGGCGAGGACCGTGGCGACAGCGATCTGCGCCGCCGCGTCGATCGGGTACCCGTAGACCCCGCAACTGATGGCCGGAAAGGCGATCGAGCGGACGCCGTTCTCCGCCGCCACTTCGAGGCTTCGGCGATAGCATGACGCGAGCAGCTCCGCCTCGCCCTCCCCGCCCCCCCGCCACACCGGCCCCACGGTGTGGATGACGAAGCGCGCCGGCAAGCGGTAGCCGCGAGTGATCTTCGCGTCGCCCGTCGCGCAGCCGCCGAGGGCGCGGCATTCGGCGAGTAGCTCCGGACCCGCCGCGCGATGGATCGCGCCGTCGACCCCGCCACCGCCGAGGAGCGAGGTGTTCGCGGCGTTGACGATGGCGTCGACGCTCAAGGTGGTGATGTCGGATTGGATGACTTGGAACATATGTAGGACGGGCTTTGGCCCGTCAGACGGGCTGAAGCCCGTCCTACATTTTCCCCATCTTCACAACAATCTCGTACTCCCCCTTCGTGACCGGCTGAATCGACAGCCGCGAGCCCTTCTTCGTTACCACCATGTTCTCCAGGCCCTTTGTGTTCTTCAGCGTCTCCAGCGAGACGGTCTGCGGGAACTTGGCGACGAAGCGGATCTCCACCATCACCCACGTCGTATCCTTCGGCTCGGGCACCGCTTCCTTGCTCACCTCGGCCAGGCCGGTGACGCCGGAGGGGTCGGCGTTCGAGGCGTAGAAGAGCACTTTGTCGCCGGCGCGCATCTCGTCGCGCATGAAGTTGCGGGCCTGAAAATTGCGCACGCCTTCCCACTTGGTGGTGCTGTCTCGCATAAGATCGTCGATGCTGTACGCGGCCGGCTCCACTTTCATCAACCAGTACTTCATGGCTCGATTTTAGAACATGGTTGCATTCGAAAAAGCTCCGCCGGAGGCGACGAAGGTCCTCCCGATCCCGATCCGCGAGCTGGGACTGAAGCTCGAAGGGACGCAACTCGCCGCGCAGATCGAGCAGCTCTACCGCGAGCTCGACGAACATGGCCTGCATCACTTCCGCCCTCCCTGCTACCTCTCCGACGAGTGGGGCTGCCCCTCCGGCGAGCCGGTGATCGGCATCCCCTTCTACCTCGCGGACCCGCGCACCGCGACGCTGGAAGAGGCGGTCAACGACGTGGAGAACGAGCGCGAGATCATGATGTACCTCCGCCACGAGGCGGGTCACGCCTTCAACTACGCGTACGAGCTGTTCAAGACCTCGGAGTGGACCGAGGTCTTCGGCCCCTTCCGCCGCCCATACCGCGACGACTACCCGTTCGTTCCCTTCTCGCGGCAGTTCGTGCGGCACATCGCCGGCTGGTACGCGCAGAAGCATCCCGACGAAGACTTCGCCGAGACCTTCGCCGTCTGGCTCGATCGCTCGTCTAAGTGGCGCACGAAGTACGCGCAGTGGGGAGCGATGAAGAAGCTGCAGTACGTCGACCGCATCGCCAAGGAGCTCGGCGACACCGCGCCGCTTCACGCCGTGGGTGAGATCGACTACACCGTGGACCAGATGGAGCAGACCGTCGAGGAGTTCTATCGCGACACGGTCGTCGACGAGTCCGAGGTCATCGCCGGACTCCCGCTCGACACGGACCTCATCGACATCTTCGTCAGCGCCGATCGCCGCAGCGAGCGGCGCGAGTACCGCCCCGCCGCCGAGCTGGTGGCCGAGCATCGCCGCGACGTCGTCGACCGCGTGAATTACTGGACCGGTGTGCGCCGCTCGCTGGTCCGCACGCTGGTGGAATCGATCGAGCGGCAGCTCGGTGAGCTCGAGCTGTTCGCCGACGTCCTGCGCAGCCGCTCACACATGGTGGAGTTCACCGTCTATGTCACGACACTAGCCATGACCTTCCTCACTGGAGGAAAATCGTTGCGTCATCGGAAGCCGGCCACCACCGAATGAAAATCGCAATCGTCTTCGACACCTGGGAAGGCACCGAGGAGTATCCCGGCGACAACGCCGAAGCGGAGGCGCCGGTCCGCCGCGGCCGCAAGAAGAAGAAGAAGCCGCTCACCGATCGCCAAGCCATCGCCAAGGCGCTCACCGAGCTGGGGCACGAGCCGTTCGAGATCCCTGTCGACGGCAAGCCGGGCACGCTGACGAAGATCGCCCGCAGCGACGCCGATCTCTTCTTCAACCTCACCGAGTCGTACGCCGGCGACGACACCAAGGAGATGCACTTCTGCGCCTTCCTCGACCTGGTGGACAAGAAGTACACCGGCGCGGGACCCGACGCCTCGTATCTGGCCATGGAGAAATCGGTCGCCAAGAAGATCATGCGGTTCCACGAGATCGACACGCCGTTCTCGGCGCTCGTCTACAAGGGACGCCTCGACCACGCGCAGGACATCAAGTTCCCGGTGATCGTGAAGCCGGGGTCGGAGGATGCGTCGAAGGGCATCGACGTGAAGTCGGTGGTGAGCTCCATCAAGGAGCTGATGGAGCGCATCGAGTACATCGAGCACGAGTTCGACGCCCCCGCGCTGATCGAAGAGTACGTCGAGGGTCGCGAGATCTACGCCGCCATCCTCGGCAACGACAAGCCGGAGGCGCTGCCGCTGGTGGAGCTCGATCTCTCCAAGCTGCCCGACGACGTGCCGCGCATCGCCGGCTACGACGTGAAGTTCGACGTGAACACCGAGGCGTACAAACTGACCAGTTCCGCGCCGGCTAAGGACCTCGACGACGAGCTGGTGGAGAAGATCCAGAACGTGGCGCTTACCACCTGGCGCGCGCTGAAGTTCCGCGATTACGGTCGCGTCGACTGCCGCGTGACCAAGGAGGGGAAGGTCTACATCCTCGAGGCCAACCCCAACCCGTGGCTCGATCCGTCCGCGGAGTTCTTCATGGCCGCCAAGGAGTCGGGACGGTCGTACACGGAGATGATTCGGGAGATCGTGGACGGCGCGTACGCGCGGTACCGGTAGGGGTGTCATCCCGAGCGTGAGCGAGGGATCGGTGTGGGTGGGCGGCGCACAGCAGGTGATTCAGTATCCCCACCCAACCCACACCGATCCCTCGCTCGCGCTCGGGATGACACTAGGAGCTATAGCGCTCCAGCGCGACCCTCAATAGCTCCACGGCAACTCGGAGATCCGCCTCCTTCAGCACGTACGCGATCCGCACCTCGCTGCGGCCGCGATCGGAGGCGTAGAACCCGCTGGCGGGAGCGACCATGACCGTCGCGCCGTCGTGCGCGAAGTCGCGCAGCAGCCAGGCGGCGAACGCGTCGGCGTCGTCGACCGGCAGCTTGGCCACGCAGTAGAACGCCCCTTCCGGCTTCTGCAGGAAGACGCCGGGGATCGACGTCAAACCTTCGTAGAGCACGTCGCGGCGGCGCTGGTACTCCTCGACGATGGCGCGGGTGTATTCGTCGCCAAGATCGTCGGCGCCGACGGCGATGAACTGCGCGAGCCCCGGTGGCGAGAGCCGCCCCTGCGCCATGCGCAGCGCGGCGTCGTAGATCGCGGCGTTGCGGGTGATGAGCGCGCCGAGGCGGATGCCGCAGGCGCTGTAGCGCTTGGAGAGCGAGTCGACCACTATGACCAGGTCCTCGGCGCCGCTGAGATCCAGCGCGCTGATCGCCGCGCGGCCGTCGTAGACGAACTCGCGGTAGACCTCGTCGGAGATGAGAAAGAGGCCGTGGTCGCGGCAGAAGTTTGCGACCGTTTCCAGTTCTTCGCGCGTGTAGACCGTTCCGGTCGGATTGTTCGGATTGCAGAGGATCACGGCGCGCGTGCGCGGCGTGAGCGCGCGCTCCCAAACATGGCGCGGCGGGAGGTGGAAGCCGTCGCGGCCGCGCGAGGTGACCGGCACGAGCTCGACGTCCGCCATCGCGGCGAAGGCGGCGTAGTTCGCGTAGAACGGCTCCACGACCAGGATCTGATCGCCGGCGTCGGCGCACGCCATCAGCGCGAAAAGGATCGCCTCGCTGCCGCCGGTGGTGGCGAGGATTTGGTCGAGCGCGAGCTCCGCCCCCACCCGCCGCGCGTAATACCGCTGCAACGAACGAAGGAACTCCGGCGTGCCGGGCGACGGCGAGTACTCGAGCACGCGCGCGTCGATCTGCTTGAGGCGCGCGAGCATCGGCGCCGGCGTCTCGATGTCCGGCTGGCCGATGTTGAGGTGATAGACCCTCGTCCCCCGCGCCTTCGCCGCGTCAGCCAACGGCGCAAGGCAGCGAATCGGCGACGCCGGGATGCGGCGCGCGCGCGCCGAGAGCGCGGCCGCGCGCCTCCGCTCGTCGAGAAGCGAAGTCATTTCTTCTTGATGATCTCTTTCTTGTGGCCCGGCAGCTCCTGCTGTGTCCGCCGCTTCCCCTTGCCGAGGTGGGCGGCTCGGCTCAGGTCTCCGCTGTCCCCCCCGTCCGACCCTTCGGCGGGCTCGCGGCCGGCAGTTTTGTAGTGGGCTGGATTGACGTTGATTTGCTTGCTCATGCCGGAGCAAACTGCGAACCGCGTGCCGCGCTGCCAGTGGAACGCCGGCGTCCACGCCGGCTGGCCCGCAGGCGTCTCGCCTGCGTCCCCGGAGCGGCGGCGAGGACGCCGCCTGGCCAGCCGCCGGGACGGCGGCGTTCCGCTGTAGCACTACGCTACCGCCCGCCCGGCGATCAACTGCCGCAGCACGAACGGGAGGATGCCGCCGTGCTCGTAGTAGTCGACCTCGATCGGCGTGTCGATGCGGACGAAGACCGGCACCTCGTCCCGCGCGCCGTTCGACCGATGGATGATCAGCGTCGCCTTCTGGCGCGCGCGGAGAGTGCCCTCCAGTCCGACGACGTCGAAGACCTCGGTGCCGTCGATTCCGAGCGCCTGCGCGCCGCTCCCCTCTTCGAACTGCAGCGGGAGCACGCCCATGCCGACCAGGTTCGAGCGATGGATGCGCTCGAAACTCTGCGCCACGACCGCCCGCACGCCCAGCAGCTTGGTGCCTTTGGCGGCCCAGTCGCGTGAGGAACCGGTGCCGTACTCCTGGCCGGCGAAGACCACCAGCGGCGTTCCTTCCTGCTGGTACTTCATCGCCGCCTCGTAGATCGACAGCAACTCGCCGTCCGGCTGGTGCTTGGTCACGCCACCTTCCACGCCCGGCACCATCAGGTTCTTGATGCGCACGTTGGCGAAGGTGCCGCGGGTCATCACCCGATCGTTGCCGCGGCGCGAACCGTAGCTGTTGAAGTCTTCCGGCTTGACGCCTTGCTCGATCAGGTACTTCCCGGCGGGCGAATTCGCCTTGATCGAGCCGGCGGGGCTGATGTGATCGGTGGTCACCGAGTCGCCGAACACCGCGAGGGCGCGCGCGCCGCGAATGTCCGAGGCCTTCCCCGCCGCCATGCCGAAGCCGTCGAAGAACGGCGGCTCCTGGATGTAGGTCGATTTCGGGTCCCAGGCGTAGAGCAGGCCGGCGGTGGTGGGGATCTTGTTCCAGAGCGGATTCTGATCGGCGAAATCGCTGTAGAGGCGGCGGAAGGCCTCGGGGTCGAGCGCGTCGCGCATGCAGTCGCGGATCTCCTCCATCGACGGCCAGATCTGGCGAAGGTAAACATCTTGACCATCGCGCCCGCGGCCGATCGGCTCCGTTGTCAGGTCGATGTCGATGCGGCCGGCGAGCGCGAAGGCGACCACCAGGGGCGGCGACATCAGGAAGTTCGCGCGGATCGACTGGTGCACGCGGGCTTCGAAATTTCGGTTGCCGGAGAGCACCGACGCGGCGACGAGGTCGTTGCGGTTGATCGCCTCCTCGATCAGCGGATCGAGCGGGCCGGAGTTTCCGATGCAGGTCGTGCAGCCGTAGCCCACGGTGTTGAATCCCAGCTCGTCGAGGTAGTGCTGCAGGCCGCTCTTGCGGTAGTAGTCGGTGACCACGCGCGAGCCCGGCGCCAGCGAGGTCTTCACCACGCGCTGCACGCGGAGGCCCGCCTCCACCGCCTTCTTGGCCAGCAGGCCGGCGGCGAGCATCACCGACGGATTCGACGTGTTGGTGCACGACGTGATGGCGGCGATGAGCACGTCGCCGTGATGCAGCTCGGCGACGTGCTGCGGGAACTCCTCGGCGAGCGACGACGCCGCGACGCGATCCGGCGTCGGGCGGTTGTTGACCATCTCTTCCTCGGTGGTCACGCTGGTGTTCTTCGCCTTCGACGCCGCCGGCGTCGGCGCCGCGTCCTGTGCGCCGCCGCCGCTGATCTCCGCGCCGCGCAGCTCCGACCCCACCCCCACCATCGCCCGCTGCACGCGCTCCACTTCGGAGCTCGGCTTGCCGTAGCCGGCAGGCGGCGGCGCGCAGAGCATGTCCACGAACGTGCGCTTCACCGCGGCGAGGTCGATGCGGTCCTGCGGCCGCTTCGGGCCGGCCACGCTGGCGCCGACCGTGGAGATGTCGAGATCGAGGACCTTCGTGTACTGGATGTCGCCGCTCCGCGGCATCCCGAACAAACCCTGCGCGCGGAAGTAGTTGCGGAAGGTGCCGACCTGCTCCTCGCTCCGTCCGGTGAGGAGCATGTAGCGGCAGGTCTCCTCATCGATCGGGAAGTAGCCCATGGTCGCGCCGTACTCCGGCGCCATGTTGGCGATGGTGGCGCGGTCGGCGATGGTGAGTGACGCGGCGCCGTCGCCGAAGTACTCGACGAATTTGCCGACCACCTTCGCCTTGCGCAGCATCTCGGTGATGGTGAGCACGACGTCGGTCGCAGTGACGCCTTCGCGCAACACCCCGGTGAGGTTGACGCCGACCACGTCTGGCGTCAGGAAGTAGACAGGCTGCCCCAGCATGCCCGCCTCCGCCTCAATGCCGCCGACGCCCCATCCCACGATGCCGAGGCCGTTGATCATGGTGGTGTGCGAGTCGGTGCCGACGAGCGAGTCGGGGTACCAGATGCCGCCGCGCTCCAGCACGCCGCGCGCGAGGTGCTCGAGGTTGACCTGGTGCACGATGCCGATGCCCGGCGGCACGACGTTGAATCCGTTGAAGGCCTTCGTCCCCCACTTGAGAAATTGGTAGCGCTGCTGGTTGCGCTTGAACTCCATCTCCATGTTGAGCTCGAGCGCGTCGGAGCGGTTCGAGTAGTCGACCTGCACGGAGTGGTCGACGACGAGGTCGACCGGCACCAGCGGCTCGATGATCTTCGGATCGGAATTCACCCGCGCCGCGGCGGAGCGCATCGCCGCGAGGTCGACCAGCAGCGGCACACCGGTGAAGTCCTGCAGCAGGATGCGCGCGACCATGAAGGGGATCTCGTCGGTGCGCTCCGCCGTCGCCCCCCAATTGGCGAGCGTCCGGACGTCTTTTTCGCTGATCTTCTTGCCGTCGATGTTGCGGAGAACCGACTCCAGAACGATGCGGATGGAGACCGGCAGCTTCGAGACCGGTCCGATGCCGGCAGCCTCGAGTTTCGGCAGCGAATAGAACTGGCCGGAGGCGCCGCCGCCGGTCTTGAAGGTGTCGAGGGTGTCGAAGGTGTTGTGAGGCATGGCCACTGCGGAATCTATCACCACGCGCCTCGGAGATTCCGTGCCCGCTCAGCGGGAATGGAGGAGGACGGGGACGTCGATGAAAATGGCGACCTCGTTGCGGCTCTGCCAGGCGAAATCGGGCGCGCCGGTCCCGTTGGTGAAGGTAACGGGGTTCACGATCGGCGGTTGCGGCTGCTGCGCGCGCGGTGGTGCCGCCAGCCTCTGATAGTTCGGTCCATAGATCACGTTGAGATTCGCGCCGCCGAACTTCAGCGGAAGGGAGGCGTGAATCTTCGGCTGGACGTTCAGCCGCCCGGCGCTGCGAAACTTGAGGCCTTCCCCCAGCAACCCCGCGGTCAAGGACGGGTCGATGCGAATCGCGCCGAGCCGGAGGCGCGGGAAGCGCTGCACGTAACCGAGCCTGCTGCTGTTCTTCAATTGTCGTCCGTCGGGAGCCTGGGCCAGGGTGGTGTAGATGAGGGAGCCTTCGATGGGGTGGCCGAAGACGCTTACCTGGGTGTCGACTTCGGCGCCGAGCTCGTGGGCGAAGTACTCGCGGGCGGCTTCGTGATAATGCGTCCCGCGCCAACTGACCTGCGTGCGAAGGCTCGACGACCCCGGCCCGCGCAGGTAGTAGGCGAGCTGCAGGACGAAGAAGTTGCGCGGAAATGCGCGCACTACGGTGTCGCTCGGCACCAACCGGTGCACGTCGCGCAGTACCGTGGCCTTGGCGTTCAACTGCCAGGGACCGCGGTAGACGCTCGCCGCGATGTGTCCGAACCCCACGTCGGTGCGCGTGGCGCGCGTCACGTTGACGTACTCGTGATCCCACCCCGTGGCCACCCGGGTCACCAACACCGTCTTGCACGGGCATCCGAAACGGCGGAAGGAAGCCGGCACCGCGCCGAGCTCCCGCGGGTCGACGAAGTCGTTGAGATCGAAGATGGCCAGCTCCTGCGCCGAGGCGGCGGAGGCAAGGAGGAGGGCGGCGAGAAGGAGGAAGCGTTTCATTGCTTTGCCTTCTTCACCGCTACGGTCACCGACTTCAACACGTTCTTCTTCTGGTGCGTACCGATCGTCTCCGCGTTCGGCGACGCTCCGCTTCCGCCCTGTCCCCGAACCCGCTCCGCGATCAGGCGCCTAAGGTCGTCGGCCTTGTAGGTCTTTGAATGCCCTTCGGGCGGCGCCGAGGCGAGATCGATGGCCGGCAACGTGACGAGCGGGAAGTTCTTGTCCTCCGCTCCATACAGGGAGACGATCACCCGCTCTCCGGCGGCAAGCGCGCCGACCGCGTTCGCCGGAGGACCGATCGGCTGGGAGCAGATGAGACCCGGCTTGCCGATGACGTTGATCGCACGCTGGATGGCGTATTCGACCGGCGGATCCGTGGCGACCGCCAGCGAATACTGCCGCTCGGCGCAAAGAAACTCGTACCGTGCAATGCAGCGGCCGTCGGGCTGCTGAACATAGTCGCCGGTGATACATCCGCTCCCGAGGTCGGAGGTCATCATGATCACCCGCGGCGAGAACGGATACTTCAGTTGCCGCGTCGCCGGGAAGGTGAAGAAGTCTTTGTAGTTGCCGAGACGGTTGAACCAGCGAACCTCGGCCGACGCAGGCTGGGGACATCCCTTGAAGACGATGAGGACTTCGTCGACCGTCGTCTTCGGTCCGGTCACGCACTCATCCCCCAGCGATCGATACGCGACGGCGAAGAAGAGGATGGGAATCCAACGCAATCTCATTCGGCAGCCTCCGGCGGCGACGAGCGATTCACGATGAACGAACTGATCTGGCCCAGCGCGACGTCGCAGGTGAGCGGCTTGATCTTGCGGCGCCTGGTGGCGTCCGCGAGGATGCGAACTTTCTTATCGCCGTACTTCGCGAAGAACGACGTGGCGCTGTTCGGATCGTGCAGGTCCCACCCCTCCACGATGATGTGAGAGATGCCCACCACGACCGTCTGACGTCCGTGGCTGACGTTCGGATCGCTGCTCGGCGCGAGCTGGCCGAGCGTAAGGACACCTGTCACCTCGGGATCGACCGCCTGAATGCGGAAGTTGCTCACCAGCACGGTGTCGACGCCGGTGTTCTCCACCGAGATTCTCAGGCTTCGACCGTCGGCGGCGACGCCTGCCACTGTGATGCTCACGAACGGCCAGAGACGATCGATCAGGAGGAGACTGGCGCTGAGCACGCCCACCACCGTTCCGATCTCCTTCCAGTACCCGAGGATCCGCCTCAACAGAGATTCGCCCGAAGCGGAAGAGCGTTTCTTCGGCGCCTTCGGAGACTTGCGGCTCTTGCTGGAGGCCACCACGGACCGACCTTGTTTACGGAAAGCTACCATGAAGGAGTTGCCACCTGTAATGGTGGTGACGGCCGCCGGGAAAACGTTTCAGCGCCGCCCTTGCGCGATCCGCACCGCCTCCGGCAACGCCCGCAACCGCATCATGGCCACAATGCCCAGTATTGGCCCCGGCGCGAGGACGACGAAGGCGAAGCGCCATCCGACCTGCGCGACGACCACCGGCATCAGCCGGATCGAGACGGTCGTGATCAGGAAGCCGATGCACGTCTGCAGCGTCAGCGCGGTGCCGATGTAGCGCTGGTCCGACAGTTCGGTGACGCAGGCGGAGAACTGCGCCGAGTCGGCGACCACCGTGGCGCCCCACACCGCGGCGATGATCAACAACACTGCCGGCGAGCCGCCGAAGAAGAAGCCGATGGCGGCGCAGCAGGCTCCGCTGACGGCCATGGCGGCCGAGGCGACGACCGTCCGGCCAGCGCGGTCGGCGAGGCGTCCGGCGACGACGCATCCCGCCGCGCCGCTGGCGATCACCACGAACGACGCAGCCTCGGCCACCCACGCCGGGTCGCCGCTCGCGACGATGCTGGCTCGGATCATCGCCGGCGCCCACGTCCACATCGCATACAGCTCCCACATGTGACCGAAGTAGCCGAAGTTCGCCAGCCGCACGCCGCGGTTGCGAAACACCGCGGTGACCTGCGCGAAGTCGAAGCGCTGGCTCGGCAGCGCGTAGGGGCCGTCGCGGACGAAGAAGAGAATGATCGCGCCCCCCACCGCCGCCAGAAGCGACACTACTCCGACGTTGACCCGCCAGCTCGCCGAGCCGATGGCGTTGACCAGGTACGGCGAGGCCTTCCCGAACGTCAGCGCCCCCACCATCACGCCGAGGGCGAAGCCGCGCCCTTCGCGGAACCAGGTGGCGATCACCTTCATCCCCGGCGGATAGACGCCGGCGAGGAACGCGCCGGTGAGGAATCGGAGCGCGATGCCGGTCGCCGCGTCGTGGGCGTAGAGAGCGAAGAGCGCGTTGGTAACCGCCGCGAGCAGCGCGCAGACGGCGAAGAGCAGCCGCGCGGAGATGACGTCGGGCAGATTCGCCAGCGCGCTGAGGAGCGTCCCGGCCACGAAGCCGATCTGCACCGCCAATGTCAGCCACGCCGCGGTGGCGTCGCTCAGATGCCACTCCGCCGCGATGCGCGGCGCGACCGCCGACGCCGTGAACCAGAGCGACATGCCGAGGAGCTCGGCGAGAGCGACCAGGAGGAGGGCGCGCGTCCGTTCGCTCGGCATGCGCCGCGGATTCTACGCGGCGGACCGGCTCACCCGATCAGCTCGAGCAGCCCGGAATGGCTGGTCGCAGCGAATGGATTGAATTTTTTTCGCAGCGAGGCCAAATCCACGATCACTTCCTGGCGCATCGATAACTCCTCGATGAGCGCGGACATCCAGCGCTCCTCGTTGACAATGGCCAGGCCGGACTCGAAATACTGCTTGTGGTCCGCGAGGCGCGACCAAGACACCGTCGCCTCCACGCCCGGCGTCTCGTGGCCGTGAATCCGGAAATGCAGCATGCCCGCGGAGCCGACGGCAAGCAGGTTGTTCGTCCGCAGCCGCGCGCCGCACGTGGAGATGTCGGAAACATGCGCGTTCCGAATGTCGCCGAAGCTCGCCACGACCGGAGCAGCCAATCGAAAGCGCTGGACGGTGCGATGGTCCTCGATGAGCAGCGCCCCCTCTCCGGTGACCAGCTCCGCGATCACCGACTCGATCTCCGGAATCTCCCGCTCGAAGGCCACCCCCGCCAGGAAGCGGTCCGATTCAGCGTCGTCCAGGGCCATCGCCGCCATGCGGCACCAAAGCACCGTGGCCGGCACGGCAGCCGTCCCGCCGTTGAGAGGCAGTACGAATGGCAACTTGATGCCGGCGGTGAGCGGCTGCATGAGCTGCAACCGCGCTCCTTTGGTGGAGAGGTCGACGACATAAACCGCGGTGCCGTCGATCGTAGCCGAGAGGGTCGTCAGCAGAAAGTAGCGGGGGCCTGTTCGCAAGTCGCGCAGCATCGGATCACCTCGTAGGGCAGACTACTGAGGGCTCGTCAAGGCGGGCGGCCGGCCGGCGTTCAAAACTCGTGAAGGAAGTGCCGTTCCGAGCGGAACGGACCGGATCCGTCAGGAACGCGTCAATGATTACCTCGCGGGACGGCGGGGACGTTGCTTCGCCAAAGTCATTTTCACGACCGTCCGGCTGCGGGCCGACGCGTCAATCGGGTTGCCGGCGCGCGTCAGCGCGGCGGCGATCAGCGCCTCCACGGCGGGCTCGTCGAAATCCGACGCGCTGCCGAGAACGATGTGCCGCACGCGCGTCCCGGTTCCCTTCAGCAGTTTCTGCGGATCAAGAAGGCGAGCGCCGTGGGCAAAGAAGAAGGACACCCAGCGGGAGTAGAGGGCGATGGAGAAGATGACATCCGAGGTGCGATCGGTAGGCCCGAACGCGATCACCAGCGCGTTGTAGTTGTCGTAAACCAACTGCACCGCGCCCGGAAGGCGTTTGCGCACCTTCGCCAGCGCCGCGCGCGCGAGCTTTTGAACCTCGGGCGTGTACTTCGCGAGAAAGCTGTCGAGCTCTTTCATGGCGTCGCCACGCGCTTTCGCTCCGGCCACCCCCGCTGCTTCACCTCATCGAACGTCAGCAGCGAGTTCGCGTAGTAGTCGCGCAGCAGGCTCTCCTTCGGGTTCCACTGCCAGGCATCCTCGATAATGGGCACGCCTTCGCCTTCGAAGAGGTCGGAGCGCCAGCGCTGCGCGGGCTGGAGCAGGTGCCGCAGCTCGAGCACGTGCCGCGCGATCTTCCAGATGTCCCGCGGCGACTTCTCCCGCAGCAGCCACACGCGGTCGCGCCAAAGGGACTGATAGCGCTCGATGTCGGCGACGATCTCCCCCTCCGTGGCCATCGGGCGCTCGGTAAGGATGCGCGCCACGAGCGGCACCGGCGTCACCGGCAGCGCGTGGGAGATCTCTCGCATCACCGCTTCGGCGATCTCCGTCAGGTGCGGCTTGCGCGTCTCGAAGTCGTGCGAAAGAACGTCCGGATGCGCCCGCACGAAATCATCGACCAGCACCGGCTTCCCGAAGCTCACCACCGCGTAGCCGTACCGTTTGAAGCGCTTGAAGAGGCCGCGGAAGAAGCTCTTGAAGAGAAAGTCGAAGGAGGTCCGCAGTTTCTCCCCCTTCGTCCGCCGGTCCTCGACGCCGATCAACTCCTCGGTGAGATTCCGGTCCTCGAGCACGCGATCGAAGTTGATGGCGGTGGGAATCAGGTACAGCGGCGCGGTGAACTGCGGGTCGCGCTTGGCGGTGACGATGTAGTCGAGCATGCCGAGCTTCGGCTTCTGGAAGGCGCCGTCGCGCGTGAGGCCCCCCTCGATGAAGACGCCCTGCGTCACGCCGTTGCGGGTGATGGTGCTGACAAACGACGACAGCACGGCGTGGTACAGCGGCTCGCGATAGCGCCGGCGGATGAAGTAGGCGCCGAACCACTTGAAGAGGTGATTGAGCGGCCAGACGCGCGCCCACTCGCCGACGGCGTACGACAGGGAGATGAACTTGAACAGCATGTGCGCGACGAGGACGTAGTCGGCGTTGGAGCGGTGATTGATGATGTAGACGACCGTCGTCCCCTTCGGCGCGCCGGCGTTGAACTCGCGCAGAGTCTTGTGCTCGACCACCGGCCGGTAGAGGAAGAGCATGATGGCCCGGGCGATCGGCGCGCCGAGGCGGTAGTAGGCCAGGATGTTGAACTTCGGGACGATCTCCTGCAGGTAGGTGTGCGCGCGCTTCGACGCCTCCTCCACCGAGGTGTGGTGCTCCTTGGCGTAGACGCGGACGGCGTCGACCACCTCGCGGCTGCCGAAGACTTCCAGCTCGATCGCCGCGTGGCGGCGCTTGAGCTTGAATCGGTCGATATGGATCTTCCGCTTCCGCTGGAAGCGGCGGGCATGGCGCTTCCCGAAAACGAGCGCGATGGCGACGAGGATCAACGCCGCGGCAACGACGGCGAGGAGACGCATGGACGGGCGAGAGTGTAGCCACCTATGGGGAATTGTGGTAATCAGGGAAGCGCGTCCCTCCAATACAACAAAGGTCATGAATAGGTCCTCCAAGACGTTCGCAGTCGCGGCGCTTGTGTTGTTGACCGGCTGCCACGGCGACACGCCCGCGGAGCGGATGCGGTCCATCGCGCCGCGCGCCGGACGGACCATCGAAGCGCGGCTGACCGGCTTCGGCTGGTCGGCGATGCGGGTGCAGCGCGCCAGCCGCACCGTCGCGCCACTCGAGCCGGCGCGCCTGGAGCTGGCGGGGGCGGCGGGGGCGGTGATTGAGAAGACCCCCGGTAGCCACGACGCGGGCGTCGGATATCTGGTCATCGACCGCGACGCCGACGCGGTGGAAGCGCTGCAGGAGGCGGCGCAGAAGTCGCCGAACGACGCGAAAATCTGGAGCGATCTCGCCGCCGCGCGCTACACGCTGGCGGTGCGCGAGGACAAGCCTTACGAGCTCCCCCGCGCGCTGGCCGGTGCGGACCGCGCGCTGCGTATCAACGCGACGCTGCCCGATGCGCTCTTCAACCGCGCGCTGATCATCGAGCGCCTCGGCATCACCGAGGCCGCGCGCCGGGCATGGCAGCGGTATCTGCAGGCCGACGGCACGAGCAAATGGGCCGACGAGGCGCTGCAGCACCTCGGGCGACTTGATGTTGTCATCAGAATCAGCGCATTCAAACGCGATCTAGATCGCGCGCAGACAGCGCTGCGCCGAGGCAACCCGCTGGCGCTGGCGGCGCTCACGCGGATGTACCCCCAGGAAGCGCGGGCGTGGGGAGAAGGTCCGCTTCTCGCCGCATGGGCGAAGGCGGTGCGGGCAAGCGATCCCGGCGCCGTGTTCTCACTTGAACTCGTACGCAACATAGCCCACGCCCTGACGCAAACGAACCAGGAGCAACTGCTCGACGACACCGTCGCGGTGATCACCGCCTCCGCCAGCAACGTCGAGGAGCAACGAACGCTTGCCGACGCGCACCTGGCCTATGACGAGGCCCGCGTTCTCTACAGCCGCCGTCGAGTGACTGAGGCTGAAGTGGGTCTGCGCAACGCGGCGACCCTATTCGCGCGCGCCGGCAGCCCGATGGCCCTCGTGGCCCGGTACTACGCGGCGAACGCCGTTTACGATCAGAGTCGCGCGGCCGAGGCGCGGACCGCTCTCAAAGCGCTGCTCAAGGAGGTCGATGCGCGGCGATATCGTGCACTGGCCGCGCAGATCGGGTGGCAGCTCTCGCTGTGCGCCATGGGAGCCGGGGAATGGGCGCCGGCTCTGCGGGCGTCATCGGAATCAAGCGACATCTTCGCCTCTCTCGGCGAGGAGCAGAACCGCGCCAACGTCGATTTGCTAAGGGCCAACTTTCTGGACCGCATCGCACAGCCCCGCGCAGCATGGAGAATGCGCCTCGGTGCGATCGCCGCGATCAGCCGCGGCGGCGGCTATGCACGCGTAAGCAACGCGATGGCCGAGGCCGTTCGAACCGAAGCCGAGCATGGCCACTACGATGCCGCTCTCTCGTTGGCGGACTTGAATATCGAGGATCTTGGCCGGCATGCGGAAACTCCGGCCGCCGGGATCGCGCTCGGGATCGCACAGGCCCACCGCGCGCGCATTCTCGTCACCACGGGGGATCGCGACGGAGCGCAACGGGCGATCGCCACCAGCCGTGAGACCGCGCAAACCCTCACTGACGCGAAGCTCCGTGCACACCTGTTAGCACTCATCGATGTGGAGGACGGTATCTTCCACACCGCGACCGATCCGCAGCGAGCGCTTCATATTCTCGATTCCGCTCTTGCCTTCTTTGTGGCACATGACGACACGGCGTCTTTGCCGGACATCTATCTGCAGCGCGGGCGCGCTCGCCTTCGCGCCAGCGACGAGCCGGGGGCGCTCGCCGATTTCGAGTCCGGCCTGCGCGAGTTGAACGAACAGCGGTCGCGATTCGACAACAACGATCAGCGAAGTGGTTTCTACGATACCGAGCCGGATCTTTTCGCCGAGACCATCGCCCTGTCGCTGCGTCGCAACGATATCGAGCGCGCGTTTACTCTCTCCGACGCCGCGCGCAGCGAGACGCTGCACGAACAGTTGGGGTTGGTATCCAGGAAGGACGCCGGGTCGCTGGCCGGGGCAGCGACGCTGCCCCCAGACGCTGCGATCGTCGAGTACGCGCTGCTCGCCGACGACATCGCCATCTTTACCATCACTTCGCGCGGCACCACGGTCGATCGCGCGCCGGTCAATCGCGCACAGCTGCGCGCGCGGATTGAGACGTTCATCGACGCCATCCAACGCCGCGCCGATATTGGGATCGTCGAGCGCGAGGCCGCTGCCCTCTTCGATATGCTGATCCGTCCCATCGGCGGTCGGATCACCGGCGTCCGCCGGTTGACCATCGTTCCCGACCGGCAGCTTCATGCTGTTCCCTTCGCCGCGTTGCTCGACGCACCGCGCCATCGGTACCTCGTCGACGACTACGTGGTGGCGGTCGCGCCGAGCGTTTCTTACGCGCTCCGTAAACCAGTCGGCGGGCCGGCGACGCTCGCGCTCGTGGTCGGTGATCCAACCATCGCGAGCGGACCAGTTCTGCCGGGCGCGACGCGCGAGGCGGAAATCATCGCATCGATGTACGACGCGGCGACGCTGCTGATCGGCTCCCGCGCCACCAGAGCGCGCTTCATCGAGTCCGCTGAGCGAAGCGGCATCATTCACTACGCAGGGCACGCGGACAGCGACGCCGCCAATACCTTCGGCACCCTGCGCCTCGCTCAGGACGTGACGAGCGCCAGTGGCGACCTCGACGCCGCTGACATCGCACGGCTTCACCTCAGACAAGCGCCGCTGGTCGTGCTCGCCGCATGCGGCACCATCCGCGGCGATGCCGACCACGTCGAAGGCATGCCCAGTGTGGCGCGAGCATTCCTCGCCGCCGGTGCGCGCGGTGTCGTCGGCACACTCTGGGAAATCGACGATGAAATCGCCTCACCTTTGTTTCGCAACGTCCATCAACAACTGAAAGCCGGCCGGTCTCCCGCGGCTGCTCTCCGAGAGGCGCAGCTCGCGCTGGCCCACGGCGCCGATCCCCGTCTCCGCCATCCATCCACTTGGTCCCCGGTTGAGATCCTCGGAAACGCCCATTGATCAAAAGGAGGGAATCATGACCACCTTGCAGTTCCTTGGCCTCTTTGTTGTCCTCTACACCGACGGCATCGGATACCAGATGCTCATGCCAGACTTTCCCAACCTTCAGCCTCGCCACACCGCAGTGATCGCCTATTTGGATGGAACGCGGGACGACACGGGCAGCCCGAGCGCCTGGCCCCAGGAGCGGGGGTCAGTGAACATCTACGGCGTCGAGTACAAGTACGTCAAGGTGAAGAAAGAGAACATCGCCATTACCGGGAGCACCGACGCCCCTCCTTTGAACCTAAAAGAGAAGATCCCCCACCTCACCTGCTGCTGCCCGCAGTTCGTGGAGGGATTCAAAGAAGATTTTTCGAACCCGAACATGGTGGGCCCGCTCAAGCGGTCCGCTCACGTGTACGTGAACAATGGAACGGCGACCGTGCAGACCGATGTGAACGGCGCGATGTACACCCAGGTGAAAATGAGCACCGTGGGAAATGGTGGCGTCACCGTTCGGGGGACGACTGCCGACGGTGGGAATGTCCTTACCATCGTCTTCA
Organism: Candidatus Gilichinskyi gelida; assembly: GCA_038040385.1. Classification (GTDB taxonomy): domain Bacteria; phylum Acidobacteriota; class Thermoanaerobaculia; order Gp7-AA8; family Gp7-AA8; genus Gilichinskyi; species Gilichinskyi gelida. The sequence continues at coordinate 172,666 of JBBPII010000013.1, forward strand.
AGCCGGGCGCGACGGTAATCTTCGCCAATTCGTCGTTCGAAACAACTCCACCACTTCCCCAGAAAGTACACAAGCTCGCGGAACAGGACCATTTCCAGGCGTATTACGACATGGGCAAAGCGACATCAGGATGCAACGCGGTACCGAGCCAAGGTGGCACATGCGCTGGAACGATCACGGCGTGCCCAGTGACGAAGGCGAAGCCGACGTCGGGAACCAAGCGCGCCTCGCATGCGCATGAGATCGAGAAAGCGTTGAGCGGCAGGAAGAGCGACGGAACCCTCTTCGTCTCCATCGACTGTTCAAATTCGCAGTATCCGTGATCTGACCGCGCGAGCGGCGGGCGCCCCGCCCGCCGCTCGGAACATTCCCCTGTTCTCCCCGCGCGTCGGCGCCAGCTCCCAGTGGCCATGATCCGAGGTGGGATTACAATCTCCCCTTCCCATGGCCGAGAAGACTCGCGTTCTCGTCGTTGAAGACAACGAGTACGACCGCGCGCTCCTCCAGGCGCATCTGCGCGAGGAGGAGTTCGCGGCCGACTTCGCGGAGGACGGCGTCGAAGGGTGGGCGCTCCTCGAAGACCACCCTGAGCGCTACGACCTCGTCCTCCTCGACCGCACCATGCCGCGCATGAACGGCCTCGAGCTCCTGGCCCGCATGAAGCGCGACCCGCGCTGCCGCACCATCCCCGTCATCCTGCAGACCGCGTGCGTCGGGCGGGAGGAGATGATCGAGGGCATCCGCGCCGGCGCGTACTACTACCTCACTAAACCGTACGACGGCGAAGTGCTGCGCAGCGTGGTCCGCACCGCGGCGAACGACTCGCACGAGATCCGCGACCTGCAGAAGCGCGTGCGTCGCGGACTCAACGTCCTCTCGCTGCTGGCCGAGGCGCGGTTCTCCATCCGCACCATCGATGAAGCGCGCGACCTCGCCGGCGTCCTGGCCAACGCCTGCCCCGATCCCGACTCCGCAGTCATCGGCCTCACCGAGCTTCTGGTCAACGCCGTCGAGCATGGAAACCTCGGCATCACCTACGAGGAGAAGACGAACCTGCGGAACTGCCACGATTGGGAGGCCGAGGTGCTGCGAAGGCTTGATCTCGCGGAGAACGCGGCGAAAAAAGTCGACGTGCACTTCCAGCGCGACGGCGACGAGATCCACTTCCACATCCGCGACGCCGGCAAAGGCTTCGAGTGGACGCGCTACCTCGACATCGACCCGCGCCGCGCCTTCGACACCCACGGCCGCGGCATCCTCCTCGCCCGCCACTTCAGCTTCACCGCCCTCGAGTACCGCGGCTGCGGCAACGAAGTCACCGCCACCGTCAGCCTGACGGGCGCCCCCGCGTGAGCCCGCCGGCGCAACTCGCCCGCCGCCTCGGCGCCTTCGACGCCACCATGATCGTGATGGGCGGCATCATCGGCTCCGGCATCTTCATGAATCCGTACGTGGTCGCCCGGCAGGTGCACACGCCGGCGCTGATCATCGGCGCCTGGGCGGCGGGCGGCGTCATCGCCCTGCTCGGCGCGTTCGCCTACGCGGAGCTGGCGGCGCTGCGGCCGGACGTCGGCGGGCAGTACGCGTACCTCCGCGACGCCTACCATCCGTCAGTCGCCTTCCTGTACGGCTGGGCGCTGCTACTCATCGTGCAGAGCGGCGGGATGGCGGCGGTCGCCGCGACGTTCGCGCGCTACGCCGTCGAGCTGACCGGCATTTCGATTCCGCCCACGCTCCTCGCCGTGATCACGCTGATCGCGTTGACGCTGATCAACTGCCTCGGCGTCCGCAGCGGCAGCAACACCCAGACGGTGCTGATGCTCTTGAAGCTCGCGGCGATCGGCATGCTGATCTTCTTCGGCGCCACGGCTCCGGCCAACGGCCAACAGCCAACGGCGAACGGCGAGGCCTTCGATCTCCTCAAATTCGGCGCCGCCATGACCCCGGTGATGTTCGCGTACGGCGGCTGGCAGACCGCGAGCTTCATCTCCGGCGAGCTGAAACGGCCGCGGCGCGATCTGGCCCTCGGCCTGCTGATCGGAGTGGGCGGCGTGATCGCCGTCTACGTCGCCGTCAACATCGTCTGCGTCCGCATGCTCGGCGCCGAAGGTCTGGCGCAGACCACCGCCCCTGCCTCCGCGGTCATGCGCCTGGCCCTCGGCGAGCGCGGCGCGCGGCTGATCGCCGCCGGCATCGCCGTCTCCACCCTCGGATTCTTGAGCCAGAGCATGCTCACCGCGCCGCGCGTCTACTACGCCATGGCGGCGGACGGCGTCTTCTTTCGCGCGGTGGCGAAGATCCATCCGAAGACACACGTGCCGATCGTGGCCATCGCGCTGCAGGGAATCGTCGCCGTGGTGATCACGCTGTCGGGGACGTACGAGCAGATCCTCGGCTACGTCGTGTCGACCGACTTCATCTTCTTCGGTCTGACGGGACTGGCGTTGTTCGTGTTTCGACGCCGCCAACCGCCCGGCGAGTTCCGCACACCGGGGCATCCGGTGACCACCGCGGTCTTCGTCCTCGCCTGCTGGGCGATCGTCGTCGCCACGGTGATCCGCTCGCCGATCGACAGCGCGATCGGCTTCGCCATCCTCGCCGCGGGGCTGATCGCGTATTGGCTCTGGGGTGCGGGCGTCTCCGCCCGCACCGATCGGCCGTCCCGGCCGATCGCGCCATAGCCGCCATCACCGCCGGGCGGGACGCCCGGCGGGCGCGGGCGAGGACGCCCGCACTCCGGTGGCATACTCGTGTGATTGAACCGCGCTGACATCCTCGTCCGACTGAGCCGCGCCAGCGCTCCGGTCCTCGCCCTCGGCGCGGCGCTCGGCGCGCTGGTCGTCTTCGCCTTCGCCGCCGATTTCAAGTGGCTCTTCGACGTTCCCGGCGGCGGCGTCGGGCTGGTCACCATCACCAAGTACCCCAAGGGCTTCGACTACGCCGTGGTCGCCGCGCTCATCGTCTTCGCCGCCCTCGGCTCCTTCGGTCTGGCGTTCCTGGTCGCGCGCGCCCGACGCGTGGCGGCCCGCCCCGCCCCCCCGCCCGTCCTCGCCGCGCGCTCGCGCGCCTTCGCCGTGGCCGGCGGCATCGTCGTCTTCGTGGCCATGATCCTGGCCCACGACAACCCGTACGCCTTCATGGACATGTTCCACGAGGGGGAGCACCTCGTGCCCGGCGGCATCATGCGCGAGGGAGGGCGGCCGTACCGCGACGTCTTCTTCTTGCATGGACTGGCCGTCGACGGCGGCATCGACGCGCTGACGCTCGGCTCGCCGCCGTCGCCGATGCACGTGCGCCGCGCGGAGACGCTGCTCAACGCGCTGACGCTCGCACTGCTCATCCCCATCGCCGCGGAGCTCTCGACCTCGCTCCTCGGCGGCATCGTCGCCGCCGCGTTCGGCCTCTCCGCCATCGGCGCCGGACTGGTTCCCGTCTTCCCCTGGTATCGCCTCGCGCCGCTGCTCGTCGCGGCGTGGGGTCTCCTGGTGCACGTGCGCCGGCGCAACCGCGCCTCGCTCATCGCCGCCACGCTCGCCGCGACGCTCGGCATCCTCTGGAGCCTGGAGGTCGGGCTTTACACCTTCGCCGGCGCCGCTGCCGTGCTGGTGGGACTCTGCATCATCGCCCGCCGCGACTTCACCCGCGCCGTCGTGAAATACGGACTCATTGCGCTCTTCGCGCCGCTGGTGGTTCTGCTCGCCGCGCGCGCCGACATCGTCCGCTTCGCCCGCGACTCCTTCGCCATCATCCCGTCGGCGATCGATGCGACGTGGTCCCTCCCCGCCCGCCCGATGCCGGAGCCGTCGATGTTCCTCGATGCGAAAAAGGCGTGGGCGTGGATCGCATCCGAGGGCGCGCGCTACTACTTCCCGCCGGTCTTCTTCGGATTCCTGATCGTCCTCGGCATCCGCGAGGCAGCGCGGCGGCATCGGGAGGCGGCGCTGCGGATCTTCATCGTCGCCGCGATGTCGGTCTTCGTCTTTCGCACCGCCGCGGGGCGATGCAGCTGGAGCCACACCCGCTTCGCCGTGCCGCTGCTCGGCATCGCCTTCATCGCTTTCGTGGTCGAGCCGGCGATCGCCGCCATCCGCCACGGCGGCGCCTGGTGGCGCGCGCCGCTGCTGGTGCTGCTGCTCGTGCCGGCGTGGCGGTACTTCGAAGTCGACGCCAACGCCGTCTCCACCTGGAAGTTCGTGAAGGAGTTCCGCTCGCGCCTCGTCCCGCAGGTCGGCCAGGTGCCGAATCCCCTGGCCCGCGCGCGAGGGCTGCACACCTATCCGCAGGAGGCCGCCGACCTCGCATCGCTGGCGACGTTCTCCTCCGCCCTCCCCCCCGGCCCCATCTTCGACCTTTCCGGCGAGCGCGCGCTGTACTACCTGCTCGACCGCCGCCCCGCCGTCCGCTGCCCCGACATCGCCATGCTGTCGGCGCCGCGGCTGACCGAGGAGGCGCTGCGGCAGCTCGAGCGAAACCCACCGGTGTTCGTGGTGGTCGAGGGGCTGCAGGTGCTCGGCAGCCTCGATGGGATCCACAACCGCGACCGCGTCCCGGCGATCGCGGCGTGGATCGACGCGAATTACCCGCTGCGGGAAAAGATCGGGCGGTACACGGTGGCGCTGCGGCGCGTTACGTCATCCTGAGTCGCGCAGACGGCGAAGGATCTCAGGTTGCGCAGACTGAGATCCTTCGCTTGCGCTCAGGATGACGTCTTACACGCTCGCGCGCGGCGAGAGCTTCGACTCCGCCACTGCCACCGGCTGCTTGAGGATGCTGGTGGCCATGGCGATCATCGAGCTCACATCGCTCACCGTCGCCGGCACGATCATCGACGTGCCGCTCTTGGCCAGCAAGCCGAACTGCTTGATGTACTCCTCGGCCAGACGAAGCTGCATAGCGTCGCGGCCGCCCACGGCGCTGAGCGCCTCGGCCACCTCGCGGATTCCCTGGGCCGTCGCCTTGGCCACCGACATGATCGCCGCCGACTGACCCTCGGCCTCGTTGATGTTCTGCTGCTTTTTCGCTTCCGAGGCCTTGATCACATGCTGCTTGTCGCCCTCGGCGGTGTTGATCGCCGCGTCGCGCTGCCCTTCGGACTGTAGGATGAGGGCACGCTTCTCGCGCTCGGCGCGCATCTGCTTCTCCATCGCCGCCAGCACGTCCTGCGGCGGGGTGATGTTCTTGATCTCGTAGCGCAGCACCTTGACGCCCCACGCTTCCGACGCCTTGTCCACTTCCGTGACCACCGCGGTGTTGATGGTCGTCCGCTCCTCGAAGGTCTTGTCGAGATCGATCTTGCCGATCTCGCTGCGGAGGTTCGTCTGCGCGAGCTGGGAGATGGCGTAGTTGTAGTCGCTGATGCCGTACGAGGCGCGCTCGGCGTTGAGCACCTTGAAGTAGAGGATGCCGTCGACCGCCACCTGCACGTTGTCCTTGGTGATGCAGACCTGCTCCGGCACGTCGATGGCGATTTCCTTCAGCGAATGCTTGTAGCGGACCGTGTCCATGAACGGGATGAGGATGTGGAAACCGGCGTTGAGCGTGCCCGAGTACTTGCCGAGGCGCTCCACCACCCACGCCTGCTGCTGCGGGACGACGCGCGCGATCCGCGAAATCAGGATCATCGCGAAAATCACGATCACCACTGCGACGACTAATGTGCCCATGAGATCCTCCGATTGGTAGTTGATTACGACGCTGCGCGAACGTGCAGCGTCAATCCGACGACGCGTTCGACGACGCACTTCTGGCCGCGGATGATCGGCGTCGCGCCGATGTTGCGCGCGCTCCAGGTGGTGCCGCGCAGCTCCGCGCGGCCATCCGACTCCACGCCCATCGCCTCGAGGGCCATGGCGTGCTCGCCGGCAATCTGGTCGACGGGCGGCGTCTTGTTCAGCCCGAGGCGCTTGACGATGATCGGCCGCACGAACACCAGCAGCACGACCGAGGAGGTGGCGAAGAGGACGAGTTGGAACCAGACCGGCCCGCCGGCGCCGAGGCTGACCAGAATCGCCACCAGAAACGCGCCGACGGCGAAGAATCCGACGTGCGCGGTCGTGGTGAAGAACTCGATGATCAGCAGAAGAAAGGCGACGAGGACCCAGACCCACCAAGCCATGGTTCGTGTGTGCGCGAGGTTAACACGATGTCATCCCGAGCGTGAGCGAGGGACCGGTGTGGATGGGCGGCGCGCTACTCATGCCAACCGCCTCGCGCCATCCGCCCACACCGATCCCTCGCTCACGCTCGGGATGACATGAATTGCGCCATGTCATTTCAGCTCCTCCAGCAGCTTCGCCGCGATGGCCGGAACCAGCTTGACGTCGTCCGCGGCGCCGCGGGTATGGATCACCACGATCCACTTCTTCCCCGAGGGAAGCTCGATGTACGCCGCGTCGTGCCGCACCTCGGAGGTCCAGCCGGCCTTCGACCATAGCTTCGCGTCGGGCGGCAGCGCGGCGCCGATGAACTCGGTGATCTGGTTCTCGTCCTTGATCGGCGGATTGAGCGGGCGGGCCATGAGGGCCATCATCGCGTCGCTGGCCGCGGGCGACACCGCGCGGCGGCGGACGATCCACAGAAACATCGAGGCGAAGGAGTTCGCGGTCGCGCGGTTGCGGTTCGGGCGCCCCTCCCCGCCCATGACCTGCACGTCGCGGCCGTACGGGCCGAAGCTCCACGGCTTGGCCATGGCGCTGATGTCGTAGCCGAGCGGATTGAGCCAGCGGTTCACCACCCGCCGCTTGTCGATGAACTTGCGCAGCGCGCGTCCCTCGAGATTCGCGCCGCTGCAGGTGTCGCTGATGACGTCGATGAGAAACGCCGTGGCGTCGTTGTCGGAGACGTGAATCATCTCCTGCAGCGCGCGCGGGATGTCCGGATCCTTCTCCCTCTTCTGATGAAACACCTCGGCCATGAAGAACATCTTGACCACCGAGGCGGGATAGAAAGGAGCGTCGCCGTGGTAGTCCGCGCGCGAGATCGTCGACGAATTGCTGACGTCGACGACACTGATGGCGAGATTGTCCGCCGTCAGCTTCGGGAAGTCCTTGAGGATCTTCTCCGCCGTCTGCCGGATGGCGTAGTCGATCTTCGGGTCGGGCGGGAAGTCTTTGAACTCGCGAAAGTCCGCGCGGGCGGCGGCGGCGATGAGGAGGAGAAGGAGGACGAAGCGTGCTCGCATGCGCCGCATAGTGTAGCGGCGGCCGCTCCGGCCGCCGAGGCCTACGCGACCCACGATCGCCAAAGCCACGGATACTCATCCGGCGTCGCCGCCAATCCCGCACGAACGGGATTCATGCAGATGTACTCCCGAATTTTCGCGAGCTTCTCATCGGAGCGCAGGATGTGATCGAACGACTCGCGCTGCCACAGTCTTCCTGTGCGGCCCATCGCACGATTGATTAAGTGAACGGACGCACCTTTAAGGCGACTCATGATTTTGGATAGTGCGACGTCGAGGTGGGGAATGACTAACAGGTGGACGTGGTCGGGCATAACGACGCAGCAGTCGATCCAGCAAAGAACCTGATGATCGTGAATGCAGCAGCGAAGCGCGATATCGCGCGCTTTGGGCGGCAGCTCCCGGCCTCGCTGCACGTGAAACGTCACGAAGTAAGTCTTACCGTGATTCACCAGGTGCGGCAGGCGGCCGCGGTAGGCGTAGGTGTCCTCGCCGATGGGCATCGATTTGAAATTGTCCCTCGGGTTGGACGCGAGTCAGCGTTTCTCTACCGCACGTGGAACTCGTCGGCGGCCGGAGCGGCCGCCGCTACACTTTACTTGCGCCACTCGCGCACTCTTTGCGCCACCTTCTCCGGGGTGAACCCCAAGTGCTCGGCGATCTGCTCGTATGGCGCGGAGGCGCCGAAGCGGTCGATGCCGATGACGAGTGCGTCGTGGTTCGCATATTTGTACCAGCCGTCGGAGCGGCCGGCTTCGATGGCTACCAGGCGGCTGCGATCGCCGAGCACTTCATTCCGGTAGTCAACAGGTTGACGATCGAACAGATCGAGGCAGGGGGCGGACACGACGCGGGCGCGGACGCCTTCGTTGCGCAGCAGGTCCACGGTCTTCACCGCCAGCGGAACCTCGGAGCCGGTGGCGATGAAGGTGATGTCGCCGTCGGCGTAGCCGTCGAGCACGTACGCGCCGCGCCAGACGGCGCGCGGATCGGACGGCGCCGGCAGCGGGTCGAGCTTCTGCCGCGTCAGCGCGATCGCCGTCGGCCCCTTCGACTTCCACACCGCCCACGCCCACGCCATCGCCACCTCGGCCGGCGTGCCCGGTCGGAAGAACGTCATGTTCGGGATCAGCCGCAGCGCGAAGTAGTGCTCCACCGGCTGGTGCGTCGGCCCGTCCTCGCCGAGGAACACCGAGTCGTGCGTGTAGACGAAGATCGATGGGATGTCCATCAGACACGCCAGCCGCACCGACGGCCGCATGTAGTCGGAGAAGATGAGGAACGTCGCGCCGAAGGCGCGCCAGCAGCCGTAGAGCGTGAGGCCGTTGACGATCGCCCCCATGGCGTGCTCCCGGATGCCGAAGTGCAGGTTGCGTCCTTTGAACACCTCGAGCGGCGGCGGCGACTTCTCCTGCCCCTTCGGCCGCTCCAGCGAGCCGCCGTCCTTGATCAGCGTGTTCGTCGACGGCGCGAGGTCCGCCGATCCGCCGATGACGTACGGCGCCAGCGCCGCGAGCTTCTGGATCACCTGCCCGGAGATGGCGCGCGTCGCTGTCGCTTTGTCGATCCCCGCGGTCGCCTCGAGCAGCGCGAGCTCGTCGGCGGGCTCCTGATTCCAGTAGCGGTCCCACGTTTCCTTCACTTCCGGCCGGCGGGCGAAGAGGTCGTCCATCCCCTTCTGCCACTTCTTCCGCTCGCGCGCCAGGCGCTTGGTCTTCCGCGCGAACTCGGCGCGCACCTCGTCGGGCACGAAGAAGGCCGGCTCCTGCGGCCAGCCGAGCGCCTCTTTCGTGGCCTTGACCTCCTCCGCGCCGAGCGGCTCGCCGTGCGCGCGCGCCGTGCCGTGGAACTTCGGCGAGCCCCAGCCGATGATCGTCCTGGCGATGATCATCGACGGCCGGTCGGTCACCTTCTGCGCCTTGCGAATGGCCTTGCGGATGGCGTTGCGGTCGTGGCCGTCGATGGACTGCACGTGCCACTGGTAGGCCTCGAAGCGCCTCTTCACGTCCTCGGAGAACGCAAGCCGCGTCTCGCCTTCGATGGAGATGTTGTTGTCGTCGTAGAAGTAGATGAGATTGCCGAGGCCGAGGTGGCCGGCGATGGAGGCGGCCTCGGAGCTGATGCCTTCCTCCAGATCGCCGTCGGAGCAGATGCCGTAGACGTAGTGGTCGACGGGCTTGAACGTTTCGTCCGCACCGGCAGGTGCACCATCTATGCTGAAGCGCGCGGCGAGCATCCTCCCGCCGAGGGCCATACCCACGCTGTGCCCGAATCCCTGGCCGAGCGGGCCGGTGGTCACCTCGATGCCCGAGGCGTGGCCGTACTCCGGATGCCCCGCGGTCTTCGAGCCCCACTGGCGGAACTGTTTCAGATCGTCGAGCGACATGTCGGGATAGCCGGTGAGATGCAGCAGCGAATAGAGCAGCATCGAGGCGTGACCGGCGGAGAGGACGAAGCGGTCGCGGTTCTTCCAGTGCGGATCGGCGGGATCGTGGCGGAGGAACTCGGTCCACAGCACGAACGCCATGTCGGCCATCCCCATCGGCGTCCCGGGGTGTCCCGACTTCGCTTTTTCGACCGCGTCGACGGCGAGGAAGCGGATGGTGTTGACGCAGAGTTCCTCGAGCCGGTCCTTGGCGCCGATCTTCGGCTCGTTGCTCTCCCCGGCTACGGCGATGGCGGTGCTGGCTTCGCGCGCGGTCTGCTCGTCCATGGTGGCGGCGGATTATACTCGTCGCATTCCACGCGAAATCGGAGGCGGTGAATGACGGCAGACGACATCGTCACGGTCAAAGGCACGCCGGTTCGCAGCCTTCAGAAATTCATCGACGCGGAGCTCACGCCCGAGCAGCGCAACGCCGTACTGAGCGTGCTGCCGGCAGATTTCGCCGCGCGTCTTCGGGGTCCGATCCTGGCGACGGAGACCATCCCCGTGCACATCCTCAATCGGATGACCGAGGCGGCGGCGACGGCGAAGGGCGAAACGCTGGAGGCGTTCGCCCGCCGCGCCGGCCGCCAAGGCGCCAGCGACGCGGTGAAGGGCATCTATCGGTTCATCGCCCTGGTGCTGACGCCGGCGGCGATGCTCAACCGCGCGTCGCAGATGTGGAGCGCGCTGTACAACCGCGGCGACATGAAGGTGGAGAATCAAACCAGCCACAGCGCGACGATCAAACTGCTCGGCTTCCCATCCGAGCAGGCCGGATGCGCGCGCATCACCGGGTGGATCGAGCGAATGGGCGAGATGACCGGCGCGAAAAACGTGCGCGTGCAGCAGAGGCAATGCTTCGCCAAAGGCGCACCGCACTGCGAATGGACGATTGACTGGCAATGAACAAACTCTTTCCGATCGAAAGCGACCATCCCCTCTTCCGCTACTTCACCGAAGACGAGCGCCGCCGAATCGAGGACATCGGCTTGTTGCGCAAGGTCGACGCCGGCGGATTCCTGATCCGCTCCGGCGAGACCGACGCGACGCTCTTCGCCATCGAGGCCGGGCACCTCGACATCGTGGCCCGCGACACCGTCATCGCCACCGTCGGCCCCGGCGACGTGCTCGGCGAGACGTCGTTCATCGACGATTCGCCGCGCGCCGTGGCCGTGCGGGCCGGCGAAGAGCCGGTGATGGTGCGCGCGTGGGACAAGAGAACGCTCTCCGAGGCCCTGGCGTTCGAGCCGCAGCTCCTGGCGAAGTTTGCGGTGGCGATGTGCGAGTTGCTCGTCGAGCGGGTGCGCGACGCGGCGCGGCGGGTGTAGCGGCACGAGCTGCGACGCGCGCCGTCAGCGTCCGCCAGGCTTCCACAACTCGTTCGGCTTTCCCGCTTCCCACGGCCGGTAGTGCAGGACGAACTCGATGCGCCGGCCGAGCGAGGGGTGCGAATAGCGCCACCACTCGATGAACCGCGGCGGGTTCGGATCGACCTTCGAGTCCTCGGCGAACTTCACGAAGGCGCTGGCCATCGGCTCGTTGAGGTGCGTCAGCTCCAGGCCGAAGATGTCCGCCTGATGCTCGATGTAACGCGAGATTCCCGCATCCGCCGGCGTGAGGAGAAAGCTCAGGACGCTGCTGACGAGCAGCAGCCACGGAAGCGCCGCCGGATCGCCGCGCTCCCCGATCCCCCACCGCCCGCCCCACCGCGCCAGGCCCCACTCATACGCCTTCTGCGCGGCGAAGAAGCCGGCGAAGGAGAGGGCGATGGCGAACGCGATCCCCTTCCAGAGGTGATCGAGGACGTAGTGCCCCATCTCGTGGCCCATCACGGCGAGGATCTCGTCGTGATCCAACTTCTGCAGCAGCGTGTCCCACATCACGATGCGCTTCGACGGCCCGAGGCCGGTCACGTAGGCGTTCATGGTCTTGGTCTGCTTCGACTTGTTGACCTGGTAGACACGGCTCCCTTCGATCCCCGCCTGCGACGCCTCGGCGAGCAGCTTCCGCTTGAGAACCTCGTCGCGCAGCGGCTCGAACTTGTTGAAGAGCGGATCGATGATCAGCGGCGTGGCCAGGACGCCCAGCAGGATCAGCGGGATCGATCCGAGCCACAGCACCACCCACCACCGCCGGATCTTGCGGATGGCGAGCAGTGCCAGCGCGGCGATGACGGACAGGATGACCAGGGTGACGGCGAGGCCCTTCCCGAAATCGCCCAACCACGACGCGAAGCTCTGGTCGGTCAGGTCGAATTGATGCGGGACGACGTAGCCGCCGTAGAACGTCAGCGGAAACTCGATGATGGTCACCGCGAAGGTGAGGAAGACGAAGTAGAGCATCGCCGCGAGGAACTTCTTCCTGGCGATGCGCTGCGCGGCGTCGCGGAATCGCGCCGACCATCCGGCGGCGAGAACCAGCAGCAGCGCGCCGACGCCGTAGACGACCTCGACGAAGTAGAGGACGTCGTTGAGGCGGCTGTGCCGGATCATCTCCGGCGTGACCTTCACCTCCAGGCGGCGTGCATCCTCACGCTTCTCGACAGCCTGAAGGTCGCCGCACCAGAGGACGAGCAGCGTCAGAAGCAGGACTCTTCGCATCGCCGCGTATGATCGCACGCATGATTCGCGAAGCGACTGAATCGGACGTCCCGCTCATCCTGCAATTCATCCGCGATCTGGCCGAATACGAGCGCCTGGCCGAGCGCGTGGTGGCCACCGAGGACATGCTGCGCCGGACGCTGTTCGGCAACCCGCGCTTCGCCGAGGTGCTCATCGCCGAGGACGACGGCAAGCCCGCCGGCTTCGCGCTCTTCTTTCACAACTACTCCACATTCCTCGGCCAGCCCGGCATCTACCTCGAGGATCTCTTCGTGCGCCAGGAGATGCGCGGCCGCGGCTACGGCAAGGCGCTGCTGGCGCGGCTGGCGCGCATCGCCCGCGAGCGCGGATGCGGGCGGGTGGAGTGGGCGGTGCTCGACTGGAACGCGCCGTCGATCGCGTTCTACAAATCGATCGGCGCGGTATCGCTCGATGACTGGAAGATCATGCGGTTGACGGGCGGGGCGATGGAGGCGATGGCCGAAACCTGACGTGGCTCAGCAAGCGTCCTGGAGCGCCGCCGTCCCGGCGGCTGGCCCGGCGGCGTCTCGCCGCCGCACGTGTGGGCGCCGGGGCGGCGCCCGGCCAGCCGGCGAGGACGCCGGCGCTCCATGCGCAACGTCAGTCGCTGCTCGGAAGATAAGTCCCGAAAGTCCACAGGTGACCTTCGGGATCCCGCACGTGATACTCGCGCGAGCCAAAGTCCGTATCTTGCGGCGGCGACATGATCTCTGCTCCTGCCAATCGAGCTCTCTCGAAATGTTCGTCGAGATCCGGCACGTAGACACAGAGCGCCTGCGTCGAAGCTCCCAAAGCCTGCGGAGTCCCCACGCCGTCATCTCTGACCGATCCGAGCATGATGAGATTCGTTCCCAGACTGAGCTGCGCATGCCGGACAAACGGTCCACTTTCCGGAACAGAGAACAGCTCGCGAAACCCAAAGGCCGTGCAGAGCCATCGGATCGCCGCTCGGGCGTCGGCGTACCTCAAGAGCGGAAATATCGTCTGCATCGTTGATCCTCGATTCAAAACCAGCCGCGCGCATGCAGAATGGGAACGGCGGCCAGGCAGAGACCGATCACGACCAGGAGCACCGCGTTGGCAACGAAGTAGGGATAAACGATCAACACAAGTCCCACGACCAGAAAGAGCGCGTTGTGTTGTCGCCTTGCGTACACAAGATACCCGCTACCGACAGCGCCGAACAGCAAACCCAGGAACAAGTTCATTGCAGTTGGTCAACCTTCGCCCTGGGCTTCACTACTCGATGCTCGACAGCCGCCGAATCCTGTCCCGGACTTGGACGATCCGTTGATTCTCGCTTAGGTCGTTGTACCACTCCCAGATCTCGCTGCGCTCAGTCCCAATTCTGATCATCAGGCGGGCGCGGCTTTCGTCGGGACGGGCCTGTCGCTCCGGAGTGCGTTGGCTCCATGCCGCGAGCTTGATCAGGAGAGTCACGAGCTCGCGAACCTGTGCTGGAGTGAGATGCGGGATCTACGAGCCTGCTGCCTGACCACTTTGACCTCAACGGCACCCGTGCCGAGAACAGTCAGCTCTTGCCCGCCGTGAAGCGGATGAAGATCGGAGTAACGGATTTCAACGTCCGCGGGGGCCACCTTGCCCGTGAGAAAGCGGCGTAGCCCCCTCTCAACAGGAGACTGCGCCGACTGCGACGCCCACCCGGTTGCGCCGAGGATCAGGATTCCCAGCGACGTTGCCGTGAACACCGACTTTGTCATGGCCATCAAAACACCTGCGGTTCAGCCGGGCGGTCCGCGAGAGATTCATCAGTTAGGTGTTCCGGAGCCACCGTGTCGTTCAGGCGTAGTGCATCAGCGTGTTTACCATGTTTATCTATCACTGCTGTCCAAATTAGCCGAGGTCGCTTCGGCGCGCTCCCGAGACTGATCGCG
>JBBPII010000014.1:0-169072 GCA_038040385.1 Candidatus Gilichinskyi gelida
GTGCCGCAGTTCTTCAGGGAATCACAGCTCTTTCATAATTAGCAGAGAAGTAGATCGCAGGCAGTTTTAATAGCCACCGAAGCTACACGGCCCTCGGGCGCGTCCACCGTTGAAACGGACCGCACTGAAGAGAAGTGTGGCTCTTTTTTGCGGCAAAATTCGCACGAAGCGCGAAGATTAGGACTCGCAGAAGAGATATGGGCCTGTAGCTCAGTTGGTTAGAGCGCACGCCTGATAAGCGTGAGGTCGGTAGTTCGACTCTACCCAGGCCCACCAGGTTTGGTATTTCAAATTTGAGATCTCAGATTTGAAATCGTTGACTTTGACGCGGGGTGGAGCAGTCCGGTAGCTCGTTGGGCTCATAACCCAAAGGTCGCGGGTTCAAATCCCGCCCCCGCAACCAATCTCATCCGTAAGGCTAGCGGGCCCTCTGCCGCTCCACCAGTCGACAAGAATCGTCCGCAACGTCGAGTACGAAGATGTTGCTGCAGAGAAATTCGAGCCCCGAGCCGAGAGTCTCCCGCTCGTAATAAGGCGGCCTTCCATCCGCGCTGCTCGAGCGGGGAACCCTTCCGTTCCCTGGCTGTCCGCGCGGCGACGCTTTGCGCACATGCGAGCTGGAATTCTCGATGAAACGAATTTCGGTGCTTCGTCACCACTACTTATCGTGACAGTCCTAAATCAATCGTTGTCTTTTACCAAAAACGAACCTATGTTGCCGCCCATCGGTCAATAAGTCTGTCCGCAGAAGCGGGCATCGTGCGCGATTGCGTTGCGCTGCCTACATGTTCATTGGCGGTCCCAACGTCCGGCGGCTCGCATTTGCGTCCCGCCGCAACAGGAATTCGGAGGTTCTCGTCATGCCGGTCGCACCCACCTACCCGGGCGTCTACATTGAGGAAATTTCGAGCGGAGTCAGGACGATCACCGGCGTTGCGACGTCGATCACAGCATTCATTGGAAGCGCAAAACGGGGGCCGATCGACAAAGCGGTTCGCCTCCTCGGTTTTGCCGACTACGAGCGCCGTTTCGGCGGGCTCACCACCGACTCGGAGCTGGGCTACGCCGTCCGGCAGTTCTTCAACAATGGCGGGCCCGAGGCGTGGGTGGTGCGGGTGGCGAAGAGCTCCAACGCCGCCGAGCTTGCGCTGAAGCACGGCGCAACCACGGTGCTCAAGGTGAAGGCGCTCGACGCCGGGTCGGCAGGCAACGACATCCGCCTCCTGGTCGACAACAACACCTCCAATCCCGCCAGCCGCTTCAATCTGACCGCCGTCTATTCGAGCAGCAGCGACCCGAGCGGCACCATCACGGAACGCTTCGAAAACCTCTCGATGAACAAGAACGACGCGCGTTACGCGCCGACCATCATCAACGGCCGTTCCACGTTGATCAGCGTCGAGCGCGATGCGGGCGCAACGGCCTTGGTGACGACGGCGGGCGAGAGCAAAAGCGGCGAATTGGCGGCCACGGACCTTCCGGACGCGACGCACAACCAATTCCGCATCAGTGCGAACCGCTCCGAGCCGGTGACCATCCAGCTCGCTGACACAGATACAGCCGCAGACATTCAGACCAAGATCCAGGCGGCAGGAGCGGCGGCGGGGAGCGCCGGCCTGGCCAGCATGACCGTCACGAAGGTCAGCAATCAACTGGTGTTCAAAGGCGGCGGGTTCACCGCACAGGACGAGGCATCCAGCGTCACCATCCTTCCCGGGCTGTCCAACGACGCGTCGGTGCGGCTGAAGCTCGGCGCGCTGAATGGCGGCGTGGAGACCGACGCCGCGGCGGCAATGAATCCCGACCGAGTGCCGAACGCGGGGAGTTTGACTGGAAACGCTGTGACGCTCGCCAACCTGCCTGCGACGGGCAAAACCACCTTCCGCATCAGCGTCAACGGCGGCGTCCCGGGCACCGTGACGATGGATGCGGTCGCCGCCCCCGATGCGGCCGCTCTCGCACAACAACTCCAGACAAAGATCCGCAATCTCAATCTCGCCTCTCCTGCTTACAGCGGCTTCACCGTCACCACGGACCAAGCCGGGACGCGGCTGATCCTCCGGTCCGGCACGGCCGGCAGCGGGTCGTCGGTCGCCGTTTCCGCCGGAGCGGCCGACGATCTGGCCGGGCCGCTCGGCCTGACAGGCGCCGGCGTCACAACGACCAATGGCAGCGACGTCCGGCTCTCCGGCGGCAGCGAGGTTGCGTTCGATCCATCAGACCCTTATGCGTCCATTCTCGCCAGCCGCACCGACCGCAAGGGAATCTACGCACTCGAAGCGGTCAATCTGTTCAATATTCTCTGCATACCCGGCGTGAGCAACGGCGCGACGCTGAGCGATGCAGCGTCGTACTGCCAGGAGCGCCGCGCCTTCCTGGTCATCGACCCGCCCGAGGGACTCTCGGTGGACGCCATGGAAGCGCACATGAAGAGTCCCGAGGTTCCGAAGACCAGTTACGCCGCGGTGTACTACCCGTGGCTGAAGATCGCCGACCCCATCACGGGGCAACTGAAGTCGGCGCCGCCGAGCGGGACGATCGCCGGCGTCATGGCGCGCACCGACAGTTCGCGCGGGGTCTGGAAAGCGCCGGCAGGTACCGAGGCGACGCTGATGGGCGTGTTGGGAGCGGAGTATGTGCTGACCGACCGCCAGAATGGCGTGCTCAATCCGCACGGCGTCAACGTCAACCGCGTTTTCCCCGTCTACGGGCCGGTGGCCTGGGGCGCGCGAACCGCGCGAGGCGACGACGCCTTCGCCGACGAGTGGAAGTACATCCCGGTGCGGCGCACGGCGCTTTACATCGAAGAGAGTCTCTACCGCGGCACGCAGTGGGTGGTCTTTGAGCCGAACGACGAGCCGCTGTGGGCCCAGATTCGCCTCAATGTCGGCGCCTTCATGCACAACCTTTTCCGGCAGGGCGCGTTCCAGGGCGTCACGCCGAAGGACGCTTATTTCGTCAAATGCGACAAGGAGACCACCACACAGAACGACATCAACCTCGGCATCGTGAACATCGTCGTCGGCTTCGCGCCACTCAAGCCCGCCGAGTTCGTGATCATCAAGCTGCATCAGATGGCCGGCCAGATTGAGACCTAAGGAGAGACGACATGGCTCAGTTCAGCGTCAACAGCAATCCGCAGCGTTTCGATCCGTACAAGAACTTCAAATTCCTCGTCAAATGGGACGGGAAATACGTGGCCGGCGTGAGCAAGGTGGGCGGCCTCAAACGCACCACCGAGGTGGTCAAGCACCGCGAGGGGGGCGACCCCAGCAGCAGCCGCAAGTCGCCGGGGCGCACCGAGTACGAGGCGATCACGCTGGAGCGCGGCGTCACGCACGACACGGAATTCGAGAGATGGGCAAACAAGGTCTGGAACTACGGCTCCGGCCTGGGGATGGAAGTGTCCCTCAAGGACTTCCGTAAGGATATTATCCTTGAACTACGGAATGAGGCCGGTCAACTGGCCATCGCCTACAAGATCTACCGCTGCTGGGTCTCCGAGTTTCAGGCCATGCCCGATCTCGACGCAAACGCCAACGCCGTAGCGATCAGTCACATCAAGCTCGAAAACGAGGGTTGGGAGCGCGACTACGACGTTACCGAGCCGACCGAGCCGAGCTTCACCGAACCGCCGCTGTAACGCTCCGATGCGGATCGTGCCGGCTTCCGACCTCCTCGACGCATGGGAACGCGCCGCGGCACAGCCGCCGGCGCAGCGTCCGCTGACGCTGCTCGCCGCGGCGAGCGAGGGAGCGACGGCCGAGACGCTCGCCGGCCACAGCGTGGGACGCCGCGATGCCGACCTCCTCTCGCTGCGCGAACAGATCTTCGGTCCACGGCTGGTGAGCGTCGCCGGCTGCCCATCGTGCGGTGAGCGCCTTGAACTGACCTTCGACGCCAGCGAGATCCGCGCCGCCGCGCCGCCCGAAACGGCGGAGACCCTCAGCGTCGCCGCCGGCGGCTACGCCGTCGAGTTTCGCCTTCCCGACAGCCTGGACGTGATGAGCATCGCCGGGAGCAGCGACGTCGCCGCCGCCCGCCTCGAGCTCATCGAACGTTGCCTGCTGCGCGCCGCGCGCGAGGGCGCGGACGTGCCGCCATCCGAGGTGCCCGACGAAATCATCGATGCCGTCGCCGCGCGCATGGGCGAGGCCGACCCACAGGCAGACGTGCAGCTCGATCTCGAATGTCCCTCCTGCGCGCACCGCTGGCTCGCCATCTTCGACATCGTTTCGTTCCTCTGGAGCGAGCTCAACGCCTGGGCGCATCGGACCCTGCAGGACGTACACGTTCTGGCGAGCGCGTACGGCTGGCGCGAAAGCGACATCCTCTCGCTGACGCCGTGGCGCCGCCACGTCTACCTGGAGATGGTCGGCGGATGAGCGACTTCCTCCACAACCTCGCGGCCAGGACGCTCGCCACCGTTCCGGCCATCCGGCCGCGGCTCGCGTCGCTGTATGAGCCGCCGCAGCCGGCGGCGGAGCTGACGCTGGAGACGATCGCCCTCCAAGAAGAGGCCGAAGAGCAGCGACGCCGCCCGGTTCCGCCGGAGCCGCGTCCCGCGGATGCGGCGCCTCTGCGTGAGGCTAGACCACACGAGACGCCTCAGGGCGAGACATTCCCGCGCGAGGCGGCGTCGTCGCGCGAAACATCGTTGCGCGAGACGCCGCCTCACGAGACGCCGCTTCGCGAGACGTCGCTTCGTCAGACATCGCCTCCCGAGGTACGGCCGCCGGCAATCGCGGCTCCGGCACCGCCGGCGGCGACTCCGGTCTCCGAACGCGCGAACCTGCATCCTCTCGATGCCGCGAGGCCGGCGCCGCCAAAACCCGGCGTCGCCGCACGTGAAACCACCGTCGTGCGGCGACCGGTCGCCCCGCCGCCCGAACCGCCGCGCCGCCGCGATGTGATCAGCCGTCGCTCGGAGCCGCCGCCGGCGCATAGTGTGGTGGTCGCGCCGTCCGACCCGCCGTCGCACGCCGACAACGCCGCGCAGCCTCGGCCGGCGGCGATCACGGAAGCGCCGCCGGCAATGCGCAGAGCGACAATCGCTTCGCAGACGCTAACGGAATCCGCGCACGCGCCGTCACCGGTCACCGTCATCCCGGCGCTCCTCGACGTGTCGCGGCCGCCGGAGGCAACGCCCTCCACTCCGGCCGCACGTACCGCGATCACGCCGCGGCCAGTTCCGCCGCGCGCGCTCCGCGTGACGCCGTCGAAGATCGCGATCGAGCCGCCCACCGCGCGGCGCGGGGAGGCGCAACGCGAGCCGGCCGCTTCCGAAACGCAACCGCCCGCCATCCAGGTCACCATCGGACGCGTCGAAGTGCGCGCCGTTCCGGCCGCTGAGCCACCCGCCCGCAAACCGGCGCCGGCGTCCGGGCTGATGAACCTCGACGAGTATCTCCGCCGCCGCGAGGGGAAGCGATGAGCAACGCGCGCGCGATCGCCGCCGTCACCGCCACTCTGCGCAATCTGCTTCAGGCGGAGGTCGAGGACGAGTTCGCCGGCGCCACCGTCTCGGTCCAGTCGCCGGAGAAGGCGAACCCGGCCACGAACCTCGTCAACCTTTTTCTCTACGAGACGACGATCAATGCGGCGTGGCGCAACCGCGACATGCCGCGGCAGGTCAAACCGGGCGAGACCGGCCAGCCGCCGCTCGCGCTCAACCTTCACTACCTGCTCACCGCGTACGGCGAGGACGACGACGCGGCCGGCCCGAAGAGCCACCGCCTCCTCGGACGGGCAATGGGTTTCATACACGACAACCCGATCCTCCGCCCGGAAGACATCCGCACCGCGGTGGCCGGGGAAGAGAACCTCCACGATCTTTACGACCAGGTCGAGCCGGTACGCATCACGCTGATGCAACTGACTCCCGATGAGATGTCAAAGGTTTGGGCGGAGATCTCAGCAAAGTACCGACTCTCCGTCGTCTACGAGGCGTCGGTGGTGTTGATCGAAAGCCGGCGCCCGTCGCGGACGCCGCTGCCGGTGCTTCGCCGCGGCGCCGACGACCAGGGCGTCGACGCGCAGGCGAACCTCGTCGCTCCCTATCCCACCCTCACCAGCATCTCGGTTGCCGCCGACAAACAGCCGAGCGCGCAGCTCGGCGACACGCTCATCATCCGCGGGCACCACCTCGACGGCACCAGTGCAACCGTCCGCTTCACCCACCCGCGGCTCGCCGCGCCGATCGAGATCGCGTTGCCCGGCATCGGCACGGAGGGAGAAACCGAGATCGAGGTTCCACTGCCGGACGACGCCGGTTCGCGGGCGCTCAACGCGGCCGGCTCTCTGAACGCGTCTCTGATCATCACCCGCAACGATCCGGCGAACCCCACGCTGACCACGAACGAGCTGACCTTCCCTCTGGCGCCGAAGATCGCCGGCGGGATCCCGCAGACGCCGCAGCCGGCTAACACCGACTTGACGCTCCATCTGGTCGTCCGTCCGGACGTGCGGCCGGGACAGCGCGCGTCGCTGCTCTTCGGCGCGCGGGAAGTCGGGGCGGACGATCACAGCGCCGGGCAGACCCCCACGCTTTCGTTCAAGGTCACGGCACCGGCCCGAGGGGAGTACTTCGTGCGCGTCCGCATCGACGGCGTCGACAGCCTGGTGATCGATTATGCGCACCCGCCGCTGAAGTTCGATCCCGCGCAGAAGGTGACCATCGTATGAGCCCCCTCGCGGAGTGGCAGCACGCCAATCAGGAGTATCTCGCGGCGGCGCTGCAGTGGCTGCGGCTGCGGCTGACGCGCTACGCCGAACGCGACCTCGCGCCGATGGTGACCGTTCCGGGCGATCCTGTCGGGGCGCCGGCATTGACGGTGACCGATGCGCAGGTTGCCGAGGCCGCGGCGGCGATGGCCGCGGCAGAATCGGCAGATCCGCCGCCTGCGCTGCTCATCATCGAGGAACGCTTCGGCCTGTTGCGCTTCGAGCGCGACGTCCTGCTCCTCTGCGCGGCGATGGAGCTCGATCCGGCGACCGCCGAT
The DNA here is from genome assembly GCA_038040385.1 of Candidatus Gilichinskyi gelida. GTDB lineage: Bacteria > Acidobacteriota > Thermoanaerobaculia > Gp7-AA8 > Gp7-AA8 > Gilichinskyi > Gilichinskyi gelida. The sequence continues at coordinate 7,002 of JBBPII010000014.1, forward strand.
CTCTGCGCGCGCGCCCACCGCGACCGCAACCGGCCCCACCCGACCTTCGGGCTCGCGCTTTCAATCTTCGATGATCCGGTCTGGGACGCGGTCTCGCCCGAGCGCCCGCTGCGCTACTGGCGGCTCATCGAGACCGCCTCGTCGGGTTGGCTGCCGCTGACCGCCAGCGCGTTGCGCGCCGACGAGCGCTTCGTCAACTTCCTGAAGGGCCTCAATCATCGCGACGATCGCCTCGCGCCGCTGCTCGTGGCCGCCGACGACGCCGGCGACTCTGAGCTGCCGCCGTCGCAGCAGGCGGCCGTCGACGCGGTGGTACGGCATCTGACGCGGACGCCCTCCGCATCCGCGCTGCCGGCGATCAACCTCGCCGGCGCCGACGCCGGCAGCAAGCGGCTCGTCGCCGCCCACGCCGCTGCGGCGCTCGGGCTGCGCGTCTACCGCCTCCCCGCGGAGGTGCTGCCGTCGCCCGCCGCGGAGCTGGACGCGCTCGCGCGGCTGTGCGAGCGCGAAGAGCTGTTGATGCCGATCGCGCTCTACGTCGATGCCCACAGCGACCAGGCGTCCGAGAGCGAGGCGCGCACGCCGCCGTTGCACCGCTTCTTATCGCGCACAAGCGGCGTGGTTTTCCTCGACACGCGCGACGTGGCGCCGCCGGCGGGGCGGCACACGGTGATCGTCGACGTCGCCCGGCCGACCGCCGCCGAGCAGCGCGCGGCATGGACGGCGCGCCTCGGCGGCGGCAGCTCCGAGCTCGCCGCGCAATTGGCGGCACAGTTCGACCTCGACCTCTCCACGATCGCGCGCCTGGCGTCGACGTCCGATACCGAGAATCTCTGGGAAGCCTGTCTGCGGAGCACGCGGCCGCGTCTGGAGAACCTCGCCCAACGGCTAGAGATCAAGGCGAAGCTCGACCAGGTCGTCCTTCCCGCCGCGGAGAAACGCCTCCTGCAGCAGATCGCCGATCAGGTGCGGAGCCGCACCCGCGTCTACGAAGAGTTCGGCTTCGGCAACTCCATGAATCGCGGCCGCAGCATCACGGTGCTCTTCGCCGGCGAGAGCGGCACAGGCAAGACCATGGCTGCCGAAGCCATGGCCCAGGAGCTGCGGCTCGACCTCTATCGCATCGATCTCTCCGGCGTGCTCGACAAATACATCGGAGAGACCGAGAAGAAGCTGCGCCAGCTCTTTGATGCGGCGGAGAGCGGCGGCGCGATTCTCTTTTTCGACGAGGCCGACGCGCTCTTCGGCAAGCGCAGCGAAGTGAAGGACAGCCATGACCGCTTCGCCAACATTCAGATCGACTACCTGCTGCAGCGCGTCGAGGCCTACCACGGCCTCGCCATCCTGGCCACCAACATGAAGTCCGCGCTCGACCAGGCGTTCACCCGGCGGCTGCGCTTCATCGTGAATTTCCCGCATCCGGGCGCCGCCGAGCGAAGGGAGATCTGGAAGAAGGTCTTCCCACCGGAGACCAAAACCGCGGGGCTGGACTTCGAGCGGCTGGCACGGCTCGACGTCACCGGCGGCGCCATCCTCAATATCGCCCTGAACGCGGCGTTCCTGGCCGCACGGACGAAGGACGCGACGGTGACCATGCCGCTGATCCTCGACGCCGCCCGAACCGAGCTCCAGAAAATGGACCGCTTAATCAACGAAGCGCATTTCCGCTGGAGCGAGCCGGCCGCGGAGAAGATCGCATGAGCATCCGCGTGCACATCGAGCGGCTGGTCCTCGACGGCCTGCCGATCGCGCACCGCGACGGCCCGCTGGTGCAGGCCGCCGTCGAAGCGGAGCTCGCGCGCCTCCTGGCCCAGCGCACGCCGGCGCTGTCCGGCGGCGCCACGCCGCGGGTCGCCGCCCCTTCCATCGCCGCCGCGCCCGACGCCGCGGACCTGGGACGTGAGATCGCCCGCGCGGTGTACGGAGGGATTGAGTCATGAGCCGGCATGCGACGCTTTCGCGGCGCGCGGTCCAATGCAAGCTGTCGGTGGCGGGTGAGCAGAGCGCGCACGAACGCGCGGCGGACCGGGCGGCCGCCGATGTTCTACGCGCGGGTTCGAACGGGTCGCAAAGTCCGGGCGTCGAACATCTGCGCGCCCGTCATTCCGTCGCGGAGGAAGACTTCGGGATCCAATCGGTCGAGCTGCCGGCGGACGCGGGGCGTTCGTTGACGGCCGGCACCCGGCGATTCGCGGAGCGCGCATTCGGCGAGGACTTCAGCCGGGTTCGCGTCCACACCGGCGCCCCAGCGGAGCGCGCAGCCGCCAAGCTGGGCGCGCGGGCGTTCACCCACGGGAACAACATCTGGCTGGGGCGTCATGAATCGGAGTCCGACCGGCCTCTCATCGCGCATGAGCTGGCGCACGTCGTCCAGCAGCGCGCAGGGGTCGTTTCTCTCCGCAGCGCCACCTGGCTCGAGCGACGGGCCTGGTTGAGCTTCTTCTCGCACCCCGTCCCACGGCGGCTTCTCGACAACTACATGGACGACACCGGTACGGCCGTCGTCCTCTCGCAGGCTGAGATGATCGGATGCAATCCGGTCGTCGACATCCGGCACAGCGCCGGCTTCGTCGCCGAAGTGCGAAGCCGCGCGGCAGGCGGGACAGGAAACTTCGCGGTGTCCGGCTGGGGCGGCGCGCTCACCAACGGCACGCTCGGCAACTTCACCATCAATTACGCCGGACCGCTGACCGTGACGCCGGCCGGAGGATGGAGCTTCGCCGGCATGATGAATTTCTACGACTACTGGGACTTCGATCCCAAGCCGTTCAACTCCGGCTCCGGCCGTCCCGCGACCGCCGAGGTCAAGGTCAGAGTGGCAGCCGCCGCGCTCCCCGGCCGGCCGTTTTCAATCACCAGCGTCTCCGTTCCCGTCAGCCAGAGCAGCGGAGACTCAAAGGCCACGTGGGCGGGCGGATCGCCGACGCCGGTGAGCGGTCCCGCCACCCGTTCGGCCGTGGACATCGGAACAGGCGGCGCCGCGGGCGACGTCGGCGGCCCCGACGTAGAAGCCGCGGGCGGCGAAACAGGGGCTCAGGCCTCGGAAGATCTCAATTGATGAAAAGACGAGACATCGAGAAGCTGCTGGGCGCCGCTCTGCCGGCCGAGGCGACCGACGTCTCGTTTTACGATCACCACCCCTCCTCCGAGCTCTCATTCCACACGGCCTACATCAAGTTCCGTGTTTCCAAAGAGCAATTCACCGAGTGGACGCGCGGTCTTCACGCGGCCGCCGGCGACGCTGAGAACAAACCATATCTGCCCGTCTCGTGGGCGGTTGAGCTAGGGGTGCAACTCGACTGGTGGGATCCGGGGGCGGACACGCCGCCGGACGCGGTGGCGAGATCGTTCGGCGCCAACGGATGGCTGGTGGCAAAACACGAGCGCGGCTGGGCATACGCGATCGCGACCGATACCGGGCACGGAGAACAGCGATGACCACCTTCCCGCTCTCCCCCCGCGTGCTCAAGGGCGCGATCGTCGGATTGGACAAATTCAATCCGGCCGCCAGCGTCATCGTGTTCCAGTACAACCCCGACTCGATGACGCGGAAGCTGAAGGCGCGCACCTCCGGCGGCGGCGACAGCGCCGATCGCACCGAGGCGCTGCGGTTGATCGGGCCGCCGGAGGAGACGATCACCACCAGCGTCGAGATCGACGCCACCGATCAACTGGAGCGCAACGAAGCGGTGACGCTCAGCTCCGGCCTCAATCCGACCCTCGCCGCGCTGGAGGTGCTGCTCTATCCGAAGAGCGCGCACGTCATCAAGAACTGGGCGCTGGCGGAGGCGGGCAATCTGGAGATCGTTCCGATCGAGGCGCCGCTGACGCTCTTCGTCTGGGGGCCGCAGCGCGTGCTGCCCGTACGCATCACGAGCTTCAGCATCACTGAGGAGGCGTTCGACACGATGCTCAATCCGACGCGCGCCAAGGTCGACCTGACGATGCAGGTACTGAGCTACTACGACCTCAAAGCTTCCAATCCCGGATTCTCGCTGTTCGCCGCGTACCAGATCGTCAAAGAGATCATGGCCACCACCAATACGTTCAGCGACGCGCATCGCACCGGCGCGCCGCTGAAGATCGTGTGAGGAGACGATGTTCGATTCCAGCAGCCGTTACGCAGGCATCGAGACCGCGACCCTGACGGACGCCGACGGCCGGGAGCGCGTCTACATCCGGAGGCGCTTCCTTCCGCCCGCCGCCGCGGCGACGGTGCTCGCCGAGCACGTCGTCCGCGAGGGCGACCGGCTCGACAACGTCACCGCGAGGTATCTCGGCGACCCGCAGCAGTTCTGGCGCGTCTGCGACACCAACAACGCCATGCGCCCCGATGACCTCACTTCCGAGGCAGGCCGCCGCCTGCGCATCCCGCTTCCGCAATGAAAGATCTCGCCGATGCCGCCGTCCGCCTGCTGCTCCTCATCGGCAAGAACGTGCCGGTGCCGGCGCCCGGTCCGTTGATCGAGGCGCTGGTGAGCGCGGAAGTGCGCAACCACGACAACAGCCGCGACGGCTTCCAGTTGACCTTCACCCTCGGCCGCACCTCGGCGGCCGACTACGACCTGCTCGCCAGTCCGCTGCTCGACCCCCCCGCGCGCGTGATCGTCGCCGTCTTCATGGACGGCGGCCTCCAGGTTCTGATCGACGGCATCATCACCAACCACCAAGTCGCGCCGAGCAACAAGGCCGCCGAGGGAAGCCTCGTCGTCACCGGCGAAGACATCAGCGTCCAGCTCGACCTCGAGGAACGGCGGGAGACCTACGCCAACCAGTCCGATTCCGACATCGTGACCACCATCCTCGGCCGCTACGCGCGGTTCGGGATCGTCCCGAGGGTCACGCCGACCTCGGTGCGGCCGCAGCAGAACCAGATCGTCCCCACGCAGCAGGGGACGGACCTCGCGTACGTGCAGGAGTTGGCGCGCCGGAACGGCTTTGTCTTCTACATCGAGACCACCCCCGTTCCCGGCGCCACGAAGGCCCATTGGGGACGGCAGGACTTCACGACAGCGCCGCAGCCGGCGCTGACCATGAACATGGGCGTGGCCACCAACGTCGAATCGCTCAATTTCAGCTTCAACGCACTCGGTCCCGCCACGCCGATGATCAACATTCTCGAACCGACCACGCGGCTGCTGATTCCGGTACCGGTCCCCAGCGGGCTTCGCCCGCCGCTGTCGCGGCGGCAGGCGGAGTCGCTGCGCCGCACCCGGCCGGCCGACACCGCCAATCTGGAGCCGGCGCAGGCGGCGGTGGCTGCGGCGGCGACGGCCACCGCTTCGGCCGACGCGGTCACCGCATCGGGCCAGCTCGACGCGGTCCGCTACGGACACGTGCTGCGGGCCCGGCGGCTGGTGGCGGTGCGCGGCGTCGGCGACACCTACGACGGCGCGTACTACGTCAAAGAGGTCACACACCGCATCAAGCGCGGCGAATACAAACAAATCGTCTCGCTTTCGCGCGAGGGACGGGGGACGCTCACCCCACTGGTGGTGCCATGACCGCGCAGACGCCCTACTACGGCAAATACCGCGGCGTGGTGACCGACAACGCTGATCCGAACAACCTCGGGCGGCTGCGGGCGAAGGTGCCCGACGTGCTCGGCGACCGCGAAAGCGGATGGGCCATGCCGTCGGTGCCGTATGCCGGCAAGCAGGTCGGTCTGTTTCTGCTCCCTGAAAGCAACACGTCGATATGGATCGAGTTCGAGCACGGCGATCCCGACTATCCGATCTGGAGCGGCTGCTTCTGGGCCAGCGGCGAGGTGCCCGTCTCCCCCGCATCGGCCGACAAGAAGGTGCTCAAGACCGCCGCGAGCACCATCACTCTCGATGATACGAAAGGGTCCTCCAGCGTCACTATCGAGACGACCAACAACCTGAAAATCAAGATGGACCAGCAGGGAATCGAGATCAGCAACGGCTCGCAGAAGATCGTCGTCTCCACCACCAGCGTCTCGGTGGACGACGGTGCGCTGGAGGTGTCGTGATGGGCAGCCCGATCCTGCATTCCGGCGCCACCGTGCAGTGCATGCATACCGGGCAAGCGCAGCCGGTCATGACGAACCTCCGGGTCAAAGTGAGCCAGCAGGCGATCGTGACGCAGTCGAACAGCTACACCGTGGCGGGCTGCATCCAACCCTCGCCGCCGAACGGCAACGGGCCGTGCGTCAGCGCGCAGTGGACGTCGGCGGCCACGCGCGTGAAGGCGGGCGGCGACCCGGTGCTGACCACCCAGAGCCAGGCGGTCTGCGTCCCCACCGGCACCGGCCTGAACATCGTAAACACGCAGACGCGGGTGAAGGCGACGTGATGAACATCGAGTTCCCGTTCCACTTCAGCGGTAATGGCCGCACCGCCGAAACCGGCGACGCCGATCACATCCGCGACATGATCGAGCAACTGCTCTTCACCAATCGCGGCGAGCGGGTCAACCGACCGGACTTCGGCAGCGGCCTGCTGCAACTGGTCTACGCCCCGAACAGCCCCGAGCTGGCCAGCGCCCTCCAATTCTCGCTTCAGGCGGACGTGCAGCGCTGGCTCGGCGATCTGGTCGAGGTGCAGGCGCTCGAGGTCACCAGCTACGACGCGAAGCTGACCATCTCCCTGCAATACCTCGTCCGGCTCACCAACGAGCGGCGGATCGCGGCATTCACTCTTCCGGACGTGAACGCATGAAGAGCGGCGGCGAGATCTGCGCCGACAAGGCCGCGCGACGCCGCGCCATCCGGAAGCACGCCGGAGCGGGCGGGAAGCACGACCTCAACGGCATCGACTACCTCGAAGTCGACGAGGAGAGCCAGAAGGTCCTCACCGTCTATTTCCTCGGCCGCGCGCCGAAGCTGACCAAAGCCAACGTGCGCATCGACGGCGGGCGGCGCGTGCGCAACATCCACGTCACCGGCATCCACGTCTGCCATCCCGCCAACCCGCGCGCCGACGGCTGCGTGCAGATCACGGTCGACCGCCCCGGCGACTTCTCCACCTACACGCTGCGGCTGGTGCAGGGCGACGCGCTGGGACGGCCGGGCCGCGAGCCGCTGGCAGGCTTCGACCGCCGCTACGCGCAGCTCGACTTCTCGTTCAAGGCCGGTTGCGCCACCGGCCTCGATTGCGCGCCCGCCCCCTGCCCGCCGCCCGCGTACGAAGAGCCCGCCATCGACTACCTGGCCAAGGACTACGCGAGCTTCCGGCAGCTCATCCTCGACCGTTTGTCGCTGATCATGCCCGGCTGGCAGGAGCGGCACATTCCCGACTTCGGCATCACCATGGTCGAGCTCCTCGCCTACACCGGCGACTATCTCAGCTACTACCAGGACGCGGTGGCGAGCGAGGCCTACCTCGACACCGCGCGGCAGCGGATCTCGGTCCGCCGGCACGTGAAGCTCGTCGACTACGACGTTCACGACGGCTGCAACGCGCGGGCATGGGTGACGGTGGAGACGGATACCGAGGGACCGCTGGGAGACGCCTACTTCGTCAGTCCGCTCAGCAACGCCTGGGACAAAGCGGTGCTGGAGCAGAGCGACTTCGCCGGCATTCCGGCCGGCGACTACGAGGTCTTCGAGCCGGTCGCCGACGGCACCGCACAGACGCTCTACCCGGCGCACAACCGGATTCTGTTTTACACGTGGGGCGACCGCGAATGCTGCCTGCCGCGGGGGACGACCACCGCGACGCTCACCGATGCCTGGGTCGACTCGTCCGTGCAGGAGCCGCCGGTGGAGCCGGAACCGAAGCATGACCACAAGTACGGATACAAAGAAGCGCCGCCCGAACGGCCGCCGCGCAAGCGCAGCCTCCACTTGCAGCCGGGCGACCTCCTTATCTTCGAGGAGGTCCTCGGTCCGATCACCGGCCAGGCGGCGGACGCCGATCCGGCGCATCGTCATGTCGTCCGCCTCACGCGCGTCGAGCTCGACGTCGATCCGCTGTACGACCAGCCGGTGGTGAACATCGAGTGGGCCGCCGAGGACGCGTTGCCGTTCCCGCTCTGCCTCTCCGCAATCGGCCGCGCGCCGGAGTGCCTCTACCTCCCCGACGTCTGCGTGGCGCACGGCAACGTCCTGCTCGTCGATCACGGGCGCAGCGTCGATCCGGAAACGTGGGACGTGCCGCCGGTAGTGGAAGAGAACCCGGGCTGTCTCGCGGAGGGCGAGCCGATCGAAGCCGTCGCGCCGTCCGCGCCGTTCCGGCCGCCGCCGCTGAAGAACGCGCCGGTCACGCACGCCTCGCCGTACCCGCTCCCGCGGGTGGTGGCGCGGCGGCAGGCGCAGCAACTGTCGCGACTGATGAGCGACGTGCACGCCCGCGTCGAGGAGCTGTGGCGCGCGGCGTTGCACGGACACAGTCTGACGACGGCGGAGGTCGGCGAGCTGCAAACGATCTTCGGCGCGAAGGCGGTGAGCAAGTCCGGCCTCGGCTCCGCCTCCGACCGCTCCGCGTTGGCGCGCCTGCTCCATCGCGAAGCGCGGCTGCTGGCGAAGAAGGCGCGGCGGGTGCGCACGCTCGCCGCGCGCCCGGCCGCCGGCTACGTCCTCCCTTCCGCTGACCAAAACGAGATCGTCGAGATGTTCGGCGAGACCATCGCGTCGCGCGCCGGCATCGGTCGCGCCCTGACGCTCGGTCCGGCCGGCGGCGCGTTGATCCAGGATCCGCGCGAAGCGGCGGCCTCCGTCCGCCTGGTCGAAAAAGAGAACGAAGACAACCGGTGGCTCCCGCGGCACGACCTCCTCGACAGCAGCGGGCGCGATCGCCACTTCGTCGCGGAGATCGACGACGAGCAGCGCGCGCGACTCCGCTTCGGCGACGGCGACCGCGGGCGCGCTCCCGCTGCCGGATCGACGCTCACGGCGTGGTACCGCGTCGGCAACGGACGGCGCGGCAACGTCGGCGCGGAGGCGATCTCGCACATCGTCTTCCATGGAAACGTCGCCGTCGGACGCGACTTGCAGGTGCGCAATCCGCTGCCGGCGCAGGGAGGGAGCGAGCCCGAGTCGCTCGACGAGGTCAGGCTCTTCGCACCCGGCGCCTTCCGCCGGCGGCTGGAGCGCGCGGTCACCAGCAACGACTACGCGACGCTGGCCGAGCGCGCCGTACCGGGGCGGGTGCAGCGCGCGGCGGCGCCGCCGCTCCAATGGACCGGCAGTTGGTTCGAGGCGCAGGTGGCGATCGATCCGCTCCGCAGCGAGGAGCTCGACGACGCGCTGGGCCAGGAGATCGCCGGCTATCTCGAACGCTATCGCCGCATCGGGCACGACGTGCGCGTGCTGCCGGCGCGCTACGTGCCGCTCAACGTGGCGCTGGAGGTGTGCGTGCTGCCGCATTACCTCCGCGCGCATGTCGAGCGCGAGCTGCTCGATCTCTTCAGCAACCGCGAACTGCCGGGCGGCAGGCGCGGCTTCTTCCATCCCGACAACCTCACGTTCGGGGAAGGGGTCTACCTCAGCCGCATCGTCGCCGCCGCGCAGGCGGTGACCGGCGTGGAAAGCGTCAAGGTGACGCTGCTGCAACGGCTGTTTGAGCAGCCGCACGGTGAGCTGGAGAACGGCGTCCTGCCGCTCGGCACGCTGGAGGTTGCCCGCCTCGACAACGATCGCGCCTTCCCCGAACACGGCACGCTGGCGATCGACGTGGGAGGCGGACGATGAGCGCGACCTGCAGCTGCTGCACCGGCGTGGCGAAGATCACCCCCCGCGCGCTCCTCAACCGGCCGGGCTTGGGCGCCATCGGCTACCGCGTGGGGACGCACGCCACGTTCCTCGAGACGATGAAGGCGCGGCTCTCGAATCTGGAGCTGTCGCCCGAGGATCTCGAAGGGGAAGGCCCCTTCACGGCGCGCGAGCTCCGGCCGCTCCTGGCACTGACATCGCGCGAGCCGTCCGATCCCGCCATCGCCCTACTCGACTCCTGGGCCGTGGTCGCCGACGTGCTGGCGTTCTATCAGGAGCGCATCGCCAACGAAGGCTACCTGCGCACCGCCGTCGAGCGCCGCTCGATCCTGGAGCTGGCGCGGCTGATCGGCTACCGGCCGCGGCCCGGCGTGGCCGCCAGCGTCTACCTCGCCTTCACGCTGGAGAAGGACAGTCGCGTGGTCATCCCGGCCGGCACGCGCGCGCAGAGCATTCCCGGCGACGGCGAGCTGCCGCAGCCGTTCGAAACCTCCGACGATGTCGCGGCGCGCACGGAATGGAACCTTCTAACGCCGCGGATGACGCGGCCGCAGACATTCGATTCCGCGCACGGCGCAGACGTCGCGCAGCTCTACCTGCAGGGCGTCACCACGAAGCTGAAGCAGAACGATCCGCTGCTGCTCGTCTTCAGCGACGCGGCGAACCAGCAGTTCCTCCGGCGCGTCAGGAGCGTCGAGCCCGATACCGCGGCGAATCGCACGCTGGTGCGGCTGGTTGTCCCGCCGAAGTCCAACGCCCTTTCGCAGCAACTCGAGACCGCCGCCTCGCTCACGCAGCAGATCGCGCTCCGCTACAGCAAGGCCAAAGCGTTCGGCATCGCGCAGAAGACTCTGGTCAAGGGCATCTCCGAAGAGATCCAAGGGCTGCAAGACGTCACGGATCAAACGGTGGCCGGGAGTCTGGAAGCAAAGATCGGCGCGTTGCGGCGCTTGGGCGAGAGCGTGAAGAGCGGCAGCAAGGCCGAGAAGTCGATCGCCGGCCTCATCGCGGAGCTGACGGAAGTGATGGAGATGCTTCCGCCGGACACCACGTCGAACACGTCCGGACCGCTGCCGGGCAGCGAACACCCGACGCCGCACGACCTGCTGCTCGCCGCGCTGGAGAAGGAGCCGTCGGCACCGCCGGCCAACGCCACGCGTCTCAGCCGCGTTCTTCAGCCGGACGCCGACAACCTCCTCATCGCGCTGCGCCCGGCGCTCACCAAGTCGCTTTACCAGGCCCTGGCGAACTTTCACGTGCCGCAGCCGCCGCCCGTGCGCGTCTTCGCGCTGCGCATCACCGCGCCGCTCTTCGGCTACAACGCCACGGCGGCGCGGCCGATGGAGGTCCCACCCACGGGGCCGGAGAAGCGGTGGCACGTGGTGGAGACCATACTCGATCCGGATGGCGGCGCGGCTGGCGTCGAAGTCCGCGAAGAGACGACCGCGGTGCACCTCGACAACAGCTACGAGTCGATCCTCAGCGGCAGTTGGGTCGCGATCGAGATCCCCGCGACGGAGATCACCGACGCCGGCACACTGGTGGCGCGGGCGGGCAATGTGAAGGCGTCGATCGGCCGCGCCGTCTATGGCGTCGCCGGCAAAACGACGCGCGTCGAGCTGCGCTCTCCTGCCGACAACTCGAAGCTGCTGCCATGGCTGAATCCCAACAAAGCAGATCCTCCGATCGAGGACGACTTCGACGCCATCCGCCGGACGGTAGTGCACGCGCAAAGCGAGGAGCTCACGCTCGCCGATGAGCCGATCGCCGAGTCGATCGGGGGAGACCGCATCCCGCTCGACACGCTCGTCGCCGGCCTCGAGGCCGGCCGTTGGCTGATGGTCAGCGGCGAGCGCACCGACATCCCGCACGTCGCGGGCGTCGAGGGTACCGAATTGGTGATGATCGGCGGGGTCGAGAAGGGCCCCACTCCGCTGCCGCCGGGCGGACGGCTGCGCAGCACGCTGGTGCTGGCTAACGAGCTCTCGTACCGCTACCGGCGCGACGCCGTGGCCATCTACGGAAACGTCGCCGCCGCGACGCACGGCGAAACGCACGCCGAGGTCCTTGGCAGCGGCGACGCCGCCCGCGCCATGCAGAAGTTCGAGCTGCGCCAGCGGCCGCTCACCTGGCTCTCCGCCGCCACGCCGTCCGGCGCCGAGAGCACGCTGCAGGTGCGCGTCGACGACGTGCTGTGGCACGAGGCCGACAGCTTTGTCGGTCTCGGCCCGAAAGATCGAAACTACGTCACGCGCACCGACGACGATGACAAGACCGCCGTCGTTTTCGGCAACGGCACCGCCGGCGCGCGCGTGCCGACCGGCGGAGAGAACGTCACCAGCGTCTACCGAACCGGCATCGGAGCGGTGGGCAACGTCGGCGCCGGCCAGATCTCGCAGCTCGCCACGCGGCCGCTCGGCGTGAAGAGCGTGATCAACCCGATGCCGGCCATCGGCGGCGGCGACCGCGAGACGCGCGATCAGGCGCGTCGCAACGCGCCGCTCGAAGTCACCGCGCTCGACCGCTTGGTCTCGGTGAAGGACTTCGAAGACTTCGCGCGGAGGTACGCCGGCATCGCCAAAGCGAGCGCGGCCCTCGTCAGCGACGGCCGTCGCGAGGTCGTCCATCTCACCGTCGCCGGCACCGGCGATATCCCCATCGCGCCCACCTCGGACCTCTTCATCAATCTGCGCAAAACGCTGCGCGCGTACGGCGATCCGCTGCAAGCCTTTCAACTCGCCGTGCGCAAGCTCCAACTGCTGGTCATCCGCGCGAACGTCCGTCTGCTCCCCGACTATCGGTGGGAGTCGGTGGAGCCGAAGATCCGCGCCGCGCTGCTCGACGCCTTCAGCTTCGAGCGCCGCGAGTTGGGGCAGGACGCGCTTCCCAGCGAGGTGCTCAGCGTGATGCAGGCGCAGCCCGGCGTCGCCTTCGTCGACCTCGACGTCTTCGACTCCGTTGCGGAGACCACGCCCCCGAACGCGCTGAAGACGCTGTCGCTCAAGACCCGCGTCCGGGTATCGAAGGCCAAACGCGCTTCTGCGATCGGGCCGCTGAACATCCTCCTGGCCGAGCTGGCGTACCTGAGCGCGGCACTTCCCGACACGCTCATCCTGACGGAGCGGCCGCGATGAACGACCCGCGCCTCGACCGTCTCTACGAACGTCTCCCGGCCGTCTACCGGACGCGCGACGCCGGGCGGGAACAACCGCTGCGCGCGCTGCTGCGCGTGATCGGCGAGCAGGTGAACGTCGTCGAGGACGACATCGCGCTGCTCTACGAAAACTGGTTCATCGAGACCTGCAACGACTGGGTGGTGCCCTACATCGCGGAGCTGATCGGCTACCGGCCGGTGAACGAAGGGGGCGAGCCCGGCTCTCCCGCGGCGGCGCGCAACCCCTTTCTCAGTCCGCGGCGCGAAGTGGCGCACACCATCCGTTACCGGCGCCGCCGCGGAACGCTGTCCGTGCTGGAGCTGCTAGCGCGCGACGTCTCCGGCTGGCCCGCGCGCGCGGTGGAGTTCTACCGCCTGCTGGCCTTCGCGCAACACGTCAATCACCTCTACCCGGCCCGTGGCCGCACGGTCGACTTCAGCGACGCCGACGCGCTCGATCGCGTCAACGGGCCGTTCGACACCCTCGCGCACATCGCGGACGTCCGCCGCTACAACGTTCCCAGCCTCGGCCTCTACGTCTGGCCTCTCGGCGTCTACTCCGTGACCCACGCGCCCGCGTACCACGTCGAGCGTCACGCCAAGAAGGGCCTTCGCAACCGGTTGACCGCCAGCCTTCTCGGGAACGACATGCCGCTCTACACGCTCCCCGTTCAGGAGCCGGAGCCTTCGCACATCGCCGACGAGACGAACGTCCCCGCGCCGATCCGCCGCCGCGCGTTCGAGGAGCGCACCGCCGACTACTACGGCGCGGGGAAGAGCCTGCAGATCTGGGTCGGCAGTCCCGATGAGCCCGTGGCGCTCGACCGGATCGTGGCCGCCGATCTGAGCAACTGGATCTACACGCCGCGCCACGACGAGGTGGCGGTCGATCCGCAGCTCGGCCGGATCGCGCTCGCCGACACCCATCACCCGCGGGAGGTGTGGGTCACGTATCACTACGCCTTCAGCGACGACACCGGCGGCGGCGAGTACGAGCGTACCGTCCGCCCCGCCGCCGGGCGCACGCTCTACACCGTCTCGCACGACGCCTATCGCACCATCAGCGCGGCGCTCGATCGCTGGAAAAAGGATCACCATCCTCCCGACGCCATCATCGAGATCGCCGACAGCGGCGCGTACACCGAGTCGCTGGAGATCGACATCCCCGCCGGCTGCAGGCTCGAACTGCGGGCGGGCGTGGGTGCGCGTCCCGCACTGCGCCTCCTCGACGCTCACGCCGGGAAAGGCGACGCAATGCTCATCTCCGGTCCGGAGACGGAGCAGTCGAAGCGCGATCCGCGGCTCATCCTCGACGGACTGCTGATCACCGGCCGCGGCGTGCAGATCGCCGGGCGCTTCTCGCAGGTGATCATCCGCCACTGCACGCTGGTGCCGGGATGGGCACTGGATCAGCAATGCAACCCGCGGCACGAGGAAGCGCCGAGCCTCGAACTGATCGACACCAACGCCCGCGTGACCATCGAGCGCAGCATCCTCGGCTCGATCTTCATCGATCAGGACGAAGTGTGGACCGAGCCGCTCCGCGTCTCCATCAGCGACAGCATCGTCGACGCCACGCGCGTCGACTACGAGGCCTTCGGCGTGACCGGCGGCGGCCGGACGGTGGCGCACGCGGTGCTGACGATGGCGCGCTGCACCGTCATCGGCCAGACCAGCACCCATGCCATCGAGCTGGCAGAGAACTGCATCTTCTACGGACGGGTCAAAGTGGCGCGCAGCCAGATCGGCTGCATGCGCTTCTGCTACTACATGCCGCGGGACTCGCGCACACCGCGGCGCTACCACTGCCAGCCCGACGGCGTGACCGCCGTCCTGACGGACGACGACGCGAAGCGGCGCGCGGAGAGCCGCGTCCGTCCGCGTTTCGAGAGCACGCGCTACGGCACGCCGTCGTATTGCCGGCTCTCGCCCCGCACCGCGCCCGAAATCGTGCGCGGCGCCGACGATGAGGCGTCCATGGGCGCCTTCCACGACCGCTTCGACCCCCAGCGCGAGGCGAACGCGCGCATCCGTCTCGATGAGTTCATCCCCGCAGGAATCCACGGCGCCGTCATCCGAGCGAATTGAGGAACCAGCATGAAAGTCGACGTCTCACGTAATACCTTCAAGCGTGCCCACAACTTCTCACGCGTGCTGCACCAGCAGGGACGCGTGCTCATCGACGCCGACCAGAACGAACAGACCTCCATCTTCCTCGACTATCTGCGCACCCTCGCCGCGGACCTCATCGGCCCGCACGCCGGCCCGGGAGGAAACCTCGGCTTCGAAATCATCAAATACACGTCTGATGGGCAGCATCTGAAACAGTTCAGCATCGGCGACGGACGCTACTACGTGGATGGAATGCTCGTCGAAAACGCTGCGGAAATCGTCTACCCGGGCGACCTCTCCAAGATGGACCCCCCGTTCGTCATCTACCTCGACGCGTGGGAGCGTCCCATCACCGCGTTGGAGGATCCGCGCATCCGCGAAGTGGCCCTCGGCGAAGCCGACACCTGCGCGCGCGCCAAGGTGGTCTGGCGCGTGGGCGTCCTGTCGCTCGACCTGGCGGACGAGGAGCGGAACTGCGCCCGGTTCGACAAATCAGCGGCGTGGAAGAAGTTACTTCTCGAACTGCAACCGAGGCCGCTACTGGAGGCGCGTGCTCACGTCGATGCTGCCGCGGCGACGAATCCCTGCACCGTTCCTCCCGACGCCGGTTACCGCGGTATGGAGAACCAGCTCTACCGCGTCGAGATCCACCACGGCGAGAGAAAAGACGACGCCACGTTCAAATGGTCGCGCGACAACGGCACACGAGTCTTCGCCATCGAGGCGATGTCGGGAAACATCGTCACCGTCAAGCACCTCGGCCACGACACCCGTGACGGCCTGGAGATCGGCGACTGGGTTGAATACGCCGACGACCGCCTGGCGATGCTCGAGGGCGCGCCGGGATTCATCCCTGCGCAGCTCCTGCAGGTGCAGGACATCGATGACACCGAGCTGACCGTCACCCTCAGCGCGGGTGCGGGCGTCAGCTTCGACGCCGGCCAGCACCCGCTCCTCCGCCGGTGGGACGGCCGCCTCCGCAACATGAGCGAGAATGAGTGGCTCGACCTCGAGCTGGGCGTGCAGATCCGATTCGCCGCCGGCAAGACCTACCGCCCCGGCGATTACTGGCTCATTCCCGCTCGCACCGCGACGGGCGACGTCGAGGAGCCGAAGGACACCCCCGTCGAGCCTCATGGCGTGCGGCATTACTTTGCGCCGCTGGCGCTGGCGTTTGTGGCCGGTCAGGCAGGAACCCAAGGCGTGATCCGCGTCGTCGATTTGCGCCACACCATTCAGCCGGTGGGAGCGTGCTGCCCGACCGTGAGAGTTCTCAATCCGCCGACCGTCATGAATGGCGCAACGGTCACCTTCATCGCCGTCGTCAATACCGCCAAATCGCTCCGCTACTTCTGGCAGGCCGAGGGTGGCGAGATCGAGGGGCCCACGAACACCGATTCGATTGTCGTGAGGACCGGCAAGGGAGCGAGGACGTTCGTGACCGCGACGGTGATCGTGAGCGAAGCCATCGAGGGCGGTTGCGTGATGACGGGGAGTAGCTCGGCAGTACTTCTCGGACCCTGACTACCGCCGTCAAACCCGCTGCGCCGGCGATGTCACCGCGAGGCCGATCGACCGGACGTCGTTGAGCGACGGCTCCATCAAGCCCTCGCCGCGCACCGGCATTCCGCAGACTAACAGCAAAGTCGAGCGCTTCATCCAGACGCTGCTTCGCGAGTGGGCTACCGGTTCTCGTACACCTCATCGGCCGAGCGCAAGCGCTGGCTCTCGCCGTACCTTCACTTCTACAACTTCCGCCGTGCTCACTCAGCTCTTTCGTACAATGCGCCGATCAGTCGCCTGGATAGGAACAACGTCCTGGCTCGCAACAGTTAAGCCGCACGTCCGAATCAGATGACGTTATTCCCTTTTTCATGCTTGCGGCATGCCGTCACTGAACATACGCTGTATAGGTGCCGAGCTAGGACGGTAGGTGAACGGCTTGGCACGATTGTAGTGCACGATGGTCGAATCATGTTTGCGAGGATGATCCGCTCAACGAAGGGTAGTTCGCCGCATGTGGGATCGTCATACCTTCCTAATTGGAAGAACTCTTCGATACAGCGAAAGTGCGACTGCGGTGGCGAATGCGCGGAATGTGTATCGAGAGCTTCTTCCGTGGAACTGCGACACTTTGACTTCTCAAAAATTCCTGTTCACCACTCGAAAGTCCTAGGTTCGGAGACGACCCGGGCTGCTGGACCGCTTCGGGTCAGCGATCCGTCCGATGAAAGCGAGCGAATGGCCGACTCCGTTACCGAGCGCTTGTTCCCTTTTGCCTCTGCATCGAGGCATCTTCGCGAGATAGCGCCCATGGCGGGCGCGGCGGCCGGTCTTGGGCCATATGATAGTGGAGGCGCACCCACGTCCGGTCCTGCTTGCACTCAATCTACGAAGTTGCCTCTCGGCATCGCCGACAAGAGCAGTCCACTGCCGGTCGATACGCGCACCGAGATGGAAGGTGCATTCGGCGCAGACTTTTCAGCCGTACGCGTTCATACCAACTCCAGCGCAGGTGCGTTAAGCCGCAGCCTGAAAGCACAGGCATTCACCTATGGAAACGACATCTTCTTCGATACCGGGAATTACGATCCCGATTCGACTTCCGGCAAACGACTCCTCGCTCACGAACTCACGCACACTGTCCAGCAGCGCGACACGATCGGCATGCTCGCACGGCAGGGCTCCGGCCGGACTACTCTCCAATGCGTCAATGAGAACCTCTCTAGCGCCGGGGTGGCTTCCTGGCTGCTCGCAATTGTGGGAACGACATGTGGCCTGATATTCGGTATTGCAGGAAGCCCGAGTGGACCCGGAGCGGCCGGAACGGCCGCATTTGGCGCAGCACTCTGCATCGCAGGTGTGATCGGCGCATCGGTTGGCGCTGTACTCGGTGTAATCTCCGGATGCTGGAGTGACCCGAACTTTCGAAGCAGGGGAGCCTATTTGGCGTCTAACGAGACAAACGAAGCTGAGGCTCCCGCTGCCACATAGGGGCGGCCCTGGAAATTCGTGAGCAAGAATCGCCTATCGCTTCCGCCGATCGCAGTTTGGCTAGTCGCCATCGCTGTCCTCACTATAATGTTGATTACGCGTGGCGGCTTCACTCGTGAAACACTGCTTGTTCTGATCCCGATCTTCATTCTCGCTTCTGTGCTGAGCTTCGTAACATTCCGGCGTCCGCGATAGATGGCGACTGAACCACCATGTCGCGCCAACGGCTTCTATCGCTCGGCCGGCGCCGCACCTTCCCCTCCCAGTGGCGCGACGCGTAGCGTCGCGCGGAGTGAGCCGCGGCAGCGGGGGGCCAGCGAACGGTGCGGCGTGGGCTGCGCCAAGATGGCCTACCGTTCGCTCTGTCTTCGTAACGAGCGACAGGACGCGCTCAGCCGAGAGCGAAAGGCGGCGCGGGCTCGCTACCAGACTCACCGTACCCCCAGAGAGACTGATGAGTCAAGCCTATTATCTCCCTTGTTCGGCCCTCTTTTCCTCGTGAGAGGGTATCTGATTTTCAGGGTGGGGCTATTTGCCAAAGGTGTTGGGGATTCTCTATCAGATCGCCGGTCTGGCTTATCTGACGAATGGCTTCGCCCTCATTCTGGCCCCTCAGTTCGGAGGTCGGGTATTTGCCGTCATTGCCGGTCCTGCCTTCATTGGGGAGGCATCACTCTGCCTATGGCTTCTGGTGAAGGGCGTGAATATGGAGAAGTGGAACAGATGGCGGGCGCACGAGGTGGCGTGGCATGAGAATTCCTACTGTCTTCAAACCCGATTACGAGCGTTACGAGGGTGTACGGCCATTCACCGTCTATTCTTACGACTAGTGTTTCTATTGATGTTTCTGTTCGTGGGATATGACTCATGGTCATACATACTCAACCATCAAGGGTCGTAGGATCCGTTCAAGGCGGCCGCCTGTGCATGTTCGCGTCATACTCGCTGCTGTCGATCATCGGAATGTTTCACCCCCTCAAGATGCTCCCCATCGTCTTGTTCATGATCATCTACAAGAGCTTTGGCTCATCGTTGTCGCCTACCCATTGTGGTCAGCAAACCAACTGGCGGGTTCGCCCGCCGAAGGGATGGCCAAGGTCTCTTCCGTTGGGTCGTGGTGGTGATTGTCGCCATGCCTTGGAAATACGTCCTCGATAAGTCCATCGTGAACCGAAAGGTCTAGGCGGCCGCACCGACGCTCATGCCGGCTGGTCAGGCGCGCCGCTCCCCACGCCGCACGCAGCGTCGGCTTGGGCGCACTCCTTCGCGATCAGCACGAGCTCGTCGATATCGAACGGTTTCGCCAGCAGCCGGCAGACGCGCTGCAGAAATTCGCAGCTCATCCGGCCGGGCGACGCCGTGGTCACGATCACGCGGCGCAGCGACTTCGGTTGTGTCTGCTCGAGATAGCCGAGGAGATCTTCGCCGCTGATATCGGGCAGCATCAGGTCGACGATCAGCAGATCGTAGGCCACCGAAGCGAGGAGGTCGATTGCCGCCGCGGCGTGCTTGACGCCTTCGACCGTGAAGTCTTCACGTTCGAGGACGATCTTCACGAGATTGAGAATCGCGCCGTCGTCTTCGACGATCAGAGCGCGATACGACGATCGGCGTTCCATGGGCATGCAGGCCAGCAAGACCGCTGCCGTGAGCGACGGCGACCGGCCGCCAAATGCCACGTTACTTGCCGGCGCCGGCGGCGTCGACGATCTGGAACTGCTGCGTGTTCACTTTTTCGTCGCCGATCCATATCTCGGCGCGATAGTCGCCCTTCGCCCACTTCGCGGTGTCGGCGACGGTGAAGTTCAGGTATTTCTGCCCCGCCACGACCGGCTTGTTCTCTTCGTTGATCTTGGTCTCGTTCGGGCCGTACCAGACCACCTTCACGACGGCGCCCGGCGGTGCATCGGCCGTCTCGATGGCGATGTGAATCGGCTGCTTCGGCGCGAAATCATCGCCGCCCTTACCGGTGGTGATCGAGCCGTCCGCCGCGAGCTCGTGTCCGATGGTCACGTCGTCCAGCCACGATTGCGCGGTTGTGGGTGCGATGTCCGACGGGCTGGACGTGCCGGGCTGCTCGACGGTGGTCGTCGTCGCCGGCGGCACGGCGGTCTCATCGCGGCCACACACGATCAGAGTGAGAGAAAGCGCCAACGCGGAAAGCAACGTCTTATTCATGCATGAACCCCCTTCGCGGGGTGCCTGAGCAGAAGCTATGCCTGAGCCGCTTCACTCGAAATACCCGTTGATCGCCGCGAACGGAATCGCGCGGCCGAGGGCTGAGAACGTCCCCTTTTCCGCGATCTCCTTCGCCGCAGCGAGGAACCCGGTCCACGCTGCGCGCGCCAGCGCGCCGCCGACGCTGATCCGCCGCACGCCCGCGGCGGCGAGCTCGGCGACGGTCGTGAAGTCGCTTCCGGCGAGAACGTTCACCGGCTTCGGGGCGACTGCTTCGACGACCGCCTTGATGTCACTCATTTTCCGCAGGCCGGGCGCGTAAAGGCAGTCGGCGCCGGCGGCGGCGTAGGCGGTGAGGCGGCGGATGGTTTCGGCGAGGTCGGGGCGGCCGACGAGGAAGCCTTCCGATCGGGCGGTGAGGACGAGGTCTGTCGCGGCGCGCGCGGCGGCGATTCTCGCCACGGAGAGATCGAAATCGAACAGATCGTTGCCGATGGAGTCTTCGATCGACAGGCCGGCGACGCCCGTCGCGGCGGCAGCGGTCACATTCGCCGCGACGGCCTCGGGCTGGACGGCGAAGCCGCCTTCGAAATCCGCGTTGACCGGCACGCTGACCGCGCCGGCAATGGCGCGGAAGTGCGCGAGCGCCTCTTCGATGGTCACGTGATTGTCGCGGCGGCCCAGCGTCCAGGCGAATCCCGAACTGGTCGTCGCCAGCGCGGGGAACCCGAGCTGCACGAGAAGCCGCGCGCTCCCGACGTCCCACGGATTCGGGATGACGAAGCAACCTGACTCATGAAGTTGGCGGAAGTTCATGGCCCGAGGATACGCGGGCAGCGGGGCGCGTTGGCCGGATTCGGCCCTGTGGTAGCTTGCCGGGAGGCCGCGCCACGATGCCGCACGACGCCAGTCTGATTGCGACCATCGCCGCCGCATTCGGACTGGCGATGATCCTCGGCTTCATCGCTGTGAAGCTGCGGATGCCGCCGCTGGTGGGCTATCTAGTGGCCGGCATCGTGATCGGACCGCACACCCGCGGGTTCGTCGGCGACGTGGCTCTGGCCGGCCAGCTCGCCGACATCGGGGTGATGCTGCTGATGTTCGGCGTCGGCCTGCACTTCTCCATCAACGATCTGCTCGAGGTGCGCGGCCTGGCGCTGCCGGCACGTCCTGGCCCGCTTCGCGGAGATGAACGAGCGGCCGTGACAACCCCCGTGATTGCGCGTATGGTGGGCGTCCCTCGAGGAACCTTCCTCGCCCTTCAGTCCTTCTGAACTAAGTCAGATCCTCTGAATCCTCCCTCTTAGAAACCCGAGAACAAATAATGTCTTATCTGATCGTCGTGGTAATCGGCGCGGTCGCCGGTTGGGTGGCCGGGCAGTATCTGAAGGGAAGCGAGCACGGAGTGGGGATCGATCTGGCCGCGGGCGCCGCCGGCGCCATCGTGGTGGTGTTCCTGGCGCGGGTCGTCGGTCCGGCGGCCGCGAACGGCTTCGTGATGAGCGGAATCGTCGCCCTCATCGGCGCGATCGGCACGCTCTACGCGATGCGCCGGGTCATGAAGGCCAAGGCAGTTCCGGCGCCGCGCGCACGACGCCGGAACTAGCGACCGTCCGTCAGTTCTTCGGAAAGTCGGGGCTTGCCTTGACCTCTTCGATCTGCAGCGTGTGGCGCTCGCTGTGGCCGGAGAGGAAGAGGAACCAGCCGTAGGAGTCGAGGGGCCCGAGGAGGAAGTGCTCGTCCCCGTGCGTGCGCAGATCGGGCGCGCCGGAGGCGAGCTCAATGGTCTGCGCGCGCTCCTTCTTGAACGACTCGGTCGCGGCGGCCGGCGAGCCGAAGCGATTGGTCGGGATGAGCGGCTCGGGAGCCTTGAACTTCTTGGTGCGGTCGACCATCGCGGTGCTGAGGATGTCGTCCTTCTTGATCCCCTCCTTGACCATCTCCGGAGTGGCCTCCTTGTTCACCACACCGGCGATCATGGTGCGGATGAACGGCTCGGAGGCGGCGATGTGCTCGGCGCACTCGGCTACCGACCAGCGCTCCGGCGCCGGTTTGAAGTTCCACTGCGCCTCGGAGAGTCCCTCGATCGATTTGAGGAACTTCGCCTCGGTGCGCTCGAGCTCCTTGACGATTTTCTGGTTGTCCGCCGCCGGCTCGGCCGCGAATGCGGAGGCGGCGATCAGGAGGATGGCGATGAAGGGAATGGCTCGTTTCATGTCGAAACTCCTCGCTCGTTGAAGTGGGGGTGTGGCGGGCATTATACGTCGCGAGCCAGGACGCTACGTCCACCACCACCTCGTGATAGCTTCGCGAGCGGCATGACAACGTACGACTTCGCCTTCGCCGTTGCCGGCGGTGGGCCGGCAGGGTGCTCGGCCGCGATCAGCCTTGCGCAACGCGGTCACTCGGTCGTCCTCTTCGAGCGCGAGACGTTCCCCCGTTTTCATATCGGTGAATCGTTGCTGTCGACGGTCAACGACGCCTTCGTGTCACTCGGCGTTGCCGAAAGAATCGAGGCCGCCGGGTTTCCGGAGAAGTGGGGTGCGCGCCTCTACACGCACGACGGACGGAGCGGCCGAGGAGTCAACTTCGCCGACGCACGGGAGGTCACGAGGCCTCAGACATACCAGGTCCCTCGCGCGGAATTCGACCGCATTCTCATCGAGCGGGCCCGGGAGGTCGGCGTCGACGTCCGCGAAGGGTGTCGGGTGACCGCTTGCGAGTTCGCGCCGGATGCGGCCGTTCTCGATTTCGCCAATGGCACGCCGGGGCGGGTACGAGTACGGGCCATTGTGGACGCCACAGGGCGGCAGGGTTTGATTGCCAGGAAGTTCGACTTGCGGACCGACGAGCCGCTTCTCGCCAACATCGCCATTTACTCCCATTACAAGAACGTGCCGCGTTTGGCGGACGGCTGTCCCAATGACATCCGGATCGTCGCGCGCGACGATTCCGGCTGGTTCTGGCTCATCCCAATTTCCAGTGAATTGATGAGCGTCGGCGTGGTCCTGCCGAAGAGTCTCTACAAGCAACTCCCGGAGGGTTCGCCGGAGGAACGGCTGGCGTGCGCAATCGCCGATACACCGGTGGTGGCGGGGCTCATGCGCGACGCCGTACAGGAGTGGCCGGTCCGCGTCGAAAAAGATTTCTCTTATAGCGCGTCGTCGTATGCCGGCGATCGCTGGATTCTCGCCGGTGACGCCGGATCATTCCTCGACCCGGTATTCTCTACAGGCGTTTCGATCGCACTGGAGTCCGGCATTGAAGCGGCCGCCGAGCTCGATCGCGCTTTGACAAAGAACGATTTCTCGGCTCGTATGTTCGCCGCGTTTTCGCGCCGGCAACGAAAGCGGTTTCGGACCTTCCGGCGGTTCGTGATCGGCTTCTACACCCCGCAGTTCCGGGACATCTTCTTCAGCCCCGATCCGCCGAAGCTTCTCTTCCGCGCGGTGGTCACGATCCTGGCGGGTAAATGGAACGCCGGCTTGTGGACGCGGTTTCTCAATCGCGTGTTCTTCGGTATGGTCGCCATTCAAAAGCGATTTGTCGTCGCCACCCCGCTCTTCCGGCGCGACCAGAGCGCGGGCTATCCGGGCGGAAGGGAGAGACAGCCGTGAAGACGTCCATTCGCACAACCGTCGCACTTCTCATCATGTTGATGACTGCGGCCACGCTGGTTTGCGCCGGACAGTTCCAAGAACGCCGCCGGGGCTTCGCCGCCGGACCAGAAGCGGTTCGTCGCGTAGTTCTTGCCATCGGCGGCAGTTGTCAAGGATTCCTTGACAACTGAATCCTCGGGCAACTCCCTCTCAGAAAAGACGTGGCAGAGCTGTTCCAGACCACCAAGCAGAACGTCAGTCTGCTTTCAGGAAAGCAGCCAGGACGTCTGCTCGGTGTAGTCGAGCTCCGTCGTGCAGCCCGCCTCTTTGCGGAGGACGTCGTCGACATTCTTGAAGGCTTGTTCGAACACAGGCGCCAATCCTCTGCGCGGTCATCGTCTTGTGCGAGCTAAGGTTCCAATCTCACCGGCCGGACCCCTCGGGACGAAGTATAGACGGCCAAAGTCTCATGCGGCGAAGCGGAACGATCGAAGGATTCGCCTTCCTCGATCCGGAGATGCGAGGCGTGCGAGGCGAAGGCACCAAGCCGCTGCCGGACATCGCCGTCACGCTCGACGGGTCGTCGACGGCACGGACGGACGCCAGAGGCGCTTACGCCTTCCATCACGCGGCGAGGGGGGGGAGTTGCACGGCGATCCGGTGTAGGCCAGGAGACACGCGCGTTCTTCACCACCCCCTCGCACTCCGAGACGAAGGTGCCGGCGCGCATCGACTTCGGGCTGGTGTGGGCTGCCGCGCGGATCGACGGGCGCGTGATCAGCGACGCCGGCATTGGCGTACCGGGCGTCGTCCTCTCCGTCGCCGCGCCGAACGGCACGCCGATTGGCGCCACGAGCGATGCCGAAGGCCGGTTCGTCTTCGCCGTCCCGCCCGGAACGTTTCGCGTGACGCTCAATGCGGCGTCGCTCCCCGCCGGATATTCAATCGCCGGGCAGCACGAACGGAGCGTTACGGTCGAAGCCGACCAGCCGCAGCAAATGTCGTTCGAGGTCGCTGCACTCCGAAGCGTCGCCGGGCGGGCGGCGGCGGCCTCCGAGGTGCGGATCGAGTCGCTCAAAAGGACGGCTGTTGTCGACGCCGAAGGGAACTTCGTCTTCCGTTCGATGCCGTCGGGCACGTTCACGATCACCGCCTGCGGCGCCAGCGGTACGGTCACGCTGCCGGCCGGCCCGGCGATGGTGCGGGACATCTCCTCGGTGTCATTCCGAGCGAAGCGAGGAATCCCCCGATTCAGGGGATCCCTCGCTCCGCTCGGGATGACACTCAGTCCCGCGTGGCGGCCGGCGCATTCAGACTCCCCGGCAACGCAATCGCGGCACGGCGGCGGATCGAGAAGCTGGGCGGACATGCGGAGATCACGCGCAGCGGCTCGTTGGATGTGGTGACGGCCGGCCCGTTCGCCTCGCGCGAAGCAGCCGAAGCCGAAGCGGCCCGCCTGAAGGCCGCGGGCATCGATGCCGTCGTCGTGGCCGATCGCATCGCTCCGCCGGCAGTGGCTGCGGTCTCGAACGGACCGCACGTCGTGCAGGCCGGCGCGTTCCGCGAGGATCGCAACGCCAGCCGTCTCCTCGGCCGATTGCAGCGCAGGGGTGAGCAGCCGTTCACCGTCGCCACCCACGGCCTGACGCTCGTTTATGTCGGACCGTTCGAAACGCGGCAGGACGCGGTCGCGGCGAGCGAGCGTCTGCGGCGTGAGGGGTTCGATGGGTTCGTGACGCGGCGCTGACGGAGCATGGCTCGCGTCTTGTAGCAGCGTTCCATCATGAACTGGCTCGTGTGGCTCGGCCTCGCTGTCGTCATCGCCGTCATCGCTGCCGTCACCGGCCTGAAACCAAAGGGAACGCGCCCTGTCGCGCACACCCGGATGATGGGAATGGGGCGGCTCGCTCTGGTCGTCATCGTCATCATCTTCGCCTACCTCGCCTTCCGGGCGCGCTGAACCGGACACGGCTGAGTCGGCTGGCTGTCGACTTGCATGGTTTTCTTACATGGTCTCCGCGAATGTTCCGGAATCCGGGCAGTCCGCCCTCGAGGCTTCCGAGGCTCGATACCGGAGGCTGTTCGAAACCGCACAGGACGCGATCCTGATCCTCGATGGCGACGGGAAGATCATGGACGCCAATCCCTTCGTGATCGACCTGCTGGGATACTCCCTAGAGGAATTGATCGGGAAGGAGCTTTGGGAGATCGGTTTGTTCTCCGACAAGGAGGAAAGCAAGGCGGCGATGGACCAACTGAAGGAGGACGGTTACATCCGCTACGCGGACATGCCGCTGAAGACCAAGGAGGGAAAAACCGTCGAAGTGGAGTTCGTCAGCAACACCTACAAGGTGGGTGACCAGGACGTCATTCAGTGCAACATTCGCGACATCACCGAGCGCGCCGAAGCGTCCCATGCCCTCCGCGCTTCCGAGGCGCGCTATCGGCGGCTTTTCGAGACGGCACAGGACGCGATCCTCATCCTCGAAGAAGACGTCGGAAAGATCATGGACGCCAATCCGTTCGTGATCGACCTCCTCGGGTACTCCCTCGACGAATTGATCGGGAAGGAGCTGTGGGAGATCGGCCTGTTCCGCGACAAGGAGCAGAGCAAGGCGGCGATGACGCAATTGAAGGAGATCGGCTACATCCGCTACGAGGACATGCCGCTCGAGACCAAGCAGGGAAAGCGCGTCGAAGTGGAGTTCGTCAGCAACTCCTATGTGGTGGGTGACAAGAAGGTCATCCAGTGCAACATTCGCGACATCACCGACCGGAAGTGGGCGGAGGAGGCGGCTCTCATCAGTGCGGAGCGTTTCCGTTTCCTCGCCGAGTCGATGCCTCTGATGATCTTCACGGCGAACGCCAACGGAGACATCGACTACTGCAACCGCCAGTTCACGGAGTTCACCGGGCTGCGTTGCGAGGACGTCTGCGACTCGGGCCGGGCGACATTCACTCACCCGGATGAGGTGGAAGAGGACGCTCGCCGATGGCGCCACTCGATCGAGAGCGGTAAGCCGTTCCAGATCGAGAGCCGCTTTCGCCGCGGCGACGGTGTCTATCGCTGGCACCTGACCCGCGCCTCCGCCATGCGGGATGCCGAGGGTAGCGTCGTGATCTGGGTCGGCTCGAGCACCGACATCGACGATCGAAAGAGCGTCGAGGAGGGTCTCGTCCGCCAGTACCGTGAGTCCGAAACCCTCAGCCGCGCCAAGGACGAGTTTCTGGCCACCAGCTCCCATGAGCTTCGAACGCCGCTCACCTCGATCCTCGGCTGGTCCGAGCTTCTGGTGACCGGCGAGCTGGACGCGGAGACCCAGCGGGAGGCCCTCGACTCCATCCGGCAGTCCGCGAGGGCGCAGTCACGACTCATCGACGACATGCTCGATATCTCGCGCCTGCTCACCGGGAAGCTCGAACTGAACAGCGAACCGGTCGATATCGCGGCGACGCTGCTCCTGGCCATCCGCGCCATCACCCCGGCGGCTGAAAACAAGAACATCCGGCTGGAGAAATCGTTCAGGCGCGACGTTTCGCGCGTCCAAGGCGACGCGACGCGGCTCCAGCAGGTCTTTTCGAACATCCTCTCAAATGCCGTAAAGTTCACACCGGCAGGAGGAAGCATTCGCGTACGTCTCTCCTCGGCCGACTCACAGGTCGAAGTCGAGGTGAGCGACACCGGGAAAGGGATCGGCCGCGATTTCCTCCCCCGGGTGTTCGAGAGCTTGACCCAGGAGGGCGGTACCAGCACGCGCCAGTACGGCGGACTCGGTCTTGGACTCTCGATCGTCAAGCAGCTCGTGGAGATGCACGGCGGCACCGTACGCGCCGAAAGCGAGGGACACGACCTTGGCTCTACCTTCACGGTGTCCCTTCCCGCCCGCCGCCGCATCGCCACAGTGGAGAGGCCCTGGTCGAACGTTCGTGACGCGACCGACGCACCCACTCGTGACCAAACAGTCTCGTTGAACGGGATGCGCGTGCTCGTCGTCGATGACGAGCCGGACATGCGGAAGATGATCGCCACCGTTCTCCTGGGAGTCGGCGCCTCCGTGGTCACGGCGTCCGGCGCTGCTGAAGCGTTCGAACAGTTATCCGGGCAACCCTTCGACGTGCTCGTCAGCGACATCGCCATGCCCACGGAGGATGGCCACTCCCTCGCGCGCCGCCTTCGTGCCGGCGACGATGAGAAGTCCCGGATTCCCGCGGTTGCCCTGACCGCGTACGGCGGTCCGCTGCAACGGCAGTTGGCGCTTTCGGCAGGCTTCGACGATTACGTGAAGAAGCCCTTCGCGCCGCAGGACCTGGTCCGCGCCGTGGCAGGGGTGGCGCGGCGAGGCGCAGAGATCACGGCGCGATGACGCGCGTCCATTGAAACGGCTCCCGATTTCCGCGGCGTAACGGCGGCACATCCTCGGAAGGTGAGCCGCGGCGGCCACCACACGCTTGCCGCGGCTCGCTCGCTCCGCTACCATCGCCGCGCCGTCCACACCATGAACGCCGAGATCATCGGTAGGACCCTTTCCCACTACCGAGTGAAGTCAAAACTCGGCAGCGGCGGGATGGGTGTGGTCTACGAAGCCGAAGACACGACGCTGGGACGAAACGTGGCGCTGAAGTTTCTCCCGGCAGAGATGGCGCAGGACGCGATGCTCCTCGAGCGCTTTCAGCGCGAAGCACGCGCGGCCTCGGCGCTCAACCATCCGGCGATCTGCACCGTCTATGCGATCGATCAGTACGAGGGGCAGCACTTCATCGCCATGGAGCTGCTGGAAGGGGAAACGCTGGCGGAACGGATCCGCCGGGGCGCGTTCGATATCTCCCAGCTTCTCGACGTGGGCATTCAGCTCGCCGACGCGCTCGAGTCGGCGCACGCGAAGGGAATCGTTCACCGCGACGTCAAGCCGGCCAACATCTTCATCAACACGCGCGGCCAGGCCAAGATCCTCGACTTCGGCCTCGCCAAGATCGATCGCGGACCGGCGGCCAACAATCAGTCGGAGGCGCCGACGGCGATGCGCGACGATCTCACCAAAGCGGGAACGGCCATCGGCACGGTCTCGTACATGTCGCCGGAGCAAGCGCGGGCCCAACTCACCGATGCCCGAACCGACATCTTCTCGCTCGGCGCCGTGCTCTATGAGATGGCCACCGGCACACTTCCCTTCCAGGGCGACACTTCGGCCATCATCTTCGACAACATCCTCAACCATGACCCGGCGCCGGCGCATCAGGTCAATCCTGCGCTGCCGGCGGAGCTGACGCGCCTCCTCGGCAAAGCACTGGAGAAGGATCGAACGCTCCGCTATCAGAGCGCGACGGATCTGAAGACCGATCTGCTGCGGCTCAAACGCGATGTCGATTCGGGCAGCCGTCACGTGTCCGGCTCGAGTGAATCACGTAAAGGGGCAGCGACGCAGAAGTCGATCGCCGTGCTCTATTTCGAAAACCTCAGCGGCGTCAAAGAGGATGAGTACCTGCGCGACGGCATCACCGAAGACATCGTGACCGAGCTTTCGAAAATCAAGGGGCTGGCGATTTTCTCGCGCGCCACCGTACTCGCCTACCGCGACAAAACGGTCACGCCGGCAACCATCGGCCAGCAACTCAACGCCGCGTACGTTCTGACAGGAAGCCTGCGGCGCGCCGGCACGCGGATTCGCATCAATGCCCAGCTGGTCGACACGCACACCGACTTCCCGCTGTGGTCCGAGCGTTATGACCGGGAGATGAAGGACGTCTTCGAGGTGCAGGACGAGATCGCGCGACGCATCGCCGAGGCGCTGCGCATCACGCTGACGCCGCAGGAACAGGAGGCGCTGGCGACGAAGCCAACCGAGAATCTGCAGGCATACGATCTCTATCTGCGCGGCCGCAGCTACACGCGCCGCCTGACGCGACAGGACCTGGAGTTCGCGCTGCAGATGTTCGAGAATGCCGTGGCCCTCGATCATGACTTCGCCCTGGCACACGCGGCGATCGCCAACGCCTGCGCGCAGTATCACAATCTCTACGAGCGCGACGCCAAATGGATCGACCGCGCCATGGCCGCGAGTCAGCGCGCCAGCGCGCTCGGAAAGGACGCCCCGGAGGTGCTCATCGCCGAAGCGTGGGTCCTCTATATGAAGGAGCAGTACGAGGAGGCGGCCGCACGCGCACGGCAGGCCATCGCCAGGAAGCCGGACGCCGAAAGCGCGTACTACCTGCTCGGCCGCGCCTTGTTCGCCGCCGGCCGGTATCACGAAGTCGTCGACATGGCTGATGATGCCATTGCCCACTCCGGCGACAACTACAACATCTATGTTCCGCTCGTGAACGCCTTCGGTGCGCTCGGCAAGAACAGCGACAACGTGCGGCAACAGAGGGTGCAGGTGCTCGAGGCGCAGCTGAACAAAGTGCCTGAGGATGCGCGAGCACGCGTGCTGCTGGCCGGAGACTACGCGGCCATGAATCGCGTCGATGACTCCACGCGCGAGGCCAACATGGCCATGGCCCTGCGCCCGAACGACGCCATCGTCATGTACAACGTCTCCTGCACCTTCTGCACGCTCGGCAAGAAAGATGAGGCGTTAGGCGCGCTGCGCAAGGCTTACGACGCCGGCTTTCGTGATGCCGATTGGACGCGCCGCGATCCGGATCTCGCTCTGTTGCGCGACGATCCGGAGTTCGAACGGATGTATCCGCCGGACGCGTAAGAGATCGCCTCCGCCGCCACCCGCGGGTTTTCGCCGAGCCGTGTCTTCACGCACACCGACACGATGCCGTCCCCATGATGGTTGTCGAGGAAATAGGCAAAGACCTTTTTTCGCACCGGAACGTCGCGTGGGAGTCGCTGTGCTCCACACTCGCTTCCGGTAAGGCCAGGCAGATCTCCGAGAGCTTGTTGAGGCGTCGATCCATGATTCGCCTCCTGTATCAGCGCGACTCAGGATACGGGAAAACTCCGCTCGTCACTTCACGCTCAGCCCGCGCCGGTGTCGAATGACCTCGCGCCAGCGTCGGAACCGGGCCCGAAGCAACGGCGCGAACGGTCCATGATCCCGATCGACGAGGCTGCGAAGCCATCGCAGGGTGGCGCGGAACGCCAGCGCGATGGCAGTTCGCGGACCGGCATGCGGAGTCGCCTTGACGAGCGCGACGACGGCAGCCGTGAGAAGCTCGCGCTCGACACCTTCCGCATCGGCAGCAAGGCGGGCGATCCAGCTCTGCTGAGGCACCGCGGCCGCAGCGTCGTAAGCTCGCCACTGGTGCGATGGAAATTTCAAGACGCTCAATCGCGGCGCCGGGACAATTCTGTTTCCAGCTCGGAACAGGCGCCTCTGGAGGTCGAGGTCCGTTGGAACGGTGAGGTCCTGGTGATCGCGAAACCCACCGACAACCTGAAGAACGTGTTTGCGCGCGACCCATCCGCTCGGCGGGACGAATGTGGTTGCGTAGCTCTCTCCCTTCGGAGGCGCTCCAAACACTCCGACAACTCCTTCGGGTGTCAGCCAGGCCGCGATCGGATGCGCCAGGTCTGCCCCCGCATCCAGAAGGGGCACGAGAGTCTTCAGATGCCATGGCAGCCAAAGATCGTCGTGCCCGAGAAAGGCGACGTACTCTCCACGCGCCAGCGTCAGGCCGTCATTGTTGGGCCCCCACTGACTCCCGCAGTTCACGTCGCGGTTCATCCACTGGACGCGGGGATCCGCGGTGGCAGCGACGACTGCGGCGGAATCGTCCGTGCAGCGGTCACCGACGACGATGACTTCGAAATCGATGTACTGCTGCAGCAGTACGGATCGGAGAGCGCAGCGCAGCATCTCCGCGCGGTTGAACGTCGCGATGATGACGCTCAGACGCGGCGAAGACTCACCAGCCGGGCGGGTCATCGAACCGGAACGGAATCGATGGATCGTCGTGGGAAATGCGGTGTTTGTCGGGATTGGCGTGATCGTAAGGGCGCGTCGGATAGTTGATGAACACCGCCTCGGTAGTGCCGACGTTTTGTGCGGCATGGATGACGTTCCGCGGAATCGTGAACAGCGTCCGATTGCGCTCACTGAGTGTGAACACGTTCAGCTTTTTGTACGTCGGCGATTCCGGCCGGTTGTCGTACAGCGCCCATCGGAGAAAACCGCTGATCACGGCGATCCGATCCTCTTGCAGCTTGTGCATCGACCAGCCGCGAATCGCTCCGGGGTGAAACGCCACCATGTAGGAATAGACCAGCGGATCGGGATGGATGTCCCAGGTGAGCCGGTAGAGCTCGACGAGCTCGCCTCTTTTGTCCTCCTGCGGCGTGAGACGCCTCATCACCACTCCATCGATCAGCTTCTCGAGCCGCTTGCCTTCTGGCGTCACCGATGGCGCATCCTGTCGCAGTTCGAGTCGATCAGGCATCGCTCCTCCTCATCCTTTGGCCGGAGATTTCATCATCCAATGCCAGGCAACGGCCTGGCAAAGATCAGGCGTCGCGTGCGAAGGATCCATTGAGCTCTGCAAACGGAACCGCGCCAGCCAGACTCGTGAAAGTTCCCTGTCCGGCGATTTCTCTCGCCGCTTGCAGGAAACCGGTCCAGGCCGCGCGGGACAATGCTCCGCCGACGCTGATCCGCCGAACTCCCGCGGCGGTGAGCTCCGCGACTATGGCAAAGTCGCTGCTGACCAGCACGTTGACCGGTTTGGGGGCCACTGCCTGGACCACCGCGGCGATCTCCGCCGCAGTGCGGATGCCCCGCGCGTAAAGGGCAATCAGCTCCGGCTTCGGCGTAGGCGGTGAGCCGGCGAATCGTCTCAGCGAGATCCGGATGTCCGACCAGGAATCCCTCGGATCGGGCAGTCAGGAGGATGCCGGTCCCACTTTCGTCGATGGCCCGCCGTGCGGCCGCGATCCGATCGACCGCGAGTCTGAATTCGAAGAGAGGGTTGGAAGCGTCGGCGACGGCGTCCGGGGCGATCGCAAACCCTTCGAAATCCCCATTGACCGGCACGTCCACGCCATGGGCGATCGATCGAAAGTGGGCCAGGACTTCCTCGAGCGACACACCGTTGTCGGGCCTGCCCAGAGACCACGCAAACCCGGCGCTCGTGGTGGCCAGCGCTGGAAAGCCGAGTTGTGCAAGCAGACGGGCGCTCCCAAGATCCCACGGATTGGGAATCACGAAGCAACCCGACTGGTGGAGCTGGCGAAACACCTGCAACGATCGGTCATCCGGGCCTCCGCGTTCTCGTGTACTCCTTTTTTGTGGACTCACTCTACTCTCGAAGCCGTCCGCGATTTGTTGCCGCATCTGTCATTCCCAGTTCGCGAAGGTGAGGTGGAGATGAAAACGCCCCTCACCCGCCTTCGGCACCTTCTCCCCGCAAGCGGGGAGAAGGGTCTCGATAGCGGGACGTCAATCGAGTGCCCCTCGCCCCGCTTGCGGGGAGAGGGTGCCGAAGGCGGGTGAGGGGCGTGTCATGAGAAGCCGCTAGACGGAAGCTGAAAGCGGCAGCAAGCTGCCGCACTCCCAGGCGCTTCGCGCTCGCCGTCAGCGTTAGGGCCGAGGAGGGGGCATCGAATGGGGGAGGAACAGGATGATCGTCCCCTCGCTGATCCGCCGGTAGCGAGGGTCGCGCGAGAGCAGATCGATCAGCTCGTGGATGTGCTGCGCATCGTACGGATACGGATCCAACGAGGAGGAGACGAGGAACGCGCTCCGTCCATCGACGCTGGCGCGTTCATTCAAAGCCTGAAACCGCGTGCTCTAGCCCACGTGGGGAAACATCGCCGACTGCACCCAGGTGCGCGGGAGACCGGCTGCCGCTCTCACGAGCAGGGGAGTCTTCCGCCGATCAGGATGCGGAGAGCGCAATACGTGCCCGCTGCCGCAATCGAGGCAAGCAGGACCACCAAAGCGCTGACACGGGCGACCACCCGCCGCTGATCCGGACGGCGAGCGCGAAGAGGTGCGTCAGATTTTCGAGGCCAAGGGATTCACCGGAAGCGGCCTGCAAAGCGCCGTGGAGATCGTCACCGCGGACCGCGAGCGGTGGACCCGCTTCATGCTCAGCGAAGAGTACGGTCTCCCCTCGCAACTCCGCTCACCGATGATCGCCGCGTTGAGCACCTTCGCCGCCTTCGTGGTCTGCGGACTGATGCCGAGAGATCCGCCGCGTTCGGTATCTGGTGGGCGTAGCGCCATCGCAGTTCGTCGGCTGTGTCCCGATGAAAACCGCGGCAGAGCACGTTTTTCTCCGCCGCCTCCCGCGTGATTGTGTTCGTAGTCATTGGATCCCCCTGCTTGTCTCGCGGTCGAGTACTTCGATGGTCCTGGCGAAGAGCCGCTCTGCTTCTTCGCGGTCATTGCCGATCGCGGTCATGCCGAACTTTCCGAATTGCGAGACCGCGCCGATCATGTGAAACAGGACTCCGGTGCCCGTCCGATGGTTGAAGTCCAGGCGATTCGTGGTGATGATCTCGATGAGATCCTCGGGCACCAAACCTCGGTATCGATCGGACTGCACGTTATCCGACGCCCGGTAATACTTGGCTTTGCCATCCGGCGCGTGTAAGAGGCCGGTGCTGCGATCGAGCTCACCGCCGGTGAGAAAACGCAGCGCGAGCATCGGATGCGTGGTCCCACCCATCCGGAGGTTGATCTCGATCGCAGCAATGGTCCACGGTTCGACGGGGTCGTTTCGTGTCGCGAGGAAATCAACGGACAACCGGCCGATCACTCCCTTTTCGGCGAGCGCACGGCCCACTCGCATTCCCAACTGCTGCACCTCGGCGCGGTAGTCGTCATGAGCCGGAAAGAGACAGCCGAGAAAAACCTGCCCTCCCGGTCCACCGAGGATCTGCTCATGCGTGGACGCCAGGATCACCTCACGCCGGGGATTGATGCGTAGTTGCGCGCTCGGCGAGCGCACGTACGCTGCTTCAATCATCTCTTCCACAACGCCGCCGCCATGTTCGAATCTCGACAGGTATTCGCGCACCGGCAGGTCGGTGGTGAGCTTCAACACATTCAGCGCATCTCTCACCGAAGAGCGATGGACAGTGGGCGGGTACTCGAATCGCGCATTGCCTTCCCCGGAGAAGCCTTCGTTCAGCTTGAGCAGCGCGCGGCGGATGCCGGGTCGCCGGGCATGGAGCGACAGGAGAGCTTCGACGATCTCGTCGACGTTGTGCAGGTTTTCGGTTCCGGCCGGATGAGGCACACCCATTTCACGGAACAGACGCCTGCTGCCGGATTTTGATCCCAGCGACGTCAGCCGCGGATCGGGAGCATTCATCGGGATCCCGAGGCGGATGGCCAACCGCCTCTCGAGCGGCGTGGAGTTGAAGACCGTGAGATAGGCGCGCTCCGGGTCAGGAATGCCGGCCCGGATTCGCTCGATGACCCGTGGACGCTCGAGGATCTTTTCCGTCAACGACCGCAATGAGCTGTCATAAACGCAAAGCAATGTCAGGCGTGACCGTGCGTGGCTGGCGGGGATGCCCATCAACAATTGCAAGTAGTAGTCGAGGACCAGCGGATGGACAGGCTGCGACGTGACGTAGATGATCCGCGCAAGCGGGTTCCGGAGGCGCATCAGGAGAAAGAGAAGTCTTTCTTCGTAGAACGCCATGCCGGCGATCTTCGTCATCTCGTTCTGGTCCAGCGTCAGGGAGGGAACGATGACCGACGTGTAAGCCTCGTCATCACCAGGGAAGACGGAATCCCAGAGATTGGCCAGCACGGGCTTGAGCAGCTCGAACTGACCGATCTCGAGATCGTCATCGGAGGCGACGGGACAGACGCTCATGCCGAGGAAGTGGCGGGCGTTGGCGCGACTGCCGGCGTGGAACTCAGTTCGTCGTACAAGCGAACCAGATCTTCATCGCTGAAGTCGTCCCAACCGCCGCAGAGATCGTGCTCTCGTTTCTGTACGTCGCATGCGGTGGGGAGTTGACCGACTTCCTGGCGTGCAAGCTGCCAGCGGTCGCCTAAGTCTTCCATCTCGGCCCGAGTGGCATCAGGGCGCCGCTCCGCGATCCAGTGCAGGCGCCGTCGCAAGTCAGCGTCGGAGAATCGACTGAAGCCCTGGCAAAAAATCCCCTGTTCTGCTGCCAGCCGGCAGATGGATCGATCGTCTCCCGCCAGACGGAGCAACTCTGGGCGAAGACGTTCGATGAGCGACTCGCGGGAAGGGACATCAGGTGGTGAGAGCGCCATGATGGGATCGTCTGCAGTTTGGAAGCCATTTCCAATCTGGCAACAACTCTCCATGTTGTTGCCTAGTTGGCAAGGCGCGTGCACACCCTTGGAAGCATCTGAGTACGAGGCGGATGTGACCGCCTTCTCCCCCGCGGAAACGGAGCCCGACGCGGCCCCACAACTTGAATGTGGGGGAAGTTGATGTCCCGTTCTCGTACCGCCTCCGGCGTGACTCTCGCGGCGGCCCTCCTGATCCTGCCTGCTCTCGCGGCGCGAGCCGACGATCCCGGCGCCGCCCTCTACAAGGCGAAATGCGCGTCCTGCCACGGCGCTGACGGCGGCGGCAATACCCCGGTCGGCAAGAGCCTGAAACTGCGTGATCTTTCCCTGTCGGACGTTCAGAAACTGAGCGACGCCGAGCTGACGAAGATCATCGCCGACGGCAAGGGAAAGATGCCGGCGTACGCCAAGAAGCTGACGGCGGACCAGATCAAAGCGCTCGTCGAAACCATCCGCGCGATGGCGCCCAAGTAAGGGGCTCCGAGAAGTAGCGCGATGTTGACATCGGTCACCCTGGTCGCGGTGCTCGTCACGTTTGCGGCGGCGATGGCGGCCGCCGTGGCGATCAGGCCGTCCATCACGAACAGCACCGGAGGGAGGATCTTCGCCTTTGCCGCCCTCCTCGTCGTGCCGGTGCTTGCCGGAACGGCCGGCCTGTCCGAGCACGTAGAGAAGTCGAAGCAGACCGAATTCTGCCTGTCGTGCCACGTGATGGAGCAGTACGGGAAGAGCCTAGACGTCGACGACCGGTCACACATTCCGGCGGTGCACTATCAGAATCATCTCGTCCCCGCCGACCGGGCCTGCTTCACCTGCCACACGACGTACACGCTCTTCGGCGACTACAAGGCAAAGCTGAAGGGGCTGCGCCATGTCTACGTCCAGTACGTGGGCACGATTCCCACGCACATCAAACTGTACGAGGCGTACAGCAACCGCGAGTGCCTGCACTGTCACCTCGGCGCGCGATCGTTCGAGGAGGGAGCGATGCACAACGTCGATCCCGCCACGCTGCCGGCGGTGAAGGCCAACAAACTCTCCTGCATCAGCGCCGGCTGCCACGAGGCCGCGCACGATGTGGCGAATCTGAGTAAGCAGACGTTCTGGCCGGAGGTGACGAAGTGATCGAACGCCGCCTTCGGATCTCCGCCCTCTGTCTCGCCGCCGGCCTGCTGGTCGAGTTGTTCACGCTCTTCTCCGCACGCCCCACGGCATTTCTGCTCTTCGTAGGGTTGGGAGGTCTTCTCATCGCCGCGGGCATCGTCCTCTACCTGTGGACGCTCCTCCGCTGGCTGGTGCCGAGGAGAACGGAAGTCGCTGATTGAAGCGAAAGGACTCGATATGAAACGCCTGGTCACACTCGCCGCCCTCACGTGCCTGTTCGCAATGGCGACCACCGTTTTCCCCAGCCGGCGGCGCGCGGCTCCCGGACCCTATGGCGCCGGTCAGATGGAGGCGTATTTGACCGACGACGGGATCGCGTACATCCGGCCCGGCCTGAAGATCATCGTGAACAGCGTCACCATCGGCAGCGACCGAAAGCCGGTGGTCGACGTCACTCTCACCGATAGCCTCGACCAGCCGCTCGACCGCCTCGGGAAGGTGACGCCGGGCGCAATCTCCCTCAGCTTCATCATCGCCTGGTACGACCCGGCCACGACGAACTACACGTCGTACATCACGCGCACCGAGACCGCCGGCGCGGACAGCCCGCGTCCGGGTGCGACGGCAGTGCAGGCCACGGCCGACTCCGGCGGGACGTTCACGGACCTCGCGACGGGCCACACGCGCTACACGTTCGGCAGGACGCTGCCGACGGGCTTCGACGGGTCGAAGACGCACACGCTGGGCATCTATTCGACGCGTAACCTTACCGCCATCCTCGGCAAGAACTACTTCGCGAACGTCGAGTACGACTTCCGGCCCGACGGCAGCAAGATCGCCATCACGGACAAGTGGGACGAGATCCGCGAGGCATCGAGCTGCAACAACTGCCACGACCCTCTGTCGGCGCATGGGGGCTCCCGCCAGGACGTGAAGCTCTGCGTCCTCTGCCACAGCCCGCAGACGAGCGACGCCCAGACCGGCAATACCGTCGACTTCAAGGTCATGATCCACAAGATCCACTACGGCCGGAACCTGCCGAGCGTAAAAGCCGGGACGCCCTACCGGATCTACGGCAACCAGAACAGCATCCACGACTACTCGACGGTCGGCTTCCCGCAGGACCCACGCAACTGCGTGTCGTGCCACGAAGGTACCGACCCGGCCAACAAGCCGGCGCAGGGGCATTCCTGGAACACGCTCCCGTCACGGGACTCGTGCGGCGCCTGCCACGACGACGTCGACTGGACCACCGGCGCCAACCATCCCGCCGGCCCGCAGGCCGATGACAATACCTGCGCGACGTGCCACGTTCCCGAGAGCGGCACCGAGTTCGACGCCTCGATCAAGGGCGCGCACACCATTCCCTATCGCTCCAAGCAGCTCAAAGGCATCACGGCGACGATCGTCAGCATGTCCAACTTCGCGCCCGGCAAGAACCCGACCGTGGCGTTCAATCTGCGGAACGGCGACAACACGGCCATCGACGGCACGAAGCTCCAGACGTTCTCACCGATCTTCGCCGGGCCGACGTCGAGCTATCGGACTTTCGTCAGTCAGAGCGGCCTGGCCTCCGGCAGCAATCCTGCGACGTTCAACGCAACGACCGGCACCACCACCTTCACCTTCAGTACCCCGTTGCCGTCGGACGCCAAGGGAAGCTGGAGCGCCTCGGTCGACATCCGACGCTCTACCTCGCTCGTTCGCGGCGACGGCAAGCCGAACATTGCATTCAGCGAGTCGACGCCCAACCCGGTGAAGTCCGTCTCTGTCGACGGCACACCGCTCGTCCCGCATCGAACGACCGTCACCATCGCGCAGTGCAACGTCTGCCACGACTCCCTCCGCCTGCACGGCGGCCAGCGTCTGGCCTCCGACGAATGCGTCATGTGCCACAACGCCGTCAAGGGAGACGAGGCTCGCCGCCCCGCCGGCACCGGGCCGCCGGAATCGATCGCGTTCAGGCGGCTCATCCATCGCATTCACACCGGCGAGAATCTGACGCAGGACTTCACGGTCTACGGCAACGGCAACCGCGCGAACAACTTCAACGAGGTGCGCTTCCCCGGCGATCGCCGCAACTGCGCCACGTGCCACACCGCCGGCTCATTCCTCTTGCCGCTCCCTCCGGGCGAGGACAACGTCACCACGCTGCGCGACTACTTCTCGCCGCAGGGGCCGGCCACCGCCGCCTGCCTCGGCTGCCACGACGGTCGCGACGCGGCCGCGCACGCCTACCTGAACACCACCACGTTCGGCGGGACTGCAGAGCCGGCCGAGGCCTGCGCCACCTGCCATGGGATCGGAAAGGATCAGGACGTGGCCAAAGCGCACGCCCGCTGAAGGAGACATCCGTCATCCTGAGCCGCACAGACGGCGAAGGATCTCAGTTTGCGCATGCTGAGATTCTTCGCCGCCTCCGCGGCTCAGAATGACGAAACGATCGATGAGAAGTCACACTACATTGCTCGCCGGCGTCTGGCTCGCGCTGACATCGATCTCGTCCCGCGCGCAGCAGCCGCCGGCTCCGCCCGCTACCCCGGTACCCGCCACCGCGACGGCTGCCGCGGAGCCGGAAGCCCTTCCGTCATGCGGTGATTGTCATGCCGATCAGGCAACGCCGTTCGCCGCCAATGCCCACGGGCACGGCAAGGCGCCGAAGGGAGAGGCAGTGCCGAACGCGGTGTGTGAAGTGTGTCATGGCGACGGCACGGCGCACATCGAGGCCGGCGGCGACAAATCATCGATCTTCACGCCGCGAGGTCTTGCCGGCGCCGAGTCCTGCCTCTCCTGCCACGACGTCATCACCGACCGTATCTCGCGACACGCCGGCGTGCACGCGAATTCCGCGAGCGTCAACTGCCTGACCTGCCATTCCATGCACAAGGGGGAGCCGCGCGCGCCGCACCTGCTGGCGAAGAAGGAGCTCGCGCTTTGCGCGACGTGCCACGGCACGCAGGCCGCGTCGTTCCGCAACAAGCCGTACGCGCACCGCGTCGGTCGCGCCGGCATGGAGTGCTCGTCGTGTCATGAGCCGCATGGCCGCCCAGGTCGCGAGAGTCTGGCGCGGACTCGGCTCGGCGAGACGCCTTGTCTCGGTTGTCACTTCGAGAAGCGCGGGCCGTACGTCTTCCAGCACGCGGCCGGGGTCGACGGCGACTGCCTCACCTGCCACGAGGCGCACGGCTCGTCGAACCCGAAGATGTTGAAGCGCGCCACCGTGGCCCAGCTCTGTACCGAATGTCATTCGCCGATCGCGGCGGGCACGCTCGGCTCGCAGCCTCCGTCGTTCCACAACCTCTCGCTCCCCCGCTATCAGAACTGCACGACGTGCCACGTCGCCGTGCACGGCTCCAACCGCGATCCGCAACTGCTTCGGTAGAAGGATGAGACGCCGATGACGATCTGCCGATCCCTGGCGCTGGCCCTTCCGCTCCTGGCGTTTGCGATGACGGCACGAGCCCAGGACAGCATTCCGTACGACCTCGAAGTCGGCTTTCGGATACTCGACGTCAGCGGCAATAAAGAGATGTACCGAACGCAGATCAACGAACGGAGCGGATTGCTGCTCCAGTCGTTCACGCTGCTGACGACCGATCTCGGCGGCGGCTCGTCCAAGCTCTTCGACCGATTTCGCGTCGATGCCGCCGACCTTGGAGCCGGTCCCGCCGGCTCGCTGCGCATCCAGGCCGACAAGGCTGATCTGTACCGCTTCAGGCTCGGCTATCGCCACGTCAACGCCTTCAGCTCCCTTCCCGGGCAGCACACGTACGAGCGGACGCGCGACGCCCTCGATGCGGATCTCGATCTGCTCCCCAACGGCAGCGTGACGCCGTTCATCGGCGTTTCGCTTCATCGTTTGAGCGGCCCCGGAACGACGACCTACACCCTCGGCGGCGACGAGTTCCGGCTGTCGCAAAATCTGAAGGAGAGCGAGCAGGAAGTTCGTCTCGGCACGGGATTCAACATCGGTTTTCTCTCCGGCTCAGCGACACAGGGTTGGCGGAGAACGCGCAGCTCTGACCGGCTGACGCTCACGGACGGCGGCGGCAACAGCGCCGATCCGCTCTTCGGCCGCCCGATTCTCGCCAGCGAATTGACCCGCGAGGACCGCGCCAGCGTGAACACGCCATTCACCAGCCTCTTCGTCACGGGCCAAGTCGGGAAACGCGTTCGCCTGGTCGGCGACTTCGTCCGCTTCGCGGCCGATTCATCCGGCGACCTGACGGAGGCCGCGGCAGGCTCGTTCGTCTCGTTCGCCCTCAGCCGCTTCTTCAACGGGCTGTCCGACACCGCCTCCTCGAGCGCGAAGAACACCACATGGCGCGGCGGCGGCCGCGTGGAAGTCGCCCTCACCGAAGGCATCGTCGCATTCGCCGGCGTTCAGAAGGATCACCGTGATCTCGAGGGGAGCGCCCTGATCGACACGCTGTTTCTCCAGACCCTCACGTTCGGCGGCATCGATCCACGCGACGTCCAGGTCATCTTGAATGCGAAGAGCTCGATGGCGCGGAATGAGGACGCGGCCAACGCCGGCGCCTCGGCGCGGGCGCTCGGACCCTTCGCCGTTCGCGTCGAGTTTCGCGAAGCGAAGCAGAAACTGACGGTGGCCCCCGACCTCTCGCAGATCGTGGTTCCCGGCAGCCAGGGCGGCAATTTCGAACGGCGCGTCAAGACGTTGGACACCAACGCCTCGTTCACGAAGTCCGGCTTCACGCTGGGCGCCGCGGTTCGTCATGACCAAGCTGACAGGCCGATCTTCCGCACCGATTTCCGCAACCGCGACCGGCTTCGGCTTCGCGCCGCATTGAAAGGAACGACATCCGCGACGAAGTGGATTCGCGTCGGCGTCACCGCCGAGGAGACGAAGCAGAAGAACGATCAACCGGGCATCGAGCTCGACGGAAAGGTCCGCCAAACCAGCGCCGACGTCGAGGTCACACCGCACGAAGGCGTCGCCTTTCGCGCGTCGCTGTCCCGCTTCCGAGCCGACAACAGCATCCTCATTCGACGCCCGGAGAACTTCAATACCGAGCCGTCGCTGTACGCCGAAGACGGCAGATCGCATGAAGGGGGCGTCGCGCTGAGTCTCGCGCCTCTTTCATTCGATGTGAGCGCGGCGCGCTTCATCAATCGCGGAGCGAACCCGTTCGACCTCCATCGAGTCCGCGCACGAGTCGGATTCGATCTGCCGGCCAGGACGAAGACAGGGCTCATCGTGGAGTGCGAGAAGGATGAGTACCGTGAGCGAAACGCCGGCGATGCCGACTTCAACGCCACGCGATTCGGGCTCTTCA
Source organism: Candidatus Gilichinskyi gelida (assembly GCA_038040385.1). Classification (GTDB taxonomy): domain Bacteria; phylum Acidobacteriota; class Thermoanaerobaculia; order Gp7-AA8; family Gp7-AA8; genus Gilichinskyi; species Gilichinskyi gelida. The sequence continues at coordinate 49,340 of JBBPII010000014.1, forward strand.
TCCGATATCGTCCGTAGACTAACGATCGGGGCTGTTCGAACGTCTATGTAGACATTGATTACGAAAATCGCGGCCGTGGCCTTGGCCATCGCCGTTTCCATCACCGCCCCGGCCGATGAGCTGGAAGGCCTCTGGAAGGCGAAGCGGCGGTTCGGCCCCGACGCGCGCGGGACGTTGATCGTCCGGCGCGCCGGAGCGACGTACACCGCCGACATGGTCGGGCGCATCGTGCCCGTCCGCGTCGAGAACGGCGAGCTGTCCTTCGAGCTGCCGAACAGCGAGGGCTCGTTTCGGGGAAAGCTGCAGACGGCCGGGACGATCGCCGGCCATTGGTTCCCGCCGGACTCGCAAGCCCAGAATGCGGGAGGCAAGTTCGCCTCGCCCGTCCGCCTCGCGCCCGATGGCAAGGACCGGTGGCGCGGGGAGGTCGTGCCGTGGGACGACGTGTTTACCTTCTATCTGCTGGCGCAGAAGCAGCCGGACGGGTCGCTCGGCATCGTCCTGCGCAATCCGGAGCGCGACTTCGGCGGCCAAATGGGCGCCGAGCGTCTCACCCGCGAGGGCAACGTCGTGAAGCTGATCGGCAAGCGGCGGAGCGCTGCGGGCACCTACGACCCGGAGAGCGAAGTGCTCACGCTGGCCTTTCCGAACCGCGGCGGGACGTACGACTTCCGCCGCGAGGGCGACGCGAGCGATTTCTATCCCCGCGGCAAGAATCCCGAGCGGTATGTCTACGGCGCGCCGCCGGCCCGCGACGACGGCTGGCCGGCGTCGACGCTCGACGCGGCGGACATCGATCGCCCGGCCATGGAGCGTTTCGTCCAGACGATCGTCGACATGCCGATGGAATCGCTGGACACGCCGGAGATCCACGGCATTCTGGTCGCGCGGCACGGGAAGCTGGTGCTGGAGGAGTACTTTCACGGCCAGCACCGTGACAAGACGCACGAAACGCGCTCGGCGGCCAAGTCGATCACGGCGACGGTGGTCGGCGCGGCGATGGAGGCCGGCGCGCCGCTGGCGTTGTCGACGCCGGTCTACAAGCTGATGAACGGCGGCACCTTCCCCGCCGATCTCGAGCCGCGCAAGCAGGCCATGACCCTCGAGCACCTGCTGACCATGTCGTCCGGCTACTTCTGCGACGACAGCAACCCCGACGCGCCCGGCGGCGAAGAGATCATGACCAATCAAAGCGAGGAGCCGGACTACTACCGCTTCACGCTGCGAGTCCCGATGGCCACGACGCCCGGCGAGAAGTCCGTCTATTGCAGCGCGAGCCCCAACCTCGCCCTCGGCATGGTCGGCCGGGCGACCGGTGAGTTCCCGCTGGTCACCTTCGACCGCCTGATCGGCGTCCCGATGAAGATCGAGCGCTACGGCTGGCCGCTGGATCCCATGGGCCGTCCGTACGGCGGCGGCGGCGTGCAGATCCTGCCGCGCGACTTCATGAAGTTCGGCCAGCTCATGCTCAACGGCGGCACATGGCAGGGCCGCAGGATCCTCGGCCGCGACTTCGTGGCCCGCGCGTCCTCGCCGCTCTATCACCTGCGAAACGTGACGTACGGATATCTCTGGTGGAGCATCGACTATCCCTACAAGGACTGCACGGTGCACGCCTTCTACGCCGGCGGCGCCGGCGGGCAGGTGGTGGTGGTCATCCCGGAGCTCGACCTCGTCGTCGCCACCTTCGCCGGCAACTACACCACCCGAACAGGGCTCCGCATCCAGGATCTCATCCCGCGATACATCCTCCCGGCGGTGCGGGAGCCGGGCGACGACAAGAGCGCGCCGGTGAAAGCGCGCGATTGGATCTCGCCGTACGGTCCATCGCCGGACGGGAGCCGCGTCACGTCCTCACCGCCGACCCGCTAGAATCCGCCGTATTCATGGCGTATCTCATCGGTGTCGTCCTGGCCATCACGGTGTGCGGGATTGCGACAATTGTCCGCTTCGATCGCGATCGTGCGTTCTACCCGACGCTGACGATCGTCATCGCTTCGTACTACGCACTGTTTGCGGTCATGGGCGGGTCGACGCGAGCGCTGATGCAGGAATCGGTCGTCATCACCGGTTTCTTTCTGATTGCGATCATCGGTTTCAAACGCAACCTCTGGTTGATCGTCGTCGCCCTGGCCGCACATGGGGTGTTCGATTTCGTCCACGGCAACGTGATTGCTGACCCCGGAGTGCCGGCGTGGTGGCCGGCGTTCTGCCTGGCCTATGACGTCGTCACGGCGGCGTACCTGGCGGTGTTGCTCCTGCGCGCAAGAATCCCGGCGTCAGCTCCAGTCGGGCGATAGTCTTCGAATCCAGAGGCTGCCCACGACCTGCACGGCGATCAAGCCGAGGTGCGCGGTCATGAACAGAGCGCCCGGCAACTGAATGAGAAACGGCGGGAAGCAAAGCACGACGGCGCTCGCGAACTCCGCGAAGCTGATGTGACGCTTCGCCAGGCGGTGGTGCAGAAGGTGAGCCGCTTGCACGACCAGAAGGGCGACGTAGGTGTGGGCGGGAGTCAGCATCCTCACATCACATCACGTCAGGGCTTGTTTTGAAGCCGGCGCAGTGCAGCCTGTTTGAGGGCCATGTTCGTACCGGCGCGCGCAATCGCCCTGACCTCCGCGTCAGGTAGCGTGGGGAGTATCCGGAGCGAGAAAGCAGGAGGCGTCTTCGCGTTGTGGATGAGCGCCAACCGCACGTCGACGTTTCCCATCCATTGGCCCGTCTTCATGATCACTTCCGCGATCTGATACGTGAGGAACGACGACTTCGCGATGCGCACCACCTCATCCACCGTAAGCCGAGGATTGCGAAGGACCGAGAGCAGCACCCTCGGGTCGTTGTCCTGAAGCAACATCGCGCGCTCGGTGCGATCCGCCTTCACCGCCAGAAGGATCTTCTCCATCTGCGACAGTCCGCGCAGCCGATCCCAGGCGTTCTGATTCCTCACCGACGGATCGTCCGAAACCGGCTCTTCGACTTCGACTGCCGCGGGCTTGGCCAGCAATCGTAGGAGAATCTCCTCGCCATCCCCCTCGAAGGCCAGCGCGATCCCCGCGGGGAGGGCCGCGACGACCTTCGCCCGCACGAAGGTCTCGCCGCCCCAAGGGCCGCGAAGCGTCACCAGCAGAGCGTTATCGAGTGCGAAGGTCTCGACCGTCGGAATCAAGAGCGCTCCGAAGCTGAGATTCGTCCGGTGCTCGTCCCTCAGCTCCTGCTCGCTCTCGAATTCGACCGTGAACGCTGCGGAGGCGGTGCGTTCGGCTTTCATCGAACTCACATTCTACGGATGGTTGACAATGTCATCCATGAAACGCCTCGTCATCGCCCTTCTGCTCTCCACCGCGATCGCCGTCCAGCCCGCGCTTGCGGCCACCGCCATCCGCAACGTGCGCCTGTTCGACGGCATCCGTGTCGTTCCCAGGGCGAACGTGGTCTTCGATCACGGGATCATCACCGCCGCCGGACCGAATGCCGCGATTCCGGCCGGCGCCGAGGTCATCGACGGCAGCGGAAAGACATTGATGCCCGGCCTCATCGATTCACATGCGCATGCCTACGGACCGGCGCTCGAGCGCGCGCTTCGATTCGGCGTGACGACGGAGCTCGACATGTTCACGACGGTCGAAGCGATGAAGCAGTGGCATGCCGAGCAGGCCGCCGGTCCGGTCACCAACCGCGCCGACATCCGTTCGGCCGGGATTCTGGTAACGGTCAAAGGCGGTCACGGCGCGGAGTACTTCCCGATACCGACGTACGCGACCGGCGACGACGCACAGGCGTTCATCGACGCGCGGATCGCCGAGGGCTCCGACTACATCAAGTTCATCGTGGACACCGGCGAAGCGTACGGCATTCACTTCGAGACTCTGAGGGCCGGCGATCTGAAGTCGCTGATCGCGGCCGCGCACAAGCGTCGAAAACTGGCAGTGGTGCATGTCGGGACGCTCGCCGACGCGCGGATGGCGATCGACGCCGGCGCCGACGGCCTGGCGCACATCTTCAGCGATCGTCCCCCGGACGCGGACTTCGGCCGCTTCGCTGCGGCGCATCGCGTGTTCGTCATTCCCACTCTGACGGTGCTCGAGAGCGCGAGCGGCGTCCCCAGCGGAGCGTCGCTGATCGGCGATGCGCGTTTGAAGCCGTTTCTCGCCGGGAACGAGATCACTAATCTGAAGAGCGCGTTTCCCAAGCGCGCGGCGTCGAAGGTAGACCTCGGCCATGCCAAAGCGGCGGTCCGGCAACTGAAGGCTGCGCGCGTGCCGATCCTCGCCGGGAGCGACTCCCCGAATCCCGGAACCGCGCATGGGGCCAGCATGCATCGCGAGCTCGAGTTGCTCGTCGAGGCCGGACTCACGCCGACCGAGGCGCTGGCGGCGGCCACCTCGACTCCGGCGAAGGCGTTCAAGCTCGATGATCGCGGCCGCATCGCGAAGGGACTGCGCGCCGATCTGCTCCTGGTCAACGGCGATCCGACGGCCAACATCAAGGCCACCCGCGACATCGCTGCAATCTGGAAAAACGGCGCGCGGCTGCGGCGTGAGCCGGAAGCGCCGAGCGCACAGAGCGAGATCGAGAGCATCGCCTCGGAGAAGCTCGCATCGGGGATCATCAGCAACTTCGACTCCGGTGCGGCGAAGGCGGAGATCGGAAGCGAGTGGTTCATTTCGACCGATCAGATGGCCGGCGGGAAGTCGAACGCCACGATGAGCGTCGTCGACGGAGGCGCCGCCGGCACGCCGAAGGCGCTGCACGTCGTCAGCGAGATCAACGAGGGCTTCGGCTTTCCGTGGGCCGGCGCGATGGCGTTCTTCGGCTCGAAGCCGATGAGCCCCGTGGATCTCTCGTCGAAGAAGGGCCTGACCTTCCTCGCCAAAGGAAACACCGACATCCGGGTGATGGTCTTTGCGAAGAGGCTCGGACGGATCCCGGCGCAGACCACCGTGCACGCCGGCAGCGATTGGACCGAGCTCACCGTTCTCTGGTCGGACCTCGGATTGGAGGGGAACGACGTGCAGGCCGTGCTCTTCAGCGGCACCGCCGCTGGAAAGAGCGAGTTCACGATCGATGAGTTGCGCCTGAGCTCACCGCGCTGATTCGACGCTGCGCAGACGCGTCTCGACTCGCTGTGCGATCTCGGGCTCGAGTTCGGGGAGTCGTGCGCGTAGATCTTCGAGCGTGACGATGCCATGGCGAAGCAGGGCACGAACGAATTCACGGTCTTTCTCGCGCCACGCTGCGATTTTGCTGATCGCCAGGTCGGGCGGCGCGGGACAGATTCCCGTGACGCCACCGGTAGACGGCGACTGAATCGTCACCGCACGTTCGCGCCATCGCGACGGCAGTATCGCGGTATCCGCCCCCACTCCGTGACCGTAATACCCGAAGGACTCGTGAAACGGCGACTTCTCCCCGATCGAGCCATCGACCAGATCGCTGGCCGCCTCGTCGTCGGGCGCGTAGACGTCGACCTCCTGTGAAACGAGCAGGTCGTCAGGCGCATCAGGAAGTGCGCCGAGAATGGCCTGGCTGCCGACGATCACCCACGTCGAGACGCCCGTGATTGCTCCGGCGGCGCGGAGGACGTGCTCCAGTTCATCGCGCTTCATGACGCGCCGCTTCTCGATAGATCTCCCATCGTTCCGCGGGTGTGAGGATTCCGCAGAAGGGGTCGTTTTGCCGCAGGCGCCGCGATTCCTCCGAGTCGTGGAGCAGGATCGCGCGAATCTCCGGCCAGGGGCGGCGAAGAATCGCCAGCCACTCCCTCGCCGGGACGTTGCCCCGCTCGACCCATCGGGCACACACGCGGCGGGCATGTTCGAGCCCCTCATGGCGCGGATCGGCATCGATCTTCGCCACGATTCGGCGCGCCATGGCCAGACTTCGACGATCGATCGCGTCGTGGTTTCGCATCGCGCCGTATTATCGCTCGATGCAGAGACCGCCTGTCTGCCGTCACTGGCGCGCCCACTCCCCCGCCGCCTTCACCCACGCCTCGCGCGGCGTGAAGAAGAAGCCGAAGCCGAGGCCTTCGTGGAACGCCTTCTCGGTCGCGGTGGCAAGCCCGCACGGCACGGAGAGCGTGTCGTTGCTGTCGCCCATCAGTAGGATGCGCCCGGCCGGCTTGATGGCGCGGAAGGCGCTCTCCTCGTCCGGCCGCCACTGCTTCGAGCAGGTAGCCATTCCGATGACGCGCAGATCCGGGTCGCCGATCTTCGAGGCGATCATCAGCGCAATCACCGCCCCCTTCGAAAAGCCGGCCAGGGTGATGTTCTTCGCCGGCACGCCGGCCGCGAGGAGCTTGCGCACGTTCGGCAGCGCCGCCTCCGCCTCCGCGTTCCAGTAGCGGTCTTTAGTCCGCACCTCGCTGATCACCGTAAAGCCCTCGCCTTGCAGCGCTCGGAGAATGCCGGCGTAGTCGTAGCGGCCGTAGGGGACGAAGTTGGCGTGGACACCGGCGCGGTCGACGAAGCCGGGGTGGAAGTAGAAGAGGTAGCGCTTGGCGGGATCGATCGATGAGGGGAACGCGCTCTCCGGCAGCGCAGCGTCGGAGACCTCCGCGGCCTTCGCCGCTTCGGAAGGCGCCGTCGCCAGCGTGCGGACGAAGAACGGGAGCACGCGCGTGCGGAGGCGGTCGCCGAGGCGGTTGCGGTGGTCGCCGTCGTAGGCTTCGAAGGCGTGCGGCACGCCGTTCTCCGCCAGCGCCGCGGAGAGCTCCCGCGTGGTGATGGGGATGTGCTTGTACTGGTCGTCGAAGCCGGAGTCGAACGCCAGACCGCGAAGCAGCTTGAGGTTCGCCGACGACTGGGCAACGAGGCTCATCGGCTGCTTCGCGCGCCACGCGGCGTCGATGGACTCGTCGTGCACGAGCTGTCCGTCGCGCACCGAGTACGGCAGGTCGAACGGCAGCGCTGGACGGCTCGGGTTGGGCGCGAACGCCGCGGCGGCGGAGGCGATATGCAGCGGCATGAGGTCGGTGTTGCGCGCGATAGCCAGGATGTCGTCGATCGACTTCGCCTCGCTCAGTGCGCGCCACCCGGGGTTCGCGGCGCCGAAATCGTCCTTCCACGCCAGGCAACAGGGCGACATCGCGTAGACCGATCCGAACACGCCCGGCCGCGTCATGCCCATGCTGATGGCCGCCATACCGCCCATGGAGTGCCCCGCCACGCCGCGGCTGGCCGGCTGGGCGAGCGTGCGGTAGGTCCGGTCGACGTACGGAACGAGGTCGCGGACGAGGTAGTCCTCCCAGTTTCCCGTCACGCTCGAGTTCCGGAAATACGAGCCGCCGAGGCGATTGCGGCCGTTCGGCACCACCACGATCATCTCCGCACCACCGCGCGCGAGATCGTCCATGGCCTGCTCGACCGTGAAGCCCTGAAACACCGGCTGGGTGAAGTCGCCCGTTGTGCCGTAGAAGCCATGCAGCAGATAGAGCACCGGATAGCGCCGCTGCGACTCGCGGTCGTAGCTCGGCGGCAGATAGATCTCGATCTTCTGATCGGCCGGATCGCCGAGGAGGTTCCTCTCCAGCGACGGCGAATGAAAGGTCACCGTCACCATCCGCGCGCCGGCACGCGCCGCGCACACCACGACCAGCAACAGCAGCATCATCCTGCGCATGAGCGACCTCCAATTATGGACGGAGGCCGGAAAGAGCAATCGAGGTGCCACGAGACTCACGAGAGGAACGCGAGGGAAATGCGTTGTCCGGCGGACGGACGTCCGCGGACGGATGTCCGCGATGTCGTCCCGCGCGGGACGTGCAGGCCATGCTCTTCAGCGGCACCGCCGCTGGAAAGAGCGAGTTCACGATCGATGAGTTGCGGTTGAAGTAAGGGCTAGGGGTGCGATTAGCTCGAACGAGGCCAGGAACGCACGTCGTAGCTTCTCGCAATCCTGGCGAGATAAGGGTGATCCTCCTCGTGGAACTGCACGCGAAAATCGCGCGCGATCGGCACGATCGCCACTGAATCTGCGCCTCCATTCAGCAGCGCGCCTGCCGCACTCACCGCCGTCGCACCGGTGATCCACGTGTCTTCGATCAGCACAATCCGTTTGCCGGCGATCGCTGCGCCGGACGCTCGGAACATCTCGGGTGCGTACTTCGTCCGGTGGTAGGCACCGGGATTGACGCACTCCAACGTTGGCTCGAGCCGCTCCGCAAGCGGCTTCACGAGCGCCAGTGCCAGCCGAAGATGTTGCGAGTCGAACGTGACTCGCGGTTTTTTGGAGGGCACAATCGTCAAGAGATCCGGCTCGCCGCCGAGCAGTTCGTGCAAGCCAGCGGCATGCGCCTTCAACCATTCGTGCGCAAGTGAAGCAACGACCGGCGCGTACTCAGGAAAGGCGCCTCTTTTGTACGACTCCAGGATCCAGTACCAGGGGCCCGGATTTCGCGCGATCGACATGGGAACCACGCGTCCGCGCAGCGAGCGTGGAGCGGCACTCCTTCGCAGAATCTCGTAGCAATTGAAGCATTGCTCGGAAGTTCCCGGCACCGCGCCGAGGCAAAGGCGACACACGTTCGCTTCGGCTTCGTGCGGAACCTGCCAGAAGTGCTCGCGGTACTGGTCCAGGTAATCGCGGGTCGTCTTCGACATCTACACCGCGATCGCGTGGTCGACGGTCGGAGTCACCGTCAGCCGATCGACCACCTCATCCATCGACTCCACCTGGAGCGCCCGGACGCCGTGCTCGCCCCTCGTTACCATCCTCTGCGCCCACTCGTGCGAAGCGACGAGCGTCCGAGGCAGAAAGACGGGCCGACCGTGCTCAAGCGCCGCGCGCGCCTGCTTCTTCGCGCCTGACGTCTCGCTCGCCTCGATGACCAGTGTCGCCAACGCGAGGCCGGACATCACGATGTTGCGCATGGGGAAGGACCACTTGGCGGGCGGCTGATCGGGAAAGAACTGCGACACGATCGCTCCGCCGGACTCGATGATCCGGTCACGAAGCGCTCGGTTTTCACGCGGGAAGACCCGATCGATTCCCGTGCCGATCACGGCGACCGAGCGGCCGCCTTCGTCGAGCGCTGCGATGTGCGCGGCCGTGTCGATGCCGGCAGCCATCCCGGACAGCACTGTGAGTCCGGCACGAATGGCCTTCCGAGCTGCCTCGTCTGCTCGACAAAGACCCTCATGTGAGGCGTGTCGCGTGCCGACGATGGCGAGAGCAGTGCTGTCGCGGACTTCGTCCCAAACTCCCTGAACGAAGAGAAGCGGCGGCTTGTTGTAGATCCCTCGGAGATTTGCCGGATACGCGGAGTCGAACACCGCACGAACGTCGAGGTCGCGTCCGCGCCACTCGTCGACGGTCTTCAACGCTTTCGCAACGTCATCGGAATTGAACTGCGGGAGTAGCGACTGGCGGGCGGCATCCGTGAGCACGGCGATCGCCGATCCCGACTCCTCGACGAGGGTCGAGACGCGTTCCATCGGGACCAATTGGACTCGTAGGAGGATGACGAGAGCCGCGAGCTCGTGCTCGGCATTTCCGCGAGACAAAACTGACAGGGGCGACGAGTTTGTCACGCTGGGCCTCCCGGGGAGTCGGAGTAACCGAATGGTAGCACCGCCATCCGGCGGTTATACACGCGGCAGCAGGGCGCATGCGAGTTCGTCGGCAACCGGGCTGAGGAACGGACTTCCGTGTCCTACACGTCGTAGAGACGCACCGAATCGCGGCGCGAACGCGCGGCAATGCGCGACAACGTCCCATCCAGATCAAAACCGTGGTCCCCCGCCGTACCCGCGATAACCTCCGCCGCGACCTCGGCGTCGGGCTGAGTGTCACATCGCGGAGTCTGGCCGCTCAAGCGTCGCTTCAAATCCCGCCATCGCCGCGACCAGTTCGTCCGCGTGAGCGCAAGCTACGTCCTCCAGTTCCGCAACAGACGTCATCAACCGGGCTGCGTGCTGCTTCGCCAACCAGCGCAGCATCCGCCGCTGATGCCGCGACGACAGGCGATTCTCACCCGAAGTATCGAGGCCAGAAACCGTTCCACTGCGCTAAACCGACCCGCACTGTCGGCGGAACCGAACTACGCCGGATGTTCGGCCTCGACTCCGATAGCCTGTGCCCCGGGGGTAGGGAAATGGCCGAGTTCGTCACTCCATAGGTATAGCGGCCATGTGGTAACGAGGCCGCCGAATTGCAGATAACAACGAGTTATCAATGTTGGATCTGGCGGCTTTGGGTATGGGTTAAGTAGAACCGCCGTCGATCTCGACGCAAGCATCGGAGGGGTACGGAACTGCCCTCGTGGGGTGGTTGGCGATGCGCACGACTTGCCGTTTGGCAATGGCTCGTTCGACTTCATCGTTTGCGTTGGCAGTGTTGTCAACTATGTCTCTCTCAATGAGGTCGCCGCCGAATTTGCACGTGTTTTGCGACCGCTAGGCACACTACTCGTTGAATACGAGCGCATGACTCCTTTTCCACGCTTGCGGCCAGCTGACGTCACCCCCCACGAAGTGACGTACCGCGGTCAACGCCACATCTGCTGGTTGTACAGCGATACTTATGTCGAGAGTGTTTTTCGCTCGGTCGGCTTCCGCGTACGCACGCGCAGAAGCTTCCACGTAGCATCAAATCTACTAGCGCGCCTTAATGTACCGTCTCAGGTTGCGGCGGCAGCGGCATTCGCTGACACTTTCCTTCGAGGGACAGCCTTGGAATCCTGGGCCGCGAATGCAGTGATCCGTTTCGACTTGACCCTCTAGTTTCTATGCCTCATCGCGAGCTTCGTTTATCACTCGTGACTCTAGCTCTCGGAGTTCGCGATCAAATTCTTCTGGATTCTGGCTCAGAGTCAGCCACAGAGGCAAGTATAATAGGGCATACAATGCGTGCACAATCGTAAGGTAAGTTTGGCGAGGAATGTCCTCTACCGCCTGAACGTAGAGCTGCCCGGGCGCCGATGAAGATCTGTGGTTAAAACCGCTGGGAAGGTAATATCCCCATGGCGCTACTTTGAAGCCCACGCCAGATAGTCCACGTGCAAAAACCTCAGTTTTCAGGTGCCTCGGATCATTGCGCGGCATTTCCGCAACAATGAGATCAGCGTTGGGGAACTCTCTTGTGAAGACTGGCGACAGAAGAGACCACAGATGGGCGGAGAGCGCATCACGTGTGATGCTCTGCGCAACTGACATCTCGTGAACTATCAAAAGACGGGCGGCAGGAATGTAGCTAACAACCGCTAGTCCGACGGGCCTAGTCTCGCTCAGCAACACGAAGCAAACAGTCGACCGTGACTCTCCGCTGCTCTGTATTAGATATGATAATTCATTAGTGTTGAAGACGCCGCCGGCCCACCCATACTGGCTTATTAGACGGAGCGCACCTTGATAATCGGAATCTGTAATAGATGTGATGTGGCGTAGGGACGGGTTCTGAATTTGGAGATCCGTCAAACGCGGGCTCGCTGCGTTCAGCTGCGATCGCTCCATGATCTCCTCTACATAATTCTCAAAGTTTCGATCGAACGTTTCCCCACTAACCTCCCACGCATTACGGAAGTTATCACGCGCGCAATAACTTCGAATGTACTCGTCCCAGCCTGTCCATTGAGCGGCCTTCACTTTGTTCGACTGGTCGTGGTACATCAGAAATGCCCGCTCGAACACCGAAATAAGCATGGTAAAGGCTACTAACTCCTGTTTCCGTTGCTCTTCACCGAGCGGCTTAGGATTCTCATCTGGGATGTCGAAGATGTCCAACTCAGGGTGCTCAAAGCATCTCGCTTGGAATTCGAGGTACTTCTCATCCAGAGCGTTGTAGGTGCCATACTCCCGGTCAGCTTGCTCCCGGAGTTTGCTCAGGCGGTACTGATAGATTGCCGCTGGAAACCCAAGCGCTACGGTCACGTACGACAGTAGCTCAAAGATGTCTTTCCACTCGCTCAGCGTCGTAGGAATCTTGGGCACGGCGTTCGATAATCTCCAGTTATCGGTGGGGCGCAAGATGTCTCCCGGAGTTCAGCGGCTGGGTGTTTCCTGACGCAGAACGATCCCCCTCCTCGGATGTCTCTCCGTGATCCGCAGCTTCAACGCCGCATCCGCGACGTGCGTGTAGATCTCAGTGGTGGAGATGCTCCGGTGACCGAGAAGACGTTGGACGTAGCGGATGTCGACGCCTTCTTCGAGGAGATAGGTGGCGACCGAATGGCGGAACATGTGTGGGGTGACGCGGTCGCGGACGGCGCTGCGTTCGCCGTGAAGACGGACGAGGCGGCGGATCATTTGTGGCGAGGCGGCGTCGCCGCGGGAGTTGATCAGGAACGTCCCGGCGGTCGAGGCGCAACGGTCGCGGGCGGTGCGGTAGTCGCGCAGCAGGGATTTCAGCTCGTCGGGCACGAAGACTCTTCGTTGGCGGTTGCCTTTGCCGACGATGGTGATGGTGCCGTCCTCCACGTCGACGGCCGCGTCGAGCAAGCTCGCGAGCTCGGCGACGCGCATGCCGGTGGCGAAGAGCAACTCGGTGGCGACGTAGGCGGTGAGATCTGCGAAGGTGTGGGCCGGTCGTGGAGGAGAAGGAGGCGGAGGTCGGACCTCGTAATGACGCGCGGGAGGCGCTTCGGCATGCGGATGCGGATGCGGGCGCCGCGGAACGGGTCTTCGATGCCGTGGCCGTCTTCTTCGAGCCAGTGGAAGAACGATCGCAGCGTCGCGAGGTGGCGCTTGACGGAGGATTCTTTGAGCGCGCGCACGTCGAAGAGGTAGCGGACGTAGTTGTGGACGACGGTTTTGTCGCAGGCCGCGACCGCGGCGCGGCGGCCGAGGAAATCGGAGAAGCGAGTGAGGTCGAGGTCGTAGGCTCGGACGGTGTGGAGGGAGAGTTTCCGAATGGACTGGCAGTGGCGGATGAATGCGGACGCCGCGTCTCGGAATTGCACGTCGGTCCTACCTCCCAAAATTGTTGGATGGCGGACGTTACCCGAGTCCGAGGAGTCGAGGCGACCGGAATTCCGGACGGACGGCGGGCAGGCCGCACGACTCCTGCTGCGGGACTCCCGAAAAGGGTTGCGCAAACCCCCTCATGCTCCTCGGGTAATCTGACGGAACGCTCGGCGACCGAGCGGGAGAAAAGGAGCAATCGCCATGAGCACTTTCGGCGCGTGGTCCGAGGTGGGCAAGCTGCGGGTGGTGCTGCTGCATCGGCCGGGAGTCGAGCATCGCCGCACGCTTCCGTGGAACAAAGACGCGCTGCTCTTCGACGACATCCTCGACGTCGAAGAGGCGCGCCCGCAGCACGAGCAGTTCTCGCAGGCCTTGTCGAGCCGCGGCGTGGAAGTGCTCTTTCTGGCGGATCTGCTCGAGGATATCTGCCGCGATCCTTCCGCGCGCGGCGAGGTGTTCCGCGAGGTTCTCGGGGACATCGTCGCGCCGGAGGGCGTGGAGCCGTACGACCTGATCAGCGGCTATCCGCGCACGTGGCAGGAGGCGCCGGCCGTCGAGTGGGAGCCGCTGCCGAATCTCTACTTCATGCGCGATCCCGCCTTCGCCGTCCCCGGCGCCATCGTCCTCTCCCATCCGTTCTGGCCGGCCCGCCGGCGCGAGGCCCGGCTGGTGGCTGCGGTGCTCAAACGACATCCGCGCTTCGAGGGGATGATGATCTACGACGGAATCCTGGCCGATCCCGAAGCGCGGATCGAAGGCGGCGACGTGCTGGTGGCCGACGAGCACAACGTCATCGTCGGCGTCGGGGAGCGAACCAACGACGCGGGCGCCGCTCACCTGGCGCGCTTCCTGTTCGAGAAGACTTCGGTGCGGCGCGTGTTCAAGCTGCACATCCCCGCCAAGCGCGAGTTCATGCACCTCGACACCATCATGACCTTCGTCGACCGCGGGCGGCTTCTCACCATGCCGTACCTTTGGGCGCGGCCGGAGGTGTACGCCCGGATCGCCGCGCGCGCCAAGCGGCAGTGCGAGCGGCTCTCGTTCGCCTATCACGGGCCCGATCCGGAATCGTTCGCCAAGTCGACGTGGCTGGAGGTGTGGGGGCCCGACGGCTTGGAGAAGCGATACGACGACGAGATGCGGGGGCTGGAAGACTACGGAGTCATCGACGCCGGACGGACGATCACCGTCGGCGGTTCCGCCGAGCAGTACCCCGCCAGCGAAGACCATGCGGTCGAGGCGTTGCGCGAGCAGTGGAACGACGCGGCGAACACCCTGGCGGTCAAGCCGAGACAGGTGGTCTCGTACAGTTCCAACGACCGCACCATCCGCGCGCTGGAAAAAGCCGGCATCGAAGTGCTGGCCATCGCCGGCAGTGAGCTGGTCCGCGGTCGCGGCGGCGCGCGGTGCATGTCGATGCCGTTGCTGCGCGAAGGGATCTAGTAGCGGCTAAAATCGCTCGAGTGCACGAAGGAGGACCGAATGGCCAAAGGCAAGAACTCCCGCAAAGAGACGAAGAAGCCGAAGAAGGACAAAAAGTAGTCGGTGAATTGCCGCGTGCTCCAGCATGTGCGGAGCACGCGGCAGCGTCTTACGCGTTCGCGACTTTGCGAAGGACGCTCTGAACGTTGTCGACGGAATCCTCGACCACGTCCCTCACCTTCTCGGTCACGTCGGCGACCTTCTTCTGCATCTTCTTGCCGGTCATCGGAGCAAACAGCAGAGCCACCGCTGCGCCGGCGAAGGCGCCGAAAGCGAACGTCAAAGCGTAACTGCGGAAACCTCTATTTTCATTGACCATGCTGATCTCTGATGCAAGGCGGCAGCCGCTATTGCCTGTGGAGGCCGCTTTGGGCAGGATTCTGCGAAGATTGCCCCTCGCCCGCCCATGATCGTCCACCTCATCGACGGCACCTACGAGCTCTTCCGCCACTTCTACGGCCTGCGGCGCGGCCATGAGGTCGATCCGCCGATGGGGGCGGTGGCGGGGGTGCTCGGCACGGTGCTGCAGATGCTCGAGGGGGGCGCGACGCACGTCGGCGTGGCTACCGATCACATCATCGAGTCGTTCCGCAACGACTTATGGCCGGGGTACAAGACCGGCTTCGGCATCGAGCCGGCGCTCTGGCGGCAGTTCTGGCCGCTCGAAGAGGCCCTCATCGCCATGGGCGTCGTCACCTGGCCGATGATCGAGCTCGAGGCGGACGACGCCCTGGCGTCCGCCGCGCATCTCGCGGCCCGCGACGAGCGGGTGGAGAAGGTGTGCATCTGGACGCCGGACAAGGATCTGGCGCAGTGCGTGGTCGAGGAGCGGGTGGTGCAGGTGGACCGGCGGAGCGGACGGATTCGCGACGCAGCGGGCGTGCGCGCCAAGTTCGGCGTCGCGCCGGCGCACATCCCCGACTACCTCGCGCTGGTCGGCGACGCCGCGGACGGCTACCCCGGCGTCCGCGGCTGCGGGCCGAAGACGGCGGCGCGGCTGATCGGGCAGTACGGGCCCATCGAGCAGTTCCCGGCGGAGATGCTCGACGGGCATTACGAGCACGCGCTGCTGTTCAAAGACCTGGCGACGCTGCGGACGAACGCGCCGCTGTTCGGCGACGTCGAGCAACTCCGCTGGACGGGGCCGTCGTCTTCGTTCGCGTCACTGGCCTTGACGATCGACGCCCGCCTGGCGACGCGGGTGGCGGCGATTCGCCGCTAGTCCGCGCTCGTCGTCGTCCTGGTGCTTCATGTCGGGGTAGCCGAGCTCGCGGGCGATGACGCGCCACTCCTCCTGAAAATCGGGGCGCTGGTGGTGCGGGAGGCTGATGCCGCGCGAATAGAAATCGATGTGCAGCATCTCCCCCGCCCATGCCGCGGCCATCATGTCCGTCTGCGTCGACGGCTGGCTGCTGGGGAAGATGTTCCTTCCCTTCGGAATGCGGAACGCCGGATTGAGGATCACGGCGTAGATCTTGAGCGCCGCGCGGTCGTTCGCCGCCACCAGCGTAGCAAGCGCCGGCTGCGGCGCGCGTCCGGCGCCCGCTTCGTCCTCGTTCTCGGCGATGACGACCTCGTACTCCCTGGCGTCGAAGCGGACGATGAGCCGGCGGCCGTTTTCCGTCGCCGCCCATCGCGCGAATCCGGTGCGCGTCTCCAGCGCGCTCTCGCGCACTTGCTTGCCGGTGAAGCTCGGCCGGAGATCGGCGTCGAAGGCGATGCGCTCGCCGGAAAGGATGAAGGCCCGCGGCGCCACGCCGGTGCGATCGAGCGCCGCACGCAGCGTCGCGGCGAGTTTCCTGGCGTCGTCGACGGCCCAGAAATGCATGAAGAAGAGTCGCGGCGTCTCGCCGAGCATGTGGCTGTGCAGCGCGGTCACGGCGATGCCGCCGCCGCGGAGTGCTCGAATGACGGGATTGACCTCGGCGGCCACCATCACGAAGTCGCCGCTGATGGCCGCCCGCCCGCGACCCGCGGGCTGGAAGTTGATCGCCGTGGCCGTCCCCATCGCCGGCGGGATTTCCATTCCCTGCTCGGCGATCGTCTCCGGCCGGGCGATCGAAAACTGATAGACACCGCCGTTCGCCTTGCCGGCGTGGCCGAGGATGCGATCGAGATCAGCGATCGGAAGATCGAGGGGCGGCGGGCTCGCCGCGGATGCCGGCGCCGCAAGCGGCGTCTTCGTCAGCGCCAGCGCGTCGTGCAGCGTCCGCGCGAGCGCCGCCGCGTTGCCGTGGCCGCCGAAGTGCACGTACAGCACGCGCGGCGATTCTCCGATCAGATGATTGTGCACCGCGCTCTGCTCGATGCCGCCGGACTGCAGCGCGGTGATGACGCGATTCACTTCCGATTCGAGAAGGACCAGATCGCCCATGACCATGGCGTGGCCGCCGCTCTCCTTGAACGCCGCCCACGAGCCGAGGGCGAGCGCCGGCTTGAGCGCCACCCCACCGGCGGTGACGGCGAGATCGCTGCGCGGAAAGCCGACCTTGTAGACGCCGCCCGGCTGCAAGGAGCCGGCGCGGCCGAGGGCCTGCTCGACGGGTTTCCAGTCCGTTTGCGCGTTCGCGGCGGCGAGGAGGAGCAGGAGCAGCGAGGCGAGCAACGAGACGATTTTACCGCTTGAACTTCGCCACCACCGTGGCGAACTGCAGCGGCTCGACCGGCTTGCGGGCGTAGGCGGTGAAGCCGGCGCGGAGGATGCGCTCGTCGTCGTGCGGCAGCCCGAGGGCGGTGAGGGCGATGGCCGGGATGTCGCCGATCGTCCCGCGGCGGGTGCGGAGATAGTCGATCAGCGCGAAGCCGTCCTCGTGCGGCATGGCGATGTCGGAGATCAGGATGTCGGGCGCCTTCTGATCGAGCAGGCGGCAGGCCTGCGCCACCGACGACGCGGCGCGCACCTCGGCGCCGCAATTGCGGAGCGCGGCGGTGATGACGATGCGGGTGTCGTCGTCGTCATCGACCAGCAGGATCGAGGTGCCGTGCAGGTCGGCGGCCGGCGCGCGGAGCTCGACGTCGTCTTCGCCCGCCGCACCGGGGCGCTGCGCCAGCGGGAGAGTGATGGTGAACGTGGCCCCTTTCCCTTCGCCGGCGCTTTCCGCGGCGATCGTGCCGCCGTGCAGCTCGGTGAAGTACTTCACGATGGCCAGGCCGAGTCCCAGCCCGCCGAAGGCGCGGGTGGTGGACGCCTCCGCCTGGCGGAACGGCTCGAAGACGTGCGGCAGGAACTCCGCGCGGATGCCGAGTCCCTGGTCGCACACTACCATCCGGGCGACGGCGGGGGTGAGCTTCAGATCGACGTGCACCGTGCTGCCGGGATTGGAGAACTTGATGGCGTTCGACAGCAGGTTCCAGACGATCTGCTGCAGGCGGGTCGGATCGCCGATGACGAAGGCCGGCGGCGGCGGATGGGCGAAGTCGAGCCGGATGCGCTTGGCCGTGGCCGCGATGCGCACCGTATCGATGGCGTTGTTCACGGCGCCGCTGAGATCGACCAGCTCGTTCTGCAGCGCGATCTTGCCGGTGACCACCTTCGAGAGATCGAGAATGTCGTCGATGAGCGAGGCCTGCGTGCGGGCGCTGCGCTCGATCGTATCCAGCGCGACCTCCTCGGTCTCCTTGTCGATACCCCCCATCCGCAGCATGCGCGCCCATCCGAGGATGGCGGTGAGCGGCGTGCGCAGCTCGTGGGACAACGTGGCGAGAAACTCGTCCTTGGCGCGATTGGCCTGCTGCGCGTAGCGGTAGAGGCGCGCGTTCTCGATGGCCACGCCGGAGCGGCGGGCCAACTCGAAGAAGAAGGAGCGATCGGCGTCGGTGTAGCGGCGCCGCGAAGACCTGGTCACGAAGCTGATGACGCCAAGCACGCCGCTGGTGTGGCGCATGGGGACGATCATCGAGGAAAAGGCGCCGGCGTCGATGATTTGCCCTTCGCCGCTGCGGAGCACGGCGAGGATGGTCGCGTCGTCGGGGCGATACGACACCTTGCCGGCGACGGTGACGCGCTCGAAGGTGCCGTCGTCGCGCGCGATGTCCACCGCGCACCAGTCGGCGAGCTTCGGCACGATCAGCCGCGCCAGCTCGCCCAGCCGCGTCTCGTAGTCGAGCGTTCGATAGAGAACGTTCGCCGCCTCCAGGAGGAACCCGTTCGCTTCCTCATTGCGCGTCCGCTCGTCTTCGAGACGCCGGCGGTCGCTGACGTCGCGCGTGAAGCAGCGGGTGTGCTTGAAGTCGCCGTCCTCGAACAGCGAGTTCGAGCTGATCTCCACGTAGCGGATGGAGCCGTCTTTGGCCAGGAGGCGCGCCTCGCGGTCGCGGATCTCCTCGTTCGCCCACAGCCGGGCGATGATGTCCTCGATGACCGGCTGGTCGGCGTGGAACTCGGCGATGTTGTGGCCGACGTATTCGGCGCGCGAGTAGCCGAGGAGCTTCAGCTCCGCGTCGTTGGCCCAGAGGATCGTGCCGTCGGGGCCGACCCAGTGCATGCCCACCGCGGCGTTCTCCACGAAGTCTTTCAGTTCGCTTTCGGCCTGCCGGCGCGACGCGAGCGCGTCGCGTAACGCCTTCTCCAGCTCCTTGCGATGCTCGACCTCGGCTTCCAGCGCGCCGGCGCGCTGCTGGAGCGCGCTGAGATCGCGAAGGCTCTCCGCCGGCAGCACCAGCGAGTGCGTGTGGCAGACCCGGTCGAACGGCTCGCACTGCGCCTCTTTGTAAAAGTTGCCCATCGGATAGGCGCAGAGGAGGGAGAACGAGTACGCGCTGATGAGATCGTTCCACAGCTCCTCGAGCCGGATGGCACCCTCGGGATTCGAGTCCCGCCACAGCAGATCGACCATCTCGCCATAGGCGCGGATGCTCGACGGCCCGCCGCCGTTGCCCGTCTTGAGAATGAGGCCGCCGATGTGCTGCTTGAACAGCTCCTCGTCCGGCATCGAGCCGTCCATGAAGGAGGCGAGCGTCTCGCGCGCGTCGGCCAGGACGACGTTCTTGGTGTCGAAGCCTTTGGATTTCAGAGATTTGACGAAGCCGTGCCGATGCGGCTCGGTGGCGATGACGATGGCCGGATGCCCGGCGCTGAGGCCGTCGGCCAGGAACGCCGAGACCGCCTGATAGAGGAAGTCTTCGTTCTCGTAGAACTGGACGGCGTGCATCGGCCGGCCGGTAGTCGGGGAACTGGCGGGCCAGCTCGTACTGCCGAATGAGGTATCGCTGTTGGTGAGCGTCACGGTGGTTTGGACGACAACCAAAAGCAAGGCGTATGCCGCCACCCTCACCCGGCCCTTCGCTGCGCTCAGGGCCACCCTCTCCCGCAAGCGGGAGAGGGGCAACTAGGGTCCTTCTCCCGCTTGCGGGAGAAGGTGCCGCGAAGCGGCGGATGAGGGCTTACTTTCGCAGCGCGCCGCGTAGCTCGTGCGCCAGCCAGTCGGCCTCGCGCTTGTCCACCGCGGTGATGAACAGCCACGGATACACCTTGCCGTCGGCGCGCTGGAGGTCGACGTCGTACTTGCCGTTGGCGTACTTGATGACGAAGTCGGCGATGTTGGCGGACGGCATCACCGTCGCGCCGCGGAACATCGAGAGGAAACGCATCCGCAGCTCGTCGCGGCCAACGCGCAGCAGGCGCGGCGCGAAGAAGAGTCCCATCTGGATGATGGCGATGAGAACGAGCGCCACCGCGGCGATGCCGAGGTAGATCGCCGTGTCCCACAACTGATCGGGCACCTTCTGGCGCACCGCTACCAAACCCGAAAGCGTCACCACCAGCGTGAAGAGATACCACTTCCAGACCCACGTCGGCTTCGGGAAGCGGACCTCCACCGCGCCGTCAGCCGCGCGCTCCAAATGCACCTTCGAGTACTGCGGCTGCGAGACCGTGCGCGGACGCAGCGACTTCTCGGTCACCTCGGGCGACGACTGCGCGGTGCGATAGACCGGCACGTCGAACGCTCCGGCGAAGCCGCCGCCGTGCGTCTGCACGGTGATCTGCCACGCGATGCGGCCGTCGTCGCTCTCGCTGGGCTCGCACTCGAATGGGATGTCGAAGCGGAACGGCACCGTCGCGCCGGCCGGCGAGCGGACCACGCTTCCCGGCGCGACGTCCAGCACGTCCTCCCACAGCATGTCGTCCGTAGTGTCGCTGCGGTACCGCCGCCAGCACGCCAGCCGCACGCTCATCCCCTCCCGCAGCGCCCCCTCGGCGCCCTGGACCGTCCCCGCCATCCGCCCACCCACCACGCCCGGCATGGTGTCGAGGCGCAGCACCAGACTGCGGTAGCGGATGACCGTGAGGGTGGCGCGGATCGCCAGGCTGAGGAGATAGATCCCGGCCAGGATAAACGGCGAGGCGATCGCCAGCATCAGCGGTCCGCCTCGCGCGACGAGCAGCATCACCACGATGAAGCCATTCCAGAATCCGGCGAAGAGCCAGATGAACAGCACGCCGACGATCGACTTGCGATTGACGTTGGGGATCGTCCGCTGTTCGTTCACGCCACGCCAATGATCGCATTGAGCCGCCCCACGACGTGCTTCCAGAGGATGTAGTAGAGGACGACGCCGATGGGGAAGAGGAACGGCGCCACGCGCGGGATCGGAAGCTCGAACAGGTGCGCGATCAACCACCCTCCGGGAGCCAGGAGGAAGGGCAGCAGCGCGCCGAACGCTCCGACCGAGACGTGCCGTCGCGACAGCAGCGCGACATAGATGATGTTCCACAGCCCCCAAAGGTTCGGCACGATGGTCAGCGGGAAGACGATGACCCGCTCGATCGGCAGAGGGATGTGGCAGACGTAGCGGGCGACGGTGAAGGCCGTCATGCCGACGAGCAGGAACAGCGTCGGGACGACGATGCCTGCCATGTACGCGCGGAGATACGGATGCTGATTCATGGTCGCTCCTCTCACAGGTGGTACAGCAGCGCCAGCGCGCTTTCGGGGAAGGCGACGATCGTGGCCAGGACGGCGGCGATGAGGGCCCAGTCGACGAGCGAGACGCGCAGGGTGCGCTCGTCGAGCCGGCGCCGCATGTCGGGCCAGAGGTCGCGTTTCAACTCGGTGTCGGCGCGGAGATGCTTCAGTCGGTTCGTATCCATTCCAGTTTCTTCCTCAGGATTCTGACGGCGCGGAAAACGCGTGACTTCACGCCGCCGACGGAGATGCCCAGGCCGCGGGCGATCTCGTCGTACGGCTCCTCTTCGATGAGCGCGAGCGTCGCCACGGCCTGCAGCTTCGCCGGCAGCTCGCGAAACGCGCGCTCGATCGCCGCGCGCGTCTCGCCCGCAATGGCCGGATCGGCCGTCGCGCCGCTGCTTGGATCGTCAGGGATCGGCGGCGGGCGGCGGCGTTTAAGATGATTGAGCGCCAGGTTGCTTGCGATGCGCCGGGCCCACGCGCCGAAGCTGCGGGCCGGATCGAACCGCGCCCGCGCGTTCCACGCCCGCCAGAACGTCTCGACGGTCAGGTCCTCGGCCGCGCCGCGGTCGCGGACGATGCGCATGACCCAGCCGTAGACGGGACCCTGAAACTCGCGAAATAGCGTCTCGAACGCGACCAGGTCGCCGGCGGTGAAGCGTTCGAGGGTCGAGTCGGGCATCTCGATCATTGTTACAACTGCCGGATCGCTGGGGTTTCGTGATTGGTTGTCAGTTGTCGGTTGTCAGTTATCGAGCCCCCGACAACCGGCAACTGACAACCGACAACCCTCCTCGCGCTCCAGTTCACCTTCGCCGCTCCCCTGCGTATTACCGTCCAGAAAAGGAGCTTCGAACCGATGCGCCGACTGATCATCCCGCTTCTAATTGCCTTTGCCAGCGCAGCTTACGCGCAGAAACAGCCTGAGCCGCCGACCGCGACGGCCCCCGCGGCGACCACCGTCACGGTCACCGATACCGATAGCCGCGACACCCGCGAGCAGTTCAAGGCCCTCCTGCAGCGCAACCCGCCGGAGCTGGGGACGATCCTCAAGCTCGACCCGTCGCTGTTCAACAACCAGCAGTACCTGGCCACCTATCCTGCGCTGGCGGCGTTCGTCGCCCAGCATCCCGAGGTGGCGCACAACCCCGACTTCTACCTGGCAAGCGTCTGGACACCGGGCGACCGAGAGGCCTCCACCCCCGCCCATCACATGTGGGAAGAGACGATGCAGGGCATGTTCATCCTGACGATCTTCAGCCTGATTACCTTCGTCCTGACCTGGCTGATCCGGACCCTCGTCGAGCAGCGGCGTTGGAGCCGCCTCTCGCGCGTACAAACCGAGGTGCACAGCAAACTGTTGGAGCGATTCACGTCGAGCGAAGACCTGCTGCGCTACATCGAGACGCCGTCCGGGCGCCGCTTCCTGGAGTCGGCGCCGATTCCGGTCGAGAGCGGCCCGCGCCAGGTCAGCGCGCCGATCGGCCGCATCCTCTTCTCCCTGCAGGCGGGGCTGGTGGTCGCCGCGGCGGGCATCGGACTGCAGTGGGTCAGCAGTGGCGTGGACAAGGACGCCGCGCAGCCGCTCTACGCCCTCGGCGTGGTGGCGCTCTGCGTCGGTATCGGATTCGTGGCCTCCGCGGTGGTCTCTTTCATCGTGTCTCGGCGCCTGAAGTTGTTCGAGGTGCCCGAGGCGCCGAGCGTGTAAGCTGAGTGTGATGGACGTGTTCAGCATCGTGATGCGCGAGACGACGCTCCCGGACCTCGAGCGCCAGGCGGCGAACGAGGCGGGGGCGTCGCTGCCGATGGACGAAGAAACGTTCAGGGCGTTTTATGACCGGACGGCGCGGCCGGTGTGGGGCTACCTGGCGAAGATCACCGG
Source organism: Candidatus Gilichinskyi gelida (assembly GCA_038040385.1). Taxonomy (GTDB): domain Bacteria; phylum Acidobacteriota; class Thermoanaerobaculia; order Gp7-AA8; family Gp7-AA8; genus Gilichinskyi; species Gilichinskyi gelida. The sequence continues at coordinate 72,514 of JBBPII010000014.1, forward strand.
CGACTCGCAGCTCGCCGACGACCTTCTGCAGGAGGCCTACTACCGTTTCTACCGCGCGCGGACGGTGTACGAGGACGAGTCGCACCGCCGCAACTCGCTGTTCCGCATCGCCACCAATCTGGCGCGCGACAGCGGACGGCGCCAGCGGCGCGGCCGCGACGTCGAGCTGCCCGACGACAATGCCGACCCGAAGGACCTGCCGGTGGACGCCGGCACCGCCGACCGCGCCGCGAACCGCACGGACGTCCGCCGCGCGCTGGCGCAACTCAAGCCGTCGCAGCGCGAGATGCTGTGGCTGGCGTACGCGCAAGGCTCTTCCCACGAAGAGATCGCCGATGTCCTGGGCCTGACGCGCGGGAGCGTCAAGGCGCTGCTGTTCCGCGCCCGGCGCAAGTTGGCGGACATGCTGCGCGGAGGATCGAAATGAACTGCGATCGCGAGCTGGAAGTCTGGCGCGCCGTCGACGCCCGGCATTGGCCGGAGCGCTGCGACGAGGAGTTGCGCGCCCACGTGGCCGCGTGCGCCGACTGCGCGGACGTGGTCGACGTGGCGAGCGCGCTCTCCGAGGAGCACGTCGCGGCGATGCGCGCGGCGCACGTCCCGGCGTCAGGCGCCGCCTGGTGGCGCGCCCAACTGCGCGTGCGGCAGGACGCCGCGCGCACCGCGCGCCGGGCCATGAACGTGATTCAGGCGGCGGTGGTTTTCGCCGCCCTGGCCATCGTCGCCGCCATCGGCGGCTTCGCCTGGGTGCCGGGCGTGTTGATGAACGTGCAATGGAACCTGCCGCTCATCGTCGCGTTGGCGTCGCCGCTGGCGCTCGCGCCAGTGGCCGTCTACTTCGCGGTCACCGAGGACTGAGGTACCCTCATCCGCCCTTCGGGCACCTTCTCCCGCTCACGCGGGAGAAGGGCGATAGCGTCCCTCTCCCGCGTGCGGGAGAGGGTGCCGCGAAGCGGCGGGTGAGGGCGCGCGCACATGAAGCGAACCATCGTCATCACCGGCGCCAGCTCCGGCATCGGCGCGGCGATCGCGCGGCGCCTCGGGCGCGACGGCAACCAGCTCGCGCTCGCGGCGCGCCGCGCGGAGCCGCTCCAGGCCGTCGCCGCGGAGTGCGGTCCGGGCGCTCTCGCGGTGGTCACCGACGTCACCCGCCGCGAGGATGTGGAGCGGCTGCGCGATGAGGCCATGCGCGCGTTCGGCGCGGTCGACGTCTGGATCAACAACGCCGGCCGCGGCATCACCCGCTCGGTCCTCGACCTCACCGACGCCGACCTCGACGAGATGATGGCCGTCAACGTCAAGTCGGCGCTGTACGGGATGCAGACCATCGTCCCGCACTTCATCGAGCGCGGCCGCGGGCATCTGATCAACATCTCCTCGTTCCTCGGCCGCGTTCCGGTCGCCGCGCACCGCTCGGCGTACAACGCGGCGAAGGCGGCACTCAACGCGCTGACCGCGAACCTCCGCGCCGACGTCGCCGCGAAGGGCATCGACGTGTCGCTGGTGATGCCCGGCCTGGTGGCGACGGAGTTCGCGCGGAATGCGATCGGCACGCCGAGCGCCACGCCGCCGCAATGGACGCCCGGGGCGGCGATGACGCCGCAGACGGCCGAGGAGGTGGCGGAGGCGGTCGTCGAGCTAATCGCGCATCCGCGCGCCGAGGTCTACACCAATCCTGCGAGCGCGGAGATGGCCCGGAAGTACTTCGAAGAGCTCAGTGCTTCACCGTCATCCTGAGCCGCGCAGACGGCGAAGGATCTCAGCCGGCGCATCGTGAGATCCTTCGCTTCGCTCAGGATGACGGAACCTCTGAAGCGCTCCATCACTCTCCTGCGCGCCACGGCGATGGTGGTGGGGATCATCATCGGCGCGTCGATCTTCGTGCAGCCGTCGGAGATCACCCGGCGCGTGCCGAGCGTGGCGGGGATGCTCGCGGTGTGGCTCGTCTGCGGCGTGCTCACCCTCTTCGGGGCGCTGATCTGCGCGAGGCTGGCTGCGGCGTTTCCGCAAACCGGCGGCGTGTATGTGTATCTCAAAGAGGCGTGGTCGCCGGCGCTCGGCTTCCTCTGGGGATGGGCGATGTTCTGGAGCATGCACTCCGGCATCGCGGCGGCGATCGCCGTGGTGGCGGGGCGGTACGTCGGATTCTTCGTCGACGTCGACGAGCGGGCGGTGGCCATCGGCGCCATCGCCGCGTTCTCGCTCATCAACTACCTCGGCGTGCGGCAGGGAAGCGCGGCGCAGACGTTCTTCACCATCGTGAAGGTGGCGGGGATCGTGTTGATGCTGATTCTCATCTTCGCCATCGCACCTTCACCATCATTCCGCGATTTCACCCTCGCCCTCGTCGCGGGCCTCTTCGCCTACGGCGGCTGGCACATGGTGACCTTCGCCGCGGGTGAGACGCGCGAGCCGGAAACAACCATCCCGCGCGCGCTGATGATTGGCACCTTCATCGTCACCGCCTGCTACCTCGCGCTCAACGCCGCGTACGTGCACGTGCTGCCGCTGGAGAAGGTGATCGGCTCACAGCGCATCGCCGCGGACGTTGCCACCGCCGTCGCCGGCCCGCGGGGCGCCGCCGCGGTCTCCGTCCTGGTCATCGTCTCCGCACTCGGCGCGCTCGGGGGCGTGATCCTCGCGGGCCCGCGCGTCTACTTCGCCATGGCCCAGGACGGCCTGCTCTTCCGCTGGCTCGGCGCCGTCCACCCGCGCTTTCAGACCCCGCATCGCGCCATCGTGCTTCAAGGCGTCTGGTCGTGCGCGTTGGTGGTCACCGGCACGTACCGCGAGCTGTTCACGCGCGTGGTGTACACCGAGTGGATTTTCTTCGCCCTGATGACCGCGGGACTGTTCCGCCTCCGGCTGCGCACCTGGGGCCATCCCTTCGTTCCCATCATCTTCATCGCCGCCACCGCTATCATCGTCGTCAACCAACTCATCGCCGCGCCGATGCAAAGCATTACCGGACTGTTGATCGTCATCGCCGGACTTCCGGTCTACTGGTTCTGGAGCAGGCATGCCCTTCATTGATTTTCACAACCACTTCTACCCGCCGGCGTATCTCGACGCACTGCGCGCCGGCGGCAGCCGCGTGCAGGTGACCGTCGACGACGACGGCAACCCGCGCCTGCATTACCCCGGCGACTACAACATCGCCGTGCGCGCGCACCGCGACATCGAGTACCGCGCCGAGGTGACCGACCGCCTCGATACCCAGGTGCTGAGCCTCACCACGCCGGGGACGCACGTGGAGGAGCCGGCCATGGCGGTCAGGCTGGCCACGCTGGTCAACGACGGCTTCGCGGAGATCGCCCGCCGGTACCCGAGGCACTTCGTCGGCATCGGGACGCTGCCGCTGTGCGATCCGGCGGCGTCGGCGAAGGAGCTGGAGCGCGTCTGCCGCCAGCTCGGCTTCTGCGGCGCGATGGTCTTCAGCAACATCAACGGCGTGGCGCTTTCCGACGAGCGCTTCCGGCCAGTATGGGAGACGGCGAACGACCTCGGCGCCGTGATCCACATCCACCCGACGTCGCCGGTGGGCGTGGAGGCGATGAAGGAGTTCTGGCTGATGCCGCTGGTCGGCTTCCCGCTGGACACCACCCTCGCCGCAGCGGGCCTGGTCTTCAGCGGCGTGGCCGCGCGCTATCCGCGTATCCGCTGGGTGCTCGGCCACCTCGGCGGCGCGATTCCCTACCTCGTTGAGCGCCTCGACCGCGGCTTCCACGCCTTCGCCGAGTGCCGCGCCAACATCGACCGCCCGCCGAGCGAGTACCTCAAGGAGTTCTACTACGACTCCGTGAACTTCGACCCGTGCGCGCTGCGCCTGGCCATCGAGTTCGCCGGCGCCGATCACATCCTCGCCGGCAGCGACTTTCCGCATCAGATCGGGAGCATTCGGAAGATGTTCGAGAGCATCGCCGCGCTCGCGGTATCCGACGACGACAAGGCCGCGATTCTGGGCGGCAATGCAGGGAGGCTGCTTGCGCTGGATTAGCCGAACACCCGCCATTCTGAGCCGCGCAGACGGCGAAGAATCTGCGCGGCGGAGATCCTTCGCTACGCTCAGGATGACGGCGCTCACACTCTTGCTCGCACTCCCCGCGCACGCGCAAAACGCCGCGATGGCCGAGCGCGTGCGCGCCGAGTTTCTCCACTCCTGGCAGGCCTACGAAAAATACGCGTGGGGGCACGACGAGCTGCGCCCGCTCAGCAAGACGCCGCGCGACTGGCACGGCTCGGAGTCGCTGCTGATGACGCCCGTCGACGCGCTCGACACGCTGCTCCTCATGGGCCTCGACGCCGAGGCGGCGAAGGCGCAGAAACTCATCGTCGAGACGCTCTCGTTTGACAAAGACATCGAAGTGAAGAACTTCGAGATCACCATCCGCATCCTCGGCGGACTCCTCTCCGCGTACCAGATGACCGGCGACGAGCGCCTGTTGAAACTCGCCGACGATCTCGGCGGGCGGCTGCTGCCGGTCTTCGACTCGCCGACCGGCATGCCGTACATGTACGTCAACCTGAAGACCGGCAAGACGCGCGGCGCGGTGTCGAATCCCGCCGAGATCGGCACGCTGATGCTGGAGCTCGGGACGCTGGCGCGCCTCACCGGCAAGCGTTTGTACTATGACAAAGCAAAGACTGCGCTAGTACAAATGTACAAGCGGCGCTCGAAGATCGGGCTGGTCGGCGAAGAGATCGACGTCGAGAGCGGCAAGTGGGTGAGCAAGGCCAGCCACGTCGGCGGCGGCATCGACTCGTATTACGAGTACCTCCTGAAGTGCGCGATCCTCTTCGACGACGGCGACTGCCGCGCGATGTGGCGCACCAGCGTGCGCGCGCTGAACGACAACCTCGCCGAGACCGCCCCCTCCGGCTTCTGGTACGGCCAGGTGGACATGGACAACGGCAGGCGCACCGCCAGCGAGTTCGGCGCGCTCCACGCCTTCCTCCCCTCGGTCCTCGCCCTCGGCGGCGACGTCTCCCGTGCGCGCCGGCTCCAGGACTCCTGCTTCAAGATGTGGATGCTCGCCGGCATCGAGCCGGAAGTTCTCGACTACCGCAAGATGACCATCATCCATGCCGGCTACCAACTGCGGCCGGAGATCATCGAGTCGGCGTACTACCTCCATCAGTACACGAAGGATCCGCGCTACCTGGAGATGGGGAGGGCCTTCTTCGACGCGCTGGTCACGCACTGCCGCACAGACGCCGGGTACACGACGCTGAAGAGCGTGGTGACCAAGGAGAAGGGCGACCTGATGCCGAGCTACTTCCTGGCTGAGACGCTGAAGTACCTGTATCTAATGTTCACGCCCGAGACGCTCGACCTCCGGAGCGTCGTGTTCAACACCGAGGCCCATCCGCTGAAGTCAGTCGGTCGGTAGCCCGTAGGCGTCGCGCAGCACTTCGATGGGATGCGACGGCGCGGTGCCGGTTTCTTCGGCCACGTTCAAGCCGGCAAGCATGCAGTCGGAGATGACGCGGCCGGCGCCGGCGCTCTTGATCGCGTCGCACAACTTCCCGGCGCAGCGGCGTGACGTCTCGTAGAACTCGGTCTTCATCCCCCACGTGCCGTCGAACGCCGAGCACTGCTCGATCGGCTCGATGGTCGTGCCGGGGACGCCCCCCAGGATGGCGCGGAACGGCTGGCCGATGTTCTGGGCGCGGAGGTGACAGGGGATGTGATACGCGATCGAGCCCTGCGGCGCGGTGAAGTTGACGTCGAGGCGGCCGGCGGCTCTTTCCTTCAGCAAGTACTCGCCGATGTCCATCGTCGCCGCCGCCACTTCCTTGCACTCCTCGGTCGGCACGAGCTGCGGCCACTCCTGCTTCATCATCAAGCCGCAGCTCGGCGCGAGGACCACCACCGGCTTGCCGGCGCGCACCAGCGGCAGCAGCGTCTCGACGTTCTGCTCGACCCGGCGGATGGCGGTGTCGAGATCGCCGCCGTCGAGCGCCGGAAGGCCGCAGCAGACCACGTTGGGCCGCTCGATCGACTTGCCGTTGTGCTCCAGCACCTGCACCGCCGCGATGCCGACCTGGGGATAGTTGTAGTCGACGGAGCAGGATGGGAAAAGAGCGACACCCTCACCCCCAGCCCCTCTCCCGCCTTGCGGGAGAGGGTGGCCCGAAAGGCCGGGTGAGGGCTTCCGCCCATCGAACCACCGCGCGAACATAGTGCGCGCGAACGACGGAAGCTGCCTCTTGCGATGGATGCCGAGCAGCCGCTCCAACGCGCGGCGGAAGACCGGCTGCCGGTTCGCCCAGTTGGCGAACGCCGCGAGGCGGCCGGCGTTGAGGCGGCCGAGGCGGTCGGGATCGCCGAGAACGCGCTCGCGGAACGCGACGCCGTGCTTGCGGACCTTGACCAGCTTCGCCCTCATCATCAGCCGCGGGAAATCGACCATGAATTTGTGCGGCGGCGTGTAGGGGCACTTCACATAGCAGAGCTTGCACTGCCAGCACTGATCGACGACCGGCGTCATCTCCTCGGCGGTCAGGGCCTCGACTTCTCCCTCGCCTCGCTCCTCGTGCCGGTCGATGGCGTCGAACAACGCCGGGAACGACGGGCAGTAGCTGAAGCACATCCGGCAGGTGTGGCAGACGTCGAAGACGCGGCGCATCTCGCGGTCGAGGTCCGCATCGTCCCAGAACTTCGGGTCGCGAATGTCAAACATCCAAGAGATCCTTCGCCAGCGCGGCGCACGCGTCGGGCGAGAGGCCGGCGGTGTGCGCGTACTTTGGATGATCGGCGACGACGCGGATGCTGGCGCCGCGGGCGAGCGCCTCACGCTGTGCGGCGTCGAGCGGGAAGCGGATGAACTGCACGGCGCTGATGCGGTCGGCGTCGATCTGCCGGCGGTCGAAGAACGCGGTCGACCGGCCGGCGCCGTCGAGCTCGAGGTGGAGGTGACCTTCGAAGCCGACTAGATCGCGGAGACTGACCTCGCGCGCGCCGGGCTCCGGAAACTCGAACATCAGCGTCGCGGAGAGCTCCTCGGCGGTCGGCAGCAGATCGCTGTAGGTCTCGATCTCGTGCGCCACATCCGGCTCCCGGGCGATGCGCTCCGCGCGCAGCATCTCCTGGATCTGATAGGCGACCGTCTCTCGACTCTCGAACGCCAGGGTGGCGTTGGGCCCGAGCTCGATGCGGCGGATGGCGCGCGCGCTCATCGAGCGCGCGCGGATCTCATCGCGTTGCCGCTCGTAGTCGCCGAGGTCGAGGATCGACGAGCGGGGGACCTGGTTTTTGCGGCGGTTGGTCATGATTCGTTGGAGCGCCGCCGTCCCGGCGGCTGGCTCGGCGGCGTCACGCCGCCGCGTCGCAGGCGAGGACGCCTGCGGGCCAGCCGGCGTGGACGCCGGCGTTCCACTTATCCCAATGTGTCCAATCCCTTCTGGAAACGCCCGGCGTGCGACTTCTCGGCGCGGGCCAGGGTCTCGAACCAGTCGGCGATCTCGCTGAAGCCTTCCTCGCGCGCCGTCTTGGCCATGCCGGGATACATGTCGGTGTACTCGTGCGTCTCGCCGTGGATGGCGGCCTTGAGGTTCAGCTTCGTGTCGCCGATGGGCAGGCCGGTGGCGGGATCGCCCACCTTCTTGAGGTAGTCGAGGTGTCCGTGCGCGTGACCGGTCTCACCCTCGGCGGTGTCGCGGAAAAGGCCGGCGATGTCCGGCTGCCCCTCCACGTCGGCCAGCTTGGCGAAGTAGAGGTAGCGGCGGTTGGCCATCGACTCGCCGGCGAAGGCGTCCTTGAGGTTGTGGAACGTTTTGCTGTCGTTGAGGTTCATTTGACTTTGTCCTTTCTTAGACGATGTCTATCCCGACGGCAAAAAAATCAGCGATGTTTGCGTCGACCGTGCATCACGACCTGGTAATCGCGAATCTCGTAATTGGCCACCGTTTCGATGTTGCAGACCTCGACGTCGTCCCACTCCACGTCGTGAATGCGCCCCGTCTCGTCGTCGATGAGGTGGTGATGGCGCTCCATGTTGGGATCGAAGACCACCGAGTCGGGGGCCAGGTGCAACTCGCGAAGGAGCTTCTTCTTCACGAAGAGGTTGAGGGTGTTGTAGACCGTAGCGCGGGAGATCATCGGGAAGCGCTGCCGCACCCGCGCCCACACCCGGTCGGCGGAGGGATGGTCCTGAGTGGTGAGGACGTACTCGCCGACGGCCACGCGGTGGGCGGACGGCTGGATGCCGTGCTGCTTCAGAGTGTCGGCGACGACGGTGCGCATGCGGGGCGTAGAGTATGTCGCGAGTTAGACGATGTCAAGAGCTGGCAGCTCGCAGCCGGCAGCTAGCGGCTGCGGATCCCCGCAAGCTGCGTGCTGCTAGCTGCTAGCCTAGTCGCCCGTGCGCATCCTCGTCGTCTATCCCGACCCTTTCGACCGAGCCTCTTTCGCCCGCATCGCGACCCACGACTTCCTCTTCTTCGACGACGCCCCCAGCCACTGGCGGCCCGACCCGGCGTTCGATCCGGTCGACTACCTCGATCGCTGCCTCACCTTCGCCCGGCGCGAGAAGGTCGACGCCGTCGTCTCCACGCACGACCTTGGCGATCTGATCGCCGCCATCGTCGCTCGCGAGCTCGGCCTCCGCGGTCCGTCGCCGGAGGCGGTGTTCCTCTGCCTGCACAAGTACTACGGACGGCAGCGGGAGGCCGACCCCGTCCGCTGCACGGCGCTGCCGCTCTTCGACCCGCCGCCGACACTCGAGTACCCCGCCTACTTCAAGCCGCCGTGGCTCAAGCTGGGCCTCCTCGGATTCAAGCTCGAGAACGACGACGACCTCCGGCGCGCGCTCGACGTGGCGCGGCGCGAGTATCCGGCGTGGTCGCGGCAGTACGCGCCGCTGTTCGCGCGCGCCGTCGACGTCAAGAAGTATCCGCTCGCCGCCGCCGACGTCATGCTGGTCGAAGAGTTCATCGAAGGTCCGCAGGTGACGGTGGAGGGATGGGTGCGAGGCGGGCGGGTGAACATCTGGGCAATCACCGACACCAACACCTATCCCGGCACGCGTGTCATCGACAACTTCTCGCTGCCGTCGCGCTGGGACGGCGAGACGCAGGAGGCCATGGCCCGCTACGCCTCCGACACCATCGTCCGCATGGGCTTCGACGACGGCTTCTTCAACGCGGAGCTGTGGAAGACCGCGGATGGCCTGCGCCTGACGGAGGTCAACGGCCGCGCGGCCGTCTGCTTCGCCGGTCTGTACCACGGTGCGCTCGGCGCGGACATTTTCGCCGCCGTCGCGGACGTCGCCTGCGGGAATGACCCGCAACAGCTCCCGGCGCGGGGGGACGCGGTCGCAGGGCAGTTCAACGTCCTCACCTTCGAAGAGGCTCGGGCGGCGGATCTCGTCGACTTCGCCGAAGCGGCGAAGTTTCCGGAATTGGGCATTTACCATGACCCGGAGACCGTTATCCGGCCGACGAGCGAGTTCGGCGCCGTCCTCGGACAGATCGAGTTGTCCGGCGACAGTTACGACGCGATCCATCAGAAGGCAGAGGAGATACGGCGCCGGGTGGCACGGCCGCTCCGATTCTGAGAAAATGGCGGCTCATCCTGCTCAGACGGAAGGAAGGCATGGAGGAAGGCGCCGTCGCGCCAGCGCTGCGGAGTGTTGCTGAACGTGCCATCGCGCTCGCCGCGACCGGCGCGTGGAGCTCCGCGGACCGCCTGGCCATCATCGACTCGTTGAACGCGCTCGGCCGCGTCGACGCCGCGCCGGCCGAGATCGGCGATTCCAGCGCCGCACACGCCACGGTCTTCGCCCTCGGGCGCGGCGGCGTGCTGCCGCTCCACGACCATCCGGCCATGACCGTTATCTGCAAGGTGCTTCGCGGACGGATGCGCGTGGAGGCCTTCGAGTGGGTCGATCGCCAAGCCGGCCTGGCGCGCGACCTCGGCACGCGCGAGCTCGACGAGACCTCCGATCCCGCAGTCTTCGGGCCTGAGCCGGGAACGCTCCATCGCATCACCGCGCTGACCGACTGCACATTCATCGACCTTTTCGCTCCGTACTACGACGACGAGCGGCCCTGCCGGTATTACAAAGCGACGGCTGGCGGAAAGTTGGAGCCGACCGGAGAGATCGCGCCATGAGCAAGAGCGCGATCATCCTGGTCGAAGGGCGCGGCGAGGCGGTGCACCTGCGCGAAGACGCGGGCCTCAACCTGCTGCAGGCGGCCTTCATCGCGCGCGACCTCATCGAGCACGACTGGCGCGTGACCATGCGCGTGATCCTCGATCCCGGCCAGTCGATCTGCGAGTACAGCCTCCTCTGCCACGCCAGCGACGAGACCATCGCGCGCTACCGCTCCGCGGTGCAGCTCTCCGCCGCGCCGCGCGCCGCGCGCTACGCGGTGGTGCGCGAAATCCGCGAGACGCTCCTCCCCTTCACCATCGACGCCAAGGCGATCGACGGTGTCAACGTCGAAGACCGCCTCTTCTTCGCCGCGCTTCTGGCGCGCATCACCGGCGTGAACGAAGACGTGCTCGCCCGCGTCCGCGCCACGCAGCACCCCTTGATCGACGACGACGGCACCGACGAGTACGAGCGGCTGCTGCGCGCCCACGTCGGCGCGGCGTATCTCGATTTCGAGGAGGCCGTCGCCTGCTGGACCGTCCGCCGCTGTCTCGGCGATGCCTTCGAAGGCGTCGCCGTCTCCGCCATCTCCCGCGCCTACGGCGGGCCGCAGCGCTGGCTGAGCGACCCACTCTGCAGCCGCGTGGTGCGCGACGGCATCGCCGCGCAGGAGCGCGGCGAAGGCGGCGAGGATTTCCGCTCCCGCCTCATCGGGCTCTTCACGCCGGTCTTCGCGCACGGCGAGGAGCGGCCGTACTTCAACTCCCCCACCTGCTGCCGGCGCGAGCACGGCAAGGTGCGCATCATGTCGCGCGACCGCTTCGACATCCTCGGCCTCCGCGCTTCCGAGCGCATGCCGTTTGACCGCCTCCGCGAGCTGCTCGATGAGCAGGACGCCGGCCGCGGCACGCGCCCCTTCGCCCTGAAGTACCCCTACACCGCGCGCTACATCGCCGGCGCGGTGGCGCAGGAAGCGGTGGCGCACGCCGGCGCCGACGACGCCGTGCAGGTCATCTTCGTCGAGGGAATCGACGGACTGACGAACGCCGGCACCGGCATCCTGGTCGACGCCGAACTGCGCGCGCTGCTGCCGCAGTCGATCGCCTACCACCGTTTCAGCGCACGGCGGAACGCGGCGCACATGCTGCCGAACGCCCCCGGCGCACTGCCGATGATCGCCGACCGCCTTTGGGAGCGCATCGAGACGACGTTCCCGGACGGCTTCGACCGCGCCGCCCTCACCCGCCGCTTCGCGGCACCCTCTCCCGCAAGCGGGAGAGGGGCTAGGTGGGCCTTCTCCCGCGTGAGCGGGCCTAGCCCACCGGACGCCGGGCGCCCGTGACGCGCAACTTCCAGTCTGAAATCTCGCTATTCGCCACGTTGAGCTTGGCCACGAAGTCCATCAGGCGAGAGGTGTCGGGGAGCGTCGAGTCGGTGAACCGCTGCCGCAGGTAATACGGCGGGATGGTCTGGTAATAGATGTTTGCCGAGGCCGTGACCGCCGTTCCCTTCAAGTCCGCGAGCGGAATCGAGTAGACGATGACGTCCGCGCCGCTGCCGTTGTTGTAGTCGGGATCCTTCGCCGTGTGGGGATCGGGCTCGGTGTCGTGCGCGTACGGGCCGTCCTTGCGCCTCCCCTTCGGCTGGAGGCGGTTGGTCTTCACCTTGTCGAAGAGCGCCACGAAGCTGGTGGTGAAAATCCCCTCGGGATTCTTGGCCAGCTCTTCGTAGATCTGCACCTGCGACTGCTTGGTGATGGTCTGGTGGTGCGGCTGATACTGCTGCTTGCCGTCGGGGCCGCGTTCCAGGAACTCCGTCAGCAGGACGGGGCCGTTCGGGCCGTCGGTGATCATGCCGTAACTGTTCGTGGCGCCCGATTCCCACACCGGCTTGTTCGCGGCGTCGAGGAGCGCGAAATCGATGAACGCCCGCCGGAAGGAGACGCCCGAGGGGAAGGAGTGTCCCGCTAGGTTGGTGATGCGCACCTTCACGTCGAGCGACGTCGCCGTCTTCGTCGTCGACAGGATCTCGACCTTCGCCGTCTGCTCGCGGGCGAGCTGCATCCCCGCTTCCTTCGCCAGCGTCAGGCCGGGCACCGGATTGCCGAAGGTGGCCATGGGATCTTTTTTACGGATGCCGAGGGAGTCGCTGAATTGCTCGAACATCTTCAGCACGAAGAGATTCATTGACGACAGCATGTGCCGCGCGTACGGCGTCCGCACCGGCATGGTGATGTCGGCGTCGGGGGCGCGGTTGTCGACGAACGGGAACGTCTCGTCCTCGATGCTGGCGATTTTGTACGCCAGGTCCTGGGCCTCGAAGCCCTTCTTCTTGAAGGTCGTCGGCATGTGGCAGTCCTGGCAGGTCTTCGGGTCGCTACCGAACGGCTTGATCTCGTTCTGGTAGACGCTGTTCAGCCACTCCAGATACGTCGCCTGCTCGTACTCCTCGCCCACCTGGTTGCCCTTGGCATCGTAGATCGGGAGCTTGATGGCGTGGCAGGAGCCGCAGAGGGCGGACGATTTGATGTGCGGCGCCTGCACCGGCTTCATGCCGAGGGCCTGATCCATCGGCAGGGTGATCGGCTTCTCGAACGGGCCGTTGATCTCGTTGGCCGGCCCGACTTTGAACATGCCGGTGAATGTCTCCGGCTTGCCCAGCCCCTCGGCGGCGATGTGGTGACAGACCGTGCACGACACGCCCTCGCGTGCCAGCGCGCCGTACTTCGCCAGCGGCAGCGTTCCCCACTGCATGACATATTCGGCCAGGAACGGCTCCTTGCCGCCGGTGTCGATCTCGTGCTGGCGCTTCCCCATCGCGCCGTGACAGCGGAAGCAGAGGTTCTGGAGAGTGACCGGCAGATCCTTCTGGTGGTGGATGGTGCGCTCGCTGGCGAGTTGCGCGTAGAAGACCGGGTCGCGGCCGGCGAGCCCCATCATCGACGCGCGCCACTCGCCGTACGGCGAGAGGTTGTAGAGCTGATCGTGCGCGCTGTAGTTGTTCAAGAACTGTGCGCCGAACCGGTCGCCGCCGGAGGCGGGATAGATCATGTTCGGCGGCGCGGCCATGTTCTGCGTGGCGTCGTGACAGGCGATGCACTGGTCAGAGGTGATGAACTGCTCCGGCCCGTGCGGACGCCCGCGGGAGACGACGTGGTCCCACGCTTCGCCGGGAAAGTCGGGATAAGCCTTGATGGCCACGCCGGGCGCGAGGAGCTGGAGCAGGCCGGTGTCGGTCGGTTCGCCGGCCTTCGCCGCGTGCGCCGGCTCGTCGACGGCGTGCTTGGCGTGGAGGTCCGTCTCCGGATGCGGCTCGGCGGCGGGGTCGTCCATCGACGGGTTGACGACGAGATACGTCATTCCCTCCCCATGCAGAACGCGCTTGTCGATGAACGTCGATGACGTGTTGTCCGCCGAGGCGTGGCAGTTGATGCAGTAGTTGCCGAAACCGGAATCCGGAAACGATGTATTCGACGCCTTCGGCGGCTGCGGCATGCCCGACTTCGGCCCGTGATAGCTCCAGTACCAGCCGTCCCACGAACCCCTGCTGTCGCGGACCATGGTGGTCCAGCCGCTGACGGGGTTGTTCGCGCTGGCCGGCGGGTTGTGCATCTCCTTGACGATGACGGCGCCGTCGGGCATTTCGCCGCGCGTCGCCTTCGGCTTGTCCATCCACTCCACCGCTTCCTTCGAGTAGTAGATGCGGACCGCCGGGTGCGTACCGAAGCCGCTGCCGAGAATGAAGGGGCCGGTGTCGCGGAGGTGCTTGTCGCGCGCCCACTTGAGCGGCTCGTCGAAGCAGCGGGCGTCGAGGAAGGCGTAGAGCGCTTTCTCGAACGCCGCCTCGTCCTTGCTCGGCGGCATCACCGGCTTCAGGTCGCACGGCGGAGCCTGCGCCGCGGCCGGCAGGGCGACAAAAAGTGCGAGCAGAAGGAAGAGACGTCCGGGACGCGCCATACCACCTCCGCAGTTCGAGTTGTCGGGATGTTGGGACTGACGGAAAGTTTAGCAGAGGGCTGCGACGTCAACGCTTGGGGTAGATCACGACGACTTGGCCGAGGAGCCGTTCGATCGCCGGAATCGCCCTCACCACACTCTCAGCGATCTGTTCGCGCTTTGCAGTCTTGCTCGTGAAGACGAACGCGCGAGCCTTGGCGCGCATCAGGATCATCATCTCCTCGTGCCTGTACCTCCACTTGTCGTCCTTCGTCAGCAGAATCCAACCACGGCGCGTGACGGAAGGCAGCCACACCGGATCGGGCGTGCCGCGGTCGAATTCGTCGAACAGCGGCACGACAGTCAACCCTGCTGCGCGCATCGCATCGATCAACAGCCTGCCCGCGATCGACTCGTCGAGGAAGAAGACGTTGGCGGAGGAGCTAGGCGGCTTTCGATCGGACGCTTTCGTATCGGATCGCGTCTTCGATCTCGTTCGGCGTTCGATCGTAGTCCTCCGCGATTTCCGCGATCGAGTTACCGGCGTTGAAGAGTTGGAACACCGCCGCGGTCGGGATGCCGGTACCGTCAATCACAGGTTTCCCGAATGCAACCGTGGGATCCACGACGATGGTCTTCGGTGCGTGAGATGCGCGCTCGCGAGTGATGAACGGGTGGAGTCTGGCGATTCCGCTCGCCGGGCTTTTTTCCACACGCTCGAGGAGATCGTGCAGGACAGTCTCGAACGCCGTCTGATCGCCCTTGGAAAGATTCAAAAGCGAAGACTGACCATGTCGGGCAAACAGTTTGGCCCTTCCAACCTTCCGCACGTGACCGCCTTCGCCGGAGGCGTCGAGCACCGAGAGATCCGCCTGCGCGATGGGGTGAGTTAGACCTGGAAAAGTGCGGCGGAGCTGGTCGAAAAGACGACGCAGCGATTGCAGGGAGAAGTGGAATCGATGGCGGAGATCGTAAACCACCCACGCCTCGACGAGGTTGAAAAAGGAGAGCTGCTCGGTGTCAGCGGGCGTGAGCACGGCAGCAAAGTTCGCTTGCCCTGCCGCCCACGCTTTGAGCGTCGACGGCGGGATGTTCAGACAACGCGCCGCTTCGCGATAGGTGTAGACCGGAATCGCCCGTGGGTCGCGTCCGCCGTAGATGTCGGATGAGGTCGTCGTTTGCTCCTTCGTCGCACGATTCTCCCACACTCCACTTGGCGTGGAGTCCGCGGGGCGGGTTGACGCCGAGGCGCCGGGACGGCGCCTAGCCAGCCGGCGAGACGCCGGCGTTCCGGACGGGCAGGTCCAAGCCGATCGATTTCCCCGCCCATCGCCGTTGCAGGACGATGGCCACCACGGCGACCGACAGGCCGAGTCCGACGAGCGACGCCGTCAGATAGGGCCCGGTGAGGCGCGGCAAGTCGCTGAGGAAGGCTTTGGCCACGGCGGCGACGAGCAGAGCGAGCGCCGCTCCGCGCGCGGCGGGCCAGCGAATGAGGTAGCTGAGGACCAATAGCCCCGTAGCGATTGCCGCCCAACTGATGGTGTACGCCGCGGCCTCCAGCGGCTGGGAGGTGGCGAAGTCGAAGGCCACTGCGCCGTTCGCGGAGTGGAAGTAGTTGGCGATGAGGATGTTGATGAGGAACCACAGCTCGAATAGACAGAAGATGGAGAAGATCCGCTGCAGCAGCGGGCTATGGTAACGAATGATATAGGCGGCGACGAACATGGCCACGCCGCAGCCGACGTAAATGGCCACGTGGAGCGGCAGCGAGCGCCAGTAGACGGCGAAGAGATCCGCATCGAACGCCAGGCGGAAAAAGACGACCACGCCGAGGCCCACTCCCCACAGAAGCGCGACCGGATGGCCGACGCGCGTGAAGAGCCAGACCAGCGCGACGCACTCGATCGCCCATAGCACCACCACCCATCCCTGCGGCAGCAGAAGCGGAAGCGCGACATTGAAAAACGCCAGCGCGAGCGTGGCCAGAAGGGTTACGCGGGGCTCGCGCGGCTCGAGCCGCAGAGCGAGCCACAGCAGTACGGCCATGAGCGCGGCCTCGATCAGGGCCACGATGCCGGCGTATTCGGGCCAGGCGACCACCAGCAGGACAAGGCTGGCCAGCGCGGCGGCGATGTACGGATCGAGCGACGCCTTGACGCGCGCGCCGAGGGCCAGCGGGTAGGCGATGAAGAGCAGATACGGCACCGCGGCGATGGCCAGCAGAGTCCACCCCGGGTACTGCGCCCACGCGCCAGGCGAGTACGCCGCGATGATCATGGCCACGAAGAACGGCACCGCCAGAATCGCCAGCACGTGCCGCTCGGAAATCCAGGCCAGAGCGAAGAGCGCGGCGAAGAGCAACGCGTGCAATGCGATCAGGATCCACAACGGCGGATGGAGGAACATCAACGCCACGCAGCAGAGGGCGATGGCGGTCGCGGCGATCAGCGGCCGTCCCTGCTTCAGGGTGACGACGACCACGATGGCCAGCATCACCAGCATGGCCACGACGATGGCCGGCCAATGCTGCGGCTCGCGGATGGCGATGCCGATGAAGAGGCCGAAGAGCAGCCCGGCGAACGGCGTCACCTTGACCAGATAGAGAACGATGAACAGCGCGGCCCAGGCGAGCAGCCAGGGCCACGACGCGTGTGTGTACGACACCCGCAGCCAGATGATCCAGGTGATCAGCGTGGCGATCCCGCCGGCGGCGTGCAGCCATTTCGGCCCGCCGCGCCACACGATGGCCAGAAGCCCGGCGTCGATCAGCAGCAGGAAGGCGAAGAGGGTGTTGTACTGCGGCCCGTAGTTCGTCTGCCCGGCGACGTAGATGGCGAAGAGCAACGGGAGGTGCGCGGCCGCGGCGGCCAGCCATCGGTACCGCGCCGGACAATCCTTCGCCCGCGGATGCCACAGCGGAACCGTCCCCACCACGGCGAAGACGGCGAAGATCGCCGCAGCAATCAGCAGGCGGCCGACGGTGATGGCCTGCAGCGCCCACGCCCATTCGTAGATCGCCGTCAGCACAACGCTCAGCGCGCTGAGGAGCCACCACCCTTTCCGCACCGCCAGCCAGGCGATTCCGATGTTCAGCGCCAGCAGGTAGGCGAACACCGCGAGCGGATAGTTCTCGGTCGTCGACAGCAGGTAGGCGTTGACGAATCCGCCGATCAGGCCGAGGACGGCGATGAACATCGAGTCGCGGCGCACGGCGAGGACCACCGCCGCGGCGGTGACGATCAGCATCCCGATGAAGGCCACCCAAAGCGGCACGATCGCCCATCGCGCATGCATCGAATAGAACGTGGCGTAGAGGATGCCGACGCCCGCCGCGTCGAGCGCGTTGGCCGTGATGCGGTACTTCGCGGCGATCCACAACTCGGCGACCGCGACCAGCGCCGCGCCGGCGCCGAGCCCAATTGCCGCGCGCAGCCACGGATGGCCGGCCGAGGAGCGGAAGAGGAAGACCGCCGCCAGCACCAGCGCGACGCCGGCGACCGCGGAGAAGAACCAGACGCCGAGCGACGTCACGTCGTTCTGCGCGGGCGTGCGGGGCGGAGGCGCGTATTGCGGCGATTCGCTCATAGCGTTTTCAGGTATTCGATCAGCGCGTCCTTCTCGCCTGGAGAGAGCGTGACGCCGTACAGATGTCCCATGTGGCCGTTGGAGCGCCGGTAGATTTCGTACGGCGTGCCGACGCTCTGCACTTCTTTCCAGAGCGCCTCGTCGCCGTAGCCCATGTCTTTCCAGAGTGGATTGTTTTCGTAGCCCCATTCCTTGCCGAGGCGCTTCGCCTGCTCCTCGGTTGAGATGAAGCCGACGTCGACCGGATCGTAGACGTCGTAGCCGCGGTAGAACTTCACCGGACGGCCGCCCTCGCACTGGACCAGCGGATCGGGACACGGAGGCTTGAGCAGATCGCGCAGCGTCGGCACCGAGCCGTTGTGCAGATACGGCGCGCGCAGCCAGATGCCGTCGAGGAAGGCGGCGACGTAGCCGTAGGGCGTGACTTCCACCAGCCCGGGGCGCTCGATGCCGAACGACTCCACCGCCTCGTTCGCCCGCACCGCCGCGTCCTTGTTCCAGCTCTTGATCCGTTCGACGTCCGTTCCCACCTCTTCCACTGGGACCACGCTGCCCGTTCTGTACCATTCAGGAGCGGGCAGGCGGGTGCCATCGCTCCAGTGACAGCTTGCGCAGTGTCCGGCAAAGATCGCCTTACCGGCTTCGGCCCTGGCCTGGTCGATGGCGAACGGATACTTCGGCGGCGCGTAGCCCTCGAGGTACTTGGTGAGCCAGTCGATCTCTTTGAGGAACACTTTGTTGCTTGCGGGTCCGGCACCGAGGAGGCCGAGCGAGGAGTCGATGATCACGGAGTGGGCATCGCAACTGTCGCCCGCGAAGTTCATGCGCGTCAGGCTGCCCTGGGCGCAGTTGTACGAGATCGGCGCCGGGACGTTCGGCGGCAGCGCCGGCTGTTTCTTGTACTTCCCGATGTTCCAGATCGACGGCATGTCGGTGGGGCCGAGCGTGCCGTCTTCCTTGGAGGTGGTGAGGAAGTACTTCGTCAGGTTCATGGCGTCATCGCGCCCGCGGCCCCAGTCGGGCCAGTCCTTTGGCGGCTCGTGACGATAGATCCAGGCGAAACGCGGCCCGCGATCGAGCAGGCGCTGCCTGACGGCCGGGATCAGGATGAAGCGGTAGATCTGCTGGTCGATCCACGACAGGTCGGCGTCGAGGTTGATCTCGGCCATCAGCGTGTTGGCGTTGAACCGCGGATCGCGCGCGCAGTCGACGAGGAAACGGAAGAACGCCTCGAGGTTGAAGGTGTGGTTCGGCCCGGTGGGAACGAACCGCGGATTGGCCCACGGCCTGAGGCGGTAGCTCGCCGCATGGCACACCGAGCAGTTTTGGGCCACGCGCTCGAAGCCGATGGTCTTCTTGGTGAAGCCGATCGGGAGCTCCTTGCCCATCTCCCACGCCACGCCGAACGAGGCGTAGCCGTTGGGGCCTGGGAGCTTGTCGGGGAAGACGCGCGGCAGGACGTAGAGGATCCAGTACGGGATGCCGGCGCTGTCCTCCGCGCCGATGGAGCCGTACTTGAAGCGCTCGTGGCCGCTGTCGAACGGCGGCTGCGGCACCACGCGGAGGAGCTTGTACCAGGCGCCCCAGCCGACGAACGCCAGCAGCACGAACAGCACGATGCCCGTGATGCGCAGGGTGCGTTTTCTCTCAGGCGTCCACGCGATCATGCTTCACCTTTCCCTTCAAAACGTTTTCATGTACTCGACGATCGCGTCTTTGTCGCCGGCCGGAAGCTCCGTGCCCCACAGGTGGCCCTTGTTGCTGTTGGTCAGCAGACGGGCGTCGAAGAGGAAGAACTTGCGGCCGTTTTCCTCCTTCACATCGCCTTTGAAGCCGACCCTCACCGGATCGATCACGTCATAGCCGCGATAGAACGTCGCCGGCCGCAGCTCCGGCGGCTCGAGCAGATCGCGCAGCGTCGGCACCGAGCCGTTGTGCAGGTACGGCCCGCGCAGCCAGATGCCGTCGAGCGGCGCGTTGGCGTAGCCGGCGGTCTTGCGGAAATGCTTGAAGCGATACTGCGTGCCGGCGTAGAGGGTGTCCTGGCTGGCGGAGAGCTCGTAGGTGTACGACAGCCAGTTGTTCGGATCGGTGCCCACCTCCCGGATCGGCGTGACGTGGCCGACGTATGGGCCGCTGAAGTCCTGCCCGCTCTTGCCGTGGCATTGCGCGCAGTACTTCGCGTAGACCGCCGCGCCTTGATTCTTCTTCGCCTCGTCGATGGGGAACGGGAACGGCGGCGGCGCCGCGTCGAGCAGCCAGTCCTGCAGGCGGCCGATGGCTGCGTGGTCGGCGGTGGCCGGCGTGCAGCCGGTGCCGAACGCGGCGCTCAGGTTGCGCTCGTTGACGTCGTTGTTGTTGCCGGTCCAGTGCAGATCCATCGGCTGCCCATCGTCGCGATGTTTGCGCTTGCGCTGGTTCCAGATGGACGGGAAATCGGTCGTGCCGCGGCGCTCTTCGATCGGCAGCTTGCTGATCTGGAAGTTCAGCCCCGCTTTCGCCGAATTCCAGGTGTCCACCCGTCCCGGACCCCACGTTTCGGGAGCGATGGGGCCGAAGCGATCGCGCAGCATCAGCAGGCGCTCGCGCATGAGGCCCACGGCGATGGGGTAGACGAGATAGCGGTCGAGCAGACTGAGTCGGCCGCCGGACTCTTTTTCGACCGCCGGGACGAGAACGTCCGCGGTGAAGCGCTCGTCGACCACGATGTCCATCAGGAACTTCTCGAAGAGACCGAGGTCGAAGTTCGCCGCGCCGAGGCCGACGTAGACCTCCGGCTTGTCCTGCGCCGTCTTGCGCGCCGTCGTGGCGTGGCAGACAGCGCAGTTGACGAACACCCGGTCGATCCCCAGGTTGCGGCGCTGCATCACGCCGACCGGAAGGTCACGGCGCCGGCCATGCTCGTCCTTCTCGTAGACCATGCCGAACGCCTCGTAGCCCACGCCGCCGGTGGGCGGCAGCTTGTCGGCGAAGACGACCGGCAGAGCCTTCCACACCCAGAGAGGGAATCCCGCGTTGCGCTCGCCACCTGTCGAGCCGTACTTGAACGCGTCTTCGATCTTGGCGTACGTCACCGGGCGGTCGGGCAGGAACCGCATGGCCAGGAGGATGGCGATGAGCAGAGGGATGCCGATGACCAGCGCCAGCAGCGCGCGGAAGCGCCGGCGCCAGCGCTCGGCCGCCATGTCCTCCATGTGAAGGGCAAAGTAGCCTTTGAACTGGCCGTCCCAATAGATGCGGCCGAGGTAGGTGCCGGGAGCGATGAGGCGGATCTCGTCGCGGACCGGCCCCGCGACCACCGAGCGCTTCGAGTAGTCGAGGACGATGCACGGCTTGCCGTCGAAGAGGCTTGGGCCCTCGTAGACGTCGGCGGCGATGGCCTTCACGCCGAAGAGCCCGACCTGATTGCGCAGCATTTTCTGCTGCGCGTCGAACGTCTTTCCCTGCCACAGGCGGCGGGCGATGTCCGCGAGCGCCGGCGCGTGCTCGCTGCCCGGCTCGAGAATCGCCAGCCCCTTCGCGTCGCCGTTCGGAATGGGACCGGGAGGGCTTGCGGCGAAGAGCGCGTCGAGCTCGGCTGGCGACAGTTTGAGGAGATCGTTCATGCCAGCGGGCATTGCTTCCTCGTTCTCACCCCTTGAACTGCAGGGCGAAGTAGAAAAGCTTTTTGTTGTCCCAGTACACCGGGCCGAGGTAGGTGTTCGGTCCGATCATGCGAATCTCGTCGCGGATGTGCTTCGCCGCCAGCGAGGTCTTGGAGTAGTCGAGGACGATGCAGTCCTTGCCGTCGACGAGGCTCTTGTCGACGTACACCTTGGCCAGAATGGCCTCGGTGCCCACCGGCCCGATGTGGTTGACCAGCGTCCCCTGCGCCGCATCGAAGATCTTCCCCTGCCAGGCCAAGGAGTTGACGATCGCCGCCAGCTCGTCGGACTTGCTCGTTCCCGGCCCGAGGATCGCCGTTCCCTTCGCCTCACCGTTCGGAATCGGCCCAGGCGGGCTGGCGCTGAACAGCCGGTCGAGATCGGCCTCCGACATCTCGAGGAGGTTGCTGATCTCGGGCGTCGGCGCGGCCGTGCGGCAGGAGACGAGCGGCACGCTCGCCGCGATGGCGAGCGCGATCCACCACCGCGGCCGGCGCCCGCTCATTCTTCGCTCCTCGCGTCGCCGAAGTGGAGCGCGAAGTAGAAGAGTTTCTTCTTGTCCCAGTACACCGGGCCGAGGTAGGTGTTCGGGGCGATGTTGCGGATCTCGTCGCGGATCCAGTGGGCGACCAGCGAAGTCTGCGAGTAGTCGAGAACGATGCACGGCTTGTTGTCGATCAGGCTCTCGCCGGCATAGACCTTGGCCAGGATGGCCTTCATCCCGAAGGGGCCGATGTGATTGACCAGAGTGCCGTTCTTGGCGTCGAACACCTTCCCCTGCCACGCGAAGTGGTTGATGACCTTCGCGAACTCGGGGGCCTTGGTGGATCCGGGATCGACCAGCGCCGTGCCCTGGGCGTCGCCGTTGGGAATCGGGCCGGCAGGGGCTTCGGCGAACAGCTTGTCGAGATCGGCCGTGGACATCTTCAGAAGCGATGTTGCGTCATATTTCGGCATGGAATCCTCCTCAGGTGTTTGCTGCGTCTTCAATGATCACGTCCGCCGCTTTCTCGCTGATCATGTAAATCGGCGTGACGATGAAGAATCCGGGGATGCGGGGAAACACGGAGGCGTCGACGATGCGAAGCCCCTTGGTGCCGATGACGCGGAAGCGGCTGTCGACGACGGCGTTGAGGTCGGTGGCCTTCCCCATCTGGCAACTGCATGAGGCGTGGTGTCCCCACGCGGTGTTGCGGATCCAATCGCCGAGACCTTCGTCGCTGACACCTGGGCCGGGCTTGACCTCCTCGGCGATCCAGCTATTGCCTTCATTCATGGCTCGGACGTAGCGGACCGCCTCGACCACGGACTCGAGATCGCGCCCGGCGAGGTCTGTCCCTTCTTCAAAGTAGTGAAAATTCACGTCCGGCGTTTCACGCGGATTCGATGATTTCAGTCGTACCGTCCCGCCCCGGTTCTCGGTGTGCGCCTTGAGGATGGCCCAGGTGAAGTAATTCTTCCGCTTCTCGAGCTCCTTCGAATAGCCGGGAACGTAGCCCTCGAACCGGCCGGGAAGTCCGAAGATGAAGAGATCGGGAAGGGGTCGCTCCTTTTTCTTCTTGGAGCGCTTGATGATCGCGGCGACGGTACCGTTGGAGGTGTAGACACCACTCCCTCGCTCCCACTCCTGGAAGCAGGCATCGCCCTGCTGGCCTGCCTCGGGAGGCTTGAAGGTGGCGTCCTTCAGCAGCTCGAAATCCCTGGTGACGGTGGAGACGACGCTGACCTCGTAGCGGTCCTGAAGGTTGATGCCGACGCCGGGACGGTCGACCAGGCATTCGATCCCTTTGCCTTCCAGGTGATCTTTGGGACCGATCCCCGAGAGCATGAGCAACTGCGGCGTGTTGAACGCGCCGCCGGCGAGGATGACTTCGCGTGTGCAGCGGTACTCGCGCTTGACGTAATCCGGCTCGCCGGCCGCGTTCGGGTCGGCGCGGTAGAGGTGCTTCCCCTCCCAGCATTCGACGCCCACGGCGCGTTTGTCGCCGTCGAAGATGACGCGCGTGGCCAGGTGGTTCATGCGGATGTGGAACGTCTCGCGGTGCTTATCCTGCACTTTGCGGATGTACTCGCGCGTGCTGTTGCGGCGACCGTCTTTGGTCGTGGCCAGCGGCACGACCGTCATCCCTTCGACCATGGCACTGTTGCGCGCGTCGTTCGGATCGTCGCGCGTGATGTAGAAGTGAATGATCCGCAGCAACATGCGCCGCAGCCATCCGAACTTCCCGAGCGTCGACCGCCAGGCGTCCATCACCGTCTGAATGATCACCCTGTCGCGAAAGGCAATCGTCGGATCGACCGCATTGACGTGGAGCCAGCCGGCGAACCCGTGCCCCTTCGGTTTCGGCCAGCCGTCAGGGTCGCGATAGTGGCAGTTCTCCACCTTCTCGAAGTATTGCCGCATGTTCGCCGCACGCCACGACTCGTCGCCCGTCTGCTGGGCGATGTGCTCCCAGTCGCTGTCGTGCGGGACGATGGTGATCATGGCGTTGTGCGCGGTGCAGCCGCCGAGGGTGCCGGCGCGCGGATAAAAGACGCCGCCGCGCTCGGGGCGGTACTTCCAATCGCGATCTTCCTTCTTGCTGTAGTGATGGACGAAGTAGTCCCACGCCATTTCCGGCTCCTCGGTGGAAAGGGCGTGGAAGCAGGGCACCTTGTAGAGGTACGTCTCCGGATCGGAGCCCGCCTCGATCAGCAACACGCGGAAGTTCTTCGCGGCGAGATTCGCCGCCAGGGGGCCGCCGCCGGCTCCGGAGCCGACGACGATGTAGTCGTAGGTTTCGTTCGAGGGTTCGACGGCGGGCCTCCCCCTCAGAACGTCTTCAGCAATTCGATGAGCGCCCTCTTGTCGTCGAGTGGAAGCTGCCTACCGAACTCGTGTCCCTTGTCCTCGATGAAATCGGGGCACTTGTTCACGGCGAGGAACTTCGGCATCACCTTCTCGGCCATCAGCTTTTCGGCCTGGACTTCGTTGAGCTTGTCGGCCTTGATCTTGATCAACGTCTCGACGAGCGCCACGTACAACTCGATTCGCTTCGCCGCCAAGTCGAGCCCCAGGTCGAGGTTGGTGTTGGAGAGCAGGTTGATCGGCGTTCCCTTGGGAATGGGACCGATCTTCACACTCTGCGTCTTTTGATCGATCAGATCGCGGTGTCGGATCGCTGCCAGCTTGATCCCCTTCTGAATCTCATCCGGCAGATACGCCAACGGGACGTTGATGTAGCTCCTCTGCGACGTCGTCCAGATCAGTTTTCCGCGCGACTTGATCCACAGCATCTTCTCGATGCCGTCCTGGAAGGCCGTCACCCGGGCGTCGACGGAGACGTCGCCCGGGGTGAGCGCCTGCGGATCGACGCCCACGGTGTTGTTGTGCAGGAACGGCGCGCTCGACCAGATGCTGATCAGCGAGGGCGGCCGGTAGTAACCGGGACCGTTCGGCTCCTTGGGCAGCGGGATGCTGACCTTGCTCTTCCCACCCTGCGCGTACGGATTGTCGACCGTGAACGTGCCGATCGGCTGCAGGTTCTTGTACGTCTCGGACGAGAAGTTGTCCCAGATGTGGTTCCTGGTGGCGTTGGTGCCTGCCGCGCGGGTGGAGTTGGTGCCGATGTCGGTGACTTTGTGCCGGCGCTCGTCGCCGAGGAAGTTGTCGGTGAAGAAGTCGGGCTTCATCACTTCCGCGCGGAACCAGTTCGTTCCCTCGGGCGAAGCCTCGTCGCCGGGCGGCTGCTTGCTGGAGTGGCAGCGCGCGCAATTCTCGGCGAACACGATCTTGCCGCGATCGAGCCTCACCTGATCGGTGGTGAGGTGCTTCGCGCCGCCCGGCGCGTCCTTCAGCAGCAGCGGCTTCGCATAGGTGATGAAGTACGTCTTGAGCGCTTCAGACCGGTCCTCGCTCCAGTTCCAGGAGGGAGAGGTGGTCTGAAGCGCCTTGACCGTTACCGGCGACTGCGACGCAAGGTCCGGATTCGTCGGGAGAGGACCGCCGATGAGAGGCCTGAAGTGTTTCTGCCACTCCGGCCATGCGTGACCGATATTGACGTAGACGCGGCTGAGCGCCCCCTCGAAGCCGACCGAGTCGTCGCCCTGCTTGAGCACCCGCGGAACCAACTGGCCCTTGTCGAGCGTGAGCCACTTCAGATCGAGCGCACCGCCGGTGATGTATTCGACCATCGGATCGTACTTGCCCGGGTCCGTCGATACGCCCTTCGCCGCCCGGCTGACGCGCTGCGCGACGTTGAAGACTCCGTTCATGGAGCCGGGGTTGTTCAGGTAATCGGTGGCGATGAAGGAGGTGTCCAGCGTCCCCGGCGGATTGGAGTTGATGAGCTGCCAGATGAAGCTCGCCTCATCCTTCGCCCCGATGTTGATGGGCTGTCCGCCGTGGCCGCCGGTGATGAGGCGCGGGACGAAGACGTCCGCCACCCGGAAGTACTGCGCGCCGACGTAGTCGTTGAGGTTCTCCCACTTCGGATTCACCGGATCGGCCGGCGGGCGGACCGGATCGAAGCTGACGTGGCAGAACGCGCACGCCATACCGACCAGATACGGCCGTACCAGCTTCGGATTGTTGAAGTAGTCGGGATTCTCGTAGAAGTCGCGGTTCACACCGGCGCCGGCCTGCACGCGGGCCATCCAGGCGTCTTTATCCGGGCCGACGAACTTCGGATTGTCGGAGATGCGCAGGCCCACCACACCCGAGGAACGTCCGTAGGTCTTGAAGTCGATTTTCTTGTCGATCTCCCCGTCGGGATCGCCCTGCTTCGGCACGTCGATGAAGAGGCCGTACTGGTCGGGCGTGGTCGCCTGCGTGAACCCCGGCTGGTTGATGATGCCGATGTCCTTGAAGCGGGTGGGGCGGTGGCGGGAGTCGATGGTCTTGATCAGATCGGCAGTGCCGAAGCCGTTCTGCGCCAGGAAGTCCCACATCAAACCGCTGTCGCCGACCCAGAGGTTCCAGACGATGCGGCCGCGGAGCGCCACCTTCTCGTCGGGCTTGCTGGGATCGAGGGTGTGGCCGTTCATGCCGGGGAAGACGTCGACCTCCGTCTCGATCCAGTCCTTCGGAATCGGCGCGTAAGGCGGCGCGTCAGCCGGCAGCTTCTCTTCCGGCTTCGGACACCCGAGGGCCAATACGATGAGAAGGGACGCAAGAACGCCGATGAGGAATCCAAGCCGGGCTCGGGACATGGTGGTTCTCCTTCTTCCGCGCATCCGCGGAGACGAGTCGAGATATGGGCCGAAGTGTCTATTGTAGGAGTGATTGGGGTTTGCTTTTCCCTACCTACGCCTCAAAAATCCTCAGAAGTCGTCCGGCCCCTCGCGCTCCACCGCGTCTTTCGGCGCTTTCACCACGATCGGCGGGAGGCCAGCCTGCTTCAATTGTGCGTTGAGGGCGGCGAGCGTTTCACCGCGCAGGGCGTCCCACCGCTTCAGGACCTCCCCCAGCGCTCTAGACCGGTCGGCGGCCGCGGCGACGCCCTGCGTGGTCGGCGCGACGTCCGCTCCCTGCAGCAGCGACATCACCGCGCGCAGAGAAAATGCGACGCTGTTGAGCGACTCCGCTGCCGCGGCGCCCGCGGCGGGCGGGCCGAAACCGCCGCCCCCCTCCCCCTCCAGCGCGGCGGCCGTCTTGTCGAAGTCCGCGAGCGCGGTCGCTACCGCCGGCGGCGGATTCTGGATGGCCTTGACCTGTTCGCGCACCCCGCGCAGGCGGTCGAGCGCCGCGTACGCGCGCACCGTGCCGTCATACATCTCCTTCGACAGCCGGAACTGCTCGGCGAGCCCCTCGCGCGGCGTCTTCACCCGCGGGTCCATCACCACACGAAGGGGCTGGGTCGACGACTTGCCATCGACGGTCAGCCGGACTGTGTAGTCGCCCGGCACGACCCACGGCGAAGTGGGAATCGGCGGCGTGTTGTACGCGATCGCGGCGATGGGATAAACAATCTGCGCCTGCGGCAGCGGTGAGTAGTGCAGGTCGCACAGGAAGCGGTGGCCGCCCGGCGCGGTCGAGAGCACCTGCGCCGGCCGTATCCAGTACCACGGCACGTTGGCGTGATCCTTCGGCGCCTCGGCCTTGTCCGCGCTGGAGTAGCGGCGGACGAGCTTCCCGCCGGCGTCGAGAATCTCGAGCGTCACGCTCTTCGCCGGCGCGCCGAGGACGTAGTCGATGATCGCGCCGTCGGGCGGGTTCTGCCCCGCCGGCTCGTCGGGCGAGATGGGTGTGTCGGTGTTCTTGTTCCAGCGGAAGCGGTACGCGCGCGCGGGCTTGAGGAGCGCGCTCGTCGAACGCGCCTGCCGCAGCGGCTCGATGTCGTCGAGGATCCAGAAGCCGCGGCCGTGCGTGGCGACGACCACGTCGTCGTCCTTCAGCACAAGGTCGCGGATCGACGACGCCGGCATGTTCTGCCGCACCGACTGCCAGCGGTCGCCGTCGTCGAAGGAGACCCACACCTGCGTCTCGCTGCCGGCGAAGAGCAGCCCCTTGGTCTTCGGATCTTCACGGACCACGTTGACGATCCCGCCGGCGGGGATGCCGGCCACGATCTCCGTCCACGACTTGCCGCCGTCGCGCGTCCGCAGGATGTGCGGGCGGAGGTCGTCGAGGCGGAAGGTATTGATGGCGGCGTACGCGGTCAGCGGATCGAAGTGCGAGGCCTCCATGATCGACACCTTCGCCCACGGCACGAGCTGCGGGGGGGTGACGTCCTTCCAGTTCTTCCCGCCGTCGGCGGTGACGTGAATCAGGCCGTCGTCGGTGCCGATCCAAATGCGGTTGACGTCCAGCGGTGACGGCGCGATGGCGTAGATCACCCCGCGCTGCCGCGGCTTGGCCGCCGGGGAGTCTTTGTAGACGCCGACGTTCGCCGGGACATCCCACGTCTTGCGCGTCAGGTCGGGGCTGATCTCCGTCCAGCTCTTCCCGCCGTTCGACGTCTTCCACAGCGTGTTCGACGCGAAGTAGAGGATGTGCGGATCGACCGGAGAGAAGATCACCGGCTGGGTACGGATGGTGCGGTAGTTCGGCCCGCGCAGCGGCTTCGGCCCCACCTGCTGCACCTGCCCGGTGCGGCGGTCGTAGCGCGAGACCTTTCCGCCGTAGACGACATCGGGGTCGAGCGGATCGGGGACCGCGTAGCCGTACTCCTCGACGCCCACCGGATGCCACTCGCGGATGGTGACCTGCCCGTCGTCGCCGCGGCTGGCCACGCACGCCGATCCGCTCTCCTGCTCTCCACCGCATACCCGGTACGGGAAGGCGTTGTCGGTGTTGACGTGAAACATCTGCGCGGTGGGCTGGTTGTACCAGGAGCTCCACGAGACGCCGCCGTTGACGGTGATCACCGCGCCCTGATCCGAGGCGTTGAGGATGATGTTGGTGTCGTTCGGGTTGATCCAGAGGCGGTGGTAGTCGTCGCCGCCCGGCGCGCCGCGGAAGGAGTTGAAGGTCTTCCCGCCGTCGACGGACTTCCACGTCACGATGTTCGCCGCGTAGACCACGTCGGCGTTCTTCGGATCGGCGCGCACCTCGCAGAAGTCGCCGTCGCGGCCCCAGATGCGCTCGTCGTCGTTGGTGCGGCGCCAGCTCTCGCCGCCGTCGTCGGAGCGGTAGAGTCCGGAGTCCTTCCGCGCGTTGACGATGGCGTACAACCGCTTGCCGTCGGAGCGCGAGACCTCCAGGCCGACGCGGCTGAGCCCCTCTTTCGGCAGGCCGTTGGTCAACTGTTTCCAGTTCGTCCCGCCGTCGGTCGACTTGAACACGCCGCTCAGCGGCCCGCGGAAGTCGCCGTTCTCCCACGGCCCCTGCCGCGCCGCCCACAGCGCCGCGTAGACGGTGTCGGGGCTGGAGGGGTCGATGATGACGTCTATGCCGCCGGTGTTCTCGTCCTTGTACAGCACCTTCTCGAACGTTTTGGCGCCGTCGGTGGAGCGGAAAATGCCGCGCTCAACATTGGGCCCGTACGGGTGGCCGAGGACCGCGACGTAGAGGCGGTTCGGGTCGCGCGGGTCGACGGCGATCATCGGAATCTGCTGGCCGTCGCGTAAGCCGAGGTGCTGCCATGTTTTACCGGCGTCGGTCGACTTGTAGATGCCGTCGCCGGTGGAGAGATCGGGACGCTGCAGGCCTTCACCGCTGCCGACATAGATGATGTTGGGGTCCGACGGGGCGACGGCGATGGCGCCGATCGAGCCGGTCGGCTGATCGTCGAAGACCGGCAGCCAGATCCGCCCGGCGTCGGTGGTCTTCCACACCCCGCCGTTGTTGACGCCGATGTAGAAGACGTTTGGCTGTAACGGGATGCCGACGGCCGCGACCGTACGGCCGCCGCGGAAGGGGCCGATGTGGCGCCAGCGAAGGTCGCCAAAAACAGCGGGGTCCACCTGCGCGCCGAGCGCGCCGGCGACGAACAGCAGGGCGGGGGCGAGGCGGTGCAATTTCATGGCGGCGGATTATGTCATCCCGCGATTTGGGGGGGCGGAATTCGGGCGGGTTTTGAGGTATTCTCCATCACGTCCCCACCCCGCGATAACCGAACAAACACGAGGAGCGCGTCCCGAGATGAACGTCCGCCGGTACTTCGTATTGCTGCTGCTTTGCTTTGCCTTTCTCGCCCAAACGGCTTTGGCCGTCTCTCCGAATGTCGTCATCAGCCAGGTCTACGGCGGCGGCGGCAACTCCGGGGCGAACTTCCGGAACGACTACATCGAGCTGTTCAACCGCGGGACGTCGCCCGTCACACTGACGGGCTGGTCGGTTCAATACAGCAGCTCGACGGGCACAGGCCTGTTCTCGTCGAACGTCACGAACCTGTCCGGCACGATCAATCCGGGCCAGTACTACCTCGTTCAAGAGGCCTCGACCGCCGCAGTCGGTGCGGTCCTGCCGACGCCGAACGCCACCGGCACCATCGCCATGGCCAGCGGCGCGGGAAAGGTCGTGCTCGTCAACGGAGGCGGCCTGGCGTGCAACGGCAGCAGCACGCCATGCAACGCGGCGCAGCTCGCGCAGATCGTCGATCTCGTCGGCTACGGCGGCGGCACGAACTTTTCCGAAGGAAACGCTCCGACGGCGACGCTCACCAACACCACTGCCGCGATTCGCAAGGCCAACGGCTGCACGGACACCGACAACAACGCCGCCGACTTCAACGCTGCCGCGGGAACGCCGCGCAACTCCTCCACGACCATCCCTCCCTGCACCATCACCAACAACCCACCGTCGATCAACGCGCCGGCCAATCCGATCACCTCCGTGCTGCAAAACGCCGCACCGTTCAACGTCAGCCTGACCGGCAGCGACGACAACAACATCTTCAGCTGGTCCGCGACGCCGGGCACCGGCGTCTCGAGCGTCACCGTCGCCAGCGGGCAAGGGACCGCGAACATCGGCTACACCGTCACCCTGGTGAGCAACTTCACCGGGACGGCGACCTTCACCGCATCGCTCACCGATAACGTCAACGCGCCGGTGACTCGGACGGTCAACATCCAGGTCAACGCGGCGCCCGTCAACAACCCGCCGACGATCACGCCGCCCCTCAACCCGATCACCACGGTCGAGTCGAACGCGCCGGCCTTCACCGTCAGCCTGACCGGCAACGATGACGGCGCGATCTACAACTGGAGCGCCAGCCCGAGCACCGGCATCTCGCTCGTCACCGTGACCGGCGGCCAGGGAACGGCCACCGCCACCTTCACCGTCATGTTGCAGGGCGGCTTCAGCGGCACTGCCACCTTCACCGCGTTCCTCTCCGACAACGTCAACGCGCCTGCCGCGCAGGCCGTCAACATCACCGTCACCGCTCCTCCCCCGCCGCCCAATCACCTGGTCATCAGCCAGGTCTACGGCGGCGGCGGCAACTCGGGCGCGACGTACCAGAACGACTACGTCGAGATCTACAACCCAACCGTCGCGCCGGTCGACATCGCCGGATGGACGCTGCAGTACTTCTCGGCCACCAGCACCGGTCCGTCGACCAACATGCAGCCGCTCGGCGGCGTGGTCGGACCCGGCGAGTACTTCCTCGTCTCTCTCGCCTCGGGCGGCGCGGTCGGCGCGCCCCTCCCCCTGGCGAACATCGACGGCAGCATCAACATGAGCGCCACCGCCGGCAAGATCGCGCTGGCCAGCAACGGCGATCCGCTCATCGGTCCCTCGGGCTGCCCGGTCGGCTCCGATCCCGACCTCGTCGACTTCGTCGGCTACGGCACCACCGCCAACTGCCGCGAGGGAAGCACCAACGCGCCGGCGGCCAGCAACACCACCGCGCTCTTCCGCAAGAACTCCGGCCTCACCGACACCGACGTCAACGGCTTCGACTTCGTGGTCGGCGCTCCGAATCCCCGTCGCACCACGCCGATCCAGGAGATCGGACCGTTCGTGGTGACCACGGATCCGGCCTCCGGCGCATCCATTGCTCCGAAAGACGCCAGCATCACCATCACCTTCAGCGAGCCGGTCGACGTCACCGGCACCTGGTACGACATCACCTGCGTCAGCAGCGGCAACCACGGCATCAACGACGCCACCTTCGCCGTCACCGACGGCGGCGGGACACACGTCATCACGCCGAACGCCAACTTCACCCCCGGCGAGCAGTGCACCGTCACCGTCTTCAAGACTCAGATCCACGACGTCGACCTCGACGACAGCGGCGCGAACACCGACACGCTGCCGGCGAACAAGATCTGGACGTTCACCGTCGCCACCGGCGCCGCGCCGCCGTACACCTCCGACGTCCATCTGACGTTCGGCAATCCGTCCGGCGCCATCGCCGACGTGAACTTCCCGAACAACTACCTGATGGAGAAGCCGGGAATCGCGCTCTCCTACAACCGCGACAAGGGAACCCCGAACTGGGTGAGCTGGCACCTCGAGACCGCCTGGTACGGCACGCTCGCCCGCGTCGACACCTTCCGTCCCGATCCGGCCGTCCCGCCCGACTGGTACCGCGTGCAGGCCTTCGACTTCTTCGCCAGCGGCTTCGACCGCGGCCACATGACGCCGAACGCCGACCGCGACAACGAGAACCGCATCCCCGTCAACCAGGAAACCTACCTGATGTCCAACATGGTTCCGCAGGCGCCTGACAACAATCAGGGTCCGTGGGCCAACATGGAGAACGCCCTGCGCGGGCTCACCGACGCCGGCAACGAGCTGTACATCGTTTCCGGTCCGTGGGGCGTGGGCGGCACCGGAAGTAACGGCGGCGTGAGCACCACCCTCGCCGGCGGCCATGTGACCGTCCCGGCCCAGACCTGGAAAGTGGTGCTCGTTCTGCCGAAGGCGAGCGGCGACGACGTCGCGCGCGCCACCGCGTCGACGCGCACCATCGCCGTGATCATGCCGAACACGCAGGGCATCCGCACCACCAACTCCAACGACTGGCAGGGCTACCTGGTCAGCGTCGACCAGGTGGAAGCGCTGACCGGCTACGACTTCTTCGCCAACGTCTCCGACTCGGTGGAGAACGCGGTCGAGGCGGGCGTGAACGGCAACAATCCGCCGGGCGCCGCCAACCAGTCGATCGCCACCAACGAGGACACGGCGAAGACCTTCACCCTCGACGCGGTCAGCCCGACCAACGCGCCGCTGACCTACACCATCACCACCGCTCCGTCGCACGGCGCGCTTTCCTGCACCGCCTCATGCACCTACACGCCGGCGCCCGACTTCAACGGCACCGACAGCTTCAAGTACACCGCCAGCAACTCCTCCGGCACGTCCAACACCGCCACGGTCAGCATCACCGTGTTCGAAGTGAACGATCCGCCGACCGCGGCGAACGACGTCAAATCGACCGATGAGGACACCACTCTCACCTTCGCCGCGTCCGACCTGACCTCCAACGACAGCGCCGGTCCGGCCAACGAGAGCGGCCAGTCGCTCACGGTCGTCTCGGTCAGCTCCACCGCCGACACGCACGGCAGCGTCTCGCTCGCCGGCGGCCAAGTGACCTACAGCCCCGCCGCGAACTACAACGGCCCGGCGAGCTTCACCTACCACGTCTGCGACAACGGCATCACCGCCGGCCTGGCCGACGCAAAGTGCGCCGACGCCACGGTCAACGTCACCGTCAATCCGGTCAACGATCCTCCGACCGCCACCGTCAGCGCGCCGTCGACCTCTCCGGAGGGAACGGCCGTCACTGCCAGCGCCACCGCCAGCGATCCGGATTCGGGTGACTCGCTCAGCTACGCCTGGAGCGTCACCAAGAACGGTTCGCCGTACGCCAGCGGCAGCGGCGCGTCCATCACCTTCACTCCCGACGACAACGGCTCGTACGTCGCCGCGGTGGTGGTCACCGACGGCAGCGGCGCCACCGCCGGCAGCTCGCAGACGGTCGCCGTCACCAACGTGGCGCCGGCCATCACCGCCGCCTCGCTCTCCTCGGCCTCGGTCGCCGAAAACGGCAGCGTCACGATCTCCGGCAGCTTCACCGATCCGGGCAGCGACGACACGCACGTGGTCACGGTGAACTGGAGCGACGGCGTTTCCACGAGCTCGCTGGTAAAGGGCGCCCGCACCTTCTCGCTCACCCATCAGTACCTCGACGACGCGCCGTCGGGGACGGCGTCCGACGCCTACGCGGTATCGGTGACGGTCTCCGACGACGACGGCGGCAACGGCTCGGCCGGCGCCGGCGTCACCGTGAACAACGTCGCGCCGCTGATCGCCTCCGTCACCGGTCCGACCGCGCCGATCGCCTTCGGCGGCGCCGCGTCGATCAGCTTCAACTACACCGACGCCGGCACGCTCGACACGCACACCGCGACCGTCACCTGGGGCGACGCCTCGTCGTCGGCCGCCACCTGCGCCGCCGGCACCTGCACCGCCTCGCACACCTATGGCGCCGCGGGCGTGTACACCGTGGGCATCACTCTGACCGATGATGACACCGGCACCGCCACGGCGACCTTCGCCGACGTCGTCGTCTACGACACCGACGGCGGCTTCGTCACCGGCGGCGGCTGGATCAACTCCGGCGGCAAGGGGAACGTCGGCTTCAACGTGAAGTATCAGGATCACGACGCCACCACCCCGTCGGGCAACCTCGAGTTCCAGATCCCCGGCGGCGGGAAGCTCAACTTCAAGAGCACCTCGTTCGACTGGCTGGTGATCACCGGCGCGAAGGCGCAGACCGCGGGCCACGGCACCGTCGACGGTGTCGCCGGCTACGCCTTCGTCTTCACCGCCACCGACGGCAAGATGGCGGGCGACAAGATCGACAAGTTCCGCATCCGCATCACGAAGGAATCGACGAACACCGTCGTCTTCGACAACAGCGCCGCCGGCGCCGACGTCATGGGCGGCGGCAACATCACCATTCATCAGTAACGATCGCGCACACCCTTTAAAATGGCCGCCATGTATCGCATGGCGGCCATTTTTTTGCTTCTCGCCACTCCGCTTCTCGCCCAACAGCGCCCAGAAGACCATCGGCGAAGTCACCCTCTTCGTCGAGGAGCAGCTCAAGGTCGAGGCGGCGACCAAGACCGAGATCCCCATCTCCAAGGCGCCGAGCGCCGTCACCGTCATCACCGCCAAGCAGATCGAGGAGTCGGGCATGCACTCGGTGCCCGACCTGCTGCGCCTGGTCGCCGGCGTCAACGTCCGCTGGAACCCGATGACCCAGACCATCGACATCTCAGCGTCGAGGCTTTAGTTGCCGGTAGACCATCGGGAGAGAGTCAGCAGTCGTTCGCGAAGTGGCTTCGCGCGCGCGGGTGAGGACTACTCCAGCGCCGAGTGCGCGAACGCGCCGATCACGGTGGGCTTGATGTTCCAGATGTCGCGCGCATATTCGGTGATCGTCCGGTCCGAGGAGAACTTCCCCATCCGGGCGATGTTCAGCAGCGATTTGCGCGACCACTCCGTACGGTCGAGGTAGTTTTCGTCGACGCGGCGCTGGGTGTCGATGTACGGCTGGAGGTCGGCGAGGTGGACGTACTCGTCGCGCGCGCTGGTGAGCTTGGCCACGATGGGGCGGAAGATGTCCTTGTCGCCGCGCGAGAAGTGGCCGGCGGCGATGGTGTCGACCACGCGGCGGATGGCGCGGTTGGCGAGGTACTCCTCGGGGCGGTAAGTCGGCAGCAGCGCCGCCACCTCCTCGGCGCGGAGCCCGAAGATGAAGATGTTCTCCTCGCCGACCTCGTCGCGGATCTCGATGTTGGCGCCGTCGAGGGTGCCGATGGTCAGCGCGCCGTTGAGGGCGAGCTTCATGTTGCCCGTCCCCGACGCCTCCTTCCCCGCGGTCGAGATCTGCTCGCTCAGCTCCGCCGCCGGCATGATGGCCTCGGCCAGGGTGACGCGATAGTCCGGCAGGAACACCACGCGCAGCCACTCCCGCGTCTTCGGATCGGCGTTGACCACCTCGGCCACCGAGTGAATCAGCTTGATGATCAGCTTGGCCTGGAAGTAACCCGGTGCCGCCTTCCCCGCGAAATAGAACGTTCGCGGCACGAGCGGCATCTCGCCGTCCTCCACGATCTGCCAATAGCGGTGGACGATGTGCAGCACGTTGAGGAGCTGCCGCTTGTACTCGTGCATCCGCTTGACTTGCACGTCGAACAGCGACGCGGGATCGACGATGATGCCGGTGATCTCCTTGGTCAAGGCCGCCAATGCGAGCTTGTTGCGGTCCTTCACCGCATCGAGGCGCTCCAGGAGCGACGCGTCGTCGACGAACAGCTCCAGCCGCCGCAGCTCGTCGAGATCGCGGATCCAGCCGTCGCCGACGGCCTTGGTGATCAGCGACGCCAGCGAGCGGTTCGCGTGCAGCAGCCAGCGCCGAGGCGTCACGCCGTTCGTCTTGTTGTTGAAGCGCTCGGGATAGAGGCGGTAGAAATCGGGCGCCAGCGCCGTCTTCACCAGCTCGGAGTGCAGCGCGGCGACGCCGTTGACCGAGTGGCTGCCGGCCATGGCCAGGTTCGCCATCCGCACGTTGCGCCGCTCGCCGCTCTCGAAGATCGACACCCGCTCCTGCATGGCCGGCTCGCCCGGAAAACGGCGCTCCACTTCCGCCAGCAGGCGGCGGTTGATCTCGCCGACGATCTGCATGTGGCGCGGCAGCACCCGCTCCATCATGTCCACCGGCCAGCGCTCCAGCGCCTCGGGCAGCAGGGTGTGATTGGTGTAGCCGCAGGTGGCCACCGTCAGCGCCCATGCCGTTTCCCAGGGAATGTCGTACTCGTCGATGAGGACGCGCATCAGCTCGACCACGGCAAGCGCCGGGTGCGTGTCGTTCATCTGGATGGCGACCTTCGACGCGAACTCGTCGAAGCTGTCGTGCGTCTCGCGGTAGCGCTTGATGATGTCGCGCACCGAACAGGCCACCAGGAAGTACTCCTGCAGCAGGCGCAGCTCGCGCCCGCGATCGATGACGTCCGACGGATAGAGGATCTTCGAGATGGCCTCGGTGTTGATTTTGTGCTGCACCGCGGCGATGTAGTCGCCGGCATTGAAGATGCCGATGTCGAATTCGTCCGAGGAGCGCGCGGTGAAGAGCCGCAGCACGTTCACGGTGCGGCCGCCGAAGCCGACGATCGGCATGTCGTACGGCACGCCGACGATCACCTTGTAGTCCACCCACGCCGGTTTGTAGACGCCGCCGATCGTGGTGTGGGCGAGGCTGCCGTAGACCGGGACGACCACGGCGTCGTCGGAGCGCTCGATCAGCCACGGCGAGCCGCCGTCGTCGAGCCAGTGGTCGGGCTTCTCGTGCTGGAAGCCGTTGACGAACGTCTGGCGGAAGAGCCCGAACTCGTAGTTGATGCCGTAACCGAAGCCGGGGTAGTCGAGCGAGGCCAACGAGTCGAGGAAGCAGGCGGCGAGGCGTCCCAGACCGCCGTTGCCGAGGGCGGCGTCGTGCTCGAGCGACTGGAGCTCCTCGAGATCGACTCCCAGCTCGCCGATGATGGCCTTCGCGTCGTCGTAGAGGCCGAGATTGGTGAGGTTGTTCCCGAGGGCGCGGCCCATGAGGAACTCCATGGAGAGGTAGTAGAGGCGCTTGGCGTCCTGCTCGCGGTAGCGGCGCTCGCTGTCGCGCATGGCGTCGAGCGCCGGGCGGCGGACGGAAACCGAGAGCGCGTGGAGCCGCTCGCGCATCGTCGCTTCCTGCCAAACCCGCCCGCGCCCCCATCGCAGGAAAGCCTCGATGCCCTCGCGAAGGTGGACGAAACTATGCGCCGTTCCGGCGGCCTGGGAGGTGGGAGCGGGACGCATCACTTGAAGAAGAGGAGGTAGCCGCTCCCCGCGCGGCACGCGCCGAGGAATGTCTTCGGGTGCTGGGCGCGGATGCGCGTGGCGACGTTCTCCTTGGACAGATCGGGCGAGGCGACGACCATGTGCTCGATGGCGCCAGTGGTCCGCATGAAGATGAACAGTGTCTTCTCCGCGGCTCCGCGTGGGATTACTCCGATCAGCGCGCGGCGGCTCTTCGCCTGCTGCTTCAGCCACGTCGCCGCCTGCGCGTCGCTGACCAGCGTGGCCTCGACGACGTCGTAGGTGTCGGCGGCGGGCGGGGCGGTGGTTGTCGCTACGGTCGTGGGGACCGGTGCGGGTGTTGGAGCGGGCGCAGGTCGCGGCGCCGGGGTTGGAGCGGGCGGCGGCGATCCCACCGGCGCCGGATAGGGCGGCGTCTGCCCGATCGCGGCGCCGGCGAGCAGAACGAAGGCAAGTGAAATCAGGCAATAACGCATGACCCGATTCTATCCGAGCGACGCTACACTCTCACCCGAATGGCGGGGATTGCCGCGGGAGTGTCATTGCGCCGGCTGGCAATCTGCGTCGGCGTCTCGGCCGCCATCCTCCTCATCCCCGCCACCGCGGGCTTCACACCGACCATTCGCCTCACCGCCGCCATCGGCTTGCTGATGGCGCTGCTCTGGCTGACCGAGGCGATGCCGCTCGGTCTGACGGCGCTCGCGCCGCTGGTCCTCTTTCCGCTCGCCGGCGTCACCTCCATGGAGAAGGCCGCCGCGCCGTACGCCAACTCCGCGGTGTTCCTCTTCATGGGCGGCTTCCTGGTGGCGGCGACCTTCGAGCGATGGGGCCTGCACCTCCGCCTGGCGTACTTCGCGCTGCGCCGCATCGGCACGCGGCCGCGCCGCGTGATCCTGGCGGTCATGCTGGTGACGGGATTCCTGTCGATGTGGATCTCGAACACGGCGACGACGCTGATGATGACGCCGATCGCCATCGCCATCGCCACCGGCCTCGCCGGCGTGGGACGGTCGGTAACCTCATCGGGCCGCCCCGACAGCGCCGCGCGCGCCGGCGAAGCGATGCTCCTCGGCGTGGCCTACGCCGCCTCCCTCGGCGGCATCGGCACGCCGATCGGCACGCCGACGAATCTCATCTTCTTCGGCGCGGTGCGGGAGCTGTTCCCCGCGGCGAAGGCCGTCTCGTTCGCGCAGTGGATGGTCTTCGGCGTCATCTACCTGGTCATCCTCCTGCCGGTCTGCTGGCTGATCGTCATCACCACCAGCCGCGTCGGCAAGGGCGGCACGGTCACCATCGAGGAGCTGGGCCTCAAACATCCCGGCCCCATGAGCCGCGCCGAGAAAACGGCGCTGGCGCTCTGCTGCGCGACGGCGCTGCTCTGGGTCTTCCGCGCCGACATCGAGCTCGGATCGATGCACGTCCCCGGCTGGTCGTCGCTGCTGCCGAATCCGAAGTCGATCAATGACGCGACGGTGGCCGTCATCATGGCTTTCGCCGCGTTCCTCATCCCGGTCTCGAAAGAGCAGCGCCTGCTGGAGTGGGAGGAGTTCTCGCGCATCCCGTGGGACGTGCTGATCCTCTTCGGCGGCGGCTTCGCGCTGGCGGACACGCTCGAGTCGAGCGGATTCTCCAAGTGGGCGGGCGCGCGGCTCTCGTTCCTCGGCGGGTGGCCGCCGGTGCTGATGATCATCGTGGTTTGCATCGTGGTGACCGCGCTGTCGGAGATCGCCTCGAACGTGGCCACGGCGACGACGATGATGCCGATCGCGGCGGCGCTGGCGACGTCCATCGGCGTGCATCCCTTCATGCTGATGCTGCCGGCGGTGCTCGCCGCCTCGTCGGGATTCATGCTGCCGGTGGCCACGGCGCCGAACACCATCGTCTACGGGACCGGCTACATCCGCGTACGCGCCATGTCGCGCGCCGGCATCCTGCTGGACCTCGCCGCAGCGGTGGTCATCACCGTCCTGATGTTCACGGTGATTCCGTGGGTGCTGGAGATCAACCTGCTGCAGCCGCTGAAGTGATCAGAAAAACATAGATGCCGGCCGTGATGACGCCCGAGAGCGTCACGGTCCAGAGCAGCCAGTCGAAGCCATACCGGCGGCGATACTGGCGAACGAGATTCACGATCCCACCGATCCGCAAGGTGCTCGCGCCCAACGTGCCGAGCGATGCCGTGCGCACCTCCTTCGGCAGCCTGAAATAGAACGCCATCAGCGACGTCCAGCAGAGCAGCGGACCTGCGATGATCAGCCAGCAGCCGGGAAGGTGGGCAAACTCGATGAGCGCGCGAGGGTTCCTGCGAAATCCTTCGAACAGCGTGATGCCGACGAACGGGATGAAGAAGGCGGCGATGAAGAGCGCGATGACGACGTAAGCGATGACGCGGATCGCCCGTTCGAATGCGGTCATGCCGCGAGCACGCCGAATTTTCCCGCCACCTCGGCGATGGCCTCGATGGCGCTGTCGAGATGCTCGCGGGTGTGCGCGGCGCTGATCTGGCAGCGCAGCCGCGCCTGCCCTTGCGGGACGACGGGGAAGCCGAATCCGGAGACATAGACGCCGCGGTCGAGGAGCGCCGCCGACATGGCGATCGCTTTGGCCGTGTCGCCGATCAGGATGGGGACGATGGGATGGATGCCTTCGCGAACCGTCACCCCGCGCGACGTTAATTGCTCACGAAAATATGTCGTGTTTTCGCGGAGCCGCCGGACGAGCGTGGTGTCTTTCTCCAGCAGGTCGATCGCGGCGATGGATCCCATGACCACGCCCGGCGGGAGGGTGTTGGAGAAGAGGTACGGCCGCGACTTCTGGCGGAGGAACTCGACCAGCGCGCGCGGGCCGGTCGTGAAGCCGCCGTGCGAGCCGCCGAGGGCCTTGCCGAGGGTGGAGGTGTAGGCGTCGATCTTCCCGAAGACGCCGAGCTCCTCGCCGGTGCCGCGCCCGCGCTCCCCCACCACACCGGTGCCGTGCGAGTCGTCGACGACGAAGAAGGCGTCGTGCTCGCGAGTGATCTCCACCAGCTCGGCCAGCGGAGCGAGCGAGCCCTCCATGGAGAAGACGCCGTCGGTGACCACCACTTTGTGGCGCGCGTCCTTGGTGGCCTCGAGCGCGCGGCGGAGATCGCGGAGGTCGCGGTTCTTGTAGCGCTCCTTGCGCGACTTCGCCAGGCGGACGCCGTCGATGATCGAGGCGTGATTCAGCTCGTCGGAGATGATGGCGTCCTGCTCCTGCACGATGGTCTGGAACAGCCCCTCGTTCGCATTCCAGCAGGAGCCGTAAAGAATGGTGTCCTCGGTGCCGAAAAAGTGCGCGATGCGCTCCTCGAGCTGGTGATGGATGGTTTGCGTCCCGCAGATGAAGCGCACCGAGGCGAGGCCGTAACCGTAATCGCGCTCCCCCTTTTCCGCCGCCTCCAGGATGGCGGGGTGGTCGGCCAGGCCGAGGTAGTTGTTCGAAGTCAGCATGATGACTTCGCCCTTCCCTTCGATCTCCACGACCGGGCCCTGCGGGGATTTCAGCGCCAGCTCGCGTTTCAGCGTGCCGGCGGAGCGCATGGCGTCGAGCTCGGAGGATAGGGTGGATAGGAGGGACATCACTCGTTGTTGTACTTCAGCTCCCGGCGAAAACACCGCTGGCCTTCGATGTCGAACACCACACACGAGTCGATGGGGCGGGAGTAGACGTGCATGCTGACGGCGCGCTCGTTCCACTCGTCGAGGTTCTTGATGCGGTGGATGGTCTGGGTCTTGTCGACGGTGTTCAGCGGACCGCCCGGGACGCAGAGCTCCGTACCGAGATGCTTCATCTCGATGCGGGTGGCGCCGGCGAGGCAGTCCATCCCCACCACCTGCTGGTTCTCGGGACGGTTACAGTCGATCTTGCGGAAGTTTTCCACCACCAGCTTCCCCTCGATCATGGTCATCCATCCGAGCTGCCCGTTGTGGGTGTGCAGCGGCGTGACCGCGCCGATTGGCCAGCAGATCACCATCACCTCGATCATCTCGTTTCGGAAGACTTTGTTGCGGGTGTGGCGGTCGGGGAGCCACTGCTTGAAGCGCTCGAGATCGGCGGCGTCGATCCCGTAGGTGCAGAGGTAATCGTAGATCGTCTGCTTGGTGATCACGCCGCGCGAGAGCTCGCGAACGCCGTCGACGAACTGTTCGACTGGCACGGGCGCGGGCGCGTAGATCAAGGGGGGGGCGGCTACCGACTTCTGCATGTCCATCGTGCGGCTCCTGCGATCGTCGGAACTATAGTCCGCGCCGTCACTTCGAGCAATTTCCGAGCCGCCATGCTAGTCTCCGCGCGCCATGAAAAACCTCGCCGTCATCGGCGCACAATGGGGCGATGAGGGCAAGGGAAAAATCGTCGATCTCCTCTGCGAGGACTTCGATGTGGTGGCCCGTTACCAGGGCGGCCACAACGCTGGCCACACCGTCAAATTCGGGGAAAAACACTTCTCGCTGAGGCTCATCCCCTCCGGCATTCTCCACCCCGGCAAGCTCTGCATTCTCGGCAACGGAATGGTCATCGATCCCGAGGCCCTGCTCGAGGAGATTGAACAGCTCCGCGGCCTCGGCGTGGCCATCGACAGCAACCTCAAGATCAGCGACACCGCGCACGTCATCCTCCCCTACCACCGCGCGCTCGACCTGGCGCGCGAGGAGGCGGCCGGGGCGGCAAAGATCGGCACCACCGGCCGCGGCATCGGCCCGGCGTACGAGACCAAGGTCAGCCGCTACGGGATTCGCGTCGGCGACCTGCTCGATCCCGACTTGCTGCGCGACAAGATCGAGTTCGCATGCGCGGAGAAGAACCCGGTTCTGCAGGGCGTCTATGGCAAGCCGGCGTTCGATCCGAAGAAACTCTACGACGACTACACGCGCTTCGGTGAAGTGCTCGCCGACCGCATCACCAACGGCACGGTGCTGATCAACGATCTAATCCGCGCCGGCAAGCGCGTGATGTTCGAAGGGGCGCAGGGGACGCTGCTGGACATCGACCACGGCACGTACCCGTTCGTGACCTCGTCCAACACCGTGGTCGGCGGAATCTGCACCGGGCTGGGGGTCGCGCCGAAGCACATCCACCGCGTGGCCGGCGTGGCGAAGGCGTACACCACGCGCGTCGGCGGCGGCGCGTTTCCCACGGAGCTCGACGGCGCGCACGGCGAGCATCTGCGCAAGCGCGGCAACGAGTTCGGGACCGTGACCGGACGCCCCCGCCGCACCGGCTGGCTGGACCTTGCCGTGCTGCGGACGGCGGCGATGCTCAACGGGATCGACGCCGTCGCGCTGACGAAGATCGACGTCCTCGACGAGTTCGAGGAGATCCCGGTTTGCACCGAGTACAGCGTGCGCGGCGAGCGCTGGCGGACGTTCCCGGCATTTGCCGTCGCCCATCACGACTTCAAGCCCGTCTACCGGACGTTCAAGGGGTGGAAGTCGCCGACGGTGGGGATCACGTCGTATGACGATCTCCCCGCCGCGGCGAAGGACTACATCGCGTTCATCGCGGACGAGATGGAGTGCGCGATCGAGATCATTTCGACGGGACCGCGGCGGGAGGAGACGATCGTAGGCGGGCATACATTCGCTTGAGTAAGTCTGTTACGACGCGAACGATCGGAATCAGTTGAGGCCACTCTTTTGCGATGACCATCTCAGCGGCCAAAGTCACAAATCGGTCGCCAACGAACTTCCCGTCTTCGGTCACCGTGTTCGCATGTTGTAGGCCGGCCGAGAGATTAACAACGCTGAGGCCGTAGGTCACGGAGCCACCGCCTTCAAACCGCCAGCGACGTGATCCCGCACCATGCCTGTACTGCCGCACAGCCAGATCCACACCCCAGGTCGTTCCTTCATATCGTGTCCGATACCGACCCTCACTCGCGATTCCCCAAGCGGTGTATCGGCTTCCTCGAGTAAACGTAGGACCCAGCCAGATCAGAT
The DNA here is from genome assembly GCA_038040385.1 of Candidatus Gilichinskyi gelida. Lineage (GTDB taxonomy): Bacteria > Acidobacteriota > Thermoanaerobaculia > Gp7-AA8 > Gp7-AA8 > Gilichinskyi > Gilichinskyi gelida. Next base: position 115,963 of record JBBPII010000014.1, read on the forward strand.
GCACGTTATCGCCGTCTGGATAAGGAGCTCCCGTTTCGTCGACGAGCGCACCCTTCGGGTCACTCGCACTGCTGAGGAAAAGCAGGTCCGTGTCGATGCGCCAATCGTGAGACTCCAGCCCTCTCGCTGCTTTCGTTCGAACACCAGCGCCCGATAGCCGGTACGACAGGTCTTTCAACTTGAGATCAGAGTCGAGATCAAAACGACCGAGCCAATCGGAGGAGGAGGAGTCGCAAGTACGGACGCGCTCGAGTGATCTGTCGGCTGAGATGAGTCGGACGCCTCCCTGGACAGCGTGAAACTCGAGAAAGTTCGGCTCCAACTTATCGTCAAACCCTTTTTTTGATGGAGACCACCGTGGCGAAAAGCATGCTTGCAACCAATCGACGGCCGTTTTCGTCGAGGCGGCAAGAACTTCTCGGATCGAAAGCATCGAAATGAGCGCCAGGAAGACTTTCTCCTCACCAGCAAGGCGCAGCCGGCCGTCGCCATAGAAGTGCACCTTTTTCTTCAAACGCGCGGCCTCGAATTCCAGCCACTCGTCCGGGAATTGCTCGCGCAAGCTCGGGATGACTCCAGTTTGCTCGATACGAGCCGGGAACAATAAGAAATCACCACCGCGTGCGTTGAAGTAGTCGTGGAGAGATCCCGCGGCGACGTCGTGCATCCCCTTCCGTGGGGTGACCACATGTCCAGGAGCAAAAAAATCCTGCAGATAGTGCAGTGCCATCGCCTCAGCGTAGAGCGCGGCGGGGAAGCAATGGTCCCGAGCCGCCGCAAGAGCGATCGCGTGGTACTCCGCCCACTCATCAAGCGCGAGTCGTTGAAAATGATCGACGTTTCGATGTTTGGCCCAAAGCACCTTGATCGATGCCTGCCAACGATCTCTGCCGTCATAATTCCGGTTCGCTTCGCCCGGGTCCAGGAGGTCGTCCGCGGGCGTGGTAAACCAATCCACTGCCTCTGTGATGGCGCCGAAGGAGTGATCTGAACGACCGGCAAAGGTGCGGGCCATGTCCGCCATCGATGGGTCGACACTCCCGACGGGAGCGGCCTTTAGAGCTGCAAGCAACGCTCTATTCGACAGTTCCTTGTGTTCGACTCCCTCGAAAGCGTCCGCCCGAGGAACGAGAAACGTGACAACGACCGAGACTGCCAGCAGGAGCCGCACGGTTGTTCCTCCGTCTCTTTTTGGAATTGGTAGACGGACTATAACCGTGAATTACGGCCGCCTCAGCGCTTTTCCGCCGAGCACCCGGTACAGCACCGCCGTCCCCAGCCCCCACGCCGCGTTGACCGCCAGGCCCACGGCGAGGAGCGTTGCCTTGTTGCCGGTGACCGGGATGTGGCGGAGGGGAACGATGATGAACGCGGCGACCAGCGTCGGCAGGATTGCTCCGAAGATCGCGGACAGGAGGTAGAACGCCTTCGCCCGGCCGATCGCGGCAATCATCACGATGCCCCACACCCCGCCCCAGAACGCGAGCGAGACGACGCTCGGCACGCCGAACGGCGGCACCGGCTTCATGGCGTACGGCATCCGTTCGGTCACGCCGGCGAGGTGCAGAAGCCAGAGTGCCGGCTGGTGAAAGACGAGCGTGGCGAGGAAACCGGCGAGGAACGCGAGCAGCCACTTCTTCATGGCCGGCGATTCTACTCGCGCACGCGCTCCACTTCGAGAATGGAGATGCCGCTCTTCTCCACCAGCGCCTGCATCTCATCCCAGATCGTCCGGATCTCGGCCGGCGCGTGGTCGGGGATCTCGGCATCCTTCCAGGTGAAGACCTCGATGAGCGTCGAGCCGGCGCGGTAAAGGTGGCGCGGGTCGGAGGTCGCCAGCTCGAGGCGGCGAACGGTGTCCCAATGCTTGGTCAGGACCTGCGCGAGCCGCGCTTCGCTCCCTTTCTTCGCGCGGTAGGTCACCATCACTGTCTCGGGCTCAGCGGCGTGGGCGGCGAGGGCGGCAAAAACGAGGAGGAGGGCGATTGCTGTTCTTGTCATGACCGCCAAGGTAGGCCGGCGAGCGGGAAAGCGCTTCTTCGATCTTGCGAATCTCAGGAGCTGTTGAATCGCGTGGTGAAGTGAAAGCGGTAGCGGACCGGTTTCCCGTCAAGCGTCGCCGGCTTGAAGCGCCACTGGCGCAGGGCTTTCTCCGACGCGTCGAAGAAGTCGCGCTCGCCCCTGACGGGACAGATCTCGACCACCCGGCCGGTCTCGTCGACGATGGCGTCCATCTCCACGGTGTGAATGCCGGCAGTGCGGTAAGGCGTCTTGGGCGGCTCCATGTGGATGGCAACCGCCCGCACGATGCCGGGCGTGTCGGGCCCGGCTACTTCGGGATGGCACGAAGCTGCCGGCGTCACCTCCGGTTGCGGAGCGGGCGTGGCGCAGGCGGCGAGCAGGAGGGCGGCAACGAAGACGCGCATCACAGCGCAGCGCGAAAGTACTCGATCGTCCGCTGCAGCCCTTCCTCCAGGGGCACGCGCGGCTCCCATCCGAGGAGCGTGCGGGCCTTGGTGATGTCGGGGCGGCGGATCTTCGGATCGTCCTCGGGCAGCGGACGGAACTCGATCGGCGCTTTGGTGCCGGTCAGACGCTTGATCTCCTCGGCGAACTGCAAGACGGTCATCTCCGCCGGGTTGCCGATGTTGGTCGGCATCGTCTCCTCCGACATCAGCAGCCGGTAGATGCCGTCGACCAGATCGGAGACGTAGCAGAACGATCGGGTCTGCGAGCCGTCGCCGAACACCGTGAGCGGCTCATCGCGCAGCGCCTGGGAGATGAACGCCGGCACCACCCGCCCGTCGTTCACGCGCATCCGCTCGCCGTAGGTGTTGAAGATGCGCACGATGCGCGTCTCCACGCCGTGAAAGCGGTGATACGCCATGGTCATGGCCTCGGCGAAGCGCTTCGCCTCGTCGTACACCCCGCGCGGGCCCACCGGATTCACGTTGCCCCAGTAGTCCTCTTTCTGCGGGTGGATGAGCGGGTCGCCGTAAACCTCGGAAGTGGAGGCGATGAGAAAGCGCGCCTTCTTGTCCTTCGCCAGGCCGAGCGTCTTGTGCGTGCCGAGCGAGCCGACTTTCAGCGTCTGGATGGGCTTCTCCAGATAGTCGATCGGGCTGGCGGGCGACGCGAAATGGAGGACGTAGTCGAGCGGCCCGGCGACGTGGATATACGTGGTGACGTCGAGCTTGACGAAGGTGAATCCCTCGCGGCCGAAGAGATGCTCGATGTTCTTCGGGCTGCCGGTGATGAAGTTGTCGACGCAGATGACTTCGTGGCCGCGCGCCAGGAAGAGGTCGCAGAGGTGCGAGCCGAGGAAGCCCGCACCGCCGGTGATCAGGACACGCGCCATCTACACGCGCTCCCGCACCCGGACGTCGGCGGCGCGGCCGACGCAGACGTACGTGAAGCCCTCGGCTTTCATCCGCTGGGGATCGTAGACGTTGCGCAGATCGACGATCAGCGGCGTGCGCAGAAGCTTCTTGATGCGCTCCAGCTTCAAGGCCCGGAACTCGTTCCACTCGGTGGCGATGACCAGCGCGTCGGCGCCGTCGGCGGTCTCGTACGCGTCGCTGCAGTAGGTCACGCCGTCGAAGATTTTCTTGGCGTTCTCCATCGCCTCCGGGTCGTACGCGCGCACTTTCGCGCCGCGCTTTTGCAGCCCGTTGATCAGCGTGATGGTCGGCGAGTCGCGCATGTCGTCGGTCTCCGGCTTGAACGCCAGGCCGAGCACGGCCACCGTCTTGCCGCGCGGATCGCCCTCCAGCGCCTCGACGGTCTTCTCCACCATCCGCTCCTTGATGTTGTCGTTGACCCGCAGCACCGCCTCGATGATCTCGAACTCGTAGCCGTTGCGGCGGGCGATGTCGGCCATCGCGGAAGTGTCCTTGGGGAAGCACGACCCGCCGAAGCCGGGGCCGGCCTGCAGGAACTTCGAGCCGATGCGGGTGTCGAGGCCGATGCCGCGCGCGACGTCCTGCACGTCCGCGCCGAGGATCTCGCAGAGGACGGCGATCTCGTTGATGAAGGAGATCTTCGTCGCCAGGAAGCCGTTGGCGGCGTACTTGATCAGCTCCGACGATTCCACGTTGGTCACCACGAACGGGATCTCCAGGGAGTGCAGCGGCGCGTAGATCTCCTTCATCAGATCCGCGGATTCCTGATCCGATGCGCCGATGACCACGCGGTCGGGGCGCATGAAGTCTTCGATGGCGGAGCCTTCGCGCAGGAACTCCGGGTTGGAAACCACCGAGGCGCGGTGCCCGCTGTCGGCTTCGGCGATGATCCTCTCGATGATCCGGCCGGTGCCGATCGGCACGGTCGACTTGGTGATGACCAGTTTCGGCCCGTTCATGAAGCGGGCGATGGAGCGCGCCACTTCCTCCACGTAGCGGAGGTCGGCGGAGCCGTCGGGCTTCGGCGGCGTGCCGACGGCGATGAAGATGGCGCGGCTGGATCGGATGGCCGCCGGCAGATCGGTGGTGAAGCGCATCCGCCCCTCGGCCACGTTGCGCTTGACGATGGTGTCGAGACCCGGCTCGTAGATCGGGATCTCGCCCCGGTTGAGCGCTTCGATCTTTCGCTCGTCGATGTCGCAACAGATGACTTCGTTGCCGAAATCAGCGAGCCCTGCGCCGGTCACGAGGCCGACGTACCCCGTGCCGATGACTGCGATGTCCATGCGAGCGATCCTATAACAGTAGGGGCGGGAGTGACCGGCACGTCCGGCGGCGCGGCCTCGCTCTTGTTCGTGGCGGGCGGTGGGGGCGGGGGCGGGGCGGGCTGCTCCACGCCGGCGTCGTAACGCTTCTCGATGCCCTTCTGCTGGCGGTTTCGAATCAGCCAGCGGAGCATCTGCGACTCGTTGATGCCGATGAGGATGTCGTTGATCGACTCGTAGACCGCGGGATCGTTGATCAACTTCCCGGCGGTTCCGTTGCCGCTGTTGATCTTCGACACCGCCTCGCTGAGTTGCCGCACCAGTCCGGTGAACTCCGCCAGCGACTGATCCGCGTACGCCTTGTCGTTCATGAGGCGCGGGAGGAGTCCCTGCCCGTTCTGGAGGTTGGTGCTGAACGCGGCGAGATTGCCGGAGGTCACGCGAAGGTTGTCGACGAGGTCGTAGACGCGCTTCTTCCCGTCCGGATCGTGCAGCAGCGCGGGGAGCATTCCCTCCCCCTTGTCGAAGCTGCTTTGCACGTTGGAGGTCACCGCTTGCAACGACTTCGCCGCCTGGGCCAGCGAGCCGGTGAGCTCCGCGCCGTATTTGTCGTCGTAGACCAGCCGTCCGACGGTGCCGCGGCCGCTCTCGACGTGCGAGAGGATGGCGTTGGTCTTGTTGAGCGTGGTCAGGAAGGTCTCGGTGATGCGCTGCTTGGTGTCGGCGGCGGTGGTGATCTCGCCGAGAAGACCCTCGCCGCGGTCGATGCGGCTGAGGACGTTCTTCAGCGAGTAGGAGATCTGCACGAAGTTGTCGACCAGATCCTCGCCGGAGGAGATGAGCTGATCGACGTTGGTCTGCCGCGCAGCGGGAATGTTGGCACCCGCCGCGAGGGCTTCGAAGCGCGGGCTGCCGGGCGAGATGTCGATGTAGCTGTCGCCGGCCAGCAGGCCGAGCTTCTTCAGCCGGGCGCGGGAGTCGGTGCGGATGCGGTCGGCGTACTTCTTGTCGACCATCAGGGTGATGTCGACGTCCTTCTTCTTCGGGTCGCGCGGCAGGTTGATGTCCCTGATCACGCCGACGGTCACGCCGGAGATCTTCACCGGGTTGCCTTGGGCCAGGCCGGTGACATTGTCGAGGCGGACGTTGTACTCCTGCTTCCGGGCGAAGATCTTCTGCTCGGATCCGATGAAGAAGAGGCCGACCATGAAGATGACGGCCGCAACGGTCACCAGAAATCCGACCCGCAGCGACTTTTCTTTTGTTTTGGGTGCCATGAGTTATCCGTTCGAACGATTCCTGGTCATTGTTCCATTTCAGGCGCGCGTCGGCTGCGCGGCGACCACCGCGCTGGACTTGAAGAATTCGCGCAGCACGGGGTGGTCGGCGTCGCGCGCCGCCTCCATGGAGCCCACCCACTCGAAGACGCCGCGGTTGAGGAAGGCGATGCGGTCGCCGACCGAAAAGGCCGACTGGATGTCGTGCGTGACCACCACCGAGGTCACGTTGAGCTTCGACTGGAGGTCGATGATCAGCTCGTTGATCTTCTGGGCGGTGATCGGATCGAGCCCCGTGGTCGGCTCGTCGTAGAGGATCATCTTCGGATCGAGCACGATGGAGCGCGCCAGCCCGACGCGCTTGCGCATGCCGCCGGAGAGATCGACCGGCATCAGATGCTCGCTGTTCGGCAGGTTCACCAGCTCGAGCTTCTCGCGGACGGCGCGCCCGATCTCCTCCTCCGACATGTCGGTGTGCTCGCGCAGCGGAAAGGCGATGTTCTCGAAGACGGTCATGGAGTCGAACAGCGCGCCGCTCTGGAAGAGCATGCCGAACTTCTTGCGGACGCGATAGAGCTCCTCTTCCGGCAGATCGGTGATGTCTTCCTCTTCCACGATGACGCGCCCCTCGTCGGGCGCCTCCAGTCCCAGCATGTGGCGCAGGGTGACCGACTTCCCGGTGCCCGAACCGCCGAGGATGACCAGAACCTCGCCGCGATAGACGATGAGGCTTGCGCCGCGGAGAACCTGCTTGACGCCATAGGCCTTGTGGAGGTCTCGGAATTCGACGAACGGCTCGCGGGTGTGCTTCCGCCGCTCCGGCGTGGTGCGCGTCTCGGCGCGTCGGTCGGGGACGGCAGGCGTCTCTGTCATCAGAATGCCAGCAGGAACAGCTTGGTCAGGAAGAAATCGAGGATCAATACGGTGATGGCACCGGTCACCACCGTGACCGTCGTCGCGCGGCCGACGCCGTCGGCGCCGCCGGTGGTCCGCAGGCCGTTGAAGCATCCGATCAGACCGACGGCGAATCCGAAGAAAAACGTCTTGGCGATACCGGAGGCGAGGTCGTTGTACTTGATCGTCTCGATCACGCTGCGGAGATAGAAGTTCGCGCTGAGATGGAGACTGGCCACCGCGATCACCAGGCCGCCCATGATGCCCACGAAGTTGGAGATGATCGTCAGCAGCGGGAACATCAGCGTCGTCGCCAGCACCTTCGGCACCACCAGCTTGCGCACAGGGCTGGTGGCCAGCGCACGCAGGGCGTCGATCTGCTCGGTCACCTTCATCGTCCCGATTTCAGCGGTCATTCCCGCCCCCACCCGGCCGCCCACCATCAGCGACATCAGCACCGGAGACAGCTCGCGCACCAGGGAGAGCGAGACGACCTTGCCGATGAACAGCTTGCCGCCGAAGTCCGCGAGGGAGTACGCGGTCTGCAGCGCCAGCACCATCCCGATGAACAGCGACGTGATGCCCACGATGGACAGCGACTTGAAGCCGATCTGTTCGAACTGCGCCATCACCAGCGACCACTCGACCGGCCCCCGCCACACCTGCTGGATGGTCTGACCCGCCAGATCGGTGATGTCGCCCGTGTAGACCATCCATCGCTCGAACCGCGCGTAGATGCGGTCGAAGATGTTGGGCCGGGCGGGGGGGGCCGCTTGCGACTCGCGGAGGTTCAGAGTGGTCATTGCCGTTAGCTTTGCCTAGTGTCACATGAACCGCGGACGGCGCTGCGGCATTCGTGCCGAGCTCGCTTCCCCTGGGAAGCCTAGTTCCCGCCGAAAATCGACCGCAGCAGCCGCCGGATCCCCCGCTCGCGTTTCGCTTTCTGCTGCTGCGGCGCCGTCGCCGGCTGGCCGGGCTGGCCCGGCTGCGGCGCCTCGAGGCCCGGCTCCACGCTTGCCATGCGCTGCTCGCGGAGGATCTCGTCGTCGCGCAGCGCCGACGGCTCGCCGGTGCCGGCGTGGATGGGGCAGACCGAGGCCGGCTCGGTGCCGGCGACGAAGATCTCGCCGCGCCTCTGCGGGCACCAGGGGGTGGCGAGCTGTCCCGACTCCGGATCGATCTCGCGGTCGACCACGTCGTCGGGGCGGCGCCACTCGACGTCGGGGACCAGGCCGGCGACGCGGTTCATGTGCGCGGCCCAGATGGGGACGCAGGCGTCGCCGCCGGCGAGGCGGATGCTCTTACCGTCGTCGAAGCCGACCCACACCAGCGACAGGATGCGCGGCGAGTAGCCGATGAACCATGCGTCGCGGTAGTTGCTGGTCGTGCCGGTCTTGCCGGCGAAGCGCCGCTCGAAGCCGAGCGACCGTGCGCGGCCGCCGGTGCCGTACGTGAAGACGTCCTTGAGGATGTCGTTCATCACGTAGCTGAGGCTCGCGGGCGCCACCCGACGCATCTTCACTTCGCGGCTCTCCAGCAGCGAGCCGTCGCGCCGGGAGACGGCGAGGATGGAGATGGGCTCGGCTTTCACGCCGAGGTTGGCGAAGGCGGAGTAGGCGTAGGCGATCTCCAGCGGGGTGACCTCGAACGCCCCGAGCGACACCGACGGATACGGAGCGAGGCGCGACTCGATGCCGATGGCGCTCGCTTCCTTCACCACGTTCGGCACCCCGGCGTCGATGGCCGCGCGCACCGCGGGGATGTTGTACGAGTGCGCCAACGCCTCGCGCACCGTCACCGGCCCATGGAAGCGGAGGTCGTAGTTCTGCGGCGTCCACATCGCGTTGCCGACCTTCACGCTGATCGGCGAGTCGTCGAGCACCGTCGCCGCGGTGAGCGCCTGCTGACCGCGCTCGGGATCCATGGCCGCGATGTAGACGAACGGCTTGAAGAGCGATCCCGGCTGCCGGCGCGCCTGGATGGCGCGGTTGAACTGCGTCTTCGAGTAGTTGCGTCCGCCGACGAGCGCCTTCACGTAGCCCGTCCCGGGCTGGATGGTCAGCACCACGCCGTCCAGCGGCGTCGCCGACTTCCGCAGATACGAGTAGCGCTTGTTGAGTGACTCGATCCCGCTGTCGAGCGCCTGCTCGGCCGACCGCTGCATGATCATGTCGAGGGTGGTGAAGATGCGCAGCCCCTCGGTGCGGAACTGCGTTTCCGGATGCGCCTCCTTGAGCTGCTTGAGAACCAGGTCGACGAAGAACGGCGCGCTGCGCAAGGTCCTCGGGAATCGTGTGGTCGTCAGTGGCGCGGCAACGGCCTTCCGGTACTCCTCCTCGGAGATCTTGTTCTGCTCGCGCATGAGCCGGAGGACGGTGTCGCGGCGCGGCTTGGCGCGCTCCGGGTATTTGAGTGGAGAGAGAACGTTCGGCGAGCGGATGATGCCGGCCAGGGTCGCCGCCTCGGGGAGAGTCAGATACGTGACGTGCTTGCCGAAGTAGACCTGCGACGCCTGTTCGACGCCGACGATCTGCACGGCGCCGTTCTGCCCGAGGTAGATCTCGTTCAGGTAGTTCTCGAGGATCTCCTCTTTCGCGTACTGCGCCTCGAGCAGCAGCGCCATGACCGCCTCGAGGATCTTGCGGCGCCAGGTGCGCTCGGGATTGAGATACATGTTCTTGACGAGCTGTTGGGTGAGCGTCGAGCCGCCGTGCGTCCATGCCTTCTGGCGCAGATCGGTCATCAGCGCGCCGAGGGTGCCGCGGATGGAGATGCCTTTGTGGTGGTAGAAGCTCTTGTCCTCGGTGGCGAGGATCGCTTCGGTCAGCACCTTCGGCACGGCGCTGAGCACGACGGGGACGCGGTCCTCCATCTCGTTGTTGTAGATCGAGGTGATCAGCTCCGGCTCGATGCGGACGCCGCGCAAGGCGACGCCGTCGTCGAGCCTGCGCACAGCGCGAACCTTCGCCCCCTCCAGATCGACGGTCACCGCCACCGCGCGAAACTCGACGTCCGGGTACTCGAAGTTCTGGAGATAGATCTCGAGATTGCCGTCGACGTATCGGTACTCGCCGGGATTGGCCACCCTCCCCCGCACCTCGTGGTATCCGACATGGTTGAGCTTCGGCTCGAGCAATGCGCGCGGATACGACATCCCCGGCACCAGCGGCGTGGCGTCGGAGTAGATGCGGCTCGGAAGGTCGAAGCGGCGCGTCGAGTCGAACCGCTTGGTGACGACGATGTAGGTGTAGCCGACGAATCCGATGAAGCCGATGAAGACCACCATCACCAGGAAGGCGAGCCCGGCCGAGTGGCGCCAGAGGAAATCCTTGATGCGGGAGCGTTTAGCCATCGCTTATTGAGGGTACCAACAAAGCGAGGCGCCGCGGCGTTCCGGCTCCAAGTGACGCCCTCACCCGGCCTTCGGCCACCCTCTCCCGCAAGCGGGAGAGGGGCCAAGTTGCCCTTCTCCCGCGTGAGCGGGAGAAGGTGCCCGAAGGGCGGATGAGGGCGTCACGCTGTGGCGACTTCGAGCAGCCTGCAGAGCGCCGCGCGCAGCTCGCACATCTCGTACGGCTTGACCAGCAGCGCGACGTTGGGGCGGGCGAGCCATTTCTCGAGGTTTCGCGCCTGCGCATGGCCGGAGGAGAAGAGAACCCGGAGGTCCGGCCACCGGCGGACGATGCGATCGTAGACCTCGACGCCGTCGATGTCCGGCAGGCCGATGTCGAGGATGACGACGTCGGGCGAGAAGCGTTCGATGGCCGGCACTGTCTCGCCGCCGCTGTGCACGACGTGGACTTCGGCGCCCTCGATTTCCAGCAGCATGGCCACGCCCGCGGCGACTTCCGGCTCGTCCTCGACCAGGAGCACGCGGCCGAGCGCCATCATCGGCGGCGCTACCACCACCGCGGGTGCCGCATCGGCGCAGCAGAGCGGCAGGAAGATATGGAACGTCGTGCCGGCGCCGGGCTCGCTCTCCACGAAGATGTGGCCGCCGCTGCGGGTCACGATCTGATACGAGACGGCGAGCCCGAGGCCCGTTCCTTCGCGCTTGGTGGTGTAGAGCGGCTCGAACACGTGAGCGAGCTGCCCCGAGCTGATGCCCGATCCGTTGTCGGTGACGCGGAAGTGGACGAAGCGGTCGGGCGTCTTCACCACGCCGAACGCGAACGTCGATTCGCTCGTCGCGATCTCTGCGTGAACGGAGATTATGCTGCCCGCCTCGACCATGGCATCGCGCGAGTTGAACGCCATGTTGGTGAAGACCTGCGTGATCTGCTGCGGATCGCCGAGGACCCAGAAATCCTCGCCTTCGACATCGATGCGGAGGTCGACACGGCTGCCCAGCGTGGGGCGGATCTCGTCCGCCCACTCCGCGAGCAGGCGTCGGACGTTCAGCGACTGCGGCGCCGTTTCCGCCGGGCGCATGTACCGCAGAATTTCCTCGGTGATCCTTCGTCCGCGGCGGACCGCGCCGATGACGTTGGCCACGACGGGGCGCAACTCCTCGGACGCGCGGCCGGTGATGACCTCCGCGTTGGCCTGCACGCCCAACAGCACGTTGTTGAACTCATGCGCGATCGAGCCGGCCAGCCGCCCGAGGCTGCTGAGGCGCTTGGCCTGCTCGAGCTGCTCGGCCATCTGCTTGCGCTCGGTGAGATCGATCATCGCGCCGAGGATGCGCACCGGCCGCTTCTCGCGATCGCGGACGATGTAGCCGCGGTCGAGTATGTTCGCGTAGCTGCCGTCGGCGCGGCGGAAGCGGTACTCGTGAGTGAACGAGAGCTGCCCCGACAAGATCGCCTCTCGGAATGACGCCGACAGCTCGGCGATGTCCTCCGGATGCACGAGCTCGCGAAAGGCTTCAACGGTCGTCCCGATCGTGCCCGGCGCATAGCCGAACAGTCGTTCGTAGCCCTCGCCGCGCCAGACGGCGCCGGTCAGCGTGTCGTGGTCCCAGATGGCATCGCTGGTCGCTCGCGCCAGGAGGCGGAAGCGCTCTTCGCTGTCGCGAAGGAGCTGCTCCGCATGTCTCTTCTCCGTGATGTCCTGGTTGGTTCCGAAGATTCGCCGATGGCCACGCTGGTCCTGCCCGAAACGGGCGTGACAACAGATGGTCTTTCCCGCGCCTGCGGGGGTCATGATGCGGATTTCCCACTCATGCGAGCCGCGGGCGAGCACTTCGGCCTCGATCTCCGAGAGACGCGGCCTGTCTTCCGGCACGACGCGCTCGGCAAAGTCGGAGAACGTGAGCGGCCGGCCGGTCCGCTCCACTCCGAACAGGCAGTAACTCTCGTCCGACCACCATAGGCGTCCGGTGTCGAGATTGAGCTCCCAGCTTCCCAGCTTGGCGATGCGTTGGGAGTCGGCGAGCTGCTCTTCATTGCGGCGGCGCTCGGCGTCGGCGCGCTCGCGCTTGGTGACGTCGCGCGCGAATCCGAGGAAGCCGACGTTTTCACCGTTGATGATCTGCGGCGAGAGCGAAGCCTCGAGGGCCAGTCGTCTTCCGCCGGCATCGCAGATGGTGGCCACGGTGAAGTCGAGCGATCCCGTGGTGAGCGCCTGCGCGAATTGCTCGGCGGCCTGCGGGCGGTGGTCGGGGGCGATGAGGTCGACGAAGTCGCGCGCCAGCCACTCGCCGGCTGCGTATCCGGTCAGGCGGGTGAAGGCCGGATTCAGCGAGGTGATCTTCCGATCGCTGGTCAGAGTGAAGATGATGTCGTTGGCCTGCTCGACGATGCTGCGGTAGCGGGTCTCGGTCGCCTTCACATCGCGCGTCCGCTGCTCCACGCAGTGTTCGAGCTCGTCGTTTGCCAGCTTCCGCGCGGTGATGTCGCGCGCCACCCAGAGCACCAACGACGAATTGATCGGCGAGACCGCGGCGCTGAACCACACCGTGCGGCCGTCGATGGGAAGCGAGTAGTCGTGATGAACCGTGCGCCGCTCCGCGAGCGCCGTGCGGATGCAGGCAACGAGGAGCGCCGCCGCCTCCGGCGGGAGGACGTCGGCGATGCGCCGTCCGATCAGTTCCTCCGACGGACGGTACCGAAGCTTCGTCTTCGTCTCGACCACTTCGACGAACGTGCCGTCGGCGTCGAAGACGATGACGCGATCGTCCATCGACGACAGCGGCGCGCGCAGCTTGTTCTCCGTTCGGCGGAAGCGCTCGATACCGCCGCGCGCCAGCGCGACCACCGAGCGGAAAATCCCCGGGAGAGTGGCTTTGGAGGGACGTCTCACAGGGAGCGAATCAGCTCAAGGGCTGTGCCGGGGCGGAAAAGCAGCTAAGTCACTGAGAGAAAAGGAAATGGAAAGGACAGCCGCGGTGAGGGCGGCCGTCCAGTTGAGAGAAAGTGTCCGGGAAATGGACGAGATCCTTCGCCGTCTTCGCGGCTTCTAATGAACCTCCTGCAACGGGGTGAGCTGGAAGCCAAGAGTAGCCGCCTTTTGCTGCAATGAGTTGAAGAGTCTTTGCCGATAGCGTTCTTCGTAGTAATCGACGCCGGGGTCTCGATACGGAGTGCGGGTTTTGAGCATGGAGTAGAAGATGGTGGCGAGTTTGTGAGCCGTCGCTTTGATGGCGACCGCGCGTCCGTGCCGGGACTGGATTCGACGGAAGAAGGCACCGAGGGCGCACCGTGCTCGCTCCAAAGTCTGAGCTGCGAGCCGGAAGGCTTGAGCTGCGCGGTTGGGGTGAATGACGGGCGGCTTTTTGGCTGGCGGTCAGCCGCCGGTGATCCATTTGTTCGGGGAGAGAGCAAGCCAAGAGGCGAATTGACCTTGGCCAGGCCACGGGGTCATGTCTGTACCGGTTTCCGAAAGGATGGTCAGTCACACGCGTTGAGTTTCCTGCCGTACTCCTCGAACAGCTCGACGGCCTGACCAAGCGCGAACAGATGCTCGTGGCGATAGTTACCCATCAGAGCCTTGGCGATGGTTTGCTCCGAGTTCTTGCAGTTCGGCTCGCGCATGGCAGCCAGTTCCTTCGGATCGCGCTGACCTTCGAGGATAGCGTGAATGATGCGAAGCCCGCTGACACCGGTGATGTCAGAGATCACCAGGTGCAGCTTCACATTCATCAGATCGAGAGCTTTCTGCATGTGCCGGATGTGATCGCTCGCATAGTCGATGAGCATCCGTCTCTGACGCATGAAGGCCCGCAGAGGAAGCATCTCGGCATTCGGCCGGAATGCTCCGTCGAGCAGACCATGCGTATGCAGCTGCCGAATCCACTGACAGTCCACCACGTCAGTCTTCTTCTTGTTCCGCCGTCCGATGCTTCTCGAATCAACCAGTTTCGGCGCCAGTCCCCGCGTTTCGAGAACCTCGAACAGAGGAATCCAGTACACGCCGGTCGCTTCGATCGCCACAGTCTTGATGCCGCATGCCACAAGCCACTCCGCCAGCTCGTAGAGATCCTCGGTGAATGTTCCGAACGCGCGAACGCATTGGTCGTCACGATCTTCCGGAACAGATACCCAGTGTTGTTCGGAACCGGCGTCGATTCCGGCTGCGTCGGGGTTGACTACCATCAGTGGTCCGATAATCTTGCGCTTGGACCGGAGGACCCAAGGTCGTTTGGACATGAAACACTCTCCCGCAAAAGTGAATTTTTGCGGACCCGCAGCAGAAGACACAGATCAATGCACTCTTCTAAACGGGATCGCGAACACGACTTCTGATCGTGCCGCGTCGCCAACGCGACTTCGGTCTTCCGGGACCAGGGACCATGCTCATGAACGGGCTCCTACCGCGCACCATTGCCGCGACGGCCTCGACTGCGGAACCGCCCCAGCAGCATATTGGTTCATCACCCCTTCACCGGCGCGCGCGCCGTTAACCCGCTCAGGATGACGGCGCCGTGCCTCGCTATACTTCGCGCCGATGATCCCCGAGCCGCCGCGCGTCTCGTACTGGGAGGCCTCCCCGCACTTCCAACGGCTCTGCCGGCGCAGGCTCGGCGACGCGGCGTGGCGGTGGGCGGAGCCGCAGCTCGCTTCGATGGGCGAGCGCGCGGCGCTGGAGGTCGCGCCGCTCGCGGCGATCGCCGACCGCGAGTCGCCGCGCCTGGTTGGCAACCGCGTCGAGTACCACCCCGCCTACCGCGAGATGCAGCGCATCGCCTACGGCTCCGGCATGATCGCCATGAAGTACCCGCCCGCTCCCGATTCGACGTTCGTGAGCTTCGCCCTCGGATACCTCTTCGCCATGGCCGAGATGGGGCTGTACTGCCCGCTCTGCATGACCGACGGCGTGGCGCACGTGCTCACGCGCTACGGCACGCGCGAGCAGATCGAGCGCGTCGTGCCGCATCTGGCGTCGACCGACCTCGACTCCCTCTGGACCGGCGGCATGTTCCTCACCGAGCGCGCCGGCGGCTCCGACGTCGGCGCGAACGAGACCGTCGCGCGCGGCGGCCGCCTCACGGGGCAGAAGTGGTTCTGCTCCAACGCCGACGCCGACGCCGTGCTCGTCACCGCGCGCCCCGAAGGCGCGCCCGACGGCATCCGCGGCATCCGCACCTACCTGATGCTGACGCGCGACAATCCCGGCATCACCATCGACAAGCTGAAAGAGAAGCTCGGCGTCCGCTCCATGCCGACGGGGGAGGTCACGCTGCGCGATGCGCCGGCCGAGGAGATCGGCGGCTTCGAGGCCATGGCGGAGATGCTGAATCTATCGCGGCTGTACAACGCCGTGGCCTCGGTCGCCGTCATCGGCCGCGCCATTCACGAGGCGCGCTGGTACGTCGAGCGGCGGCGCGCGTTCGGACGCCGCGTGGTCGAGTTTCCGCTGGTCGAGGAGACGCTCTTCGACCTCGAGGCCGAGCACCTCGGCGCGCTCCTGATGACGTTTGATGCGTTGTCGACGGACGATCCGCGCCTGCTGCGCATGCTGACGCCGATCGTCAAGGCGGTGACCGGCAAGCTCGCGGTGCCGTGCGTGTCGGAGTGCATGGAGCTCATCGGCGGCAACGGCTACATCGAGGACCGGGTGATGCCGCGCCTGCTGCGCGACGCGCAGGTGCTGCCGATCTGGGAGGGGACGACGAACATCCTGGCGCTCGACACGCTGCGCAGCGCGCGCAAGGAGGGAGCACACGAGCCGATGCTCGACCGCATCCGCGCGTCGTTTCCGGCGGACGCCCGCGCGCTCGAAGAGTCGTTCGCGTCGCTCGACGAGCGCCACGCACGGCGATGGATGGACGGGCTCGCACGCGCGTACGAGTTGACGTTGCTGAGCGAGATCGGCGAGATTGCTGCCCTGGAACGATTGCGCGCGCGGCCGCTGGGCCTGGCGCCGGGAGCGAAGGTGATGCGATGAGTGTTGTGGAATCTCGAAACGAGTCCGTCACCGAGTTCACCGCGCGCGCGGTGATCGCCGGCGTCGTCTTCGGCCTCCTCTTCGGCGCCGCGAACGCTTACCTCGGATTGAAAGTGGGACTCACCGTCTCGACGTCGATCCCCATCGCCGTTCTCACCGTCGCCCTCTTCAAGCTGCTCAAGCAGCGCGACATCCTCCTCGAGGCAAACCTCTCGCAGACCATCGGCTCCGCGAGCTCGTCGCTGGCGGCAGGGACGATCTTCACCATCCCCGCGCTCTTTCTCTGGGGGATGGCGCCGCCGTTCTGGCAGGTGGCGATCCTGGCGCTGCTCGGCGGACTGCTGGGCATCGCGGCGATGGTGCCGCTGCGGCGGCTGCTGATCGTCCGCTCCGCCGACGAGCTGCCGTACCCCGAGGGCACCGCGTGCGCCGAGGTGCTGCGGGCGACGACGACCGGAGTGTCGGGCGGGAAGTGGATCTTCATCGGCCTCGCGGTCGGGGCCGTGGTGAAGATCCTCCTCGGCGCATTCGTGCTGATCCCCTCCGCGCTTCACACCGCGCTGCCGGTGCTGCCGAAAGCGGAGCTCGCGCTGGAGATCGCTCCCGCCCTCCTGGCCGTCGGCTACATCCTCGGATACAAGCAGTCGTCGATCATGGTCTCCGGCAGCCTGATCTCGGCCATCGTGCTGACGCCGCTGATCGCGATCTACGGCACCGGCGACGTCGCGGCGATGACCGCCGGACAGATCTGGTCGAAGCACGTGCGATTCATCGGCGCGGGGGCGGTGGCCGCGGCGGGGCTGGTGGCCGTGGCGCGGGCGCTGCCGACGATGTGGAGCTCGTTCGCCGCGGTATGGAAGGGCCTGCGCGGAGCGCCGGCGTCCTCGCCGGCTGGCCCGGCGGCGTCCACGCCGCCGCGCACCGATCGCGACATCCCCGCCTGGATCGTGGCCGTCGTTCCGGTGATCGTCATCGTCGCGCTGATCGCCATCCCCGGCCTGCTCGCCGGCAACATGCCGCTGGCGGGACGCACGGTCGCGGCGATCGGTGTGGCCGTCTTCGGAGTCTGTTTCGTGGTCGTCTCCTCGCGCATCGTCGGCCTGATCGGCGTGTCCTCGAATCCGACCTCGGCGATGACGCTGGTGACGCTCCTCGGCGTTTCGGTGGTCTTCGTCCTCCTCGGCTGGACCGACCCCTCGGCGCGCGCGGCCATCCTCACCGTCGGGACGGTGGTCTGCATCGCGGCGTCGAAAGCGGGCGACATCTCGCAGGACCTCAAGACCGGCTTCCTGGTCGGCGCCACCCCTGCGAAGCAGCAGTACGGGCAGTTCATCGGCGCCGCGTTCGCCTGTTGGGCCATCGCCGGCACGGTGCTGCTCCTCGGCAAAGCGTTCACCTTCGGCTCGCCCGAACTTCCCGCGCCGCAAGCCACGCTGATGAAGACAGTGATCGAGGGCGTACTCGCCGGCTCGCTGCCGTGGGGGCTGGTGGGCACCGGCGCATCGCTCGCTGTCTGCGCCCTGATCGCCGGACTGCCGGGTCTCTCGTTCGCCGTTGGCATCTACCTCCCGCTCGGCACGCTGGCGCCGGTGTTCGTCGGCGGCATCGTGCGGCGGATCGCCGAGTCGAAGCGCAAGGAGAAGGCGGCGGAAGGCGACCCTGGCGTGCTCGCCGCATCGGGCATGATCGCCGGCGAAGGCTTGGCCGGGGTGGCGATCGCCTTCCTCATCGCCGGCACGACGAAGTGGCCCGGCCTGCGCGACGCGCTGGCGTCGGTTCACTTTGCGGAGAAGGGATTCACGTACATGAGCGGCGCACCGGCGATCGTTCTCGGCGTCGCCACGGTTGTCGGCGTCTGCGCGCTGCTGTTCCGGGCCGGGAAACGGTAGTGCAAGGTCCCCACTCAGTTGATTTGTCTGTCTCCGCCTTCAGGCGGCTCAAGGAGCAAAGTCCATGACTCACGTCACAATCTCCAGCGGCACAGCGATCACAGCGGCCGATATCGCCATGTTCGACGCTTCATGGATGCAGCCGGACCAGCGAAGCGAGGCATTTCAAAGAGCTTATGGAAACCTCTACGAAAGGAGCGCTGTCATTGCATGGGAGGTAGGCGACCGCATGGCCGCCATGGCACGCATGTACGAGCTCACCCGCGACGTGCGCTACCTATCCCATTTACGAGAATTCATAGACGGCATAGACGGCGCAGTGCTGAAATTTCGGGACGACAATCATCCAGGGGACATCCATGGCGGAGGTATCCTCGCTCAGCCGCTCGACGAGTTTCGCGGTCGAGTCATGCCGGCTTGGGGTGGAAAGACAGGCGGACTACACAGCGTCGATGAGGTCGTGTCCAGTGTGTACGCTTACCCGATCGCCGCGTTCGCCCGCATCGTCGCCGAGGACCCGGCGTTACACACCGCCTACGGAAACGATGCCGTGAACTATACCAACGCCGTACTCCAGACGGTATGGGCTTTCATGCCGCAGATTGGCTACCGCGACGCCGGCAACTTCGTCGAGGCCTACCTTACACACTTGGCGATTCACGAATTCAAGCCCACGGAAAAAGACTGCGAAGACGCTTACAAGCAAGCCTTGATTGACGATCCGGAGAACGAGGACAACGAGCAGCGCAGGCGTAACTGCAACAACTTGCGAAAAGTATTCTCCCGCCCGATGTCGCACAACGAGAACCTGGCGTTCACCATGGTGCTGATCGAGCTGTGGCGGACACTCGAGAGTGCTTTCTATCG
Organism: Candidatus Gilichinskyi gelida; assembly: GCA_038040385.1. Classification (GTDB taxonomy): domain Bacteria; phylum Acidobacteriota; class Thermoanaerobaculia; order Gp7-AA8; family Gp7-AA8; genus Gilichinskyi; species Gilichinskyi gelida. The sequence goes on from JBBPII010000014.1 coordinate 134,883, forward strand.
AGAATCTCCGGCGCGCTCCCACGAGGCTGAGCCGACTCGAGCTCTGATTCCGTTGCTCGTGTCGCGCCAACAGCGCTATTTCGTGAATCACCTCCGGACAATCGAGGATATTCCGAACCGCCCACGTTTTCTCTGGAACCATGCCGATGACCTCCCGGCCAGTGTCGGTTCCCATACTGAGGACACGTCGCATGGAGCGCTAGACATGCGCTACCTCGATTTGCTACGCCGCAACTTTGACCGCCTCAACGTGTTGCCGGCGTCGGTCGGAGAGCCGATCCCGCTGGATCGTACGCATTTGCAGCGCTTCGCGAATACATTTCTACAAAAGATCGTAACAGCAACAAACTTCGGGACAGGAACAAACTTCGCGAGCAACGTCGAGGGCGATGACCCGCAACCTGTCAAGAACGAATTGGCTGACGGCTGGATGAATCTGGCGGTGGCAGACGTGAACGTTTACCAGGTGTGCCATAACATTCTGTTGCGCACTGTCAACCGCTCACAGCCTTATCTCTCGATCGGCAGTCACTCGGCGTTGCTCATGAACAAGCGCTTCGCCGGCCGCTACCAGTACCTCGAGCGAACGCAGCCCTTCGGAGCACCCAAGGCGGCGGGTACACCCTCGGGGATCGTGTTTCCTGCCCTCGGTGTCGCCAACGTGGTGTACCGCGACGCGGAAGGGCGGCTCCACGAGTTATGGCAGAAGGGGTCTGAATTCGGAACGAGCAATCTGACCCAGCTCGCGGACAACGCCATACGGGCTGCCGGCGATCCCCGGTCCTTCATTGCCACGACTGACGGACTGCTGGTCGCTCTATACCGAGGAGCGGACAGACATGTGCATAGTCTTTACTGGTCGAGCGGCGCCGTAGGACGTGACGCACTCAGCGGCGCCGCGGGCGCGCCTCCGGCCGCCGGCAATCCGGTCGGATTTGTCCAAAAGGACGGGACGAATGTCGTGATTTACCGCTCAGGAGACAAACACCTGCGCTCGCTGTGGTGGACCGGAACGAATCGGCCCGGCACCGAGGACCTCACCGCTCCCTCCGGCGCAGCCCCAGCCGGTGGTGACCCTGCACCGTACATAAACACGAACACTGGCGAGAACATCGTGATCTATCGCGGCACTGACGGGCACGTGCACTCGATGTATTGGACGACCGGCGCCGTCGGCCACGACAATCTGTCCGGATTCGCCGGCTCGCCGCGGGCTGAGGGCGATCCTGTCGCTTACTACACCCGCCATAACGATAGTCATCAGGTGACCTACCGCAGCCACGACGGACACCTTCACGAGCTGTGGTGGGTCGGCAACAACCCGGTCAACCGCTGGGATCTGACCGCGGCGGCAGCCAATGCTCCGCCGGCGGCGAGCGACCCCGCCGCTTATTACAGCGCCGGCACCAACACCAAACACGTGATCTACCGAAGCGCGAACGGCCACCTGAACGAGATCTGGTGGGTCCCCGGCGGAGGCATCCCGGCGCATCTCGACATTACGCTTCTGGCGCTCGCGCCCTCCGCTGCGGACAAGCCGACCGCGTTCACCGTCGAGGGGCCGAACAGCCACCACGTCGTCTACCGCGGGACCGACGGCCAGATCCACGAGATCCGCTGGAGCTAGCCAGTTACAGCAGCTCGCGCAGGCGCGCGTACCCCGCGCGGCTGACCGGCAGCTTCGTCCCGTCGCGAAGGATGGCCACCCGGCTGTCCTTCGCGTACAGCTCGAGCTTCTCGATGCGCTCGATGTTGAGCAGGTACGAGCGGTGGATGCGGACGAAGCGGTCGGCGTCGAGCTCCGCGGCCAGCTCGCCGATCGACTGCTGCTTGCGGACCTTCGCCCCGCCGGTGGCGATGAGGATGGCGTCGTCGTCGGCTTCCACGTAGTCGACGCGCGCCGCGGGGATGACCTGGATCGACCCTTCTTCGCCGCGAACCACGATGCGCTGCAGCGGCTTGCTTCGCAGCGAAGCCGCGAGTGTAGCGGGGGCCGCTCTCGGCCCCCGTCGTTTGATCCTCTCCAGCACCGCCCGAAACCGCTCCTCCGAGAACGGCTTGAGCAGATAGTCGAGCGCGTGCACCTCGAACGCACGCAGCGCGTACTCGTCGTGCGCGGTCACGAAGACCACCGCGGGCGAGCGGTCGAGCAGCGCCAGCACCTCGAAGCCGTCGAGCTTCGGCATCTGGATGTCGAGGAAGAGCACGTCGGGATCGTGCTGAGTCACCGCGCGCACCGCCTCGAAGCCGTTCGCGCACTCGGCGACGACTTCGAACTCCTCGTCCGCGGCGAGGTACTCGCGCAGCACCTCGCGCGCCAGCGGCTCATCGTCGACGACTACCACTCTAATCATGGCGTTTCGTCATCCTGAGCGTAGCGAAGGATCTCAATCTGCGCATCCCGAGATCCTTCGCCGTCTTCTTGGCTCAGGATGACACGGCGGCGCGCCGCCGTGTCACATCGACGACATGGAGTTCAGGAACTCCGCGTTCGAGCGCGTCTTTTCCAGCTTCTCCACCAGCAGCTCCATCGACTCCACGGTCGACAGCGGCGAGAACACCTTGCGCAGAACCCAGATGCGATTGAGCTCGTTGCGCTCCAGCAGCAGCTCTTCCTTGCGGGTGCCCGACTTGTTGATGTCGATGGCGGGGAAGACGCGTTTGTCGGAGAGCTTGCGATCGAGATGCACCTCCATGTTGCCGGTGCCCTTGAACTCTTCGAAGATCACGTCGTCCATGCGCGAGCCGGTGTCGATCAGCGCGGTGGCGATGATGGTCAGCGAGCCGCCCTCTTCCACGTTGCGCGCCGAGCCGAAGAAGCGCTTCGGGCGCTGCAGGGCGTTGGAGTCGACGCCGCCCGACAGCACCTTGCCCGACGGCGGAACGACGGTGTTGTAGGCGCGCGCCAGGCGGGTGATGGAGTCGAGCAGGATGACCACGTCGCGGCGATGCTCGACCAGGCGCTTGGCCTTCTCGATGACCATCTCGGCGACCTGCACGTGGCGCGAGGCCGGCTCGTCGAAGGTGGAGGAGATGACCTCTCCCTTGACGGAGCGCTGCATGTCGGTGACTTCCTCGGGCCGCTCGTCGATGAGCAGCACGATGAGCGTGGTCTCCGGATGATTGGTGGTGATGGAGTTGGCGATGGCCTGCAGAATCATCGTCTTGCCGGTGCGCGGGGCGGCGACGATCAAGCCGCGCTGCCCCTTGCCGACCGGCGAGATCAGGTCCAGCACGCGCGATGACATGTTGGTCGGCACTTCGAGCTTGATGCGGTGCTGCGGATAGAGCGGCGTGAGGTTGTCGAAGAGGATCTTCTCGCGCGCGACGTCGGGGTGCTCGAAGTTGACCGCCTCCACCTTGATGAGGGCGAAGTAGCGCTCCCCTTCCTTCGGCGGCCGCACCTGGCCGGAGACCGTGTCGCCGGTGTGCAGGTCGAAGCGGCGGATCTGCGACGGCGAGACGTAGATGTCGTCGGGACCGGGGAGGTAGTTGTACTCCGGGGCGCGAAGGAAGCCGAAGCCGTCCGGGAGGCACTCCAGGACGCCCTCGGAGAAGATCAGTCCCGACCGCTCGGTCTGCACCTGCAGGATCGAGAAGATCAGGTCCTGCTTGCGCATCCCGGTGGCGTTCTCGATGCCGTGCTCCTTGGCCAGCTTGGTCAGATCGGGGAGCTTCATCTCCTTGAGCATGCGGATGTCGAGCGTCTCGGCGGCCTGGGTCTGTTCGCCGCGCTTGCCGAGCGGACGGGCCTCCATCACCTCTTCGGCACCGTTGCCGTTGCCATTGGCGGGGAACTCCTCAACCGGCTCGCTGCTAGCAGCTAGCGGCTCGCTGGTTGGTTCCTCCTCACTGCTGGCTGCAAGCTGCGAGCTGCTAGCTGCGGCCAGCTCCTCTTCCGCGGCTTTCTCCGCCTTGGTCTTGCGCGGCTTGCGCGCGGGCTTCTCCGGCTTCTCGGCCGGCGGCGGCTCGGTCACGGCAACATTCGATTCATTGTCGAAATCGTTTTCGGACATTTGGTTTACCTCGTTACAGTCGCGACGCGATCTCGCGCCGCAGGTCTTCGATGCCTTTTCCGGTGACTACGGAGCAGGGAATCAGCTCGCCGGCGTCGACCGCGAGCTCGTCGGCGATCGCCGCCCTGCTCTTGACGAGCTGGTTGCTGGAGAGTTTGTCGCTCTTGGTGAGGACGATGCGCTCGTCGATGCCCGCCGCACGACTCCACTCATGCATCAGACGATCGTCCTCGCTCGGCGTTCGCCGCACATCGAGAAGAAGAAAGATCAGGCGGAGCGAGTCCGCGCTCTCGAGATAGCCTCGTACCAGCTCTCCCCACGAGCGTTTCACCTCTTTGGAAACCTTCGCGTAGCCGTATCCCGGCAAGTCGACGATGTGAAACCGTTCGTTGACGAGATAGAACTGAACAGCCTGTGTCTTTCCGGGAGTCTGGCTCACACGGGCAACTGCTTTCCGTTTGAGGACGGCGTTGATCAATGACGATTTCCCCACGTTCGAGCGGCCCACCATCGCGAATTGCGGCCGCTTGTCGTTGGGAAAATCAGCGGGCTTGTACGCCGCCCGGTAGAACTCAACTGATCGGATGTCCAAAAGATGAGGTGCTGCTTCGCGGGTACTGGAAAGGCGTTTTGAGGATTAACGGCAGTGATTCTGCCCGTATTCTCGCGAGGATGTCAACGTGCGGCTGATGGAACAATCATGCCATTGAGCGGTATTTCGACCTCCGCACGGCGGAAGCCGGTGACGTCCGTTCCCACCACCCGCACCAGCGTTTTCGCCGCGTAGCAACCCGGCTGCAGACCGGCGAACTCCTTGCGCACCGTGAACGGATTCGCACTCAGGAACTCGCGCCCTTTCTCCCGGTCGATCGCGATCCGCGCGTAGTGCCAGTCGGCGACGAGATGGCGATCATCGAACAGATAGAAGAAGACGTCGAGCAGCACCGGCCCGTCGCCGGACAGCGCGAGCAGCTCCGGCCCCGGCATCACCGCCGCCAGCTCCGTCGTGGCGCTCTTCTTCGTCACTTCGAGGCCGACGGTGATGCCCTCCTGCGCGATGTCGTTCATCAGCGTGTCGGCGAGCACCAGCACATCGCCGCTCCCCGAGCCGTACGGGCCTTCCGCGCTGTAACCGGGACGGTATCGAACGATGGTCCCCAGGGGCAGGTTCTTCACGCGGACGCGAATGGTGTTCCGTTCCTTCTGCGGGCCTCGCGGTTGAAATCCGAGGACGTAGGTCACCCGCTGAACATTCTGCAGCGCGCGGAGAGACGACTTCACCGCTCCGCCGGTTCCGAGCGCCAGGCTGTAGAGCGCTTTCGGAGCTGACAACAGGGCGGTCGTGTTGCCGCGCTGTTCCGCGCTGCCAGGAAACGGCGCACGCAAGCCGGCGGCGTCGACCGCGTGCAGAAGGACACCGGCCGCGCGAAAGCGTTGATGCATGTTCATGAGGCGCTGGCGAACGGAGAGCTCGAACCTCAATTGGTTCGATCCTGATCGAGAGCCCTCCGAAAGGAGAATGACCTCCTTCCGTCCGGTGAGCGCCGCCAGGCGATCGGCGAGCGCGGCGAGCTGCTCGATCATGCTCGCCTGCTCGATGACGTCGATCTCGTCCTGGACCGGGTTCGCCCGATCCCCGGCCGATGCCGCCATCGAGGAGCCGAAACCTCCGACCGCTTTCCCCGCGTCGATGGTCGCCAGGTGGAGCGGATCGCCGGAACGGCGCGAGAGCGTTTGCACGGCTTTCTGCACCGCGGGCCGATCGGTGGTGAACGGGACGAGGAAACGAATGCCCGACGAGCCGATGGTGGCCACGGCGAAGGTAGTCCCGGGCGCGGCGGTGTCCACGAACTTCGCCGCCATCCGCTGGGCGAAGATACGGCCGAAACGAGTCGTCCCGCCGACATCGAACAAGAGCACGACGAGACGCCGGTGCGCCAGCGGCGCCGCCGCCGCCTCGGACGGAACTACGGTCGCCGGCGCGCGCTCGTCGAGCACGTCGAAGGTCTGAATCGGATGCCGCGCGCCGTTCACGAACAGCTCGAAGTCTTCCTTCGTCAGCCCGGTGATCGGCCGCCCGGTGAGGCTGTCGAGGTAGACCGGCACCTCGACGAGGTTGACGGTGATCTGCTCGCGGTGCGTCTGCGCGATCGCCGTTGCCGCGAAGAGAAGAAGAACCGTTACCAGATAGCGCGCCATGACGGCGTCCGGGCTCAGTGCGTGATCGGGGGCTCCACCGGCTCCGTCAGCTTGCCCTTCGGAGTCAGCGGGACGATCGTGCCGTCCAGGGCGAGAATCACCACTTCATCCATCGACTCCACGAGGTGAAACTCCATCTTCTCGCGCACGTCAGACGGGATGTCCTCGAGGTCGCGCTCGTTTTCCGCGGGGAGGATGATCTTCGTCAATCCCGCGCGTGCCGCGGCGAGGATCTTGTCCTTCACTCCGCCGACCGGAAGCACCTTGCCGCGCAGCGTGATCTCGCCGGTCATGGCCATGTCGCGATGCACCGGCATCTTGGTGACCGCCGACAGCAGCGCCGTGGCCATGGTGATGCCCGCGGACGGGCCATCCTTGGGGATCGCTCCCTCGGGAACGTGGATGTGGATGTCGAGATTGGCGTGGAAGTCGGGATCGAGCCCGAATAATTCGGCTCGTGACCGCACGTACGACAGCGCGGCTCTCGCCGACTCCTGCATCACGTCGCCGAGCTTGCCGGTCAGCGTGAGGGTGCCCTTGCCGCGCGAGAGCGCCACTTCCGTCGACAGGATCTCGCCGCCGACTTCGGTCCAGGCCAGGCCGGTGGCCAACCCGATCTCGCTCCGGTCGTGGATCTGCTGCGAGCGGAACTTTGGCTTACCGAGGAGCTCGCGGACTTTCTTCCGGTCGATGGTGATCTCGTAGTCGCTCTGCTTGACCACCTGCCGCGCGACCTTGCGCAGCACCGAACCCACTTCGCGCTCCAGATTACGCACCCCGGCTTCGCGGGTGTAGGAGTCGATCAGCTCTTCAAGAGCGCTGTCTTCGAAGGTGATCTTCGCCTCTTCCAGGCCCTGCTCGGCGCGCTGCTTCTTCACCAGGAACTGCCGGCCGATGGCCAGCTTCTCCAGGTGCGTGTAGCCCGAGAGGGCGATGATCTCCATCCGGTCCTTCAGCGGTGCCGGGATGGTATGCACCACGTTGGCCGTGGCGATGAACATCACCTTCGACAGGTCGTACTCGACGTCGAGGTAGTGATCGGTGAACGAGTTGTTCTGCTCCGGATCGAGCACTTCGAGGAGCGCCGCGGAGGGATCGCCGCGGAAATCCATGGACATCTTGTCCACTTCGTCCAGGAGGAACACCGGGTTGACCGTCCCCGCCTTCTTCATCCGCTGGATGATCTGGCCGGGGAAGGCGCCGATGTAGGTGCGGCGGTGGCCGCGGATCTCGGCCTCGTCGCGCACTCCTCCAAGAGACAGCCGGACGAACTTGCGGCCGGTGGCCCGGGCGATGGACTTCGCCAGCGAGGTCTTGCCGACGCCCGGCGGGCCGACGAAGCAGAGGATGGTTCCCTTCGGCTGCTTGATGAGCTGCCGCACGGCGAGGAACTCGAGGATGCGCTCCTTGATCTTTTCCAGGCCGTAGTGGTCCTCGTTGAGGATCTGCTCGGCCAGCTCGATGTCCTTGATCTCTTTCGACGACTTCTTCCAGGGCACGGAGACCAGCCATTCGATGTAGTTCCGGGAAACGGTAGCCTCGGCTGACACGCCGGGCATGGCTTCCAGGCGCTTGAGCTCCTGGATGGCCTTCTCCTTCGTCTCCTTCGGCATCCCCGCTTCTTCGATCTTCTGGCGGAGCTCCTCGATCTCGTCCGAGCGATCGTCCTTGCGGCCCAGCTCGTGGTGGATCGCCTTGATCTTCTCGTTGAGGTAGTACTCCTTCTGCGCGCGCTCCATCTGCTTCTTGACCTTGGAGTTGATGCGCTTGTCGATGTTGATCTTCTCGATCTCCACTTCCAGGAAGTCCTGCAGCTTCTGCAGGCGCTCGTAGGGGGAGATCGTCTCCAGGAGCTGCTGCTTCTCGGGGGTGGTGATGAGGATGTGCGAAGCGAGGGTGTCGGCGAAACGGTCGGGGTCGTCGAGCTTGAGCGTCGACATCACCCCTTCGAACGCCAGGTGATGCGACATCTTCGCGTACTGCTCGAAGATCTCCACCAGCTTCGTCATGTACTGCGAGATCTCGGGGGTGAGCGTGATCTTGGTGTCGATCTCCCGGACGATGACCGAGGTGTAGCCGTCGCTCTCGTGCTGGGAGAGGATTTCCGCGCGGGTGAGCCCTTCGACCATCACCTTGACGTTCTGGTTGGGCAGCTTGAGGTTCTGCACCACCGTGGCCATCACGCCGATGGGGTAGATCTCCTCCATCGATGGATCGTCGACCTTGGGATCCTTCTGGGTGGCGAGGAAGATCTTTTTCTCGTTCGATGCGAGGGTCGCTTCGAGCGCCAGGATCGATGCCCGGCGGCCGACGACGAACGGCGCCATCATCGACGGAAACACGACCATGTCGCGTAGCGGTACGAGGGGAAGATGCAGGGTTTGGTTGGACATTGTCACTTTATCCTGACCCTGAGCGCAGCGAAGGGGAAGGATCTGGAGCCCATGAGCGGCGCAGTGGCCGCCAGATCCCTCGCTTCGCTCGGGATAAACTGCTCGCGTAGCGGTACGAGGGGAAGATGCAGGGTTTGGTTGGACATTCGGACGTTCTCTCTCTACCTACGCAACAACGGGCAATTCCCGCTGCCCCACTCCCACGCCCTATCCCGCCTTACGGTAGAGGGTGATCGGCTGGCTGCGGTTGTCGACGACCTCACGGGTGATCACGCACTCCGAAATCGCATCCTGTGAGGGGATCGTGTACATGATGTCCAGCATCAGCTCTTCGATGATGATCTTCAGGCCGCGGGCGCCGACGTTGCGCTTGAGCGCCTCCTCGGCGATCGCTTCCAGGGCGTCGTCGGTGAACTTCAGCGTGACGTTCTCGAAGCCCATGATCGTCTGGTACTGACGGACCAGCGAGTTCTTCGGCTCCTTGAGGATCTCGATCAGCGTGCCCTTGTCGAGCTCATTGAGCGTGGCCACAACCGGTAGCCGCCCGACGAATTCCGGGATCAGCCCGAACTTGATGAGGTCTTCCGGATGCACCTGCGCCAGCAGCTCGCCGGTGCGCTTCTCTTTCTTGGTGGCGATCTTCGCCCCGAAGCCCATCGACGTCGCCGACAGGCGCCGCTCGATGACGTTCTCCAGCCCGACGAACGCGCCGCCGCACATGAAGAGGATGTTCGTGGTGTCGATCTGGATGAACTCCTGGTGGGGGTGCTTCCGCCCGCCCTGCGGCGGCACGTTGGCCACGGTGCCTTCCAGGATCTTCAGCAGCGCCTGCTGGACTCCCTCGCCGCTGACGTCGCGGGTGATGGAGGGGTTGTCGCCCTTGCGGCAGATCTTGTCCACTTCATCGATGTAGACGATCCCGCGCTGCGTTTTCTCTTTGTCGTTCCCCGCCGCCTGGTACAACTTCAAAATAATATTCTCGACGTCCTCGCCGACGTACCCCGCCTCGGTGAGCGTGGTGGCATCGACGATGGTGAACGGCACCGACAGCATCCGGGCCAGGGTCTGCGCCAGCAGAGTCTTGCCCGTCCCGGTGGGGCCGATCAGCATGATGTTCGACTTCTGCAGCTCGACGTCCTGGCGGGTGTTGCGCTGGTGGTAATCGATCCGCTTGTAGTGGTTGTAGACGGCGACGGCGAGCTTCTTCTTCGCCCGCTCCTGGCCGATCACGTACATGTCGAGGAACTCTTTGATTTCCTTCGGCTTAGGGAGGGCGCCGGCGCCTTCGAGGGTGCCCGGCTCGTCCTTGCGGTCCTCAGCGATGATGTCGAGGCAGATGTCGACGCATTCGTCGCAGATGTAGACCGTCGGTCCGGCGATCAACTTCTTGACGTCGCGCTGGCTCTTATTGCAGAAGCTACAACGCAAAACGTCGCCGCTGTTGCCCTTCTTCGACATGTGAGGATGGCTTCCTTTTCTGAGGTCGCTCAGGCATTGTTCACCTGAGAATCGCCCAAGTCAACTGACGTTACCCTGACTGCATTCCTCCCGTTACTCGCGCTTCGCGATCACCTGATCCACCATCCCATAATCGACCGCTTCGGTCGCCTGAAGGATGTAGTCGCGGTCGGTATCGCGCATGATCTTGTCGATCGGCTGCCCGGTGTGATTCGCCAGGATCTCGTTGAGCCGCTGGCGCTGCCGCAGGATGTCCTTGGCGTGGATGTCGATGTCCGTCGCTTGCCCGCCCAACCCCTGCAGCCACGGCTGGTGGATGAGCACCCTCGAGTTCGGCAGCGCGAAGCGCTTCCCCTTCTTCCCCGCCGCCAGCAGCACCGCCGCCATCGACGCCGCCTGCCCGAGGCAGATGGTCTGGATGTCGGGCTTCACGTACTGCATGGTGTCGTAGATGGCGAGCCCCGCGGTGATGGAGCCGCCGGGCGAGTTGATGTAGACCGAGATATCCTTCTCGGGGTTCTCCGCCTCGAGGAAGAGGAGCTGCGCGATGATCAGGTTCGAGACCGTGTCGTCGATCGGCTGGCCGAGGAAGATGACGTTGTCTTTGAGGAGGCGGGAGTAGATGTCGTACGCGCGCTCGCCGCGCGACGTCTGCTCGACCACCATGGGGATCAGGACCATTGTTTCTCCTTGCGCGGGGCAGCTTAGCGCGGGGCGCTCCGCGCGGCTCCTACCCGTTTGGCTAGTTCGCCGTTGGCCGTACGGCGCTTCGCGCCTGCCGTTGGCCGTGGCTTTCGGCCAACGGTCAACGGCTAACGGCCAACGACATCACCAACTCCAACGCCTTCTCCTGCGCCAGCGACGCGCGCAACTGCTCGTATCCGCCGTCGTGCCTGAGGCGGTGCCGGACCTCGGCGAAGTCGCGCTCGGCCTCGTTCGCCGCGCGGCGGATCTCGGCGTCGACCTCCACGTCGCTCACCTGCAGCTTCTCCTGCCTGGCGATGGCCTCCAGGATCAGCGCGCGCTTGACCCGCTTGACGGCCTCGGGGAGGAAGTCGTCGCGCACCTTCTGCCAGTCGAGATCGGCCTTCTCCACGTCGATGCCCTGCGAGGCGAGGAAACGCGCGTAGTTCTGCATCGACTTCGCGAGCTCCTCCTCGACCAGGGTCTCGGGGACTTCGAATTCGTGCGCGGCGAGGAGCCGGTCGCCGATTTGCGACTGCTTCTGCCGCCGCACCTCGTGCTCGCGATGCTTGCTGATGTCGGCGGCCAGCACCTCGCGCATCTGCGCGACGTTCTCCCACCCCCCCACCGCGTTGGCGAAGGCGTCGTCGACTTCCGGCTTCTCCTGGACGCGGATCTCCTTCAGAGCGACCTCATGCCGAACGTTCTTGCCGCGCAGTTTCTCGTTCTGCGCATCGTCGGCGTAGACCTTCTCGAACGAGGCGGTGTCGCCCGGCTTCTTTCCGCGCAGCAGCTCGTGCATCTCCGGCATCGGCGAGTCTTCGCCCAGGCGGAAGTGGCCGGCGCGGGTCTCGGGCTCGACGTCGGCGGCGGAGGTGGTGATCTCGATCATGGCGTAGTCGCCGTCCTCGAGGCCGCGCTCCGGCTCCACGCGGTAGGAGCTGGCCTGCTCGCGCAACCGTTCGATCATGTTGTCGACGTCGTGGTCGGTGACTTCGATCTTGGCCTCGTCGATCTCCAGGCCGCGGTACTCGCCGAGCTCGATGGGCGGCTTGACCTCGAACTCCGCCTTGTACTTGAGCGGCGCTCCTTCGATGAAGGCGTCGATGTGCTGCAGGTGCGGATCGCCCACCGGCTCCACGCCGCGGTCGGCGATGGCCTCCCGGAAGCTGCGCGGCAGCAGCCGGCTCATGACCTCTTCCTGGATCTCCTTGGCGAATCGCGTGCGGACCACCGCCGGCGGGATCTTCCCCGGCCGGAAACCGGGGATCTTCGCCTGGCGGCCGAATTCATCGGCCACCCGCCGCGACTCGGAGTCGATCTGCGCGGCGGGGATCTCGACTTCGATGGATTTCTTGACGGTGGAGAGGTCTTCGTAGTTTAGAAGCATTTAATGTGATGCCTTTTGACGATGAATTGGGTTGGTGCGAAAGGGGGGACTCGAACCCCCACGGCTTTGGGCCACTGGATCCTAAGTCCAGCGCGTCTGCCAATTCCGCCACTTTCGCCGGCCGAGGTGAGTGTTGGTGCCCCCACTAGGACTCGAACCTAGAACCAACAGATTAAGAGTCTGCTGCTCTACCAATTGAGCTATGGAGGCTTGGGATCGGATGTAACGAATGCGTCCACACCGGTATTTCGGGCGCGGGCGCGCATTCTAGGTGCCGCCCGGAAGCGGGTCAAGCATCCGTTCGGCGCGCCGCCCGTAGTCCCACCCCGACACCAGCGTGGCCACCGCCGTGATGCGGAACAGCACCTCCGCCAGCCATAGCAATCCGGGGAGGAACGCGTTCACGGCGATGGTCGTCCCCAGCGTCGCCGCCTGGATGACCGTCGAGGTCTTCCCCAGCCACGACGGCGGGAAGCGCGTCACCCTCACCCGCGTGTACATCAGGTAGGCGAAGCTGATGATGAGGAAGTCGCGGATGAAGACGGTGAAGGTCAGCCACGCCGGGATGCGCACCATCGGCAGCCCGTCGCGCAGGGTGTAGAAGAGATAGCCGCAGATCATGATGGTCTTGTCCGCCGCCGGATCGAGCACCGCCCCCAGCCGCGAGCGCTGGTTGAACCGCCGGGCGATCATGCCGTCGAGGAAGTCGGTCGCCGCCGCCCCCACGAACAGCCCGAAGGCCAGCGTGTAGTGGCCGCGGAGGGAGGCGAGCAGAAACACGGGCACGGCGATCAGACGCGCCAGGGTAAGGATGTTGGGGATGGTGAGCATTGGGTTGCGAGGTATCGCGGTCTCGCGGTCTCGGGGTGGGTGTGGCTACGAGACCTCCGCGACCGCGAGACCGCGCAACCCCGTCATAGCTCGGCTCTGAACTGATCCAGCGCCGTCTTCCGCAAGTAGATCGTCTTCCCTTCCGAGAGCAGCAGGTTCTGCTTCATCAGATCGTGGATGAGGCGCGAGACGGTCTCCCGCGAGGTACCGATCATGTTGGCGATGGCCTGGTGCGTGGGGCGGGTGACTGCCACGTAGCCGTTGTCGAGAACCTTGCCGCTCTGCCGCGCGGTGTCGAGGAAGAAGCGCGCCAGGCGGCCGTAGACGTCCATGGTGGCCAGCGACTCGATGCGGTTCGACGCGCTGCGCAGCCGCCGCGACAGCTCGGCCAGTACCTTCTGGGTGATGGAGAAGTTCTCGCTCAGGATGTGCAGAAAGTCGCTGCGCCAGATGGTGGCGATCTCCAGCGGCTCGGTGGCGATGACGGTCGCCGAGCGCGGCTCGTTGTCGAGCAGCGACATCTCGCCGAAGAAGTCGCCGATCCCGAGGAGCGAGAGGATGATCTCCTTCCCCTCGGGGGAGATCATGGTCACCTTCACCTGCCCTTCCTTGATCAGGCAGAAGATGTCGCCGCTCTCATCGGCGTGGAAGACCACGTCGTCCTTCGCGTAGCGCCGCGATTTGGCCACCGCGGCGATGGCGGTGAGCTCGCGGTCGTCTAACTCCGCGAAAAGAGCGAACTTACGAAAGAATGAAGGTTGCATTGGGTTCGGGTTAGGCTGGATTCTACCAGTGGCGATCAAACGAATCATCCCCGTCTCGTCCGGGAAGGGCGGCGTCGGCAAGACCACCTTCGCCATCAACTTCTCCCTCGCCCTCTCCCGCCACGGCCGGACGGTGCTCATCGACCTCGACACCGGCACCTCGGCCATCCGCAACGCCATCGACGTCCCGATCCAGAAAGACCTCTACCATTTTTTTCGAAAAGGGGAGCAGCTCGACCGCTGCATCACCCACCTCGACGACCGGCTGGACCGCGAACGGCGCTACCCGAACTTCGGCTTCATCGCCGGCCCCATGCACCTCATCGACGAGATCACCAATTTCGGCGCAGGGCTCAAGGCGAAGCTGATCGCGGCGATCAATTCGCTCGACGCCGACTACGTGATCCTCGACATGCGCGCCGGCCTCGACTCCAACGTCATCGACTTCCTGCCGTTCTCGAATTCGGGGATCCTCATCTTCACCCCCCACCTGCCGAGCGCCACCCTCGCCGCCTCCGACATCGTCAAGGCCATTCTCTTCCGCAAGCTGCGGCTGATCTTCAGCAAGGAATCGCCGTTCTTTTCTACGGTGGTTGGAAAACTTGACTTCTGGCGCCTGACCAACGAGCTGATCGACCGGGTGGAGGACGTCTACGACTCGTCGGTCCCCAACCTCGACGCCTTCGCCGACGATCTCGCCGCCAGCCTCGGCGACCACCCCATCACCCGCACCGTGCAGCAGACCCTCGACGAGTTCCGCGTGCACTACGTGCTCAATCTCTTCAACGGCGTCGACGACTCGTTCGAGACGGCGGTCAAGCCGTTCATCGAGAACCTTACCCACAACGTCTCCGCCCGCTGCGGCGTCACCAACCTCGGGTGGATCACACGCAGCGAGGCCGTGCACCGCGCCAACTGCAGCAAGATCCCCGCGCTGCTGGTGGGGCCGGAGTCGAAGAAGTCGAAGACCACTCGCGCCGAGAAGGAGCTCGACGACCTCCGCCTGGCCATCGGCCTCGACCCGCCCCCCCGCCGCCGCCCGAAGGACATCCGCCCCGTCTTCTACGAGCCCGACCCGAGCGATCACCTGGCCAATCAGCTCAACGTACTCAAGATGATGTTCGACCAGAAGAAGAACGACGACTACCACGCCAACTTCGACTACGCCTCGCAGCGGGCCCTGTTCACCATGAAGACGCGCCGCCCCAGCGAATTCGGCGACGTCCGCGTCTACACCCCGCAGGAGATGCTCTCGACGATCTTCGCCAAGTCGAACGTGCCGTCGACCATCGATTGGAACGAGCTGGATATTTGACGCTACACTCCCGCGCGCAATGAAGAAACTCGTCATCGCCGCGCTCGCCGCCGCCCTCCCCCTCCTTGCCGCCGAATCCCCCGACCTGACCATGCAGACCCGCATCCGTCAGGAGGGGTTCCGCAATTCGAAGGTCATGGACCTCGCGTCCGGACTGATGGATTCCGTCGGACCGCGCCTCACCGGCTCGCCGAACATGAAGCGGGCCAATGAGTGGACGCGCGACAAGCTTACGGAGCTCGGCCTGTCGAACGCCCACCTCGAGCAGTGGGGACCGTTCGGGCGGGGATGGAGCTTCCAGTCGTGCACCGTCCGCATGCTGTCGCCCGACCTCACGCAGCTCACCGCCCTCCCGCGCGCCTGGACGCCCGGCACCAACGGCCCGGTGCGCGGCACGGCCGTCAAGATGAAAGCCGAGAAGGTCGAGGATCTCGAGAAGTACAAGGGAAAACTGGGCGGAAAGATCGTCCTGGAGGGCGACGTCCGCGATCTGAAACCTCACCAGAAGCTCGACTTCGAGCGCTACGACGACAAATCGCTCGACGCCCTGTCCGCGTACGAGCTGCCCGGCCGCCCGCGCTTCACGCGCGAGGAGCTCATCAAGCGCCGCGACTTCCGCCGCGCGCTGGCGAAGTTCTTCGCCGAGGAGAAGCCGCTGGCCATCCTCGAACCGGGCAACACCGATTTCGGGACGTTCATCGTCCAGGGCCTCGGCACGGCGAAGCCGAACGAGCAGTTCCCGGTCGCCTCGGTCGTCGTCCCCGCCGAGCAGTACAACCGGCTGATGCGCCTGGTCGACATGAAAAAGGACGTGGAGATCGAAGTCGACGTCAAGGCGACCTACCACGATGACGATCCGAACGCGTACAACACCATCGCCGAGATCCCCGGCACGGACAAGAAGGGCGAGGTAGTGATGATCGGCGCGCACCTCGACTCCTGGCACGGCGGAACCGGCGCCACCGACAACGGCGCGGGCACGGTGGCGGCGATGGAAGCGGTGCGCATCCTCAAGGCCATCGGCATCGCGCCGAAGCGCACCATCCGCATCGGCCTCTGGAGCGGCGAGGAGCAGGGACTCCTCGGATCGCGCGCCTACGTCGCGCAGCATTTCGCCACCCGGCCCGAGCCGACCGATCCCGACGAGAAGGACCTCCCGTCGTCGATGCGCAAAGTCAAAGGACCGCTGACCATCAAGCCGGAGCACGCCAAGCTGGCGGCGTACTTCAACATGGACAACGGCAGCGGCAAGATCCGCGGCGTGTACATGCAGGAGAACGCCGCCGTGCGCCCGATCTTCGAAGCGTGGATCGAGCCGCTCAAAGACCTCGGCATGACCACGCTGACCATGCGCAACACCGGCGGCACCGACCACCTCTCGTTCGATGACGTCGGCATCCCCGGCTTCCAGTTCATCCAGGACGAGCTGGAGTACGAAACGCGCACGCACCATACGAACTACGACGTCTACGAGCGCCTGCAGCGCGACGACCTGGCGCAGGCGGCGGTGGTGATGGCGACGTTCGTGTGGGAGGCGGCGAACCGGCCGGAGATGCTGCCGCGCAAGCCGCTGTCGAAGGACGATTTGCCGAAGTAGCTAGTGGGGGTCGGAGCTTCACTTTTCATTTTTTCTACACCACGTAGCGAAAGTGAAAAGTGAAGCTCCGACCCCAATCTGGCGTCACCCCCAGAAAAATCGCGCGCGCGTCACTGTCCAGAAGATCCGCAGCGTGTCGGCGACAGGCTTGTAATGGCTGGTCGAGAGCCCGTCGACGAATCCGAGGTCGATGGGGATGGTGACGACCTTGAAGCCGTCGCGGCCGGCGCGCACGATGACCTCGCTCTCCAGGTCGAAGCCGTCGGTGCGAAGTCGCGCCTTGAGCAGCAGGTTCGACGAGTAGAGTCGGAAGCCGCTCTGCGAGTCGGTGACGCCGGTTCCTGAAAGACCCCCGATGGACCAGGCGGAGAAGCGGTTGGCCATGCGACGCCGGGGAAGCATCTGGTGGAACAGATGCGAGCGCCCGCCGATGATGAGGTCTGCCTGTGTCTCGGCGCGCGCGGCGAGGAACTTTGGGATCTCGCGCGGGAGGTGCTGGCCGTCGGCATCGAGGGTGATGACGGCGCCGTATCCGCGCAGCAGCGCGTACGAGAATCCCGTTTTGAGCGCCGCTCCTTTGCCGCGATTGACGCCGTGGCTGACGACGGTAGCCCCCGCGTCCTTCGCCACGCCGGCGGTGCGGTCGCTGCAGCCGTCGTCGATGACCACGATCTCGCTCGTCACCTCGCGGCAGCCGCGAATGACGTCGGCGATCGTGCGCTCCGCGTTCAGCGCGGGGATGACCACCAGCGTGCGCTCGCTCACGCCACCTCCCGCGAGAGGACGGCGCAGACGATGCCGCCGCCGGCGGCGAGGGAGGTAATGAGAATGTGGTTGATGGTTGTCGGTTGTCGGTTGTCGGTCGCCGCGATGCCGAGCTCGGGATCGACTTCTTCGAAGCCGACGGACTTGTGAAGCGTCTGATCGCGGATCGCCAGCAGCGCCGCCGCCAGCTGCAAGCTCCCCGCTCCGGCGTACTCGCCGAAGATGCCTTTCGTCGCCACGACCGGCGGCGGGCTGCCGCCGAACAGCGCGCGGATGGCACGCGCCTCGACGCGGTCGGCGCGCACGTTCGCGTTGGCCGAAGCGTAGATCGCGTCGACGTCGTCGGCAGCGATCTCCGCATCGTCGAGCGCGGCGCGCATCGCCGCCACCACCGCGCCCGCATCGTCGCCCCAGTCGGAGATCGACGCCGTGGTGTCGCGCGCGATGCCGAAGCCGGCGAAGTATCCGTACGGCTCCTTCGAGGGCGTGGCCTCGGCGACGAAGACCGCGCTCCCCTCGCCGATTGTGAAGCCGTTGCGGCGGCGGTCGAACGGCCGCGCGCATTCGTCGATCACGCCGTTGGCGTGCGCCAACGCGCCGACGCGATCGAGCACGCTGAAGACCATCTCGTTGATCTCCTCCACGCCGCCGATCAGCGCGGTGGGGACGACGCCCTTCACGATCTGCGCGGCGGCGTACATCGCCGCGCCGAGCGCCGACGTCTCCCGCTGCGTCATGGTGACGTTGAAGCCGCGCAAGTCGTGCTCGATGGCGATGTGGCTTCCCGGCGCATTGGCCACCGACTCGGCGAAGAGCTGCGGCGGCGCGAGCGCGGCACCCTTCTCCACGTACTCCTGCATGTACTCGACCGAGGTCTGCACCGGGCCGAACGACGTGCCGAGCGCCACGCCGGTGCTGTCCGGCAGCGCGGCGCCTCGGTCGTCGACGGCGAGCTTCGCCGCCGCCATGCCGTACCGCGACAGCAGATTCATGCGCCGCATCTTCATCGGCGCGATGAAGTCGCGCGGCTTGAAGTCGCGCACCAGCGCCGCGTTGTGCGCGCGGAGGCCGGCAGTGTCGAAGCGATCGACGGGAGCGATGGCGGTCTGTCCGGAGTCGAGCAATTCGCGGAAGCGGTCCACGCCGATGGCGCCCGGCGCGACCACGCCGAGGCCTGTGATCGGGATACGCATGCGTTCGCTGTTGGCCGGTGACCGTTGACCGTGACGCTCGGCCAACGGTCAACAGCCAACGGCGAACTTTACCGCACGCGCTGGAAGAGCAGCGAGACGTTGCTCCCGCCGAACCCGAACGTGTTCGACACGGCGGTGGTCATCGCCATCGGCCGCGGCGTGTGCGGGATGTAATCGAGCGTGCAGTCGTCGGCGGCGTGGTCGAGGCGCAGCGTGGGCGGCGCGAGCTGATGCTGCAGCGCGAGCACGGTGATCACCGCCTCGACGCCGCCGGCCGCGCCGAGGGTGTGTCCGAAGTACGACTTGGAGGACGACACCGGGATGCGCGCGCCGAGCGCCGCGACGATGGCCTTCGTCTCCGCCGCGTCGTTGAGCACCGTGCCGGTGCCGTGCGCGTTGACGTAGTCGACGCTCTGGCCGTCCGCCGCGCCGCGCATCGCCGCCTCCGCGCCGCGGCCGTCCTCGTGGGGGGCGGTGGGGTGGTGGGCGTCGCACGTGGCGCCGTAGCCGCGGAGCTCCGCGAGGATCGTGGCGCCGCGCGCGACCGCGTCGTCCCACCGCTCGAGGACCAGGTAGGCGGCGCCTTCGCCGAGAGTGATGCCTTTCCGCAGCGCGCTGAAGGGAGAGCAGGGATTGGCGTCGACGGCCTGCAGCACGTTGAAGCCGCTGTACGTGAGGCGGCAGAGCGCGTCGCTGCCGCCGGCGATCGCGGCGTCCGTATGCCGCGCGCGGAGCAGGTCGGCGGCCATGCCGATCGCCGCGCCGCCGGAGGCGCACGCGGTGGCGTTCGACAGCACGCCGCCGCCGAGGCTGAGTGCGCGGGCGACGGCATCGGACGGCGCGGAGGTCGGCTGCTGCAGCACCCGCGACACGCGCGCGCGGCTCCGTCCGCGGACCAGGCGATTGAAGTAGTACTCCTCCCCTTCCAACAGGCCGCCGGTGGAGGTGCCGGTGGAGACGATGGCGCGCCCGCGCGGCAGCGGCGACGACGCGCCGCGGTCCGCCTGCGAAACCGCCTCGTGCGCGGCGATGATTGCCAGGCGATCGCTGCGCGACATGCGCCGCGCGTCCCTCTTCGCGATCGGCATCAGCGCTCCGACGTCGGCGTCGACCTCGGCGGCGATATCGGTGGGAAACGTCTCGCCGGGAAAGCGCGACAGCTTGCCGATGCCGGCGCGCGACTCGCAGATCGAGCGCCAGACTTCATCTTTGTTGCGGCCGATCGAGCAGATGATCCCCGCGCCGGTGACGGCGATCCGAATTGAGCTATCGGCCTTGCGCATCAGCGAGGTAGAACCTTCCCCTGACGACTTCTACTCCGTCGACGGAGCCGCGTCCATCGAAACGGAACGTTCCGCCGAACGTCGCCTCGAGTTTGACCAAGAAGCGCACGATGTCGCCTGGCGCGAGGGCGCGGTCGATCTCGCAGCGGTCGATGCCGGTGAGAAAGCCCTGCTCGTGGAACACCAATCCCCCCGCGAGCTGCGCCATCGCCTCCACCGCCATCAATTCCGCCGGCATCGTGTCGTTCGCTGTGCAGACGAAGGTGCCCTCGATCGTCCGCTCATCGATGCGCGTCGCGGCCGACGCGGCGCGGAAGGGGATTTGATGGGGGAGGTTTTGGAGGAAGGTCATGACGGGGTTGCGGAGTCTCGGGGTCTCGGGGTCTCGCGGTCCCGCCCACCCCGAGACTTCGAGACCCCGAGACCTCGCAACCTCATGCTTGCGGGGTCTGCTCCGCCAGACGCTGCCCGACGAAGTCCGCCAGCGTGGCGACGGAGCGGAAGTGATCCCGCGCGGAGGTCTCGTTCTTCACCCGGATGCCGAACTCGCTCTCCAGCATCACCACGATCTCCAGCGCATCGATGGAGTCGAGCCCCAGGCCGCCGGCGAAGAGCGGATCGTCGTCGCCGATGTCGTCGGCGGTCATGTCTTCGAACTTGAGGCGCTCGATCAGGAGCTCTTTGAGTTTTTTGCGCAAGTCCATTGGTGATCTCATTCTAGACTGTCCACGATGTTTGAACGATTCCTCGCGCTGACCGCCGCGCAGCCCGACGCGGTCGCGCTCATCGAGGGCGACTCGGGGCGGGTCACCACGCGCGCGGAGCTTCTGGATCGCGCACACGAGATCGGGCGGCAATACGCGGAAGGCGAGACCATCGCCGTCAGGCTGCCGAACTCGGTCGACTTCGTGGCCACCGTCGTCGCCGCGATGCAGCGCAACCTGGTCGCCATCCTCATCGACCGCGATGCGCCGCCCAGCGAAGTAGCGCGCATCGTCGAGCATTTTGGCCTGCGAACCCGCGCCGCGGCGCTCCCACCCGGTGCGCGCCTCATCAAGCTCACCTCCGGCTCCACCGGGATGCCGAAGGGGATCGTGGCCTCGGAGGCCAACCTCCTCGCCGACGCGACGAACATCTGCGCCACCATGGACATCCGCGCCGAGGACGTCAACTTCGGCGCGATTCCGATGTCGCATTCGTACGGCTTCTCGAACCTCGTCATGCCGCTGCTGACGCAGGGAACGGCGGTGGTGATCTCCAACGACTACCTGCCGCAGTCGGTCCTCGACCTCTGCAATCGTTACCAATGTACCGTGGTACCAGCGATCCCCATGGTCTTCGATCACCTCGCGTCCACGGCGAAGGGCGAGTTCGCCACGGTG
Organism: Candidatus Gilichinskyi gelida; assembly: GCA_038040385.1. Classification (GTDB taxonomy): domain Bacteria; phylum Acidobacteriota; class Thermoanaerobaculia; order Gp7-AA8; family Gp7-AA8; genus Gilichinskyi; species Gilichinskyi gelida. The sequence goes on from JBBPII010000014.1 coordinate 156,153, forward strand.
CGGACGTTCCTCTCCGCCGGCGCGCCGCTGCCCGAGTCGGTCTCGCGTCGCTTTCGGGAACGGTTCGGCAAGCCGATTCACACCTTCTACGGCTGCAGCGAATGCGGCGGCATCACCTACGACCTCGAGGGCGGCTCGGTCGAGCGCGGAACGGTCGGCGGGCCGATGGAGGGCGTCACGCTCTCGGTCGAGCAGTCGCGCCTCGTCGTTTGCGGCGCGAACGTGGCCCTCGGATATCTGCACGACGCGACGCACTTCGAGCCGTTCGCGGAGGGCCGCTTCGTGGCCGACGATCTGGTCGACTTCACCGCCGCCGGCGAGGTCGTTCTCACCGGGCGCGCGAGCGAGTTGATCAACACCGCCGGCCGCAAGGTCAACCCGCGCGAAGTCGAACAGGTCCTGCTGCAGATGGAAGGCGTGCAGCAGGCCAAGGCTTACGGCGAGCCGGCCGGCGCGCGCGGCGACGTCGTCGCCGCGGCGATCGTCGCCAGCTCCTACATCACCCGCGAGCAGGTGCGCGAGTTCTGCCGCGCGCACCTCTCCCCGCACAAAGTGCCGCGCATCATCAAACTGATCGACTCGATCCCGGTTGACGATCGGGGGAAGGTGCGGCGGTCGGCGTTGGCGGAGTTGTAGTGTCATCCCGAGCGGAGCGAGGGATCCCGTCCGTTAGAGCGCCGGTCGCACACTCGCGGGGGATTCCTCGCCGTCTTCGCGGCTCGGAATGACACGTCGCGGCTTCATCTGCAACCGCAGGTTGTCCAACTCCGCGATCAGCCACAATCGGAATCCTCGCAGCGCCATCCGTACCGGCGCGAGCGACAGATTGAAGTACGCGCTGATCCGCCGCCCGTCGTTGCGCGTCCCCGCCTCCCCCACCGCCCGCCGCGCCAGCGCGATGGCCTTGAAGCGCCGGTTGTAGAACTTCATCAGGTGGTAGCTGAGAGACGCCCGCTTCGGGCCGAGCACCGGCATCCAGAGGAACTTTTTCGCCACGCGATACGCCGGCATGACCAAGAAAAGGTAGTACTGCGCGGTGTCGAGGAGGAACGACGCGGCGAGCAGGTCGGCCTCGCCCATGTAAAAGTACTTGTCCTTGTAGACCGACTGGAAGAAGCGGTGATACGAGCGGACGAAGGTCTCGTTGTGCTCCGCGACGCGCGCGGCGACGTCCTCCCCGCGCGTCTGACGGCCGACGATCTCCACGGTGGCGTCGACGCTGAACGCGGCGTGGTCCAGGCCCGGCGAATAGTACGGATCGAGAAACGCGGCCGCGTCGCCGAGAAGCGCCCAGCCGTTGCCCATGTACTGCCGCGTCACGTACGGCAGGTGCGAGTAGAAGCGCAGGTCCTCGAGGCGCGGCGTGGCGCCGTCGAGCAGCTCGGCGAGCGAGGGGATCGCCTCGAGGAACGCGATGAAGTCGCCCGGGCGGTCCTTGCTCTGGTGCAGCTCGACGAGGCGCTTGTCGAAGACGACGCCGATCGACGTCTCGCCGTTGCCGAGCGGGATCACCCATATCCAGTAGCCGAGTCCCATGTAGTGATTGGTGGCCAGGCGGCGCGAGCCGATGTTCCGCGCGGCAAGCCAGCCGTGCCGCGCGGCGAGGTCGTCGATGTTGCGGACGTCTTTCCAGCGGCACCAGATCGCGGCGACGGGATGCTCGTCGTTGCGATCGATGATGCCGAGGCGGCGGCCGAGGAAGGTCACCTTGCCGGTGGCGTCGAGGAGCCACTTCGCTGTCATCCTGAGCCGCCCTTCGACTTCGCTCAGGGCAGGCTTCGACGGCGAAGGATCTCCGCCGGCGCCACTGAGATCCTTCGCTTCGCTCAGGATGACGGTGCTCGCGTAGTCCCCTAGCTCCACATCCATCACCTTCGCCGGCCGCTTCAGCTCCGCCCCCTCCCGCACCGCCGTCGCCAGCAGGTGCTCGTCGAGCGCATCGCGGCGGAGCTGGAACGCCGGCACCGCGCTGCGATAGAAGCCGCCGGCCTCCGTCGCGTTGGCGTGGCCGGTCACTTTGTCGTTGGAGAACCAGTAGCGCAGCCCCTCTTTCGGCAGTTGCTCGGCCTCGAGGTGGTGCCACATGGCAAGGCGGCGGGTGAGGAACATGGCCGACATTTCGGTAGTCGCCTCCCCCACCTTGGCGTCGAAGGCCTCCGACTTTTCCACGATCAGGACGCGAAGGTGCGGATGCTCGCGGCGGAGGAGGATTGCGGCCGAGGCGCCGCTGAATGCGCCGCCGAGGATGATCACGTCGTAGTCGGGAGTCACGCGCCGCGATCATCCGCTACCATGCGCCGCGCATGCAACAGACCCTCCACAACCTTCTCGCCGCCTGGATGCAGTTCGTCCTCGACTGGGGCTACCTCGGCGTCTTCATCATGATGGTCTTCGAGAGCACCGCCGTGCCGATTCCGGCCGAGGTGGTGATTCCGCCCGCCGCGTACTGGGCGGCGCAGGGGCGCTTCAACATCTGGCTGGTGGTCGTGGCGGCGACGGCCGGCTCGTGGGTCGGCTCGGCGGGGAGCTACTGGATCGCGTACAAGCTCGGGCGGCCGCTGGTCGAAAAGTACGGCAAGTACGTCTTCCTCAAGCCGGCGAAGATCGAAAAGGCGGACTACTGGTTCCAGACCTACGGCGCCGGCGGCATCTTCGTGGCGCGGCTGCTGCCGGGCATCCGGCATCTGATCTCCATCCCCGCCGGGTTGTTCAAGATGAACTTCAAGAGCTTCTCGGCGATGACCGTCCTCGGCGCGGGGCTGTTCAACGGCGCGCTGGCCTGGTTCGGAATCCGCGTCCTCGGCGATCAGCCGGCGCTGATGAAGGATCCCGGCGCCATGATCACCGTGCTCAAGGAGAAGTCGCACTACCTGATCGGCTTCGCCGTGGTCATCGGCGCGCTGTACTGGCTGATGACCTGGATGCAAAAGCGGGCAGCGGCGAAGCGCGCGGCGTAGTTCCTCAGTGCCAGAGGCCCAGAACGAGGCCGAAGAGAAGGAACTGCACGAGGTGGTAGCCGCCGTCGATCAGCCACATGAGCGCGCTGCGGTTGGCGAACTGGTAATTGATCCCGAAGCTCGTGGCCACGAAGCAGGCGCCGGCGAGGAATCCCATCCGCAGCGCGTCGCCGAGCGGCGGGTTCGGCCCCAGCAGGAACGCGAATGCCCACGCCGCGATCAGCGAGAAGATGAAGCTGGCGATGAAGACGCGCGTCGGATGCTTCGGCCCTTTCGGCATCTCGCCGTCAGCGGGAAGCATCCCTGCCTCCCGTCCCCACAGCCGCCCGAAGACCGGCTTCGCGTACCAGAGGCCGCCGAGCAGGAAGCTCGAGCCGGCGGCGACGATGACCGCGCACCAATTGACCTGCATGAGGGGATTCTACGACTTCGTGTCGCGCGGCATCATCGCTTCGCCCAGCTCGCGCGATCGTCGCGTCGCCGCCTCCACCGCATTCATCAGGGTGGTGCGCACGCCGCCGTGCTCCAGGGTGTGAAGGCCGGTGATGGCCGTGCCGCCGGGCGAGGTGACCATGTCCTTCAGCCGGCCGGGGTGCTCGTTCGTTTCCAGAAGGAGCTTCGCCGATCCGAGCAGCGTCTGCGCGGCGAGCAGTTGCGCCGTGCGCCGCGACAGACCGACCTTGACGCCCGCGTCGCTCAGCGCCTCGAGGATCAGGAAAACGTACGCCGGACCGGAGCCGGAGAGGCCGGTGACCGCGTCGAGCAGCGACTCGTCGAGCACGACGGTGACGCCGACGGCGTCGAAGATGCGCTTGGCGTCGTCGAGATCGGACTCGCGGGCGTGCTCGCCGCGCGCGATGGCCGTCGCCGCCGCGTCGACCAGAGCGGGCGTGTTCGGCATGGCGCGGACCACGCGCGTCCCCGCCGCCAGTCTCGACTGAATCGCGGCCACCGGAACGCCGGCGGCGATGGAGATCACCAGCGCCTCGGCGTCGATGGCGTCCGCGATCTCGTCGAGCACGCGCCCGAGGATCTGCGGCTTGACCGACAGCACGACGATCGCCTGCCGTGCGGCCTCGCGATTGTCAGGCGTGGCGCGGATGCCGTATCGCTCGGCCAGCTCGCGGCGGCGCTCCTCTCGCGGCGCCGATGCGGTGACCTGCTGCGGCGTGAAGTCGTGGCCGCGCAGCAGGCCGCGAATCATCGCCTCGGCCATGTTGCCCGCGCCGACGAAGCCGATGGTCTTGTCGATCATTGGGGAACCCTCATCCGCCGCTTCGCGGCACCTTCTCCCGCAAGCGGGAGAAGGACAACTTGGCCCCTCTCCCGCTTGCGGGAGAGGGTGGCCCTGAGCGCAGCGAAGGGCCGGGTGAGGGCGATCACGCCGCCGTCCCGTGGCACTTCTTGTACTTCTTCCCCGACCCGCAGGGACACGGATCGTTCCGCCCCACCTTCGCTTCTTTCCGCTTCACCGTCAGCGACTCGGCGCCGCCGGAGCCGGAGAAGTACATCGGCTGCTGCTTCGGCTTCTGCGGCGGCAGCGCGCGCTGGGCGCGCGGCGCCTCGCGCACCTCGTCCCCTTCGCGCTCCACGACCACCTCGGTCTTCCAGATGTACTTCACCACGCGGTCCTGGATGCGCTCCATCATTTCCTGGAAGATCTGGAACGACTCCTTCTTATACTCGATCAGCGGATCGCGCTGGCCGTAGCCGCGGAGGCCGATGCCTTCCTTGAGGTGATCGACATTGAGCAGGTGGTCCTTCCAGAGCTGATCGATGACCTGCAGCAGGAGGTACTTCTCGTGGAGGCGCATCATCTCCGGGCCGATCTGCGCTTCCTTCTCCTCGTAGCGTTTGATGACGCGGTCGCGAACCGTTTCCTTCGCTGCATCGCGGCCCATCTCGCCGAGGTCGACGCCGCAGCCCTTCAGGTCGACGCCGAAGAAGTCGTACAGCTCGGCGTTGAGCTCCGCCTCGTCCGGATGGTCGCGGGCATCCTCGGGGTAGTGGACCTCGAACAAATACTCGACGATGTCCTCGGCGGCATTGACGATGTAGTCCTTCCCCTCGCGGCCTTCGAGGATGGAGCGGCGCAGCGTGTAGATCGACTCACGCTGCTTGTTCATCACATCGTCGTACTCGAGCAGGTGCTTGCGGGCCTCGAAGTTGCGCCCCTCGACCTGCTTCTGCGCGCGCTCGATGGAGCGGGTGACCATCCCGTGCTCGATGGGGACGCCCTCCTCCATCCCCAGCTTCTCCATCCATCCCATCAGCCGGTCGCCGCCGAAGATGCGCATCAGATCGTCTTCGAGCGAGAGGTAGAAACGGGAGGAGCCGGGGTCGCCCTGGCGGCCGGAACGGCCGCGGAGCTGATTGTCGATGCGGCGTGACTCGTGCCGCTCGGTGCCGAGGATGTGCAGCCCGCCGTGGCGGATCACCTCCTCGTGCTCGTCCTTCCAGGTCTCGCGAATCTCTTCCTCGATGCGCTGCCGCTCGGCGGGGTCGGTGACTTCCCTCGCCTTCTGAGTGAAGAGGAACTCCGGGTTGCCGCCGAGGAGGATGTCGGTGCCGCGGCCGGCCATGTTGGTGGCGATGGTCACGGCCGACTTGTGGCCGGCCTGGGCCACGATCTCCGCCTCGCGCTCGTGATGCTTGGCGTTGAGCACGACGTGCGGCACGCCCTGGCGCTTGAGCATCGTCGCCAGCAGCTCCGATTTCTCGATGGAGATGGTGCCGACCAGCGTCGGCTGCCCCGTCTTGTTGAGCTCCTTGATGGCCTCGACGATGGCTTCGAACTTCTCGCGCTCGGTGCGGTAGACGAGATCCGCCATGTCCTTGCGGATCATGGCCTTATTCGGCGGGATGACCACCACCTCGAGTTTGTAGATCTTGTCGAACTCCGCCGCCTCGGTGTCGGCGGTGCCGGTCATTCCGGCCAGCTTCTCGTACATCCGGAAGAGGTTCTGGAAGGTGATGGTGGCGAGGGTCTGATTCTCCGCCTCGATCTTCACCCCCTCCTTGGCTTCCACCGCCTGATGGAGGCCGTCCGACCAGCGGCGGCCGGGCATGAGGCGTCCCGTGAACTCGTCGACGATGAGGACCTCGCCGTCCTTGATCACGTACTCGACATCGTTCTTGTAGAGCGTGTGGGCGCGGAGGGCCTGCTGCACGGCATGCAACGTGTCCATGTTGTTCGGGTCGTAGAGGTTCTCGACGTTGAGGAGCTTCTCGGCGTGCGAGACGCCCTCCTCGGTGAGTACCGCGGTGTGCTGCTTCTCGTCGATCTGGTAGTCGGTTTCCTTCGTCAGGCGGGGGACGATGCGGTCGACCGCGTAGTACTTGCCGGGGCTCTCTTCCGAGGGGCCGCTGATGATGAGCGGCGTGCGCGCCTCGTCGATGAGGATGGAGTCGACTTCGTCGATGATGGCGTAGACCGGATCGCGCTGCACCATCGACTCGAGGTCGAACTTCATGTTGTCGCGGAGGTAGTCGAAGCCGAACTCGTTGTTGGTGCCGTAGGTGACGTCGCAGCGATAGGCTTCCTGCCGCTCGCGATCGCCGTGCGAGTTCTGGATGACGCCGACGGTGAGGCCGAGGAACTTGTAGATGCGGCCCATCCACTCCGAGTCGCGGCGGGCGAGGTAGTCGTTGACGGTGACCACGTGCACGCCGCGCCCGGTGAGGGAGTTCAGATAGACGGGGAGGGTGGCGACGAGCGTCTTTCCTTCGCCGGTCTTCATCTCCGAGATTTTCCCGCGGTGCTGAACGATGCCGCCCATGAGCTGGACGTCGAAGTGGCGCATGTTCACGGCGCGCTTGCCCGCCTCGCGGCAGACGGCAAAGGCCTCGGGGAGGAGGTCGTCGAGCGCCGCCTGCAGGTCGGCCTGCGCCCCTTTGACCCGGGCGTCGTCGCGGGGGATCTCTTTCTTCGCTGCGTCGAGCGCGTCGACCACCGGCTTGAGGCGCTCGCGGAACTCCTGCGTCTTGGCGCGGAGCCCGTCGTCGGAGAGCTTGCTGATCTCAGGCTCGAGAGCGTTGATCTGGGCGACGGCGGGAAGCATCCGCTTCACGTCGCGCTCGTGCTTCGAGCCAAAAATGGTGGTGAGTATTTTGTCGATGATCATCGTGTTTTTCTCCAGCAACAACCGAACCGGCATGTAGGGCGGGCTTCAGCCCGCCGATCAGCCGATGGTCGCGGGAGCGCGGGGGGAGGAGGCGCCGGTGAGGGGGGCGTCGACGGTGGCGACCGGCGCGGCCGTCGTGCGAGCGCCGCGCGCAGCAGCCGACCCGTCATCCCGAGCGGAGCGAGGGATCTCCGACTTCGCAACCTGAGATCCTTCGCCGTCTGCGCGGCTCAGGATGACGGAAGCGCGGACGACCGGGGCCTCAGCGGCACCGGTGATCGCGCCGAAGGCGATGGCAAGGAGGAGATACAGGTTCATACGGCGACGAACGGAACGGTAAGCCTAGCACTCCTATTTCGCCAGCGCGGCGAGGTGATGCATGGTCGTGAAGGTCTGGTGTCCGAGGAACACCACGAGAATGAAGTAGACGGCGGCGATGCCCGCCCGCTGTCCGAGAGTGACGTCGTAGAAGGACTTGTCGTCCTTCTCGCGCGCGATCGACGCGTAGACCTGAAAGGCGACCAGCAGCAGGATGATCAGCATCAGCGGATTCGGCTGCTTGGCCACCTTGTAGATCAGCCAGCCGCCGCCGAAGACCCACATCCACTTCGTCACCGCGCCGGAGATCCGCCCGCCGTCGAGCATGCCGATGGGGAGGAGGTTGAGCAGGTTTACGCCGAAGCCCGCGGCGGCGATCGCGAGGTACAGCGGCTGCTCGAGCCACTTGTAGAGCTGCAGCACCACCAGCGACGCCGCGGTGCCGAAGATCGGCCCCGCGAGACCGATCTGCGCGTCGTCGTACGCGGAGCGCGGCTGGTCTTTCAGCGTCACCGCGCCGCCGATGAACGGGATGAACACCATCACTCCTGCGCGAAGCCCCTTCGCTCGGATGACCACAGCGTGTCCGATCTCGTGAATGAGGATGATCAGAAGGAAGCCGAACACCAGCGCGATCGGGTACTCGCGAAACACGATGGCGTACGCGGCGAGCGAGACCGCCATCGATCCGCCGGCCAGCGCGAATTGCCCGAGGCCGAAGCCCTCGAAGGGATTGACGGCGTAGGAGCGGAGGTAGTCGAAGGCGACGAAGACCAGCGCCTTGAGCTTGAGGAGGAGGACGGTCAGGGCCAGCAGGGTGCCGGAGAGGAATTTGGTGAAGCGGCCCTTGTGGGCAGCTAGCAGCTTGCCGCTGGCAGCTAGCTGCGAGCTGCCGGCTTCATTGTCGGACTGCTCGGAATCCATTGACAGGGCTCGCGATACAACGCCGGACCCGGTGCTATATTCCGGCCCGTGTCGCCCTCCGACGTCGACGATCTCCGCGTCCAACTCCGGGAGCGCGGGTACCTCTCCCACGGCATCGAACGATGGTTCGCCCTCGACCCCTGGAGGTCGCGGGCCTTCTGGATGGAGTTGATCGCCGTCGCCGGCAAGGGCGCCGCCCTCATCGCCCTTTTCGCCGTCGTCCCGCTCGTGGCGGTCATGCTCTTTCGCAACCATCCCCTCACCGCGCTGGAAACGCTCGCGATGTCTCTCCTCTACGGAGTGACGGCCGCGGCTGTTTCGTTTCTCTTCCTCATCGGTGTTGCGCTACTGCTCCGTTTGCGCCCTGCCCTCGCCGTCGACACCCCGCGCGCGCTGCTGGCCATCTCCTTTGCCGCCGCCGCGATCCTCGCCGCGCCGATCGCTGTCTGGTGGTACCGCTTCGACGCGCCGCCCTCGACGCCGGAGCTGATCGCCGGGGTCCTGCTCATCGCCCTCTTCTTCGTCATGGCCACCATCGTCGTCTCCGCCGCGCTGCTCTCGTTCTCCATCTACGAATTGCGGCGCGTTCCGGTCCTGCATCAGAAGCCGCGCGGCATGGCGATGACCGTGGCCGCGGCGGTCCTGATCGCGCTGCTGTTCATCCCCGCGTACGCCACGCAGGAGAAGCGCGCGTCGCCGGCCACGCCGCTGCAGGTGGTGACCACGCCGAGCGAGCGCCGCGTCGCGCTGGTCGCGGTCGACGGCCTGACGTGGGAGATCTTCGGCTCGCGCCCTGCGCTGGTGAACGCGTTCCGCCGAAGCAACCCCGCGCCGCCCCTGGAGGGCGAATCGACGGCCGAGCGGTGGGCGACCGTCGGCACCGGCGTCCCGGCGCGCGTGCACGGCGTGCGGGCCATCGAAGGGATCCGCTTCCGCGGCGGCGCGCACTTGCTGCAGGCGCTCTCGCGCGCCGATTTCGTCCTGCACCATCTCGCAGAGAGCGCCGGCCTTGCGCAGCGACAGCCGCTGCCGCCGACCGTCCGGCGCCGCGACTACGTCTGGGAGATCTTCGCCGCGCGCGGCGTGCCGTCGGCCGCCGTCAACTGGTGGACCTCCGAGACGCGGCGCGACGGCGCGCTCGACTCCGTCGGCCAGGAGTCCGTGTTCGCCGCGGCGAAGGGCGACGCCGCCGCGGTCGATGCGGTCGCCGCCGCGCACCTCCTCGCTTCCGTCGACCGCGACAAGCCGCGCGTGGCCACCGTCTACCTCCCCGCCCTCGACATCATTCTCAACCGCCTCCCGCTCGACCCCTCGGCGCGCCTGGCCTCGTCGGTCCGCGCGCTCGACGGCGTGGCGGCGGTGGTCGGCGCGATGCGTGGCCGGGGATACGACGTCATGCTGATCGGTCTGCCGGGCGACCGGCAGGCCGGCCGCGCCGTCATCGCCGACACGTTTCTGGCGCAGAACGCAGCGCCGCTCGACCTGGCGCCTACACTCTGCGCGCTGGAGGGCTTCCCGCCCTCGGCGGAGATGCCCGGCCGCGCGCTGGCAGGCGAGACGCAGCGCATCGCAACGTACGGCGCCCGCGAACAAGGGCAGGCGACGGTCAAGGTCAACCAGGAGTACTACGAGAATCTGAAATCGCTGGGGTACATACGGTGAAAGATGAACGCGGAACGATGAACGATGATCCTACCGTCATCGTTCATCGTTCATCGTTCATCGTTTGCCGAAAGGAACACGAATGAAGCGCATTGCACTGCTCGTCTGCACCTGAGGATCAGACCCCATCGTCCGCAGACCAAGGGCAAGTCGAGCGCTTCATCCAGACGCTGCTTCGCGAGTGGGCCTACCGGTTCTCGTACACCTCATCGGCCGAGCGCAAGCGCTGGCTCTCGCCGTACCTTCACTTCTACAACTTCCACCGAGCTCACTCAGCTCTTTCGTACAATGCGCCGATCAGTCGCCTGGATGGGAACAACGTCCTGAGACGCAACAGTTAGACCGCGCGCAGGGGGTCCATTCATGTCCGCAACAGAACGATAAGATCTACCCCTTCATTCACCGGCCACACTCGCGCATGCCCGGTTTTATTTTCTCAGCAGCTCCACCGCCTTCGAGATCCCCGGGTCAGTGGCCTCCGTAAACAAGTGCCAGCGCGTCGGAAGGAACACATCGGGAGCGATCCCCTTCCCCTCCCAAACTCCATTTTTCATCCCGCGCGGCGCGAACGTGCTGATGGCCAGCCAGGCCCGTGACCCATCTTCGAACCCGAACCAATTCAACTGTTCCACATTGCCTTGCGTAGGTGACCCGACCAGCGTAGCCCGGCCGGACAGACCCAGCAGACCGCTCATGATCTCCGCATTGGACGCGGTTCGTCGTTCGATCAGGACCACCAGCGGCATGGTCTGAGAACCGCGAATGTCTTCCGGCTTTAGCTCCAGGCGCCTGTTCTCCTTGCGGCTCACATATTGTCCCTGCACGCCGCTCCCGAACATGCTCAGAATCGAGATCATCACGCGAGAGAGCCCGCCGCTGTTGATCCGGTTGTCCAGAATCAGCCCCTCCAGCGGACCATCGGCGGTCATTCTCTGCAAAGCGCCTCGGACCTGGTCGGCAATCGTCGAGTCGCCCAAGCTGGGAAGGAGGATGTAGCCGATCCGGGTCGTGGGAACGATGCAGAAGTCGATGGGTAGCACGCCGGTGACCTCACGACGGGTCAGAACCACGTCACGCGGAGGTTGACCGGGGCGCTGCATCTTGAGTCGCACTTTCGTGCCGGGCCGGCCGAGCGTGCGCGGCCGGCCCGCCGTCTCATCAAAGTACGACTGACCGTCCACCGAGAGTATGACGTCATGCGGCCTGAAACCGGCTTCGGCCGCAGGGCTGTCCGGGTAAATGGCAAGGAGCGTGGCATGATCGGTCCGCTCGATGGGGGATATGTAGGCGCCCATCCCCACGAACTTGTTCCGACCTGCGACCTCCTCCTTGTTCTTCTTCACCTCGTCCGGAGTCTCGAAGAAAGAGTGCCGGTCACCCAATGCTCGGACCATGCTTCTCATGGCCGCATAAAAGTCGTCATCGCTCATCCCGCGGCTGATGGGGGCCTTGTGGCTCTCGACGATGTCGTTCCAATCGCGCACGCGAGAGTCGGTGTAGATGTAGTCGTCGCGCACACGGTTCGACAGGCCATCAAGGATGCGCAGCTGGGAGGCTGTCTTCTCCCCGCTCACCTTCGTCACGACGTGAGGCTTCGCGGAGGCGCCGATTCCGCCGGGCGACTGTTCTCTCGATAGCGCGGCAGGCATGACCGCGGGGACGGTGACCCCGGGTATGTACTCGCAGGGTCGGACGGCCGTCCCTCCGCTCGCCGCGGCGCATACGGCGATTGAGAGGACAGCCGCCAGGAGCATCCGCATAAGCTCGATTCTACTCTCCGCACCCGGGCCGGAACGCTGGTTCAGCCCTAAGTCAAGCATATTCTTCCCTTAGCTTGTTCGACCAGAGCTCATCAGCTGCAGCGTTGTTTACCTTGCGCCAGTGTTCGCACATACGTCCGTCGGTCTAACGTACCTGCGTTAAGCGGCGGGCGCCATAGGGAGGCGCGCGCAGCGCGCCGACCGACGGCGACCGTCCGCTTCAACGTTGTTAGCCAGCTTGCGGCTGGAACGCGCCGGCGAGCCGGCCCGGCGCTCGCGCCACGCTTGGGCCTTCTCCCCCTTCGCGAAGACGGGCTACGTCTCCAACGTCGAGTACTCGCACTACTCGCTTCTGGCGACGTTGGAGGCGATCTTCAACCTTGGAACCCTGGGCAGGAACGACACTTCTGCGGCCCCGATGTCGGACATGTTCAGGGGTGGGATTCCCTAGAATGCTCACTTGCGTTTCGTGGACTTCTTTCCGCCAGAAGTATTGAGAGCGACGGCCGCGCGGATGAGCGCCTTGAACGCATTCGCGTCAATCTCCTCACCCTCGTGAATGTCGATGGCGCGCCTTGCGTTCCCGTCAAGGCTCGAGTTGAAGAGCTTGGCAGGATCTTTCAAGGAAGCGCCCTTAAAGAAGGTCAGCTTCACTATCGACTTGTACGACTCTCCCGTGCAGATGCCCCCGTCATGGGACCATATCGGGGTCCCCATCCACTTCCACTCTTCCACAACATCAGGGTCGGCCTCCCTGATGAGAGCGCGCATCCTTGCTAGTGTATCGCCTCTCCAGTCACCCAACCCGGCAATCCTTTCGCTGATTAGTCTGGAGGCCGCCTTGCCTGCTGCCTTTGGTTGACTCTTCATCTTCCTACCTTTCGTTGGGGATAGGCCGCATTGCCCACGTTTCCAACGTCCGATAACATTACGTTAGGTTGTAGGAAACAGGTGTAATAGTTCTTAGGACTCGCTCCTCGACGTGATGCGCGATGCATATGGCCAAGAGCTGCGTCCCGGCTAACGTTTTGCGGTTCACCGGCGCGAACCGCGACGAAATACTAGCTCAACTTGGAAAGCACGAACGCAGCGGTTCGCGTCCGGTGCAACCGCTGAGTTAGCCTGAGTGCCGCCATCAGCGGGGTTCGTTCGGCAGCATTCTGACGCCTACTTCG
>JBBPII010000015.1:0-34011 GCA_038040385.1 Candidatus Gilichinskyi gelida
ACTTCGCGTCATCCGCGAGGCGCGATGCTCAAGAAGCTAATTTGGACAGGAGTGAGCCGCGGCCGTGAAACGTGCTTGCATCGTTCTTCTGGTTGCCGCAGCTCTTGTTTCGTGCGTGTCGGCACCCAAGGCTGGCGCAGCCGATGTGCCGACTGAGGCAGATGTCATTGACACGCTATGGCGCTACCATACCCGCGTTGTTCGAAGCGCCTTCGCGTCGGAGTTCTCGCTCAACGGCGACGACTTCGCGCGTTCGATAGAGTTTTTAGAGAAGGTCACAGGGATCTACTCCGACACGCCGAACTGGGCAGGGCGCATCCCGACTGAAGAGCTTCCGAACACGTTTAGGCGGTGGGAAGCTTGGTATGAAAAGCATCGGGGTGAGCTGGGGCTTTCTCAGGATGGCTGTGGTGTCGTTATCAAGCCACCGAACAAACGATAAACGACACGATGATTGACGTGAGAGTAATGGTCGACCCAAAGACGACTGACGTAGTGTCAGTCATGAGAACGCCCGTGCCATGAGTCGGCGACTGACGGTGCTGATGGTCGCGGCGATGTCGATGGTCGGCGGGTGCGAGACCGTCGACCGAGGACAAACAGCCGCGACATTGCACGAGCAGGCAAAGCGAAAATGGCTACAGAACATGACGATCGTCGATCGCAGCGTAGAGTTCTGGAAGCAGAAGCAGGCCGGTGCCGCACCATATCGTTCAGATGATTTGATGAGGGCGATTGACTTTTTCGAGACACTTACGCAAATCAAAGGAGCAAATCTAACCTTTCTTGGTCCGTTACCCGATGAGCAACTCGAGAGAGTCAGCATAGAATGGAAGAGCTGGTACGTGGCTCACGGTCGTCAGCTTACTTACGACAACTCGAGGGATCGTGTCGTCCTCGATGAATGAGCTCCCGCGAGCCCTGTCCGCGTTCGTCGCCTTCAGCGCCGTGATTGGTCAGGCCGCCTGCGCCAGTCATGCAAGTAGCTGCGACGTGTGGCGCTCGAAAGTCGATCCGTCGGTTCGTTTGCAGGGCTCGGGCATGGCGGAGTTGCACCCAGGCAACCCCGGTATTGGTCGAATTCTCGGGAGTGATGATGCGGCCGAGCGACACCAGCCATCCCATTCCGGCATTCGAGCGGCGCGTCGGAACGGCGAGCGAGCGGAGGGCGATCTCTTCGTAGTCCCACACCTTGCTGTTGTAGGTGAGCGGGAGCCGCGTTGCCGACGCCGACTTTTCCGTTGGGGTAGTTGATGTTGCCGGCACTATCCGGTACCCATTGCGCGAAGCCGTTCGCGGCGGTCAGAGACAAGACAAGAATCAATCCGAGTCGTGGCGTTCGAGTGCTTTTCACAGTTCTTCTCCTGTCGCGCAACGCGCGTTGGTGTGACGGATCGATTCGCTTTTTGCCGAGCGTAAGACCGAGCGTCAAATAGGTGTGACGCGGGACGGAGAATCCCTACCCCCCCACGCAAATAAATAGGTTGAGGTGGTGTCGCGGTCGCGCTACTGGGAGAACCGAGAGATTCGAGGTTCGAGGTTCGAATGCAGAATGAAGAAGGCTTCTTACTTCTTCATTCGCACCTCGAACCTCGAACCACTTCCGTTCCTGCTACTACCAGAGCGCCGACAGTCGCTTGATCTCGTTCGCCAGATCCTTCTCCGGCTCGCCCGCCTTGGCCACCGCCGCCTCGGCGGTCTTCTTCGCCTCGGCCTTCTTCCCTTCCTTGTTCAGCATGCGGGCCTTCAGCCAGAGGACCTGCGTGTTTTCCTTCACCGCCATGGCCTGATCGAGCCACGTCTTCGCTTCGTCCATCTTGTTGTTCTGGAACGCGAAGTCGGCCGCGCGCAGCGGGGTCTGCCAGCGGCTGTTCTCGACCGCGGTGATGGCCTGCTTGGCGCCGGCCATGGCACGCTCGGTCGACTTGGTGTCGACGGTGAAGGGGACGGCGACGTTCTCCCACCGCAGGACGATCTTCGCCGTGTCGGTGGTCATGTCGGGGATCTCGAACTCCATCCACTCGCGGAACTCGCCCTTCTCCGGTTTGACCTTGAGGGTGACCACGTCTTTGGCCTTGTCGTGATTGAAGGCGCCCCACTGCTCGGCCTGCGAGTTGAAGCCGAGCGTCCACTCGTCCTTGCCGGGAATGGTGAAGAAGGCGTAGGTCCCCTTCGGCAGCTTCTGCCCGTCGATGGTGACGTCGTCGCTGAAGTTGATGGTGGTCGCCTCGTTCGCCCCGGTGCGCCAGATCGTGTCCCACGGGACGAGCGCGCCCCAGATCTGCCGCCCCTTCACCCCGGGCCGGCTGTACTTGATGGTGATGTCCGTGAGCCCGACGGCCTGCGTCAGCGTCGCGTTGGGACTCGGGCGGGGAAGGCGAAGTTGCTGCGCGGCGAGCGGCAGCGCGAAGAGAGCGAGGAGGAGGCAGATTGCTGTTTTTCGCATGGGGGCGAATCCTAGCAAAAAAAGTTCATCGCCACTCGATCAACCGATCCTCGAGCAGCGTCCGCTCCCCCCGCCCGTCGACAATCTCCACCTGCACGTCCGTGATCGGCCGGACCCCCGGCGGACGCTCGCTGAAGGCGCGCATGAAGCGCGGCTTGTCCACGGTGTACCAGGGGTAGGCCTTCGACACCGACGCGTCGGGCGTCAGATACGCCGGGATGCGGATCGCGCCGTTGTTGAAGAGGAGGTTCACTTCGCGGATGCCCCACGGCGAGAGCGCATAGCCGGTGAACCATCCGCCCGGCCCCATTCGTCCGGGAGGCGGCGAGTCGAGGATGCCGAAGGTGATGTCGTTGTAGCTGTACTCACCGCGAAGGAACGCCTCGACCTGTGTAGAGGCCGGCTTCAGACGGTCTGCCTTCGTCGAAAACACCCAATCCCCCCACCGCCCGCGATCGAAGCGGCGCACGAACGACAGCCTCCCGCGCGCCAGCTCGCGTCGCAGCCATGCCCGTTCGCGATCGAAGACCTCCTCGCCGCGGACGACGATCAAGTCGATGCCGATGCGCCGGAGCTCGTCGACGAAGTCATCGCCGATCTCCGCCGCCTGCCACATTCGGGCGAGGCGAAGGTACCCGGGCGGCACGAAGCCGAGGATGCCGTTGGCCATCGGCCGGTGGTGCACCGTCGACCAGCGCATGGGGCCGTACTCCTGCTCGAACCTGCCGAACGGCACCTCGATGATGCGCGCTGGCTGCGCGGCGAGCCAGCGGTAGACCGGCGGGACGTCGCGGACGGCGACGTACCAGCGGATCGGCGCCGCGCGCAACTCGATGACGAACAGTCCCACGACGACAGCCGCGGCCCATCGCCATCGCCGCGCCAGCGGAGCGACCGCGAACGCCACCAGCATGGCCATGCCGGCGTACGCGATGTTCGCCCAGCGCGCCGGCACGCGGAGCGCCCCGAATCCGGTGAAGAACGCGTGCAGTCCCAGCGAGCCGGCGAATCCGAGCGCCACCCACAGCAGCGCGATGGCCAGCGGGCGTCGCTCTCGCCGCGCCAGCAACGCGCCGGCGGCGGCCAGCGCGATCGACAGCGCGCCTGGAAAGAGCCATCGCTCGGGGTCGACGCGCAGGTCGGCGAAGCGCCGGTAGAACCGGTTGGCGATACCGGGATTGAGCCAGTCGCGCGGCGTGGCCGAGTAAACCAGCGCCTCGGCTGCCGTTCGCCGCATGCCGTAGGTCTTCGAGACGGAATAGTACGGATAGAGGAACGGCGCAAGCAGCGCGAGCGCCACCGCCGTCGCGGCGAGGAGCCGCGCCCAGTCGCGCGGGCGCGGCACGGCGATGGGAACGGAGAGGACGATGACCACTGAGCCGAAGAGAAGCCAGTGGATGTTGGACAGACCATTCATCAGGAACGCCGCCCCGAAGAGCGCCGCGCGGCCCCACGTTGGGCGCCGCGCGTAGTGCAGCAGCGCCACGAGCATCATCGGCAGCCATCCGGCGAAGACGTGCTGCACGTGCGGCAATTGCGTGAAGCGGAACGGCACGAAGGCGTAGAAGACGCCGGCAGCGACTCCCGCCAGCGCGCTGCCGGTGATCATCCGCCCCAGCAGAAAGGCGGCGAAGCCGGAGAAGGCGAAGCCGAGCAGCATGGCGACGTTGTGCGCCGTGAGCGCGTCGACGCCGAGCGCGCGCAACGGGAACAGCAGCAGCGCGATGCCATAGAGGTTCTCGCTGTACGCGAGCGAGTCATGCGCGGGATAGAAAGCGTTCGCCTCGAAGAGACGCCGGGGCTGGTGCAGCGTCGCGTGCCAGTCCCAGTCGAGGATCCAGGTGTTGATGTACGGGTCGCCGGGGTCCGCCACGGCCCTCGCGATGTTCGGCGCGAGCGGCCAGGTCATGGCGATCGCCAGAATCACGAAAAAGGCGGCGGCCGCCGGTACGTTAGAATCCCGCGCCATGGTTGCCATCCGATTTACAGGAAACTACGAAGACCTGTCCACCGATCGCGGGTACCAGTTCAAGTTCTATTGCGAGAAGTGCAACAACGGCTACATGTCGTCGTTCAAGGCGTCGACCATCGGGACGCTCGGCGCGGCGGCGCGCGTGGCCGGCAACCTCTTCGGCGGGATCTTCGGCAGCGTCGCCGACAGCTCGTACGAAGTGCAGCGCGCGGTCGGCGGCGGCGCGCACGACAGCGCGCTGAAGGACGCCGTCGACGAGATCGCCCCGATCTTCAAGCAGTGCACGCGCTGCGGCAACTGGGTCTGCGAGCCGATCTGCTGGAACAAGAAGGCGGGACTCTGCGAGACCTGCGCTCCTGACATGGACGAGGAGATGGCCGCCGCGCAGGCCGACGCGGCGCGCGAACAGATCCAGGAGAAGGCGCGCACCGTCGACTGGACCAAGTCGCGCGACGTCGGCAAGGTCTCCGGCGCCGTCTGCCCGCAGTGCGGCGCGAAGACGCAAGGCGGCAAGTTCTGCCAGGAATGCGGCGCCACGCTGTCGGCGAAGAAATCGTGCACCGGCTGCGGCCACGACGCCGAGGGGAATCCGAAGTTTTGTCCGGAGTGCGGCGCGCGGTACTGAGGTTGCGAGGTTGCGCGGTTTCGAGGTTGCGGGGGGCCGCGTAACCGCGCAACTTCGCAACCGCGCAACCGTTTTGCACTCCCCCACCCCATGACCCCCATCGTTCTATTCGGAGGCCGCTCCGACGAGCGCCACGTCTCCGTCGCCTCGGCACAGAACGTCGCGCGCACGCTTACTCCACCGCCGCCGCTCTGCTGGTTCTGGACGGTCGAGGGGACGGTGCACGACGTCGGGCCGGCGGAGTTGCTCGCCCATCAGCGGCCGTTCGAGATCGACTACGAGCCATCGCGGCCGGCGATCTGGCCGACGCTCGAGCAGGCGCTCGACACCCTCCCCGTCGACGATCCCGTCTTCGTCCTCGCACTCCACGGCGGCGAAGGCGAGGACGGAACGGTGCAGCGGATGATGGAGAAACGCGGCATCGCGTTCACCGGCTCCGGCTCCGCGGCCAGCGCCGCGGCGTTCGACAAGGAGCGAGCGAGGCAGCTCGTCGAGGACCGCGTGCCGGTCGCCGAGTCGCGCGTCGTGCGCGACCCGCGGCAGCTCGACGAGGCCGTTCGCGACATGCTCGCGCGTCACCAGCGCGTGGTCCTCAAGCCGGTGGCCGGCGGCTCGTCGCGCGGACTGTTCTTCCTCGGGCGCGGCGACGCGATTCCGCGCGTCGACATCCCCTACATCGTCGAGCAATTCCTCGCCGGCCGTGAGCTGACCGTCGGCGTCATCGATCACGACCACGGACTGCTGGCCCTGCCGGTCATCGAGATCGAGACCGACCCCGGCTTCACCTTCGACTACGCGGGCAAGTACCTCGGCACGGGAACGCGGGAGATCTGTCCGGCGAAGATCCCCGACTCCCTGCGCGACGCGGCGCAACGCGCCGCGGTGGCCGCGCACATCGCCCTCGGATGCCACGGCTACTCGCGCACCGACCTGATCGCCACCGGCGGCGACGAGGTCCGGTTCCTCGAGCTCAACACCCTCCCCGGCCTCACCACCAGCTCCCTCGTCCCGCAGGAGCTGGCCGAGGGGGGGATCGGCTTTCGGAAGTTCCTGGAAAGACAGATCGAACTGGCGCGTACCGTTCACACCGCGCGGTAGGTAATCGTCTGCTCTTTAAGGAGCGGTCCCTCCATGAGCGAATGCCTGCCATTGTGGAAAGTCCTGCTTGCCGAATACAAGCATCTCTACCCCGGTGAGACGCTGAATCCTGAACCGGACAACCTCGACAAAGTCGTCGAACTGCTGCACAAGAAGGATCGCGCCGCGCTCTGCATCTCTGGCGGCGGCATCCGCAGCGCGTCATTCGCGCTGGGAGTGATTCAGGGCCTGGCGAAGCTGGGCAAATCAGCGGCGGACAGCGTCCTGAACAAGATCGACTACCTCTCCACCGTCTCCGGCGGCGGCTATGTCGGTTCGTGGCTCTCAGGATGGGCCTGGCGCAAGGGGAAGATCGAGGCGGTCATCGACGAACTGCGCACCCCGACCGGCGACAAACTGAAGCCGGAGCCGCAACCAGTTCATCACCTCCGCGAATACAGCAACTACCTGACGCCGCAGCTCGGACTGCTGTCGGCGGATACCTGGGCATTCTTCGGCGCGTACTTCCGAAACCTGCTTCTGATGTTGCTGGTGCTGGTTCCGTTCTTCCTCGGGATCCTGGCCCTCCCGCGCCTGTTCGTCAGCCTTGCGGTGAACCAGCTGGGGATTCCCAACGACTGGTTCAAGTATGTCGCGGCCGGGTTGTTCTACTGGTCGCTGGCCTTCGTCGGTTTTACGCGACCCACGGCGAAGCCCACGCCGAAAACGAAGCTGTACAGCAACGGCACGTTCCAGATTCTCTGCCTCCTGCCGCTCTGCCTCTTTGCCGTCACGCTGGTCATCGCCCACGCCTGGTTTCCTCTCGACCAGTGGGGACACGGTCTCTTGAAAATGATCGTACTCGCCGTGGTGGGGACCGTTCTCTCATCGGCGATCTACACCATCCGCAAGATTCGCGCTGAATACGAGCTCCGTAAGACCGACCCAAAGCGTCCGCCCCAGCCGATCTGGATGAAACAGGTTGTGGAGCTCGTGGCCGCGGCGGTGAGCGGCACCCTTTTCGCCGTCATGGTGTACCAGTTCCTCATCCGGTTCGACTCCCGGCACCTGATGCCACAAGCCGACATCCTGGCCTGGGTAAACGGACGGGTGCCTCTTCTGAGCGATTCGACCGCTGCGTCGTACATCGTCTTCGGCGTTCCGCTGGTCATCCTCGCGCTGCTGTTGCAGTCGACGGTGTTCGTGGGCGGAACGGGACGGTTCAACGACGACTTCGACCGCGAATGGTGGGGCCGCGCCGCGGCGTGGGTGATCATCGCCGGGATCGGCTGGATCGTGATCACCGCGGTCGTCATCTACGGCCCGGTGGGCATCTACTACGCGCCGCGGACCATCGGTGCCATCGGCGGCGTCACCGGACTCTTTGCCGTGGGGGCAGGGAAGAGCGGGAAGACCGGGGCAAAAGAGAAAGAAAAAGAAAAAAAGAGCACCACCGGCGCGATCACGAACATGCTCCTCGGGCTGGCGACGCCGATCTTCGCCCTCATCCTTCTCGCCGCTCTCTCGCTCGGCACCACCGTCGCGCTGCGCGCCTGTCTGGAGCGACGCGCCATCATCGTCCCGCGACCGGATCAGAGCAGCGAAGTCGCCTTCCTGCAGCGGATGTCGTGGACGTTCGAGCAGAAAGTCAACGCGACGCAAGTCGCTCCGAAGCGCGTCGCCGAACTTGGACCCGGCGAACAGAAGCTCAAGTCCATCGAGCACCCGGCGATGGAAGCAGACAAGCTCAACGGCCTCGACCACCTCCTGGTCGTCGAGAAGACGCCGTTGGCCACCTCGGCGGTCCTCGTCCTGGCGGCGATCCTCTTTGCCATCCTCGCCTCGTGGCTCATCGGCGTGAACCGCTTCTCGATGCATGCCCTCTACCGCGACCGCATCATCCGCGGCTACCTCGCCGCGTCGAACACCGATCGCAAAGAGAACCCCTTCACCGGTTTCGATCCGAACGACAACATTCCCATCAAGGATCTTCAGTCGCTGCAGCGGCCGATTCACGTGGTGAACATGTGTCTCAACCTGACGAGCGGCGAGGACCTGGCGTGGCAGGAGCGGAAGGCGGAATCGTTCACCGCCTCGCCGCTGCACTGCGGCAGCCTCAATCTCGGCTACCGGCCGAGCGATGAGTACGGCGGTCCAAAGGGCATGAAGCTCGGCACGGCGGTGGGCATCTCCGGCGCGGCAGCCAGCCCGAACATGGGCTATCACTCCTCACCCGCGCTCGCGCTCCTTCTCACCTTCTTCAACGTCCGCCTCGGCTGGTGGCTGGGCAATCCGAAGAACGACACCACCTACAAGCTCGACAATCCGACGTCGTCGCTCAGACCGTTGCTGGCCGAGGCGCTCGGGATGTCCGGCAACAAGCATCCCTACATCTACCTGTCGGACGGCGGCCACTTCGAGAACCTCGGTTTCTATGAGATGGTGCTGCGCCGCTGCCGCCACATCATCGTCAGCGACGGCGGGTCCGACGCCGACTTCGTCTTCGAAGACCTCGGCAAAGCCATCCGGAAGATCTACATCGACTTCGGCATCCACGTGGTCATCGAGAAGATGGAGCTCTTCCCCCGCGCAACGGCGGAGGAGCACAAAGAGACCAGAAAGTACTGTGCGACCGGGCGCATCTTCTACGCCGACACAGACGGCAAAGGCGCGCCCGAAGGGACCTTCGTCTACATCAAGCCGGTCTTCTATGAGGATCAGCCGCGGGACATTTACAACTACGCGAAAACGAACGACACCTTTCCGCATCAGAGCACCGGCGATCAGTTCTTCAGCGAGTCGCAACTGGAGAGCTACCGCAAGCTCGGCGAGTACGCCGTCAACCAGATCTGCAAGGTCGACCCCATCGAGGAGAAAAAGGCGCGCACGCGGCAGAATGAGATCAACACTGTCGAAGAGTTCATCACCGAAGCAGGGAAGTACGCCAACCCGGTGACGACATCGATGCCGGCGCAGAACCCGACTTCGTGATACGTAGTGCGTCTTGGGCCTGCTCTACCGCATCGCCGCGGACGCCGTGGCGCTCCTGCACCTCGGCTTCATCCTGTTCGTCGTCCTCGGCGGGCTGCTGGTGCTCCGCCGGCCTGCACTGAAATGGCTGCACCTGCCGGCGGCGTTGTGGGGCGTGCTGATCGAATTCGGTGGTTGGATCTGCCCGCTGACGCGATATGAGAATCTGTTCCGCGCGCGGGCGGGGGTGGCGGGCTACGGCGGCGGTTTCGTCGAGCACTACGTCGTCTCCCTGATCTACCCCGCCGGCCTGACCCGCGGCCTCGAGCTCGTCCTCGGCGCCGCTGTATTAATCATCAATATAGTTGTCTATGTGAGAGTATTTCGCTGATGCATTCAGTCGCCATTCCGCAGCACCCGGTCAAAACGACCGACAAACCGTTCTCCTCGCTCGGGCTCAGCGCCGACGTCCTCGACGTCGTCGGCAAGATCGGCTTCGAGCATCCCACCCCCATCCAGGCCGCGGTGATCCCCACCGCCCTCTCCGGCGCCGACGTCATCGGCCTGGCGCAGACCGGCTCGGGCAAGACCGCGGCCTTCGTCCTGCCGCTGGCCGAGCGTCTCACCCACGGCGGCGGCGTGCGCGGGCTGATCCTCTCGCCGACGCGCGAGATCGCTCTGCAGACCAAGGCCTTCCTCGACCTCTTCGGCCAGCATCACCAGTTGAAGACCGCCTGCCTCATCGGCGGCGTGAAGCTCGGCCCGCAGACCGACGCGCTGCGCGCCAAGCCGGACATCGTGGTGGCCACGCCGGGGCGCCTGCTCGACCACGTACGGCAGCGCCACGTCGCCCTCGACTCCATCGAAGTCCTGGTCCTCGACGAGGCCGACCACATGCTGGACCTCGGATTTCTCCCCCAGATGCGCGACATCCTCCGCCAGCTTCCGCGCCAGCGGCAGACCATGATGTTCTCCGCGACCATGCCCGACTCCATCGAGATGATCGCCCGCGACTTCATGCGCGATCCGGTGCGCATCGACATCACTCCCGAAGGGGGCGCGGCCGAGGGGATCAGCCACCGGCTGTACCTGGTCAAGGAGGAGGACAAGCGCAACGCCCTCCTCGCGCTGCTCGATGAGGAGCTCGGCAGCACCCTGGTCTTCGTCCGGCGGAAGATCGACGCCGAGTGGCTGTACCACATCCTCAAACAGAAGGGACACCCGGTCACCCGCATGCACGCCGATCGCTCGCAGGGGAAGCGCGTGCAGGCGCTGGAGGGATTCCGCGAGGGGCAGCACCGCATCCTGGTGGCCACCGACATCGCCGGCCGCGGCATCGACGTCCCCGGCATCACCCACGTCATCAACTTCGACATCCCGGAGAACGTCGAGGACTATGTGCACCGCGGCGGGCGTACCGCGCGCGGCGCCGCGCTGGGGATCGAGTCGACCATCTGCACCTGGCAGGACGTGCCGATGGTGCGGCAGATCGAAGCCATCCTCGGCGAGAAGATCCCGCGCTGCACGGTGGCGGGCATCGAGCCATGGGTGGAGAGCGAGCGGACGGCGGCGAAGCGGCGGAGTCGAGTGTAGCCGCGGCCCTCACCCGGCCCTTCGGGCCACCCTCTCCCGCACGCGGGAGAGGGGCTACGTTGTCCTTCTCCCGCTTGCGGGAGAAGGTGCCGCGAAGCGGCGGATGAGGGTCGTGTCAGTCGCCGTCGCTCGTCGAAAACCCCGTCACGCCGATCGGCACGACGCCTTCCTTCGGCGTCGAACCGCGCTGCCGGCTGGCCTCGATCTTCGCTTCCCCCTCGCCGGTCACCGGCGTGACGCGCGTGGTCATCTGCGCGCGGGCGCTGGCGAGGTACACCTTCACGCCTTTCTCGGCGTAGATCTGCGCGATCTCCATCTCGTCGGCGTCGATGACGATGTAGTCGTCGATGCGGGTGGAGTAGATGGCGAACTTCCCGTTGGTCTGTTTGTCGATGCGCCAGCTCATCAGCGCAAGCGTAGCCCAATGCGCGCCGCGCGCGGCTGGCCGAGGGTGATGACGGGCGTGGCGGCGGTCTCGACCCGACGGTCGAAGAGGTTCTCGACGGCGACGATGGCGTCGACGCGCGGCGCGATCGGCCTGGCGGCGAAGACGTCGGCCACAAAGGTGCCGCGCAGCGGGAGTTGGTTCAGATCGTCGTCGAACTGCATGGCGGACCAGCGCAGTTGCGCGCCGACGTTGTCGAATCGCACCTGCAGCGTGGCCTGGTGCCGCGGCACCTGCGGCGGGCGCTTGCCGGTGGAGAGCCTGGCGTCGGTCGACAGCCAGCCGGCGTCGATGGTCCAGCGCGCGCCGAGGCGCTGCTCGAAGTCGATCTCCGCGCCGCGCGAGCGGCTACTGCCGAAGTTCTCGCGCCGGCGGGTGATGAGCGCCGGCGTCACCAACAGCG
This sequence comes from Candidatus Gilichinskyi gelida, assembly GCA_038040385.1. Lineage (GTDB taxonomy): Bacteria > Acidobacteriota > Thermoanaerobaculia > Gp7-AA8 > Gp7-AA8 > Gilichinskyi > Gilichinskyi gelida. Next base: position 11,532 of record JBBPII010000015.1, read on the forward strand.
TGACGTTGGCGATGGTGTCGGTGGTGGTCATGGAGAAGAGCGTCGCGCGGAGCGGGCCGCTGCGCACGCCCACTTCGAAGGCGGAGAGGCGTTCCGGGCCGAGTTGGTCGTTCGCCTGGGTGACGACGTTGCCGACGCGGAACCCGCGAATCAGCTCGTTGAGCGTCGGAGCGCGGAAGGCGCGGTAGGCGGCGGCGGTGAGGGCGAGGCGGTCGGTGGCGCGGAACAGCAGCGTGGCGCGCGGACTCCAGGCGGTGTCGCGCCATCGGTCGACGCGCAGCGCTGCGGTGGCGGTCAGGCGCGGGCCGAGGGTCATCACATCCTCGACGTACGCCGCGCCGGTCCGCTGCCGGCCGGAGACGCGCGTCGCCCCCTCGTCGCTCGCGCCGCTCACCTCCCGCCCTTCCGCCCCGGCGATGATGACGTGGCGTCCGCGCGCCGAGGCGAACCACTGCGCCGACGCGCCGCGGCCGGTGGAGGGGACGCGCTGATCGACGGTCAGCCGCTCCGATCGCCGGTCGGCGGCGATGGCGGAGAAGGTCTGCCGGTAGTCCTGGTCGCTGGCGTACGCGCGGATCGCGAGCGCGGGGAGGTCGGCGCCGAGCGTGAGCTGCCGAATGGTGGTGTCGTTGATCTGCAGCGGCGTCCCGTTGTTGCGCGACTCCCGATAGTGCGAGGCGCGGAGGAAGACGCCGCCGCGCCCGACGGTGGCGTCGACGGCGGTGTGCCGCGAGTCCGCGGGGCGATCGACGGCGCCGCGCTGCGAGGGCTGGACGAGGATGTAGCCATCGGTGGCGAAGAGGTCCGCGGCGAGGCTGGCACGCCAGTCGCCGCGCGTCGTGGCCACGTAGAGTTGGCCGTCGGCCGTTTGCTGTTGACCGTAAGAAATGTCGGCGCTCACCGCTTCGTCCGCGCGGCGGATGAACTGCACCACCCCACCCATCGCTCCGCTGCCGTAGAGATCGGAGGCCCCGCCCCGGACGATCTCCACCCGCTCGATGGCCACGCGCGGCACGCGGCCCCAGTAGATCCACCCGCCGAACGGATCGTTGAGTGGCACGCCGTCGTCGAGCACCAGGGCCCGCGAGGCGCCGCTGGCCCCCAGACCGCGCAACGAAACGCCCTGCGTGGTCGGATTCGCCGTGCGGCTCCCCGCGCGGCGGAAAAGGGTGAAGCCGGGCACCTGGCGCAACGCGTCGTCGACAGTCGCCGCGGCGGTGCTGGCGAGCGCCTGGCGCGAGATCACCACCACGCTCGCCGGGGTGTCGGCCAAACGCGATTTCGTTTTGGTGGCGGTGACGGTGATCTCGGAGTGGTGAGTGCTGAGTGCTGGGTCCTGAGTGAGGGCGATCAGGACAAAGATTGTCAGCACGCGCGGGATTCTACCGGCCGTGGTGGGGTCTGACACCATAGGCGCGTTCTTTGCGTGGTAAAGTACTTGCCATGTATGACGTTTTCGTTGCCGGCGCTGGACTCGCTGGCTTACAGGTCGCGCGGCTGCTCGCACTCCGCGGGTTGCGTGTGGCGCTGGCGGATCGCAAGGGCTCGGTCGCCGACAGCGTGCACACCACCGGCATCTTCGTCCGCAAGACGTGGCAGGACTTTCCGCTGCCCGAGGAGCAGCTCGGGCGGGCCATCCGCGAGGTGGTGCTCTACTCCCCCGCCCGCCGCCCCCTCTCCCTCACCGCCGCCCGCGACGAGTTCCGCGTCGGGCGCATGAGCTGGATCTACCTCTACCTTTTGGAGAGCTGCGTGCGGGCGGGAGTCACATGGATGCCCTCGACTCGTCTACTGCGCGTGGAGGGGTCTGACCCCATCGTCGCGCGGGGCGGGCGGGAGGAGCGGGTGGCGGCCCGGTTCGTCATCGGGGCGGACGGCCCGCGGTCGGCGGTGGCGCGGGAGCTGGGGCTCGATCGCAACAAGGAGTTTCTGGTGGGGCTGGAAGATGTCGTGGGCGGCGGCGGCGTGCCGGCACTGCACTGTTTTCTCGATCCGCGCCTGGCGCCGGGCTACATCGCCTGGGTGGTGGACGACGGCGTGGAGAAACACGTCGGTGTCGCCGGCTACCGCGACCGCTTCGATCCGGCGGCCTCGCTGGACCGCTTCCGCCGCAGCGTGCCGCAGCTCGCGGGCGGGCGGGTGGTGGAGCGGCGCGGCGGGCTCATTCCAGTGGGCGGGATCCTCCGCCGCATCGCCAACCGGCACGGGCTGCTGGTCGGCGACGCGGCCGGCGCCGTCTCGCCGCTCACGGCGGGCGGTCTCGACGCGGCGCTGCGTCTCTCGAGCTTCGCGGCCGTGGTGGCGGCGGAGTATCTGGAGTCGGGCGATGAACGGGCGCTCGCGGCGTACGACGGCAGCCGATTCCGCGCCCGCTTCTTCGCCCGCCGCTGGATGCGCAAGGCGATCCGGGTCATCGATCACCCACTGCTCATCGAGCTGGCCTGCGCTGCTCTGCGCGCCACGCCGCTGCGGGCGCTCTTGGAGCACGTCTTCTTCGGACGCGGATCGTTTCCGGAGATCACTCCACCGTTACCGTCGTCCGCTCGCCGGCCGCGATCATCACCGGCAGGCGCTTGACCACCTGCTGCTGCTTGTCGTCGAGCACCTCGAGCGTGAACTCCCCGGCGGGAAGTTGTCCGAACGTCCCTTCCTGCAGGCGCAGCAGCCGGTTGTATCCGGCGGCGTTGCGCAGGCGCGCGAACTGCGACGTCTTGGACACCACCACCAGAGTTCCGCCGCGCGACAACAACAGGCGGACCGCCGGGCCGGGGACGGTGAACTCCGTCTTCGACCCGCCTGGGTAGCCGGGCGCGTTGGCCGACGCGGTGTATCGGCCCGGCTGCAGCCAGAGGCGCACACCCTCCTCGCTGCGGATAAAGCCGTTGCCGACGCGCTTGCCACCCGAGTCGACCCACACGTTCGCCCCGGTCAGCGCGACTCCGGTGACGGCGTCGGCGACGACGAACGTCGTCGGCGTCCCCGCTTCCAGCCGCACCTCGACGTCGGGAACCACGCCGCCCGAGATCGTCACTTCCTGTTGCGACAGGGCGAACGTCTCGCGCTGAACGCTGAGCGTGTACTTCCCGTCGCCCAGTGCCGGAACGGCGAAGCGTCCCTCGCTGTCGCTGAGGGCAGTGCCGAAGGCATTCGGCGGCTTCCCGCTCACGCCGACGTTCGCGTCGGCCACCGGGGCGCCACTTTCGGCGTTGACCACCCGGCCGCGCAGCGTCGCGCCGCGGACGTCGATGTCGAACGTTCCCGGCCCGCTGACCACGTACTTGCCGCGCCATGAGCCGTCCGGCGAGTTGACGTTGACGTTGTATTCGCCAGCGGCCAGTCCGCCGACTTCGTAGCTGCCGCCGTTGACGCGCCCAAAGCCGCCGCTGTGATCGCCCCTGGGGGCCATCGGAGAGAAGTTGATGTTTCCGGTGGCTGTGGCGATGCCGTTGAAGGTCACCCGTCCGCGGACGATAAAGCCGTCCTCGAAGTTGATCTCCACCGCCGGCGCCGATCCGTGCTCCACCATGACCGTCTTCGGCCGCGAGCGGCGTTCCGTTCCCATCACGCTGGCGGAGACCATCACCCTCCCCTCGGGAACGCCGCGCAGAGTGAACGCGCCGCTCGAGTCGGTCTGCGCCGATGCGTACGACCCCTCGGCGTTGGCGTTGACGAACACCGATCCGAGCTCGTTCGGCGAAAGCCCGGTGACCCGGCCGGTAATGGTGGCGCCGCGGTCGAGGGTAATGACCAGCGGCGCCGTTTGCGGCAGGACGACGTCGCGCTCGGTGGTGGAAGCGAAGCCGCTCTTGCGGATTTGCAGGTTGTAGCGCGTCTCGCCGAGCCCCTCCATGACGAAGGCGCCGTCGGCGGTGGTGACGCCCTGGACATTGTCGCCGCCGCTCATCGGAGAAAACGTGGAGAGGCTCGCTCCCTCGATGCCGGCGCCCGATTTGTCCGTTACCCGGCCGCGCAGCTCGCGACCGCGCTCGAGATCGACGTCGAGGTGAGAGTCGCTGCCCGCGGCGGTCTCCACGCTCTGGCGCTTGGTGATGAATCCCTGCTTGCGGAATTCGATGGTCCGTTCGCCAGGCGGGATTCCGTCGAGCGTGTACTGCCCGTCGCCATCGGTGAAGGTGGTCGACGACGCGACGGTCGAGGGGTTGGTGGCCACGGGCCGGACGATGACGCCGGCCGCCGGCTTGCCGGCGGCGGTGACGCGGCCCGTCAGCTTCGCGCCGCGCTCGAGCTGCACCTCGACGCCGGTGACGGCGCGCCCTTCTTCGACCTGGATGTCGGCGCGCGTGGCGGGGATGTAGCCGCGCGCGGTGACGCGCACGGTCGTCGGGCCGGGAGCCACGTTGTCGAGGACGAAACTGCCGTCGTCGGAATGCGTCTCCCTCCCCACCGGCGCGCGCGGCGAGAATTGCTCGCGCCGGTTCGGGGCCACGGCGAAGTCGGTGACCGGGCGGAGGGTGGAGCGCTCGACCACGCGCCCTTCGATGCGGCCGCCTCGCGGCATGGTCAGCACGACGTTCGATGCCGGGGCGGTGACATCCAGCGACGGCGTGCTGAGGTTGCCGTCGCCGGTGACGGCGGCGATGGTGAGCTTCCCCGGCGCCAGGCCGGTGATGGCGAAGGTGCCGTCGAGGGCCGGCTCGATGCGGTTGCCCATCATGCCGCCGCGAATCTCAATCGTGACATCGGGGACCAGCGTGCCGTCGGCATAGGCCACCTTGCCGCTTACGGCGACGCCGGCGTCGACTTCCACCAGGAGCGGCGAGGAGCGCGCGGTGAGTTGCTGCGCGCCGACCACCTTCGGGGCGATGGACTTGGCGTCGCCGTGGGGCACGACGCTGATGGTGTAGAGACCCTCCACCATGCGGAAGGCGACCGAGCCATCCGCGCCGGTGAGACGGCAATTGTCGCGGAACGGGTCCTCGCACGCCGCAGGCAAGTACCCCGCATCCTCGGCGCCGCCGGCGTACACCATGGCGCCGGCCACCGGCTGGCGCTTCCGGTCGACCACCCGCACCTGCAAAGGGAAACCGCGCTGAAGAGTGATGACGATGTCGTTGACGACCTCGCCGTCTTTGAACTTGCGCCGGGGAGAGGCGCCGGCCGCATAGCCTCGCTTGATGGCCGACATGGCGATGGGCATCGGCGCGGCGGGCACGCGGATCGAAAAGTTGCCGGCTGCATCGGTGACCGCGCTCGGCCGCGCGTTCGGTCCGCCGAACTGGGGCGACACCACTGCGCCGGCGACCGCCTTGCGCTGCTCGTCGATGACCCGCCCTCGCACGCGCGCCATCGGCCGCGCGGTGAGCGCGCGGCTGCTCGGCTCGCCGGTCGCGATCCGCTGCTGCTCGATCAGATAGGCGGGATGTCTGGCGGTGAGGGTGTAGTCGCGCGGCGCAACGCCGTCGAAGACGAAGTTCCCCTTTGCATCGGAGAGGGCGACCTCGTATCCGTCCGAATCGCCGCTTGTGCCGAGGGTCAAGCGCACCCCGGCGACAGGACGCCCGCTGCCGTCCTCGCGCACCGTGCCGCTCACCGCGCGGGCGGGAGCAAGGCGGAGCTCGATCTGCGGCGCGCGGCTGCGCGCAGCGACCGCCGCCTCTTTGCCCGCCACGGCCCGGAGCGACGACCAGTTCGACGGCGCGCGCGGGATGGTGAACGCGCCGTCGTCGCCGCTCGAACCGACCGGCATCCCGCCGATGAAGAGATCGGCCTTTACGCCGGCGCCCTTGGCGTTGACCACCCGGCCGCGAAGGGTGACGCCCTTCTGCAGCGCAACGCTGCCGGTGGTGCCGAACGATGCGGTCGGGCGGGAGACGGCGTAGTCGGGATGGACGACCCAGGCCGCGCTCTCGTCGAGCAGCGGAGCCTCGCCGGCGGCGTCGGTGCGCGCCATGAGGTGCGGGCCGAAAAGCACGAGCGCGCCGGCGACGGCTTTGCCCTCGGCGGTGACGCGGATTCTGCGCGATGCGGCCGGGCGGAGGATGACCGTCAACGGCTCGTCGCCGTCGATAGTCTCCAGCGCCACCGGCTGCCGCCCCGCTTTCTCGATGCGGAGGTCGACGGCGACGGTGCCCTTGGCGTCGACGCTGAAGGCGCCGGCGTCGTCGGTCGTCGCCGTGGCCAACGGCTCGTTTTCTGGCTGCGTCGAGATCAGGCGCTGCCGGTAGACGCGCGACGTCTCGGCGGCCCAGGCACGAACGGTGGCGCCTGCGACGGGCTTCCCTTCTTCATCGAGGACCGTCCCGGTGATCGAGGCGGCGGCGGTAGCGGCGAGGAACGTGAGGAGGAGAGAGGTCAGGGTTCGCATCGGGGTTCGCATATTCAACCACTGAGACGCGCAACCTGCCAGGTGGGTGCCTGCTAGAGCGCGCGAAGCCGCTCGGCCAGCGTGGCGTGCCCCTTGTCGGCCGCCATTTCGGCGGGTGTCTTGCCGTCGTCGTTCTTCGCCTGCGGGTCGGCGCCCCCATCGAGGAGCAGTCCGACCATCGTCTCGTCACCGCGGGCGGCGGCGTCGTGGAGCGGGGCGTAGCCCAACTGCTGGCGCGCGTTGGGGTCGGCGCCGCGGGCGAGCAGCAGGCGCATGGTCTCGTGGTCGCCGACGGCGGTGGCGGCGTGCACCGGCATCACCCGGGCCTGATTGCGCGCCCGGGCGTTGACGTCCGCGCCGCGCGCGATCAGCTCGCGCGCCAGCTCGGGATGCCGGAAGAAGATCGCCAGGCCGAGGAGCGGGAAGCCGTCGGTGGAGTAGCTTTCGATCTCCCCATCAAGCGCCCTCCGGTCGCCGAGCGCCGCGAGCTCCGCCAGCGAGAGCTCCGCGCCGCGTTCGACGAACAGCGCCGCCAGCTCCGGATGGCCGTAGTAAACGGCGAAGAGCACCGCGGTGATGTCGTTCGAAGTCGCGCCGAGAAGTGCGCGGTCTTCGTCGAGGAGCGCGGCGATGGCCGCGGCGTCGTTCTTCTTGATGGCGTCGAAAAGCTCTTCCGTCTTCATGGCCGGCGATGGTAGCCCGCGCTTGCCGGCGCGGTTTCTCCATTCTTGCGAAAACGCGCCGGCGGCGCGCCGAAGGTCCTGGCGAAGAGCGCGGTGAACGAGCCGGCGCTGGAGAAGCCGCAGGCGTTGGCCACTTCGACCACCTCGCGGTCGCTGCCGCGCAGGAGAGCAGCGGCGCGCTCGAGGCGGAGGCGGGTGACGTAGCGGTGCGGCGTCTCGCCGAAGTAGCCGGCGAAGAGGCGGTGGAAGTGGAACGGCGAAAGGCAGGCGGCCGAAGCCATCGCGGCGATGGACAGCGGCTGGTCGAGGTGGCCGTGGATGAAAGCGACGGCGCGGTCGAGGCGGCGCGCGATCTCCACGCGCGTCGCGCTGCGCAGCGCGGGGAGGCGGGCTACGCGCGACGCGACATCGCCGCGCGCGCGAACCAGCGCGGCGGCCACGCCGTGCAGAGCGGCGTCGAGCGCGAAGTCGTCATCGCGGCAGTCACGCGCGCGCATCAGGGCGTCGCGCACGCCGGAGTCCGAGTGCAGGCGCTCGGCGAAGTGCAGCGACTCGCCGGGCGGTACCGCGTCGAGCAGCGTGGCGGCCGCCGTCGTCGCCGAGCGATGCGCGTCCTCCACGAAGCCGCGCCGGAAGAAGATGCAGAACGTCTCCACCGGGCGTCGCGAATCGACGGTGATGGTGTACTCCTCGCCGTCGTTGAGGACCAGCCACCCCGCGGGGCCGATCTCGAATCGTCCCGACGCCGTCTCCCACGCCGCCACGCCGTCGACCACGCATTTGATCGAGAGCGGCCCTGCGACGTTCTCCGCCTCGTAGCGCCGCGCGCGCCCGCCGACGATGGCGTTCACGCTCCCCAGGAGGGCGGGAGGCGGGTTGATCGCTATCCGATCCACGAGGGGAAGATTTTCGCGCTGTTTGGCGCGAATCAGGCAATGTTTCCTCTCGCGACATGGCTGACTCGACCCGAAAGTGCCCCTACTGCGACCACTCCCGCGCGGCGCACACCGACGGCGTGCACTGCGCCCTCTGCCGTTGCCGCTCCGAGGAGCCGGCGCTGATGCAGGAGTCGTTCGCCTTCCGCGGGGCGGTGACGGCGCGGCGTGAACGGATCACTCGAAAACGGTGAGACTCAACTGGTGGATTAAGTGGACCTCGAATGTTCGTTGAAATTTCACATGAGCGATAAGGTCACGCGAGCGCCGAAGATGATCACCGTGTCCGAACGCAACCTGCAGAACGCCGCCACCCGCCTCCTCCCCAAGCACAACAAGTTGGTCTCCCCCGAGGTGGATTACCTTCGCCGAGTGCTCGGCGATCGGGCGACGCAGCGCGACATCGACGAGAAAGTCGTCGCCGTGCGCAAGCTCCCGTGGTCGGAGATCGTCCGCGAGTAACCGCTACGACACCCTGGTGATCGGCGCCGGCGCGGCGGGACTCGCCGCCGCGCGCGAGCTTTCGGGCGCCGGCCGCCGCGTCGCCGTGATCGAAGCGCGCGACCGCATCGGCGGACGCATCTTCACTCTCCACCAACCCGATCTGGCGCTCCCCATCGAGCTCGGCGCGGAGTTCATCCACGGCGAGGCGGCGGAGACCTTCGACATCGTCGACGCCGCGGCGCTCCTGGCCTACGAGCTGCCCGACGATCACTGGTGGGTGCGCGGCGGGAAATGGCAACGCGTCGCGAACTTCTGGGAAGTGATGGACGACGTCTTCTCCCGCATCCGCGGCGGACGCGATCGCTCCTTCGCCGACTTCCTCCGCGCGCAGCGCAGCCTCCCGCCGCGGGTGAAGCAGATGGCACTCCAGTTCGTGGAGGGCTTCAACGCCGCGCGTACAGCTACGCCGGCGTCGACGGTAGCGGCGCACACCGCGAGCTGGCGAAGCCGCTGGCGGGAACGCTGTTTTTCGCCGGCGAGGCCACCAGCGACCAGACGGGCACGGTCGCGGGCGCCATCGAGAGCGGCCGCCGCGCCGCCCGGCGGATTCTGCGGCCGTTACCGTAATAGGTGGCCGCGCCCCTTGCCAAATCCCAATCCAGGACTAAATATGCTGTAACAGCATACAGAATAGGCTGTAACAACATACGAATAGGAGGTCCCCATGCCCCGCCGCCTCCCGCTGATATCGCTTTTGCTCCTCCTCGCCGCCTCCCTCGCCTCCGCCCGCATCATCTCCTACGCCCCGTACTCCGACCGTATCAGCGTCCCCGCCATGGGGCACCGCCTCAACCGGCATTTCGCGCTGGTGGAGACGCGTACGCCATCCACCAGCATGATGTGGGGCCAGATCGTCCTCTACGACTCGAAGGGCGAAGAAGAGCCGCGCGTCATCTTTCCGCAGAACAACTCGGAGCTCGGCTTCACCGGCGTGGCCATGCGCGAACCGCCGGGCGAGCCGCCGATGATCCTCGCGGTCACCAGCGCGGCGTGGAACCTCAGCGTCGACGGCGGCCAGACGTGGAAGAAAGTGCAGGTCGCCGGGGCGTACGTGCCGAACTCCCCGCAGGTCGACCTGGGCGGGTGGTACGCGCGCGGCCGCTACAGCAACATCCGCATCGGCACGCGGGAGTATCCGTTCGTCGCCGTGAGCCTCGCCACGAACGGCTGGCACCTCGTGGCCATCGGAGCCGACGGCACGGCGAAGGACCTGCTGGTCACGCCATCCTCTCAACGCATCTCGCTGGCCGGCTCCGACGACGACCGCCGCCGCTTCCTGGTCCGCGTCGGCGACGAGATCGACATCGTCGATCTCGACGGGTCGAAGACCTACATGAGCAACGTCTCCGGCGGTTCCATCGAGGGATGGATCACCGACTCCGGCGCGGCGTACGTGGAGCTGTACAAGGCTCCGAACGACATCTCGCTCTGGCTGCTCTACGGCATCGCCACGTTCATCGACGGCACCTACGACAAGAACAATCCTGTGGCCGTTCCGCCGCCCTCCCCGACCAACACGCTGAATCCGTTCTTCGCCGTTCCGACCAACGACTACAGCGGCGCCTGGATCGTGAAGCGCCGCACGGGCCAGCCGACGCGGCTCCTCAACCATGTCGATCGACTGCAACGCGGGCTCGTCGAGCAGTGGAGCGACATCACCGCGCCGGAGGTGGAAGCGATCCTCCCCGCACCAACCTCCGACAAGATCCTGATCCAGGTCCACCGCCCACGCCGCGGGCCGGACGCGTTGGTCACCTTCAAGGATCCGGCGCTCGCCGTCTGGCGCATCGGCAGTCCGGCGCCGAAGTTCTACGATGAGCTGTATCTCAATGAGTCCTCCGACAAAGGGTTTGTGCACCTCGACGTCGACGGCCTCGAGAAAGGCGAGCCGTTCGTCTTCGACGGCGGCCGCACCATCACTCCCGGATGCGGCTGCGGCATCTCTGCCGGCGGCGGCGGGGGCGGCGAGGTGGTGCAGGAGTGGGGGGTGGTGCGCGGATCGACCTGGCAGCGACTGGTGCTCCCCGGCTTCGGACGGACGGCGGGAGCGTTCGGCAGCCTGTGGCGCTCCGACGTGACGTTCCAGAACCCGAACGACGTAGCGGTGCATGTGACGCTTCGCTTCGTCGCCGCCGGCGACGCGGTCACGGCGTCGGCAACCAATACGGTCCGGCTACGGCTCGCGCCGCGCGAGCTCCGCCTCGTCACCGACGCGGCGAAGGAGCTGTTCCACATCGAAGGGGGCGTCGGCGCGTTGTTCATCAATCCCGAGGGAGGCGCGTCGATCAACGCGACCGGGCGGACGTACACGCAGTCGGCGAACGGGGCGGAAGGGACGTACGGCTATGGCATGAATGCCATCGACGTCTACGCCGCGTCGAGCGCGCGGTTCCCCGTCACGTTCTCCGGCGCGTTCCAGGGGCCGAGCTTCCGCACCAACCTCTTCCTGACCGACGTCTCCGGCCGCGGCGTGGCTGCCGCGTTCTCGGCGAACGGGCCGAATGGTGCGCTGTCGATCGCCAGCGTGCCGACGGAGACCTCCCCTTTCGGTGTGCTGCAGCGCAACAACCTCAGCTATCTCCTCGGCCTGTCGTCGCAGGCCATCGGAGCGCTGGCGGTGACGCCGACGCGCGGCGAAGCCGTGGTGTCGCTCTTCACCGTCGACAACCGCACCAATGACCCGACGTTCTTCCCTCCCGACCTCTCCGCCGGCATGGTGCGCACGATCCCGGTAGTGGGGCACCTCGAAGGGGCCAACGGATCGCAGTTCCGCAGCGATCTGTTCCTCTACAACCAGTCGAACTTTTGGAAGTCCGTCACCATCGAGATGCGCTCCTGGACTTCGTCCGACTTCGCCACCCTGACGTTCTGGCTGGGGCCGCTCGAGGCGCGCATGTTTCCCGACGTGCTGAAGACGGCGTTCAATCGCAGCGGCACAGCGCGCCTGCGCATCGCGGTGCAGGGGACGACGCTCGATCCCAGCGTCCGCGTCACGTCGCGCACCTATACGGTCGACGCCAACGGCGGGACGTACGGGTTCCTCATGCCGCCGCTCAACAGCTTCCAAAGCGCCACTACCGGCGACACGCTGGAGATCCTCGGCACCGCGCTCGACCACCGCTTCCGTACAAACATCGGACTGGTCGACGTGACCGCGTCGTTCTCATTCTCGCCGCGCGCACGGATCGAGATCGTCGGCGCCAACGGCGCGACGCGCGACAGCTTCGAGACGGCCATCCCATCGCTCGGCGGCCTTCAGTTGAACGACCTCTTCCGCGCCCGCGCGCTGCCGGACGACGGCACGCCGGTACTGATCCGCATCACGCCCCTGCAGGGGATGATCGGCGCCTACGCGGCGATGCTGGACAACGACACGAACGACTCGATGTACTTCGCGGCGAACCTGGCGGCGAAATGACTCACGAGGTACCGGGCGCGCTGCCGCGCGCCCCTACCTCGCCTCCTGTAGGGGCGCGCCCAGCGCGCCCGCCGCCCCCTCCAGCAGCCGCTCGAACTCCCCCGCCGGCACCGGATAGCTGAAGTGGTACCCCTGCATCTCGCGGCAGGCGTGATGCTGCAGAAAATCGAGCTGCTGCTGCGTCTCCACCCCCTCGGCCACCACGCGCAGGTCGAGGCCGTGGGCCAGTTGCACCACCGCGCGGACGATGGCGGCGTCTTCGAAGCCGTCGGGAAGATCTTCGACGAAGTGACGATCGATCTTCAGGGCGTCGATGGGGAACCGCTTCAGGTATCCGAGCGACGAGTGGCCGGTGCCGAAGTCGTCGATGGCGATGCGCACCCCGGTGCTGCGCAGCGCGGTGAGGACGGCGAATGTCAAATCATGGCGTTGTCGGCGCTCTTGAGCAGCTCCTCGGCGTCGGCGCCGGCGTCGGGGAAGACGGTGATGCCGACGCTGGCGGTGACGTAGAGGCGATGCCCGTCGAGCTCGATCGGCGCGGCTCGGGTAGGGGGGTCAACATAACTAATCGTCACCTTTAGTTACCTATTGACTTATGTAACTGCTGAGTCTACCTTCATTGCTACAGGCCTGAGTGCCCAAAGGAGAACTTTGATGCGCAGAATGTTGGTCGCCCTTCTGATCCTGTCTGCGGCGGCTTCCCTGAATGCTGCTGCGCCGGGAGGCGACCGGCCGCGAACTGCCGAACGTGAGGCGATGGATACGCTCTATGGCGTTCTGGCGACAATGCCGGTCACGGACCGCAAGGTCGTATTTCACGGGCTGACACCGATGGCGAAAGCGGCGCTCTGGACAATTCACCTCGAAAGATTCTCAGCGGAACACCAACTGACGTCCGAGCAGAAGGCGTTAATTGGCCAGGCGATCGCGCTTTCTTCGCCTGCAATGTATTCGGTTGACATCTCGAATCCTAATTGGGAGAGTCTTGTACGTGCTCCGCTTCGAGAATTTGAGGAAAAGACAAGAGCTGTCTTTCCGCACGATCTCGCGGCCGAGGCGTTTGCCCAATTGGGCCCGAGCGATGTCCCGGCTGTTGCAGCAGGCGGCCTTACAAGCGCTGGAAGTGCCCCTCAGGCCGAGGGGCTGAGCCGCGGACTCAAACCTGTACCGCTGCTACCGTCGGAGTGTACCTGCTCCACGGAATCCGACTGGTGTTGGGGATTTTCCACGTGCGGAATCGGCGGGGTAACCTGTTACCGCAGCACCGACGGAGGATGCGGAACATTATGGCGGTACGACTGCAACAGCAAATGCAGTTACGGACACGGTTGACATCATGAACGAATCCCGCTCGGTTCGCCCTTTTCTCTTTGCAACATTGATCGGCATAATCGGAGGCGCTGCGCTGATTCTGACGACATTCTTGAGCCGGCGAGGGCAGATGATCTTTCTGCCATATGGCTTGTTGATCACGGCGGTCTCGTTTTATTTCTACTCACACCCGCTCGTCTCGTCTTTCCGGGCTCGCTTCGGCGTTTCTCTGGCCGCTTTTATGCTCGCTACGATCATTTTGGACACCTATCTCGTAGTGATCGTTAATCCATCGGCGCTACATGGCCCGATATGGCACTACGTCTGGCCGCTCGGAGTGCTTCTACTTATCGGATTCGTAGTGAGCGCCGTCGTTGCCAAAGTCACGCCTGCGCGCACCAGTTCCGCCTGACGCGCTGCGACGTAACGGCAACGACGTGGGTCGAACTCGGTCCGACCCACGTCCACGCGTTTGACCTACGTTCCGAGCGTTAGGGAACCTCTGTACAAGTAGTCGGGGCTGATGCTGTGGAAAACACGGTTCGCAGCGATACTGAGGACATGGGAAAGCAGCAGACGTTCGCGGGACTGGCGTGGAGAGAAAAGGGGAAGGTGACGCGGCGAGAGCGATTCCTCGGAGAGATGAACCAGATCATCCCGTGGAGTCGGCTGATGGCGCTCATCGAGCCGCACTATCCGAAAGCAGGACGAGGGCGGCAGCCGCTGGGGCTGGAGAAGATGCTGCGGATCTACTTTCTGCAGATCTGGTTCGACCTGTCGGACCCGCAGGTGGAAGACGCGATCTACGACCGCGAATCGATGCGCCGGTTTGCCGGAGTGGAGCTGTCAGACGACGCGATCCCCGATGAGAGCACGATCCTGAGGTTCCGACACCTGCTCGAGAAGCACGGTCTGGCCGAAGCGATGTTCGAAGAGATCAAGGATCTGCTCGAGCAGAAGGGCCTGCTGATGAAATCGGGGACGATCGTGGATGCGACGATCATCGCCGCGCCGAGTTCGACGAAGAACAGCACAAGAAGCGCGACCCGGAGATGCGGCAGACCAAGAAGGGCAATGCCTGGCACTTCGGAATGAAGGTTCATGTTGGAACCGACAAGCGGGGCGTGGTGCACAGTCTGAGGACCACGCACGCTGCCGTCGCGGACAAAACGCAACTGAACGGGCTGCTGCATGGGCAGGAGCGAGAGATCTTCGGCAATCAGGCGTAGGAAAGAGTCGGACCGACAGCACTTCCGCGCGGCAGGGGTTCGGTACCGGGTCAATCGGCGCGGCAACTTCCACCGGCCTCTGAGCGAGCATCAGCGGAAGATCAACCGCAGCCGCTCGCGAACGCGTGCCCGGGGAAAACACGTCTTCCGCATCGTGAAGCGCCTGTGGGGCTTCGCGAAAGTCCGATACCGCGGCCTGCTCAAGAACACCACCCGCGCCTTCGCAACCTTCGCCCTCGCGAACCTGTACCTGGTTCGGAAGTACATCGTCCCGCAGCCGGCCAGGTGCCTCGTCTGACCGGCTAAGCCTCCAATCAACTCTCGCCGGCCTCCATTCAGGATCTGAAAGAGTCATCAAACCGCGTGTCACCACTTTGCCGACAGTCGAAATGCCCGGAGTTCTCTGTAGATCGACCTGTGCAGAGCTTCCCTAGCGGATGTTCGCCGGGATGGTGATGATTTCTGTCGAGCCGTCGGCCGTGACTCGCTATCAGCGTCGTGCTCGTGCCGGCAGCTGCGGCGCTTGGAGTCCATTGTAATGCCCGGCGACACGCTGGAGATCCTCGGCACGGCGCTCGACAACCGCTTCCGCACCAACATCGGGCTGGTGGACATCGCCGCCAGCTTCTCCACGACCGCGCCGCGCGCCCTCATCGAGATCATCGGCTCGGACGAGGAGATGCTGGACAGCTTCGAGACGCCGGTCCCGTCGACCGGAGGCACGCAGTTGAACGACGTCTTCCGCGCGCGCTCGCTGCGCCACGACGCCCTGCCGGTGAAGATCCGCATCACGCCGCTGCAGGGGATGATCGGCGCCTACGCGGCGATGCTGGACAACGAATCGAACGACCCGATGTACTTCGCGGCGAACCTGGCGGCGAAATGACACCCTCACCCGCCGCTTCGCGGCACCTTCTCCCGCTCACGCGGGAGAAGGACTGCGTTGGCCCCTCTCCCGCGTCAGCGGGAGAGGGTGGCCGAAGGCCGGGTGAGGGTCGCGCTTTCCAGCAGCCGCTCGAACTCCCCCGCCGGCACCGGATAGCTGAAGTGGTACCCCTGCATCTCGCGGCAGGCGTGATGCTGCAGAAAATCGAGCTGCTGCTGCGTCTCCACCCCCTCGGCCACCACGCGCAGGTCGAGGCCGTGGGCCAGTTGCACCACCGCGCGGACGATGGCGGCGTCTTCGAAGCCGTCGGGAAGATCTTCGACGAAGTGACGATCGATCTTCAGGGCGTCGATGGGGAACCGCTTCAGGTATCCGAGCGACGAGTGGCCGGTGCCGAAGTCGTCGATGGCGATGCGCACGCCGGTGCTGCGCAGCGCGGTGAGGACGGCGAAGGTCAGCTCGACGTTCTCCATCGCCACGCTCTCGGTGATCTCCAGCTCCAGGCAGCGCGGCTCGAGCCCGGCCTCGCGCAGTGCCGTGGCGACGTTCTCCACCAGTGAGTGGTCCTTGAATTGCCGCGCGGAAAGGTTCACCGCCACGCGGAAATCGGGGAAGCCTTTGTCGCGGAAGAGCCTCGCCTGCCAGCAGGCCTCCCGCAGGACCCAATCGCCGATGAGGATGATGAACCCGCGCTCCTCGGCAACCCTGATGAACTCCTCCGGCAGCAGCAGGCCGCGCTCGGGATGGTTCCAGCGCAGCAGCGCTTCCATCCCCACGATCTTCATGCTGCGCACGTCGATCTGCGGCTGGTAGTGCAGGACGAATTCGTTGCGCTCGATGGCCTGATGCAGTCCGCTCTCGAGCGTGAGACGCTCGCGCATGGCGAGGTTGAGCTCGTGCGTCGACATCTGATAGGTGTTCCGCCCCTCGGCCTTGGCGCGATACACGGCGTTGTCGGCGCTCTTGAGCAACTCCTCGGCGTCGGCGCCGTCGTCGGGAAAGACGGTGATGCCGACGCTGGCCGTGACGTAGAGGCGATGGCCGTCGAGCTCGATCGGCGCGGCGACGGCGTGCAGGACTTTCTGCGCCACTACGGCGGCGTCCTCTTTTTTCTCCAGGTCCTGGAGGACGATGGTGAACTCGTCACCGCCGACGCGGGCCACGGTGTCGCCGTCGTGCACGCACTCCTTGAGGCGCACGCCGACCAGGCGCAGAAGCGCATCGCCCATGGTGTGGCCGAGGGTGTCGTTGACGATCTTGAAGTGATCGAGATCGAGGTAGAGGACCGCGACGTTCCGCTGCCGCCGCGCCGCGAGCGCCAGGGCGAGCGTGAGGTGCTCCTGAAAAAGCCGGCGGTTCGCGAGGCCGGTGAGCGCGTCGTGGTAGGCCTGATACTCGATCTGCTGCTCGGCGTTCTTCCGCTCGGTGATGTCGCGAATGAGGCCGATGACGCCCTCGTCGTGCGGCCGGTAGACGGCGGAGATCCAACGGGCACCGTGGAGCGTGTCGGGGACGGTAACCGTCTCGCCGTCGAGCGCACGCCGGAGCAGCCCTTCGACGACATGTTCGGCGTGGAGGCCGGTGAGCTCCTCCATCAAGCGATTCCGGAGGAGGCAGCGGAGGTCGCGGTCGTAAACCACGATGCCCTCGGCGGCGTTGTCGATGATCTCCGCCGCGAGCCGGCTAGGCTCCATCTCCCCCCACCACATTGATCGGAGAGTGTAGCAGCACCCTCACCCGCCCCTCGGGCACCCTCTCCCGCTCACGCGGGAGAGGGCCCCTGAAGTTCCTTCTCCCGCTTGCGGGAGAAGGTGCCGCGAAGCGGCGGATGAGGGTCGCGACTACTGCACCGGATTCCCGTCGGCGTCGATGAAGCGCAGCTCGCCGAGGTTCAGCTCGCGGACGCCTTTCTCGATCTTGGCGCGGTCGCCGACCACCACCCAGACGAAGTTGTTCGGGCGCACCACTTCCATCGCCGCGGCGTTCATGTCGTTGAGCACCACCGCCTTCACCTTGCCGGCGTAGGTCTCGTAGTAATCGGCAGGAAGTCCGAACGAGACCATCTCGCTGATGGACTGCGAGACGGCGCCCGAAGTCTCCCATTCCCCCGGCAGCGACTGCGTCATGTTGCCCTTGGCCATGGCCAGCTCGTCGGCGGTGACCAGGCGGTCCTTGGTGATCTCGCGCAGCTCCTTTGCCATCTCGCTGAGCGACTCCTTGGTCTTGTCGGTCTGCACCGGGGCGAAGGCGATGAAGATGCGCTGGGCGCGGGCGTTGGGGAGGAAGCTGCCGGCGCCATAGGACCAGTGCTTGTCCTCGCGCAGGTTCATGTTGAGGCGGGAGATGAACGCGCCGCCGAGGACGGTGTTCATGGTCTGGATGGCTACCTCGTCCTTGTTGCCCCGCGGCGGAGCGACGATGCCGGCGATGAGTACCGACTGGATGGCGCCCGGCTTGTCGATGAGGTAGACGACCGGCTTGTCGTTGTACGGGACGTTGCTGATGTTCTTCTTCGGGGTCTCGCCGGGCTTCCACGAGGCGAAGAGCGCCTCGAGCTTCGGCTGGATCTCCGCCAGGGTGGTGTCGCCTACCACGATGAGAGTGGCGTTGTTCGGCTTGAACCACGTCTGGTGGAACTTGACCAGGTCGTCGCGGGTGATCTTGGCCACCGACTGCTCGGTGCCGGAGCCGGTGAAGGGATTCCCGTACGCGTGGGTGCCGCCGAAGATGAGGCGCGGCAGAACGCGGAGGGCCATCTGCGTCGGGGTGGCCTTCTCGCGCTGGATGTTGGCGATCTGCAGTTTCTGCCGCCGCTCGAAGTCGCTCTTGGCGAAGGCGGGATGCAGGATGACGTCGGAGTAGAGGGCGAGAGTCGGATCGAGCTGGTTCTTCAGCGCCGAGACGTTGACGAACGACATATCGATGTTCGAGCCGGTGGCGAGGTTCGCGCCGAGGCGCGAGAGCTCGGTGCTCATCTCGATGGCGCCCTTGGAGGTGGTGCCGTCCTCCAGGGTGCGCATGGCCAGCGACGCGGTGCCGGGATTCGCCCCCAGGTCGGACGCGTAGCCGGCGTCGAACAGCATGGCGAAATTCACGATCGGAACGCTGTGCCGCTCGGCCACGATCACCTGTAAGCCGTTGGAAAGCCTGGCTCTCTTCAGCTCGGGGAACTTCGGCGCGGGCGGCTCACCCGGCTCCGGCATCGACTTCCGGTCGGCGCCCTGCGGGGCCGGCGCGAGGTTGGGGTAAGGAACGATCCCCAGGTTGTACACGCCGTCGCCGAGCCACTTGTTGGCTGCGCGCTTGATGTCGGCGGGGGTGGCCTTGGCCACCCACTGCAGGGTCTTCTTGTACGAGTCGGGGCTGCCGCCGTAGACGGTGCTCTGGGCCAGGATGTCGGACTTGCCGCCGAAGCCGCCGATGCGCTCCGCGCCGCGGACGAAGCGGGCGAACCACAGCGTGCGAATTCGGTCCAGCTCCGACTGCGTCGGTCCGTCCTTGAGAAGTTTCGCCATCTCCTCGTTGACGGCCTTCTCGACCTTGGTCAGATCATCGCCCGGCTTGGCCGTCGCGGTGATGTAGAACAGGCCGCCGATCTCGCGGCTGTCGAGGAACGCGCCGACCGTGGTGGCAATCTGATCGTCGTAGACCAGACGCTTGTAGAGACGCGAGGCTTTGTCGCTGTTGAGGATGTCCGAGAAGAGGTCGAGGTAGGTGGAGTCGGCGGTGCCCTGGCCCGGGATGTTCCAAACCTGGTAGAGACGCGCCTGCGGGACGCGATCCTGTGCTACCTGCCGCTGCCAGCCCGTGCGCGGCGCCACCCACGACTGGAAGTGCGCCACCGGCGGTCCCGGCGGGATGTCGCCGAAGTACTTCTCCACCTTCTGCCGCGCGGTTTCGGCGTCGATGTCGCCGGCCACGACCAGCACGGCGTTCGACGGGCCGTAGTAGGTCTTGAACCACTCCTTCACATCGTCGAGCGACGCGGCGTTGAGGTCTGCCATCGATCCGATGACGGTGTGTGCGTACGGATGCCCGGCCGGCCAGGCCGCGGCGGTGACCAGGTCTTCGCTGATGGCGTACGGCTGGTTCTCCCCCTGCCGCTTCTCGTTCTGCACCACGCCGCGCTGCTCGTCGAGCTTGTCCTTGTTGATGGCGCCGAGCAGATGGCCCATGCGGTCCGACTCCAGCCAGAGGACCATGTCCACGGCGGAGGCGGGGACGTTCTGGAAGTAGTTCGTCCGGTCCTCGTTGGTGGTGCCGTTGAGGTCCGTGGCGCCGACTTTCTCCAACGCCTTGAAGTAGTCGGTGTTGAAGTTCTCGCTGCCGTTGAACATGAGGTGCTCGAACAAGTGCGCGAAGCCGCTCTTGCCGGCCGGCTCGTTCTTCGAGCCGACGTGGTACCAGATGTTGACGGCGACGATCGGCGCCTTGCGGTCCTCGTGGACGATGAGGGTCAGACCGTTTTTCAACTTGAACTGCTTGTACGGGATGTCGACCTGCGGCACGTTCGCCGAGGCGGGTTTGTCAGCCGGCTTCGCGGCGAAGGCGAGTGCGGCGACGAGCAGGAAAGCCATCGAAAACTTCACTGGGCGCATGAAGCCTCCTATCGAGTGTTTTTTGAGCGCGGGTAACGATATACGAAAGGTGCGGTAGCGGGTTGCAACCTCACACGACACGCTCGATCCCCATCGACTCCGCGTACATCTCGTGAAAGTGATGCACGCCGTTCTCGCGCACCGGCGAGTAGCGTCCCGACGTGTACGTCGACGACCGCAAGCCGCGCTGCACCGCCTCGCAGATCGCGATGTCCTCGAGCTGGATCTCGTCGCTGAAGGCGACGGTGTCCTTGACCGCCGGATCGTCGGGATCGCGGAAGTACCACTCGAAGAGCGTCAGGGTCCGCTCGTGGCCGACGGGGACGATGAGATTGGTGGAGAAATTGTCGGGGTAGACGTTGAGCATGAGGTTCGGGTAGACCCAGAAGTACTCCGCCTCGTCGCCCGGCGAGGTCACGCGGATCTTGTCCGGGCGCTTGAGCGGCGCGTGTTGGATCGAGTAGTTGCGCCGCGTCTCGGTGCGGTAGGCGAGATAGTCGATCTCCCGGAAGAGCCCGGGGTGGACGATGGGGATGTGATAGCCCTCCAAGTAGTTGTCGACGTAGACCTTCCAGTTGCAGTCGAGGAGCCATTCCTTGCGTGCGGCGAGGCGGTAGCCGGCGTAGTTGCGGCGGTCGAGCTTCTCGCCGAGGTCGCCGAGGAACTCGCCGAGCGGGGGAGCATCGCGGTCGAGGTTGACGAAGACCAGCTCGTTCCACAGCTCGACGCGGAACTCCGGCAGGGCCATCGACCGTTGATCGAAGCACTCGATGCCGTGCATCTCCGGCGTCTTGAGCAGGCGCCCGTCGAGCCCGTAGGTCCAGCCGTGATAGCCGCACTGCAGGACGGGGCGCTTCCCCTCCCCTTTCGCCACTGGGCCGGCGCGGTGGCGGCAGACGTTCGACAGCGCGCGCAGCTCGTCGTCGGCGCCGCGGACGATGAGCAGCGGCTCGCCGGCCACCGAGGTGGTGAAGAAGGCGCCGGCCCCACGCACCTGTTCGGCGCGGCCGGCGAGCTGCCAGGTGCGGGCGAAGAGACTGCGGTGCTCGCTCTGCAGCACCGCGGGATCGACGTAGTAGCGCGACGGGATCGTCGCGGCGCGCGCCAGGTTGGAGTCGAAGCGGTAGTCGTTCATCGCGGTTCGGTGGTGGTTCGTCGTTTCACCAGAAGGTACAGCGGAACGGTCAGCGCGAGAACCATCAGGGCGTAAATCGAATTGCGGGTGTCGCTGACGATCGCGCCCACCAGGAACGCGAGCGAGGCGAGGAGGGCGATGGCGGTGGTGAAGGGATGGCCTTTGGCACGGTACGGCTCGTTCGCCGTTAGCCGTTGGCCGTTGGCCGAGGCTCCTTCTTCGGTCAACGGCCAACGGTCAACGGTCAACGACGCGCGCCGCAGCACGAATAGCGAGATAAACGACAACGCGTACATGGCCACGAAGAAGAACGCCAGCACCGCGATCACCTGCTCGAAGCGTCCGGAGACGACGAACACCGCCGCGAGGAGGCTGCTGAAAAGGAGCGCCACGTCGGGCGTCCCCCCTTTGTTCACTTCCGTCGCGCCGCGCCAGAAGAGGCCGTCGCGGCTCATGGCGAACAGCACGCGCGGCGCCATCAGCACGTTCGAGTTCAGCGCGCTGAGGAGGGCCAGGATGGTCAGCGATCGGAGCAATGTATCGCCGTACGGGCCGAAGAGATGGTGCGCGACCACGCCCGCGGCAAGGTTCTGCCCGGCGATGCTGCCCAGCGGCACCACGCGAAGAAACGCAACGTTGAGAAGGAGATAGATGACGATGACGCTCACCACGCCGCCGAACATCGACCTCGGGATGTTCTTTCGCGGCTCCTTCACCTCCTCCGAGAAGTAGATGATCGCCGTCCAGCCGTCGTAGGTGTAAATCACAGCCTGCAGGGCGACGATGTACGCCAGGAGCAGCGACGCGTCGTGCAGCGGCACGATGCTCGCCGCCGCCGGATTGCGCCCGCCGAGCCAGAAGCAGGCTGCGATCAGGAAGAGGAACGCCAGCGCCTTGAGGAAGCTGGTCACGTCCTGCATCCAGCCGCCCCACTTCACCCCCATCCACTGCACGAGCGTCAGCGCGGCGATGGTAGCCAGCGAGATGGCCTCCACGGCGCGCAACTGCGGGAAGAGGACGACGGCGTACTCGCCGATGACGATGGAAACCGCCGCGGTCGTCCCGCACGTCGACACCCAATCGCTCCATCCGACCACCAGCCCCGCGTAATCGCCGAGGGCGCGTCGGACGAAGACGTACTGCCCGCCCGAGCGCGGCACTCGCGTCCCCAGCTCCGCCAGCGCGTTCGCGCCGAGGAGGGCGTAGAGACCACCGATGATCCAGACGGAGATGAAGGGCCAGAAGGTGGGAAGCCGCGACGCGATCTCACCCGGCGTGCGGAGGATGCCGGCCCCGATGATGTTGCCGACGGTCACGGCCAGGCCGAAGGTCAGGCCGAGAACTGTCAGGAGGGCTCTGCGCTCAGACAATGCGGAGAGTTTACAGGCCTGGGTCTCGTGTAGGGGCGCGCGGCAGCGCGCCCGGTACCTCGACCGGGGGTGCCGGGCGCGCTGCC